>CAVWXS010000001.1:0-21069 GCA_963758885.1 uncultured Actinomycetota bacterium
GCCCTCGGTGGTTGAGGTGCGAGGAGCGCTAGCGACGCCCCTCCAAAACGACCACACCTGCGGGCTCTCACGTTTCGGCGGTCGTCGAGGTGCGAGGAGCCCCAGGCGGCCCTCACACCTCAACCACCGAACTGGTCGTGCACGCGCAGCAGCGTGCTCTTGCCGAACAGGCTCTCGACGAGGTCGACGGCCAGCCTCGCGGTCTCGCTCCTGACGTCGAGGGCGGGGTTGAGCTCGACGAGGTCGAGGCTGCCGAGGTGTCCGGTGTCGGCGATCATCTCCATGCAGAGATGGGCTTCGCGGTAGGTGGGTCCACCGCGCACGGGCGTGCCGACACCGGCGCGATCGAGTCGTCGAGGAAGTCGAGGTCGAGGCTGACGTGCACATGGGTGTCGGGGGCGAGGTCGTCGAGAGCCATCCGCATCGCCTCGCGCACCCCCACCTCATCGAGGTAGCGCATGTCGAAGACCTCGATCTGCTGCTCGTGCAGCAGACGCTTCTCGCTCAGGTCGACGTCGCGGAGACCGATCTGACGCACGTCGTGCGGGTCGAGCGCCGGCACCGCGCCCGAGAGCTCCACGAGCTCCGGCGGTCCGTGGCCGGTGAGCACAGCCACCGGCATGCCGTGCATGTTGCCGGAGGGGGTGATCGAGGCCGTGTTGTAGTCGGCGTGCGCGTCGAACCACAGCAGCCGCATCGGACGGCCCTGCTCGCGGCAGTGCCGCGCCACGGCACTCACCGAGCCGATGGCGAGACAGTGGTCACCGCCCAGCATGATCGGCATCCGGCCCGTGGACACCTCGCCGTACACCGCGTCGAACAGCGCCTCGTTCCACTTGACCACCTCGGGCAGGTGCCGGTAGCCGTCGACCGGCGGGGCCATCGGGTTCACCGGCCCCGACACGTCACCGCAGTCCTTGACCGTCGCGCCGAAGCGTTCGAGTGCTTCTTGGATCCCTGCCAGTCGCAAGGCGCCCGGTCCGAGGCGGCAGCCGACCACGCTGGCGCCGACGTCGGTGGGAACTCCGATCAAGCTCACGTCCACGACAGTGAAGATTGTCGGACAACCAGTGCGGTCGCGGCGGCAGGCGCCGACAGGGCGGCGCGCACAGGGCGAGCGCATGCCCTAGGGTGGCGCGTGCTCATCAGCGACACCCACTGGATCTGGGACAGCTGGATCGCCGATGACGGTGACGACTACCACCTCTTCTACCTGCAAGCGCCGCAGTCGCTCGGTGACGTAGCCCTGCGCCACCTGAACGCCACCGTCGGCCATGCCCGCTCCGCCGACCTGGTCGAGTGGGAGGTGCTGCCCGACGCGCTGGGTCCGACCACGGGCGGCTGGGACGACCTGTCGATCTGGACCGGCTCGACCGTCCGCGGCGACGACGGTGTGTGGCGGATGTACTACACGGCGACCAACACCAACGGGTACGGCGTGCGCGACCAACGGATCGGGCTCGCGGAGTCCGAGGACCTTGTCAGCTGGCGCAAGGTCGGCGACTCACCGCTGCTGACGGCGGACGCGCGCTGGTACAAGACCCTCCCGGAGGACACCACCGCCAGCGAGACCTGGAGAGACCCCCAGGTCTTCCGCGACCCCGCCGGCGACGGCTGGCACATGCTGATCTCGGCCCGCGGCCTCGGACACGGCCCGAACGACGACGGCGTGCTCGCCCACGCACGCTCCGACGACCTCCGTGCCTGGGAGCTCGGCCCGCCCGTGTGCGACGGCGGCTTCGGCTTCGGCCAGCTCGAGGTCGCGCAGGTCAAGGAGATCGACGGCCGGTGGGTGCTGATGTTCACCTGTCACCCGCAGGAGATGACGGCCGAACGCCGCGCGGCCACGGGCGACTACTGCACCTGGTCGGTACCGGGTACGTCGGCCCTCGGCCCGTGGGACATCGGCCTGGCCCGTCCGTTCACCGCTGAGCCCGACCTCTTCGCCGCCCCGCTGGTCCGGCAGCGCGACGGCTCGTGGGCGCTCGTCGGGTTCCGCAACACCGAGCCTCGAGGGGAGCTCAACTTCCACATCGCCGACCCCATCCCGGTCGCGCTCGACGAGCACGGCGCCCTCGTCGCGTCACCTTGAGGGCCGCCGCGCAGGCAGTCAGCTCCCCGTGACGTCGCGGATCGAGCGCGGGAAGAAGGTCCGGGAGAACGACACGGCCCCGGCCGGGATCATCCAGGGCATCACCCGGACCGAGAAGACACCCGCCCGCACTGCCTCGTCCGCCTCCTTGAGCCGGCGGGCCTCGTCGACCGGGACGTTGAGGATGCTCAGCCCACGCAGCTCGCCCGCCGGGTCGCGCAGCGGACCCCCGGCCAGCAGCACGCCCGACTCGTGGAGGTGGGCGAGGTGGGCGAGGTGCGCGTCCTGCAAGAGGTCGTTGTTGGGCGTCGGGCCGCTGACGAGGAGCGAGACCGAGAACTCGTCGAACTGCATGTCAGGCAAGGGGTTCGCCCGTCTCGAGCAGTGTCTTGAGGCGGCCCAGGACGGTCATCCAGCCGCCGGCGACCGAAGCAGCGGTCTTGAGGGCACCCTCCAGCCGGTCGTGGACGAGGGTGAGCACGCAGGTCCCGTCGTCCTGCGGCTCGATCTCCCACGTCACGCGGCTCGGGGCCTCGGCGGCCAGCTCGTCGTCGTACCTCGAGCTCCAGCCGTGCACGAGCCGGCGCGGCGGATCGAACTCGTCGACGCTCTCGTCGGCCCACACGTCGCCGTCGGGGCTCAGCGACAGGTAGCGGTCGGCGGTGACGGTGTGGCGGGCGCCGAAGAAGAAGCGGGCGGTGAACTCCGGGGTGGTGATCGCCTCCCAGATCGCCTCGGGCGTGGCCTTGATGACGATGCGGTAGACCTGCGTGGTCTGCACCTCGGTGGTGGTCATGCTGTTTCCTCCAGCTTCCGCTTGAGCTCGGTGAGCGCCGACACCTGGCGCTCGGTGTACTTGTCGATCCAGCGGTCGTGGACCAACCGGATCGGCACGGGATTGAGGAAGTGGAGCTTCTCCCTGCCCGACTTCCTGGTGACGACGAGTCCCGCCTCTTCGAGGGCCCGCAGGTGTTTCATCACGCCGAAGCGCGTCATCTCCACCTGCGACTCGAGGTCGGTGAGGGTGCGCCCGTCGCGCTCGTAGAGCCGGTCGAGCAGGAGCCTCCGGGTCGGGTCGGCGAGCGCCTTGAAGACGCGGTCGTCGTCGCTCACCCTGGCGACGATAGGTGACCGAATGGTCACATGTCAACCGGTCACATCGGGAGCGCGTGCTTCGTCAACCGGTCATGACCACTACACGGAAGACCAAGCCGACCACGAAGACCAGCACTGAGACGGGCACCAAGTCGGGCACCAAGAAGAGCACTACCGGTGGCTTCTCCAGCGAGGAGCGAGCGGCGATGCAGGCGCGGGCCGCCGAGGTCCGCACCGGCGGCCGGTCGACGGGCAAGGCCTCCGCCGAGGCGCAGGCCTGCCTCGACGCCATCGCCGCCCTTCCCCCCGGCGACAGGAAGCTGGCCGCGAGGGTGCACGAGCTCGTCACCGAGGCGGCGCCCGGCCTGGCGCCGAAGACCTGGTACGGGATGCCCGCCTACGCCGCCGACGGCAAGGTCGTGTGCTACTTCAAGGCCGCCTCGAAGTTCAAGACCCGCTACGCCCAGTTCGGTTTCGAGGCCGAGGCGAACCTGGACGACGGGACGATGTGGCCGACGGTGTTCGCCATCACCGAGCTGTCCGACGCCGAGGAGCGCGCGATCGCGCGTCTGGTCGAGAAGGCCGCCGGCTGACGCGAGCCGACCCTCAACCGTCAGAGCCCAGCAGCCGATTGATGGCCTCAGCGGTGCCGGCATCGGTGACGAGCGAGCGCTCGACGAGGTCGCCGACGCGGCGCCATCCGGGAGGAGCCGACTGCCCGGTGGCCAGGAAGGGCTGCGCCGGGTCGGTGTTGTCGACGACGAGGTCGGCCGAGCCCAGGGGATCGGCGGCGTCGCGGTAGATCCGCTGGGCATCGAGGTAGCGGCGCTGGTCGGGGTGCGAAACATCGGCAGGTACGCCGTCGCGGCCGGCCATCCGTCGTACCCGCTCCTCGTCACCCACCTGCAGCCACACCACCAGGTCCCAGCATCCGCGCAGCTCCTCGCGCTGGGCGAACACGGCGTCGACGACGAGCACGCCATGCTCCGGCACCGCGTCCGTGGGCTCGTCGAGGTGGGCATCCGCGGCCAGGTCATGGTGACGGCAGCGGTACGGCGACCCGGCGCCGGCGCACCACGGGTCCAGCAGGTGACGGCGCAGGGCGAGGTAGTCGAAGGACCTCGACCAGACCGTCTCGCCGGTACGCCCGAGATCGTGCCGGTGAGCACGTGGGTGGTGGAAGTCGTCCACTGAAGCGCGAACGACGACCCGGTCGCGCGCCGCCAGCACCGTCGCAAGGTCGTTGGCGAACCATGTCTTCCCCGCACCGTCGCCACCGTCGACAGCCACCAGCAGCGGCCGGTCGAGGTCGGGCAGCGCGTCGGCCACGCGGGCGAGGACAGCGAGCCTGTCGGGGGTCACCCCTCGTGGCCCCGCACGTGCTCGCCGCCTGGAGGCCGGCGCACCATGAAGTCCCACACCAGCCCGTGGCCCACGAGCACCAGCAGGATGAGCAGGAACGCCTCAGTCTGGATGGGCTTGAGGCCGAGCGGCCCAGCGACCTCGGGGTAGGCGCCGGTGACCGCGATCATCACGTAGATGACCAGGGTCGCGAGGTACTTGGCCCGCGGCCGCTTGTCGCTCGCGGTGCGCAGCACCCTCAGCAGCCGGAGCGTCGAGATGCAGCCGACGATCGCCACTCCGACGAAGCTGACCCGCCAGATCATCGGAGTCTCCGCCCCGCCGACCTGGGCGAAGAGGCCCATCGCGGCCGGCAGCAGGAAGGTCAGGTAGACCCCGCCCACCGCTCGACGCTCGTCCTCGTCGCCGATCCAGGCGGAGTTGAGCTGCAGGACGTTCCACCAGAGGCCGAGCAGCGTGAAGCACGTCGCCGAGAAGAGCGCGTAGAACTGGTTGATGTCCATGCCGTGCCCTCCCCCGATGCTCCCGATGCCACATCGTAGAGACGAACGCCGCCGCGCGCGCGCCCGAATCTCCCGTGCGCCCAGGCTCCATCGGCGAGGATGGCCCCATGCACGAGCAGGAGCGGTTCGTCCAGCGTGGTGGGGTCTTCGGGCTGGACGACGTCGTCGGCGACTTCGATGCGGCCGGTGTCGAGTCCCTGCGCGTGATCGCGGACATGATCCGCACCCAGGCGGGGCGCGAAGGTGTCCGTAGCGCCATGGCGCTCGCAGGCAGTGCCGCGCAGTCGAAGTTCCAGCTCTTCCCTGGCGACTGCGACTTCTTCGAACGCGTGCACATCGTCGCGCCGACGCGCGAGGACGCCGTCGAGGTGCTCGCCGCGACCATGATCGAGAGCGTCGCGCGGACCTTCACCAACCCGAACCTGCAGTTCGTGGAGATGAAGCTGGGCCTGTACCCCTCGGCGTTCAGCCGGCACGAGGAGCCGGTGTCCCAAGGCTCCCCGATCAGCTGGGGGCTGGCCGAGATCGACGTGCGCGTCGTCAGGGTCGTCGACGCGACCGGTGAGACCCAGCGCCTGCGCATGCACGAGGTCGCGATGGACCCCGGGTTCGTCAAGCTGGACTGGGTCTTCGCCGACCGCGACCGCGACCGCGTGGTGCCGGTGTCCAAGGTCATCGACGCGACCTGGGAGGCGCCCGACGGGACGGTGATCGCTCTCGACGGCGTGCTCGACAGCTTCTACCAGGAGGTCTACCTCGACCCCGACAGCAAGGTCGACATCGAGCGGCTGGTGCAGCACGTCTCACCCGACGGGCTCGAGAACTACCTCGACCAGATCGGCGGCGAGATCGCCAGGTACTCGGCCGAGGGGCACGAGAACTACGGCAAGGTCGCCAAGCGGCTCTACAACATCACCCGCATCCTGCGCCGCGACGCCGACGCGTCGTACCTGAGGCAGCTCTTCGACGACCCGCCGGCCCGGCTCTACCAGGTGGGCGGGACCATGCACGCCCTCAGCCAGGCCATCCGGGCCGACAGGCTCGACCGCGAGACGATCGTCGCGCAGCTCGCAGCTCTCGAAGGCACCATCGCCGACTGCTACACCGGCGAGGACCGCGACGAGATCATCGGCCTGGTACGCCGCCTCCCCGAGATGGACGAGGACGAGCTGCTCGCGGCCGCCGACCGCATCGCCGGGGCGTCCAACACCCAGGTCAGCGGCTACTTCCAGCAGAAGATCTCGGAGTCGCCGGGGTTGAAGTCGGTCTATGACCTGGTTCTCAAGGAAGCGGCCGGACCCCAGAGATGAGACAGCAGTGACCACCACCTCCGAGGACGAGGCCGCCGACGAGGTCGAGACCACGCCGCCGGTCCGCACCGACGCCTACATCTCCGCCGACATCGAGGCAGACGGCCCGATCCCGGGGCGCTACTCGATGCTCGCGATCGGCATGTGCATCGCCGGCGAGCAGGACGCCGGCGGTAACTTCCGTCCGATCCAGCCGGAGTCGGCCCGCTTCTACCGCGAGCTCAAGCCGATCTCCGAAGAGTTCGACCAGGGCGCCCTCGACGCCATCGCGGGGACGGGCCTCGACCGCGAGCTGCTCAAGACCGAGGGCGCCGACCCGGCCATGGCCATGACCGAGGCGGCGCGGTGGGTCCTCGACCTGGCCGACGGGCGGCGTCCGGTCTTCGTGGGCTGGCCGATGGGCTACGACTGGATGTTCCTGCAGTGGTACTTCCACACCTTCTCCGAGATCGGCTCGCCCTTCCAGTTCGGCTCGGCGCTCGACATGAAGACGATGGTGTACGTCGGCACTCACCGCGTGCTCGACGAGCTGGGCAAGGAGAAGCTCCCCGCCGAGCTGGTTCCCCAGCGACCGCACACCCATCACGCCCTCGACGACGCCGTCGAGCAGGCCGAGCTCTTCCAGAACCTCCGCCGCTGGCGGATGCCCGCGACGCGCCGACCTCCAGACCTGTAGGACGGCACGACCCGCCCGGGTCGGTCAGCTGGACTGCGTCCCCCTTCGTCTGGTTCTGGTGGATGGGGACCCGAAGTCATGCAACGGTCGGCCGGGCCGGGGGGCACCATGGGCATCCTTGGCTGGCTGATCCTGATCGTCGTGATCGGCGCGCTGGCGGCCGCGGCCGCCTACGCACTGATGAGCAACCGCCGTACCGAGGCCAAGCGTGAGGAGGCGACGGAGCTGCGCGAGGAGGCCGCCCAGTCGACGGCCTCCGTCGAGGCGTCGCGACGCGAGGCCGAGGAAGCTGCCGCACGCGCCGAGGTGGCACGCGCCGAGGCCGCCCGGGCCGAGCACGACGCTGCCCAGGCCCAGCAGGGTGTGCACGTCGAGGAGGCCCGCGTCGAGGACCGGGTCCGCACGGCCGACCAGGTCGACCCCGACGTCGACACCCGCGCCGAGGACTACCGCCCGGACGCCCCGACAACGACCGCGCCCGAGACCGGCGGCGGGACGACGTACGCCGACCCCGCCGACGCTGACGACCGCACTGCGACCGACGTCACCGGCCGACCGCTCGACGACGACGCCTCTGACACCGACCCGGACGACCAGGTCCACACCCACCAGTACAAGCACCGCCCCGACTCGACCTGACGCGCGCCCGACCCTCGCCGTCCGTGACGGAAAGCACCTGGGGGATCAGCCCTCGTGGTGCTTTGCGTCACTGACGGCGACTTCCCGCGAACCGTCAGTCGCGAGTCATCGGCACGCGTACGCCGCGTTCGGCGGCCACCTCGACGGCGCGGTCGTAGCCTGCGTCGACGTGGCGGATCACGCCCATGCCGGGGTCGTTGGTCAGCACCCGCTCGATCTTCTGGGCGGCCAGGTCGGTGCCGTCGGCGACGCACACCTGACCGGCGTGCAGCGAGCGGCCCATGCCCACGCCGCCACCGTGGTGGAAGGACACCCACGTGGCGCCGGACGCGGTGTTGACCAGCGCGTTGAGGATCGCCCAGTCGGCGATCGCGTCGGAGCCGTCGAGCATCGACTCGGTCTCGCGGTAGGGCGAGGCGACCGAGCCGCAGTCGAGGTGGTCGCGGCCGATCACGATCGGCGCCTTGAGCTCACCGGACGCCACCATCTCGTTGAACTTCAGGCCGGCCAGGTGCCGTTCGCCGTACCCCAGCCAGCAGATCCGCGCCGGCAGCCCCTGGTAGTGCACCCGCTCGCCGGCCATGGTGATCCACTTGTGCAGCCGCTCGTTGTCGGGGAACAGCTCGAGGATCGCCCGGTCGGTCGCGGCGATGTCGGCCGGGTCGCCGGACAGTGCGGCCCAGCGGAACGGTCCCTTGCCCTCGCAGAAGAGCGGCCGGATGTACGCCGGCACGAATCCCGGGAACTCGAACGCCCGGTCGTAGCCACCCTTGCGGGCCTCGTCGCGGATCGAGTTGCCGTAGTCGAACACCTCGGCGCCCGCGTCCTGGAACTCCACCATCGCGCGCACGTGTGCGGCCATCGACGCCTGGGCGTCCTTGGTGAAGCCGGCCGGGTCGCGGTCGGCCGCGTCGCGCCAGTCGTCGAAGGCGACGCCGACGGGCAGGTAGGACAGCGGGTCGTGGGCCGAGGTCTGGTCCGTGACGATGTCGATCGGCGCCTTCAGCTCCAGCAGCTTCGGGAACAGCTCGGCCGCGTTGCCGAGCACGCCGATCGACAGCGGCCGCCGCTCGTCGCGGGCGGCGATCGCGCGGGCCACGGCGTCCTCGAGGGAGTCGGCCTGCTCGTCGAGGTAGCGGTGCTCGATGCGCCGGGTGATCCGGGACTGGTCGACGTCGACGCAGATCGCGACGCCGTCGTTCATGGTCACGGCCAGCGGCTGCGCGCCGCCCATCCCGCCGAGGCCGGCGGTCAGGGTGATGGTGCCGGCAAGCGTGCCGCCGAAGTGCTTGTCGGCGACCGCCGCGAACGTCTCGAACGTGCCCTGCAGGATCCCCTGCGTGCCGATGTAGATCCAGGAGCCAGCGGTCATCTGGCCGTACATGGTCAGCCCGAGGTCCTCGAGCCTCCTGAACTCCTCCCAGTTGGCCCAGTCCCCGACCAGGTTGGAGTTCGCGATCAGCACGCGCGGTGCCCACTCGTGGGTGCGCATCACGCCGACCGGCTTGCCCGACTGCACGAGCAGGGTCTCGTCGTCCTCGAGGTCGCGCAGGGAGCGGACGATCGCGTCGTACGCCGGCCAGCTACGGGCGGCCTTGCCCGTCCCGCCGTACACGACGAGGTCCTCAGGGCGCTCGGCCACCTCGGGGTCGAGGTTGTTCATCAGCATCCGCAGCGGTGCCTCGGTCTGCCAGGACTTCGCGGTCAGCTCGGTGCCGTGGGCGGCGTGGATGGGGAGCCTGCATTCGTTGACTGAGTCACTGGAGTTCTCCGATCTTCACTTCGACGGCGGCGAGCACCGCGCCGGACTGGACGAGGGAGACCGTTGCCTCGATCTCCGGGGACAGGTAGCGGTCGGGGCCAGGACCCTGGACGCCGTTGGCGCGCAGCAGGTCGACCACGGCGCCGGTGCCGGCGGCGGGTTCGAGCGGCCGGCGGAGGTCGAGCGCGCGGGCCGCGGTCAGCAGCTCGATCGCGACGACGCGGGACAGGCCGTCGACGGAACGGCGCAGCTTGCGGGCGGCGTTCCAGCCCATCGACACGTGGTCCTCCTGCATGGCCGAGGACGGGATCGAGTCGACGGACGCCGGGACGGCCAGCCGCTTCATCTCCGAGACGATGGCGGCTTGGGTGTACTGCGCGATCATGTGGCCGCTGTCGACGCCGGGGTCGTCGGCCAGGAACGGCGGCAGGTCGTGGTTGCGTGCCTTGTCGAGGAAACGGTCGGACCTGCGTTCGCTGATCGAGGCAACATCGGCCGCGACGATCGCGAGGAAGTCGAGCACGTAGGCGACCGGCGCCCCGTGGAAGTTGCCGTTGCTGCGGACCTCGTCGCCGACGACCACCGGGTTGTCGACCGCCGAGGCCAGCTCGCGGGAGGCCACCGAGCGGCGTGCTCGACGGTGTCGCGGGCGGCGCCGTGCACCTGCGGTGAGCAGCGCAGCGAGTACGCGTCCTGCACCCGGTGGAACATGTCCTCGCGGTGGCTGGCCATCACACCCGACCCCGCGAGCACGGCGCGGAGGTTGGCGGCCGAGAGGCCTTGGCCGACCTGGGGCCGGAGCTCCTGGAGCTCGGCGGCGAAGACCCGGTCGGTGCCCATCTGCGCCTCGACGCTCATCGCGGCCGCGATGTCCGCCGTACGCAGCAGCATCCGCAGGTCGGTGATCGCCAGGACGAGCATGCCGAGCATGCCGTCGGTGCCGTTGATGAGGGCCAGGCCCTCCTTGGCCTTGAGCTCGACCGGCGTCAGCCCGCCGCGGCGAGCGCGTCGGCCGCTGGCATCAGCGTGCCGTCGGCGTCGCGCACTTCGCCTTCGCCCATCAGCGCCAGCGCGCAGTGCGACAACGGGGCGAGGTCGCCCGAGCAGCCCAGCGACCCGTACTCGCGCACGATCGGCGTGATCCCCGCCGACAGCAACCCAGCCATCAGCTCGGCGGTCTCGCGGCGGATGCCGGTGTGTCCGGTGGCCAGGGTCGAGAGCCGCAGCAGCATGAGTGCGCGGACCACCTCGCGCTCGACCTCGGGACCCGAGCCAGCGGCGTGCGAACGCACCAGCGACCGCTGCAGCTGCTCGCGCATCTCGGCCGGGATGTGGCGGGTGGCCAGCGCGCCGAAGCCCGTCGAGATGCCGTACGCCGGGTCGGTCGCCGCCGCCAGCTTCTCCACCACGTCGCGGGCCCGCTCGATCGCCGCGACCGCGTCGTCGGTCAGCGCCACCGGCGCGCCGTCGCGAGCCACGGCCACCACGTCCTCGATCGACATCGGCCCCACGTCCACCTGCACCGTCATGGGTCCCATGCAACTCCTGCGCGGGGTTCGGGCGGCAGGGGGGAAGCGCCGGAGTCGTCTCGGATGCGAGACTGACACCACGTGGTTTCGAGGAAGGCGTCGCTGGCGCTGCCTCGCACCCGACCACCGAACCTCTCGGTGGTTGAGTCGTGAGGGCCGCCAGGCCCGAGCCTCGAAACCACCCCGACGAAAGGAGGGCCGATGGGCCAGGTACCTGCGGCAACCAAGGCGTTGCGCGTGCTGCGGTTCCTGGCCAGCCAGCCCGAGCCGACCTCGATCGACCGGATCATGCGGGCGTGCGGGCTGCCGAGGAGCACGGCGTACCACCTGCTGACCGCGATGGCCGAGGAGGGGTTCGTGGTCCACCTGGCCGACGAGCACCGCTGGGGGCTGGGGGTGGCGGCGTTCGAGGTGGGCAGCGGCTACACGCGACAGGAGCCGCTGCAGCGCATCGCCCGGCGACAGCTCGCCGACCTGGCCGACCGCACGCGCCAGAGCGCCCACCTCGCGGTGCTGCACGGACGCGACGTGCTCTACGTCGTCGAGGAGCGGGCGCCCGGCCGGCCGCCGCTGGTCACCGACGTCGGCGTACGGCTGCCGGCGCACCTGACGGCGAGCGGTCGGGCGATCCTCGCGGCGTTGCCGGCCGCGCAGGTGCGCGCGCTCTACCCCGACGCCGAGGCGTTCGTCGACCGGCACGGCACCGGCCCACGCAGCCTCAGCCAGCTGCGAACCCTGCTCGCCGACACGCGCCAGCGGGGTTTCGCGACCGAGGAGGGTGAGGTGACACCGGGCCTGGCGAGCGTGGCCTCCGCCGTGCTCGACCACAACGGGCATCCCGTCGCAGGCCTGGCCCTCACCTACGCCGACGGCGACCCCCAGCAGCTCGCCGACGCCGTACGACGGACGGCCGCGGCCCTCACCAAGCGCCTCGGCGGGCTGCGCCGCGTGTGACCCGTCGCCGGTCGAGCCGTTGAAGGTGTTGACTCAGTCCTCGGGAGGGGAACCATGAACCGCCGTAACTTGCGCGCCGCAGGCCTGCTGACGTCCCTGCTGGCCCTCACGGCCACCACCGTCGCCACCCTGCCTGCCGAAGCCGTACCTCAGGATGCCTGCTCCGGGGAGTTCTGCGCGAGCGTCGACCTGGCCATCTACGACGCCCTTGCGCCGACCCAGGCCACGACGACCGCGGGCCAGCCCGCGAACCTGGCGCTGCGGTTCACCGACACCTCGGGCGCGGTCGCGACCAACAAGGCCACCTGGCTGGCGAAGGTCTGGGCGGTGCTCGGGTCTTCGTCGGCGAACGCCTTCGCGGTCACGGACCCGGCAACCCTGCCGCTCGGTGCCTACGTAGCGGGGTCCGCGGCGACCGCGGGCGCCTGCGCGCCAGGCATGGACGGATCGGGCTATGCGGCGTCGTGCCCCGCCGGGTCCGGCAGCGGCCACGGTCGAGCTCGTGCCGATCGTGGGCTCACCCGAGATCAAGCCGGCGACGTTCGGGATCCAGAGCATCACCGTGGGTCCCGGCGGTGCCATGACCGCGAACGTGAGCGTCTACGTGGACGGCGTGACCGTCCTGCCGCTGGCCACCACGGCCCCGGTCACGTACGCCGGCGCGACGGCGAGCGCAGGCCCGTCGCTGAACATGGACGTGCGGTTCACCGCAGCACCCGTACTCCCCTACGCGTCGGGCGAGTTCTCGATGAACACGGTCGCGCTGAACCTGAACGGCCTCGTGACCGAGTCAGCCGCGGGTGCGGTGAACCCCACCTCCTTCGTGCGGCAGCCGATGCTCTGCACCTCGGTGACCACGACGCTGAGGGCGAACGCCCGCGGTCCGCAGTCCGTAAGCGCACCGTTCGAGCAGGCCGTCACGGGCTGTCCCGTGCCGCCCACCGTTGCCGAGGTCGCACCGGTCGCCGGTCAACCGAGAGCGTTCACCTTCGCCACGGTGCCGCCCGTCGCCGCGGTGCCCGGCCGGACGGCCTCGTTGGAGTGGGTCTTCGGTGACGGGACCAAGACAGTCACCGGCCCCACGACGACGCACACCTACCCGGTCGCCGAACCGGTGACCGCCTTCGTCTCCACCGTCGACAGCGCGGGTGCCCGCAGTCCCGCGGTTGCGGTCCCCATCGCCGCGGGCGCGCTGCGCGGCAAGCAGAAGGAGGGCCACCTGATCACCGGCGAGCTCACGGACCAGGCGACCGATGCCGGCCTCGGCGGTCAGCAGGTGCGGGCCTACCGCTGCGCGACCCGTCGCACCACGCCGATCCCGAAGTGCGACGAGATCGGCCAGACGACGACCCGCTCGAGCGGGAGGTACCGGCTACGCATTCCCGAGGTGAAGAAGAAGGGCTTCGTGGTGGTCTACCACGCCGGCAACCGGACCACCTCCGCCGACGAGCGCGCGCGGTTCGGCACCACGCGCACCATCGACGTGCTGCCCCAGCCCCGCGTGACGCTCAAGGTCTCCAAGAAGGAGGTCCGCCCCGGTGGGACCGTACGGCTCACCGGAACGGTCGACCCAGGGAAGAAGGGCAAGACCGTGCGCCTCCAGGGCTTCCTCCGCGGCAAGTGGCGATCGGTGGCCAAGGCGACCATCTCCCAGCGGGGCACCTACGCGGCGTCGTACGTCGTGCAGGTCTCAGGTCAGGACAAGCTCAGGCTCCGCGCCCGCGTCGACGGCACCGCACGCACCCTGGAGGCGACCAGCAAGGTGCGGGTGGTGCTGATCCGATAACCGCTGCGGACCAGTGGTTTCGAGGCTCGCAAGCTCGCACCTCAACCACCGAACCTCGCGCTCGGTGGTTGAGGTGCGAGGAGCGCCAGCGACGAGCCTCGAAACCACCCTTTGCGGTCAGCGCTGCCAGCGCGTAGCTGCCGCGACGGTCTCGTCGGACTCGCCGTCGAACAGCTCCAGCTCGCTCTCCCGCAGCGCGACGATCGACGCCGACAGCGGCTCGCCGAAGGCACCGGTCACGACCGAGTCGGCAGCGAACGCGTCCGTCGCCTCGCGCAGCGACTGCGGCAGCCGCTCGATCCCTCGCGAGGCCAGTTCGTCGGGGGACAGCGCCGCCGGGTCGACGTCGACCGGGTCGGGCAGCAACGAGCCGGCAGCGAGACCGGAGAGCCCAGCCGCGATCACACCCGCGAACACCAGGTAGGGGTTGGCGTGGAGGTCGAAGCACTTCACCTCGACGTTCGCGGCTGAGGCGGTGGCGCCCGGGGAGCCGGTGACCATCCGGATGGCGGCCTCGCGGTTCTCCAGACCCCAGCAGGCGTAGGTGCCCGCCCAGTGCGAGGGCACGTGCCGCAGGTACGACGTCACGCCGGGCGCGCCGACGGCCATCAGCGCCGGCAGGTGGGCGAGCACGCCGGACGCGAACGCATCACCGTCTGCCGTCAGCCCGAAGTGGGCCTCGGGTCCGCCCGCCATCAGGTTCCCAGCAGTGGACTCAGCCTCACGCCACAGCGAGAAGTGCACGTGCCCGCCGTTGCCCACGCCCGGCACCGCGACCTTCGGCGAGAACGACGTGCGGAAGCCGTGCCGAGCGCCGACCGCGTGGATGACCGTGCGCACGAGCACGGACGTGTCGGCCGCAGCCACGGGATCCTCCGCCGCGACCGAGAGCTCGAGCTGGCCGGGCGCGTACTCCGGGTGGAACTGCTCGACCACGACCCCGGAGTCCGCCAGTGCGACCAGCAGGTCAGCGGAGTAGTCGGAGGCGTCGACCAGCCGCGTCATCCCGTACGCCGGCCCGCGCGCGGCCGGCCGGAAGTCGTCATCCCCGTCGTCACCGACGTCGTGGCTGATCACCCACTCGAGCTCGACCGCGGCCAGCATGCTGATGCCCTGCTCCGCCAAGGAGCCGACGAGGGAGGCCAGCAGCAGCCGGCCGCACTGGTCGTGCGGCGTGCCGTCCTGCCGGTAGCGGTCGGCAGGAGCCCACGCCCACCCGGGTTGGGCGCCGAGCGGGACCACGCGGCGTACGTCGGGCATCACCCGCAGGTCACCGACCGCCTCGCGTCCTTCGCCGGCGCCGGCGATCCAGTCGTCGAAGCGGAACCTGTCGAAGGAGATCGACGACCCCACGCCCCAGGCCGCCAGGTGCGGCAGGCGATCCAGCGGCACCGCCTTGACCCGGGCGACCCCCGAGTTGTCGACGAACGTCGTGGCGACGCCCACCACGCCGCGTTCGGAGAGTGGCCCGAGCAACGTGGCGGCAGCAACCGCCCTCGAGTCACGTTCGGTCTGGTCGATGTCGGCGACGTGCTCCACACTCGCATCGTAGGGAGTCCGCATCGGGTGGACTCTCGGTCACGGACTCGGGAAGGTGATCCGGTGGCATCCACCTCGCAGGAGCAGACCGGCCTCCGTCGGGGCCTCTCCATCTGGCAGGCCGTCGGCATCTCGGTCGCCCTGATGGCGCCGAGCATGGCGGCCAACATCAATCCACAGGGCACGGCCGGCCTGGTCGGCCGGGCGACGCCGCTGGCGTTCTTCCTGGCGGCCGTGGCGGTGCTGCTGATCGCCTACGTGTTCGTGCGGCTCTGCCAGTACTACCAGCACGCCGGCTCGGTCTACGTCTTCGCCGGCGCGACCCTCGGCCCGCGCGCGGGCGCCACGGCCGGCCTGACCCTGCTCGGCACCTACACCTTCTACGCACTCGTCACCGCGAGCGCGACGGGCGTCTTCGGGGCGCAGTTCCTCGACGACACCGATATCTGGACAGACCAGCCGAGCTGGGCCGGCTTCGTCGTCGGCGGCCTGGCGCTGCTGCTCGTGCTCTGGCTGGCGATCGTCCCCGCCCGCAGAGCCACCAGCATGCTCCTCGTGATCGAGGGGCTGACCGTCCTGCTGATCGTGGTGATCGCGCTGATCGCCTTCATCCAGATGGCGGCCGGCACCGCCCCCGGCGGAGCCGAGCTCACCCTCGACGTCTTCAAGGTCGAGCCCGGCACCGACACCTCGACGTTGTTCCTCGGCATCATCTTCGGCCTGTTGTCGTTCGCGGGCTTCGAGGCCGCGGCCACCCTCGGCGAGGAGGCCCGCAACCCGCGCCGCGACATCCCACGCGCGATCCTCGGCACGGCGATCTTCGGCGGCATCTACTTCACGTTCGTGACGGCCGTCGAGATGATGGCCTTCGGCACCGACGCCGAGGGCGTCGAGGCGTTCGTGGGGTCCAGCGCCCTGATGGGCGACATCGGCACGGCCTACATCGCCTCGTGGGTCGGCGAGACGGTCACCCTGGGCGCAGCGGTCAGCGCCTTCGCCTGCTGCCTCGCGTGCGTCGTCGGCGCGTCCCGCCTCCTGTACGCCGTGTCACGCGATGCCAGCCCCGGCCTGGCGATCAGCCGCACGGGCCGCAACGACACCCCCGTCGCGGCGGCGGTCGTGGTCAGCATCGTGGTCGCGCTGATCGCCCTGGTCTGTGCGGTGTTCTTCGGCGCGGACCCGTTCGACACCTTCCTGTGGAGCGGCACCATCGGCACCCTCATCCTGCTCGTCGCCTACGTGCTGGCCACCATCGGCTGCATCAAGCTGCTGTTCGTCGACCGCAAGATGAGCGTGCCGATGTGGGAGGTCGTCATCCCGCTCGCCGCGCTGGTGATGCTCGGCTACACGATCTGGCGCAACGTCATCCCCTATCCCGACGCCAACCCCGCCCAGTGGTTCCCGGTCGTCGCGTTCGGGTGGGTGCTGCTCGTCGCGATCGTCATGCTCGCCTCGCCGGGACTCGCCCGGAAGCTGTCGCTGTCGCTCGAGAAGGCCGACGAGGACGGTGGTGAGGTGCGACTGCGGCCTCGAGCGCGTGTCGACCCAGAAACGCCGTACGTCGCGGGGCCGCTCGTCGACCATCACTGCCACGGCTTGGTGCGGCGCGACCTCGACCGTCCGGCGTTCGAGGCTCTGATGAACGAGGGGGCGGGCGCCGGACACTGGACGGGATCGCCGTTCGACTCGATGCTCGGCGTCGCCGTCCTCCGTCACTGTGCGCCACTGCTCGGCCTCGAGCCACATGCCGACGCCGACACCTACCTCGGCCGCCGCCAGGCGCTCGGTCACGACGAGGTCGCCCGGCGGCTGCTCGGCGCCGCCGGCATCGACACCCTCCTGGTCGACACCGGCTTCCTGCCCGACGACATCTGCTCGCCTGCCGAGGTCGCCGCGTACGCCGGTCCCGCGGTCCGCTCCCACGAGATCGCGCGACTCGAGACGACAGCCCAGGACCTGCTGGCGACCGGCACCGAGCCGCGCGACTTCGGCAACGCCCTCCGGCAGCGACTGGCCGAGTCCGAAGCCGTGGGCGCCAAGAGCATCGCCGCCTACCGATGCGGTCTCGACCTGTTCGACGAACGCCCTCGTGACATCGACGTCATCACGGCACTGCACAAGTCACGCCCCGACGACGGGCAGCCCTGGCGGATCACCGACCGCACCGTGATCAGCGCCCTCGCCTGGACCGCCATCGACGCGGGCCTGCCCTTGCAGTTCCACGTCGGCTACGGCGACAACGACGTCGACCTGCTCCGGTGCGACCCGCTGCTCCTCACGCCGTTCCTGCGCGCGACGCAGCCCCACGGCATACCGGTGCTGCTGCTGCACAACTACCCGTTCCACCGCCATGCTGCTTACCTGGCTCAGGTCTTCGACCACGTCTTCATGGACGTCGGCCTGGCGGTGCACAACACCGGCTCGCTCTCGCGGCGGCTCATCGAGGAGAGTCTCGAGCTGGTGCCGTTCCCCAAGCTGCTGCATTCCTCCGACGCCTTCGGGCTCCCGGAGCTCTACCTCCTCGGCAGCCTGCTCTTCCGGCGGGGACTCGACGCCGTGCTGGCCGACCTGGTCCGTGCCGACGAGCTCGCCGAGAGCGACGCCTATCGCATCGGGGCGATGGTCGGGGCCGACAACGCCCGGCGCGCCTACGGGCTCGCGGCAGCCGCTGGTTGAGGTGCGAGGAGCGCCAGCGACGGCCTCGAAACCCCGCGACTTCGGAGGTTTCGGGACGGGACTTGACGGCCTTCCCCTCAACCAGCGAAAGGCGAAGTTACCTGTCGGTAGGATTCTCCTCACCCGGGCGGCCCCTGCCTCCGGGGCCGTGACCGCCTAGGCTCGGCCAGTCCCCACGACGTACGCCCTGACAGGAGCCTCTCGAGTGAACTGGGTGCTGGTCATCGGCCTGCTGATGAACGCGATCGCGCTGCCGATCGTGGCTCGCCGGGTCGCGTTCCTCTACCGGCTGATCACTGCCGGCCAGCCGGCCCCGGGCCGGGTCGAGGGAGTCACCAGTCGCCTCGGCGCGGCGGCCAAGCGCCAGCTGGTCGAGGTCTTCGGCCAGAAGAAGCTGCTGAAGTGGAGCCTGCCGGGAGCCGCGCACTTCTTCGTGTTCTGGGCGTTCCTGATCCTGGCCACCGTCTACATCGAGGCGTACGGCGCCCTCTTCAGCTCCGACTTCGCGATCCCGGTCATCGGCACCTGGCCCGTGCTCGGCTTCCTGCAGGACTTCATCGCGCTGATGGCGCTGGCGGGCATCATCACCTTCGCGATCATCCGGCTGCGCAACTCCCCCGAGCGACTCGGCCGCCAGTCCCGCTTCAAGGGCTCGCACCTCACCGGCGCGTGGGTCGTGCTGTTCATGATCTTCAACGTCATCTGGTCGCTGTTCCTGTTCCGCGGCGCGGCGTCGGCACTGGGCAACCTGCCCTACGAGAGCGGCGCGTTCGTGTCGATCGCCATCGGGAACCTGCTCGACGGGCTCAGCCACGGGACACTGGAGTTCCTGGAGGGCCTGGGGCTGCTGCTCCACATCGGCGTCATGCTGGTGTTCCTCGTCATCGTGGTGCACTCCAAGCACCTCCACATCTTCGTGGCGCCGATCAACGTGATGTTCGGCCGCCAGCCGATGGCCCTCGGCGCGGCCGTCCCGATGATGTCGGGCGGCAAGCCGGTCACCATGGAGGACCTCGAGGAGCTCGACGAGGACGCCAAGCTCGGCATCGGCGCGGTGGAGGACTTCACCTGGAAGGGCCTGCTCGACTTCGCGACCTGCACCGAGTGCGGTCGCTGCCAGTCGCAGTGCCCGGCGTGGAACACCGAGAAGCCACTGTCGCCGAAGATGCTCATCCTCGATCTTCGCGACCACGCGTTCGCGAAAGCGCCCTACATCCTGGCCGACGAGTCGGCTCGGGACGGCCTGTCCGAGTCGGTGAAGACCGAGGCCGCCCGGCCATTGATCGGCGACGAGGCGGCGTACGGCGTCATCGACCCCGACGTGCTGTGGTCGTGCACCAACTGCGGCGCCTGCGTCAACCAGTGCCCGGTCGACATCGAGCACGTCGACCACATCATCGACATGCGCCGCTACCAGGTGCTGGTCGAGAACAACTTCCCCGCCGAGCTGAGCCAGCTGTTCCGCGGCCTGGAAGGCAAGGGCAACCCGTGGAACATGTCGCCGACGATGCGGATGGACTGGGCCAAGGGCCTGGAGTTCGACGTGCCGGTCGTGGGCGAGGACCTCGAGTCGCTGGAGTCGGTCGACTGGCTGTTCTGGGTCGGCTGCGCCGGGGCTTACGAGGACCGCGCCAAGAAGACGACCCGTGCGGTCGCCGAGCTGCTCAACATCGCCGGTATCTCCTTCGGCGTGCTGGGCAACGGTGAGACCTGCACCGGTGACGCCGCGCGGCGTGCCGGCAATGAGTTCGTCTACCAGGGGCTGGCGCAGCAGAACGTCGCCACGCTCACCGAGGCGAAGACCAAGCAGGTCGTCACCACGTGTGCCCACTGCTTCAACACGCTCAAGAACGAGTACCGCGACTTCGGCCTCGAGCTCGAGGTCGTGCACCACACCCAGCTGCTCAACCGGCTGGTGCGCGACGGCAAGCTGACGCCCGTCGCCGACGGCGCGGGTGCCGCGAAGCGCTCGATCACCTACCACGACCCGTGCTTCCTGGGGCGTCACAACCAGGTGTACAGCCCGCCCCGCGAGCTGCTCCAGGTGCTGCCGGGGGCGTCGTACGTCGAGATGGAGCGGTCGGCCGAACGGTCCTTCTGCTGTGGGGCCGGCGGTGCCCGGATGTGGATGGAGGAGCGGATCGGCGAGCGGATCAACGAGAACCGCACCCGCGAGGCCGTCGGCACCGGTGCCGACCAGATCGCCGTCGGCTGCCCGTTCTGCCGGGTGATGCTCGACGACGGACTCACCGCCGCCCAGAGCAAGGGCGAGGCCCGCGACGAGGTCGAGGTGCTCGACGTGGCGCAGATGCTGCTCGCGTCGGTGAAGGGCGTCTCGGCCACCCGGACCAAGGCCCTCGCCGGTACGGCGCCCGGTCCGGCCGCGCCTCCTGCCGCCGGCGAGTCCGAGGCCTCACCGACGGGCAAGGACGGCGGTGTCCCCACGCCGGTCGAGCCTGTCGAGACTCCTTCCGAGCCGACCAGCGGGTCCCTCTTCGACGACGCCACCTCCCTCTTCGGGGACCAGGAGTCGAAACCGCAAGCGACCGAGGCCAAGTCCGAGGTCGAGGGCACCCAGGACGCCGAGGGCAAGACCGGCGGCTCGCTGTTCGGCGACGGCGCTTCTCTCTTCGGCACGCCGGTCGAGGAGACCAAGCACCAGGCGGAGCCCGAGGCGGCCGGCGTCGGCAGCACCGCCCCTGAGCCCGAGCCCGCGCTCGGCAGCGCCATCCCCGAGGGTCAGTCGCTCTTCGACATCGGCGCGCCCGCACCGGAAACGAAGGCACAGCCCGAACCCCCGCCGGTCGAGCCCTTCGAGGCTCGCAAGCTCGCACCTCAGGAACCACCTGTCGAGACCACGCCCGCAGCACCGTCGTCCTGGAACGTCGGCGACGACATCCCCGAGGGGCAGTCCCTCTTCGACGTCGGCCGCCCCGACCCCGTCGCACTCAGCGAGGCCGCGACCGCGGCGGCGGCCGGCGACCCCGAGACGATCCTCGACGCGGACGACGAGTCCCCAGCCCGAGACCCGAGGCCGAACCCGAGGCCGACGACGAGCCCCAGGCGCCGCCGAAGGCCCCCCGCACCGACACGAACATCAACGACGCCGGCTCCCTCTTCGACTTGTGACCCCTCCGGCAACTCCG
>CAVWXS010000002.1:0-33006 GCA_963758885.1 uncultured Actinomycetota bacterium
TCCTGGGACCGCTCGGCTGACGGGATAGTCCCTGACGTTTGGGTTGGTCTCGCGGGGGAAGAACAACCCAAACGTCGGGGACTATCCCGGCCGCGCTCACATCCGGCGCATCTCGAGGTAGCGCTTGATGTCGGGCAGCGACGCCGCGGCGGCGGCGGCGGCCGCGCCGAGCAGCACGAGCATGAACAGCTTCTTCACTTCATCCACCTCCTCCGGCGACGTCGGGCGATCGAGGCGGTCGAGCTCCCGGGTGACGACGTCGAGCACCAGGTCGGCGGCGGGCTCGACGGCGGCGGCCACGGCGGCCGAGAGCCCGATGCCGTCGTCCAGGGTCTCGGGCTGCACGCCGACGACCAGGATCCGCGCCACCGAGCCGCCCAGCAGCGGCACCAGCTCCATCGCGCCGCCCGGCGACAGGTCGTGCGGGTCGAGCAGGACCTCGGGCAGTCGGCCGCGACCGCCGGAGTGGCGAGGTCGGGCTCGATCACGTAGAGCGACCCGGGCGGACCGGTCTGCCGGCCGACGGTGTCGACGAGCACCAGGACGTCGTACCCGTCCATCAGCTCGTAGACCAGGTGCACCGACCGGATGCCGTAGTCCTCGACCCGTACGCCGTCCGGCACGGTCACGCCTCGGCCAGTGCGGCCGCGACGTGGACGCCGAAGCCGTCGTCGCCGAGGAAGATGTTGCCGACGCAGGCGACCAGCACCGCTCATGCACCTCACGACGGCGCCACCGAGCGGTTCGACCTCGTCGGGGGCGAAGTACAGGTAGCGGCCGTGGGCGAGCTTCAGGTCGGCGCCGGGGTCGTCGTCGACCGTCACGGCGAGGTGGTCGTTGCCGTCGACGTCGTGCAGCACCGCCGCCACGGTCGCGGTGTGCCCGGCCAGGAAGAGGTCGTAGCGCGTCCGCCTGACGGGCCCCGGGGCGGAGCACGACGCGGGTGCCTCGGCGCACGGGAACGCCGGCGATGGTGACCGCGTCGTGCTCCGGGTCGACGGACGCGTCGGCGCCCGGGTCCCACCACGGGACGTCGAGCGGTGCGGCGGGCTCCGGGCGGCGGCGCGGCGCGAGCCGCGGCCGTCATGCGCGTCGAGGTAGCGCACCGTGCCGTGCAGCCGGTCCCACAGCTCGTCGGGCATGTGGTCGACCTCGTCGAGGAGCGCGGCGGCGCGCGGGTCGGTGCCTCGCACCTCGCGCTTCTCCTCCTCCGAGAGCGTCATCGTGCGCAGGCTGAGCAGCTCGTCGATCTCCAGGGAGTCGAAGAACGCCGTCTTGCTCTGCGGCGCCAGCTGGGCGTGGTCGTAGAGGATGATCGGCGAGCTGAGCACCACGCCGCGCCTGGTCGTCCGGCCCGGCGAGCACCGGGAAGACCCCGTCGTTCTCGCACGCCGCCACGAACGCGACCGCCCACTGCGGCGGGTCGAGCAGCGACACGAACGCCGCGTCCGTCGACCTCGAGCAGCAGGTGGCAGGCGACCAGAGCGCGGCGCAGCCACTGCGGCCGGTTCGTGGCCGGGGTGCGGGCGGCGCCGGTGCGGTTCTCGACGCGGAGGGTCAGCAGCGTGACGGCGTACGGCGACACCGGGTCGCTCGACCGTGGTCGTCACCCGCAGGGCGAGCGGTTCGCGGGTGCGCACCAGCCGGCCACCGGGCACCGTCCTCGACTCGAGCTCGCCGCCGGCAGACCGTCAGGTCGAACGTCGCCGGCTCGTCGAGCGGAACCTCGAGGACCGTCTCCTCCTCGACGGCCTCGTCCCACGGCACGTAGACCGTGTCACCGGCGTCGAGCCGTTCGACAGTCACGCCGTCGGCGTCCTCGACCGACCGGTGCTGGACCTGCAGGAACCGCACGGTCGCCCGCAGCGCGGCTCGGCTCACCGTCGACGACCACGGCCGTCCGGCACCACGCCGCTCGGACTCGTCCTGCTCGACGGCGTCCGGTGGCATCAGCACGCCCCACTGCCACCGCACCTGGTTCTTCGGCGCGCTGGCCCGGTAGGGGTAGAGCACGTAGCCCTCGTAGAGCACCGCGTCCGCCACCGCGCGGGCCTGCCTCGAGCGCGCCGTCGCTCACGACTCGGCCTCCCGGAGCAGCTGCGCGACGACGTCGTCCCAGCCGACCAGCCCGTGCTTCCCGCGGTACGTCGCCAGGTCGTCGTACGTCGTCCGGCTCAGGCGCAGCCACGCCTGGCCGGGGAAGTGCGCGTCCATCGCCTCGCGCCAGACCGCGACCGGCATCCGCACCTGGGTCTCCTTGTGCCACGGCACGGGCTGCACCGACAGCGACCCGAGGGCGCCGCTGAACACGGTGCCGCTGAACAGCAGGATCAGCGGCACCTCGCCCGTCCTCGAGCGCGGCGAGGTACTTGTGGGCGGCGACCTCGACGTCGTAGCTGACAGCGGCAGCACCAGGTCGAAGTCGCAGCTCGCCGGTGAAGCGTCGGCAGCACCTGTGACAGGAACGCCAGCTGCATCGGCTGCATGGTGCTGCCCCAGCGGGTCCGGTCGCCGAACAGGTCGACCACCTTGCCCGCCTCGCCCGTCGCCGTAGGACCGGCGGACCGGCTCGACCCGCACCTGGCAGCGCAGCGCCACCGCGTGCACGCGCTGACCGCCGGTGCTCGGTGGCGCGCATCTTCAGGAGCACGGTCGGGCCGGCGGCGTAGCGGTCGGCAACGACGTCGACGCAGGTGAAGTCGAGGTCGATGCCGGGCACGAGGGTCCTGCGTCATGCCGACCCACCGATGATCTCGGACACGCGGGACGGGCTCGCCGCTCGTCGAGCGCCTCGAAGAAGTCGCCGATCGCCTGCCACACCTCGGGGCCGCCGCCGAGCCCGGTCCACGAGAGCCGGACCTCGCCGACCAGCTCGTAGCAGACGTCGATCGGCACCAGGTAGCAGGAGAAGCCGGTCGTCGTGCCGCCGCAGCAGCACCGCCTCGACGTCGGGCTCGACCGCGTCGAGCACGGGGTTGGCCGCGGCCAGGTCGGCTCCACGCGGAGAGGTCGAGCAGCGGACTCGGTGGCGCCGCCGGGCCGGGGTAGAACGTCAGCAGCCCGTCGGCTGGCCGGTCTGGCGGAAGAAGAAGACGAGGTCGACGGGGATCTTCAGCGCGTCCCACTGGGCGTCGGTCGACGCGCAGGTCGTCGACCCGGCGGACGTCCTCGCCGACGCCGCGGTAGCGACCGCCACCGGACCCGCGCGGCCCGAACAGCAGGTAGCAGGGCCGGCACACGCACAGCAGCCGGTGGTCCTGCAGGTCGGCCACGTGGCCGTGCCGCTCGCCGATGTCGACGGCGCAGAACTCGCAGCGCTCCTCCGGCTCGACGCCTGCGCGGCCTGGGGCGGTTCGGCTGCGGCGATCCGGCGCAGCGAGCCGAGGCCGGTCACGCTGGCTCGACCGGCCCCCGCGGGGACCGCGACCTTCCAGCACCCGCCTCGGGCAGCAGCGGCAGCGGCCGCAGGGGCTCGCCGCCATCGGCGAACGCGCGGCCGGCGAGGCGGGCGTCGTACGACGTCCCGCAGGCGCAGGTGAGCACGACGCCGTCGAGCGTCCCGCGCGACAGCGCCTGCAGGCACGCCGGACAGCGGTCGACGTAGGCCACCAGGGTCCCGGACAGGTTGGCCACGAGCGACCTCGGCATCGCCCGCGTGCACGTGGGCCATCGTGCCGGGCGGCACGTCGAGGTCGAGGTGCACCCAGCCCCGTGTCGCCGCCCGTCGTCGTCGCGGCTCGGAAGCGGCTGGATCTGGAGCAGCGTCGGCGCCTCGCTCGACCATGCCCTCGGCCTCGACCGCGACCACGTCGGGTGCGGCCGCCAGGATGGCGTCCTCGATGGCGCTCTTGACCGTCATCGCCGACGACGGGCAGCCGTCGCAGCTGCCCTCGAGCCGGAGGTGCACGACGCCGTCGGCGTCGACGCCGGAGAGCGACACGCCGCCCGCGTGCGAGCCGAGGTAGGGGCGGACCTGGTCGAGCGCCGCGCTGCACGCGGGTGTCGACGTCGTCGGGGTGCAGGTCGTGGAGCACCAGCAGGTTGCCGACCACCTCGTCGTCGGCGAGGCGGCGTACGGCTGTCCGGGCCGACGCGTGCTCCAGGACCCGCTCGAGCCCCGCGCCGTAGAGGCCCAGCACGCACTGGAGCAGCTCCTCGACCCGCCCCATCACGGCGGGCGGCGCGCCCTGGGCGAGCTCGTCGAGCAGCACCTCGATGCGCTCGCTGGCCTCACGGACCGACGGCTGCTCCACGCGGGGCTCCTTCCTCGACGACCCAGCCCGGACGAGCCACGACGATCCACTCGTCGAAGCGCTCGCCCGTGCGCACCGAGAGCGGCAGCACCTCGACGGCCGGGTTGAGGCTGCGGGCCCGTTCGGCGAGCGCGTCGACGTCGAAGTCGACGTACGGCAGCAGGTCGGTCTTGTTGACCACCACCAGGTCGGCGGCCGCGAACATGTGCGGGTACTTCAGCGGCTTGTCGTCGCCCTCGGTCACCGAGATGACCACGACCTTCGCGCGCTCGCCGAGGTCGAAGAGGGCCGGGCAGACCAGGTTGCCGACGTTCTCGACACCAGCAGGGAGCCGTCGGGCGGGTCGAGGTCGTGCAGGGCGCGGTGCACCATCGCGGCGTCGAGGTGGCAGCCCGCCCCGGTGTTGACCTGGACCGCACGGGCGCCGGCAGCGCGGATCCGGTCGGCGTCGAAGGACGTCTCCTGATCGCCCTCGATCACGCACACCTCGCGGAGGGGTCGGAACGCGGCAATGGTGCGCTCCAGCAGCGAGGTCTTGCCGGCGCCCGGCGAGCTCATCAGGTTGACGGCGGCCACCCGTCGTACGGCGAGCGACTCGCGGACGTGGTCGGCGAGCGCGTCGTTCTTGGCCAGCAACCGCTGCTCGACGTGGAGCAGCTCGGTCTGCCCGCTGGTCGAGGAGGGCCGGAGGCTCGTCACGGACCACCGGGCTCGACGAGCGTCTCGTCACGGCGCCAGCGCGCCCTCCTCGCCGCGCAGCCACAGGTCACGCACATGACGGCTCCTTCACGAGCTCGACCGAGACGAGCGACAGGTCGTCGCCGGACGACCTCCTCGATGACGAGCCGGGCGCCCTCCAGCGCGGTCTGGTAGGTCACGACGTCGAAGGCGAACGCCATCGCGTCGGGCACGATCCCGGCCGCGTCACCGACGCGCACGTTGACCGCGACCACGCGCCGGCCGGCCGTGCGCTCGGCGACGAGGTCGACCAGGTCCTGGGTGATGCCGAGCTCGTGCACCGCCCGCCCGTCGGTCGTCAGTAGGGCTTCACCGGCACGGACGGCGTGTGCAGGTGCTCGACGACCTTGCCGCCGCCGGTGTACATGTGCACGCCGCACGGCAGGCACGGGTCGAAGCTGCGGACCGCGCGCATGATGTCGATGCCCTTGAAGCTGTCGGGCGGGTTCTCCTCGAAGATCGGCGTGTTCTGCACGGCGTCCTCGTAGGGACCGGGAGTGCCGTAGGTGTCGCGGACGCTGCCGTTCCACGGGGTCGGCGGGTAGGGGTGGTAGTTGGCGATCTTGCCCTTCTTGATGACCATGTGGTGGCTGAGCACCCCGCGCACCGCCTCGGTGAAGCCGACGCTGACGGCCTCGTCGGGTACCTCGAACTTCGTCCAGGTATCCGTCCTGCCCGGCGCGGACCTCGGCCAGCGCCTTCTCGCAGAAGTACAGCGCCAGCCCGGCGGCGTACGCCTGGAAGTAGGTGCGCGCCCGGTTGCGCTCCAGGGCGTTGCTCCACTTCGGGATCTTCCACTCGAAGCTGACCTCGGGCTTGAGCGCCGTGCGCGGCAGGTTGATCTGCACGCTGTGGCCGGTCGCCACGACGTAGCCGCCGGCGTCGACGAGCCCGGACAGCGCCGTCGACCACAGCCGGGCGATCGGGCCGCCGCCGGTGTCGAGGGCGAGGTGGTCGGTGCCGTCGAACCAGCGCGGCGACATCGTCCACGAGTAGGCGTTGTCCCAGTCGCGCGCCTGCGGCTTGGGGATCGTGTGCTGGTTCCACGGGTGCCGCTCGTCGACCGGGTTGCCGAGCGGGTCCTTGGTCACGAACACCTCGCGGCCCGACTTCACCCAGTCCTCGTAGTAGGAGTGGCCGAGCAGGATGCGGATGCCGAGGTTGATGTCGACCAGGTCGTTGGTGACCAGCTTGCCGTCGACGACGACGCCCGGGGTGACGAACATCTTCTTGCCCCAGTCGGACATCGTCTCGTAGCGGAAGTCGCAGTGCGCCGGGTCGTTGAGGCTGCCCCAGCAGCCCAGCAGGATGCGCCGCTCGCCGACGTGCTCGTAGCCCGGCAGGGCCTCGTAGAAGAAGTCGAACAGGTCGTCGTGGATCGGCACGACCTTCTTCATGAACTCGACGTAGCGCATCAGCCGCGTCAGGTAGTCGGTGAACAGCTGGATCGTGGCCGTCGTGCCGACGCCGCCCGGGTACAGCGTGCTCGGGTGGACGTGGCGGCCCTCCATCAGGCAGAACATCTCGCGCGTGTAGCGGGAGACGTGCAGGGCCTCGCGGTAGAACTCGCCCTCGAGCGGGTTGAGCGAGCGCATGATGTCGCCGATGGTGCGGTAGCCGTGCTCGGCGGCGTGCGGGGCCTCGGTGTTGTTGGCCTTGTCGAGCACACCCGGGTTGGTCTCCTTGACCATCCGCTCGCAGTAGTCCACCCCGACCAGGTTCTCCTGGAAGATGTTGTGGTCGAACATGTACTCCGCGGCCTCGCCGAGGTTGATGATCCACTCGCCGAGGTGCGGCGGCGCGACGCCGTAGGCCATGTTCTGGTTGTAGACCGAGCAGGTCGCGTGGTTGTCGCCGCAGATGCCGCAGATCCGGCTGGTGATGAAGTGCGCGTCGCGCGGGTCCTTGCCCTTCATGAACAGGCGAGTAGCCGCGGAAGATCGACGAGGTGCTGTGGCACTCGCGGACTTCCTTCTGCTTGAAGTCGATGGTCGCGTAGATGCCGAGCGAGCCGACGATCCGGGTGACCGGGTCCCACGACATCTCGACGACGTCGGTGTCCTGGGTGGAGGTCTTGCGCGGTTCGGTGATGGTCATGTCTTCCTCACCAGGTCTTCTGGAAGCCGGTCTTGAGGTCGTTGCCCTTCGAGCGCCACTTGGGCTCCTGGTCCAGGGTCTTCATGGTCACGCGCACGCAGCCGGCGCACGGCCTTGCCGTAGATCGCGCTGCCGCGGGTCGAGAGCTTGGCCCCCGGTGGCTCGTTCATGAACGGCATGAACTTGTCGGGGAAGCCCGGCATCGTGCAGCCGATGCAGATGCCGCCCACGTTGGGGCAGCCGCCGACGCCGTTGATCCAGCCGCGCTTCGGCACGTTGCACTTGACGACCGGTCCCCAGCAGCCGAGCTTGACGATGCACTTCTCCGAGCCGTACTCCGTCGCGAAGTCGCCCTGCTCGTAGTACCCCGCCCGGTCGCAGCCCTCGTGCACGGTGGCGCCGAACAGCCAGCGCGGCCGCAGCGCCTCGTCGAGCGGGATCATCGGCGCCTGGCCGGCGACCTGGTAGAGCAGGTAGATGATCGTCTCGGACAGGTTGTCGGGGTGGATCGGGCAGCCCGGGCACGCACACGATCGGCAGCCCGGCCTTCGACGTCCACTTCCAGCCGAGGTAGTCGGGCACGCCCATCGCTCCCGTCGGGTTGCCCGACATGGCGTGGATGCCGCCGTACGTCGCGCAGGTGCCGACCGCGATGATCGCTGTCGCCTTGGGCGCCAGCCGGTCGAGCCACTCGGAGGTCTTCATCGGCTGCCCGGTCATCGGGTTGTTCCCGAACGCGGCCCAGTAGCCCTCCTCCTTGATCGCCTCGTTGGGGATCGAACCCTCGACCACCAGCACGAACGGCTCGAGCTCGCCGCGGTCGGCCTTGTGCCACCACTCGATGAAGTTGTCGGCGCCCTGCTCGGGTCCGCACTCGAAGTCGATCAGCGGCCAGTGGACCGCGATCTTCGGAAGTCCCGGCAGGGCCCCCAGGACGATCTCCTCGATGCTCGGCTGGGTGGCAGCGGTGAGGGCGACCGAGTCGCCGTCGCAGCTGAGCCCGCCGTTCATCCAGAGGATGTGGACGACACCTTCGTCCGGCCCCGTCACTCGATTGGGTCTCGTTCTCGGCGACAGCAGTCAACGCGCACCCACCTCTGCTCGAGGGTCGCGCCGGATGTCTCCCGGGCGCGACCCGCCCTCTCTCCAGCACCATCACCCTCGGGAGGGGTTGGCGGGAACAGGTGGTGGCGGGTCGCTTTCGCAGCAATGACGTGGAGTCGCGGACTCGCGGATCGCGGGATCGCGTCAGCGGGTACGGCGGCCCCGCCGGCGGGCGAGCTTGGCGCGGCGGGAGTTGTTGGCCTCGCGGACGAGGTCGTCGGCCCGGTAGCGGGCGATCTGGGCGGCGAGGAAGGGGTGGATTCCGTTGGTAGTCATGACTCCACAGTCGTCGTAAGGCAGGCCTCGCGGATCGGTAAGCATCCTTAGGTTTGGGCGCCAGCCCTACCTATCTCACGCGTCTGAGGCACCTGGGGCACCGTCGTCAGTGACGAAAAGCATGATGTTCGGCCCCTGGGATGGTGCTTTCCGTCACGGACGGCGAGTCCGCTTGCGCGACCCGTCAGGATCGGGACGTGCTCGACGGCCTCTCTCCCGCTCGCCGGCGGTTCGTGCTCGGCCTCGTCGTGCTCGCCGCTGGTGCGTGGCGGCGGCCGTGGGCGTCGCGCTCTGGGCCTCGCGCGACGAGGCGGTCCGGCCGGTGTCGCAGGAGACGCCAGGGGCCCGTGCTGCTGGTGCCCGGGTACGGCGGCGGGACGGCCGGCTTGGAGGTGCTGGCCGACGCCCTGCGCGTCCAGGGCCGCGAGGTGACGGTCGTCGACCTGCCCGGCGACAACACCGGCGACCTCGACCAGCAGGCCCGTGAGCTGGAGAAGGCCGCGATCCTCGCCCTGGACCGCACCGGCGCACGGTCGGTCGACGTGGTCGGCTACTCGGCCGGAGGCGTGGTGGCCCGGCTGTGGGTGCGCGAGCACGGCGGCGCCCGCCTCGCCCGCCGCGTCGTCACCATCGGCTCTCCCCACCACGGCACCGACCTGGCGGGCCTCGGCGGCGACGTGGCCCCTGACTCCTGCCCCGAGGCCTGCCGTCAGCTCCAGCCGGACAGCGAGCTGCTGCGCAAGCTCAACGCCGGCGACGAGACGCCCGAGGGACCACTCTGGGTGTCGATCTGGACCACCGACGACCGCATCGTGGTTCCGCCGTCCTCGTCAGAGCTCGAGGGCGCGGTGGGCTTCACCCTCCAGTCCGTCTGCCCGCGCGCCGTCGTCAGCCACGGCGAGCTCCCCCAGGACCCGATCGTGATCGCGGCCGTGACACGGGAGCTCGCGGTCGCGGCGCCCGCCGTACCCGGCCCCGAGATCTGCTGACGCGCAGGTAGGCGCGCGCGCCTGTCGACGAGACCCGGTTTCGAGCGCTACGGGCGTCGGACGCCCTCGTCTCACCTCAACCAACGAGACGGTGGGGTCAGTTCTTGATGTCCTTGGTCGCGAAGTTGGCCCAGCCGGCGCCGAGGAACACCACGACGTACGCGCCCTGCAGGAGGGTTCCGCGGACGACGTCGCGCCAGTGGATGGGGTCGCGGAACAGGTCGACGAAGGCCAGCCAGTACCGGGTGGGCAGGTAGCCCGCGACGGCGTCGGCGGCGTCGAGGGTGAGCAGCAGCGTCGAGGCGACGAGCAGCGCCATCGTGCCGAGGGCGGCGCCGAGCGGGGTGTCGAGGACGGTCGAGAGGAACAGCGCGACAGCCGCAACGCCGAGCATGCACAGCAGCGCGTAGCCGAGCGCCAGGAACGTGCGCCCGATCAGCTGTTGCTGGCTGAGCGCCGTGCCCGAGACGGTCGTGGTCTGGCCGATGTCGCCGTTGCCGAGGAGCAGCACACCGGCGACGTACGCCGTCGCGGCGACCACCGCGAGGGTCAGCAGCACGAACGCCATCACGCCGAGGAGCTTGGCCACCAGCAGGCGGGTCCGACCCACGGGCCGTACGAGCAAGTAGCGCAGCGTGCCCTGCTGCGCCTCGCCCGCGATCGCGTCACCGGCCTGGACGGCTACCGCGATGGGCAGGAACAGCGGCAGCACGATCGCCATCGCCGCCAGGGGAAAGAGCGTGCCGTCGGTGAGCACCGCCGAGAGGAACGCGGGCCCGGTGCCGGGGCGCGGCCCGATGTCGGTCATCGCCAACAACACCGCCACGATCGTCGGCAGGAGGTCGATCAGCAGGATCGTCACCCAGGTCCGGCGGCTCCGCACCAGCTGGTGCAGCTCGACCCACAGGACCCGAGTCACGCCGGCCCCCCAGCCGGTGCCCGGTCGAACCGGTCCCCCGCCGCGGAGGTGGCCTCCAGGACGACGTCCTCGAGGGTGTGCTGCTCGGGAGCCAGCTCGCTGACCCGCACCCCGCCGTGGACGAGCGCGGCGTTGAGGGCCGCGACGTCGGGCACCCGCACGAGCAGCGACGACTCGTCGAACGACTCGACCTGCCCGTCCAGCAGGGCGCGCGCACGCGCCACGTCCGGGGTCCTGACGTAGGTCCGGCCGGTCGGGCGCTTGAGCACGTCGAGCTGCTCCTGGACCACGAGGCGACCGCGGTCGAGGACCCCCACCCGCGTGGCCATCTGCTCGACCTCGGCGAGCAGGTGGCTCGACAAGAAGATGGTGGTGCCGGCCGCGTTGAGGTCGAGCAGCAGCCGCCGGATCTCGCGGATGCCCTGCGGGTCGAGGCCGTTGGTGGGCTCGTCGAGCACCAGCAGCCGCGGCCCAGCTGACGACCCAGTCGTCGGCGGGGCCAGCAGCGCGTGGGCGAGCCCGAGACGCTGGCGCATCCCCAGGCTGTACGCCGCCACCGGCCGCTCGTCGACACCGCCGAGCCCGACCTGGTCGAGCACGTCGTCGACGCGGCCCGCCCGCCCCGCGCGCCGCCCGCCGCCGAGCGCGTCGTGCACCCGCAGGTTGGCGCGGCCCGACAGCCGCGGGTACGCCGCCGGCGACTCGACGAGTGCCCCGACCTGCGGCAGCACCTCGGACGCCCCTCTCGGCATCGTCCGGCCGAGGACCTCGGCCGTGCCGGACGTGGCCAGCACCAGCCCCAGCAGGAGCCGCACGGTCGTCGTCTTGCCCGAGCCGTTCGCGCCCAGGAATCCGTAGACGTCGCCCTCTCGGACGTCGAGGTCGATCCCGTCCACGGCGGTGATGGCGCCGTACCTCTTGGTCAGGCCCTGCGTGCGGATGACGCTCTTCGGGTCGGTCATCGGCCGTCGCCCACGATCACGGTGCCGCGGTAGAGGTCCTCCACGGCCCGGACCAGCGCGGCCGGCGTGACCGTACCGGCGACCAGCCAGCCGCCCTGCCCGTCATCGCCGCCCATCAGCACCCCCAGCGGTCCGATCGTGACCAAGGTGCCCTGCTCGACGGTGCGGACGCCGGGGGTGATCCGCAGCTGTTCGCGCAGCGGGTCTGCCTCGCGGTCGCGCAGGGGGATGGCGAGCAGGCGGGTCACGCCCGAGCCGTAGATGCCGACCGCCCGGTCGGCCTGCGGCGCCTTCACCAACCCGGCGACGGTGTCGGGCGGCTCGACCGGCGCGTACTGGTTGGCCGCGTCGGCGATGTCGAGCACCTCGTCGAAGTCGAAGTCAGCACCCCGCGGGGGCACGAACGACGTGCGCTCGGCCGGCGGCGTGGCCGGCGAGAAGTCGTCGAACTCGGTCGTGAACGCCGGGGTGCCCGAGCCGCTGCCGAGCACGGCGACGCGGAGCACCACTCCGCTGTCGGGATCGACCCAGACGTCGACGCGGTCGATGCTCGACTGCGGCGCGGCAGGTGTCATCCGCAGCCCGAGCGCGTCGATACCCGCCACGCGGGCGGCGGGCAGGCGCCGTACCTCTGAGACGTCGACACCGTCGAGCAACAGGTCGGCGACTGCGGGCGGCACGAGGTCGGCCGTGCGCGGCAGTCGGATGGCGGGGTCGTGGCTGAGGTCCGCGTCGTTCTGCTCATAGCGCCACCGGGTGGTGCCCTGCACGTTGTGGATCAGGTCCTGCTCGCCCGTGGTGAGCAGCTTGTCGACGCGCCAGGCGTCCTCGGAGCGCCACCACACCCGCATCCGCGTCGTGCTGCCGAACAGGTCGCCGACGTCGGTGAAGCGGTCGGCCACCGGCAGCTGCAAGGTGCCCCGGGTCTCGACGTAGCCGGAGTAGGGGTGGTCGAGATTGTCCTGGATCGTGGCGAGGAGCTCGGCCGCGCTGACGTCTCGGTCCTGCGCGGGCCACGCCCGCACCGCGACCGGGCCGGCGACGAGGAGGAGCGTGCCGGCGGCCACGGCCGCCCAGCGGTGGACGGAACGGTGGGCAGGCCTCACATCTCCCCCATGTCGGGAGGGTACGTCGCGCGGGGTGAGCCAGTTCAGCCCGCAGGGCGGGTGTGCTCGAGCCGGAAGCCCACGCCGCGGACGGCGACCACGCGGTCGGGCAGCCCGGCCTCCTCGAGCTTGTGGCGCAGCCGGCCGATGGTCACGTCGAGGGTCTTGGTCGAGCCGTACCAGTTCTCGTCCCACACCTCCGACATCAGGCGACCGCGGGGCACCACCTTGTCGCGGTGGGCCTCCAGGACGGTCAGGACGTCGAACTCCTTGCTGGTCAGCCTGATCTCGGCCTCACCGGCGTAGACCCGGCGCGCCTCGACATCGAGCCGGAGACCGTGGTCGGGGCTCGTGGCGTAGTCGCCGCGAGGGCGGGTACGCCGCAGCAGGGCGCGCACGCGGGCCTGGAGCTCGGCCAGGCCGAAGGGCTTGGTGAGGTAGTCGTCGGCGCCGCTGTCGAGGCCGACCACGCGGTCGAGCTCGCCGGTGCGCGCGGTGACGATCAAGATGGCGCCGTCGTAGCCGCTCTCGCGCAGGGCACGGCAGACGTCGAGCCCGTCCATGTCGGGCAGCGACAGGTCGAGGATGACCACGTCGATGGCCCGCTGACCCACCGCGTCGAGCACGTCGCGCCCGTTGTCGACCCAGGCCACGTCGTGGCCCTCGCGCTCCAGCGTGCGGACGAGCGGAAACGCGATGTCACGCTCGTCCTCGACGACGAGCACGGAACCCCCCACGATGCCTGAGCATAGGACGATCTACGGCGTGAGAGCCGCTCATCGCGCAGAATTTGGCTTGTGCGAGCCGTGACCCGTCAGGAACTCCCGTCCTGGCGGGTCCACGCCAGGTGAACGTGGGAGCTGCGGGCAGAAGCCCGGACGCATGAAATGCCAGGTTCGGGACGTCCCCCCGGTCGTACCCGAACCTGGCAGGTTTCTCGCGAAACGCTATGTCGGCGTGCCACTCACGAAAACTACAGAACACCCACAGAACATCAACGCTTTGGTAACAAGCGCGACGAAGTACCTGAATAACGGGTCTCGACCCGCCATTCTCGCGCTCGATCAGGCTAGCGCCCGTCGGCGAGCCGCTCCAAGACCTCCTCGAAACGGAACTGCTCGAGCCCGAGCGGATCGTCGGCCCCGGCCTCGACCTCGTCCCAGGTGATCGGGGTGGCGACCGTGGGCAGCTCCCGGCCGCGCAGCGAGTACGGCGAGAGCGTCGTCTTGGAACCGGCGTTCTGGGACCAGTCGAGGAACACCTTGCCCGACCGCTTCGACTTGGTCATCGTCGCGGTCACCAGCTTGGCGTGCTCCTTGGCGAGATCCTCGGCGACGTCCTTGGCCAGCGCCGTGGAGTCGTCGGGGTTCTTGCGGCGCGGCAGGGCGGCGTACAGGTGCAGGCCCTTGCTGCCGCTGGTCACCGCCTCGGCCTCGAGGTTGCGCTCGGCCAGCTTGTCGCGCACCAGCAGGGCGACCTGGCAGCACTCGTGGAGGCCGGCGCCGTCGCCCGGGTCGAGGTCGATGACGAGGCGGTTGGCGCCCAAATGCTGGTACCTTGCCGCCCTTGGTGACGGTCCACTGGTGCACGTGCAGCTCGAGCGCGGCCAGGTTGGCCAGCCAGGTCAAGGTGGCGAGGTCGTCGACGATCGGGAAGACGAGGACGTCGCCGTTGCGCGCCCGACCACTTGCCTGGGCGCGCGACCCGGTCGTCGGCACCTCGGCCGTGCGCACCCAGGACGGCGTGCCGTTCGGGATGTTCTTCTCGAAGAAGCTCTGCTTCTCCACGCCGTTGGGCCAGCGGACCCGCGTCGCGCAGCGGTCGGCGAGCAGCGGCAGCATCGCGGGCGCGACCTGGGCGTAGTAGTTGAGCACCTCGCCCTTGGTCGTGCCGGTGCGCGGGTAGAGCACCTTGTCGAGGTTGCTCAGCTTGAGCGTGCGGCCCTCGACGTCGACGCGCACCTCCTGGCGAATCCTTGGGGCTCATCGTCAGCAGGTCCTCCGGGCTCAGGTCGGCTGCGCACGCCGCGGTACGACGGCTGGCGCAGGCGCTGGTTCTTGGCGGTCGCGTGGCTGTCGACGTCGATGACGAGGAACGGCTCGACCCAGTGGGTGCCGAGCGCGTCGACCTTCGGCACCTCGTCGTCGAACGGGCTGTCGTCCGCGGTCGCGGCCGGCCAGCAGCTTGGTCAGCTGGGCGCCCGCCTTCGGACCGATGCCGCTGCCGACGCGGCCGCGGTAGAGCAGGCCGCTCGGCGGTCATCTCCCCCACCAGCACGGCGGCCAGGTTGCCGGCCGCGGAGCCTTCCTGCGGCCGCCAGCCGCCCACCACGAACGACGCGTTCAGCCGGTGCGCGAGCTTGAGCCAGGAGTCGGTGCGGCGGTCGAACTGGTACTTCGACGAGCGGCGCTTGCTGACCACGCCCTCGAGCCCCTGCGGCCAAGGTGGCGTCGTAGAGCATCGGCCCGTCGTCGTACACCGCCGGCACCTGCCAGGTGCTCGAGCCAGCCCAGGCCCTCGAGCCGCGCGCGGCGCTCCTCCCACGGGAGGCCGTGAGGTCCTCGCCGTCGAGGCGGAGCAGGTCGAAGACCATGTACGTCGCCGGGACGGTCGCGGCGAGCCTGCGCGCGGTCTGCGCGTTGCGCAGGTGCATCCGGTCCTGCAGCATCCGGAAGTCCGGGAGCCCGTGCTCGTTGAGGGCGATGATCTCGCCGTCGACCAGCAGGTCCCGGTCGCCGAGAGGCGACGTGCTGAGCTCCGGCCAGGCGACGGTGATGTCGTTGCCGTTGCGGCTGAACATCCGCAGCCGCCCGTCGCGCACCTCGGTCAGCGCCCGCACGCCGTCCCACTTCACCTCGTGCACCCACTCCTCGCCGCGAGGCACGTAGGTGCCCTTCGTGGCGAGCATCGGACGCATGGCGGACATCTCGACGCACCCCACCGTGGTCGTTGAGGTTGCGCTAGCAACGCCACGAGGCGCCGTCGAGATCGCGCACCTGTCGCCGGGTCTCGACAGGCGCTAGCGCGCCTTCCTCGACCAACGAGGTCGAGGCGGCCCGTCGGTCCTTCCCCGTACGCTGCTCCCATGCGAGCCATCTGGAAGGGCGCCGTGTCGTTCGGGCTGGTCAGCGTGCCGGTGAAGCTCTACGCCGCCACCGAGTCCCACGACGTGTCGTTCCGTCAGGTCCACGCCAAGGACGGCGGCCGGATCAAGTACCAACGCGTCTGCTCGATCGACGGCGAGGAGGTGCCCTACTCCGACATCGCCAAGGGCTACGAGACCGAGGACGGCGAGATGGTCATCCTCGACGACGACGACTTCGCCGACCTGCCGTCGGCCTCGTCGCGCGAGATCGCGGTGGAGAAGTTCGTCCCGCGCGAGCAGATCGACCCGATCTGGTTCGAGAAGTCCTACTACCTCGAGCCCGAGAAGAGCGGCACCAAGCCCTACGCGCTGCTGCGCCAGGCCCTGCTCGACGCCGACCGGATGGCCGTGGTCACCGTCGCGATCCGCAACCGCACCTCGATGGCGGTGCTGCGTGTTCGCGACGAGGTGATCGTGCTGCAGACGATGATGTGGCCCGACGAGGTGCGCGCCGCCGACTTCAACGTCGAGGCCGGCGACGTCAAGCCCGCCGAGGTCAAGATGGCCAACATGCTCGTCGAGACCCTCGCGGGCGACTTCGACGCCAGCGAGTTCGAGGACGACTACGCCGGCGCCGTCGAGGCGCTGGTGAAGGCCAAGATCGAGGGCGGCGAGGTCAAGAAGACCCCGGCCGCCACCAAGTCCTCCGGCGAGGTCGTCGACCTGCTGGCCGCGCTCCAGCGGTCCGTCGACGCCGCCAAGACCGCGCGTGGCGAGTCGAGCTCGAAGGACGACGACGAGGCGAAGCCCGCCAAGAAGGCCGCCGCGAAGAAGTCGACGACGAAGAAGACCGCCGCGAAGAAGACGACCAAGAAGGCCGCGGCGAAGAAGGCCGCCAAGAAGGCCAGCTAGGCCGACTCCCAGCGGAAGAGCTTGGCGGCCAGAGCGGTGACGACCACCGCGAACGCCGCCAGCACCAGCATCGGCAACAACACCGCCGAGGCCGGCTCCCCGCGAACCATCACGTCGAGCATCCCCTCGTTGAGCCACCAGAGCGGGAGCACGTGGGCGAGGGCCTGGAGCCAGTCGGGCGCCGCTTCCAGCGGGAAGAACGAACCGCTGAGGAACGCCATCGGCAGCACGATGAAGTTGGCCATGTTGACCGCGCCCTCGGTGGTCTTGGCGACGGCACCGGCCAGCAGCCCGATGGCCATGAAGCACAGCGTGCCCATCACCAGCAGGGGGATGGACGCAGGCCAGGCACCGGTCAGCTGGAGGCCGAACGCCGCGACCCCGAGCCCGAGGAAGATCGCCATCTGCGTGAGTGCGACGCCCACGGTCACCGTCACCCGCGCGCCGACGATCGTCCCGGTCGGCACCGGCGCGAGCTGGAGCCGTCGCAACAGCTTGGAGTTTCGCCAGCCGTTGAGGGTCGCCGCGGCGCCGAAGCTGGCACTCATCGCGACGGCCCAACCGAGCAGGCCGGGCGTGACGAACTGGATGGTCTTGAGGGAGTCGTCCTCCACCCGCTCCGCCTGCAGCACGTAGGTGGGTGGCTGGCCCGACAGCGCGACGTTCGTGCTGTCGACGAAGGCGCGCAGCACGCCCTGGGTCACCGCGGCCTTGACCGCGTCGGTGCGGGTGTAGTGGGCCACGAGCGTGTCACCCTGCATCTCGACGGCCACGTCGGCGTCGCCCTTCTTGACCTCCGCAATCGCGGCGTCGAGGTCGTCGGAGCGGGTGATCTCGAAGGTCTCCTCGAACGCCGCCTTCTCCGCCGCCGGCATCTCGTCGATGAACGAGACGTCGCCGACCTGGATCATGTCGACCTTCGACGAGGTCGGGTCGGCGAACAGACCGCCGAACAGCACCAGGAACATCAGCGGGAAGACGAGGGCGAAGAACACCGACGCCTTGTCGCGGACGAAGCCGCGGACGATGGCCAGGCTCAGGTTGCGTGAAGGCGGTCATGCGCGGTACTCGCGGCCGGTCAGGGACAAGAAGACGTCCTCGAGCGTGCCGGTCTGCACCTGGATGCCGGCCAGGTGCTCCTGCTCGCGCGAGCGCCGTGAGCACGACGACGGGCTCGCGAGTGCGCAGCACGACGCCGGTGGAGTCCTCGGTCGACGTCATCGACCCCGGGGATGGCGCTCGCCTCCTCCGGCCGTGAGCTGACCCGGTGGCCGACCGTGATCCGGGTGGGCGCGTCGAGGCCGCGCACCAGGCTGGCCGGCGAGTCGAGCTCGAGGATCTGACCGTGGTCGATGATCGCGACCCGGTCGCAGAGCACCTCGGCCTCGTCCATGTAGTGGGTGGTCAGCACGACGGTCCGGCCACTTTCGTTGAGGCCGGACAGCAGCTCCCACAGGTTGCGACGCGCCTGCGGGTCGAGGGCCGCGGTCGGCTCGTCGAGGAAGACCACCTCGGGATCGTGCACCAGGGCGCACGCGATCGAGAGCCGCTGGGCCTGACCGCCGGAGAGGTCCCCGACCCGCGTGTCCGCCTTGTCGACCAGCCCGACGCGCTCCAGCCACTCGTCCGCGACGGCCGGCCCGACGGCGTACAGGGACGCCATGGTCCGGATCTGCTCGCGAGCCGTGAGCCGCTCGAAGAAGGCCGTGCTCTGCAGCTGCACGCCGATCCGCGGCAACAGGCCGGGGTTGCGCGGCCAAGGTGACTCGCCGAGCAGGGTGATGGTCCCGGCGTCGGGCCTGCGGAGGCCCTCGATCATCTCCAGGATCGTGGTCTTGCCCGCGCCGTTGGGCCCGAGGATCCCGAAGAACTCGCCCTCGCCGACGTCGAAGCTGACGTCGTCGACCGCTCGGATCAAGCTTGGGCTCGCCGTACGCCTTGACCACATCGGTTACTTCGATGGCTGCTCCCACGTGGCACGACCCTAACCGCCGGGTGCGCTACTCCGTCCGCAGGGCAGTCGCCGTGCGGGTCCGCGCCGCCCACCCGGCGGGCAGCAGGGCGCCGGCCGCGGCGAGCACCAGCCCGCCGAGCGCGAACACCACGAGCTCCCACGGTTCGAACACGCGGAGCACGACCTGGGGCAGCTCGACCCCGGCGCCGTCTCCCATCGCGGGCATCAGGATGCCGTGCAGCACCACCCCCGCAGGTACGCCGACCAGGCCGCCGACGAGCCCGATGAGCACGACCGACGAGAGGACCGCCGTCAGCGTCTGCCGCGGCGTCATGCCCAGCGCCTTGTGGATCCCGATGTCGTGCACGCGCTCGCGAACGTCGAGGACGACGGCGTTGAGGACGCCCAGCCCCGCGACGGTGACCAACATCAGGGTCAGCAGGCCGGCGAGCGCGTCGATGATGACGACCAGCTCGTCGGCGCCGTCCGGACCCTCCAGGTGCGCGGTGAGGCCCAGCGGATCCAGCGCCTGCTGGAGCGCGTCGGCGTACGCGCCGGGGTCGGTGCCGTCGGCCACCGAGACGAGCCAGGTGGTCAGCGTCGTGCCGGGGCTGGCCTGGGTGAGGACGAGCCCGTCGTTGTTGCCCGGGTCGAAGACCTCCCCGACGATCGTCAGGGTCACCGGCGTCCCGTCGAGGGTGAGCGTGAGCGAGTCCCCGATCTCGCGGTCGGTGGACCGCAGCACTTCGGTGGGCACGACGGCCTCTCCCGGGCGGGTGAACCAGCGCCCGGCGACGAGCTCGTAGCCGACCCACCCGGGGTCCTCGGTGTACTCGACGAGGGACGAGTTGCCGCCCGTCAGTCCCGGGACGACGACGTCCGTCTCGGCGTACCCGAGCCAGTGCCCGGTGCCGGACTGGGCGTCGAGCGCGCCGGCGACAGCCACCGGGTCGGCCGGTTCCGGTTCCGTGCCGGGCTTCGGCATGTGCTCGGCCCCCGGTGGACCGTCGCCTCCGAACCCGTCGACGACCAGGTCGGCCGCCGAGTGGTCCGCGGCGACCTGGATCCGGTTCAGCGAAGTCGCCAGCCCGGCCGCGAGCGTGACGGCCGCGGCGCCGAACGCGATCGCGAGGACCATCGCCACCGCGCGAGCCGGAGCGCTGAACGGACGGGCGAGTCCCAGAGTCACCGGCCGGGACAGAGGCAGCCGCGCGGCGACCCGGGCGGCGTACCGCCCGCGGCCCGCGGCCGGCGTCCGGCCGACCGCGAGGGCGTCCACGGCCGAGAGCCGCCCCGCGCGGCCCGCAGCGGCCGACGCGGTGACCGTGACCACCGCGAGCGCACCGACGAGCACGGCGACGTCCACCCAGGGAGCGATCGTCAGGGCGACGGTGCCGTAGAGGTCCTCGGTGTCGGCCAGCAACGGTACGGCGACCAGGTTGCCGGCCACGACACCCAGCACCGCCCCCACCGACGCGGGCAGCAGCGCTTGGGCGACGTACGCCCGCACGACCTGGGACGGGGTGAAGCCGAGCGCCTTCAGGATGCCGATCCGGCGCGTCGTTGACCCGACTGCGCCGGCGACGACCGTGCCGACGATCAGGACGGACAGGAGGAGGCTCAGACCGCCGAACGTCAGCAGGAACGGCACGAACAGCGACGTCTGGGAGTTGGCCTCCTTCTTCACGACCAGCCACGACCGCGCGCTGGTGACCGCGCCGTCCGGAAGGGCGGCCGCGACGGCGGCCCGCACGTCGCGGACCTGGGACGCGGTGCCGGCGTCGTCGAGCCGGTACAGCATCTGGTAGCCGCTGGACATCGCGGGCAGGTCCGCCAGGCCGTCGGGAGTCATCCAGGCGTCCGCCGTGTCGCTCACCGACCGCGCCAGGCCCACGACGGTGACGTCCCGGACGTCCGAGCCCTCCCCCATGGTCAGCGTGTCGCCCACCGGGACCCGGAAGTCGCCGCCCGCGGCCAGCACCACCTCTCCGGGCTGCTCCGCCCAGCGCCCCTCGGTCAGGGTCACCTGGTCGACGCCGTCTCCCGGCCCCGCCCTGGCGGCCACGGTCAGGACCGGGCCGCGGGCACCCGGCGGTGGCCCGCTCGATCCCGGTGGCGGGCCGGGGAGCACCATCACCTGGGCCACCGCGAACGGGCCGGAGGCCTCGGCGACGCCGGCGGCGTCGGCGGTGTCGGCCAACTGCGCCGCCGTGGCCTTCGCCGGGTCGGTCAGCACCGTCAGGTGCGCCCCGCGCTGCGCGGCGAAGGCGTGGTCGAAGGGCGCGTTCGACGCCACCAGCAGGCCGACCCCGAGCACGCCCGAGGTGACGGCGGCGGCGGTGGCCAGCGTGATGACGACGGTCTGCACCCAGCGGCGGCTCACCCCGGAGCGGACGACCCGGCTCAGCGCGCTCATCGCAGCGGAGCCAGCGCGGTGTCGGAGGCGACTCGGCCGTCGACGACCTCGATCGTGCGGGTGGCGCACTCGACCGCGAGCGTCCGGTCGTGGGTGACCAGCAGCATCGTCTGCCCGTCGGCGTGCAGGTCGGTGAGCAGCCGCCGTACTTCGGCACCGGACGCGGTGTCCAGGGCTCCGGTCGGCTCGTCGGCAAGCAGCAGGGTCGGTCGGTTCATCAGCGCGCGGGCCACGGCCACCCGCTGGCGTTCGCCGCCGGACAGCCGACCGGGGTACGCGCCGGCGTGGCGGTCGATCCCCAGCGTCCCCAGCAGCTCGGTGGCGCGGCGCGTCGTCTCCCCGCGCCCGGCACCGGCCAGCTGGGCCGGCAGGACGACGTTGTCCAGCACGGTGAGGTCGTCCAGCAGGTTGAAGAACTGGAAGACCAGCCCGATCGTGGCGCGCCGGTACCTCGCCGAGGCGGCCTCGCCCAGGGTGTCGATGCGGCTGCCGCCGACCGTGACGGTGCCCGACGTCGGCCGGTCCAGGCCGGCGACCAGGTTGAGGAGCGTGGACTTCCCGCTGCCGGACGGCCCGAGGACGGCGACGGCCTCGCCGGTGGCCACGGCCAGCGACACGTCGTCCAGGGCGGGCGGGCCGTCGTCGTACCGGCGGGTGACGCCGTGCAGCTCGATGAGCGGTGAGGTCATGGCCGGAACGCTAGGAGCGCCACCCGGTGGGGCGCGTCGCCCGCGATGAGGCTTTACGGTCCCCCGTCCGGAGCACGCTCGCGGGCCGTCATCCTCGCGGCGTAGTCCGCTGCGGCGGCTGTCGTTCCCGAGAGGGACGCGGTGGGACCTCGCAGGGCGGACAATGGGCCGGTGGGAAGCCGGCGTCTGCTCGAGTGGGTGCTGCGCCGTCCCGGCGCGACGGAGCCGATGAGCCGCCGGAGCTGGCTGCTCGACATCGGCCTGGCGGCCGGGCTCGCGCTCATCGCGATCCTCAGCCACGACCAGGGCGACCAGGCGGACTTCAGGCAGTTCGACGGCCCCGGAGGCGTGCCGCTGCCTCCCGAGTTCCCGCCACCGCCGGAGCTGTCCGACCAGACCTCGGGCTGGGAGTGGGCCGGGCTGGCCCTGCTGCTCGTGCTGGTCGCGGCACCTCTGGTCTTCCGACGCCGGTACCCGCTCTCGACGCTGTGGGTCGTGCTGCTGACGGCGACGATGGTCGCCGAGAACCCCGACGGGCTGCGGCTCTCGTTCTACGTGTGCGTGATCGCCGCCTACAGCGCCGCGGTGTACAGCCCGTACCGCGTCCTGGCGCTGCTGAGCCTGCCCGTCACCGCCTTCCTCATGGGAGAGCTGCAGGAGGACGCGGCCGAACCGGCCTTCGGCGGGGCGATCAACGCGGTGCCCCAGGGGATCGTCCCGTTCCTGATCCTCGCGCCGATCGCCGTCGCCGCGTGGGGCCTGCGCTCCATGCAGGCCCGCGCCGACGCCGAGCAGGCTCGCGTGGCCACCCTGCAACGGGAGGGCGCCGAGGCGGTCCGCCGCGCCGCCGAGGAGGAACGGGCCCGGATCGCGCGGGAGCTCCACGACGTGGTGACCCACCACGTGAGCGTGATGGTGATCCAGGCCGGGGCGGCCCGGAAGGTGCTGGAGGCGTCGCCCGGCCAGGCGCGCGAGGCGCTGCTGTCGGTCGAGGCGAGCGGCCGGGCGGCGATGACGGAGCTGCGGCACGTGATGGGGCTGCTGAGCGCGGACGGCGAGACGCTGGACCTGGCGCCGCAGCCCGGGATGGCCGAGCTCGAGTCCCTCGTCGGCCGGGTGCGGGCCTCGGGACTGCCCGTCGAGCTCGTGGTGACCGGCTCCCCGGACACGCCGATGCCGGACGGCGTCGTGCTGACGGGCTACCGCATCGTGCAGGAGGCGCTGACCAACGTGGTGAAGCACGCGACCGGCTCGTCGGCCACCGTCCGCGTCGACTACGGGTCCGACCGCTTGTCGATCGAGGTGACCGACACCGGCGGCACGCGTCCGCCGTCGGCCGACGCAGGCAGTGGCCGGGGACTGGTCGGCCTGCGCGAACGGCTCGCGCTGTACGGCGGGTCGCTCGACGCCGGCCCGCGCATCCGCGGTGGGTACCGGCTCACGGCGGTCATCCCCCTCGCACCCGCCACCACGCCGGACCCCGTGGAAGTCTCGTGACGGACCCCGTGAATGACCCGTGGTGACACCGTCCGGGTCGTGGTGGCCGACGACCAGGCCCTGGTGCGCACCGGCTTCCGGATGATCCTCACCGCCGACGGCATCGACGTCGTCGGCGAGGCGTCCACCGGCACCGAGGCGATCGACGCCGTCCGGCGAACCCGCCCCGACGTGGTCCTGATGGACATCCGGATGCCGGAGCTGGACGGGCTCGAGGCGGCCCGCCGCATCCTGGCGGCCGACGGCGACGTACCGCGGGTGCTGATGCTGACGACGTTCGACCTCGACGAGTACGTCTACGCGGCGCTGACCGCGGGGGCCAGCGGGTTCCTGCTCAAGGACGTCGCGCCTGAGCAGCTCACCGCCGCCGTACGGCTGGTGCGCTCCGGGGACGCGCTGCTGGCGCCGTCCATCACCCGTCGGCTGGTGGAGAGGTTCGCCCGAGGCGGCCAGGAGACGTCCGCCGTGCACCGGGACCTGGCGTCGTTGACGCCGCGCGAGCGGGAGGTTCTGCAGCACCTCGCCCGGGGGCTGAGCAACGCCGAGCTCGCCGCCGCGTTCCACCTGTCGGAGGCGACCGTCAAGACGCACGTGGCGAGGATCCTGGGGAAGCTGCAGCTGCGCGACCGGGTCCAGGCGGTCGTGGTTGCCTACGAGACGGGGCTGGTCGCGCCCGGGGAGGCGTGAGGACACCACTTCGTCAGCGGTCAGCCCGCGGCGAGCACCCGCCATACCGCTGACGAATCGGTGGGGCGCTCAGGCGAGCGAGTCGATCCAGGCACGGTGGAGGTCGGAGTAGCGGCCCTCGCCGCCGGCGATCAGCTCCTGCGGGGAGCCGTCCTCGACGATCCGGCCGTGCTCCATCACCAGCACCCGGTCGGCTACCTCGACGGTCGAGAGCCGGTGGGCGATGATCACGGCGGTGCGGCCGGCGAGGATGGTGCGCAAGGCCTTCTGGACGAGCCGCTCGGAGGGGATGTCGAGCGACGAGGTCGCCTCGTCGAGGATCAGGACGGCCGGGTCGGCCAGGAACGCCCGGGCGAAGGCGACCAGCTGGCGCTGGCCGGCGCTGAGCACCCCACCCCGGTTGGCGACCTGGGTGTCGTAGCCCTCGGGCAGCTGACGGATGAACCCGTCGGCGCCGAGCGCCGTGGCTGCCTCGACGACCTCCTCGATGCCCGCGCCTGGCCGCCCGAAGCGGATGTTGTCGGCGACCGAACCGGTGAACAGGTAGTTCTCCTGGGTCACCATCACGATCGCGCGGTGGAGGTTCTCGTCGGAGAGGTCGCGCAGGTCGACACCGTCGAGCAGCACCCTGCCCGCCACGGGGTCGTAGAAGCGCGTGGCCAGCTTGGCGAGCGTGGTCTTGCCGGCGCCCGTGGTGCCGACCAGGGCCAGGGTCTGGCCTGCCGCGACGGTCAGGTCGAGGTCCGGCAGGACGGGCACGCCCTCGACGTACTCGAAGTCGACGTGGTCGAAGGTCAGGGCGCCATCGGGATCGAGCAGCGGCACCGGGTCCTTCGGCTCGGGGACGCCAGGCTCCTCCTCGAGCACGCCCGAGAGCTTCTCGAGGGCGGCCGAGGCGGACTGGAAGGTGTTGTAGAACTGCGAGATCTCCTGCATCGGCTCGAAGAACTGCCGGATGTAGAGCAGGAACGCGGCCAGCACGCCGACCGTGACCTCGCCGTGGAACGCCAGGTAGCCGCCGTAGATGAGCACCAGCGCGATGGTGATGTTGCCGATCAGGCGGATACCGGGCATGAACCAGGCGACCAGGCGGAAGGCGACCAGGTTGGCGGCGCGGTACTGCTCGTTGACGTCGTCGAAGATCTCCTGGTTGCGAGGCTCGCGGCGGAAGGCCTGGACCGCGCGGATCCCGCTCATCGACTCGACGAAGTGCACGATCACCAGCGCGACCTTCTCGCGGGTGACGCGGTAGCTCTTGGCCGACGACTTGCGGAACCAGTTGGTCAGCCACGCCAGGAACGGCCCGCAGACCAGCGCCACCAGGCCGAGCTTGACGTCGAGGAACAGCAGCAGGGCGGCCGTCCCGACCAGGGTCAGCGCGGCGGTGACCAGGCCGTCGAACCCGGACTCGAGCATCTCGTAGATGGCGTCGACGTCGGAGGTCTGGCGGGAGATCACCCGGCCCGAGGTGTAGCTGTCGTGGAAGGCGGGGCTGAGCCGCTGGAAGTGCCGGAACACCCGCTGCCGGATATGGAAGAGGACGTCCTGGCCGATCGTCCCCGACCGCACCAGGAACACGTTGCGGGTCACCGCCTGGATGATCGTGGCGACGAGCATGGCCCCGACGATCATCAGCAGCGGCACGAGGTTGTCGTCCTCGCTGATCGGCGGGATGCCGGAGTCGATGCCGACCTTGACGAGGTAGGGGATGGAGAGCCGGGCGGCGTTCTCGACCACGACGATGACGACCAGCCACTTGATGGCCTTGGAGTAGGGGCTCAGCAGGTCCTTGAGCAGACGGCGCGAGCGGGTGGCCAGGCGCGCCGATGTCGCATCGCTCAGCTCGTCGCCGGCGATGTTGTCGGCCGCGACACCGCGCCAGGCCTGCTCGGGGAGCGGGGCCGGTGACGTGGCCGGTGGGGTGCGTCTGGTCACTCGTCTGGGTCATGAGACCCCCTCGAGATCGGCGTCGCTGTCGGCGGCGAGCAGCTCGCGGTAGGCGGGTACGGCGTCCAGCAGCTCGCGGTGGGTCCCGACGTGGGTGATGGTGCCGTCCTGGAGCAGCGCGACCCGGTCGGCCAGCAGCACCGTGGAGGCCCGGTGGGCGACGATCAGGCCGGTGGTCTCGGAGAGCACGCGCCGCAGGGCTTCCTCGACGAGCTTCTCGGTGTGCACGTCGAGGGCCGACAGGGTGTCGTCGAGCACCAGCACGCGCGGCTGGGCCAGCACGGCGCGAGCCAGCGCGAGCCGCTGGCGCTGGCCGCCGGAGAGCGACATGCCCTGCTCGCCGATGCGGGTGTCGAGGCCCCAGGGCAGGTCGAGGGCGAAGTCGGCCTGGGCGACGTCGAGCGCTTCGGTGATCTCGGCCTCGGTGGCATCGGAGCGCCCCAGCGTGATGTTCTCGCGCGCGCTCATCGAGAACAGGGTCGGCTCCTCGAACGCGGTGGCGACCAGCGACCGGAGCTTGTCGAGGGTGAAGTCGCGGACGTCCACGCCGTCGAGGGTGATGCGCCCTCCAGTGACGTCGTAGAGGCGCGGCACGAGTGCGGTGAGGATCGTCTTGCCGCTGCCGGTGGCGCCCACCAGGGCGACGGTCTCGCCCGGCGCGATGTCGAGGCTGAGGTCGCGCAGGACGAGCCGGTCGGGCTCGTCGGGGAACGCGAAGTCGACGTGCTCGAAGCGCAGGTGACCGCGCTCGACCACCGGCTGCTCACCGCGTCCGTCGACGATGTCGGGCTCGGTGTCGAAGATCTCGAGGATGCGCGCTGCGGCGGTCATGGCCTCCTGCGACATCGCGAGGATGACGCCGAGCGAGGCCACCGGCCACACCAGCGACAGCATCAGCGCGATGAAGGCGACCAGCTCGCCGGGCGTCAGGGCACCCCGGCCCACACCGATGGCGCCGAGCAGCAGCACGACCACGACGGCGAGGTTCGGGATCATCTCCAGGAAGGTCCAGAAGCGGGCCGCGAGCCGGACCTTCTCCAGGCTGGTGCCGCGCAGCTGCTGAGCCGCGGCGTCGTAGTCCTGGGAGACGTGGGCGCTGCGGCCGAAAGACTTGATGACCCGGATGCCGACCGCACCCTCCTCGGCGCGGGTGGCCAGATCGCCCTGCTCGTCTTGGACCCGCCGCGACAAGACGACGTACCCCTTCTCGAAGCGCATGGAGAGCCACACGATCGGGGCGGCGGTGAAGGCGACGACGAGGCCGAGCGGCCAGTACATGTGGAGGAGCACGACGGTCACCGCGGTGACCTGGAGGATGTTGATGATCAGGAACAGCAGGCCGAAGCCGCTGAACCGGCGGATCGCCGACAGGTCGGTGGTCACGCGCGAGAGCAGCTGGCCGGACTGCCACTTGCTGTGGAAGCTCATCGGGAGCTGCTGCAGCCGCTCGTAGAGGTCATGGCGCATCGCGGTCTCCATCTGGAGCACCGCGTTGGACTGCACCCAGCGGCGCCAGAAGATCAGCACCGCCTCGAGGATCCCGAGCGCGAGGGCCAGGAGGCCGAGCGGCAGCACGCCGTCGATCTCTCCGTTGGTGATCGGGCCGTCGATCAGCGCCTTGGTGACCAGGGGAATGGCGATCGCCAGCGCGATGCCGCCGAGCGCGGTGCCCAACATGATCGTCAGGGCGAGCACGTGGGGACGCAGGTAGCCGCGCAGCCGCCAGAGCGACTTGACGCTGGCGGGCGGGTGGGCGCTGGGACCGGCCGTGGGCACGGAAGGAGAAGAGGGTGGCATCGCTTGGTCGACCCTACGACGCCCCACCGACGTCCGTGAAATCCTTTACCCCGGGTAACGGTCTCCGGCCGAGATTTCCCCGGTCGACCGGGGAAACCTGAACTTGTCGTGGCTAGGAAGGGTCGACAAGTTCAGGAAACCAACGCCAAGTCGGTCGCGTCAGGACGAAGCGAGCAGCCCGCGTACGACGCGCAGCCCCACCGAGACGCGAGCCAGGTCGCCGGACTCGTCGGCGCAGATGTCTTCCAGGGTCGACGCGGCCGCGCGACGACCACCGAGTCGCCCTCCTCCCAGCCGGCGATCCGCGCGGGCGCCGGCTCGTCCGGCGTCGGTCGCGCGCAGCACCTGGGCGGTGAGCTGGGCGTGGACGGCGTAGACGTCGTCGCGCAGGGCGGCCCGGGCCATGGTCTGCCAGCGGTCGTCGCGCGGCAGCGCCAGGATCTTGCCGACCAGCATCGGCAGGCCGAGCCGCTCGCCCAGCTGGAAGTGCACCCGCGCCACCTCGACCGGGTCGAGCTCGTCGCGGTCGGCGATCTCGAGGACGTAGAGCAGCTGGTACGACGGGTGGAGCACCGCCGTGCGCGCGGCGAGGTCCTCGGGTACCTGCCCGCTGTCGATCAGCAGCGAGCGGCGCGCCTCGAAGGCGTCGAGCTCGCGACCGGTCAGCAAGGTGGGCAGCTCACGCATCACCGCCTGCACCCGGTCGCGGAAGAACTCGACCGTGGCCTGGCTGTCGAGCGGTGGGCGCCGGTTGGTGATCAGCCATCGCGACGCCCGCTCGACGAGCGTGCGCATCTCGATGCGCATCCGGGTCTGCACCGCGGCCTCGAGCACGTTGTCGTGGGAGGCGACCTCGTCGCGGTAGGGCAGCGACCCGAAGATCTCGCGGGCCACGAAGTTGGCCCGGGTCAGCTCGGCCGGGCCCGGCGCCGGTCTCGCCCTGGAGCCGCGGCCAGAAGGTCAGCCCGGCGCCGTTGACGAGGTCGTTGACGACCTGGGTCACGATGATCTCGCGGCGCAGCGGGTGCTCGGCGACCTGGTCGGCGAAGCCCTGCTGGATCGGCTCGGGGAAGTAGGCCGTCAGGTCGACGTGGCAGTAGGGGTCGTCGGGCAGGTCGGAGGCGAGCAGCTCGTCGGCCAGCACGATCTTGGTCCAGGCGAGCAGCACCGAGAGCTCGGGGACGCTCAGACCCTCCTCCCGCTCGAGCATCCGGCGTACCTGGCGGGTCGACGGCAGGCCCTCGAGCTCGCGGTTGAGGACGCCGCGCTTCTCGAGCTGGCGCATCCAGTCCTCGTGCACGTGGAGCAGGGACGGCGCGTTGGCCGCTGCGTTGGCGAGCGCGAGGTTCTGCTCGTAGTTGTCGCGCAGCACCAGGCCGGCGACCTCGTCGGTCATCGCGGCCAGCAGTGCGTTGCGCTGCTTCTCGGTCATGTCGCCGGCCGCGACCACGCGGTCGAGCAGGATCTTGATGTTGACCTCGTGGTCGCTGGTGTCGACTCCGGCGGAGTTGTCGATGAAGTCGGTGTTGATGCGCCCGCCACGCTCGGCGTACTCGATGCGGCCGAGCTGGGTGAGCCCGAGGTTGCCGCCCTCTCCGACGCACTGCGCGCGCAGGTCGCGGCCGTTGACGCGGATGGCGTCGTTGGCCTTGTCACCGGCCTCGGCGTCGGTCTCGCCCGCGGCCTTGACGTAGGTGCCGATGCCGCCGTTCCAGAGCAGGTCGACGGGAGCCTTGAGGACCGCTCGCATCAGCTCGGCCGGCGTCAGGGTCTGCACGCCGTCGTCGATGCCGAGCGCCTTCCGCATCTGCGGGCTCACCTTGATCGACTTGAGGCGTGCGCGGGAAGACCCCGCCTCCTTCGGAGATCAGGCTCTTGTCGTAGTCCTGCCAGGAGGACCGCGGGAGCTCGAACAGCCGCTTGCGCTCGGCGTACGACGTGGCGGCGTCGGGGTCAGGGTCGATGAAGATGTCGCGGTGGTCGAAGGCCGCGACCAGCCGGGTGTGCTCGGAGCAGAGCATGCCGTTGCCGAAGACGTCGCCGGACATGTCGCCGATGCCGACCGCGGTGAAGTCCTCGGCCTGGCAGTCGATGCCGCGTTCGCGGAAGTGACGGCGGACCGACACCCAGGCGCCGCGGGCGGTGATGCCCATCGCCTTGTGGTCGTAGCCGACCGAGCCGCCGCTGGCGAAGGCGTCGCCGAGCCAGAAGCCGTAGTCCTTGGCCACGCCGTTGGCGATGTCGGAGAACGTCGCCGTGCCCTTGTCGGCGGCGACCACGAGGTAGGAGTCGTCGCCGTCGTGGCGGACCACGCTCTTCGGCGGCACCGTCTCGCCCTCGACGAGGTTGTCGGTGATGTCGAGCAGGCCGGAGATGAACGTGCGATAGCAGGCCACGCCCTCGGCCAGCCAGGCCTCGCGGTTGCCGGCGGGTCGGGCAGCTGCTTGCAGAAGAACCCGCCCTTGGCGCCGACCGGCACGATCACGGTGTTCTTGACCATCTGCGCCTTGACCAGGCCGAGCACCTCGGTGCGGAAGTCGTCGCGACGGTCGGACCAGCGCAGCCCGCCGCGCGCGACCGCGCCGAAGCGCAGGTGCACGCCCTCGACCCGCGGCGAGTAGACGAAGATCTCGAAGCGCGGCCGCGGCTCCGGCAGGTCGGGGATCGCCGACGGCTCCATCTTGAAGCTCATGTAGGGATGCAGCGAGCCGTCGGACCCGGCCTGGAAGTAGTTGGTGCGCAGGGTCGCCTTGATGTGGGTCAGGTAGGACCGCAGGATCCGGTCGTGGTCGAGGCTGGCCACGTCGTCGAGGGCCCGCTTGATGCGTTCCTCGATCTCCTCGACCCGCGCGGTGCGCGCCTCGGCGTCGGCGTCGAGGCCGCTCTTGCCCGGGTCGAACCGAGCCTGGAACAGCTGCCACAGCAGCCGGGCGATGTCGGTGTTGCCCCGCAGCGCGGCCTCGATGTAGTCGACCGCGAACGGCGAGTTGCCCTGCTTCATGTACTTCGCGTAGGCGCGGAGCACGGTCGCCTGCCGCCAGGTCAGCCCGGCGGCCAGCACCAGGGCGTTGAAGCCGTCGATCTCGTTGTAGCCCTCCCACACCGCCCGGATGGCGTCCTGGAACAGGCCGCGCATCGTCGTCGGGGAGGCCGGGCGGGTACTGCAGGCCGAACTCGTAGACGAACGTCGGCCGGTCGAGGCCGTCGAGCTCGTAGGGCCGCTCGTCGAGCACCTCGACGCCCATCGACGAGAGCATCGGCAGCACCTGCGAGAGCGAGAGCGGCGAGCCCACGCGGAACACCTTCAGCCGCGCCTCGCCGCGGCCCGCGTCGAGCGGCGAGAAGAGCGAGAGGTCGATCCCCGGGTCGCTCGTCGATGGCCTCGAGCCGACCGACGTCGAGCGCCGCCGTCGTGGGCGAGAAGTCCTCCTTGTAGGCCTCGGGGAACGAGTCGGCGTAGCGGCGGGCGAGCCGCGAGCCGCGGTCCTCGCCGTACTCGGAGACGGTGGCGGTGATGAAGTCGTCGCGCCACGACCGGGACGCGTCGGTGAACATCCGCTCGAGGTCGCGGGCGTCGACGTCGGGGATCTCGGCACCGAGGGGCGGGTGCACGACGAAGTGCACGCGCGCGGTCGTCGACTCGCTCATCTTGACGTTGAACTCGATGCTCTCGCCCTCGAAGCGGTCGAGCAGGATCTGGGAGAACCGCTCGCGGACGGCGGTGTTGTAGCGGTCGCGGGGCAGGTAGCACAGCACCGAGACGTAGCGGCCGTAGGTCTCGCGGCGGACGAAGACCCGCAGCTGGCGGCGGCCGACGGTCTGCAGCACGCCCTGGGTGACCTCGGCGAGCTCCTCGGCCGGGGTGTGGAAGATCTCGTCGCGCGGGTAGGTCTCGAGGGTGTCCATCAGGCTCTTGCCGGCGTGGCTGCGCGGCTCGACGCCGATCCGCGCCAGCACCTCGGCGGCCTTCTCGCGCAGCAGCGGGATGCGGGTGATGGACTCGGTGTACGCCGCGCTCGACAGCAGGCCGAGGAACCGGCGCTCGCCGCTGACCTCGCCGGTCTCGTCGAAGGTCTTCACGCCGACGTAGTCGAGGTAGGCCGGCCGGTGCACGGTGGCCCTGGAGTTGGCCTTGGACAGCACCAGCAGGGTCTTCTCGCGGGCCTTGGCCTTGGCGGCGTCAGGCAGCTTGGCGAAGGCCTTGGACTGTCCTGGTCGGCCCGCAGGATGCCGAGGCCGGTGCCCGGCACGGCGCGCAGGATCTCGTCGTCGCCGTCGCGCTCGAGGCGGTACTCGCGGTAGCCGAGGAACGCGAAGTGGTCGTCGGCCAGCCACTGCAGGAAGCCGACCCCGGTCGAGCTGCCGGGCTCGAGCGGCGGCGGTGACGCGGTCAGCTCGTCGACGATCTCAGCGCCTGCGCGCGCATCTTGTCCCAGTCCTCGACCGAGTCACGGACCTCGCGGAGCACCTTCTGGAGGGCCTCCTCGATCTCGTGAGGGTCTTCGTCGGGGCCGAGCCGGCTGATCTCGATGTGCATCCACGACTCGCGGATCGCGTCGTCCTCCGGCGGCTTCGGACTCGTCCTTGATCGGGTGCACGCTCTGCAGCACGCCGGTGATGTCGCGGACCACGTCGAACTGCGGATGGATGACCAGGTGGATCTCGTGCTGCTGGCGGCCTAGCTCCATGGTCACCGAGTCGACGAGGAACGACATGTCGTCGGTGACGATCTCGACGACCGAGTGGCCACCGGCCGACCAGCCGTTGTCACCGTGGCTGGGCGTGAAGACGTGGACGTTGGCCCGGCCCTGGGGACGGTTGTCGGCGAGTCGGAACTGCGAGGCGAGGGCGGCGTAGACGTCGACGTCGGTGCGCTCGGCGAGGTCGTCGGCCGCGATGTGGCGGTAGTAGGCCCTGATCAGGTCGCCGACCGTCGTCGGGCGGTGGTCCGCCCGACCCTTTGCGGGCCTTCGCCGGCTCGGCCGCCCGGTCGAGCAGCTCGGACTTCTTCAGGTCGGTCGCCGTTGACACGTCACGACTCTACGACCCTCGGGCGCCTTGCTGGCGCCCCCGGCCAGCCATGGCCAGGATGGGTCCATGAAGTCGGTCACCGTCGAGCTCCGCTACCCCGGCCGGACGGTCGAGGAAGTGCGCGCGATGCTCGCGGATCCGAGTTCCGCCAGGCCGTGTGCACCTACCAGGCGGTCGAGGACTCCGCGGTCACGATCGAGGAGTACGACGACGGCTCGATGACGTGGCTCTCGACCGCACCTACGGCACCGCCCAGGTGCCGTCGTTCGCCCGCAAGTTCGTGGGCTAGACCATCGACCTGGTGCAGCCCGAGGAGTGGAGACTGCCAACGGGGCGAGGTTCCAGGTGACCATCCCCGGCAAGCCCGGCGAGATGACCGGCAGGGCCCGCTCGTGCAGTCCGGCGCCGACGCGGTCGAGACCATGGCGATGCAGGTCAGGGTCGGAGTCCCCCTCGTCGGCGGCAGGCTCGATTATTTCGTCGCCGGCCTGCTCAAGGACGCCTTCCGCGCCGAGAACAAGGTCGGCATCAAGTGGCTCGCCGGCGA
>CAVWXS010000003.1:0-118542 GCA_963758885.1 uncultured Actinomycetota bacterium
TCCGCCCGACCATGTCGCGATCCGCGCGGTCATGCCGATGAGCGCATGCCGCTGACAGGCGAGCCGGAGGTCAGTCGACTACGACGATGTCGATCATGTAGTGGCCTTCCGCGTCGCCATGCAGGTCATCCGGGACCTTGGCCCAAGGGCCGATCAGCAGAGCCCTCGCGTCGTCGTACGCCCTTCCTGGTAGCCCGAGGGCGAGAAGTCGACGATGCGACCCATGGAGGGGTAGACGTTCTCTCCGACGACGAATCCCTCCATCCCAAGGACGCGCAGACCTCGCTCCTCCGCTAGGTCAATGGCGGCTACAGCATCCTCGTGACGAACCCAGACCTCACCGCCAAGCGTCGTGAGAGTGCCCGAAAACCGAGCGAGCAACTCGCGTTCGAAGGGGGCGCGGTCTCCCTGGAGTCCGCCATGGTCTCAGTGTGCCTGGGCATGCTCGGAAGAATCCGGAACGCACTCACATCAGCGAATCGCGCGCTCATGCCGAGATGAGTTGGCCGTACGCCTGTCAATTGATACCTTTGGGTGCGTCGGCCCTGCCTAGTCCAGCAACCATTGGATGAGCGCTGCATGGAACGGCGAGGCCAGCTCCGCGATGAGTACGACGCCGCAAGACCAGCGGCCGTCGCTAGAGCGCACTGGATTCGCGCACCCGTAACGCTCGCCGATCGCGCCACATGACGACCGCCGCCCACATTGGCGCGCCGAGCGTGATGAACGGTGCCAACCCGACCGTGAACATCACGCCGACCACCCAGATGAAACTCAGCAAGCCCCCATTCGCGTAGGGCCATAACTCGCTCGCGTCCGGCTTGCCCCGTAAACCAGTTCCGATAGCGGGAAACCGATCCAGGTCGTTGACGTAGTAAGGCACCACGAGGAACAGGCCGTACGCCGTCCCGGCCACCATCACCAGGATCAACGGCAGCCATGCGGTTCGGCCGGGTCGGTCTGCCTGCTCGCCCACTCCAGGAGCGGTAAAGGCGGAATCGTGCTCCAGCGAGGCGCGCACCTCATCATGGTCGCACATCCGGGAGTGTGGACCCGGACCGAACAGAGTGCCCGCTCATTCCGCTGTCGGGGCGAAGCGCCCGACCAAGCCGTCATTGACGTTAGACGCCGACGGTGTGCCAGTAGGGGATGGAAACTGCACTTGCTCCATCCAGCAACGCCGCGAGCGCCTCGTTAGATGGCCACCGTCGCCTACCTCGCCCGGTTCAAAGGGCAGTCCCAGAAGCACACGGACTCCGACCTCCGAGCGTTCTTCTCGCGGTGTCAGCAGCAGAAGTTGAATCCCCTCGACGCCCGGCGTCCTCACATCGAGCAGTACCTGCGGTGGATGCAGGAGGTCGCCCGCCACAAACCCTCGACGGTGTCCCGTCGCCTCTCGGTGGTCTCTGGGTTCTATCGGACATGCGTCATCGACGCCGTTCTCCCCACCTCGCCCGCCGAGTACGTTCGCCGCCCGAGGGTTTCAAGCGAATCACCCACACTGGGCTGAACCATCTTCAGTTCGAAGCGATGCTGAGCGCCGGTCGCACGTCGGCGAACGTCAACGACTTCGCGCTCGTCGCCATGCTCGGGTTCTGGGCTTGCGGATCCTCGAGGCGACCGGGCTGACATCGAGGCGCTCGAAGAGGTCCACGGGCACCGCGTCCTCCGCGTGCACGACAAGGGCGACAAGGTCGCACTCGTGCCGCTGCCGCCGGCCGTCGGACGTGCGGTGCGGCTCCCCCGCCAAGCCGGAGGATCGGCTGCCATCTCGAAGGAGGCCGCCTCGGCTACCGGTCGTGGGTCCACTGCTACCCGTTTCCGTGCCTGACGTGGTCGCCGTGTTCGAACCCGACCACGGGTATCGGGAGCGCTGGTCCGTGGTCCGCTGGATCGAGGGTGCCCACCCCGAGGTGGTCGATCCGGACACATCGGTCGACCCACGGCGCAAGACCTGGCAAAGGACCTGGCCTCGGTCCTGCTCGCCTTCAGTCAGGCAGAGGTACCTACGGGGCGATCGGCAACCCGCACCTGCGGGCCTACCGTGGCGAGCCGCTCGCGACGATGGACCAGGACACGCGAGACAACATCGAGCGTTGCCGGAACCTGGAGGACTTCGAGTTCGACCTCGACGCCGCCGAGCAGGTGTCGGCCGACGCCATGCGGCTGCCCGGATCGCCGAACGGGCGACGCCGCGCTGGTACCACGGCGACCTGGCAGCCGAGAACCTGTGGTGTGTGACGGGGCCCTGACTGCGGTCCTGGACTTCGGAGGCCTGGCGCTCGGCGATCCCACCGTCGATCTCGTCGTGGCCTGGGAGGTCCTTGATCCTCCGGCCAGGGAGGTGTTTCGACGGCAGGTCGTCGTCGACGACGCGACCTGGCTGCGCGGCCGTGCCTGGGCGCTCTCCATCACCCTGATGATCTGGTACTACTGGACGACCATGCCGGAGAGACGAGCCAGGTGCATGGCCGTGGGCCGAAACGTCCTGGCCGACGCGGGCTACGCGGCGTGACCCCGTCATCACGCCAGAGTTGCTGATGTGCGGTCCCGGCATGACGTGCATCAACCTTCCTGTCTTCGGCAGATTCGCGCACGCACAGCGCGGCAGATCATTGAGTCCGCGTGGAGGTGTCTTGACCCACCGATCGTTGCGCCAGGGGCCACCCAGGTAGACCGTGAGACATGGTGTCCCGTCTATGCCGCAAGGCGCTCGCAGTACTCCTCGGCATGCTCATCGTCGGCTGGGCGGAGGTGAGTCTGATCGAGCGACGAGCACGACGGATGTGGCCACGACGGTCGCGCCGCCCAACCTCACGCAGTACCTCCTGCAAGCCGACGAGGTCCCGGGCCTGAAACCGATGTCGTCGCCGCAGACCGACTCGGGGCCGCCATTCAACCCCCTCCCGGAAGACGGCGCCGAGCTGCTCGAGCGCAGTGGCTATGTCTCGACGACCTACCAGCCCGCCCAAGGCGAGCGCATCGGCGGCGTCAGCAGCGTCGTGCTGTTCGAGGCCGAGGCCGGCGCGCGCGACTGGATGGCCTACGAGACGAGCGACGAGGCGCTCCGGGCCCAGATGCCCAGCTCGAAGATCGAGCGATTCCAGGTTTCCGACGTCCCTGGCGCCCACGGATGGACGGGACCCGACCTACACGGCAACGCGATCGGCCAGGTCTACTGGACCCAGGGCCGCTGCATGATGACCATCGCCATCGAGGTCGAGGGGCCTCGCGTCGAACCTCTGTCGGCCGCCGCCAAGTCAATCTACGAGCGCACGGGCGGCACCTGCCCAGACTGATACTGCTTCGGGGCAGCGCTCCAGCAGGTCGAACGGCCTTCCCAGCCCGGGCGAGTTGAGCGCAATCCGGGCGGCGTAGTCGCGCACGCCCCCTTCTCGGCAGTTCCGCGCACACTCGGCGGCATAGCGGATGGTTGGCTACACCGTTGCAAGAGTCGTGGCAACGGGGACCGGCCCATGGTCGAGGTCCCGGGCCTCACATCTCACCGCGTCGCCGGGCTCGAACTGCCAGCGCTCGAGGTCGCGGCCATACGGCTGCTCGAGAATCCGGTAGACATGGTCTCGCTGCTGCTGGGCCTCTACTGGACGCCACACATCGACTCCTTCATCAGCCAGGCCCACGTAGATGATCACGGTCCGGCTCGTGACTGGTCCTGCTCGTGATGTTGCGTCATGTCGACCTAGCCTGCCCCAAGGTGCGCACTGACATCGGCATGACCGCGCGGATCGCGGCATGGTCGGGCGGAGCCGACACCGGCTGGCGCTCACCTGGCGCCGAGTGCCAGGTTGAAATCCCGGTCGATGACGTCGTAGCCGAGGGCGGCATACAGCTCGTTGGCCACGTGGTTGTGGCCGAAGACGTTGAGACCAGAGGACCTCCATCCCCAGGCCACGCACGTGCTCGGCCGCCGCGTCCATGAGCGCGCGTCCGTACCCTTTCCCGCGAACCGCCTCGACCACCTCGACGTCGAAGACGAACGCGGCCAACTCCTCGTGGAAGAGCCAGGTGATCCCGACGCGCTGGCCGGCCGTCGCGTCGAGCGCGACCAGGAAGTCGTGCCCCGGGGTGTCCACCCCCTGCGGCAGGATCTGCTCGTACATCTCGCGCGAGTTCACCAGCGCCACCTCGCGGGTCAGCGAGGGGTCGGCTGCCATGGTCTCATCGGCGAACCTCTCCACGGCGTCCGAGAAGTACGCCGCGATCTCGTCCGCGGTCATCGGGCGCACCGTCACCCGTCCGGGGTCACGAGGGGGAGGCGCGGTGGCCAGGTCGAGCTGCATCTGGGTGGCGACCAGATCGAACCCCGCGCCGTCGATGAACCCCTCACCGGCCGGGTCGCCGGTGGTCACGCCCAACCCGAGGGTCTCGACCCCCCCGGCCCCGCAGCCGCTCGACCAGGAGCCCGCGGACGGTGGGCGCGTCAGTCGGGTCGGCCAGCTGCAGGTCGCCGAGGTGGACAGCGTCTCCCATCGGCCTGAGGAAGAAGATGCCCGCACGTCGGCCGTCGGCATCGACCGCGAGCACCTCGGTGCCATCGGGCGGCCCGGCCAGGGGCAGGTGCCGGTCGATCATCTCCCGGGCTCGCTGGGCAGCGAGCGCCTCGGGGACACCGCGCGAGCGCGGCGACGCCACGCGGCGGGCAATCACGCCCTCCCGCCACGCGGCGTACTCCACGGCGGGCAGCGGCTCCAAGGTCAGCTCCATGCCGCTCAGTCTGGCCCTCGCCGAGCCAGCACGGATGCTCTGACGTCGCAGACTCCGGAGCGAACTCCGCTTGGCCGCGGACTTCCTGGGGAAACTCGTGTTCTGCCTTCCCGCTCAAGAGTGCGCGCTCATCGGCTGAGCGTGCACACCGGCGAAGGCAATGGGACCGCTGGACGTGACCTCCCAGCCGCCGATGAGCGCCGCTAGCAAGACTGTGAACAATGCGTCGGCTCCGCGATCGGTCAGTTCGAGCACCACGCGCAGACGTGATCACACGTCGTAGATCAACTCGAAGTGGCTGACCGCGGCGGGACTCGGACTCGCGGACCACACGCCTATGAGATCGAGGGTGAACTGACGCGTCGACGAATGGCGCCACTGCGTGGCCCCAATCCGCAGGTCAGCGGCCAGTTTCGTCTGATGAACGCAGCTGACGGCAAAGGATCGCACTCACGCTCAGGACCATCGGCGTCTTCCCGATGACCCACCACGTGGAGTGCGTGGCGCTGCTGACCCGGGCGTGACCGTTGTGGCGGTGAGCCTGGCACCGTCGTCGGCGCGGAAACGGTGCCTACGTCACCGCTGCCAGAACTGCGGCGTACGTGCCGTCCGCTTCACCCTCGCGAGCCTCGACCACGTGCATCCACGGCCGGCGGGCAACCAGGGCCTGGAGAGTGCTGTGGTACTCCCGCACGACGCCGTCACCCCCGGCGGCGTCGACGGCGGCCCGCGATGCCCACGCGTGCGGTGAGGCGAGGTCGCGAGCCGCGAACCGGCGGACGCAGGTCTCCTTGTCGGCCGTCAGCAAGACCTCGACGACCTCGGCGCCGGCGTCGGAGGCCGCGCCGACGAACTTGTCGAGCTCCTGCTCGCGAGCCAGGAGCTGGGGGAGGACGACGTCACCGCTGTGGCGCAGGTACGCCTCGATCATCGCCAGCGCGGCGGGCCGGATCCGGGCGCCGGCGCCGGCGTAGTCGGCCTCCCAGTCGCTGATGAAGGTGCGGAGCACGTCGATGTCGCAGACGAGCGTCCCGGGGTGCTCGGCGCCGTACCGCGCCGCGACCGTCGACTTGCCCACGCCCGGCGGTCCGTTGAGCACGATCAGCCGGGCCATGGCCGCGAGGCTAGCGGGACTCGCTTGGTGTGCCAGGCACAGCCCGAATTCTCATCCTCAAGTACGACGGCCCGGGACGTGAGACCGAGGGATTGCCCGGCTCCGGCTCCTAGCGTCGACGACATGCGCTTCCTCGCGGCCGTCCTCCTCGGCCTGTACACGTATGTCATCGGTCTGCTCACCCTCGGAGACACCTCAGAGGTGGCCCGGGCGTTCGCCGTCACCGACCGCTTCTACGCGCTGACGGAGGCGCAGGCGAACGTCGCGCTGTTCGTCCCGGCCGGCTTCCTGCTGACGATCGTCCTGCTGCGCCCCCTGCTCGCCGTCGCTGCCTGCCTGGTCGGTTCGATGGCGATCGAGTGGGTCCAGCTGGAGTACCTGACCACCCGTGTCGCGGACGCAAGCGACGTGGTGCACAACGCTTTCGGCGGGCTCATCGGCGCTGCGGTGGCAGCGCCGCTCGCCTGGCTCGTGGGCCGATCGCTGCGGAACCGCAGGAGGGCGGTGATGCCACCGCCGGCGCAGCCCGTGAGCCGAGCAGCCTGAACCGTCAGTGGCAAGGTGTGGCGGGTGGCCAACCTGAAGTATGCGTACATCGAGCGGGAGAGGCGCTGGCTGCTGGCCGCCGTGCCCGACCTCCCGGACGACGCCCGTCGGCTCGAGATCACCGACCGCTACATCACAGGGACCCGGCTCCGACTGCGCCAGGTGTCGGACGGCTCGAACGTCACTCGCAAGCTCGGTCACAAGGTCCGGCTGGGTGACGACGCGGCCGAGGTCGCGCACACCTCGCTCTACCTCGACGACGCCGAGTGGGACGTCCTGGTCGCGCTGCCGGCCGACGTGCTGACCAAGACCCGGACGCTGGTCCCGTACGACGGCGCGACGGTCGCCGTCGACGTGCACGCGGACGGGACGGTGGTCGCCGAGATCGACCGCGGTGACGGACCCGCCCGAGAGCTACCCGCGGCGTACGACGTCGTGCGCGAGGTCACCGACGAGGAGCTGTTCACCGGCGCGGCCCTGGCGCGTTCGACGGAATGACTTGACGTCATGTATCTTGACATCAAGATAGTTACGTGGCGACCGCTCCGCAGACCCGCCCTTCGACACCTCCGGCGGGCAACGGCAAGATGGGTGGGAGCGACGACGACCTCGACGAGGAGACGCGATGGGCAGCCAGGACAGCTTCGGCGCGAAGAGCAAGCTCGACGTAGGCGGTCAGTCCTACGAGATCTATCGGCTGGACGCCGTCACCGGCGACGGGTTGCCCGATGACGCCGTCGCGAGCCTGCCGTTCAGCCTCAAGGTCCTGCTCGAGAACCTGCTGCGCACCGAGGACGGCGCCGACATCACCGCCGACCACATCAAGGCACTCGCCGGCTGGGACGCCGATGCCCAGCCCGACAAGGAGATCCAGTTCACGCCGGCGCGCGTGATCATGCAGGACTTCACCGGGGTGCCCTGCATCGTCGACCTGGCGACGATGCGCGAGGCGATGGCCGACCTCGGCGGCGACGCCACCAAGATCAACCCGCTCGCGCCGGCCGAGCTGGTCATCGACCACTCGGTCATCGCCGACGTCTTCGGCACCCCGGAGGCGTTCGGGCGCAACGTCGAGATCGAGTACGAGCGCAACCGCGAGCGCTACCAGTTCCTGCGCTGGGGGCAGGGCGCGTTCGAGGACTTCAAGGTCGTGCCGCCCGGCACCGGCATCGTCCACCAGGTCAACATCGAGCACCTGGCCCGCGTGGTGTTCACCCGCGACAGCGAAGACGGCACGACCGTCGCCTACCCCGACACCTGCGTCGGCACCGACTCCCACACCACCATGGTCAACGGCATCGGCGTGGTCGGCTGGGGCGTCGGGGGCATCGAGGCCGAGGCCGCGATGCTCGGTCAGCCCGTCAGCATGCTGATCCCCCGAGTGGTCGGCTTCAAGCTGAACGGCGACCTGCCCGCGGGCGCGACGGCGACCGACCTGGTGCTCACCATCACCGAGATGCTGCGCAAGCACGGCGTGGTCGGGAAGTTCGTGGAGTTCTACGGGCCCGGCGTCTCCGCGCTGCCGCTGGCCAACCGCGCCACCATCGGCAACATGAGCCCGGAGTTCGGCTCGACGATCGCGGTCTTCCCGATCGACCAACAGACCCTCGACTACCTCGAGCTCACCGGTCGTCCGGCCGAGCAGCTCGCTCTCGTCGAGGCCTACGCCAAGGAACAGGGCCTCTGGCACGACCCCGACGCCGAGCCGCGCTACTCCGAGAAGCTCGAGCTCGACCTCTCCACCGTGGTGCCCAGCCTGGCCGGCCCGAAGCGACCCCAGGACCGCGTTGCCCTGTCCGACGCCAAGCAGAGCTTCCGTGCGGCCCTCGCCGACTACACAGAAGACAAGCCCGGCGAGGAGGAGGGGTACGACGAGTCGGTCGCCGAGTCCTTCCCGGCATCGGACTCCCCGTCGCACGAGGGCGGCAACGGCTCCGCCCCGCCCAGCGACGGCGCTCAGCGCCGCCCGGACCGGCGGCGGCCGCCCGTCCAACCCCGCCAAGGTCACCATCGACGGCACCGCCTGCGAGGTCGACCACGGCGCGGTGACGATCGCCGCGATCACCTCCTGCACCAACACCTCCAACCCGTCGGTGATGATCGGTGCCGCGCTGCTCGCCAAGAAGGCTGTCGAGAAGGGCCTCCAGCGCAAGCCGTGGGTGAAGACCACCCTCGCGCCGGGCTCGAAGGTCGTCAGCGACTACTACGAGAAGTCCGGCCTGACGCCGTACCTCGACAAGCTCGGCTTCAACCTCGTCGGCTACGGCTGCACCACCTGCATCGGCAACTCGGGCCCACTCATCCCCGAGGTGAGCAAGGCCGTCCAGGACAACGACCTCGCGGTGGTCTCGGTGCTGTCCGGCAACCGCAACTTCGAGGGCCGGATCAACCCCGACGTGAAGATGAACTACCTCGCGTCGCCGCCGCTCGTCGTCGCCTACGCCCTGGCGGGTTCGATGGACGTCGACCTGTTCAACGACCCGCTGGGCCAGGACACCGACGGCAACGACGTGTTCATGAAGGACATCTGGCCCTCCGCGACGGAGATCGAGGAGGTCATCGCCTCGTCGATCACCTCGGACATGTTCGGGAGCGGGTACGCCGACGTGTTCGCCGGCGACGAGCAGTGGCGGTCGCTGCCCACGCCCGACGGCGACACCTTCGAGTGGGACCCGGACTCGACGTACGTCCGCAAGCCTCCGTACTTCGACGGCATGCCCGACGAGCCGGAGCCGGTCACGGACATCGAGGGCGCCCGCGTGCTCCTCAAGCTGGGCGACTCGGTCACCACCGACCACATCAGCCCGGCCGGCGCGATCAAGAAGGACAGCCCGGCCGGCGCGTACCTCGGTGAGCACGGCGTCGAGCAGCGCGACTTCAACTCCTACGGCTCGCGCCGCGGCAACCACGAGGTGATGATCCGCGGCACCTTCGCCAACATCCGGCTGCGCAACCAGCTCGCCCCGGGCACCGAGGGCGGGTTCACCCGCGACTTCACGGCCGGGGGAGAGGTCACGTCGGTCTACGAGGCGTCCGAGCACTACCTCGAGGCCGGTACGCCGCTCGTCGTGCTGTCCGGCAAGGAGTACGGCTCCGGCTCCTCGCGCGACTGGGCGGCCAAGGGCACCGCGCTGCTCGGCGTGAAGGCCGTGATCGCGGAGTCCTACGAGCGGATCCACCGGTCCAACCTGATCGGCATGGGCGTGCTGCCGCTGCAGTACCCCGAGGGCGAGAACGCCGAGTCGCTCGGCCTGACCGGCGAGGAGACGTTCTCGGTGACCGGCGTGACCGCGCTCAACGACGGCTCAACCCCGCGCACGGTGAAGGTGAAGGCTAGCCAGGAAAATGGGCAGAGCAAGGAGTTCGACGCGGTCGTCCGGATCGACACCCCCGGCGAGGCCAACTACTACCGCAACGGCGGGATCATGCAGTACGTGTTGAGGAACTTGCGCCGAAGCTGATCACGTAGCGGCTGTCGCGCTGGTGGAGGAAGGACGGAGTCCTCAACCAGCAGTTGGTGCGGAGACGCCCAACCGGTCGAGGAGCCACGCGGCCACGTCGGCCTCGTAGGCGAGGTGGTCGAGGCGGCCGCTCGGCCCGACGTGCGAGCCGGTGCCGAGCTCGACACGGAACAGGCAGCCCAGGGGCTTCCGCGCCCACTCGGGGTCGGTCTCGCGCAGGAGCGCCACCCACTTGGCCGGCTCGTGGACCAGCACCCGGGTGTCGTGGACGGCGCCGGTGACGAGCAGGTCCGGCCTGTTTCCCGGCTTCGGCGGGTTGTCGTACGGCGAGTAGGCGAGCATCGCGTCGAAGTGCTCCCGCACCTGTGGGTCTCCCCACTCGTCCCACTCGGTGACCGTGAGCGGGATCGAGTCGTCGAGCATCGAGGTGATCACGTCGACGAACGGCACCTCGGCCACGACCGCGCGCCAGCGGTCAGGACGTTGGCTGAAGACCGCACCCGCCAGCAGGCCGCCGGCACTGAGCCCTCTCGTCGCGATGCGGTCGGGATCGACCAGCCCCGCCGCGGCCAGCCCGTCGGCGACCGCGATGTGGTCGTCGAAGGTGTGCTGCTTGGCCGTCAGCCGGCCGTCGAGCCACCAGCGACGGCCCCCTTCCGGCCCACCCCGGATGTGCGTGAACGCGTAGACCACCCCACGGTCGAGCAGCGAGGGCAGCGGCTCCTCCCACTCGCGTTCCCAGACCGACTCGTAGGCGCCGTAGCCGAAGAGCACCGCAGGCGCCGTGCCGTCCAGTGGGGTGTCGCGGTGCCGCACGATCGTGGCGGGCACGAGGGTCCCGTCGGGCGCGGGGAAGCTGCGCACCTGTGTCACGTACGACGCCGGGTCGTGGCCCGGAGCCTCGTCGCGGTGCGTGTCTGTCACCGACCCGTCGGACAACGACACAAGCGCATGCACCCGAGGTTCGGTCAGGGCCTCGTCGCTGACGGCGACGGCGTCCGCGTCGTACCAGGTGTTGCGGGCCAGGGCCAGCTCGCCACCGGTGAACCGGCTGGTGACGACAGTGCCGGGACCGGCCAGGTCGTCGGCGGCCAGCAGGCGCAGCTGCAGGTCGCCATCACGGCGCAGCCTCGTCACGACGTACCCCTCGAAAGCGTCGGCCCGCTCGAGGCGCTCTTGCGGATCCTCGGGTCTCGCTTCGCGCCAGGTCGTGTGGTCCTGGCCGCCCGACCCGGGCATGGGGCATGCCACGAGCCGGAACTCGACGGCGTCGTCGTTGGTGACGAGCAGGAAACGCCCCGATCTCCCGATCATCGGCCTGGCCATCGGCGGACCGGACGTGCTCGGCGTGGTACTCCACACCGGCCCGCCGCCCGCCGAGCGAGCGCGGCACGAGGTCGGCGCCGGTCGGGTCGACGTACCAGCTCTCACCGGTGTCGCGGCTCTCGCTGAGCACCACGATCGCCTGCTCGCTTCGGCAGCGCCGAACGGTGACCTCGAACCTACGGTCGGCCTCGACCAGCACGTCGATGTCCTCCGAGGCGGGAGTGCCGAGCCGGTGCAGGCGGATCCGCTCCTGGCGCCACGACGCGTCGAAGACGGTGTAGAGGAAACCAGTGCTGCCAGTGGAGTCCGCGACCCAGGCGCCGGTGTAGCCGGTGCCTTCGACGACGTCGGGCAGGTCGGCGTCCGTGCGCAGGTCACGGAACCGGAGCGTGAAGACCTCGTCGCCGCTGGTGTCGAGGGAGTAGGCCAGCAGGTTCTCGTCGGGCGAGACGATCGACAGGCCGAGGTCGAGGTAGCCCGTACCCGCGTCGAGGGTGTTCACGTCCAGGACGACCTCGGGCCGCGGGGTCGGCGAACCGGCGAAATCGTCGTCCGAAGCGGCCTGGGCAGTGGAATCCGCGCCGGAGTGAGCGAAATCGTTACGACTTTCTCTCCAGATCACGCTGTAGTCCCTGTTTCTGGCGTCCCGGGTGTAGTAGGAAAAGCGCATCCGCGACCAGGTGCCCGACCGCCGCTCCTCGGGCACCCTCGCCACCATCTCGGACCGCAAGACCGAGGCCAGGGAGTCAAGATGATTCGTCGACAGGTCGTACCACCCGCGCTCGGCCGCGAGGTGGTCCAGCAGCTCCGGCAGGATGCTCGCCGTCGACGCGGGACATCCACGCGTAGGGATCGGGGCGGGTGACGCCGTGCAGGACGTGGTCGTGAGGCGCGCGTCGCGCAGCCGGAGGGCCGGCAGTCTGGGGCTCGGACACAGGCGGCAACGTACTCGCCTCGTCCGGCTCTCCGCCGCTGTCGCCCTGCTGGGCGCGATGCTCGTGCCGGGCACCCTCGCCATGCCTGCGCAGGCCGCCGAGGACGACCCGGTCACGTTCAGCGTGGCGCTGACCAACGAGGTCGACTCCTTCAACCCGTTCCTCGGCATCGAGGCCGCGTCGTACGAGATGTGGGCCCTGACCTACGACTTCCTCGTCGGCTACACGATGACGGACATGTCGCCGGCACCCGCCCTGGCCACCGAGTGGACGACCTCCGACGACGGCCTTACCTGGACCTTCACGATGCGCGACGACGCGACCTGGTCCGACGGCGAGCCACTGACCGCCGCCGACGTCGCCTACACCTACGGCCGCATCCTCGACGGTGGGCCCGAGGCGGCGACCTGGGCGTCCTACCTGAAGGGGGTCGAGTCGGTCGAGGCGCCCGACGACACCACGGTCGTGCTCACCCTGAAGAAGCCGAACGCCGTGCTGCCCCTGCTGCCGATCCCGATCGTGCCCGAGCACGTCTGGAAGGACGTCTCGGAGAAGGACATCAAGAGCTACGCGGCCGAGCCGAAGGACGGCCAGCCCGTGGTGGGATCGGGCCCGTTCCGGCTGGTCGAGGGCACGGCGGGCGGCTCGACCTACCGCTTCGAGGCCAACCCCGACTACTGGAAGGGCGCGCCGCACATCGACGAGGTCGTCTTCCGGGTCTTCAAGGCCACGGACCCGGCCGTCCAGGCCTTGATCAAGGGTGAGGTCGACTTCGTCGACAACATCTCGGCGCTCCAGGTGCAGTCGCTGGAGGGCAAGGAGGGCATCACCGCCCAGAACGGCGACTCGCCGAGCTTCGACGAGATCGCCTTCAACACCGGCTCGGTCGACCTCGAGACCGGGGAGCCGATCGGCGACCCCAACCCCGCCGTGCTCGACCCGGCGTTCCGGTTCGCCCTGACCTTCGCCGTCGACCGCGAGCAGCTGGTCCGCACCGTCTACCAGGGCGGCGGCAAGCCAGGAACCACCATCATCCCGCCGGCGTACCCCGGCTACCAGGCCACGATGGACGACCCCGACGCATTCGCGTTCGACCTCGAGAAGGCGGCGCAGCTGCTCGACGAGGCCGGCTACACGGTCGGCGCCGACGGCAAGCGCACGATGCCGAACGGCGAGCCCATCGGCACGCTGCGGCTCGCCGCGCGCAGCGACTCGGAGACGTCGCCGGACGTCATGGAGTTCTTCCAGGAGTGGCTGGGCGAGCTCGGCATCGACGCCGAGGTTCAGACCTACGAGTCCAGCAAGCTGACCAGCGTCATCCTCGACGGCGACTACGACACCTTCGAGTGGGGGTGGTACGTCGAGCCCGACCCGGACTCGATGCTCGACTACCTGACCTGCGGCCAACGGGGGAACTGGTCGGACACGTGGTACTGCAACGACGAGTACGACGCCCTCTACGAGCAGCAGCACGTCGAGATGGACGATGCGGCGCGCCAGGAGATGGTCAAGCAGATGCAGGAGATCCTCTACCGGGACGCGCCCTACCTCGTCACGGCGTACTCCTCGATCGGCCAGGCCTTCCGCAGCGACCGGTTCGCCTGCTTCCAGCCGCAGCCCGACCCTGGAGGGGTCTGGCTGATGCAGTACGGCGCCCAGAACTACCTGAACCTGCGGCCGGCGGCAGACGCCGGTGACTGCGACGGCCTCGAGAACGCCGTCGGCGCCTCCACGGGCAATGGCGAGAACGATGGCTCCTCCAGCAGCGACGAGAAGAGTCTCAGCACCGGTGCGAAGATCGGCATCGGGGTGACCGCCGGAGTCGCGGTCGCGGGAGGAATCTTCGTGCTGATGCGCCGACGGACGACCGTGGACGACCGCGAGTGAGTGTTCTCGTCGGCAGCGAGCTCGCCGACGTCGCGGCGAGCTCGGAACTGGCGGCCTCGGAAGGAAAGGGCCGCGGTTACGGCCGCTACGTCCTCGGCAAGTGCCTGGGGGCGCTGGGGAGCCTGGCGTTCATGATGGTGGTCAGCTTCTTCCTGTTCCGGGTGATGCCGGGCGACCCGGCCCGGACGCTTGGGACGCGGCCGGTTCACCACCCCCGAGCAGCTCGAGGAGTTCAACCGCACCTACGGGCTCGACCAGCCGTTGCCCCAGCAGTTCCTGACGTTCGTGAAGAACACGCTTGTCGGGTGACCTCGGTATCTCGCTGCGCTACCGCGTGCCGGTCAGCGACCTGATCGTCGACCGGATCTGGCCGACGATCCTGCTCGTCGGCACCTCGACGATCCTGGCCATGGTGATCGGCGTGTGGATGGGCGTCCGCAGCGCCTGGAAGCGGGGTGGCAAGTTCGACAACGTCTCGACCGGCACGTCCCTGACGCTCTACTCGATGCCCGAGTGGTGGCTCGGGCTGATGCTCATCGCGGTCTTCGCGGTCGGCATCGGGCCCCTTCCCGGGATGTTCCCGACCGGCGGGCTGCACTCCGTCGGCGTCGACCCGAGCTCGATCGAGGGCGTGCTCGACACGATCTGGCACCTCACGCTGCCGGTGATCACGCTGACGCTGGCCTACCTGGCCGACTACATGCTGATCATGCGCAGCTCCCTCCTCGACGAGCTCGGCGAGGACTACCTGACCACCGCGCGGGCCAAGGGCCTGCGCGACGTCCAGGTCCGCAACCGGCACGCCGTCCGCAACGCGCTGCTGCCCACCACGACGCTGGTGGCCCTCAGCATCGGCACTATCGTCGCGGGGGCGATCACCGTGGAGACGGTCTTCTCGATCCCCGGTCTTGGCCTGCTCGCGACCGAGGCCCTGTCGGTGCCGGACTACTGGGTGCTCCAGGGCACCTTCCTGGTCGCGTCCGCCGGCGTGATCATGGCCAACCTCGCCGCCAACCTGGTCTACGGCCTCCTCGACCCGCGGGTCCGGACATGACAACCACCGAAGGCGTCTCGGCCCGCGGCGCTGACGCGTCGCCGGCGACGCGCGTCGTGGCAGCGCAACTGGGCGATCTTCCGCACCCACCGGGCCGGCATGCTGGGGCTGGCGGTGCTGTTGGCCTTCGCGCTGATCGCCATCCTCGCCCCGATCATCGCGCCTGCCGAGGGTCTCGAGGTGACCAAGGCGACCGGAGGAGTCCTCGAGCCGCCGTCCGCAGAGTATCCGCTCGGCACCGACGACAAGGGCAGGTCGGTGCTGACCCTGCTGATCTGGGGCGCCCGGATCTCCTTGTTCGTCGGGCTCGCCGCCACGCTGATCTCGATGGTGCTGGGCACCCTGATCGGGTTGATGGCGGGCTACTTCGGCGGCTGGCCGGGCGCGATCCTCTACCGGCTCATCGAGTGGTTCCTGGTGATCCCGTTCCTGCCGCTGGCCATCGTGATGGCCACCGTGCTCGGCCGGTCGCTGCTCAACATCGTCATCGTCATCGGCGTCACCTCGTGGCCCGGCACCGCGCTGCTGATCAGGAGCCAGACGCTGTCGATCCGCGAGCGGCCCTACCTCGAGCGGGCCCGCGTGCTCGGCGCGGGGTCGAGCCACCAGATCCGCCGCCACATCCTGCCCAACGTGATGCCGATGGTCTTCGCCAACACCACGCTCACCGTGGCCATCGCGATCCTCACCGAGACCACGCTGAGCTTCCTGGGCCTCGGCGATCCGACGCGCGTCTCGTGGGGCTCGATGCTCGACGACGCGTTCGGCGTCGGGGCGATCACCACCGGCGCCTGGTGGTTCATCGTGCCGCCGGGCGTGTGCGTCGTCCTGGTCGTGCTGAGCTTCACCCTCGTCGGGCAGGCGCTCGAAGAGGTGCTCAACCCGAGGCTGGCCGGGCAGGCCGCCCCCGCGCGCGGGCTGGGATTCGGCGGATGAGCGAGCTGCTCCGCTTCGAGGACGTCTCGGTCACCTACCGCGGCTCCGGGGGCGACGTACCTGCCGTACGCGGCGTCTCGCTGTCGGTGGCGGCCGGTGAGGTGGTGGGCGTCGCCGGCGAGTCCGGCTGCGGCAAGTCCACGCTGGCCGCGACGATCCTGCGTCTCCAGCCACCGACGGCGAAGGTCACCGGCCGCGTGCTGTTCGAGGGCGAGGACGTGCAGACCATGAAGTGGGGCGCACTGCGCGCCGTGCGCTGGGCCGGCGCGTCGATGGTGTTCCAGGGCGCCCTCCACTCGCTCAACCCCGTGCAGCGCATCGGCGCCCAGGTGGCCGAGCCGATCCGGCTGCACGAGCCGGCGCTGTCGGACAAGCACGTGGACAAGATGGTCGGTGGGCTGCTCGACCAGGTGGGGATCCCGCCAGCCCGGGCCCGGGCCTACCCTCACCAGATGTCCGGCGGGCAGCGGCAGCGCGTGATGATCGCGATGGCCCTGGCGTGCCGGCCGAAGCTGATCGTGGCCGACGAGCCGACGACGGCGCTCGACGTGATGGTCCAGGCGCAGGTCCTCAACGTGCTCCAGGAGCTGGTGTCCGAGCTCGACGTCGGGCTGCTCATGATCAGCCACGACCTGTCGGTGCTGGCCGACATCTGCGACCGGATCGCCGTCATGTACGCCGGCCGGGTGATCGAGCACGGCCCCGCGGGCAAGGTCTTCTCCGATCCGCTGCACCCCTACGCGCACGCGCTGTCCGCGTCGTTCCCGCGGATCGGCGACGCCGAGGCGCGCTACGCGCCGGCCGGTCTGGCGGGAGACCCGCCAGACCCGGCCGAGCTGCCGTCGGGCTGCTCGTTCCACCCCCGCTGCCCGAAGCGGTTCGACGACTGCGACCGGGTGGTGCCCGAGCTGCGCGGGGACGGGACGCGGGCGGCCGCCTGTCTCCTCGTGGACGGAGTGGTCTCGTGACTCTCCTGGAGGCCCGCGGCCTGTCGATCCGGTTCCAGGGACGGGGCGGCCCCGTCGCCCGAGCCGTCGACGACGTCGACCTCAGCATCGCCGCGGGCGAGATCGTGGCGCTGGTGGGGGAGTCGGGGTCGGGCAAGACCACCTTGGCCCGGGCGCTGCTCGGGCTGGAGCCGCCGTTCTCGGGTGAGGTGCTGCTCGACGGCCAGCCACTCGACCGATCGGCCCGCGGGCTCAAGGCGTTCCGGCGCCGGGTGCAGCTGGTGCTGCAGGACCCGGCCGGAGCGCTGAACCCCCGGCACACGGTCTACGAATCCGTCGCCGAGGGCATCCGCCTGCACCGCCTCGACGCCGCCGGCGCCCAGTCCGGACAGGCAGAGCGTCGCTCCGAGACCGAGCTCGTCGCCGCCGCGCTGTCGTCGGCCGGGCTCCGGCCGCCCGAGCGCCTGTTCCTGCGCTACCCGCACGAGCTGTCGGGCGGGCAGCGGCAGCGGGTGCTGATCGCCGGCGCACTGGCGATGGCGCCCGAGCTGCTCGTCGCCGACGAACCGGTCTCCTCGCTCGACGCCTCCATCCGGGGCGAGATCCTGGCCCTGCTGCTCACCCTGCGCCGCGACCTGGGACTGGGCGTGCTGGTCGTCACCCACGACCTCGGCCTGGCGTGGAACATCGCCGACCGCATCGCGGTGATGTACCTCGGCCGCGTCGTCGAGGCGGGTCCGACCGAGGAGGTGCTGCGCAGCCCGCAGCACCCCTACACGCGCGCGCTGCTGTCCGTGGTCCCCGAGATCGACAAGATGCAGCCGGTGGTGCTCACCGGTGAGGTGCCTGACCCGACGCGGATCCCCGGTGGCTGCCGGTTCCACCCACGGTGTCCCGCGTTGGCCGACGGTTCGGCCCTGGCCGCCGGCGTCGCCGACGCCTGCCGCCGGACCGCCCTGGACGTCGTACCGGCCGGGGAGGGGCACCACGTCGCCTGCCACCTGGTGGCGGCCCGGCAGGCAGCTGGACAGGCAACAGGACAGGCAACAGGACAGGGGAGCCCGAGTTGACCGGGCTGCAGGCGGCGCTGCCGCGCGAGATGTACGTCGACCAGGCCGCGTGGGCCCGGGAGCGCGAGCAGGTGCTGTTCACGACGTGGGCGTGCGTCGGCCGGGTCGACGACCTGGGCCTCGAGAGCCCCGGACGCCTTGCCGTGGTCGACGTCGTGGGGGAGTCGGTCGTGCTGACGCGTGACGACGACGGCCTGCACGCGGCGTACAACGTCTGCCGCCACCGTGGCTCGCAGCTGGTGCCGCGGGAGCCTGGCGCCGAACCCGTCTGCTCGGCGGCCGGGGCGCTGCGCTGCCCGTACCACTCGTGGACCTACTCGCTGTCCGGCCGGCTGCTCAAGGCCCCGCACACCGAGGGCGCCGAGATCGACCCGGCGGACTTCTCGCTGCACCCGGTCGGCGGTCGAGGAGTGGGCAGGCTTCGTGTTCGTCAACCTCACGCCCGGCCCTGATGGACAGAGCGCCGAGCCCTTCGCGGACGGCGTCGCCCGCGCCGCCGCCAGCCTCGGCAACTACGACATGGGCTCGCTGGTCACCGGCCTGACGCTGACGTTACGACGTGGCGGCGAACTGGAAGGTGCTCGCCGAGAACTACAACGAGTGCTACCACTGCGGTCCGGTGCACCCCGAGCTGGTGCGGCTGGTGCCGGCGTTCGGCGGGGGCGGTACGGAGCCTCGCGTGGGAGGACGGCATCCCGCACCGCGAGGGCGCGTGGACGTTCACGATGAGCGGGACGACGAACCGCGCGCCGCTGCCGGGGCTCTCCGAGGCCGAGAAGGTTCGCCACAAGGGCGAGCTGGTCTACCCGAACCTGATGCTGTCGTGCTCGGCCGACCACGTGGCGGCGTTCGTGCTCCGGCCCCTCGCTGTCGACCGCACGCGGATCGACTGCTCGTTGCTGTTCGCGCGCGACGCCGTCGCGGCCGCGCGACTTCGACCCGTCCGACGCCGGCGACTTCTGGGACCTGGTCAACCAGCAGGACTGGGCGATCTGCGAGTCGGTGCAGCGGGGGATGTCGTCGCGGGCCTACACGCACGGGTGGTTCGCCCCGATGGAGGACGACAGCGCCGACATCCGGCGGTGGCTGCTGCCTAGGCTGGCTGATGACTGAGCCCCCCGATGAACACTGGGACGCCGTCGTGATCGGGCTCGGGGCCCTCGGCAGTGCGGCGGCGATGCACCTGGCCCGGCGAGGCAAGCGCGTGCTCGGACTCGAACGCTTCGAGCTCGGCCACAAGCGCGGCGCCAGCCACGACACCTCGCGGATCCTGCGGCACAGCTACCACACGCCGGCCTACGTACGGCTGACCCAGGAGGCGTACGACGACTGGGCCGACCTCGAGCGCTGGTCCGGCGAACAGCTGGTCACGGTGGTCGGTGGGCTCGACCTCTTCCCGGCCCAGTTCCCGGCACAGCCCGCGATCCCGATGGACGACTACACGGCGTCGCTGGACGCCGTCGGCATCCCCTACGAGCTCCTCGACGTCCCCGAGGTCACCCGCCGCTGGCCGCAGTTCTCGCTGCCCGACGGCACCGTCGGCCTCTACCAGTCGCGCGGTGCCATCGTCCCCGCCGCTCGCACCACCGCACTGATGCAGAAGCTGGCCGTGGCTGCCGGGGCGTCGCTGCGTGGGTCCACCCAGGTGCTCGAGCTGGCCGACAACGGCGACGGTGTCCGGGTCGTGACGTCGGAAGGTACGTTCGCCGCCGACCGCGTCGTGGTGTGCGCGGACGCCTGGACCAACGAGGTGCTCGCCGGCCTCGACGTCCGCCTGCCGCTGGAGACCACGCTGGAGCAGGCGACGTACTTCGCTCCCTCGCGGCCGGGCAGCTTCGCCCCCCACCACCTGCCGCTGTGGATCTGGATGGACGACCCGTCGTACTACGGGTTCCCCTGCTACGGCGAGCCGACCGTCAAGGCCGCCCAGGACTGCGGCGGCCCGGTGATCGACACCTCGGACCCGCTGTCGCGAACCTCGGAGCCGGATCCGGCGATGCAGGAGCGGCTGGCCGCGTTCATGGCCTCGGTGCTGCCGGAGTCCGGGCCGCCGATCCGGTCGATCCGCTGCCAGTACACCCTCACTCCCGACCGTGACTTCGTCCTCGCCCCGGTTCCCGGCCACGAGTCGGTCGTCGTCGGTCTGGGTGCCGCACACGGCTTCAAGTTCGCGCCGACGTTCGGACGGGTGCTCGCCGACCTGGCGACCTCCGGCTCCACGACGTCGGACATCTCCGCGTTCGGCCTGGACCGGCCAGCCCTCACCGACCCGACGTACGCCGCCCACTGGCTGGTGTGACGAGCCCGTCGCCGCCCTTCACAGCAGCGAGAACGGCGGATACCGGTCCGTCACCAGGAGCAGGGCGTAGGCCTCGACCCGCAGCCACCAGCGGCCGACGCCGACCACGAAGCCGAACAGCAGCGGCGGGTAGCGCCCGGTGATGAGGATGGCGAACCAGGCGACGATGACCACGAAGAAGACGGACACCGACAGGAAGAAGAGGACGATGAAGTGCGGGATCGCGAGCAGCCACTTGATCAGGGGCAGCCAGCGACTCAGGTCGTTCTCGACGTCGGGATAGTCGATCTCGAGGTGGACGTCCTGGGTCTCGACCGTCGAGGGGTAGTGGTCGGTCAGCAGCGTGACGTAGGCGCCGATGCGGGCGCCGAACCGGGCGAGCTCGAGGGCGAAGTCGAACCACCAGCGCGGGTAGCGCTGCCGGAAGACGATCATCAGCACGGTCGCCGTGAAGAGGCCGGTCACGATCCCGCCGCTCGTGGTGCTGACGGTCTTGACGCCCTCCTCGTAGACCGTCCGGGTGACCCCGGCCGTCAGCACGCCGTAGACGATGGCGATCGGGATGACCAGCACGATGCGGAACGCGGTGGTCACCCGGTTGCGTTCCTCCGCGTACTCGACGTCGAAGCGGGCGGGGTAGGCAGCGGGCGCTAGGGGCGTGCTCATCGACAGACATCTCCCACCAGAGCGAACGCCGACGCGAGGGCTCGCGGTCAGCTCCTCGCCATGCTGTCGGCGCCGGCCCACCCGCGCAAGGGGCGGGAACGGCTGGCTCGGTGACCGGGGAGCCTTCCGGCTCGTGGGGCTCTATGGTCGTGCCGTGACGAACAGGACGATCGGCATCTCCGACGAGCTCGCGGCCTACGTGGTCGAGGTCGGCACCCGGGAACCCGAGCTCCTCGCCCGGCTCCGCGAGGAGACCGCCGCGATTCCCCAGCACGGCATGCAGATCGCCCCGGACGAGGGTGCGTTCCTCGCGATTCTCGTCGAGCTCCTCGGGGCGCGCCGGTGCATCGAGGTCGGCACCTTCACGGGGTACTCGTCGACGGCCATCGCGCTCGCGCTGCCGCCGGACGGCCAGCTCATCTGCTGCGACGTGTCTGAGGAGTGGACCTCGCTGGCCAGGAAGTACTGGGCGGAGGCCGGCGTCGCGGGAAAGATCGACCTCCGCATCGCGCCCGCCACCGAGACCCTCGACCAGCTGCTCGCGAACGGCGAGGAGGATGGTTTCGACTTCGCGTTCATCGACGCCGACAAGGTCGGCTACGACGACTACTACGAGCGGTTGCTCCGGCTGGTCCGGCCCGGCGGCCTGATCGCGGTGGACAACACCTTGTGGCACGGTGCGGTGCTCGACGCGGACACCGACGACGAGGACACGCGGGCCATCCAGGCGTTCAACGCGAAGCTGGCCGGAGACTCGCGGATCACTCTCTGCCTGCTCCCGGTGGCCGACGGGGTGACACTCGCCCGACGTCGCTGAAGGATTCCGCGGCACCGGCTGACGGCCTGTGTCAACCTGATCGCAGGTCGAGCGACTCTCGGGTATGACGAAGTCCGTCCCGGAGGAGATGCTCTCCATGGGTGAGCAGCGGGCCAGCAACCGGCGTGACGCCGAGTCGGCGCGCGCCGAGCTCGTCGACGTGATGTTCCGGCGGCACTACGCCGCGCTCCTCCGGCTCGCCGTCGTCATGGTGGGCGACCGCGGAGCGGCGGAGGACGCCGTCCAGGACGCCTTCGTCGCCCTGCACCGCAACGTGTCCAAGCTGCGCGACCCCGAGGCGGCCGAGGCCTACGTCCGGTCTGCGGTGCTCAACCGCTGCCGGTCCTGGGTACGGCGGCAAGCCACCCAGCGAGCCAAGAGACCCCTGCTGCTCGTGCAGGCAAGGCCGTCGACGAGCACGGAGGACACCATCGAGGCTCGCGACGAGGTCGGGTCCCTCGTGTCCGCCATGCGCACGTTGCCGCGGCGTCAGCGGGAGGCCCTGGCCTGCCGCTTCGTCCTCGAGCTCTCGGTCGCCGAGACGGCCGAGCTGCTCGACATCAGCCAAGGGTCGGTCAAGACCCACACCCATCGCGGGTTGCAAGCACTTCAACAAGGGATCGAGGTGAACCGGTGAGCACTATCGAGGAGCGCCTCTCGCGGGACATCGAGGCAGTGACAGGAGGGATCGTCGTGACCGAGTCGGACCTGCGGGACGCCCGTGTGGCGGTGGAGGACCGGATCGAGAGCGGACGGCAGCGCGACCGTCGCCGTGGCGTGGTCGTCGCGGCAGCGGCCGCCGCTGTGGTCGTCGGGGTCGCCACCTGGCAGGGTCTGTCGGGCAAGACGCCAGTCCTTCGCCGGCGCCGCCCGGACCGTCGCCGGAGGCCCTGTCGGACACGGACCAGGACGTTCCTCACCGGCGACGCGGTGACCGCGGAGATCCTCCCCGGCGTGTGGCGGCTGGACAACCGCGCATGGCTGTTCATGTTCACCTCGGACGGCCGCTTCAGCTACGACGAGCACCGGGCGGCTGTCGCGGACCCTCTGGTCGACGGCACGTACGCCGTCGACGGTGACACGATCACCGTGGACATCGAGGGCGGCACGGCCGGGTGTGCGGGACAGACCCTCACCCTGCGAGCAGTGGTGTTTGCAAGGGCCCGCTGCACGTGCTGCCCGTCGGCCGCGAGCCGAGCAGCTGCGGCGCTCCCTTCGGCCCCCAGTGGGTGCTGGAGCAGGTGCTGCCGGCGGGCTACTTCTCCTGGCTCAAGAACCGGTCCCGGCGGGAACTGGGACCCGCTGGCGGGCTATGGCGCCATGCAGGGCACCTGGTACGACCCGCAGGGCGGCTACCTCGTCGAGCTGCGGGACGACGGGAGCTACTCGACCCTCACCGGGAGCGGGCGAGCTGGCCGACCGCGGCACCTGGACCGTCGACCCATCGGTCACCCGGCTCAGCATGGTCAGCGGGGCGGACTCGCCGACGTGTCGCGAGGGGGACCTGTTCGTCCTCGACAACCTGCGGGCGAAGGACGATCGGCGTCCTCAACCTCCAGGGCGACCTCGGACGCAACGACTGCGACGTGGCGTGGAAGGGCACCGCGTGGTTCAGCTGGCCCCGTGAGTCAGTGGACCGTCACGCGCCCGCGACGAGCCGGTCCATCGCAGCCAGCAGGCACCCCGGGGCCTCGTACCACACGAAGTGGCCGGCTCCCGGCTCGACGTGGGACCAGGCGCCGGGGATGTGCTCGGCGCTGTCGGTGCCCGCGCTCGGCGGCATCGGGCTCAGCTCGCCGACGAGCACGCCCACCGGAACGGTGACGGACGCGAGCGACGCCTCCAGCTCGGGCAGCCTGGCCGTCAGGTCGGCCCACAACCCGAGGCTCGCGGGCTTCGAGAACTCCACGTGCGGCATGGTCGGGGCAGACGCGGGGTCGGCGAAGTACGCCGGCCAGAACAGGGAGAACGCCTCGAGCGACTCCTCCGGTGTCGTCTCGCCCGCCATGTCCTTCTCGTCCAGCTCGCGGGCGCGCTCCCGGACCTCCTCGGGCACGCGGGCGAGCATCTCGGCCTGGAACGCCTCGTTGCCGCCGTCGCCGACCGCGCCGAGGGGGTCGACCGACAAGACGCCGGCCAGTCGACCGGGGATGGCGGAGGCGGCATGGAGCACCAGGTGGCCGCCCCACGAGTGGCCAACCAGATAGGCGGTCTCCCAGCCCAGCCCGTCGAGCACGGCTGCGATGTCGGCCACCGCCTCGGCGACCGTGAACTCGCCGTGCTCGGTCGACGGCGAGAGACCGCGCTGCTGGAACGTCGCGACCTGGTACCGGGTGGCGAGCTCCGCCACGGCGTCGTCGAGGTAGTCGTAGCTCATGCCGGGGCCGCCGTGGATCGCCAGCACGCGTGGTCCCTCACCAGCTATCCATCCCGAGAGGTCGCCCGACTCCGTAGCGACGACGAACGGGGTTCGCTCCATGACCGCAGCGTAGGCGGGTGTTGAATCGCCGGGTGACCGACCTGGACCCGTGGCACGTGGCGGACCTCGACCTGGACGCCTACCTCGCGCGGATCGGCGCACCGGCTGCTCCTCCGTCACGTGGCGCCCTGGACAGGCTCCACGAGGCCCACGTGCGCGCGTTCACCTTCGACAACATCGACGTGCTGCTCGACCAGCACCCTGGCGTCGCGTTGGACGCGGTGCAGGCGAAGTTCGTGGGGCGGGGGCGCGGCGGCTACTGCTTCGAGCACGCGGTGTTGTTCGCGGCGGCGCTGGAGCGGCTCGGCTACGACGTCGAGCGCCGGCTCGGCCGCGTGGGTGGGCAGGCCCGCACGCACTGCGTCGTGCTGGTGACCCTCGACGGAGAGCGGGTGCTGGCCGACCCAGGCTTCGGGATGAGCGTGCTGCGACCGATCCCGCTGGTCGACGGCGCCGAGGACGACTACGGCGGCTGGCGCTACCAGCTTCGCGAGGTGCCGCTGGGCGCCGGCCGCGGCTGGACCCTGCAGCGCTGGCGCGACGGTCACTGGGAGCTCATGCACACCCACGACGAGCTGCCGGTCCAGCCGCTCGACCTGACGGTCGGGCACCACTACACGAGCACCTTCCCGCCGATCCACTTCCGCAACATGCTGATGGTCACCAAGCACCTCGACGGCCGGCACGTGGCGGTCACCCACGAGACCGTGACCGTACGGCGGCCCGGCGAGCCGACCCAGCACCGCGCGCTCCGCGACGGCGAGCTGTCCGAGCTCCTGGACGAGCTCGGCGTACCGCTGACCGCCGACGAGCGAGAAGCCCTGCTGGCCAGGGTCAGCCGACTGCCATCGAGTCGATGACCTCGGCGACCGGCCAGGCCCCGCCCATCGTGTTGCCGATGACCGTGGCGGTGCGTCCCGCGGTCAGGATGGTGCGCGGACCAGAACGACACGCCCGCGTCGCCGCCGCTCACGGTGATCTCGGGTGAGTCGGACTTCACCCAGAAGCCGAGGCCGTAGCAGTCGGACTCGCCGGCGTCGGGCTCGCTGCGCGGTCGGCACATGTCGGCGAGGGTCTCCGGTCGCGACGATCCGCCCACCCATCAGGGCCTCCCAGAACCGCGACATGTCTGCGGTCGTCGTGTACACGCCCCCGTCACCCGGTCGCGACCACGGGCAGATGGAAGACGTTGGTCCGCCACTGGCCGTCGACCTCGACGTAGCCGAGTGCCGGCGCGTGCCCGGGCAGCGCGTCGGAGCGGAGGAAGTCGGTGTCCGACATCCCGGCGGGGGAGCAGACCACCTCGCGCACCAGGTCGTGGTAGGAGCGGCCGGCGACGCGCTCGGCGATCAGGGCGAGCACGACGAAGGCGCCGTTGCAGTAGGAGAAGCGCTCGCCCGCCGGGAACTTGGTCGGGTAGCCGTCGAGGATCGGGAGGAAGTCGTCGGTCGTGGCCAGCCGGTGCACCGAGACAGGCATCGGGTAGTCCTCGCTGTCGAGCTCGTCCTCGTCGAGGTAGTCGCCGATGCCCGAGCGGTGGCAGAGCAGGTGCTCGACCGTCACGTCGTCGGCGATGAGCGGGAGGTCGGTCCCCAGGACCTGCCGAGCAGTGGTCGAGAGACCGAGCAGGCCCTGCTCCACGAGCTTCATCACGACGAGAGCGGTGAACGTCTTCGAGCCGCTCGCCATCCCCAGCTGGGTGTCGGTGGTCATCGCGATGCTGTGGCGCCGGTCGGCCAGGCCGTACGCCGCCTCGAGCTCGACGTTGCCCGCGCGCTCGAGGCGGACGACGCCGGCGAAGCCGGTTTCCGCGGCCTTCTCGTCGACGAGGCGGAGTGGGTCGTCCATCGCAGCACGGTAGCGGCCGGACAGAGGTTGAGACCTCTGGGTTTCGTCCCCAGACGCCAGGTGGGGGTTGCGAGAGGGAACGGGATGTGCGATGATTCGAACACATGTTCGAACAACTCTCGGGTTCATCACCCCTCGCCGCCGACTCGATCGTGGCTGTGGCGCGCCGGTTGTCAGACGCCATCATGACGTCGAGCTCGCTGGACGACCCTGGCCGCATCGACACCATTCGTGGTCTGGAGGAGCTGGTGTGCGTCGCCACGGCAGCCCAGGCGGCCCTCTCGGTCGAGCTGGACCAGTCGCAGCGCGCCGAGCAGGAGGCGCAGGGCGTGCGGCCTGCGCAGCAGGGGCGCGGGGTCGCAGCCCAGGTGGCGCTGGCTCGTCGCGAGTCGCACCACCGCGGCCAGCGACACCTCGGCCTGGCCAAGATCGTCGCGGCCGAGCTGCCGCACACCTGGGCGGCCTGGCGGGCCGGGCGGATCACCGAGTGGAAGGCCACCTTGGTCGCGCGCGAGACCGCCTGCCTGACCCGTGACGACCGCCTGGCCGTGGACGCCGCGGTGTGCGGAGATGCCACCCGGCTGGAGCGGATGGGCGACCGCGAGCTGGCGACGGCCTGCCAGAAGGAGGCCTACCGGCTCGACCCCGAGTCCTACGTCGCCCGACGACGCAAGGCCGAGGCCGACCGCAACGTCACCCTGCGTCCCGCTCCCGATGCGATGACCTGGATGACCGCGCTGCTGCCGGTCAAGGAGGGCGTTGCGGCCTATGCCGCCCTGACCCGCATGTCCGACTCGGCCCGTGCGGCGGGTGACCCACGCACCAAGGGCCAGGTGATGGCCGACACCCTGGTCGACGCCGTACTGGCGACCGCTTCAGCCGTCGACGATGCCGCGACCCGTTGGGATCCGGCTCCGCGCCGAGGAGCCGGCGGAGAGGCGCGACGCGGAGGGAGTGCAGGCCTCGACCTCAGCCTGGTGATGACGGATGCAGCCCTCTTCGGTCGGAGCGACGAGCCGGCGCACGTCGACGGCTACGGCGCGATCCCCGCGGAGCTGGCCCGCGAGATTGTCGCCGGGGCCTGTGACAGCGGGAGAGAAGACCTGGCTCAGGCGCCTCTACACCAGCCCAGCCACCGGCGAGCTCCTCACCATGGACTCGCGCGCTCGGCTGTTCCTCAACTCGCTCGGCCGGTTCATCCGCCTACGTGACCAGGTCTGCCGCACTCCCTGGTGCGATGCGCCGATCCGGCATACCGACCATGCCCGTCGCCTACGACGACGACGGTCCGACGAGTGCCGACAACGGCCAGGGACTCTGCGAGGCCTGCAACCACGCCAAGCAGGCGCCAGGGTGGCGAGCGAGACCATCACCCGCCGAAGGTGGCCACCAGATCGAGACCACGACTCCCACCGGCCACACCTACGGCTCGAGCCCCCCGGTGCTCGTGACGATCAGGGAGACACCGATCCGGCTCGACCTCGTGCTGGCGAGCTAGGTGGTCTCGCGCCACGTCCGGTGCGAGACCTCCTCGCCGTCGCGCCACGCCCAGGTGTCGATGACGACGTCGACGCGGCCGTCGACGATGTCGATCTCCATCACCGAGCGGACCTTGATCTCGATGCCCGGCCAGGTGAGGTCGTACGTCGTGTCGGCGTGGGCGTGCTGGGCGAAGGTGCGCCGGTCGACGCTGACCTCGCCGCGGTAGTCCTCGCGGGCCGTCCCGTCGTACGGCGTGTCGTACTCCGACACCGACACGGTGCGGGCCGAGGTCACCCGCGCCAGCACGTCGTCGTGGATCTCCCAGGCGACGCCGACGTCTGACTCGGTCGAGTGCTCAGCACCCGGACCGAACGCCGGCGCGGGATGGTCGCCGGTCAGCACCGGCAGCTCGACCACCGCCTCGTGGACGGTCAGCGTCACCGGGGCCGGCGGCGCGATGGTGTTGGGCCAGTCGGAGCCAGCCACGCTGACCCTCATCACCTGCCCGGGCGACCACTCGTAGGCGCAGGCGTCGAGGACCACCTCGACGTCGTACGCCGTCCCCGGCTGCAGGGGTGAGGGTGGCCCGTGCACGCCGTCGCGGAAGGCGAGGTCGAGAGTGCCGCGGGTGACCAGCGCCGACGTGCCGTCGGCGAAGACGTCGCAGAGCTTGACCGACAGCGAGGCTGCGGGCTGGTCGGCGGAGACCCGGATCCGTGCGACGGGATGTCCGACGACCGGCCCCGAGGGTGGCTCGAGGTCCCAGGTCAGCGAGCGGGCGTCGTCGAGCCGCTGGTCGCCGGACAGACCCCACGGCAGGTGGCCGGCGCAGTCGATCCAGGCGGCGGTGCCGACGTCCGCGATGACCGGCAACCGATCGGTGGTTGAGGTGCGAGGAGCGCTAGCGACGAGCCTCGAAACCTCCGAGGGGATGACCGAGGGCAGCCGCAGCCAGTAGCCCTCGTGCAGGTCGAGGTCCGGCTCCGGCCGGGTCGACGTACGCACGAAGACGTCACAGCCGTCCTGGTGTGAGCCGGCGCCGCGCAGCCAGTGGTCGAACCACGCAGCCAGCTCCGCGTCGAAGTCGATCCGGGGCCCGGGCATCGCGGTCGTCGGGTCGGCGTGGGCCCATGGTCCGGCCAGCAGCCGGTGAGGAGTGCCCTGCGCGGCCAGTCGTTCGACGGTGCGGAACGTGTTGTTGCGGTAGCCGTCGGCCCAGCCGGCCACGATCATCGTCGGCACGTTGATCCGCTGGTAGCCGTCGGTCGTACCGCCGAGGCGCACGGACCCGTGGTCCCAGTAGTCCCCGTGCCGCGACTCCCTCAGCCAGGTCAGCACCCACGGCTCGTTGGTCTCGAGCCGACGCAGCCACTCCTGCTCCCACCCGTCTCCCCAGATGGCCGGGACGGGCGGCAGCACGTTCATCGGGGTCATGTAGTGGTCGTAGTCGACGAGGTCGACCAGCCGGAGCGCACCTCCGCGCCAGTGCACGTCATCGGTCCAGCGGTCGTCGGTCGCGTAGATCGCGCAGATCGCCTTCAGCTCCGGCGGTCGCTCGCACGCCATCTGCAGCGAGTTGAACCCGGAGTACGACGTGCCCCACATGCCGATCTGCCCGTCGCACCACTCCTGCGCGGCCAGCCAGGTCATCACCTCGGCGAGGTCGCGCTGCTCGTCGGGCTGGTACTCGTCGAGCGCGTCGCCGCCCGACGACCCGGTGCCGCGCAGGTCGAGCCGGCACACGGCGTACCCGTGCCTGTCGCGGAGCCGCTCGTAGGAGGCCGCGTACGACGACGTGAGGTCGTCCTTGCGGTAGGGCAGGGCCTCCAGCAGGCACGGCTGCGGGTCGGGGGAGTCCGGCAGGTAGAGGGTCGCGGCCAACGCGACCCCGTCGGACATCACGATCTTGGCCTCGGTCTGCTGCGGTGTCTCCCGGTCCCCCACGGGCGGATTGTTGCAGGGAGCGACCGTGAGCCGCCTACGCTCCAGACGTGGCGGCACGGCGGACCCGAACGCTGGTCGCGGTCGCGGTCGACGTCGAGGTCGACCGCGACGAAGCTCGCGCCACTCTCGTTGGCCACGACGAGTACGTGATGCACGACGGCGGCACGAGTACGTCTGACCACTCGCGCTACGAGCTCAGCCTCGTCGACGCAGCGGAATCGGGCGAGTGGTTGCTGGCAGAGTCGCGCGAGGAGGTCGTGGGCAGCGCCGGTTGAGGGCAGGATGCGCCTGTGACCGTGATGACCGTGACCGGCCCGGTGGCCGCCGACGACCTGGGCGTGACGCTGCCGCACGAGCACGTCTTCATCGACCTGACCCGGGAGTACCGCGGCAACGGCCTGCTCAACGACCCGGCGCTCGCGGAGGCCGAGCTGAGGCGGTACGCCGACGCGGGCGGCCGCACGCTCGTCGACGTCACCACCAGCGGACTGAACGGCGACCCTGCGGGCCTGCGACGGATGTCGGAGGCCACGGGGCTGCAGATCGTCAGGGGCGCGGGGTTCTACCGCCGCGCCTACTTCCCACCCGAGCTCGACGAGCTGTCGACCGACGCCGTCGCCGACCTGATCGTGCGCGACATCGAGGAGGGCACCGACGGGGTCCGGGCCGGCATCATCGGCGAGATCGGCTGTGACCGGGTGATCACGGCGTTGGAGGAGCGCTCGTTCCGGGCCGCGGCCCGCGCCCACCGGCGTACGGGCCTGACGATCACCACGCACGCCGCCCGCTGGCCCGTCGGGACCGCCCAGCTCGACCTGCTCGTCGAGGAGGGCGTCGACCCGGCCCGGGTCGTCATCGGGCACTGCGACATGGTTCCCGACCACGACTACCACCTCACGATCGCCCGACGCGGCGCGTGGGTGCAGTTCGACACCGTGCAGGGTGTCCACGAGTGGGACACCGAACAGAGGCTCTCCTGGCTGCGCAGCCTCGCCGAGGCCGGTTTCCTCGACCGGGTGCTGCTCAGCCAGGACGTGTGCCTGCGCAGCGACTACGTCGCCATGGGTGGGCCGGGCTACGCCTACGTCGTCACGACGTTCGCCGACCGGCTCAAGGACGCCGGCTTCGACGAGTCCGACATCCGCGGGCTGCTGGTCGACAACCCGCGGCGGATGCTCACAGGTCGATAGTCGGCCGGCCGGCCGCCCGCCCGTACTTCGCCATCGCCGCGAGCAACAGGTCGTGCGGCAGGGCGTGGATGGTCACGCCGCGGGCGGTCATCGACGCCGAGGCGAGGATCGCGTTGAGGATCGCCTCCTCGGTGGCCTCGACGACGGCGTCGAAGAAGGGGTTCATGGCGTGGTTGGCGACGGTGCGGACGTCGGTCACGGTGGCTTCGCTGTCGAGCCGGGCGAAGCCGCGGTTGCCGGTCGCGAAGGCGAGGAAGAGGTCGCCGCTGGAGTTCTCGCCGACCCCGCCCATCCGCGCGACGCCCAGCGAGGCGCGCTGCGCCAGGCGGCGGCACTGCAGCGGCAGCAGGGGTGCGTCGGTGGCCACGATGCCGATGATCGATCCGGACCCCGGGGGCCCGGCGACGTGACCGGCCTTGTCGGGAGTGCCGGGCACGACGTCGTACGGGATCTCGAGGCCCACGGGCACGCCGTTGACCGAGAAACGCGATCGACGTCCGTAGTTGGCCTGCACGAGTACGCCGACCGTCCACTGGTCATCTTCCTGGCCGACGCGCCGCGACGCCGTGCCGATGCCGCCCTTGAACTCGTGGCAGATCATCCCGGTCCCGCCGCCGACAGAGCCCTCGGCGACCGGCCCGCCGGTGGCGGCGCGATAGGCCGCCTTGGCGTGCTCGGCGGTCACGTGGAAGCCGTCGACGTCGTTGAGGGTGCCGTCCCAGGTCTCGGCGACGACGGGCAGCGCCCACGCCTCGACGCCGTCGGGCAGCTCCTCGACCTCGAGCGCGACGAGGGCGTCGCGGACGACGCCGACGCTGTGGGTGTTGGTGATGCCGACGGGGGAGTGCAGCAGGCCGACCTCCTCCAGCCACGGCAGACCGGTCATCTCGCCGTTGCCGTTGAGGCGGTGGTACGCCGCGTACACCGGGTCGCTCCAGACGTTGCCGTCGTGCGGGACGACGACCGTCACGCCGGTGCGTACGTCGTCGCCCTCGACCACGGTGGTGTGCCCGACGCGCACGCCCGGCACGTCGGTGATCGCGTCGTGCTCGCCCGGCTCGAGCGAGCCGATCACGATGCCGAGGTCGCGCGCCCGGGTGGTCACTTGAGCAGCGCCTTCGCGAGGTGCAGGTGGAAGCGCACGGAGGCGTGGAGGTCGTCGACGTGCACCCGCTCGTCGGCGTTGTGGTACCCCGCGACGAGCACGTCGAGCGGGGTGGTGAAGAACGGCGAGAAGCCGTACGCCGCCGTCCCCGCTGCTGCCCGGAGGTACGAGGAGTCGGTGAAGCCGGTGCCCAGGCTCGGCAGCAGCTGGGCGTCGGGGAGCTCGCCGGCGACCCACTCGCGGACCGCCTGGACCACAGGCCCGTCGGGCGGGGAGGCGTTGCCGGGGATGAGCGGCTCGGGCCACGACAGGTCGAAGGTGAGGCGGCTCTCGCCACCGCGGACCAGTCGGTCACGCACCGCCGCCTCGACGTCGGCCTCGGTCGTGCCCGGCAGGATGCGGCAGTCGAGCTCCACCCAAGCCTTGCTCGGCATCACGTTGCGCTTGTCGGAGGCGCCGACCATGGTCGGCGCCATCGTGGTGCCGGCCAGCGCCGGCATCAGGTGCTCCAGCTCGGGGTGCAGCCGGCCGGCGGCCTCCAGCGCTGCCGGCAGGTCGTCGTACTCGGCACTGCCCAGCAGCACCGCGAGCATCTGGTCGACGAGGGGGTGCTTCACGGGCGCCGGCAGGCCGCGGCCGACCCGGGCGATCACCTCGCCGAGGTGGGGGACGGCGTTGTCGCCGACCGTCGGCGTGCTGCCGTGGCCGGCCATCCCGACCGCGGTGACGCGGACGGGGTAGGTGCCCTTCTCGCCGATCCCGACGCCGACCAGGCGCCGACCGTCGGTCAGCTCGAACAGCTCGCCGCCGCCCTCGTTGATGCTCAGGTCCGGCCGGATGTCGGGGCGTGCCTCGAGCAGCCAGCGCATGCCGACGTCGGCCATGCCGTCCTCCTCGTCGGCGACGGCCAGGAACCACAGGTCGCCCCGCGGTTTCCAGCCCGACCTGACGAGCTCCTTGATCGCGACCGCACGAGCGGCGACCTCGCCCTTCATGTCCAGCACGCCGCGGCCCCACAGGTAGCCGTCGTCGGTGAGGACGCCCTCGAACGGCGGGTGGGTCCAGTCGCGGGCGTCGACGGGCACCACGTCGATGTGGCCCACGAACGCCAGGCTGGGCGCCGTACCGCTCCCAGATGAATTGTCGGTGCCCGGGACCCTGGCGACCAGGTTCGCCCGATGTTCCTGGCCCTCCCGGGCGACCAGCTCGCACTCGATGCCGGCGTCGCCGAGGTAGTCCGCGAGGTGACGGGCCACCTGCGTCTCGTTGCCGGGGTGATGGCCCGTCGCGTTCTGGGTGTCGAGCCGGACCAGGTCGCGAGTGAGCTCGACGACCTCCTCGTGCAACGAATCCATGGCCGGACGCTAGCGTGCGGAAAGGCCCGACCCCCCGTGGGCCGGGCCTTTCCGTGATGTGGCGCTACTTCACCTCGGACCGCAGCACCCGCCAGAACCCGAAGGCCAGGGGGATCAGCAGCCAGATGGTGCCGGTGACGGCGAGGGCGGCCCAGTCCTGGGCGGTGAAGCCACCGTCGTACAGGCCGGTCTGGTTGAACTGGAAGTCCACCCAGCGCTGCGCGTCGGCGTACCAGTCCTGGGCGCCGGCCAGCAGGGCCGACAGGGTCGGCAGCACCATCGCGTAGACGAAGTAGCCGACGATGGCGGCGGCCGAGTTGCGGAACAGCACGCCGAGGGTGAAGCCCATCAGCAGGCCGAGCCCGTTGCCGGCCAGGATGTAGAGGACGTCGCTGACGGTCATGTCCCAGGTGGTGGGGACGCCGGCCAGCTGGCTGCCGACCAGGTTGCCGAGCACGCCGACCGCGAGGGCGACCAGGATCGAGGCGATCCCGACCAGCACGGTGTCGAACAGCTTGGCCAGCACGACGCGGCTGCGGCTCGGCACCATCGTGAACGTCGTCAGGCCGGTGCGCTGGCTCCACTCGCTGGTGATCGAGAGCGCCGCGATGATCGGCAGCACGATCGTCATCGGGATGCCGATGGCGCCCGCGAACGAGTCGTAGGTCTGCTCGTCGGCCGGGGCGAACAGGATCACCGCGGCGGTGGCGATGACGGCGAGGATCACGATGCTGGCCATCAGCCAGAAGCCGGACCGCGTGTTGAACATCTTGCGCAGCTCGACGCCCATGATCGTGCGCATCGGGATGGGTTCGTACGTCGCCCGTTGGGCTTGGTGCTTCGGCTGCGTGACGGCGGTGGTCACGGGGATGGTTGCGGTGCTCATGCTGCTGCTCCTTGGGTGAAGTCGGGGCTGTCGTCGCGCTGGGTGTCTGCGGTGAGGGCGAGGAACATCTCCTCGAGACCGGCGCCGTCGGCGGGCCGCAGCTCGCGCAGGGCGATGCCCGCGGCCAGGGCCACGGCGCCGACCTCGTCGGTGCTGGCCTCGGTACGCAGGCCCTCCTGGGACTGCTCGGCGGGGTGCCCGGCAGCGACGAGTGCCGCTGCCAGTCGGGCGGGGTCGGTGGCCCGGACGTAGGTGCCGGCGGCCTCGAGCAGCTCGTGCTTGGTGCCTTGGGCCACCACGCGGCCCTGCCCGATCACCACGATGTCGTCGGCGATGACCTCGATCTCGTGCAGCAGGTGGCTGGAGAGCAGCACGGTGCCGCCCTGGTCGGCGTACCCGCGGAGCAGGTCGCGCATCCAGCGGATGCCGGCGGGGTCGAGGCCGTTGGCCGGCTCGTCGAGGATCAGCACGTCCGGGTCGCCGATCAGGGCGGCCGCGATGCCGAGGCGCTGGCGCATGCCGAGCGAGTAGTCGCGGACCCGGCGGCCCGCCTCCTCGTCGGTCAGGCTGACCACGTCGAGCATCTCGCCGACCCGGGCCTTCGGGACCCGCATGGTGCGCTGGGCGACGGTGAGGATCTCGCGGCCGGTGCGGCCGGCGTGCTGGGCCGAGGCGTCCAGCAGGACGCCGACCTCGCGGCCGGGGTTGGGCAGCTCGGAGTAGTGGCGGCCGAGGATGGTGGCCTCGCCCGTGGTGGCGGGGGTGAGCCCGACCATGATCCGCATGGTCGTGGACTTCCCGGCGCCGTTGGGGCCCAGGAAGCCGGTGACCCGGCCGGGCTGGGCGGTGAAGGTGACGTCGTCGACGGCACGGAAGCCGCCGTAGGTCTTGGTCAGGTGGGAGACAGTGATCATGTCCTGAAGACTGTCGGTGAACCGCACCTCACCGCTTCGGGGAGGTGCCTGACCCGAGACCTGAGACCACCCTGAGGAAAGTCGGGGGTCGACCCTGAGTCGATCGCTGGTTGAGGTGCGAGGAGCGCCAGCTCCTCGCACCTCAACCATCGAGGGACTACTCGGACGGGCCAGCGTTCCACGCCGACCTGGACCTCGGTGTCGGCGAACCCGACGTTGCGGTAGACGCGGATCGCGAGGTACTCGGGGTCGGCCACCATCACCAGCGTCTCGGCGTCGAGGTCGGCGAACCCGAACCGGCTGATCTCGTGCACGAGCGTGCCGGCGAGGCCGCGGCCGCGGGCGTCGGGATGGGTCTTCACGGTCTGGAACCGCGCCAGCCCGGGCGAGGCCCGGAACAGGCCCATGGACGACATCAGCCGACCGTCCTCGAACGCACCCCAGTACTGACCGTGACCGGTTTCCGCCAGCAGCCGGTGCGCTCGCGCCCGGCCCTCACTGAACTCGAGGCTGTAACCCGTGGACTCGCCGGCCATCGTCAGCTCGACCTGCTGCTCCCAGTCGGCGTCTGACTGCAGCGGTCGGTAGGTCGCCTCGCGGTTGGGGCGCGGCGGTTCGTGGACCGAGGTCGCGGTCATCACGGTGGAGACATCGGCGTCCAGGCCCAGGTCGACGAACGGCGCCGCGTCGGCCGCCGTACCGCTGGTGCCGTCGATGCCGAGCGTCCGGTGCCTCGCCACCGGGAAACAGGCCTCGAAGACCCCGAGCCACCGACGCGCGTCGGCCGCATCGGTCGGGGGACCGGCGAGCACCACGAAGTTGCCCCAGTAGAAGGTCGGGTTGTCGGGAGTGGTCACCACGATGTGGTCGCCGCGGTCCTCCAGCACGCTGCCGGAGATCTCCAGCAACGCGAGGTCGGTCCGCCAGCCGAGTCCCTGGATCTCCATGGTCCGCACCGTACCGAGTCGCCCGGGATTCACCTGGCCTGGGTCTTGCTCGGTCTCGTCCTGACGATCCAGGAGTACGGCGGCCAACGGGAAGACGAGCACGGACAGCACACCCGCGCCGACCAGCGCGGCGGCGTTCTCCGGCAACATCGTCCCGTTCTGCAACCCGATCTGGGTCAGCGCCACGATGAGAGGCAGCGTGGTGGCGGTGCAGAACATCAGCTGGGAACGGCGACGGAAGGCCAGCGCGTGGCGGTAGACGAACAGCACCGGCACACCGCGAACCATCAGCAGGAGGACGAGGAAGACACCCACCCGGGCCGGCGCCTCGAGGATCGAGTCCAGGTCGACCGCCATGCCCGAGACGACGAAGAACACCGGGATGAAGAAGCCGTAGCCCACTGCGTCGAGCTTGGCCTCGAACGCATGTGACTCGCCCGGCGTCCAGTGCCGCAGGACGACTCCGGCCAGGAAGGCGCCGAGCACGACGTCGAGCCCGAACTCGCCGGCCAGCACGAGGAGGGCGATGAGCAGCAGGATCGACCACCGGATCGTGGTCTGGCCGGTGGTGTCGGCCCCCTCGGCGACCAGGTTGTGCAGCCGCCCCCCACGCAACACCCGGGGAGCCGAGGCGAGCACCAGGCCGATCACCGCGATGGCCGCGATCGAGACGATCGCGGCGAGGCTGCTGTCCACGCCCAGGAAGATCGCGATGGCCAGGATCGGGAAGAGCTCTCCCGCCGCGCCCGAGGCGAGGAAGTAGCGCCCGAAGGCGCCCCCGAGCATGCCCTGCTCCCGCAGGATGGGGAGCACCGTGCCGAGCGCGCTCGTCGTCAGGGCCAGGGCGACGGGCACGAACGCGTCGACGTAGCCGAGACCGGCCAGGACGCCGACCACCCCCATGGCAGTGACCAGTGCCACGACCCAGGCGACCACGGCCAGCTTGCCCGACCGGGAGAACAGCATCGCGGGGTCGATCTCGAAGCCGGCCAGCAGGAACACGAAGCCGAGACCGACGTTCGCGATCAGCTCCAGCTCCTGCGTCGAGTCGATGCCGAGCCCGTCCTGCCCGATGAGCATCCCGCCCAGGAGGAGCAGCACGACCTGCGGGACTCGTTGGTGCGGGATGAGCGCGGCCACGAGCGGCGCGAGAGCGGAGACGAGGGCGACCACGAAGAGCTCTTGCAGACCAGTGAGGACGTCCATGTCGCGGCCCCGCTGACCTAGCCGAGCCCGAGGCGGTCGGGGCGGGTCGCCATGTCGGCGTCCGCGGCGTCGGTGGCGTGCGCGCGCACGAGCGTGTCGAGCGAGGTCTGCAGCCGCGCGATGGGCTCGTGCCAGCCCTCCATCCCCTCGGCGTCGAGGTCGGCGTACGCCGCCGCCAACCTGCGCGTGACGTGCCAGGAGCCCGCGCCGCACTGGCTGATCTCGCGGAACGCGAGGTCGAGGAGGTACGACGGGTCGGTCGTCGGCTCCACCAACCGGACGGCGCCACGGTCGTCGGTGAACAAGCCGGAAGGTTTCGGCCGCCGGCCGATGCGGAGCAGGAGGTCCTGCAGCCGGTCGATCACCTGAACGGCGGTCGTCATCTGGTTGATGGCCGGGGACAGGGCCTGCGTGCCGACGTCGACGAGCTGACGGATGCCGAACGTCGGGTCCTGGTACAGGGACCGGGACCGGCCCAGGTCGAGGCAGGCCAGGATCCTCCGGTCGGCGGGTGGGCTGCCGCCGTGCACGGCGAAGACGACTCCGCCCGTGGCGACGTACTCGCCGACTCGCGGCAGCAGCTCGATCACGCACCCGTGCTCGGCGGCCAGGCGAACCAGCCGGGGCCGGTCGATCGCGAGGATCGTGCCCAGGACCCCCTTGAAACCACGCGTGTCGGTTGACGGCAGCCGGACCACTCGTGGCGCCGCGACGAGCGCCGGCGCGGCCGCACTGACGTAGCTCTCCGCCGGCGGGAACGACCTGTTGATCGTGGCCCGCGCCTCGTGGGCCACGGCGGTGATCACCCAGCCCACCTCGAGCAGTCGCATGGTGGCGGTGACATAGACCAGGAACACGGCCACCGACAGCGCCAGCATCGCGATCGAGACCACGACGGTGCGTGAGGCGGCCGCCACGCTGTCGACGTTGTCGAAGGCCAGAGCGGTCAGCGCGAACGCGAAGCTGGCCAGGAAGACGCCGAACGCGGTCTTGGTGACCGGGGAACGCACGAACGTGCGCAGGACGCGAGGCGACAGCTGCGCGCTGGCCAGCTGGAGGGCCACCAGCGTGATCGCGAAGACCACCCCGACGAAGGTCAGCATCGAGGACGCCATCACCTGCAGCAACGCGTCGGCGGTGCTGGTCCGGGCGAGGTTCCCGAAGCCCCAGTCCTCGGGCAGGCCCAACAGCTCCGGCCGGGAGACCACCACCCCGATCAGCACTCCTGCGACGATCAGCGCCACGGGGATCGACCAGAACCTGTCCCGCACCCACTCGCCCCAGCGGACGGGCTGGTGCGCCCACCGGGATCCGGCAGGCAGGGCTCGCACGTGGCTCGTCACAGGTGCGTCAGGCCCAGCAGGAGGATGAGGACCCCGATCACGAGCATGGTGATGGCCGTCAGCGTGGGCCCCTTGGCTGCGACCCACGTGCGGGCTGCGACCAGACGCGGCTCCATGCGGGCGGGGGCCAGGTAGGTGAGGAGGACCGGGGCCATCACCGTCGAGGTGGCGACGAGGGTGAAGAAGACGATCGCGATCGCGGTCAGCTCGGCCGCCAAGGACGCGGTGTGCAGGATCAGGCCCGCAGCCGCCATCAGGAGCAGGGCCTTGGGTCGCGCGTTGAGAGCCACCCCGACGCCGAAGGCAGGCCCGGAGTCGAGGGAGTCGACCCTCGTCATCCAGCCCGGAAGCCGAGGTTCGCTCGCCGAGCGTCGCCGGAGGAGGGCGCTCAGACCCAGCAGTGCCAGCGCGCCCCCGATGACGATCTGGAGCACCCCGATGGCGACCTCGTGCTGCCGGGGTCGGTCGTCAGGCAGGAACCCGGCGGCGATCGTGGCGATCGTGACGAGGGCGGCAGCGCCGAGCACCCACCCGATGAGGTAGGGGAAGGCGGCCTGGTCGCGCTTGTCGGAGACCAGGATCAGCAGCGTCACCATGATGGGCACCGAGCTCACGGCAGCGGCCAGTGCGATGGGTAGCAGCTGCGCGAGTGCGTGCCACATCAGGTTCTGGTCCGCCTCATGCCTCGGGCGTGGGCTCTGACGCTGACGCCGGAGACTCAGGAGCGCCGTCCGCGTCCTGCGCCGCATACTCCCGCAACAGCTGCTGTTCGGCGTCCTTGCGCGGGAAGCACAGGAAGACCAGTACGGCGCCCAGCAGGATCGCGACCAGGCCCGCGCTGTAGGCCCAGTCGTCGCCCTGGAGGAAGGACGACTTCGCCGCGGCCGTGATCTGGTCGGCGTACTTCGGGTACTGCTGGGCGACCTGCTCGGCCCCCGCGAACGACTTCGTGAGCTGGGACTCCACGGATGGGGAGACCTGTCGCCGCCTCGGAGGAGCTGTCGATCGGCCGAGGCGAAGGCGCTGGCGTAGCCGGCGGTCAGCAGCGCGCCGAAGATGGACTGCATGATCGCGCCGCCGAGGTCGCGTTGCAGGTCCGCGGTCCCCGAGGCCATGCCGGCCCGACGGACCGGGACCGAGCCCGTCAGCGAGTGGGAGGCGGGAGTGCCCGCGAGTCCCACGCCGGTCCCGATGAGGGCGTAGGCCAGGCCGATCTTCCAGTAGCTGCTGCCCTCCTCCCAGAACAGCAGCATCCACAAGAAGGCGAGGAACAGGAACACGTAGCCGAGCAGCAGTGTCGTCCGCGCGCCGTGCGTCTCCACCAGCACGGCCGAGCGAGGAGCGACGAGGACCATCAGGAAGATCGCGGGCAGGAAGGCGGCGCCGGCCTCGACGGTGTTGTAGCCGAGCACGTTCTGGAGGAACTGCTGGCTGACGAACATCGCGCCCATCAGCGAGCCGAAGACGATGATCCCGGCGCAGGCCGCGACCCAGAAGACCCGCCTGCTCGGCGATCTCGAGGTCGTAGAGCGGGTTCGCGGCCCGCCGCTGCTGCCACACGAAGGCCACCGCCGGCCGCGAGCGCGATGACGGCCAGGCCCAGGACGAGGGTGCCCTTGCCCGGCACGGGTGCGAAGTTGATCGAGAGCACCAGGCCGGCCACCAGCAGGACCGAGAGGATGCCGCCGAGGTTGTCGACCGGTTCGGTCGACTCGTTGACGTGCGCGGGCACGAACTTCCAGGCCATCACCAGCGCGATGACCGCCAGAGGCAGCGTGACGAGGAAGACCGAGCCCCACCAGAAGTTCTCCAGCAGCCAGCCGGCGACGAGCGGACCCAGCGACGCGATGGCTCCGCCGAGCGCGGACCACAAGGCGATGGACTTGGTCCGTCCGGGCCCGGACCACAGGGCGGTGATCAGTGCCAACGTGGTCGGGTAGGCCATGCCGGCGGCAAACCCGCCGAAGATCCGGGCCACCACGAGCACGTCGTCCGTCGGGGCGTAGGCGGCGAGCAGGCAGGCGGGTATCGACAGCAGGGTGCCGAGCATCATCAGCAGCTTGCGGCCGTACCTGTCGCCCACGGCGCCGAGGTAGAGCACGGAGCCGGCCAGGCCCAAGGAGTAGCCGACCGCGATCAGGTTGAGCGTGGTCTGGGAGGAGTCGAACGCGTCGCCGATCGACGGCAGTGCGACGTTGGCCACCGACAGGTTGAGGTTGGCGACACCGGACACCAGGATCAACGTCCCGAGCACGAGCTGAGCTCGCGCCGGGGTGCCCGTGGGCTGGCTGTCTGCTGGCGCCTGGGTGTCGGACATCGTTACCTCCGGACGGTCGCCGCGCGGGCTCGGGCGCGTCCGACGCTACTCGGATGCGCGCCGTCGACACTTGACCCGCACCGGGTGATGTCAGGGCCAATCTCGCTCGGGATTGACTCGAACGTCTGTTCGATCGACACTGGCCAGATGGCATGGGGGTTCGTTCCGGAGCCGGCGCAGAAGGGCGCGGGGCTGCCCCGCACGCCCGGCAGCGACGGCGTCGCGCCGGCGGGCTGGCCGCGCGAGGTACGGCCGCCGGGGGCACCGGGCTGGGAGCGGTCGGCGGCCGAGTGGCTGCTCGACCTGTGCCCGGCCGACTGGCGCGGCTACCCAGGGCTGCGGCGACATCTCGTGGTGCTCGCGAGGTTCGCGCTGATGCACGTCGAAGCCGGTCAGACCGCCGCCGCGCGTGGGCTCAGCGAGACCCGCGCCGACCTGCGCGACGTCGCCGACCTCGACGTGATCGAGGCGGCCGTCCAGACCTGGCAGCTCGAGCAGGCCCGCCTGGTCGGGCTACGGCGTGCGGTGGGCCTGGTCGAGGAGGCGATCCGGGGCCGGAGGTTCACGGCGCGGCTATGACGCCCCCGCCCGCCTACGCTGGCCCGATGGCTGACCGCACGGATGAGCGCCGTCGCTTCTCGGGTGTGGTGCTCGTCGACCGGCGGGGCTGGGTGCTGCTCCAGGAGCGGGACGAGCACCCACGCATCGACCCGGACTGCTGGGGCCTGGTCGGCGGTCACGTCGACCCGGGGGAGGACGTCGAGCAGGCGGCCTACCGCGAGCTCGTCGAGGAGACCGAGGTCGTCGTCCCGCCCGGCAGCCTGACCTGGTTCGGGGAGTTCGAGGTCGACCACACCGCCGCCTACGGCACCTGGGACCTGATGACCACGTACGCCGCCCCGACCGACCTCACCGACGCCGACATCGTGTGCCACGAGGGCCGCCGCATCGTGTTCGTCGACCCGGCCGTCGTACCGGGGCTGCCCCTGACCAAGGGCGCCGGCGTGATCCTGCCGGCGTTTCTCGCCTCCGACCTCTACAGGCAGCTGGCGACTCACAGCCGGGCTCACTAGCCTGGGCGCGTGCTCCTGGGGCGAACCGCCGTCCTCGACCGCGCCGACGCCCTGGTCGCGGCGCTGTTCGACCGGTCGGGCGAGCAACGCGGCGGCCTGCTGTGGGTGCGCGGCGAGGCCGGGATCGGCAAGACCTCGGTGCTGGCCGAGATCGGCGAGCGGGCCCGCCGCGCCGGTGCCACCGTGCTCCGCGGCACCGCCGCCGACGACAGCGCCGGCGCCCCGGCGTTCTGGCTGTGGACCCAGGTCCTGCGCCAGGCCAGTGGCGGCGACCCGGAGGCCCTGGTCGCCCTCGGAGGACCACGCGCCCGCCGGGCCGCCGAGCTCGTCGACCAGGCTCCCGGGTCCACGGACCAGGCGGCCAACCGGTTCCCGCTCTTCGACGGTGTCGCGGCCGTGCTGGAGGGACTCACGACCGAGTTCCCGGTGGTGCTGCTGCTCGACGACCTGCACTGGGCCGACGCCGGCAGCCTGCACCTGCTGCGGTTCCTGGTGCCCAACCTGACGACCGGGCTGTCGGCACGGCCGGTGCTGCTGGTCTGCGGCTGGCGCGACCACGAGGTGCCCGTGGGCTCGGACCGAGACGTGCTCGCGTCGGAGATCGCTGCTTCGGGGGAGGCGTGGCCGCTCGCGGGCCTCGACGCAGCCGACGTCGCGGCCCTGATCGCGAGCACCGGCGGCCAGCAGGTCGATGCCGCCGAGGCGGCCGCCGTGGTGGAGCGAACCAGCGGCAACCCGCTGTTCGTCTCCGAGATGGCCCGGTTGGCCGCGGCTCGCGGCGCGGCGGTCTCCGAGATGGTCCCGGACACCGCGCAGGGCGCGATCCGCCGCCGCGTCGCGCGCCTCCCGCAGGACGCGCAGCAGGTGCTCACCGTGGCCGCCGTCCTGGGCCACGACACCGCCCTCGGACCGGTCCGCGACCTGGCGGGCCTCGACGAGCGGGCCTTCGTCGCCGGGCTCGACGCCTTGGTGACCAGTGGCCTGGCGCAACAGACGGGTGACCGCCTGTCGCTGTCCCACGCGCTCGTCAGGGACGCGGTGTACGACGCCACGCCGGCCGGCCGTCGCCGCGAGCTGCACCTGGCCGCCGCTGCGGTCGCAGGACTCGGGCCCGCCGAGGTGGCCGGCCACCTCCTGCGCGCCGTACCACTCGTCGGCCGCGACAGCGTCGTGGCCGCCACCGAGGAGGCCGCGCAGGCCGCCCGCGACGCCCAGGCGTGGGAGGAGGCCGTGCGGTTCTACCGCCAGGCCCTCGACCTGGTCGCCGTCGACGACGCGGCACGTCCGCGCCTGCTGCGTGGCGCCGGAGCGGCGCTGCTCGACGCGGCCGACCTCGACGGTGCGCGGGTGCTCTACCGGGAGGCGGCCGACATCGCCCGGCGAGCAGGTGACGCCACGGCGCTGGCCGAGGCCGCGCTGGGGTTCGCGGCCGGCCTGGGCGGGTTCGAGGTGCGGCTGGTGGACCGCGAGCAGAACGACCTCCTCGCGGAAGCCCTCGACGCCCTCGGCCGGACGGAGCCGGCGCTTCGGGTGCACCTGATGGCGCGGCTGGTCGTCGGCCTCGCCTTCACCGAGGACGCCGGGCGGATCCCGGCCCTCGCCGACGAGGCCGTCGCGTTGGCCAGAGACACCGGCGACCTCCGGGCGCTGGGTGCGGCGCTGGCGGCCCACTGTGACGCCTACGCCGGGCCCGACCACGTCGGTCTCCGTGAGACCGAGGCGTCCGAGATCGTCCGCACCGCGCGCACCCTCGGCGATGTCGGTCTCGAGCTGCTCGGCCTGCGCCTGCGGGTGGTCGCGCGCTGGGAGCGCGGCGCCATGCGCGAAGCCGCTGCCGACGTGAGCACCTTCTCCGCACTCGCCGAGCGCCTCGGTCAGCCGTTGTACTCCTGGTACGTCCCGCTGTGGCGCGGCCTGGCCGCACACCTGGCGGGCGACCTGGAGACGATGGCTCGCTGCGCCGAGGAGGTCGCCGTGGTCGGCGCCCAGGGCGACAGTCACAACGCCGAGGTCCTCGCGGTCGTCCAGGGCATCTGGCCGCTCATCGAGCGCGGCCTGACCCAGGAGGCCATGCGCCGGATCACGACGGCCTTCGGCACCCTCCCCGAGCTCGCGCCCGACGGCGGCTCGATCATCGCCCTCTACTACGGCACCGATCCGGCGGTCCGTGAGCGGAACCTGCCGCGTCTCCCGGCACTCGTGGCCGCACTCGCGAAGGACAAGGAGTGGCTGCCCAACCTGGCCGGCGTCGTCGGCGGCCTCAGCGAGGGTGGTCACGGGGGAGCGGAGGCGGAGTACCTCTACGCGACGCTGTTGCCGTACGCCGACCTGTTCTACGTCGACGGCATCGGGGCGGCCGCGCCGGGATCGGTCGAGTGGTCCCTGGGTCTCCTTGCCGGACTGGTCGGCGACCACGCCGCCGCCGTGGGTCATCTCGAGCGAGCCGTGGACGCCGACATCCGGATCGACGCGCCCCTGGCAACCGCCAAGGCCCGCCGTGCGCTGGGTGACGCCCTGGCCGCGCGAGACGAGCCGGGCGACGCCGAGCGAGCACGCCGCGAGCGCGAGCTGGCCCGGGCCTTCTACGCCTCCGCCGGCATCGAGGAGCGCGTCGAGGAGCTGACCGCGCTGCTGGGCGCCAGCCAGCCTGTCGAGGAACCGGGAGCGGTGGAGACGGGCCGCTGGGAACGCACCGGAGCCGGGTGGACCGTGGCGTTCCGGGGCGGCTCCGCGTCCCTGCCTCCGGTCAAGGGGATGGGGGACCTGGCCCGCTTGCTCGCCCGGCCCGGCACCGAGGTGCACGTCCTCGACCTCGTCGGCCCGACGGCCGGCGCACCCCGCCAGGGAGACCTGGGCGACGTACTCGACGACCGTGCGCGGGCGGCGTACAAGCGGCGGCTGGAGGACCTCGAGGAGCGGATCGCCGACGCGGAGGCCGACGGCGACATGGACGCCGTCGCGGCCGCGGCAGAGGAGCGCGAGCTGCTGGTCGCCGAGCTGACCGGGGCCTATGGCCTGGGCGGGCGGCCGCGGCGTGCCGGCGACCCCGCCGAGCGGGCGCGGACGACCGTCACGTCCCGGATCCGCGACGCGATGGGCCGCGTCGAGCGCGAGCTCCCGGAGCTGGGCCGGCACCTGCGGGCGTCGGTGCGGACCGGCACCTTCTGCTCCTACGAGCCCGAGCGGCCGGTCGTGTGGGAGGTCGTTCCCACATCGTGAGGCCCACATCGTCAGACGGGATCCCACGCCTGAGGGGTGTCAGCACCAACTCACCGAAAGGTTCCCGCCATGGGCTTCCTGCAGATCATCACCTTCGCCACCGACCGGTTCGAGGAGTTCCACGCCCGCGAGCAGCAGTGGGTCCGCGACTCCACCGGCAAGCGCACGAGCGTCGGCGGGCAGCTCTACGCCGACCGCAACCGGCCGGGCCACTACGTGGCCCTGGACTGGTTCGACTCCTACGAGTCGGCGATGGCGAACTCCAAGCTCCCCGAGACCGACGCCTTCGCCCACGACGCGATGGCCCTGGCGACGGGCGAGGTCGTCTTCCACGACCTGGAGCCCGCGACGCCGGAGTGGAACAGCTGCGAGGACGGTCTCCGCAGCTCGCTGGAGAGCTCGACCGTCGCCGACCACACCTTCGCCGAGGACGTCGACCTCGACCTGCTGGTGCCGCACGGCCGGATGCGCTCCAGCGGGATCGCCGGCCTCGAGCAGGCGCTGCGCGACGAGGCGCCCGGTCGTGACATCGAGCTGTGGAACGCGCACGCGACGTTCGACGGTTTCGTCGTCGAGTACGCCTACCGAACACACGGCACCCCGTCATTGGCGGCCGGCATCCTGCTCGCCACCCTGCGTGACGGGCTGATCGCGCGTCTCGCCATCACCTGCGCGGGCAACTGGTCGGCCGAGACCGAGGCGCGCGTGGTCGCCGAGACCGGCGCCCTCGGGTGCAGCGCTGCGGCGATTGACGGCGAGACCGTGCGATGAGCACGCGAGATGGAGGTCACCGGCGCCGTCACCGAGCGGCTTGTTCGGCTCGCTGCTCGGCGCCCTCGAGCTGGCCACCGTCCACCTGGGCGTCCGCCTGGGCCTGTACGACGTCCTGGCCACTCCGCGGACCGCGGCCGCGCTCGCGCAGGCGAGCGGCATCGACGAGCGCTACGCCCGCGAGTGGCTGGAGCAGCAGGCGATCTGCGGGCTGGTCACCGTCGTCGAAGCCGGCGACGCGGAGTCGCGGGTCTACGGCCTGGACCCCGAGCAGGCGGCGTCGTTCGGCGACCCGGAGTCCCCGGCGTACGCCGGCTCGATGGCGCTGCTGATGGGCGGCGTCGCCGCGGTCGTCGACGACCTGCCCGACGTCTACCGCTCGGGGTCCGGCATCGCGTTCGGCGGGTACGGCGACGACGTGCGGCTGGGTCAAGGACTCTTCAACCGCGCGGGGTTCCTGGGTCAGCTGACCCAGGAGTGGCTGCCCGCCTTCCCCGGGGTGACCGACCTGCTGTCGCGACCCGGCGCCCGTGCGCTCGACCTGGGCTGCGGAGTCGGTTGGTCGTCGATCGCTCTCGCGACGGCGTACCCCGGCCTGGAGGTGCTCGGGATCGACAGCGACGACGCCTCGGTGATGGACGCGCGCGCGAACGCCGCCGAGACCGGGCTCGGCGACCGGGTGCGGTTCGAGGTGGCCGACGCCGCTGCTCCGCCCGACGAGGGTGGCTTCGACGTGGCGTTCTACTTCGAGGCCCTGCACGACCTGGCCCACCCGGTCGAGTCGCTGACCGCGGTGCGTGCGTCGCTGCGGCCCGGTGGAGTCGTCGTGGTGGTCGAGGAGCGGGCCGAGGAGGAGTTCGCGCCGAACGGCAGCGAGATCGAACGCGTGCTCGCGACCTCCAGCGTGCTGCACTGCCTGCCCGTCGGCCGCTCGCAGCCGGGCTCGGAAGGGACCGGTGCGCTGTTCCGGCCTTCGACGATGCGGTCGTACGCCGCCCGAGCGGGCTACGCGGACGTCGAGGTGGCTCCCGTCGAGCACGACATGTTCCGGTTCTTCGTGCTGACGCCGTAGCGAGAGGGGTCGGAAGTTACAGTGGTCCGGTGCGCCTGGAGCAGATCTCGTCACCTCGCGACCTTCGGGGGCTGACCGCACCCGAGCTCGACGAGCTGGCCACGGAGATCCGCGACTTCCTCGTCAGGACCTGCGCCCGCAGCGGCGGCCACCTCGGGCCCAACCTCGGCGTGGTCGAGCTGACCATCGCCGTGCACCGCGTCTTCGACTCGCCGCGAGACCGGGTCGTCTTCGACACCGGCCACCAGGCCTACGTCCACAAGCTGCTGACCGGACGGATGACCGGCTTCGACAAGCTCCGCCAGGAGGGTGGCGTCAGCGGCTACCCGAGCCAGGCGGAGTCCGAGCACGACATCGTCGAGAACTCCCACGCCTCCACGGCGCTGTCCTACGCCGACGGGCTGGCCAAGGCCTACACGATCCGCGGCGAGGACCGCCATGTCGTGGCGATCATCGGCGACGGCGCGCTCACCGGCGGGATGGCCTGGGAGGCGCTCAACAACATCGCCATCGAGCAAGAAGAGCAAGCTGGTCATCGTCGTCAACGACAACGGCCGCTCCTACACGCCGACCGTCGGCGGCCTGGCCACCGCGCTGACCAGCCTGCGCACCAACCCGCGTTACGAGCAGATCCTCGACATGGTGAAGAAGCGCCTCAACTCGGTCCCCGGCGTCGGCCCCGCGGCGTACGACGCCCTCCACGCCATGAAGAAGGGCCTCAAGGACGCCCTCGCCCCCCAAGGGTTGTTCGAGGACCTCGGCCTCAAGTACGTCGGCCCGGTCGACGGCCACGACCGCGCGGCCATGGAGCAGGTGCTGGCGCAGGCCAAGCGATTCAACGGCCCCGTGATCGTCCACGCCCTCACCCGGAAGGGCTTCGGCTACGACGCCGCCGAGCTCCACGAGGCCGACCAGTTCCACAGCCCCGGCCCGTTCGACGTCGACAGCGGCGTCGAGGACCCTCGCGAGCGGATCTGGACCGACGTCTTCGCCGACCAGATGGTCCACCTCGGCGAACGCCGCCCCGACGTCGTGGCCATCACGGCCGCGATGATGCACCCCGTCGGCCTGCACCACTTCCAGTCGAAGTTCCCCGACCGCACCTTCGACGTCGGGATCGCCGAGCAGCACGCCGTCACCTCGGCGGCCGGACTGGCGATGGCCGGGCTGCACCCCGTGGTCGCCCTCTACGCGACGTTCCTGAACCGGGCCTTCGACCAGGTGCTGATGGACGTCGCCCTCCACAAGTGCGGTGTCACGTTCGTCCTCGACCGCGCCGGCGTGACCGGCGACGACGGCGCCAGCCACAACGGCATGTGGGACATGTCGATCCTCCAGGTCGTGCCCGGCCTCCGGCTCGCCGCGCCGCGCGACCCCGCCCGCCTGCGCGAGCTGCTCGACGAGGCCGTCGAGGTCTCCGACGCCCCGACCGTGGTGCGCTTCCCCAAGGGTGTGCCGCCCGCCGACATCGAGGCCGTCAGTCGCCGGGGCGGTTGCGACGTTCTCGTCCGCAACGGCACCCACGACGTGCTGATCGTGTCCTACGGCGCGATGGCGACCACCGCCGTCGACGTCGCCGACCGGCTCGTCGCGCAGGGCATCGGCGTCACCGTGGTCGACCCGCGATGGGCCAAGCCCGTCGACCCCGCGCTGGTGGACCTGGCCCGCGAGCATCGCCTCGTGGTCAGCGTCGAGGACAACGGCCGGGTGGGTGGCTGCGGCTCGGTGCTGCTGTCGGCGCTGAACGACGCGGGCGTCACCACGCCCTTCCGGCTGCACGGCATCCCGCAGGAGTTCCTCTCCCACGCCAAGCGCGCGGTCATCCTCGAGCGGGTCGGGCTCGCGCCGCAGTCGCTGGCGCGCGGCATCGTCGAGGACGATGGCCGCCGTGCCGGCCGACGAGCCGTCGGACCGCTCAGATCACCTGATCACGAGGGCTCAACCGCCGGATCGCCAGCACCTCGTCGAGCCGGTCGTAGCCCTGACCGAGGCCCTCGGTCATGCCGGAGGCGACCCAGCCGTCGCGGGTCTCGCGGTCGGGGTAGCGGACGGTGAGCGACATCGCGGTCCGGTCGTCGCCGAGCGGGGAGAGGACCAGGGTGTTCACGCTCGGGCCGGGGAAGTCGTCGAACTTCTCGGTCGAGACCAGGAGCGACGGGGCGGCCACCTCGTCGAACGTGCCGGACACCCCCATCGAGCCGTCGCCACCCGGCGTACCGAAGACCCAGCGGTAGCTGCCGCCGACCCGGACGTCCATCTCGCACGTGGTCAGCGGGAAGCCGGGGTTCCCGAGCCAGCGCCGCATGTGCTCGGGCTCGGTCATCGCCCGCCACACGCGCGCCGGCGGCGCGCCGAACTCGCGGCGGACGCTCGATGGAGGTGTCGTCGGGCCCGGTTGTCGGCACGGCGACTGCGAAGGTGGCGGGCCAGGGGAGTTCACTTGTCGTCCTCCGGTGGGAGTGGGGGGGTGTCGGGGTCGGTCATGGTGGAGAGGTAGTCGTCGAGGCGGTCGAACCTCGCGTCCCAGAACTGGCGGAACTCCTCGGCCCACTCGGCGACCTGCTCGAGGGGTGCCGCCTCCAGGATCGCGGGCCGGGCCTGGGCGACCCGCGACCGGCTGACCAGCCCGGCCCGCTCCAGCACCCGCAGGTGCTTGGAGACGGCCGGGCCGGTCATGTCGAACGGCTGGCCGAGATCGCCGACCGTCGCGGGTCCGTTCTTGAGCCGGGACAGGATCGCCCGGCGGGTCGGGTCGGCCAGCGCCGCGAACACCAGGCTGAGCGGGTCGCGGGACGCCGGGCCGGCACCCGAGCGCGACGGTGGTCACGGCAGGTCCGTCATGCCACCCACCGGCCACTGCTGCAGCAGCCACGAGTTGCCGTCGGGGTCCTCGAACCGCGAGTAGAGCACGCCGCCGAGGTCTTGGAGCTCGCCCAGCTCGACGCCGTTCGCGGCCAGCTGCTCGCGGGCGGCAGCCATGTCGGCGACCACGAGGTGGATGCCCTTCTGCACGCCGACCGGCATGTCGGTGATCTCCGGGATGTTGCGGCCGATCAGGATCGCGCACCCGCGAGCCGGGCGGGACGATCTGCACGATGCGCATGTCGCCCATCTGGACGTGGTCGGTGATCAGCTCCCAGCCGCACTGCTTGACGTAGAAGTCGCGGGCGCGGTCGACGTCGGTCACGGGGATGTGGATCAGCTCGAGCTTCATCTCGACGCTTGGGGTGGTCGTGGTGGTCATGGTGGTGCCTCCTTAGATAACCAAATGGTTAGATAACTAGTTGGTTTCTATCACCCTGTGGCGATCCTGCGTCAAGGCTCGTACCGGTCTGGACCACACGAGGAGCAGCCATGCAGCAGCTACGTCACCGACGGGGGTCTCGAGACCGACCTGATCTTCCACCACGGCCTGGACCTGCCGGAGTTCGCGGCGTTCCCGCTCATCGAGGACGAGCACGGCCGCGAGGTGCTCACGCGCTACTACGACGGCTACGCGCAGATCGCCGCCAAGGCGGGCGCCGGCCTGACCCTCGACGCCCCGACCTGGCGGGCCAACCCCGACTGGGCGGCCATCGTCGGGTACGACGCCGCGCGCGCTCGACCGCGTCAACCGAGCGGCCATCGAGTTCCTGCAGGGTCTGCGTGAGAAGTACCAGAGCGAGCTCGGCCTGACCGACGTCAAGGTCGGCGGTCTGCACGGTCCGCGCGGCGACGGCTACGTCGCCGGCGAGGACGCCGACCCGGACGAGGCGGCGGAGTACCACTCGGCCCAGGTGCGCTCGGCGGCCGCTGCTGGCGCCGACCAGGTCACGGTGCTGACGATGACCGGGGCCGGCGAGGCGATCGGCTTCGTGCGCGCCGTCCGCGACGCGGGCCTGCCTGCGGCGGTCGGCTTCACGGTCGAGACCGACGGGCGGCTGCCCGACGGCACCACGCTGCGCGACGCGATCGCGCGCGTCGACGCCGAGGCCGCGCCCGACTACTTCCTGGTCAACTGCGCCCACCCGACCCACGTCGCCCCGGGCCTCGACGGCCGACGGCGACCCAGCGAGGTCTGGCTGGGCCGGATCGAGGGGCTGCGCCCCAACGCGTCGCGGATGTCCCACGCCGAGCTCGACGAGGCGCCGGAGCTCGACGAGGGCGATCCTGCCGAGCTGGCGCGGGGCGTCGACGGCCTGCGCGCCACGCTGCCGAACCTCCGCATCGTCGGCGGCTGCTGCGGCACCGACAGCCGCCACGTCGCCGCCCTCTGGGGCGTCGACCCTCGTTGAGGAGGCTCGAGCCGTCGCGACCTCCTCGACACCAGCGGGATCGCTGGATGGGTCTGCGCTGGACAGGGCACCCCAGGAGGCCGCTAGGTTGCCTGGGGTGGACCTGTTTCGGACCAAGAGCATCGAGCAGTCGCTGGAAGACACCGAGGACCCGGAGTTCAAGCTCAAGCGTCGCCTGACCGCCATCGACCTCACCGTCTTCGGCGTCGGCGTGATCATCGGGGCCGGCATCTTCACCCTCACCGGACGCGTCGCGCAGGCCAACGCCGGGCCGGCGGTCTCCTTGTCGTTCGTGCTCGCGGCCGTCTGCTGTGGGCTCGCGGCGCTGTGCTACGCCGAGTTCGCCTCGACGGTGCCGGTGTCCGGGTCGGCGTACACGTTCTCCTACGCCACCCTCGGCGAGATGATCGCCTGGATCATCGGCTGGGACCTGCTGCTCGAGATGATGCTCGGCGCGTCGGTCGTGGCGCAGGGCTGGGCGTCGTACTTCGAGACGTTCCTGGACCAGATCGGCATCACCTGGCCCGAGGGTCTCGGCTACGGCGACACCTTCAACATGTCGGCGTTCCTGCTCGTCGCGATCCTCACCGCGATCGTGACCTACGGCATCAAGGAGTCGATGCGGGTCAACCTGGTGCTGGTCGGGGTCAAGCTCTTCATCGTCCTGTTCGTGATCGTGGCGGGCATCGGGTTCATCAACGCCGACAACTACGACCCGTTCATCCCGCCGTCGGTGCCGACCGAGGGAGCGGGCGAGTGGCTGCACACCCCGCTGCTCCAGCTGGCGACCGGATCGCCCGCTGCCTACGGCGTCGGCGGCGTCCTCTTCGGGGCCTCACTGGTGTTCTTCGCCTACATCGGCTTCGACGTGGTCGCGACCGCTGCCGAGGAGGCAGCGCATCCGCAACGCGACCTGCCGCGCGGCATCATCGGCTCGCTGATCATCTGCACGATCCTCTACGTCGCGGTCGCGCTCGTGATCACCGGGATGGTCAACTACGAGGACATCAGCCCCGGCGCGGCGCTCGCCGAGGCCTTCGTCGCCCAGGGCAAGGACGGCTACGCCACCTTGATCTCGGCCGGGGCGGTCGCCGGCCTGACGACCGTCGTGATGACGCTGCTGATCGGCGCCGTGCGTGTCACCTTCGCGATGAGCCGCGACAACCTGCTCCCGCAGGCCGCTGCCCACGTCTCGCCCAAGACAGGCACGCCCGTCCGGCTCACTCTCATGATCGGAACGGTCGTCGCCCTCGTCGCCTCGCTGACCCCGGTCGGGAAGCTGGAGGAGATGGTCAACATCGGCACGCTGACGGCGTTCCTCCTCGTCTCGATCTCGATCCCGGTCCTCCGCAAGAGCCGTCCCGACCTCCCGCGCTCGTTCAAGGTGCCTGGCTCGCCGTGGGTGCCCTGGCTGTCCGCCGCGATCTGCCTGTTCCTGATGGTCAACCTGACCGTCGAGACCTGGCTGCGGTTCGTGGTGTGGATGATCCTCGGGTTCGTCGTCTACTTCGCCTACGGCTACCGGCACAGCCGGGTCGGACTCGGCAAGGGGGAGCCGGCTCCCGACTACTCGCGGTAGACACGCCTGGTGCGCGTCCTCCTCACCTTCGTCGGCGGCGCCGGCCATCTCGACCCGTTGCTGCCGCTCGCCCGGGCGCTGGCCGCCGCGGGCCACGACGTCGCGATCGCCGGGTCCGGCAACCAGATGCCTCGAGCCGAGGCAGCGGGCTTCACGGCGTTGCCTACCAGCGCGCAGCGGCCGCCCGCCACGTCCGGCCGCGACCTGACGCCGCTGCCACCGGTCGACCCCCACGACACCGAGGTCGAGTTCGCCGAGAACTTCGCGGGCAAGGGTGCCCGGCGCCATGTCCCGGCCGTCAGCGAGCACATCCGCACCTGGCGTCCTGACGTCGTGGTGCGGGAGGACACCGACTTCGGGTCGGCGATCGCCGCCGAGCTCGAGGGCGTCCCCTGCGCGACCCTGGTGATCCTGGCGGCCGGCAGCCTGGCACGGCCCGAGCTCGTGTCGCCGGTCCTCCAGGCCGTGCGGGCGGAGCACGGACTGGCCCCCGACCCGGCCCTCGCGTCCTTCAGCCGCGACCTGGTGCTCTCGCCCTTCCCGCCCGGCTTTCGCGATCCGGCGTCACCCCTGCCGGCCGGCACCTTCTCGTTCCGGCCACAGCCGGTCACGTCGCAGGCCCACGGCGAACTCGTCTACGTCACCCTGGGGACCGTCTTCAACACCGGTTCGGGCGACCTGTTCGAACGCCTCCTGACCGGCCTGGCCGGCGTACCGGCCGAGGTGCTGGTCACGGTCGGCCGCGGCATCGAGCCGGACGAGCTCGGCACGCAGCCCGCACACATCCGCGTGGAGCAGTACGTCGACCAGGCCGGCGTGCTGCCCCAGTGCGCTCTCGTCGTGTCGCACGGTGGCTCCGGCAGCCTGATGGGCGCACTCGCCCACGGCGTCCCCTCGGTGCTGACGCCGCTCGGTGCCGACCAGCCCCACAACGCGCGACGGGCCGCCGAGCTCGGGGTCGCAGCCGTCCTCGACGCGGCCTCGGTGACACCCGACGAGGTCGAGCGGGCCGTTACCGCGATGCTCGCCGACACCGAGGCGCGAGCGACCGCGCTCGCACTGAAGGCCGAGATCGACGCGCTGCCGCCCGTCGAGGCGACCGTGCCGCTGCTGGAGAAATTGGCCGGTCACTAGGCTGAGCCGCATGGCGCAGCGGGTGGTTCACATCGTCGACGAGGTGCCCGGGCTCGACGACGGGACGGGGAGCACGCCTCGCTGACGCTGGTCCTCGTCCTCGACGGCTTCCTCGACGCCGGGGCCGCCGCCGCCCGCGCCGCGCGGCACCTGGTCGACCAGTCCGACGGGCCGGTCGTGGCCACCTTCGACGTCGACGAGCTCCACGACTACCGGGCTCGGCGGCCGGCGATGTCTTTCGTGCGCGACCACTACGAGTCCTACGACGCCCCCCGCCTGGTCGTCCGGCTGCTCCACGACGCCGGCGGCACGCCGTACCTCCTGCTCCACGGACCCGAGCCCGACACCCGCTGGGAGGCGTTCTGCGAGGCGGTCCGCGAGGTTGTCGAGCGCTTCGGCGTCACCCGGGTCGTCGGGATGGGTGCGGTGCCGATGGCGGTGCCGCACACGCGTCCGATCGCCGTCACCGAGCACGCCAACAACGTCGAGCTGATCGCCGGCGACAGCCGCTGGCGCGGCGAGCTGCGCATCCCGTCCAGCGCCCAGGCGCTGCTCGAGGTGCGGCTGGGGGAGTGGGGCCACGACGCGCTGGGTTACGTGGCACACATCCCCCACTACCTCGCCCAGCTGGAGTACCCCCGCGCTTCCGCCACGCTCCTCGAGCACGTCGAGCGCGGCGGCCGGCTGACCATCGACCTGTCCGCTCTGCACGAGGAGGCCGAGGAGCGCGAGGCCGAGATCACCCGCTACCTGGCCGCCAACGAGGAGGTGAACGAGGTCGTCGCCGCGCTGGAGCAGCAGTACGACGCGTTCACGCGCGCCGAGGAGAGCGGCGGCAACCTGCTCAGCGGCGACCAGCCGCTGCCGACCGGTGAGGAGATCGGCCAGCAGTTCGAGCAGTTCCTCGCCGGCCTCGACCGGCCGGAAAACTGGCCAGACAACCCCAACGACAACTGATCGGCGACAACTGATGCCCGCCTCCGCCGAGGAGCTGGTCGAGCTCCTCGACCTCGAGAGCCTTGACGTCGACCTGTTCCGCGGGCGCCAGCCCGAGACCGACCGCCAGCGGGTCTTCGGCGGCCAGGTCGCGGCGCAGGCGCTGATCGCCGCGCTCCGCACCACCGAGGACGACCTCCAGGTCCACTCGCTGCACTCCTACTTCCTGCGGCCCGGCGACACGGCCGTCCCGATCATCTACGACGTCGAGCGGCTCAGGGACGGGCGCTCCTTCTCCACCCGCAGGATCGTGGCCCGCCAGCACGGGCATCCGATCTACTTCATGACCGCCAACTTCCAGCGCCCCGAGAAGGGTTTCGAGCACCAGGACGCGATGCCCGCCGTGTCGGGAGGTCCCGAGGCCGGTATCGGCTTCGCCGAGCTCGCCCAGGGGCGCGGCCAGACCTCGGAGAGCTTCGCCCGCGAGTGGGCGGCCCTGGACGTCCGCTACCTCGCCAACTCCGACCACAACCTGACCGACGACCCCTCGCGGCCGGCCCGCGCCCAGCTGTGGATCCGCGTCAACGGACGGCTGGGCGACGACCCCGCCGACCACCTCGCCACGTTCACCTACGCCAGCGACATGACGCTGCTCGGCGCCACCCTCGTGGGCCACGGCGTCACGATCGGCGACCCCCGCCTCCAGCCGGCCTCCCTCGACCACTCGATCTGGTTCCACCGGCCCTTCCGGGCCGACGAGTGGTGGCTCTACGACCAGTGGTCGCCCTCCGCCCAGGGCGCCCGGGGCCTCGCCCTGGCCAGGGTCTTCACCCAGGACGGCACCCTCGTCGCCACCGTGGCCCAGGAGGGCCTGATCCGGATGCGCGACTGACCCCTCCGCGAGTCGGCGCAAATCGCCCCCGACATCCCCCGAGTCGGCGCACATCGCCCTGTTCGCGACCCCGAGTCGGCGCAGATCGCCCCCAAGGCTGCTGGTCCTGACGCCCCGTCGCCGACCTGGCCGTGCACCTCGGCATCAAGAGTCGTGCGCTGACTGACACATGCCGACTCGGCGACCAACCGAGGGCGATCTGCGCCGACTCGGCGACCAACTGAGGGCGATCTGCGCCGACTCGGCGGGCTGGCTCAACTAGTGGGGCGAACTTGGCGGAAAACGCCTCCTTTAGCACTACAACGTTGTAGTTTCGTGACAGACACGCCGATACGCCGTTACGGTTGGCCACTCCTGTGACTCTTGAGACGCGAGTGACCAACGATGAAGCTTCCCCTCCTCCCCGCCACTGCCCTGGCTGCCGTCGGCGCGATCATCGCCACGGCCTCGCCGGCGGCCGCGGTGCCGCTGACGTCGTACGAGATGCCGTTCCCGTGCGGGGAGTCGTGGACGGGCACCACCCGCGCGAGCCACAGCCCGAGCAGCTCCTCGATCGACTGGAACCGGCCCGACGACGTCGGTGACCCGGTCGTGGCGGCCGCCGCGGGCGTGGTCACCACGGCCGTGCCCAACGGCACCCACGGCTACGGCCGCTACGTCGTGGTCGACCACGGCAACGGTGAGTCGACGCTGTACGCCCACCTCCAGACGGTCAACGTCGGCGTCGGCCAGACCGTCGACCAGGGCAGCATGCTCGGCCTGCTGGGGGAGACCGGCAACGCCACCGGACCCCACCTGCACTTCGAGGAGCGGCTCAACGGCAAGACCGTGGTGCCCTACCTCCACGGCGCGAAGTACGCCTTCGGCATCGAGCAGCAGTCGCAGAACTGCCCCGACGTACCGCTGGCCGGAAACTTCGTCGGCGACTTCATCGCCGAGCTGGCCGTCTTCGACCGGGCCACCGCCAGCTTCCAGATCAGCCAGCCCACGGGGACGATCACGGTCCCCTACGGGCTGGGCACCGACCAGCCGGTGATCGGCGACTGGGACGGCGACGGCACGATCAACGTCGGCGTACGCCGGGCCTCCGAGCGGCTGTTCTACCTCGACACCCCGGCGGGCACCCAGCTGATCGTGATGGGCAACCGCAGCGACATCCCCGTCGCCGGCGACTGGGACGGCAACGGCACGTGGGACATCGGGGTCCGCAAGGCCTCCAGCAACGTCTTCCGGCTGCGCAAGCCCGACGGCAAGTCCGTTCCCGTCCGGCTGGGCAAGGCGGGTGACATCCCCGTCAGCGGTGACTGGAACGGCGACGGGGTCACCGACCTCGGCGTCTACGACCTCACCAAGGCGCGCTTCACCCTGCGGATCAAGGACGCCACCGGTCTGGTCTGGCTGACCAGGGTCGTCTACGGCACACCGGGCGACCTGCCGGTGACCGGCGACTGGGACGGCAACGGGCGCACCGACCTCGGCGTGTGGCAGCCCTCGACGGCCCAGTTCTTCCAGCGGATCGCGGCCGCGCCGATGGCACCCGCCACCAGGTCGGTCAGCCGGGTCTACGGCACCGCGCGGTCCGGCTCCTCAGCTAGAGCAGACCCAGCCCCGCCGCGTGCCGGCGTACGGCGTCGCTGTCGGCCGCGAGCACGAACGGCACCTCGTCGTCGGCCCACCCCTCCGACACCTTCTCCACGCGACCGTCGCCGGGGTCGAGCCGGACCTCCCGGATGTAGACGGCGATGACGCGTCCGGGGTGGCTGCGCACGAGGTCGGCGTAGATCTGCGGGTCGTGCTCGCCCGAGTCGCCGAGGAGGACGAACCGCAGGCCCGGGTGCTGGTCGAGGATCTCGTGCAGGCGTACCGACTTCTGCTCGCGTCCGGCTGGAAGTGCCGAGCAGGTCGCGGAGCAGCACCGGGCCGCGCGGGAAGGCCCGGTGGTCCAGGAAGGCGATCGAGGAACGCGTGCAGGTTCCACGGGCTGGAGGAGACGTAGAAGACCGGGTTCACCCCGGCGGCGAGGTCCTGGTAGAGCTCCGGCGCGCCCTCGAACGGCGTCCGCGTGAGCGCCGACCCGGTGAACGTCTGCTTGAGCATCCGGCCGACGCGCTCCACGCCGGTCTCGAGGATGGTGTCGTCGACGTCCGAGATGACCCCGAAGCTGGCCTCCGCGCCCGGGACGCTGACCTCGAACGTCGTGGTGTGCGGCTCGGTCAGCCCGCGGTAGGGGGAGGCCAGCTCGACGCTGGCTGTCGTCGAGGGAGAGGTCAGCCGGTCCGGCTCGGGCCGGAGCCGGACCAGGAAGTAGCCCTCCGGGTCGGTGATCGTCTCCACGCTCGTGCCCGCGACGGTGACCCGCAGCGGGACGCCTGGCAGCTCGTCGGTGAGGAAGTGCCGCACCGTGCGCTTGGCCGCCGCCCTCGCCCCTTCGCCCTCGACCGCCTCGGGCGGCACCGGGTCGTCGAGCACGCGGCCCCGGACGACGACGCCCTCGGCGGCGCTGCCGTGGCCGCCGTACGCGTCGATGCGGAAGTCCTTCGGGGTGCTGTCTCCGGCCCTGCGGAGCCGTGCGCGGTCCCAGGCCCGCTCGACGCCGACGACCCAGCGTCCCGCTCCCATGGGCACCACCGTAGGAGGTGCCCATCAGACGTCAGGCGGTGTGGTTCGCCCCTGGAGGTGCGGCGCCCCGGACTTCGGAGCCGACAGCGAGAACTCGAAGCCGTTGTCGTTCGCCGGACCGTCGAGACGCCTCGAGCCGAAGGCGACCGTGCCCGGCAGGAAGATCGGCTTCTTGAACGCCACGTCGACGGTGACCGCCTCGGGCAGCCGGTTCTCGAGTGCCGCCACGCACCGCGCGGCCGACCACATGCCGTGGGCGATCTGGCGCCTGAAGCCGAGCGCCTTCGCGGTGATCGGGTAGAGGTGGATCGGGTTGCGGTCGCCGGACACCGCGGCGTACTGGCGGCCGAGGTCGCCGGGCAGTCGCCAGGTGATGCCAGACGGAGGCACGTCGCCGAAGACCGGCCCGCGCGGGGCGTCCGAGGCAGCTGGTCATCGACCGGGTCATCGCGGGCCCCTGCGCAGGTAGGTCGACCGGCCCGCCCAGACGGTCTCGCCGTCGGCGATCGACCTCGGTGAGGAAGTCGATGGTGCGGCCCTTCGCGTGCGGCTGGAGGTTCTCGGGCCGCACGGTGACCTCGACGGTCTCGCCGATGACGATGGCGCGGTGGGCGGTGATGGTGTTCGTCAGGTGGACGCCGCCGATGGCCGGGAAGGGGAACGCCGGGTCGGCCATCGCCTGCAGGTGCATCGGGAAGCCGAGGATGTGGGGGTAGGTGAGCGGCACGGTGTCCTTGGCCGGGAACCCGCACACCCGCGCGTACGACGCGACGTGCTCGCGACTGATCGTGACGCGGTCGGCTCGCGAACGCCAGGCCGTCGAGGTCCGCCGATCCGGTCTTACGGATTCCGGGCAGCAGGTTCACCACAGGTACGGCGGGCAGCGCCGCGCGCACCAGGGTGCCGATCCCGACCGTGGTCGACCCTTCGGTCGACCGCCCTGCCCGTCACGCTCTGCCCATCGAAGTCATGCTCCCAGCATCATCTGGCCGCAGACGCGGACCACGTTGCCGTTGACCGCGGTCGAGCCCGGGCTGGCGAACCACGCGACCGCCTCGGCCACGTCGACCGGCTGGCCGCCCTGGCTCATCGCGTTGAGGCGGCGGCCGACCTCGCGGGTGGCGAACGGCACGGCCGCGGTCATCTGGGTCTCGATGAAACCGGGCGCGACGGCGTTCACGGTGATGCCGTCGGGGAGCTCGTCCTTGAGCGAGTCGACCAGGCCGATCACGCCGGCCTTGGAGGTGGCGTAGTTGGTCTGGCCGACGTTGCCGGCGATGCCGGACGTCGAGGCGACGCAGACGATGCGGCCGTTGGCGTTGACGGCCTTCTGGTCGAGCAGCTCGCGGGTGATCTGCTCGGGCGCGGTGAGGTTCACGCCGATCACCGAGTCCCAACGGTCCTCGGCCATGTTGGCCAGCCGCTTGTCGCGGGTGATGCCGGCGTTGTGGACGACGATGTCGACGCCGCCGTGCCCCAGGTCGCCGTGGAGGACCTGGTGGGCAATACGTTGTGGCGCGTCCTTGGCGGTGATGTCGAGGGCGAGGTAGTCGCCCTCGAGCTCGTTGGTCAGCTTGACCAGGGAGTCAGCCGCCTGCGGGACGTCGATCCCGATGATGGTGGCGCCGTCGCGGTGCAGCACGCGGGCGATCTGCTCGCCGATGCCACGGCTGGCGCCGGTGACCAGGGCGACCTTGCCCTCGAGCGGCCGCCGCCAGTCGGCCACGTCGCCACCCTCGGTGTGGCCCACGGTGGTGCCGATGCGGATCACCTGGCCCGAGACGTAGGCCGACTTGGGCGACAGGAGGAAAGCCAGTGTGGACAGCAGCCCGCTCGCTGAGCCATCAGGACCCTCGGCGACGTAGACGAGCTGGACCGTGCCGCCGCGGCCGACCTCCTTGCCCAGCGAGCGGGTGAAGCCTTCGAGCGCGCGTTGGGCGACCCGCTCGGACCCTTCGGCGGTCTCGGGCGGGGTGCCGATGACGACCAGCCGGGGACAGGGCTCGAGGCTGCGCATCAGCGGGCCGAAGAAGTCGCGGAGCGCGCCGAGCTGCGAGGAGTCGGTGATGCCGGTGGCGTCGAACACCAGGGCGCGGTAGCGCGCGTCAGCGTCGGCCTGGGCGGTGTGCGTGGCTCCGAGGATGTCGAGCAGGCCCGGCAGCGACTCGACCAACCGACCGGAGCCACCGATGTGGACGGTGCCGGTGACGAGCGGGTCGCCCTCGGCGTACCTCTTCAGGGGGACGGGCGCCGGCAGACCGAGGTTCTTGACGACGAGCTGGCCGATGGCGGACTGCACGAAGTCCTGGTAGCGGTCGGTCATGACGAAGTTGTAACTCCCTGTGACACTCGGAGTCCACCTTTGGTGATCTGCCCCTCATGCGGTTGGCTCGGTGGGCTCTCTCGACCACGATAGACACATGCCGAACCGTGTCCCAGTTCCGCGTCGGGTGGCCGTTCTGGGCGGCACCCGCCTCCCGTTCGCCCGCTCCAACAGTGTCTACGCCGACGCCTCCAACCAGGACATGCTCACCGCGACCCTCGACGGCCTCGCCGCTCGCTACGGGCTCGAGGGTGAGCGACTGGGCGAGGTCGTGGCCGGTGCGGTGCTCAAGCACGCCCGCGACTTCAACCTCACCCGCGAGAGCGTGCTCGGCTCCAGGCTCTCGCCCGAGACGCCCGCCACCGACATCCAGCAGGCCTGCGGCACCGGCCTCCAGGCGACCATCCAGGTCGCCAACAAGATCGCGCTCGGCCAGATCGACGTCGGCGTCGCCGGTGGCACCGACACGACCTCCGACGCTCCCGTCGCCATCAGCGACAAGCTGCGCAAGAAGCTGATGAAGGTCAATGCCGCCCGCGACACCGTGGGCAAGCTGACCGCGCTGGCGCAGATCCGGCCCGGGGACATCGGGTTGTCGATCCCGCAGAACGCGGAGCCGAGGACGCGTCTGTCGATGGGGGAGCACGCGGCGCTGACGGCGCTGGAGTGGAAGATCTCGCGGGCCGACCAGGACGCCCTGGCCGCGGCCTCCCACCAGCACCTCGCCGCGGCGTACGACGCCGGGTTCCTCGACGACCAGCTCACGCCGTTCCGGGGTCTCGAGCGCGACCAGAACCTCCGGCCCGACTCCTCGGTCGAGAAGCTCGCCGGCCTCAAGCCGGTCTTCGGCAAGGGCGAGGCCGCCACGATGACCGCCGGCAACTCGACGCCGCTGACCGACGGCGCCTCCGCGGTGCTGCTCTCGTCCGAGGACTGGGCCGGCTCCCACGGCCATCAGCCCCTCGCCTTCCTCCGCGCCTCGGAGACCGCAGCCGTCGACTACGTCCACGGTGGCGAGGGGCTGCTGATGGCACCCGCCTACGCCGTGCCTCGGATGCTGGCCCGCGAGGGGCTCACCCTCCAGGACTTCGACTTCTACGAGGTCCACGAGGCCTTCGCCTCTCAGGTACTGGCGACGCTGAAGGCCTGGGAGGACCCGGTCTTCTGCAAGCAACGCCTGGGCCTCGACGAACCGCTTGGCGCGATCGACCGGTCGAAGCTGAACGTCAACGGCTCGTCGCTGGCGGCGGGCCACCCGTTCGCCGCGACCGGCGGCCGGATCGTCAACGTCGCCGCCAAGCTGTTGGCCGAGAAGGGGTCCGGCCGCGCGCTGGTCTCGATCTGCGCCGCCGGTGGCCAGGGCGTCGTCGCGATCCTGGAGCGCTAGTCGCCGTGACCGCGCGCCGCGGCTAGCGCCGACGCGACCATGTACCGCTTCACCTGGTCGGCACTGATCTCCCCGACGACTGGCACACCCGGCGCCGACTCCCTGATCACCAGGCCGGAGCGCGCCAGCATCAGCGCGCCCAGGCCACTGGCGTAGAGCGTGTTGGCGAGCAGCGTGGCGTCCTGGACCTTGAAGTCGCCGATGGCGACGCCATCCTCGAGGACACCCGCGAGGCTGCGCAGGCACGCCGCCATCCCACCGCCGAGCTTGAGCAGCGCCCGCTCCGACACCTCGTCGAGCAGCTCGCTGCCGGGCCGCCGCATCAGCGCCTGGGCGCAGTCGACGAACGCGGGATGCTCGAGGCCGTAGTCGGCGAACGTCGTCACGACTGCCGCCAGCCGGGTCTCGGGCGTGCGGGCCTGGCGAGCCGCCTTCTCCAGCAGCCCGGCCAGCTCGACGAGGTAGCTGACCATGGTCAGCGCGAACAGGTCCTCCTTGCCAGTGAAGTGGCGGTAGACGATCGCGCGGTTGACGCCGACCGCGCGCGCGATGTCGTCGATGTGAGCCTCGCGGACACCGTTGTCGTCGAAGAGCCGTCGCGTCGCTGCGACGATCTCGGCCTCCCGCGCCCGGCGGCGAGCCGCAGCCGCACTCCGCCGGCCATCCTGGTGACGACCGCCCTGCTGTCGACCGCCTCGTCGACCGCCCTGCTGTCGACCGGCCGGGTGACGTCCGTCGGCGGCGGAGGTGTCGGGCATGCGGCTCATGGTAAGAGTCAGTTCATGAACGTCGGGGTCGTGTTCCGTCCGCAACAGCCGCCCGAGGACCTGCAGGCGGTGGTCCGCGCGGTCGACGAGGCAGGTGTGCCGGAGCTGTGGCTCTGGGAGGACTGCTTCCTCGAGGGTGGCCTGACGACGGCCACGGCGGCGCTGGCCTGGTCGCGGCGGGTGCGGGTCGGCGTCGGGCTGCTGCCGGTGCCGCTGCGCAACCCCGCTCTCGTCGCGATGGAGATCGCCACGATCACCCGGCTCTTCCCTGACCGCTTCGTGCCCGCCGTCGGTCACGGCGTCCTCGACTGGATGGCCCAGGTGGGAGCCCGCGCAGAGTCGCCGATGACGCTGCTGCGCGAGCACACCACCGCGGTCCGCGACCTGCTCGATGGTCGCCGCGTCGAGGTCGAGGGTCGGTACGTGCGACTCGACGGGGTTGCCCTCGACTGGCCGCCGGCGACCCGCCCGCCGTTGCTCGTCGGCGCTCGCGGCGACAAGACGGTCCGCCTCGCCGGCGAGGTCGCCGATGGCGTCCTCCTCGACGGGGTCGGCGACGCGGACGCCGTACGCCGCGGTCGCCGGCTGGTGGACGAGGGGCGCGAGGCCTCGGGGCGGCCGGGCCGCGCAGTGGTCACGCTCTACACGGAGGTCGACCCGGCGCAACCGCCGGCCTCGCTGGCCGCACAGGTCGGCGACCGGGTGGCGGCGTTCCTGGAAGCCGGTGCCGACACGGTCGTGCTCCAGGCCACGGGCGAGGCGCCCGACCCGCGGCCGCTGGTGGAGGCGCTGGCGGCCGGTGGGCTGCTGACCTAGGAGGCCGGCCTCACGAGATCGAGATCTCGTCGCCGTCGACGGTGATCGGGACCTCCGTGAGGGGGTTGGTGGCCGGTGGGTTGACGGCCGTGCCGTCCTCGATCGAGAAGGCGCTGCCGTGGCACTCGCAGCGGATGCCTCCGGCCTGCACCGAGCTGACGATGCAGCCCTGGTGGGTGCAGACGGCGGTGAAGCACTTGAACTCGCCCTCGACCGGCTGGGTCACCACGACCTGCTTGTCGGGAAAGATCACCCCGCCGCCCACGGGCACCTCGGCCGCGCTGGTGAGCGGGCCGGGCTCGGGCGACGTCGCGGTGTGGCCGGTGTCCAGCGAGCCGTCGTCCGGGGTGGCGCCTTCGTCACCACCGCAGGCAGCCAGCACGGCAGGGCTGAGGCCGACGCTTGCGGCGATCGTCAGGGCACGGCGGCGGTCAGGCCGGGATGTCTTGGCGGTCATGGCGGAGGAGAGTCCCTTCGTCGGCGAAGTGGTGACGGGGGACGTACGGCGCGAGGGCGACGGCGGTTCACCCCTCAACGCGCCCACGCCTCAGGCGTCCGATCGGGCGGTGGTCTGGCCAGCGACGCAGCGCCACGTCCCTTCGCGCCGCACGTAGACGAACAGGGACCGGAAGTACCCCTCGAAGGGCTCGCCCCGCCAGGTCGCCCGGTCGTGCACGTCGAGCGAGATGACGGCCGCGTCGCCGAACACGCGGATGTCCGGCTCGGTGGACTCCTGCGCCAGCCAGACCAGGTCGGGTGATCCGACGTACGACGCGACGTACTCATCCCTGTCACACGTGAGGCCGCTGGCGTTGGTATAGGTGAAATCGTCGGCCAGGATCGTCTTCATGCGCTCGGCGTCACCCGCGACCAGGGCTTCGGAGCGGGCGGCGACCACCGCCGCCAGCGCGTCCTCATCGGCTCCCACGGGAGCATTCTGACGCGCTGGCAAGCGGCGGGTTCAGCGGACCAGCACCTCGGCGTACCCGTCGGCTCCACCGAGGGCGGGCTCCGGCTCGTCGTCGCTGGTGGACCGCCGCCGTGCCCAGGCGAGCGCGATCAGGGCGCCTGCCACCAGGCCACCGATCGCCCAGCCGGCACTGACGTACCAGGCCTGGCCGCTGGGGGCGGCCGCCCTCGGCTGGACTGCGGCGGGCTCGGTTGCGGCGCTGCCGCTCTCGGGTGCGGAAAGGGGTGCGCCTGCGACGCCGTCGAAGGAGGTGTCCTTCGACGCCTTGGTGCCCAGTCCCAGGCCGTCGAGCAGGTCGGCGAGACCTGCACCGTCCGCGGGGTGGTGCCACAGCACGGGGCTCTCCCAGATCGAGCTTCCGCTGAAGTCCGAGACCTGGGTGGAGATCCACGGGCCGTCCTTGCCGCCCAGGTAGATGCGGTCGACCCGCCACGGCTCGACATCGTGGACCAGCCAGGTGACGGTCACGCCGGGGCCGAACTCGTGGCCGGAGCCTGACTCCGTGCCGCCGAAGGTGCCGCTCGGCTCGGCGACTCCGACGAGGTCGGCCAGCTGGTCGTACTCCGGGTCGGTGTAGTAGAGCGAGGCGGTGCTGCCGGCCCCCGGGATGGACAAGATGGCGCTGGTCGGCCCGCCCGCCACGGCCGGCGAGGCCGACAGCGTGAGCGCGGACAGCAGGACGGCGGTGAGGCCCGCAGCTCGGGCGAGAGTGGCGCGCATGGTTCCTCCTCGGGTCGGGTGCTGTTGTTACACCGCCGAGGACGCCGGGGTTCCCGGTGAGGCCGCTCAGTCGCCGCTCAGTCTCCGTACGGCGCCGCGGAAGCTCCGATCTCCACGGCGCGTTCGAGGCTGAGGTCGCCCTCCAGCCGCAGCGTGACGTCGCCCGAGGGCCAGATCAGGGTGTGCCCGGCGAGCCGCGCCGTCTCGGTCCGGGGCCGGTCCTGGTCGTCGAGGATCACCACCTCGTGCGGCCGCTCGAACCACAGGCCGTCGGTGTCCCCGACCCGGGCGAACTGCACGCCAGGAGAGGTCTTGGCGAACGTGTAGTCCAGGCGGCCGTCGAACTGGTCGAGGCGCACCACCCCGTCGGTGGTGGACCAGCTCATGGACACGACGACGCGGTCGTCGGAGACGTCCACCGCGTCGGGCTCGCCCAGCTCCGCGGGCACCTGCGGGACGAAGTCGACCAGTCCAGCGGCCTCGGCGATCGTCATGCCGCCGTCGACGGCCGGCGGTGGCGGCGCTTCCTCGGCGTCGACCGGACCGCGCTGGACGATGACGCCCGCGAACCCGAACCAGTCGGCCACCGCTGCCCGCACGGGCGGCGTCGCCAGCAACGCGACCAGGACCGCGACGCCGGCGACGACAACCCGTCCGCGCCACCGCGACCCGCGGTCTCGGACGCGTCGGAACCACACGGCCGGGCCGGTCGAGGTCGGCGTGGGCAAGGTCGCGACGCGCTGCTGGACCGAGGTCTCGAACCCGGCCGACGGGCTGGGCACAGCTGATCGCACGGGCCAGCAGGGCGAGCTCGTCGACGAGGGTGTCGTGGTCGGTCATGGTGCGTCAGCTCCATCCCGGGTCGCGTCGGGTACGTCGTCCAGGCCGGCCTGCAGGCGGCGCAGGGCCCGATGGAGCCGCGACTTGACGGTGCCGCGCGGCCAGCCGAGCACGGCCGCTGTCTCCGCCTCGTCGAGGTCGAGCAGGTAGCGGCAGGTCACCACCTCGCGCTGGACCCCGGAGAGACCTGCGAGCCCGCGCACGATGACTGCCTGGCGTTCGGCGGCGAGCACGGCGTCGGCGGGGTCGTCGGGCCTGGCCAGGACCAGCGGCTCGGTCCGCAGCCACGCCCGGTGCTCGCGGGCGGAGCGCCGACCGGCTCCGCGGTGCAGGTTGCGGGTCTCGTTGGCCACGATCCGCAGGAACCACGGGCGGAACGGCGCGCCCGGACGCACGCTGCCGAGCGCGGCGTACGCCTTCACGAACGCTTCCTGCACGACGTCCTCCGCGTCTGCGCCCGCACCGAGCAGGGCTGCCGTCCGGACCGCCATCGGGGCATGACGACGCACCAGGTGGGCGTAGGCGTCCGTGTCGCCGGCGCACACCCGGGCCACGATCTCGGTGTCCTCCGGCTCGGTGTCCAGGTGAGAGTTCCTCCCTTGGCTGCCAGTGTCTCTACACCGCTGATCCGGATCGGGTTCCGGTCAGTCGCCGCCGGGGTGGGCGACCTGCACGAGCACCTCGGACGGCTCGGTGTCGGCGTTGCCCCAGATGGTCACCTGGGCGAGGCCGGGCGGCACCCCCATCGCGTCGTACTCACGGTCGGGCGACGCCGCGCAGGCAACAGCCGCCGAAGGTCTCGCGGCTTGAACTCGCCGAGCATCGACGCAGGTCGCCCGTGGCCGGCTCGGGGGAGATGGTGACCTGCGTGGGGCCGTCGTCGACCGCACCGGACGCCGATGGCCACGAGTACGAGCGAGCGCGGCGACCTCGCGCGAAGGTCCGCGGCGGCGTGAACTGCTCCGCCCGACGACCAGGATGACCGAGTGCTGTCGGCTGCGACCAGCGGGCTCATCGGGTAGCTCTCGTCGGCCGCGCCCGGACGGCGGAGCACGAGACCGCCACGAACAGCACCAAGCCGATCAGCGGTCCCCACACAGCCCATCGCCCGCGCGGGGCCTGGAGGTCGTTCATGGACGCTCCGTCCGGAGTAGGGCCTCGACCTCACGGTAGTTCAGCCTCCGAACATCTCCTTGACGGCCGCGAGGGTGTCGGCCTCGGCCGGCGACTTGTCGTCGCGGTAGCGCACGACCCGGGCGAAGCGCAGCGCGATGCCGCCGGGGTAGCGAGTGGAGCGCTGAATGCCGTCGAGGGCGATCTCGACGACCTGCTCAGGGCGCACCGGGACGACGTAGTGGTCCTTGATGGTCTCCGGCTCGACGGCCAGCTCGGTGAACCGCTCGGTCTGCCAGGCGAGCATCTCATCGGTCATGCCCTTGAAGGTCTTGCCGAGCATCACGAAGTCGTCACCTCCTGACTGCTCGTCCGCGCGGGCGCCCAGGTGGATGTTGGAGAGCCACCCCTCGCGGCGGCCGCTACCCCACTCGACGGCCAGCACCACCAGGTCGAGGGTGTGCACCGGCTTGACCTTGACCCAGGCGGAGCCGCGACGCCCGGCGTCGTACGGCGCGTCCATCGACTTCACGACCACGCCCTCGTGGCCCAGGGCGAGGGCGTCCCGGACGAAGGCCGCGGCGACCTCGGGGTCGTCGGTGCTGACGCTGGGCGTGCGGTGCCCCACGGGGACCAGCTCGGTGAGCGCCGCCCACCGCTCGGTGCCGGGCCGGTCGAGCAGGTTGGTGCCGTCGAGGTGGAGCAGGTCGAAGAAGTACGGCGTCACCTGGACGCCGCTCTCCATGGCCGTGCGCGACGCGGTCTCCTGGAAGGGCCGCGGCCGGCCGTCGTCGGTCAGGGCCAGCGCCTCGCCGTCGAGCACGAACCGCTCGGCCGGGAGGGCTCGCGCCACCTCGACGACCTCGGGCAGCCGGTCGGTGATCACGTCGAGCGAGCGGGTCGCGATGACCACGTTGTCGCCGTCCTTGTGGACCTGGATCCGGATGCCGTCGAGCTTGGTGTCGATCGAGACGCGTCCACCACCGGCCTTGGCCATCGCCGCGCCCACGTCGGGCGCACTGGAGGCGAGCATCGGCAGCACCGGCCGGCCGACCTCGAGCCCGATCTCGTCGAGCGCGGCCTCGCCCTCGAACGCCGCCCGGGCGATCGGCACCGTGCCGCCCGCCAGCATCGCGGCGCGGCGTACGGCCTTCAGCGGCGCGCCGCTCGCGGCCGCGAGGCCTTCCTGGACGAGCGCGTCGAGGGCGCCCTGGCGGACGTTGCCGGTGATCACGCCGCGGAGCCAGGCCTGCTCGTCTGCCGTCGCCCGGCCCAACAGGTCTTTCACGGCATCGGCCCTGGTCGCCTGCGAGCCCGCCCCGGAGAGCCCCGCGAGGTGCTCGAACGCACCGTGCACCTCGGCGACGGTCAGGCTCGGCCCGTCGGCCGGGGGTGGCGGGGAGCCGATGCCACGCCAGCCCACACCGGTGCGTCGCTGGAGCAGGGAGCCGCCGAGATAGGCGATGACGACCTCGAGGTCCTCGGTGTCGGCCTCGACCAAGCGTGTCGGCGAGCGCCGCCACCTTGGCCTTGCGCGACCGGGTGGCCGCGACGGTCTTCGAGGTCTCCACGATCCGGGCGAGCAGCACGGGATTCATTGTGGAGTGTCGGACCGACACCTCACGAAGACGCTAGAATTATGTACATGACGACTGTTCCGCTGGCCGAGGCACGGGCTCATCTCTCACAACTGGTCGACGAGGCGATGCGCACTCACGAGCGGATCGAGGTGACCCGCAATGGCTCGCGAGCCGTGGTGATCGTCAGTGCCGAGGACTTCGACGGTCTGTTGGAGACACTCGACATCCTCTCGGACGCCGACCTGGTGAGGGAGATCCGGGATTCGCTCGCAGAAGCGGATCGCGGCGAGGTCTACACCACCGAGGAAGTCATCCAGGCGATGCGCGCCGCGGGTCGGCGAGTCCCCGACGGCCGGTGACGTATGAGATCGCCTGGTCGCGCCAGGCCAAGCGAGCCCTGAGCAGCGAACTCCCCGAGGCGGTCGCAGCCGCGTGCCTCGAGTTCGTGCTCGGTCCGCTTGCCGCGAGTCCCTACCGAGTGGGGAAACCACTGCGCGAACCACAGGGAGGCATGTTCTCTGCCCGGCGCGGCGAGTTCAGAGTCATCTACCGGATCGACGAAGGCCGCATCCTGGTTCATGTGGTGAGCGTTCGTCACCGCCGCGACGCCTACCGCACCTGACCCCCTCAGGAGCCGATGCGCGTGCGTACCTCGTACAGCTCGGGGAAGAATGTCAGGTCCAGCGCCCGGCGCAGGAAGTCGACGCCGGACGAGCCGCCGGTGCCGATCTTGTGGCCGATGGTGCGCTGGACGACCTGCAGGTGCCGGAACCGCCACTCCTGGAAGTTGTCCTCGAGGTCGACGAGCTCCTCGCAGGTCTCGTAGACGCCCCAGTGCTCCTCCGGCGCGGAGTAGACCTCGGCAAAGGTCTCGACCAGGGCGGAGCTGAGCCGGTGGGGCTGCGACCAGTCGCGGTCGAGCAGCTCGGCGGGTACGGCGTACCCGCGGCGGGCCAGGTACGCGAGGTACTCGTCGTACAGGCTCGGCTCGCCGAGCAGCCGTTCCAGCTCGGCCTGCGCGGCGGGTTCGTGGGCGAAGACCTTGACCATGTCGGCGTTCTTGTTGCCGAGGAGGAACTCGACCTCGCGGTACTGCGCCGACTGGAACCCCGACGACGTCGCCAGGAAGGGCCGGATCAGGGCGTACTCCGACGGCGTCATCGTCGCGAGCACCGACCACTGGTCGGTGAGCACGTGCTGGATGTGCTTGACGCGCGCGAGCCGCTTGAGCGCGGGGGAGAGCTCGTCGGAGCGGAGCAGGTCGCGGGCCGAGCGGAGCTCGTGGACGAGCAGCTTCAGCCACAGCTCGGAGGTCTGGTGCTGGACGATGAACAGCAGCTCGTCGTGCTGCGGCGGGTCGCTCTGGGGTTGCTGCGCCGCGAGCAGCAGGTCGAGCCGCAGGTAGTCGCCGTACGACATCTGGCTGCTGAAGTCCTGCTCGATGCCGGGTTCCAGATCGCGAACGTTCTCCGGGCTGTTCTCCACGCCGCAAAGGTAGTCGGGTGCCTGTCGGTGCTCGCGGGTAGCGTTCCCGACGTGGCGGACGAGGCGGGGCAGGTGCGGGTGTGGCGGCCGTCATGGCCTTGCCCGGTGGGCGCGATCCTGCGCCAGCAGCGCCGCGGCTTCGGCGACCCGACCTACCGGATCGAGGGTGAGGGTCCAGGGGCTCGCCACTGGCGCGGCATCCGTACGCCGTCGGGGCCGGCCACGCTGATGATCCAGGCGCTGCCCCGTCTCGGCGAGGTGGTGGCCGAGGCGTGGGGTCCGGGGGCCGACTGGGCACTCGGCTCGGTGCCGGGGTTGCTGGGTGCCCACGACGACCCGGCTGGCTTCGAGCCCCGCCACCCGGTGCTGGCCGAGCTGCACCGTCGCTACCCCCACTGGCGGCTGGGCCGCACCGACCGGGTGTTCGAGGCGCTGGTGCCCTCGATCGTCGAGCAGAAGGTGACCGGCAAGGAGGCCTTCGCCGGTTTCCGCTCGCTCGTCCACTTCCACGGCGAGCGCGCGGTGGGGCCGGGGCGACACCAGAAGCTGTGGGTCCAGCCGAGCGCCGAGGTGCTGCGCCGCATCCCGTCGTGGGAGTGGCTGCGCATGCACGTCGACCCGGCTCGTTCGCGCACGATCGTCCAGGCGGCGCGGGTCGGCGAGTCCCTCGACAGGCTGACGCCCGGCGATGCCGACGCCAAGCTGCGCACGCTGCCCGGAGTCGGGGTGTGGACCAGCGCCGAGGTCCGCCAGCGCGCCTTCGGTGATCCCGACGCCGTCAGCTTCGGCGACTACCACGTCGCCAAGGACGTCGGCTGGGCCCTGCTCGGCCGCCGGATCGACGACGACGAGCTCGCCGAGCTGCTCGAGGAGTGGCGGCCTCATCGCGGCCGGGTCCAGGCGTACGTCGCGATGGCCGGCCTCGGCGCCCCGCGCCGCGGGCCGCGGATGTCCCTGCCGACCCACTACCCACAAAGCTCGCCTAGGCCACCTCGGCCTCTCGCCTGCTCATCCCCAGGGTTTCTTGGCCTCGAGCGGCGGAGCGCGCCAGTCTTCTCAGTCACCTTGTGACCTGCCACACGCGGGATGACCATTCGGGGACCGGTCGTCCCATCAAGGAGGCATCCCGCACATGTCCAAGACCCTGACGCGATCCGCAAGCCGGTCCCGGGCCGGTGCTGTCTCCGATGTACCGATCAACGTCATCGCCAACCAACGTCCCGCCACCATCGAGGTCAACAGCAACCTGGCCGAGGACACCATCGTCGCCTCCGCTTTGGACGTCCCTTCGGACCGCACCCAAGGTGGCCCTGTTCAGCAATCCCTTCGCCGGCGGACGCGAGGAGATGCTCTACATCGACGAGGACAGCACCTTGCGCTGGGTGCGGCACGTCAACCCGCCGAGCATGGACACCCAGCGAGACGAGCTGGGCGGTTGGAGCAACGACGCCGTGGCGGATCAGGCCCACGGCGTCGTGGTGGCGGTCCGTCCGGACGGGCAGGTCGACGCGTTCGTGCTCCGGCCCGTCCTCGGGCGTACCGACCAGGTATCGGCCGACCTCTATCACCTGGAGGTCGACGACTCGGTAGCGGGGGGCCACGCCTGGCACTGGTGGGCCTCGATGGGCGATCCGGTCCCGCTCGAGGGGAGCTACCTGGCACTGCAGTACTGCAACGACAGGCTCCGCACCCCCATCGTGTTCACCCACGTGCCCAGCCAGGCGTCGCTCAACTGGTGTGTGCCGCTCTACCCCTCCCCGGTCGACGGGGGGACCACCGGCTGGCAGACGGTGGGCCAGAGCATGGCCTACGACCTGGCGGACGTCGGCGCACCCGTGGTCGCGGGCGTGGACAGTCCCGACCTCGCCTTCGACCAGGAGCCGCAGGTCGCAACGGTGCGGATCTGGACCGTGGTGGACGGCGTGCTGTACCTCACGACGATGCATCCGCGCAATGGCACGCGGACGCGGGTCCGGGTCTCTGACCTCGAGTCGTCGTGGCGGCTGGTCTCCATCTGGAGCCATCCCCTTGGCGCGGGGGTGGTCGTCGCCCACGACACGGGGGGTGGTCAGACGTACCTGGGCTACGCGGTGGCTGGTCCTGGCGCGGACAACGTCGTGGAGGGGCGAACCAGTCTGGTGTCGCAGATCGATGACGTCGCGGCCTGGCAGGACTCCGACGGGCTGCTCCACATCTACGGGCGCGGCCAGGGCGACGACCTCCAGGTCCTGCACCAGACCGGCTGGAACACCGATGACACCGACCCGATGTTCGGCGTGATGGTGCCCGTCTTCGAGGAGCACTTCGACGACCCGGTGTACATGCCGACCTTGCGGTCCTTGGTCGGCGAGGTCGGATCGTTCGCGGTCGACGCCTACCCCGACCAGATGCCCAGCCAGTTCGTGCACCACCAGGGCGCCGCTGCCGGCGAGGGTTGTGCCCTTTACACCCAGAGCGTCACGACGACCTACTGGGCCGAGGAGAGGATCCGGCTCGTGCCGGAGAAGCTGCCGAAGCCCTACAGCGTGGCCCGCTACGAGACCACGCTCACCGTGAAGAACGCCTACGGCTCGGTCGTCCCCGGGTGTGACCTGCACCTGACCGCCGACTCCCCGATCGACCTGGAGGTCGCCGGCCGGTTCTACCGCACGGGAATGGTCGCCCCGATCACGCTGACGACCGACCTGCGCGGCAAGGTGACCCTGCGTGTGATGGCCACCGGGCTCTACGTGCCCCAGATGCACATCACCGCTCCGGGCATGTCGCAGTCGGTCAGCCTCCAGCAGGCCGCCGACGTCCACGCGTTCCTGGGCGGGACGGGCACGCTGCCCAACCACCCCGACGGCTTCACCGCTGACGCGGTCAACAACGCCAAGAACCCCGACGACCCGGACAAGCCCCTCTTCCCGAACCTGAAGCGCGACCCGCAGGCCGATGGCGACTGGCCGCCGTCGGCTGCAGATGTCGTCACGTGGTGCCAGGCCTTGTTCGCTGCGGAGGCCGGCTCGGTGCTGCCTCCGGCGATGCTGGCCGGTCTGTTCGACGGTGAAGAGGTGCGGGGCTTCACCTTGCAGACCCACGACTCGGATCGTCCGGGCTTCCAGGTCTTCACCAACCAGGAAGGCCTCGAGGCTCGTCGGCAGGCCCTTCAGGCCCAGGGCGTCACTGAGCTCGAGGACTGGCTCGGCGACATCTGGCAGGGAATCCGTCAGGGCCTCACCCACGTCAATGAGGTGTTCATCGACCTGGTGGACGCTGCGGTCGAGGTGGTTGTCACGCTGGCGGACGGCACGAAGCAGTTCTTCCAGACAGCCTTCGACTCGATCGTCTCCGCCGCTCATGCGGTCGAAGCAGTCTTCGTGGCGATCGGCGCCAAGATCCAGGAGGCGATCGACTGGCTGAAGTGGGTCTTCGACTTCAAGGACGTGTGGGGATGCAAGAAGGCGCTCGACGGCGGGATCGCCTACTTCGGCCCCGCCCTGACTCAGACCCTTACCCTGATGAAGGACTTCGCGGACGGCTGGTTCGTGCAGCAGGAGGAGCAGGTCAGGGCGGCCTTCGAGAGCATGAAGGCCGGAGTGGGTAACCGGGCGATCGGAAGCTTCGCCTCTCCGAGCCTGCCCGACCAGAAGGACGCACCGGCCTCAGCGCTGGTCCAGGACAGGGTCAGCGACCCGCACGTGTCCTGGTTCACCGAGCACCTGGTCCGGTCCGGCGCCACCGATGGCAACCCCGGACTGCCCGTGCCCGAAGGCGCCACCATGGACCCCTTCGACGAGCTGATCGAGACGCTCACCAACTCACCCGGTTGGGCGGACCTCGACATCGCCGCCAACGACCTGAGGGACCTTGTCACCAACCTGTTCAACTTCCAGGACCCGCAGACATTTGCCGCTCAGGAGCTCACTGCGATCCTGGACCTGTTCGAGCACCTGGTGCTGGCACTCCTGGAGCTGGGCGACAGCGTGCTCGACGCGCTCGTCCTGTTCGCCGAGGCCATGCTCAAGCTCGTCGAAGGCATGCTCGCCACCACGATCGAGAGTCCGCTCCTCGAGGCCGTCTACGAGTTCGTGCAGCTGCAGGCAGGCGTCGCTCCGGACCAGGTGGTGAAGCCGACTATCGGCGGGGTCGCAACGCTGCTGGCGGCGTTCCCCATCACGATCCTGAGCAAGCTGATCATCGGCCGGCCGCCCTTCGTCGACGCGCTCCCGGCCATCCCGGCCGATCTCGGCGGCCTGGTGTCCGACACGCGCGACTATCCCGGTGGGCAAGTCATCGAGCCGCCGGCTTGGCCCTCGGTGATGGCCTGGCAAGTCTTCCAGGGCTTGATGATGGCCGTCGACGGCCCCTTCGACGTGGTCGTCGACGCATCCGCCTACTTCGACGAGGACGCGGAGAAGCCGTGGTTCCTCGACCTCAGCGACACGGAGAGCAGGATCTTCGCGGGGCTGCACTTCATCTGCTACGGGGTCGGCGACTGCCCCTGGATCTGGGGAAACACCTTCCCACCGCACCCGCACGTCGATGCGAGCTGGCTGCCGCCGTTGTCGTGGGCGGGCTCCGCGATCGTCAACTTCGTGGACGTGGGCTGCACCTTCAAGAACGGGTACTTGCTGGCCAAGTTCGACGAGGACAAGACCGGGATCGGGCCGTTCACGTTGACCGGCTTCGGCGTCGCGCGCATCATCATCAGCGCGCTGCGCTACGAGTACATCGGCACCCAGAGCAGCACCGACGTGCTCAACCTGTGGATCAACGTCACGTCCTTCGAGTCGTCCGCCAGCGGCTTCCTACGGTTCCTGTTCAAGAGGAACCCAGCGCTCGACGTCCTGATGAACGTGAAGGTCTTCGTGGACCTCGTCTGTGACCTCTTCGCCGGCATCGCCACCACTTATCAGACGTTGTACACCGAGATCAATCCACCGGTCGTCGAGTACGGCGGGGACAAGCTTCCCGACGCAACCCTCGACCAGGACTACGCCTTCCAGTTCAAGATCTCCGGAGGGTGGTCGCCGTACTCCTGGGACGACGCCAGCACGCAGCTTCCTCCGGGGCTGACGCTGGACAAGGCCAGCGGGGTCCTGTCCGGAAGGCCGACGCAGGCAGGGACGTTCACGTTCAGGGTCCAGGCGACCGACTACTCAGGTCCCAGCTTCACGTTCCTGACCAACGAGCGCACCTTGGTGGTCAAGTCGTTGGACGCCTGACCCTGCGGAGGGCCGGTGCGCGGAGATCGTGCGCCGGCCCGCGGCCAGGCAGGCTGGACTACAGCAGCGGCCGCAGCGGCCAGAGCACCGACTCGGTGAACTTGCGGTGCAGGTCGCGGGCCTCCCACTCGGCGAGGGTCAGCTCGAGGCAGTTGGTCTCGTCGACGGCGAAGATCTCCTCCAGCGCCCGGGCCAGGGAGGGGTCGATGACCTCGACGTTGATCTCGTAGTTGCCGCTGAGCGAGAGCCGGTCGACGTTCGCGGTGCCGACGGTCGACCACGAGCCGTCGATCGTCGCGGTCTTGGCGTGCACCATGGCGTCCCGGTAGCGCATGACCCGGACACCTGAGTCCAGCAGCTGGGCGAAGTAGCCGCGCGAGATCCAGTCGGCCACCACGTGGTTGGACTTCAACGGCACCAGCAGCCGCACGTCGACACCGCGCTCGGCGGCTCGCTTGAGAGCGTCGACGAAGTCCTGGTCGGGGATGAAGTAGGCGCACGTCATCCAGATGTTCCTGCTCGCGCGGTCGATCGCCTCCAGGTACATCCCCCGGATCGGGAAGACCATCAGCCGCGGCACGTTGCGGTGGAAGCGCACCTGCGACTCCCAGGTCGACGCGGTCTCCAGCAGCAGCGGCCGCTCGCTCGGCCCGAAGCGCCTGCGCCGGTTGAGGTTCCAGAAGTCGGCGACCGCGCGCTTGAGGTCCCACACCCCGGGGCCGGTGATGCCGACATGGGTGTCGCGCCACTCGGTCGCGAACGCCGTCCCGATGTTGTAGCCGCCGACGAACCCCACCGTGTCGTCGACGACCAGGATCTTGCGGTGGTCGCGCCCGTAACGCCGGATGTCGAAGAACCGCCACCCGGCGGCGTACACGGGGTACTTGAGCACCTTGATGTTGTCCGGGAACCGCTTGAACACCGGCGAGACCACGAGGTTCGCGAAGGCGTCGTAGATGCAGTAGACCTCCACGCCGCGGTCGGCCGCCGCGGCCAGCGCGTCCTTGAACCGCTGGCCGACCTCGTCGCCCTTCCAGATGTAGGTCTCGAAGAGCACCTGCCGCTCGGCGCTCTCGATCGCGGCGATCATGTCGTCGTACAGGTCGCTGCCGAAGGTGTACGTCGTCACCTCGCCGTGGCCGACCTCGACCGTGTGCGGCGGTGTGGTCGGGAAGGGCTTGGGCTTCTTGCCGCGACGCCGGTAGGAGTCGAACAGCGTCAGCCCGATCGCCGCCAGGAACGGTGTCACGAGGACCGCGATCAGGGTGCGGCGGATGATCGCCGTGAGCCGCTCCTGGTTGACCGCCACGCGGTCAATCTAGCGAGGGCTCCGACGGCTCACTCGAGCGAGAGGTGCACGTCCACCATCAGCCGGTCGGCGAGCGTCTCGAGGGCCTCGCGCAGGCCCTCGGCAGTCGCCGACTCGGGTGCGACGAGCACGGCCCGCGCCTCGAACAGGCGGCCGCCGGCCATGGGGGCGTCGACGAGCTCGGTGACCAGGTCCTCGATGCTCACCCCGTGGCGGGCTAGAAGTGCGGAGATCTCGGCGACGATCCCGGGCCGGTCGGCGCCGACGAGCTCGAGCTCGTAGCGGACGTTGTCGTCCTCGGCCGGGATGTCGGTGCGCTCGACCTGCACGTGGAGCCCCTGGTTCTGCAGGGCCTCGAGGTCCCCCACGAGGGCGTCGGCCTCCGCGTCGGGGACCGATACGAGCACGATGCCGGCGAACTTCCCCGCCAGATGCGCGAGCTGGCTGTGCTCCCAGCTGCCGCCCTTTGCGTTGACGGCCGCCGAGACCGCCGATACCAGTCCCGGTCGGTCGTCCCCGAGGACGGTGAGGACGAGGTGCGCCATGAACGCAGGCTAGGGGACGTCCACCCCGAGGGGTACAGCCCGCTCTTGCGCCGAGACTCCGGCCACGCCACAGTGGCCGGACTGCCGAGTCTCGGAGACTGGAGATCCGGTGTCCGCGAACGTCCGTGGGCGGGTCGCTCCGACCCGGGTGCTCCTGGTCGCATGCTTCGGCGCCTTCTTGGCGTTCCTCGACGCGACCATCGTCAACGTCGCCTTCCCCTCGATCCGCGAGTCCTTCCCCGAGTCGTCGATCGACGGTCTCTCGTGGGTGCTCAACGCCTACAACATCGTGTTCGCGGCGTTCCTCGTCGTCTGCGGCCGGCTGACCGACCTGATCGGCCGGCGTCGCGCGTACGCCGGCGGGATCGCCCTGTTCACGCTGGCGTCGGTGTGGTGCGCGATGGCCGGGAGCCTGGAGCTCCTGGTGGCGGGACGGGTGCTACAGGCTCTGGGCGCGGCGTTGCTGGTCCCTGCCTCGATGGCGATCGTGGTGGAGGCGTTCAGCAGCGACCGGCGGGCCCACGCCATCGGCCTGTGGGGAGCGACCGCGGCCGTGGCGGCGGGTCTCGGCCCGCCCCTGGGCGGTGCGCTCGTCGAGCTGGGCGGCTGGCGGTTGGCGTTCCTGGTCAACCTGCCCTTCGGCGTGCTGGCTCTGGTGGCCACCCGCCGTACGGTCGTGGAGAGCCGCGCGCCCGGGCGCCGGATCCTGCCCGACATCCCCGGTGCGCTGCTCCTCGCGCTCGCCCTGGGCCTGCTCAACCTGGGCGTGATCAAGGGCAACGACTGGGGTTGGAGCAGCCCGCGCGTCCTGGCGGCCTTCGCGCTGGCTTTCGCGCTGGGCGCGGTGTTCGTGCGGAGGAACCTGCGCCACCGCGCACCGGTCGTCGACCCAGCGCTCGTCCGCCTCCCGTCGTTTCGCACCGCGAGCCTGGCGACGGTCCTGGCCGGGCTGGGTTTCTACGCCTATCTCCTGACCAACGTCCTCTGGCTCCAGTACGTCTGGGGGTACGACGTGCTGCAGGCGGGTCTCGCTCTCGTGCCGGGGGCGCTGGTGGCCGCGGTGGTGGCAGCCAGGCTCGGGCCGCTCGCGGAGCGCGTGGGCTACCGGGTCCTGGTCGTCCCGGGTGCGCTGGTGTGGGCGGGCGCCTATCTCTGGTACCACCAGCGGGTCGGGCTCGAGCCGGCCTTCTGGGCCGAGTGGCTGCCCGGCCAGGTGTTGTCCGGGATAGGGGTCGGCGCGTGCCTGCCACTGCTCGGCAGCGCCGCCCTCGCCGCCGTGCCGGGCGGCCGCTACGCGGCGGCCTCGGCCCTGGTCTCCAGCGCCCGGCAGCTCGGCGGGGTGCTGGGCATCTCGATCCTGGTCCTGATCGTCGGCAACCCGACCGGCCCGGGCCTCGTGAACACCCTCCGCGACGGCTGGCTGCTGTCGATCGTCGCCTTCGTGCTGGTTGCTGTGGTGGCCGTACCGATCGGCAGGGTGGCCACGCGGCCGGAGGCCGAGGAGGTCGAGCACGGCGAGCCCCTCGTGCTGCTGCCGGAGTCCCTGCACCTCACGGCCGAGCCGCGGCGCGCCTCCTCGGTCGGCCTGACCGACATCCCTCTGGTGGCGGCCCTGTCGGAGAGCGCCCGCGTGATCCTGGCCGCGGCGAGCCGCACGGTCAGCCTGGACGCCGGCGCGTGGCTGTTCCGCGAGGGCGACGCCGCAGGGTCGGCGTACCTGCTGCGCAGTGGGCGACTCGAGGTCGTCCAAGGAGGCCAGCTGCTCCGGACCCTGACGCCGGGTGCTGTCGTGGGCGAGCTGTCGCTCCTCACGGGCGAGCCGCGGTCCGCCGGCGTACGGGCCCGCAGGGACGCGACGCTCATCGAGGTGCCGCGCACGGCCTTCGACGGACTGCTCGAACGCGACCCGCGGGCCACCCGGACCGTGTTGACCCAGGTGGCGGGCCAGATGCGCACCGCGGGCGCGCCTGCGCCGGCGCAGCGTGCGGTGCAGCCGCACGTGATCGCCGTGGTCGGCCTGCACGCGGGCAGTCGCTGCGAGGAAGTCGCCCACCACCTGAAGGCGCGGCTGGCCATGCACCTGCAGGTGGTCGACCCGGGGACCGTCGACGCCGAGGGTCTCGCCAGGGCCGAGGAGCAGGGCGGTCGGGTCCTGCTCGTGGCGGACGGCGTCGCGGCCGGCGCCGACCACGCCTGGCGGGACTTCTGCCTGCGCCAGTCGGACGCCGTCGTCCTGGTGGCGCGAGCCGGCAGCGGCGTACCCGCCGACGTCCCGGCACTCGGCTTCCAGCCGGACCTGGTGGTCCTCGGCGCCTTACCCACGCCCGCGGAACGGGTTGCCTGGGTGGCGGCCACCGACGCCTGGCGGCTGACCGTCGCCGACGGAGACCTGCGGCTCGACGTCTCCGACCTTGCCGACCGGCTGGCCGGGCGCAGCCTCGGCCTGGTGCTCGCCGGCGGCGGGGCCCGCGCCTTCGCCCACATCGGCGTCCTGCGTGAGCTGGAGGAGGCGGGTTATCCCGTCAACCGGCTGGCCGGCTCGAGCGTGGGTTCCGCGGTCGCGGCGATCCACGGCATCGTGCACGACGGCGAGGGGCTCGAGGAGCGCTGCTACGCCGAGTTCGTCCGGCGCAACCCCTTCAACGACTGGGCCTTCCCGACCCACGCCCTGACCCGTGGTGTCCGCGTGCGCAACTCCATCGCCGGCGTGGTGGGCGACACCGTGATGGAGGGCATGCCGCGCCAGCTGGCCCTGGTCAGCACGGACCTGGTCAGCCGGACGCGTCAGGTGCACCGGCGCGGCCCGCTCCTCGACGCCACGTTGGCGTCCTTGCGGTTGCCCGTGCTCTTCCCTCCGATCCCGACCGACGACGGCCGGCTCCTGACGGACGGCGGCGTGCTGGACAACCTGCCGGTGGACCTGCTGCTCGAGCGCGACGAGGGACCGGTGGTGGCGGTGAACATCTCGATGGGCGGCGGCTCGGGCACGCGCGTGGCTGCCCGCGCGATCCGGCGCCCGCGCGTTCCTGCGCTGGGAGAGACCCTGCTGCGGACGATGATGATCGGCGCCGGGGGAGCCGTCGACGCGGCGCATCGACGGGGTGCCGTCGTGGTCACGCCGGCCACCCTGGGCGTCGGCCTGCTCGAGTTCCACCAGATCGACCGGATGGTGCTCGCCGGCCGCGAGGCCGCGCGGGCCCTGCTGGCCGAGGGTTCGCTGGACCTGGGCGCCAGGGACGAGCCTGACGTCGAGCCCTACGTGGGCCCGGACGTGGTGGACGAGCCGGTTCCCGCCTGAGGCAGTGGCGACCGGATGGTGGGCCGACCTAGACCTGGTCCAGCCGACCGACCAACCGTTTCGGCGCGACCTGCCGGTAGGCGTCGCGGACCACCTCGGCGATCTCGTCCCAGTCGGGGTCGTCGTCGATGCGTACGCCGACCCAGCCACGGTGGCCGACGTACGGCGGCCGGAAGTAGCGGCCGGGGTCGCTGCCGATCAGCTCCTCCTGGGCGCCGGGCGGCGCAGCGCACCAGAACGCCAGGTGGTCGGCGCCGTGGTGGTGGTCGTCCATCATCACGAACTGCTTGCGGCAGAAGAACGACACCTCGCCGTGGCTGAGCTTCTCGGTCGCCTCCGGCAGGGCGAGCGCGATCCGGCGCAGGCGTTCGACTGGATCGGTCATGCGGGACCCGGGAGGAAGTAGGCGAGCACCCGCACGCGGCGGGCGTCGGCGGGTACGTCGTCGGCCGCGCGGTTCAGGTACGGCTCGAGCACCCGCTCCAGCTCGACCTGGACCTCGTCCAGCTCGGTCGCGGTCAGGACCACTCCGGCGTTGAAGAGACCTGCCGCGCCGGCCCAGCGGTCCTCGAGGCCGGGCTCGACGGTCGCCACCCACTCGCGTGGCAGGTGCTCGACAGCGAGCAGCATGACGCTGCTGAGCTTCCGGGCGGCGGCCGCGGCCTCGGAGTCACCTTCAGGCAGCTGGAGGAAGAGGCCCCGACCGGGCGCGCGCCAGTCCTCGCCGGCCCGGTCGGCGAGCCCCGCGGACCGCAGGCCGTCGAGCCGCGTGGCGACGGTGTCCTCGGGCTCGCCCAGCTCATCCGCCATCCGTCCGACCGTGCCCGGGCCGTGTCGCTGCAGCCAGGTGAAGGCCGCGAGTGCCACCGGTTCGGCGAGCGCCTGGAGCTGTCGGGCGTCCTCGAGGACGACGTCGCCGACCTCGTTGACCCGGACGGAAGCGTCGTTCACGACGGCGTCCAGTGGGGGTCGCGGCCGGTGGCGCCGAGCAGCCGGTCGAGCGGCGACGCGGACTCCGGCACGTCGACCTGCGGCCCGAACAGCTCGCCGTCCCTGGGTGCGTCGAACGTGGCCACGAACCGCGCGCACGCCTCCACGGCGGCCGGGTCGGCGTCGTACGGCTGGCCCGTCGCCACCGCGAGGTCCCATGCGTGCACGGTGACCTCGTCGAGCGCGACCAGGGCCGCGCCGTCCGCCGGCATCTCGATGGGGCCGGCCTGGGTGGACCCCTCGTACGCCGCGGGGTCGCGCCACGCCTCGGCCAGGGTGGCCAGGCGGTCGGGGATCTCCGTGCGCCAGTCGTCCGGCAGGGCCTCGGCGTCGGCCGTGGGGTTGCCTCCGCCGGGCGGCGGCTCCTTGCGGGCAGCGGCCGTGAACGCCAGCGCCAGGCCGCCGATGTGGTCGAGCAGGTCGCCCACCGACCGTCCGGTGCTCGGGGTCGGACCGTCGAGCTGGTCGTCGCCGACCCCGCGCACGAGGGTCGCGAGGCGGCTGGTGGTCGGGCCGAAGTCGAGAGTCGTCATGAGGGTGCCGACCCGTCCTCCCGCCCGGACTCATCGGTGCCGGCCATCGGGTCCGCCAGTGAGTCGGCCAGCGCGTTGGCCAGCATCCGTCGTCCCACGACGGCGACCTGCTCGCGCAAGGCGTCCGGCCTGACCACCCGGAAGGTTCGCGGGATGCCGGCCAGTCGCTCGGCGTACCAGTCCAGCTCGTCGGTGCTGCCGAGCAGCCGGGTGGTGTGCTCGTCGATCGCCTCGAGCCGGGCCAGCTTGCGGGGGACCCAGCACTTCACGTCCCCGATCGGGGCGTCGACGACGACCTCGATCTTGTGGGTCCAGCCTTCGGAGAGGTGCTCCTCGACGGCGGCCACGGGGTCGAGGTCGGCGGGCGCCTCGAAGCTCTCGGTCAGCTCCTCGACATCGGCCACCCGGTCGATGCGCAGGATGCGGCGGGCGTCGGCGGAGTGGGACCAGCAGAGCAGGTACCACTTCCCGAACCGCACCACGATCGCCCAAGGATCGACGTCCATGTCGCGGACCTTGTCGGGTCCGAGCCGGTAGGCGACGCGCAACCGGCGTCGCGAGGCGCACCCCTGCACGATCGCGGCAGTGACCTCGGGCTCAGGCGCGGACGAGTGGCCGTCGGGCGTCCGCTCACTCATCCGTACGACGGCCTCCACGGGCTCGGCGACCGGTTGCGGGAGGACGCGGATGATCTTGCCGACCGCCTGGCCGACCGGATCCGTCGGGTCGTGGGCCCGGCCTTCCAGCACCGCCATCACCAGGCCGAGCGCCTCGGATGCGGTGAACATCAGCGGCGCGAGCCGGACCCCGCGGCCGATCCGGTAGCCGCCGTACTTGCCTCGCGTCGACTCCACCGCGATGCCGGCGTCGCGCAGGTTGCCGACGTAGCGGCGGACAGCCCGGTCGGTCATGCCGAGCCGGTCGGCCAGCTGCTCGCCGCGGATGCCGGGCGAGTTCTGCACCATCTCCAGCACCAGCAGCGCCCGCGCCGTCGGCGTGGTCTCGTCCATGAACACACCGTGACTCATGTTCCGGAACGTTAGCGTCCGGAACCCCCGCTCGGTGGTCGAGGTGTGAGGGCCGCCAGGTGGTTCCTGAGGTGTGAGGGCCGCCAGGCCCGAGCCTCGAAGGGCCCGAGCCTCGAAACCACCTCACCGGGTCTCGAGGCTCGTCGCTGGCGCTCCTCGCACCTCGACCACCGATGGTGTGTCGGTGCCTCCTCGTACGCTGGACGTCATGCGTCCGGTGACCGATCTCGAGCGTCGCGTGGCTCCGTTCCACGTGCAGTCCGACTACACCCCCTCCGGCGACCAGCCGACCGCGATCGCCGAGATCGTCAAGCGGATCAACGGCGGCGAGCAGGACGTCGTGCTGCTGGGCGCGACGGGCACCGGCAAGACCGCCACGGTCGCCTGGGTGGCCGAGCAGGTGCAGCGGCCGATCCTGGTGATGCAGCCCAACAAGACGCTGGCGGCACAGTTCGCCAACGAGCTGCGGATGCTGTTCCCCGACAACGCGGTCGAGTACTTCGTCTCCTACTACGACTACTACCAGCCTGAGGCCTACGTCCCCCAGACCGACACCTACATCGAGAAGGACTCCTCCATCAACGAGGAGGTCGAGAGGCTGCGTCACTCCGCGACCAACTCGCTGCTGACGCGACGCGACGTGATCGTGGTGTCGACGGTGTCGTGCATCTACGGCCTGGGCACCCCTCAGGAGTACGTCGACCGCATGCTGCGGCTGCGCGTCGGCGACGAGCACGACCGCGACTCGATCCTCCGGCGCCTGGTCGAGATCCAGTACACGCGCAACGACATGTCGTTCACCCGTGGCACGTTCCGGGTGCGCGGCGACACCCTCGAGGTCTTCCCGGTCTACGAGGAGTCGGCTGTCCGGATCGAGTTCTTCGGCGACGAGGTCGAGCGGATGATGACGCTGCATCCGGTGACCGGCGAGGTGATCTCCGAGGACAAGGAGCTCTACATCTTCCCGGCGACCCACTACGTCGCCGGGCACAACCGCATGGAGCGGGCGATCACGGGCATCGAGGCCGAGCTCGAGGAGCAGCTCGCCTCGTTCGAGCGCCAGGGCAAGCTGCTCGAGGCCCAGCGGCTGCGGATGCGCACGACGTACGACATCGAGATGATGCGGCAGGTCGGCTCGTGCGCCGGGATCGAGAACTACTCGATGCACATCGACGGCCGCACCCGCGGCAGCGCCCCCAACTGCCTGCTCGACTACTTCCCCGAGGACTTCCTGCTCGTGGTCGACGAGTCCCACGTGGCCGTCCCCCAGATCGGCGGGATGTACGAGGGCGACATGTCCCGCAAGCGCAACCTGGTCGACCACGGCTTCCGGCTGCCGAGCGCGATGGACAACCGGCCGCTGCGGTGGGAGGAGTTCCTCGACCGGATCGGCCAGACCATCTACCTGTCGGCCACCCCCGGCAACTACGAGCTCGACAAGGTCGGCAATGACACCGTCGAGCAGATCATCCGCCCCACCGGGCTGGTCGACCCCGAGGTCGTCGTCAAGCCGACCAAGGGCCAGATCGACGACCTGATCCACGAGATCAACACCCGCACCGAGAAGAACGAGCGCGTCCTGGTCACCACGCTGACCAAGAAGATGTCCGAGGACCTCACCGACTACCTCCTCGACGCCGGCATCCGCACCCGCTACCTCCACTCCGAGGTCGACACCCTGCGCCGCATCGAGCTGCTCCGTGAGCTGCGGATGGGCGAGTACGACGTCCTCGTCGGCATCAACCTGCTCCGCGAGGGCCTCGACCTGCCCGAGGTGTCGCTGGTCTCGATCCTCGACGCCGACAAGGAGGGCTTCCTGCGCTCCGACAAGTCCCTGATCCAGACGATCGGCCGCGCGGCGCGCAACGTGTCCGGTCAGGTGCACATGTACGCCGACAAGATCACGCCGTCGATGGAGAAGGCGATCGACGAGACCAACCGGCGCCGGGCCAAGCAGGTCGCCTACAACACCGCCCACGGCGTCGACCCGACGCCGCTGCGCAAGAAGATCGCCGACATCACCGAGATGCTCGCCCGCGAGGACGAGAACACCCAGGAGCTGCTCGCCACCTGGCAGGGCACCGGCGCCCGAGGCGACAGGTCCCGCAAGGCACCCGTCCCAGGCCTCTCCAAGATGGGCGCGGCCGAGCTGCACGAGAGGGCTCCCGACACGCGCGGCATCCCCAGCGCCGACCTCGCCGAGCTGATCCAGCAGCTCACCGAGCAGATGCGCAACGCCGCCGCCGAGCTGCAGTTCGAGGTGGCGGCGCGGCTGCGCGACGAGATCAGCGACCTCAAGAAGGAGCTGCGCCAGATGATGGAGGCGGGCGTGCGGTGAGCGTCGACCAACAGTGGCATGAATGTGGCATGATCGTGGCATGGCCAAGTCACGCTTGAGCACGACCGTCGACACTGACCTGCTCACGTCGGCGCGGGCCTTGTGCCCCGACTGCACCGACGCCTCGATGATCGAAGAGGCGCTACGGGCCCTGCTGCGTGATGATCGACGGGCAGAGATCGAACGTCGCGACCGGGCGGCCTACGCGGAGCATCCGTTCGACGAACCCGACGAATGGGGCGACCTGGCCAGTTGGGGCGCGGCGGCGGGGCGCGCGCGGTGACTCCGGTACGGGGCGAGATCTGGTGGGGTGAGCCGCCCGAGATCGGATTGAGGCCGGTCGTCGTGCTCTCCCGGAACTTGACGATCGAGGCCCGGCGTCGGGTCCTTGTCGCGCCGTGCACGACCACCATCCGCGGCCTGGCAACCGAGGTCGAGCTGGATCCCCGCGTGGACCCCGTGGCTCGCGCGTGCGCCGTGAACATGGACTCGCTGGAAAGCCTGAGCGTCGGACACCTGGTCGGACGTATCGGCGCACTGAGCGCCCAACGCATGCGGCAGCTGTGTGCCGCTCTCGCCATCGCGGTCGACTGCTGACCCACCCGCTAGGGCGAGCCGCGAGCACACGGTTGTTCCGTAGCGTGGTCGCATGACGGCGATCGATCTGGGCAGGCCGGTCTCCGGCGACGTGGTGGACCTCATTCTCGACGACCACCGGCGTTTCGAGGCGCTCCTGCGCGACCTCCGCGACAGCACCAGTGACCGCGACGCCGTCCGCGAGGCCTTCGCCACCCTGCACGTCGCCCATGCCGAGGCCGAGGAGAAGTTCGTCTACCCCCAGCTGCGCAGGAAGCGCGCGGTGACGGCGCATGAAGCCGAGCACGGGGAGGAGGAGCACGCCGAGGGGCACGAGGCCCTGCTCGCCGTGCTCGAGCTGAAGGGGACCGACACCCAGGCCTTCGACGACGCCGTCGAGGAGCTGGCGAAGGCGGTCAACCACCACCTCACCGAGGAGGAGCTGACCATCCTCAACCCCGCCCGCGAAGAGGTCGGCGAGCAGGTGCGCACCGAGCTGGGCAAGGCGTTCGCGACCGAGCGCAACAAGCAGGTCGACGACGGCTGCGGCGCCATCGAGAACGTACGGCGGATCGTGGCGAGGGCCCGCAAGGAAGGGCTCCTCGACCACAGCGGCGAAGAGAGCGACGAGGAGTAGCCGCTAGCGACTGTCGGGCGGCGGGAGCTGCTTGCGCTGCTGGCGGCGCAGCTCCTTCTCCTGCCTCCGCACGATGCGGCGCTGGTTGGACTCGATGATCTCCTTGCGCTGGACCACGACCCTGACCAGCGGGATAGCAGTGCCGATCATGGGGAACACCGGCCACAGGAAGCCGCCGGGCATGGTGACCAGCCAGACCACCCAGCAGATCAGGGTGGGGATCAGGAAGGCCATGAACGCCTCGCCACGGCTCCGTTCCCACCGAGCGATCGCCTGCTCCTCGACACTCCTCGTGTCGAGCGCGCCCACGTGCGGCGCCAGGGCCGTGGTCGGCACCAGGTCGTCGAGCATGCCGGGGAGCTCGCCGAGGGTCTTGGCGCCGTGCACGGCGTCGGCCCGCTCGTCGTACTCCTCGCGGTCCAGCCGCCCCTCGGCGTACGCCTCGGCGAGCGTGCGGAAGACGATGTCGCGGTCGGCGTCGGAGGCCCGCATCGGCGCGAACTCCGGCGACCGCGGGTCGTGGGCGAACTCGCGCCACAACTCGGGTCCGGTCACGTCGTCATGGTACGTAGGGTGCCCTCGTGGACGCAGCGCAGATGCAGGCCTACTGCCTGGGCTTGCCCGGTGCCTGGCCCGACAGCCCGTGGGAGCCCGAGCACACGGTGATCAAGGTCGGGCCGGGGGAGCGAGGCAAGATCTTCGCCTTCCTCGGCGCGGACGGCGTGGGCGTCAAGAGCGGTCGCAGCCGGGAGGTGGCCGACGAGTGGCTGCAGCGGTTCCCGGACGATGCCACGGTGATGGCGTACATCGGCCGGTCCGGCTGGAACGACCTGACCTTCGGCGGCGCCATCCCCGACGAGGACCTGCTCGACGCCGTCGACGAGTCCTACCGGCTGGTCGTCGAGGGACTGCCGAAGAAGCTCCGGCCCGACGGCTGGGACCAGGCCTAGAGCTTTGTTGGCCTGGCGCGCGACGGTGAGCCCGACCAGGCGGGCGACGACCAGCGCGACGTACAGCACGCCCGCGACCTGCTCGACCATCACGAGCGGACCGGGCGTGACCGAGCACGGGGACGATGTCGGACAGGCCGACGCTCGTCAGGTTGGTGAAGGACAGGAACAGCAGGTCGAAGAACGTGTGGACGTCCTTGTCGCCGAAACCTACGAACGACCCTGGCCAGACGACCTGGCAGGCGACGTAGACGTAGGCGAAGCCCCAGGCGACGACCGTGAACGCCGCCCCGGTGGCGTACAGCTCGTCGCGCGTCACGCGGTCGTCGTGGAAGAGGTAGCGGATCATCCCGTAGGAGACGTAGAAGTAGAACGGCGCGTGCAGCAACGCCGAGGTCAGCACCACCCAGTCCTGGTCCGGTTGGAAGGCCTCCACGATGCTGAACACCACGGCCGGTACGCCGACCAGTGCGGCCACCCAGGCGAGTGCGGGGGTGCGGCGGACCGCCCACAGCGCGATCAGGACCACGCCCGTGCCGATGGCTCCGAGGAACGCGCGGCCGAGGGTGCTGCCGTCGGAGAACGGGTAGGCCAGCACGGCCAGCAGCTGTGCGAGCAGCAGGATCCCGGACGGGTGCCTGCGGACCGCGCCCAGCAGCCCCTTGGCCGGGTGGCTGTCGGGATCGAGCACGTTGTGCTGGCTGCGGGGCACAGTCGCTCATCGTAGGGGCCCGCGCCAGCACCTACGATGCGCAGGTGAGCGAGGCCAGGGAGGGCCCGCCCGCTGTGCGCATGACGTGGCTGTGGCTGCTCGTCGGGATCCTGGCCCTTGTCTGTGCAGTGGGTGGCATGCAGGTGGCACAGACGCGAGACGCGCGCGCTCGCGACGCCGCTCAGCACGCCCGGTACGCCCAGGCGATGGCCGCCGCGAGCGACGAGGCCACGGCGTTCGTCAACGTCGACCACGAGACCGCCGAGGACGACCTGGCGCGGATCGCCGCCGGGGCGACCGGCCCGCTCAAGGACCGCTACACCGAGGACGTCGGGCGGATCGTGCGCGGCCTGCGCCGCGACGGCCTCGTCACCGAGGGCGAGGTGCTCTGGACGGGGGTGGTGCGCGTCGACGAGTCCGGCGCCACGGTCCTGGTGGCGACGACGGGCACCCGGTCCGACCGGCGGACGAAGGAACCTGTCGCGCGTGAGCTGCGGCTGCGGCTCCACCTGGTACCGGTCGACGGTGAGTGGCTCACGTCCGAGATCGAGCAGGTCGACTGATGGCGGGCTCGGTGCCGATCCGGCGCGTGGTGGCGGGGGTGGCGCTCGTGCTGGTCGGGCTGGCCGGCTTCGAGGCGTGGTACCTCCTGCGCGGTGAGCCGGATGCCGGTGACGACCGGCCGGTCGTGGTCGGCGACCTGGCCGCGCGCTCGGTGGTCGACGCCGCAGCCCAGGACCTCACCGAGATCACGTCGACGAGCTACCAGAACTACGACGAGCAGGTCGACCACGCGGCCACCCTGATGACCCCGGAGTTCGCGGACCAGTACCGCGCCACCGCGGAGTCGCTCGCCCCGGCCTTCGCCGACCGGCGACGCGAGATCGCCGCGCAGGTCGTCGCGTCGGCCGTGGTGCGGGCCACCGACGAGCAGGTGCAGGCGCTGGTCTTCCTCGACTCGCGGATCAGCGAACGCGGCCGCGACCCGGTGCTGCTGCCGTACCGGACCTTGGTGACGATGACCAGGACCGGCCACGGCTGGCTGGTGTCGGACATCGAGACGCGCTGACTCATAGGATCGGTACGTGGCCCCAGCCGATGACCTGCCGACGAAGATCGAGACAGACCTGCTCATCATCGGCGCCGGGCCCAGTGGCCTCTTCGCCACCTACTACGCGGGATTCCGGGGACTGCGGGTCGCCCTGGTCGACTCGCTGCCGGAGCTCGGTGGTCAGGTCACCGCGATGTACCCCGAGAAGCAGATCTTCGACGTCGCCGGCTTCGTCTCGATCAAGGGCCGCGACCTGGTCGCGGGGCTGGTCGAGCAGGCCGCCACCGCGCACCCGGAGTACTTCCTCGACCGCACGGCGGTCGCCCTGACCCATGACGACGACGCCGTCACCATCGAGCTCGACGACGGCACCCTGATCAGCGCCGGCGCCGTGATCATCACCGCCGGCATCGGCAAGTTCAGCCCCCGTCCGCTGCCGGCCGGCGACGGCTGGGTGGGCAGGGGCATGGAGTTCTTCGTGCCGACCTTCGCGCCGTACGCCGGCAAGGACGTCGTCATCGTCGGCGGCGGCGACAGTGCGTTCGACTGGGCACTCCACCTCGAGCCGGTCGCCAAGTCGGTCACCCTGGTTCACCGCCGCGACGCCTTCCGCGCCCACCAGCGCACCGTCGACCAGGTCAAGGCGTCCTCGGTCGACATCGTGACCAAGGCCCAGGTCACCGCGCTGCTGGACGACGGGAACGGCGGCGGGGTCGTCGAGGAGGTCGAGATCACCGTCGACGGCGCCGGACCCGTACGCCGTCCGGCCCAGGCCGTCGTCGCGGCCCTCGGTTTCCTCGCCGACCTCGGCCCGTTGCAGGAGTGGGGGATCGAGGTGCAGAAGCGGCACATCGTCGTCGACGCCGCGATGCGCACCAGCCTGCACCGGGTCTTCGCCGCCGGTGACGTGACGGAGTACCCCGGCAAGGTGCGCCTGATCGCGGTCGGCTTCGGCGAGGCCGCCACCGCCGTGAACAACGCCGCTGTCGTCATCGACCCCACCGCCCACGTCTTCCCGGGGCACAGCTCAGAAGGCACCTGAACCTTTCGGTGGTTGAGGTGCGAGGCCGTTCACGGCCGAGCCTCGAAACCACATTCGGTGGGTGGTTTCGAGGCTCGTCCCTTCGAGGCTCGCAAGCTCGCACCTCAGGACACGCGCTTCTGCTCCTCACACCTCAACCACCGGTACGCGCTGGGCCGCATGATAGGAACCGTCCATGTCCTTGCGCGTGGCCCTGCTGTCCTACCGCAGCAAGCCGCACTGCGGCGGGCAGGGCGTCTACGTCCGCCACCTCAGCCGCGAGCTGGTGGCTCTCGGGCATCACGTCGAGGTGTTCTCGGGCCAGCCGTACCCCGAGCTCGACGAGGGCGTCCGGCTGACCAAGGTGCCGAGCCTGGACCTCTACCGCGAGCCCGATCCGTTCCGGGTGCCGCGCCTGCGTGAGTTCCGCGACCTGGTCGACGTCGAGGAGTTCCTGACCATGTGCGCGGCGGGCTTCCCGGAACCCAAGACCTTCGGCACCCGCGTCGCCCGCCTGCTGCGCGAGCGCGCCGACGACTTCGACGTCGTCCACGACAACCAGGTACTGGCCACCGGTGTGCTCGAGTCCGAGCGCTTCGGCCTGCCGGTCGTGACCACGATCCACCACCCGATCACCGTCGACCGCCGACTCGACCTGGCCGCCGCCACGACCTGGCGCCGGAGGCTGACGCTGCGTCGCTGGTACGGCTTCCTCCGCATGCAGCGTCGCGTCGCCAGCCAGGCTCGTCTGGTGCTGACGCCGTCCACGTCGTCCCAACGCGACATCGTGGCCGACTTCGGTGTGGACCCCGCCCGGGTGCGGGTGATCCCGCTCGGTGTCGACGACGGCTTCCGCCCGCCCAGCGCACCCCGGGTGCCCGGCCGGATCGTCGCCATGGCGAGTGCCGACGCGCCGATGAAGGGCATCGCGACGTTGCTCGAGGCCTTCGCCAAGCTGCGCACCGAGCGCCCGGAGCTGAGCCTCCTGCTGGTCACCAAGCCGCAGCCGGGTGGCCAGACCCACCAGATCGTCGACCGACTCGCGATCCGCGACCACGTCCGGTTCGTGCACGGTGTCAGTGACATCGAGCTCGTCGAGATCATGGGATCGGCCGAGGTCGCTTGCGTGCCGTCGCTCTACGAGGGCTTCTCGCTGCCGACCGCAGAGCTGATGGCGTGCGCCACTCCGTTGGTGGTCAGCGACGCCGGCGCGATCCCCGAGGTCGTCGGCCCCGACGGGCTGTGTGCCGACCTGGTGCCGCCCGGCGATGTCGGAGCGCTTGCCGGCGCACTGGCGCGGCTGCTCGACGACCCGGAGCGCCGGGCCCGCTACGGCGCCGCTGGCCGGGCCCGCGTGGAGGAGCTGTTCAGCTGGCGGGCGGCAGCGGCCGCCACCGCCGCGGCGTACCAGGAGGCCATCCAGGGAGGGCAGGGCGATGCTGACCGTTGACTTCGACCGGCTCGGGCTGCTGCCGGGCGACCGGGCCCTCGACCTCGGGTGCGGCGCCGGGCGGCACGCGTTCGAGATGTACCGCCGTGGCGCCGACGTGGTCGCCCTCGACCAGGACGCCGACGAGCTGGACAAGGTGCGTGAGTGGTTCGCCGCGATGAGGGACGCGGGCGAGGTCCCCGAGGGCGCCGAGGCCGACGTCAAGGAGGGCGACGCGCTGGCGCTGCCGTTCGCCGACGGCGAGTTCGACCGGGTCGTCGCCGCGGAGATCCTCGAGCACGTCCCCGCCGACATCCAGGCGATCGAGGAGCTGGTCCGGGTCACCCGGCCCGGCGGAACCGTGGCCCTCACCGTGCCGCGCTGGTTCCCGGAGATCGTCTGCTGGCGGCTCTCCCGGGCCTACCACGACACTCCCGGCGGCCACATCCGGATCTACACCGACGCCGAGCTCGCCACGAAGGCCGAGAACGCCGGCCTCGAGCTCACCGGCAAGGGCTACGCCCACGGCCTGCACTCGCCGTACTGGTGGCTCAAGTGCGCCGTCGGCGTGGACAACGACCGCAACCCGGCCGTGCGTGCCTATCACAAGCTCCTGGTCTGGGACATCGTGAAAAAGCCCCGCACGACCCGGCTGGCCGAGCGCATCCTCGACCCCGTGATCGGCAAGAGCCTGGTCCTCTACTTCCGCAAGCCGTGCTGACGCCGGGCGAGCTGGCCGCGACCGCGGCCACGATCGTGGCCATGCAGGAGCCCGACGGGGCCATCCCGTGGAGCCCGGGCGCGCACGCCGACGTCTGGAACCACCTCGAGTCCGCGATGGCGCTGACCGTCGCCGGCGAGGACCGGGCGGCGCAACGAGCCTTCGGATGGGCACTCGAGCGGCAGCGCCACGACGGCTCCTGGGCGATGAAGTACGTCGCCGGCTCGGTCGAGGACGCCAGCGGCGAGACGAACATGTCGGCGTACCTCGCCGTGGCCGTCTGGCACCACTGGCTGGTGCGGCGCGACACGGCGTTCGTGGCACGGTGCTGGCCGGCCGTGCGACGAGGGCTCGACTGGGTCGTCTCGATGCAGCTGCCCTTCGGTGGCATCGCGTGGGCGCAGGAGTGGTCCGGCGGCCGGCCGGCGAAGGCGCACGCGGACGCCTTGCTGGCTGCGTCCTCCAGCGTCTACCAGTCGCTGAGGGCCGGGGTGTCGATCGCCGAGCTGATGGACGACCCCCAACCGGAGTGGGAGCTGGCGGGCGGCCGGCTGAGGCACGCGCTGCGGGAGCACCGAGACCTGTTCATCGACAAGTCGGAGTTCTCGATGGACTGGTACTACCCGGTCCTGGGCGGCGCGGTCCGCGACGACGAGGCCGCGGCCCTGCTGGCGGCAGCGGTGGGACGAGTTCGTGGTGCCGGGGCTGGGCGTCCGCTGTGTCTCCACCAACCCGTGGGTGACCGGCGCCGAGACCTGCGAGCTGGTGCTCGCCCTCGAGGCGCTGGGCGACCGCGACCGCGCCATCAGGCTGTTCGCCGACGTGCAACACCTGCGCGTGGACGACGGTCGCTACTGGACGGGCCTGGTCTACCCGGAGGGAGTGAACTGGCCCGGCGACCACTCGACGTACACCGCGGCGGCGGTGGTCCTGGCCGCCGACGCCCTGGCCGACGGGACCGCCGGCGCCGACATCATGCGCGGCCGGACCCTGGTGCCCCACTTCGACCCGCTGGCGCTGGAGTGCGGCTGTGACTCACCCGACCGGCTGGTCGACGGGCTGGCCGGCCGCGCCCGCCGCACGGCGTAGCACGCGCAGCGAGCCGACCGCCTCTCGTTCCTCGAAGACGCCGCCCGCGAGCGCGCGGAGGTAGATCTCGTACGGCGGGCGCCCGCCGTCGGCCGGGTCGGGGAACACGTCGTGGATGGCCAGCAGCCCGCCCGGCATCACCCACGGCGCCCAGCCCGAGAAGTCGTCCGCGGCCGGCTTCTCGCCGTGCCCGCCGTCGACGAAGAGCAGCGACAGGGGAGTGCGCCAGTGCGCGCTGACCACCAGCGACGGCCCGACGATCGCGACGACGTGGCTCTCGAGCCCCGCGCGTTCGATGGTTCGACGGAACGTCGGCAAGGTGTCCATCGCCCCGGACTCGCCGTCGACGAGCGAGGCGTCGTGGTGCTCCCAGCCGGCCTGGTTCTCCTCCGAGCCGCGGTGGTGGTCGACGGTGAAGACCGTGCCGCCCACCTCCCGCGCGGCCGCACCGAGGTAGACGGCGGACTTGCCGCAGTAGCTGCCCACCTCCAGCACCGGCCCGTGCGGCAGCCGCTCGCGCGCCAGCCGGTGCAGCGCCAGGCCCTCGTCGTCGGGCATGAACCCCTTCGCGGCCCGGGCGTGCGCCAGCCATCCAGGATTCGTCTGCGACGCCACGGAGGAAAAGTCGCGGCGATCCACAGTCGAATCGGGGTTCACGCTCGCAGCCGCTCGCCGAAGAACGTCAGGACCCGGTCGACGGCCTCCTGGCTGCGGTGCTCGGTGAGGGTGGCATGGCCCTTGCCGGGCAGGTCGACGGCCAGGAACCTGTCGCCCAGCAGGCGGTGCAACGTCTCGAAGCGGGTGCCGACCGCCTTGTCCTCGGCGTAGCGGATGCCGAGGACCGGGCAGCCGGCCTCCGCGCGCGCGACGACCTTGTCCTGGTCTGCGGAGGAGAGGCCGAGATCGGCGGCACGCCGCTTGCCGACCGCGAACGGCGCCGCGGGCTGGGCTAGCACGGGTGCCGCAACGGCGTCGTCGACCATCATCGCCAGCGCGTAACCGCCGGTGAAGCACATGCCGAGAGCTCCCACGCCGGGTCCGCCGAGCTCGGCGTGCAGCTCGCGGGCCAGCGAGCGGAGCCAGTCGGCGACCGGAGCGGTGCGGCCGGTCGCGAGCTTGGTGAACTCGGCGCTGGTGCACACGTGCGCGAGCGACCGGGCCAGGGACACCGGCGACATGGCGGTTCCCGGGGTGCCGAACAGCACGGGCATCACGACGGTGAACCCGGCGGCGACCACCTCGTCGCCGAAGGCGACCACGTCCGGCGTGATGCCCGGCAGCTCGTGGACCAGCACCACTCCCGGCCCGGTGCCCTTCCGGTAGGTCGGACGGGTGTCGCCGCCGGCGCTGCGGTGCTCGCCGCGGGTCCAGCTGTCGAGAGAGGGCATGGGCTCATTGTGCCGGTCTCGGATACTTGCCAATCTGGAAAGTACGACGCATACTTTCCAACATGGAAAGTGACGACACCGCAGCCGCGCTCCGTGACGCCGAGCAGGCCCGTGACGAGCTGGCGGGCTCCGTGGTGTTCCCGCGCGGCCACGACCTGGCGATCGGGGCCGCCGTAGCGGTCCAGATCGCCACGAGCGCGCTCGGCCTGTACGTCGACGAACCCTGGGCCCGCTGGGCGCTGGCCGGGGGAGTGCTGCTGTTCGGGTTGGTCGCCGCACTCCAGCTGTGGCGGTTCGTCCGGCTCAACGGGGTGCGGATCCGCGGCTTCGCCAGCAAGGTGATCTTCGGCTCTGCCATCACCGCGTCCTTCGGCTACGTCGTCGCCCTGGTCGTCGCGTACGCCGCGACCGCGCAGGGCCGGTGGTGGCTCACCGCACTCGCGGCCCTGGGTGGGGGAGTCGTCTACGTGCTGAGTGGACGCCGTTGGCTGCGCGCCTACCGTCAGGAGCCGGCCCGGCTCGGCGCGGGGGAGTCGACCCTCTGGGTCGCTCTCGTGGTGGGCCTGGCCGTGGCCGGCCTCGTCCTCCTCGTGCTCGAGCGCTGATGGCCGACCTCGACCCGCACCTCCAGGCGCCGGCCCGCCTCAAGCTGGTCACCATGCTCACGGCGGTCAGCGAGGCCGAGTTCGCGACGGTGCGCGACCGGCTGGAGGTGAGCGACTCCGTCCTCTCCAAGCACCTCTCGGCGCTCGGCGACACCGGCTACGTGCGCGTGCGCAAGGGCGTGCACCAGGGGCGGCGTACGACGTGGGTGGCGCTGACCGCGAAGGGCCGCAAGGCCGTCGGTGACCACGTGAGTGCGCTGCGCGCTCTGATCGCCGACGTGCCCTGAGGGCGTTCACGAACGGTCCGGCGGCCGGCCCCGAGGGCCGGCCGCCGGATCGCATCAGGGAGTCGCGACGCCGTAGACCTGCAGCTCGGTCAGGTCGGTGTAGGTGCAGCCGTCGAACCCGCCGTTCGGGCAGTTGGTCGCGAAGTCGGGTACCTGGTTGCCCAGGATCCTGAACCTCACGTACTGCACGCCCAGCGCGCCGGTGATGGGTGTGACGGGGTTCAGCCGCCCCTGGTCGGTCACGACGAAGGTGCCCGACGCGGCCTCCGTCCAGGTGACGTTGTCCGGGGAGGTCTCGATCCGGTAGGCGCCGGTCGATGCGCTCCCGGCGTCTCCGCAGGTCGCGCCCGGGTCGACCGCGAACTGGGTGATGTTGACCTTCTGGGGCATGGCGACGGTGATGAACTTCGGCTTGAACTGGTTGGTCGGGCGTTCCCGGTTGCCGGTGATGCTGCCCCACCCGGTCGCCAGGGAGGTGTCGATGGCGTGGACCGGGCCGCAGCCGAACTCGGTGTAGTCGGGTCCGTTGAAGTCGACCACCTTGCCACCACCGCTCGCGGCGGCCCAGTCGCGAGTGACCTGGAAGTCGGCCCTGCGAGCCGCTCGCGGCCACGGTGACGGCGGTGGAGATCGGCACGTAGCCGGCTCCGTTGACGATGAGCTTGCCGTAGTTGCCGGCCGGCACCGGGCCGACGGAGTAGTTGCCGCTGGCATCGGTGATCGCCGTCGGGTTGGCCACACCCTGGCCCTGGAAGGCAAGCGTGACCGGGACGCCGGCGATCCCGGCACCGGTCGTGTTGTCCTTCACGGTGCCCGTCAGCAGACCGGTTGCGACGGTCTTCGGCGGGCTGTGCCGGTCGGCGGCGGGCAGGGCGTCGTTGCCGCCCAGCGAGCCGGCGAAGAAGCCCATGCCGCGGCTGGCGAACGCGCTCCAGATCTTGCTGTGGTTGTCGCCCTTGAAGTGAGCCGTGTCCGCGATCAGGAGCGCGTTGCGCATGTCGAGGAAGGACGGGTTCGCCGGAGCCAGCTCCATGGCTCGGGTCACCAGGCTCCGCGACACCCGGGAGCCGACCTTGTCGCGCAGCGACCAGAGGGTCTGGGCCCAGATCTCGCCGTCGGCGTGGATCTCGGGGACGCCGTAGACCTTGCCGTAGTCGGCGTAGGTGTAGCCGCCCGCGCGACCGGTTGCGCCACCGGGGCAGCGGGACTGCGGCGACTTCGGGGTGCAGTCGATCCCCTCGCTCCGGACGAGCGGCGCTCCCGCGCCGTCGTACAGGAGCAGGTCGAGGTCGGCCTTCCCCTTCTTGTCGATCTCGAGCCCGTCGCTCACCAGCGAGTCGGCGGCGTACCAGTCGCCCCACGCCTCGCCCATGGCGTCTGCCTGGACCGGACCGAGGGTGCTGATGCCCAGGACGTCGACGACGAGCCGGTTGGACATGCCATGGGTGTACTCGTGGTAGACGACCCAGCCCTCGTCGCCGGTGTTGTTGGCCGGGAACGGGTCGCCGGCCGGGTACGACGTGCCGGGCGTGTGCTGCAGGTACGTCTGCATCGTCGGCGGCGAGCCGTCGGGCGGGGTGGTCATGTTGGCGTTGTCGACATGGTTGCTGTCGGGCAGCCCGTTGTCGGTCGAGGCGCCGTCCATGGTGTTGGTCTGGACGGCGTCGTGGCCCTTGCCGTGCTTCGATGCGTTGGAGTGCTCGAAGTTGCCCGCGGCCTCGGTGAACCCGATCGGCTTGGCGAGCAGGTGGTCGTGGAACTTGTTGACGAAGTAGAAGACCTGGGTGCCGTTCTGCGCCCGGTTGGTCTGCCACGAGAACGGCTTGTCCGGGTTCCACGAGCACGGGAAGTGCTTGCAGAAGGACATCCCCTTCACCTTGAAGGGGACCAGCTTGTTGTTGAAGTCGCGGATCTCCTCGCTCTCGCTCGCCTCGTTGTTGTCGTCGACGTCGGAGTAGGTGTGGGAGTTGTTGCCCTGCAGCTTCGTGGCGCCCCGGGGCAGCCAGCCCTGCCGCGTGAAGTTCACCGGCCCGTAGGAGCCGCCGTGCTTGGCGCCGGGGTAGTTGCGGAACACCTGGCCGACCGCCTCGGGGGAAGCGACGTCGTTGCCGAGCGGGTTGCGGTAGAGCAGTCGGCCCGAGGCGGCGTCGACGACCTGGGTCGCGGGTTGGGCCACTGACATGACCGTGGTCATCCAGGCGTGGTGGCTGCCTCGCGCGGTCACGAACAGCACGCGCTCGGCCTGGTCGTAGGAGCCGGCCCGGGAGTCGGCCCCGGCGCCCAGCCGCGCGCGTGCGTCGGCGATGGCGGCGCCCGCCGTGTCGATCTCGAGGTCGGCCGGCGGGGCCAGGGTGGCCTTGCTGACCGGGGACCCACCGATGGCCAGCAGGCGGCCGTCCTTCTTCACCGCCGCCGTGAGGCCGTTGCCGAAGACCGTCTGGCCGCCGATGCGCTGGATCCAGTACAGGTGGTGCACGCCTTCGATGTCGACGTACTCGCGCTTGAGCTTGAAGGTGTTGAGGTCACCGGAGGTGAGACCGAGGGCGGTGTGGTTGGCGCGGACGTACGTGAGCGCCACCGTCGTGGGCTTCTTGTCGCTCTTGCCCGTGAGGTAGCCGTCGAGCTTCGCCAGCATCCGGACGGTGCCGGTGGTGCCGTCGATGTCGAGGACGGCCTTGGACGGCAACGCCTTGGCGAACGCCCTGGTCGCCGCGCGGTTGGCGGCCTTGCTGGCCGCGCGGTACTCCATCGCCTTCGCGGCGCCGGACGTGCTGGAGCGCGCGTCGTAGTAGCCGCGCGCCTCACTGGGGCTGTCCGCGTTGCTGGTCGCGTGTTCGGGGGTGCTGGGCTTGGCGCTGGGCTCGGCCGGTCCGGCCGATGCGAGGGTGGTGGAGGCCAGAGCCGTCGTCAGGACGACCGCTCCCGCAGCCACGGATCCGGCCAGCCGCCGGGCCCGTCGCCCGAGGTGGCGACTTTGGGGCAACGCAGACATGAGTCTCCTCATCCGTGTGACGTGGGAAGGGGGGCAACCGGGACACTCTCACCCGAGACTTGCCCGGTGGCAAGCAGGGTCCCCGGCGCGTCACGCCACGCTTCGGTGGTCGAGCCCGCGAGCGCCAGCGAGCGGTGTCGAGACCTCGCCCGGCTCGACCAACGATCAGGCGTCACAGGTCCTCGAGCGCGACGCTCTCGTCGGCGAGCCTGGCGCGGTCGACATCGGTGCCGACCACCCGGCGGATGTGGTCGGTGGCGTCCCAGTCGTTGACCTGCATGCCGGCCACGACGGTGCCGTCCCGCAGCCACCAAGCGGTGAACTGTCCGCCGTCGTCACCACCCGTGCGGCCTCGCACGACCACGTCGTCGAAGCCCTCGGGGCCTGGGTTGCCGACGTACTCCATGCCGAGGTCGTACTGGTCGGTGAAGAAGTACGGCAGAGCGTCGTGCTCGGTCTCCCGGCCCAGCAGGTTGGCGGCCACGACCTTGCCGTGCTGGATGGCGGTGTCCCAGTGCTCCACGCGGAGCGGATGACCGAGCACGGGGTGGTCGGCGTTGGCGATGTCGCCGGCGGCGTACACGTCGTCCGCGCTGGTGCGCAGGCGGGCGTCGGTCCGCACGCCCCCTGACTGCTTGTCGACGGTGAGCCCGGCATTCTCGGCGAGGCTCACGTCCGGAACCGCGCCGATGCCGACGAGCAGGCGGTCGACGGTCACGGTGTCCCCGTCGACCTCGACCTCGGCACCGTCGGCCGTGCCGCGGATGCCGCCGAGCTTCACGCCGGTGCGCAGGTCCACGCCGTGGGCACGGTGCAGGTCGGCGAACAGCGCCGCGACCTCGTCGCCCAACACGGCATGCAGGGGCTGGGGCGCCATCTCCAGGATGACGACCTCGACGCCGTGCTTGCGGGCGGCGCTGGCGATCTCGAGGCCGATCCAGCCGCCGCCGATGATGCCCAGCCGGGAGCCCGAGGTGAGGGCCGCGCGCAGCCGCTCGGCGTCGTCCCACTGCCGCAGGTAGTGCACCTCGGCGCCGCTGTCGTCGGCGAGCGGGAGGTGGCGTGCCCGTGATCCTGTGGCCAGCACCAGCTGCGAGTACGACGACGTCGCGCCCGCCGCGGTCAGCTGGTGGTGGGCTGGGTCGATCGCCGTGACCGGCGTGGACGTGTGCAGGTCGACCCTGTGCTCGGCGTACCAGCCCTCGGGGTGCACCAGCGCGGCGTCGAGCGTGCCCTTGTCGAGCATGAAGTCCTTGGAGAGCGGGGGCCGCTCGTACGGCGGGTGGGCCTCGTCGGTGTAAACCGCAAGGGGGCCGTCGTACCCGCCCTCGCGGAGCTCGGTGACGACGGTGCCGGCGGCGAGACCGCCGCCGACGATGACGATAGGTGCGGTTTCAACCATGCGGCCAGCCTGCCACGTACTCAATCACCGAACATCGGTGGTTGAGGTGTGAGGAGCAGAAGCGCTTGTCCTGAGGTGCGAGCTTGCGAGCCTCGAAGGAACGAGCCTCGAAACCACGTGAAGCGGCGAGCGCTCATCCGGCGGTCAGCCACGTCGCGGCGTACGGCGCCAGCGCGATGGCGTCGCCGTCGAAGGCCGGGCGGTCACCGGTGAGATGGTCGTGCAGGTCGCCGCCGGCCATGCCCAGCCAGTAGAAGACGTCGCTCGGGACGTGAGCCGGCCGGTCGGTCATGTTGGCAGCGGCGAGCAGCGGGCCGTCGGGCGAGCGGCGCACCACGAGCAGGACACCGGGGTCGCGCGGGTCCCAGACCTCCGTCGGGTGGGCGGCGTGCAGCTGTGGCAGCCCCGCGCGGACGCGGAGCAGGTGGCCCAGCCCATCGCGGATGCCGTCGGTGTCGGCCGGCACCGGCCAGGGCATCCGCGGCCGGTGCGTCCAGCGGTTGTCCGCGGCATGGGCGGGATCGTCGGACCAGTCATGGTCGTTGAGCAGCCCGATCTCGTCGCCCATCCAGATCACCGGCAGGCCGCCGTAGCTCAGGACCACCGCGTGGGCGAGCAGGATCCGCGCGACGGCGGCAGGGTCGTGGGACTCGCGCCCGGCGAGCGACGCCAGCGACCCGCTGATCCGCCGGTCGCCGGTCGCTTGGTTCTCCTGGAACACCAAGCCACGTGCCCACGAGCCGGGGTGGGCCCCGGAGTACCAGTCGGCGAGAAAACGCCGGTGCGCGAAGCCGTCGAGCCCGGCTCGCCACGCGTCGGTGTCGTCGATGGCCCAGCCGATGTCGTCGTGGCAGCGCAGGTAGGTGATCCACGACGTGGTCGAAGGCGGCTGGGGCAGGTTCTGCAGTGCGATCGCGGCCAGCCCCACCTCGCCCGAGGCGAGCATCGACCAGACCTGCACCATCAGGCTGTTGTGGTAGGCGAGGTCCGAGACCTTGCCGGCGTGCGCACCCGTGCCGAGGTACGCCGGCAGGTCGGCCGGACCGACGATCGCCTCCGCCTTGAACAGCACCGCTGGAGTGGCGATGCGGGCGACCGTGCGCAGCGCCTGGGTCAGGTCGTGGACCTCGGGCTGGTTCTGGCACGACGTGCCGAGCCGCTTCCACAGGAACGCGATCGCGTCGAGGCGGAACACCTCGACGCCGACGTTGGCCCAGCCCAGCAGGATGTCGGCGAACTCGCAGAGCACGGCGGGGTTCGCCCAGTTGAGGTCCCACTGGTAGTCGTTGAACGTCGTCCACACCCAGCCGGCCAGGTCGTCGTCCCAGGTGAAGCTGCCGGGCGCGAAGTCGGGGAACACCTCCGGCAGCGACTCCTCGTACTCGTCGGGAAGCTGACGGTCGGGGAAGACGAGGTAGTAGTCGCGCTTCTCGGCGTCACCGGCCCTGCGCAGCCTCCGCCCAGGCGTGCTCGCGGGCGGTGTGGTTGAGGACCAGGTCGATGCACAGGCTGATCCCTTGCTCGCGCAGGACGGTGGCCAGGTCGCGGACACCGTCGACGTCGCCCAGGTCGGACCGGACCGTGCGGTAGTCGGCGACGGCGTACCCGCCGTCGTTGGGATCCGGGCGCGGGGTCAGCAGGGGCATCAGGTGCAGGTAGGTGACACCGAGACCGGTCAGGTGGCCGACGTGCTCGCCGACGCCCTCGAGGGTGCCGCCGAACCTGTCGGCGTACGCCGCGTAGCCGAGTGCGTGGCTGCGCTGGAACCAGTCCGGCTCGGCCAGTCGCCGCTCGTCGAGGTCGTGCAGCTCGTCCGGCCTGGCGGCGTACGCCGCGCGGGCGATGTCCAGCAGCCTCTCGGCCACGCCCTCCGGGTCGTCGTACAACCGGCCGAGTGCGGCCACGAGATCGGGACGCCACCTGGCAACCCTGTGGTCGAACTCGGCGGCGCGGCTCACGGGGGACAGTATGTCGACGCGTCCGTGGAACGGTCTGTGTGGGCTGGATGATGATCGCCATGACGATGAGCCGCGTCGAGCGCTGGGAGCGCCGGACCGAGGTGCCGTTACTGCTGCTGGCCACGGCGTTCCTGGTGGCCTACGTGTGGCCCGTCCTCGACCCCGACATGAGCCGAGGCGCCAAGGAGTTCCTCGACACGGTCTCCTGGACGGTCTGGGGTGCGTTCGCCATCGACTTCGCCATCCGGATCGCCCTGGCTGAGCGGCGCCGGTCCTACATCGTGCGGCACTGGTACGACGTGCTGCTCGTCGTCATCCCGTTGCTCCGACCGATCCGGCTGTTGCGCCTCTTGGCGTTCGCGCGGATCGTCAACCGGACGGCCGCCGGTTCGCTGGCGGGGAGGGCGACGTCGTACGTGATCGCCATCGCCGTCATGTCCGTGGGTCTTGGTGCCGTCGCGGTGCTCGACGTCGAGCGCGACGCCCCGGGCGCGAACATCACCACGATCGAGGACGCGCTGTGGTGGGCGGCCACGACGGTCACGACCGTCGGCTACGGCGACCGGTTCCCGGTGACCGGACAGGGACGCATCTTCGCCGTGGCGCTGATGCTGGTCGGCATCTCTCTCGTCGGTGTGGTCACGGCGTCCGTGGCGGCCTGGCTGATCTCCAACGTGGAGCGGCCCGCTGCGTCGCCCGAGGAGCGCTAGCGGCGGCCTGCTCACATCCAGGACCCAGCGGCCAATGCTCGACTGGGAGCATCGGGAAGTCCTTCGGGTTTCCGGTGCACGGCCTCGCCCCACGCTCTGCGGCGGCAGCCGCGATCAGGCAGTCGGCCTGCCACAGGGTGATGCCTCGCGAGGCGAACTCGCGTCGCCACGTGCCCGCGGCCCTGGCAACCGTCTCGTCGATGGGCAGCACGACCAACCCGGCGACCAGAGCGTCCAGGGCGTGGTGTTCCGACGGCCTGAGACCTCTCACGATCTCCTCGACGTTGATGGCGGTCGTCGCGGGAACGTCTCCGAGCTGCCTCAGCGCGGTCACTCGTCTCACCGCGGGGCGGCCGCGAAGGAAGTCGATCAGCACCGTCGAGTCGAGGACAGCCAGCAAGGATCAACCCGCCCTGCGGGTGTCGCCGCGGCGCTGGTCGCGAACCCACCCACCCGTGTCGCCGTCCCACTCGTGTCCCGAGTCGGGCCAAGGCGCCCGCTGCTTCGGACGCTCGCCACGGGGCTCCTGGTCGGGCCCGTCGATGGCCTGGCGGATCGACGCATCGGCCCCGGTCGGGTATTGCGGCCAGGGTGGCCAGCGCACCGTCGACTCGATGTGCACACGCATGTGAGATCCGATCGTTGTGGTGCCAGCACAACGACGTCCAGGCGCGTCAGCAGCCGGTCAGCGCTCAGGACTCCGGGTCGTACCCGATCTCCCGGACCTCCTGAGCACAGCGGCAGGCCACGGCGATCCTGGCCGCCCACTCGAGCGCCTCCTCGCGAGAGGACACCTCGATGATCGAGAACCCGCCGACGACCGCCTTGGTCTCCGGGGAGGGCCCGTCGACGATCGTCCCGTCGGTCCCGACGATGCTCGCCTGCTGTCGCTCGACCCCGCCACCCCAGATCCAGACCCCGGCCGCCTTGGCCTCCGCCACCACCGCGTGCGACGACTCACCGACTGCCGGCCAGTCCTCTTCGGGGATGTGGTCCATCGAGCCGTCGTCGAACGAGATCAGGTACCGCTGCATGTCATCGCTCCTTGCGGTGGTGAGGGCCGTTCAGTCCTCGGACTTGTCGCGATGTTCCTGCCACTGCGCGATGTTCTTCTCCCTCAGCTCCGCGGCGCGGCGGCGTCGGTCCTCGAGCTCGGCCTCCATGGCCTCGCCCTCTGCGCTCCAGCGCTTCTTCTGTCGAGCGCTCACCCGTCCCGGCCTCAGCGCCACGAACAAGAGGGCGAAGAGGACCAGCAGCATCAGCCCCAACAGCAACCAGAAGACCCACACGAGCTACATCATCCCCCGTGCCTACGGGTCACCAGCCCCGCTCGCGCCACGCGGGGAGGGCGGGGCGCTCGGCGCCGAGGGTCGAGTCGTTTCCGTGGCCGGGGTAGAACCAGGTCTCGTCGGGCAGGGCGCCGAAGACCTTGGCCTCGACGTCGTCGAGCAGCGACCGGAAGTTGTCGGCATCGCCCCGGGTGTTGCCCACCCCGCCCGGGAAGAGCGAGTCGCCGGTGAACAGGTGCGGCTGCCCCGACCCGTCGTCGTACAGCAGCGCGATCGAGCCGGGCGTGTGGCCGGTCAGGCGGATCACCTTCAGCGAGCAGGACCCGACAGGGACCGTGTCGCCCTCGTCGACGGTGTGGGTCACGGCGACACCGGTCTGCTCGGTGATCGCCTCGGCATCCGGTGTGCCGGCGACGACCTCCGCGCCCGTGGCGTCGACGACGTCCTTCAGGGCGCGGTGGTGGTCCCAGTGCTGATGGGTGGTGATGACGTGAGTGAGGCCCGCGTCACCGATGAGGGGCAGCAGGGTCGCAGGCTCGGCAGCGGCGTCGATGAGCACCTGGTCGCCGGTCGAGACACAGCGCAGCAGGTAGCAGTTGTTGGACATCTCGGGGTCGACCGCGACTTTGGTGATCCGCAGGTCGCCGGCCTCGCGGGTCTCGGCGGGGCCGCCAGGGGTGACTTCTCCGGTGTAGGTCATCTCACCAGGCTTTCACGGGGGGCAGGTCGCCGGTGCTCGACGTCAGGGACTCCGCGGGTGGCCTCCCGGTCAGCCACCAGGCCAGGGCGCCCGCCGGGCCGGCGACGGTCGTGCCGGACTCGCCCGGGTCGTCGCCGATCACCCAGGTCGTGGCGAGGTCGGTGGCCAGCACGCGGAACGACTCCTCCGACGGGTTGCGCTTGACCATCGAGCCGATCAGGTGGGCCGCGAAGGCGTCCGACCAGCCGCTGGGGGAGAAACCGGCGTCGAGGTCGACGTGGTGGATCTCCACCTCCCGCAGGCGCATGCCGGGGATGGCGGCGTAGCGGATCACCCGGCCGCCGGGCGTGCGCTCGAACGTCTCCAGCCAGAACTCGTCGGGGAGCCGGTCGACCGCGTCGGTCACGAGCGTCGTCCCGGCCATGAACCGGGCGCGCAGCTCGTCCCGGCCGGCGGTCGCCAGCTCGTCGATGTCGGCCGACCGCGCCTCGTCGGAGCGGTACATCGTCGTCGGCTCACCCTCGATCCGGCCCACCAGGACCCCGGCCAGGCCCTCGGCGTTGAGCGCCAGGTGGGCGACGACGTGGGCGCGGGTCCAGTCGGGCAGGCCGCTCGCTCCCGCGAGCTGCTCGTCGTCGAGCCCGTCGACGGTGCGCACCAGGCGCTGGGTGGCGTCCGGAAGCAGCTCGAAGGCGCCCTGCGGGTCGAGTTCGTCGCTCATGGGGCCATCCTGGCGCGCCCGTCAACCAGCCGGTCGTCACCCCTGCGGGGGAACGACAGGAGGACTGTCGGAGCCCCGTGAGAAGGTTGGCGACGTGGCAGATCAGCTCATCATCCGAGGCGCTCGCGAGCACAACCTCAAGGACGTCTCACTCGACCTGCCCCGCGACTCCCTCATCGTCTTCACGGGGCTCTCGGGGTCGGGCAAGTCCTCCTTGGCGTTCGACACGATCTTCGCCGAGGGCCAGCGGAGGTACGTCGAGTCGCTGTCGGCCTACGCGCGTCAGTTCCTCGGCCAGATGGACAAACCAGACGTCGACTTCATCGAGGGCCTGTCACCCGCGGTGTCCATCGACCAGAAGTCCACGTCCAAGAACCCCCGCTCCACCGTCGGCACCATCACCGAGGTCTACGACTACCTCCGCCTGCTCTACGCCCGAGCCGGCCGGCCCCACTGCCCGACCTGCGGGGCGCCCATCGAGCGCCAGACGCCACAGCAGATCGTCGACCGGGTCCTCGCGCTCCAGGAGGGGGCCCGGTTCCAGGTGCTGGCCCCGGTGATCCGCGGCCGCAAGGGCGAGTACGTCGAGCTGTTCCGGCAGCTCCAGACCCAGGGGTTCTCGCGGGCCCGGGTCGACGGCGACACCCACTCGCTGGATGCTCTGAACACTGCTGGGCCCACGCTCGACAAGCAGCGCAAGCACACCATCGAGGTCGTCGTCGACCGGCTCAGCGTCAAGCAGTCCTCCAAGCGCCGGCTCACCGACTCGGTCGAGACCGCCCTCAACCTCGCCGGCGGGCTGGTGCTCTTCGACTTCGTCGACCTCGACCCCAAGGATCCCGGTCGCGAGCTGAAGTTCTCCGAGAAGATGTCGTGCCCCAACGACCACACCATCGACACCGACGAGCTCGAGCCGCGGTCGTTCTCCTTCAACTCCCCGTTCGGCGCCTGCCCCGAGTGCCACGGCCTCGGCACCCGCATGGAGGTCGACCCCGAGCTGGTCGTCCCCGACCCGGCGGCGACCCTCGGCGAAGGGGCGATCCAGCCGTGGAGCCAGGCCCACGTCGCCGACTACTTCCTGAAGCTCATGGACGCCCTCGGCAAGGAGCTCGGCTTCGACCTCAACACGCCGTGGGAGGACATCTCCGCCAAGGGCCAGAAGTCCCTGCTGTTCGGTCACCCGGGCAAGGTCCACGTCGTCTCCCGCAACCGCTACGGCCGCGAGCGCGCCTACTACGCCGAGTTCGAGGGCGTGCAGCGCTACATCGAGCGCCGCCACCGCGAGGCCGAGTCCGACGTCAGCCGCGAGCGGTTCGAGGGCTTCATGCGCGAGGTGCCCTGCCCCGTCTGCGACGGCAGCCGCCTGAAGCCGGTGTCGATGGCCGTCACCCTGGGCGAGCGTGGCAGTGACAGTGGCCGGGGCGGCAAGAACATCGCCGAGGTCTGCGCCCTCCCGATCAACGAGTGCGCCGACTACCTCCGCACCGTCGAGCTGAGCGCCCGCGAGCGCCAGATCGGCGAGCGAGTGCTCAAGGAGATCCTCGAGCGGCTCAACTTCCTGCTCGACGTCGGGCTCGACTACCTCTCCCTCAACCGACCCTCCGGCTCCCTCAGCGGTGGCGAGGCCCAGCGCATCCGGCTGGCCACCCAGATCGGCGCCGGCCTGGTCGGCGTCCTCTACGTCCTCGACGAGCCGTCCATCGGTCTTCACCAGCGCGACAACCAGCGGCTCATCGAGACCCTGGTCCGTCTCAAGGACCTCGGCAACACCCTCATCGTCGTCGAGCACGACGAGGACACCATCCGCCATGCCGACTGGGTCGTCGACATCGGCCCGGGCGCCGGCGAGCACGGCGGTCAGGTCGTCCACTCCGGCTCGGTGCAGGGGTTGCTCGAGCACCGCGACTCGATGACCGGTCAGTACCTCTCCGGCCGTCGCGAGATCCCGGTCCCCGCCGTACGCCGTCCCCGCACGCCCGGCCGCGAGCTCACGGTCCTCGGCGCCAAGGCCAACAACCTGCGCGACATCGACGTGACGTTCCCGCTGGGCCTGTTCATCTCCGTGACCGGCGTGTCCGGCTCGGGCAAGTCGACCCTGGTCAACGACATCCTCTACACCTCGCTGGCCAAGCGGATCTACAACGCCCGCGCGGTGCCCGGACGCCACCAGACCATCACCGGCCTCGACCACGTCGACAAGGTCATCCACGTCGACCAGTCGCCGATCGGGCGCACCCCGCGGTCCAACCCGGCCACCTACACCGGCGTCTTCGACCACATCCGCAAGCTCTTCGCCTCCACCCCCGAGGCCAAGATGCGCGGCTACCAGCAGGGTCGCTTCTCGTTCAACGTCAAGGGCGGCCGCTGCGAGGCGTGCTCGGGCGACGGCACGATCAAGATCGAGATGAACTTCCTGCCCGACGTCTACGTCCCGTGCGAGGTCTGCCACGGCGCCCGCTACAACCGCGAGACGCTCGAGGTCCACTACAAGGGCAAGACCATCGCCGAGATCCTCGACATGCCGATCGAGGAGGCCGTCGACTTCTTCGCCGCGATCCCGGCGATCGCGCGGCACATGAAGACCCTCGTCGAGGTCGGGCTCGGCTACGTCCGCCTCGGGCAGCCGGCGACCACGCTGTCCGGCGGTGAGGCCCAGCGGGTCAAGCTGTCCTCGGAGCTCCAGAAGCGTTCGACCGGCCGCACCGTCTACGTCCTCGACGAGCCGACGACCGGCCTCCACTTCGAGGACATCCGCAAGCTGCTGCTGGTGCTCGGCCGGCTGGTCGACCAGGGCAACTCGGTGCTCGTCATCGAGCACAACCTCGACGTCATCAAGACCTCCGACTGGGTCGTCGACATGGGTCCCGAGGGCGGGTCGCGGGGTGGCACCGTCATCGCCGAGGGCACCCCCGAGGACATCGCGGACAGCCCCGACTCCTACACCGGCCAGTTCCTCAAGCCGTTGCTCGACGGTCGCGAGGCCGAGCAGCCCAAGCCGAGCAGGCGCGCGCCGGCCAAGAAGGCCGCCGCCAAGGCGCCGGCCAAGAAGACGGCGCCCAAGAGGACCACCGCGAAGGCAGCGACCAAGCGGACGACCACGAAGCGGACGGCGACCAAGAAGTCCGCCTGACCCGGCTGTGAGTCCCCTGTGAGTCCGGTCCTAGTACCACCGGACAGTGGGGTTGTCGGCTCTCGGCTCCGTACGGTCGAGAGGGCACGGCCCGCCACGACGGCGTCCCACGAAACGGAGCACCTCCGCCATGACCGACCGCCAGCCCCACCTCCACCGCCGGACCTTCGCCGGCGTCGCGACGATCGGCCTCGGGCTCCCGGTCCTCGCCGCGTGCAGCGGCGACGACGGCGACGACCGTCGCGACCGATCCCAACACCCCCAGCAGCTCGGCAACCCCGTCCGCGACCAGCACACCCAGCGAGGAGCCCAGCGAGCCGACGAGCGAGCCCGTCGACGCGTTCGCCCAGGCCTCCGAGATCGAGGTCGGGGGAGGCACGATCTACCCCGACGAGCAGATCGTCATCACCCAGCCGAGCCAGGGCGAGTTCAAGTGCTTCACCGCCGTCTGTACCCACCAGGGCTGCATCGTCAGCGGAGTCTCCGACGGCAACATCATCTGCGAGTGCCACGGCAGCGCGTTCTCCATCGCCGACGGGTCGGTCGTCAACGGCCCGGCCACCCAGCCGCTGGGCGAGGAGTCGATCACCGTCCAAGGCGACGCCATCACCCTGGGCTGACCCGGTCGCTCGTCGGTGGTTGAGGTGCGAGGCCGTTCACGGCCGAGCCTCGAAACCACTGGACCGGACACGGGTGTTTCGAGGCTCGGGCCCTTCGAGGCTCGGGCCTGGCGGCCCTCACACCTCAGGAACCACCTGGCGGCCCTCACACCTCGACCACCGGGCACGGTCTGTCGGCGCCCGAACGTAGGGTTGTGGCGTGCCCCGATCCGTCGCCCGCAGACCGGACTACCGGCCCGCGCCGGGGTCGATCCCGACGCAGCCAGGGGTCTACCGGTTCCGTGACGCGCGCGGTCGGGTGATCTACGTCGGCAAGGCCAAGAACCTGCGGGCCCGGCTGTCGTCGTACTTCCAGGACCCGATCGGACTGCACGAGCGCACGGCCGCGATGGTGTCCAGTGGCGCCAGCGTCGAGTGGACCGTCGTCAAGAACGAGGTCGAGGCGCTCCAGCTGGAGTACTCCTGGATCAAGGAGTTCGACCCGCGCTACAACGTCAAGTACCGCGACGACAAGTCGTACCCCTGGCTGGCCGTCACGGTGGGCGACGACTTCCCGCGGGTGATGGTCGGCCGCGGCGCCAAGCGCAAGGGGACGAAGTACTTCGGCCCCTACAGCCACGCCTGGGCGATCCGCGACACCGTCGACCAGCTGCTGCGGGTCTTCCCGATGCGCTCGTGCAGCAACGGCGTCTTCAAGCGGTCCGGGCAGATCGGCCGCCCCTGCCTGCTCGGCTACATCGACAAGTGCTCCGCCCCGTGCGTGGGCAACATCAGCGCCGAGGACCACCGGGCCATCGTCGACGACTTCTGCGACTTCATCGGCGGCAACACCAACGCGTTCATCAAGCGCATCCGGACCGAGATGTACGCCGCGTCCGACGCGCTCGACTTCGAGAAGGCCGCTCGCCTCCGCGACGACCTCGGGGCGATGGAGAAGGCGCTGGAGAAGCAGGCGGTCGTCTTCGGGGACGGCACCAGCGCCGACGTGATCGCGCTCGCCGAGGACCCCCTCGAGGTGGCGGTCCAGATCTTCTACGTGCGTGGCGGCCGGATCCGCGGCCAGCGAGGGTGGGTGGCCGACCGCGTCGAGGAGGGCGGCACCGCCGAGCTCGTCGAGGACTTCCTGCTCCAGCTCTACGGCGGCGCCGAGACCGACGAGATCCCGCGCGAGATCCTGGTCCCGCAGCTGCCCCCCGACCCCGGGACGATCGAGGCGCTGCTCAGCGACCTGCGGGGGAGCCGGGTGCGGATCCGCGTCCCGCAGCGCGGGGACAAGAAGAGCCTGCAGGAGACCGTGGGCCGCAACGCCGGCCAGGCGCTGGTCATGCACAAGACCAAGCGGGCGTCCGACCTCACGGCGCGCAACCAGGCCCTCGAGGAGATCCAGGTCGCCCTCGGGCTCGACGACGTGCCGCTGCGCATCGAGTGCTACGACATCTCCAACCTCCAGGGCACCGAGGTGGTGGCCTCGATGGTGGTCTTCGAGGACGGCCTGGCCCGCAAGAGCGAGTACCGCCGCTTCGTGATCAAGGGCACAGATGGCCCCGACAGTGCCGTCGGACAGAACGACGTGGCACACATGCATCAGGTGATCACCCGGCGGTTCCGACGGCTGCTCGACGAGCAGGCCAGGTCCACCGAGGTGGTGACCGAGAACGGCCCGATGCTGGTCGACCCCGAGACGGGCCGGCCCCGCAAGTTCGCCTACGCGCCCGGCCTGGTGGTCGTCGACGGCGGCCCGCCCCAGGTCGCGGCCGCGCAGCGAGCGCTCGACGAGCTCGGCATCGACGACATCCCCGTCTGCGGCCTGGCCAAGCGCCTGGAGGAGGTGTGGCTGCCGCGGCGCGAGGACCCGGTCATCCTGAACCGGTCGAGCGAGGCCCTCTACCTCCTCCAGCGGGTCCGCGACGAGGCCCACCGGTTCGCCATCACCCACCACCGCTCCCGGCGCAGCAAGTCGATGGTCGAGAGCCTGCTCGACGACGTCCCCGGCCTGGGCGAGGTACGCCGCAAGACCCTGCTCAAGCACTTCGGGTCGCTGCGCAAGCTGCGCGCCGCCACGGTCGAGGAGATCGCGATGGTGCCCGGCATCGGTGACCGCACCGCGATCGCCATCAAGGCTGCGGTGGAGCAGGCGAGCCGCAAGACTGTCTCCGTGAACACCGCGACCGGCGAGATCACCGGGCTCGACGAAGAGGGGGGTTAGCCGTGCCCGAGCTTGACGCCGAAGCAGGCGAGCTGGTCGTCGTCACCGGGATGACCGGGGCCGGCCGCAGCACGGCCGCCAAGGAGCTCGAGGACATCGGCTTCTACGTCGTCGACAACCTGCCACCGGGCCTGCTTCGTCACGTCGTGCGGCTGGTCGACGAGTCCAGCGGCCCCGAGCAGCAGATCGGCGTCGTGGTCGACGTACGTTCCGGGTCGTTCTTCGAGTCCCTCCACGCCAACCTGGCCCAGGGCGCCACGGGCCGGCACACGACCCTGCTGTTCCTCGACGCCACCGACGACGTGCTCGTGCGACGCCAGGAGGCCGCGCGCCGGCCCCACCCGCTGCAGGGCACCGGCCGGCTGCTCGACGGGCTCCAGCGCGAGCGGGCCGTACTGGCCGACCTGCGCAGCGACGCCGACCTGGTCATCGACACCTCCAACCTCAACGTCCACCAGCTCACCGCCCGCATCCGCGAGTCGTTCGGCGACCCCGACGCCACCCGGCTCCAGGTCAACGTGATCAGCTTCGGGTTCAAGTACGGCATCCCGGTCGACGCCGACTACGTCGCCGACATGCGATTCCTGCCGAACCCCCACTGGCAGCCCAAGCTGCGGCCCAAGAGCGGTCTCGACCCCGACGTGGCCGACTACGTGAAGAGCCAGCCCGGGGCGGTGCAGTTCCTGGCCGCCTACCTGCCCGTGCTCGAGGGGGTGGCGATGGGCTACCTGGCCGAGGGCAAGCGGTTCATGACCGTGGCGGTCGGCTGCACCGGCGGCAAGCACCGCAGCGTGTCGATGGCGCAGGAGATCTCCCGGCGGCTGGCTGACGTCGGCTACGACGTGGCCACCATCCACCGCGACCTCGGGCGGGAGTGAGATGACCCGGTCCTCGGGTCGGGTGTCGGTCGTCGCCCTCGGGGGAGGCCACGGGCTGCACGCGTCGTTGTCGGCTCTGCGCCACGTGGCCGACCGGCTGACCGCTGTCGTGACCGTGGCCGACGACGGTGGCTCCTCGGGCAGGCTGCGCGAGGAGTTCGGCGTGCTGCCACCCGGCGACCTGCGGATGGCCCTGGCGGCGCTGTGCGGCGACGACGAGTGGGGCCAGACCTGGGCCGAGGTCCTCCAGCACCGCTTCGCCGGGCACGGCGACATGCGGGGACACGTGGTCGGCAACCTGTTGATCGTCTCGTTGTGGGAGCAGTTCGGCGACCACGTCGCGGCCCTCGACTGGGTGGGTCGGCTCCTCGGCGCCTCGGGCCGGGTCCTGCCGATGGCACTCACGCCCTTGGTGATCACGGCGCAGATCCGCGGTGCCGACCGGGCAGCCCCGGAGGCCGTGACGACCGTGCGCGGTCAGGTCGAGGTGGCCACCAGCGACGGCTCCATCCAGTCCGTCGCCCTCGAGCCCGCCGCGCCGGTGCCCTGCCCGCAGGCCGTCGACGCGGTCCGCGACGCCGACTGGGTCGTCCTGGGGCCGGGCTCGTGGTTCACGTCCGTGATCCCGCACCTGCTGGTGCCGGAACTGTGCCGGGCCGTCGTGGAGACGCGCGGACGGGTCGTGGTCGTGCTCAACCTGGCGCCGCAGGCCGGCGAGACCCCGGGGTTCGCGCCGGCCGACCATCTCGCGGCCCTGTTGGAGCATGCGCCGGACCTGCGGGTCCACACCGTCCTGGCCGACGTACGCAGCGTGCCCGACCGGGCCGCGCTCGAGGACGCCGTCGCGGCCGCCGGTGCGCGGCTGGAGGTGGCCGACATCGGCGCGGCCGACGGCTCGCCGCGACACGACCCCGGCAAGCTCGCCGCGGCCTACGCCGCGGTGATGGACGCCCGGCCTGAACCATCCCGGTCCGGTCATCCCGGATCCCCTGCGCCGTTGGGGTGATTGACGCCCGTGGCAGGATTCGCGGCATGGCGATGACGGCGCAGGTGAAGGCGGAGCTCGCCAACACCCAGATCACCAAGACCTGCTGCCGGAAGGCCGAGGTCGCCACCATGCTGAGGTTCGCTGGTGGCCTCCACATCGTCTCCGGCAAGATCGTGGTCGAGGCCGAGCTCGACACCGGCGCCGCTGCTCGCCGGCTGCGCAAGGACATCGCCGAGGTCTACGGCCACCAGGCCGAGTTCGCGATGGTGCAGGGCAACGGCATCCGCAAGGGCTCCCGCTACCTGGTTCGCGTCGTCAAGGACGGCGAGGCACTGGCCCGCCAGACCGGGCTGCTCGACCAGCGTGGCCGGCCGGTCCGCGGCCTGCCACCGGCCGTCGTGTCCGGCGGTGGCTGCGACTCCGTGGCCGCCTGGCGCGGCGCGTTCCTGGCCCACGGCTCGCTCACCGAGCCCGGCCGTTCGTCCTCGCTCGAGGTGACCTGTCCCGGTCCCGAGGCTGCCTTGGCCCTGGTCGGCGTGGCCCGCCGCCTGGGCATCCAGGCCAAGGCCCGCGAGGTGCGGGGCGTGGACCGCGTGGTGATCCGCGACGGCGACGCGATCGGCGAGCTGCTCACCCGCCTGGGCGCACACGAGTCCCTGATGGCGTGGGAAGAACGGCGGATGCGCCGCGAGGTCCGCGCCACCGCCAACCGGCTCGCCAACTTCGACGACGCCAACCTGCGCCGGTCCGCTCGGGCGGCGGTCGCCGCCGGTGCCCGCGTGGAGCGGGCCCTGGAGATCCTCGGCGACGACGTGCCCGACCACCTGCGCCTGGCCGGTGACCTGCGCCTGAAGCACAAGCAGGCCTCCCTCGAGGAGCTCGGCCAGCTCCACGACCCGGTCCTGACCAAGGACGCCATCGCCGGCCGCATCCGCCGGCTGCTGGCGATGGCCGACAAACGGGCCGAGGACCTCGGCATCCCCGACACCGAGGCGTCGCTGACCCCGGAGATGCTCGCCGACGAGGGCTGACCGGCGCCCGCGCGGTTACCCACTCGTACGACGGACGCCCGTCGATCGCCTGACACCGTTTCGCTAGGTTGGATCGTGACAAACCCACGAACGAGGAGCACAGCTGTGACTGTTCGAGTTGGCATCAACGGGTTCGGCCGGATCGGCCGCAACTTCTTCCGCGCCGTGCGTGCCTTCCGGCGCAGACATCGAGATCGTCGGGGTCAACGACCTCACCGACAACAAGACTCTGGCCCACCTGCTCAAGTTCGACACGATCCTCGGGTCGGCTCGACGCCGACGTGACGTCGACCGACACGACGATCAACGTCGGCGACCAGCAGATCGCGGCGTTCGCCGAGCGCGACCCCGGCCAACCTGAAGTGGGGCGACATCGGGGCCGACGTCGTCGTGGAGTCCACCGGCTTCTTCACCGACGCGACCAAGGCGCACGCCCACATCGACGCCGGCGCCAAGAAGGTGATCATCTCCGCGCCCGCCTCCAACGAGGACATCACGATCGTGATGGGCGTCAACCACGAGCTGTACGACGCCGACCAGCCACACGTCATCTCCAACGCGTCGTGCACGACCAACTGCCTGGCGCCGATGGCCAAGGTGCTCAACGACGAGTTCGGCATCGTCAAGGGCCTGATGACCACGATCCACGCCTACACCGCCGACCAGAACCTGCTCAGGACAACATCCACAAGGACCTGCGTCGCGCCCGCGCCGCCGCGCTCAACATCGTGCCGACCTCCACCGGCGCAGCCAAGGCGATCGGCCTGGTGCTGCCCGAGCTCAAGGGCAAGCTCGACGGCTTCGCCCTGCGCGTGCCGGTGCCGACCGGCTCGGCCACCGACCTGACGTTCGAGGCCGGTCGCGAGACGTCACGGTCGAGGAGGTGAACGCCGCGGTCGAGGCCAGGTCGCCGACGGTCAGTTACCTGAGGTACTCCACCGACCCGCTCGTGTCGTCCGACATCGTCACCGACCCGGCGTCGTGCATCTTCGACGCGCCGCTGACCAAGGTGATCGGCAACCAGGTCAAGGTCATCGGCTGGTACGACAACGAGTGGGGCTACTCCAACCGCCTCGCCGACCTGATCACCCACGTCGGCGCGAGTCTCTGACCTAGTGGCAGGCATCGACGAGCTCGGGGACATCCGGGGCGAGCGGGTGCTCGTCCGCTCGGACCTGAACGTCCCGCTCGACAACGGCAAGATCTCCGACGAGGGACGCATCAGGGCCAGCGTGCCGACGATCCAGGCCCTCGCCGAGAAGGGTGCCCGCGTCGTCGTGGTCGCCCACCTGGGCCGTCCCAAGGGTGAGCCGGACCCGAAGTACTCCCTGCGGCCCGTGGCCGAGCGGCTCGGTGAGCTGCTCGGCCAGGAGGTCGCCTTCGCCACCGACACGGTGGGGGAGAGCGCGACCGAGACCGTGGCGGCGCTGGAGGACGGTCAGGTCGCGGTCCTCGAGAACGTCCGCTTCAACGCGGGCGAGACCAGCAAGGACGACGAGGTGCGGGCGTCGTTCGCCGGCCAGCTCGCCAACCTCGCCGACGCCTTCGTCTCCGACGGCTTCGGCGTCGTGCACCGCAAGCAGGCGTCGGTGTACGACGTCGCGCTGCGCCTCCCGTCCGCCATGGGCGGGCTGGTGGCCACGGAGATCGACGTGCTGCGCCGCCTGACCGTCGACCCCGCCCGGCCCTACGTCGTGGTCCTCGGCGGCTCGAAGGTCTCCGACAAGCTCGGCGTCATCGACAACCTGCTCGGCAAGGCGGACAAGATGCTCATCGGCGGCGGGCATGGTGTTCACCTTCCTCAAGGCCCAGGGCCACGAGGTCGGCAAGAGCCTGCTCGAGGACGACCAGCTCGACACGTGCCGCTCCTACCTGGAGCGCGCCGAGAAGTCCGGCGTCGAGATCGTGCTGCCGACCGACGTGGTCGTCGACACGGCGTTCCCGTCGGGAGACCGCGAGCCCGAGCCCCGCGTCGTACCTGCCGACCAGATCCCGGCCGACTGCCTCGGCCTCGACATCGGTCCCGAGTCCGGCCGCGCGTTCGCCGCCGCGCTCACCGACGCGCAGACGGTCTTCTGGAACGGCCCGATGGGCGTGTTCGAGACGCCGGCCTTCGCCGAGGGGACCCGTGCCGTCGCGGAGGCGCTGACCAAGGTGCCGGGCCTCTCCGTCGTCGGCGGCGGTGACTCGGCCGCGGCCGTGCGTCAGCTCGGCTTCGACGAGTCCGCCTTCGGTCACATCTCGACCGGTGGCGGCGCCAGCCTGGAGTTCCTGGAGGGCAAGGAGCTCCCAGGGATCGCCGTCCTCGAGCGATAGGCTCCACCGAACAGAAAGCAGGGCCATGTCCCGCACGCCCCTGATGGCCGGCAACTGGAAGATGAACCTCACCCACCAGGAGGCCGTCGTCCTGGTGCAGAAGCTGTCCTGGACCCTCAACGACAAGAAGCACGACTACGGCAAGGCCGAGGTCGTGGTGCTGCCGCCGTTCACCGACATCCGTTCGGTGCAGACGCTGGTCGACGGTGACCAGCTGTCGATCGGCTACGGCGCCCAGGACGTCTCCGCGCACGCGTCCGGCGCCTACACCGGCGAGATCTCCGCGGGGATGCTGGCCAAGCTGGGTTGCAGCTACGTGTGCGTCGGGCACAGCGAGCGGCGGGAGTACCACGCCGAGTCCGACGAGCTGGTCAACGCCAAGGCCAAGGCGGCCCTCGGCGCGGGCATGACGCCGATCGTGTGCGTCGGCGAGCCGCTGCCGATCCGCCAGGCCGGGGAGCAGGTGCCTTACACCCTGGCCCAGCTCGACGGCTCGCTGGCCGGGTTCACGGCCGAGCAGGTCGGTGGCCTCGTGGTCGCCTACGAGCCGGTCTGGGCGATCGGCACCGGCGAGGTGGCCACCCCCGACGACGCCCAGGAGGTGTGCGCGGCGATCCGCGAGCGGATCCGCGAGGTCCACGGCGACGCCGCCGCCGACGCCGTACGCGTCCTGTACGGCGGTTCGGTCAAGGCAGCGAATGTCGGCGGCATCATGGCGAAGGCCGATGTCGACGGCTGCCTGGTCGGCGGTGCAAGCCTCCAGGCCGACGAGTTCGGCGGGATCTGCCGGTTCTACGACATGCCGGTCCTGTGACCCGACCATCGTCATTCCAATGTCTGGACCGGTGATGCCGTTGCAGGTGTCGTCGGTCCTGTGACGTAGGCTTTCCCCTCGTGACGATCGTCTTCACCATCCTCCTCCTGATCACCAGCTTCTGCTGATCGGCCTGGTCCTGCTGCACAAGGGACGCGGCGGCGGACTGTCGGACATGTTCGGCGGCGGCGTCTCCAGCTCGCTGGGGGGATCGTCGGTGGCGGAGAAGAACCTCGACCGGCATGACCATCGGCATCGGCATCATCTGGTTCGCCTGCATCGTGGCCCTCGGGCTGCTGCTGGCCTACGAGTAGGCGCACAGCAACACCCGAACTGAGACGCAGGGCAAGCCCGATCTCATCGAGAAAAAGGGGTCACTGACAGTGGCTGGTGGTGGAAACGCAATCCGTGGGAGCCGAGTCGGGGCGGGTCCCATGGGCGAGGCCGAGCGGGGCGAAGCAGCGCCGAGACAGGCCGTGACCTACTTCTGCTCGCACGGGCACCGCTCCGTGGTGACGTTCGCGATCGAGGCGCAGGTGCCCGACTCGTGGGACTGCCCCAAGTGCGGGCTGCCCGCGTCGCTCGACTCCGACAACCCGCCTCCGGCGCCGCGGATCGAGCCCTACAAGACCCACCTGGCCTACGTGAAGGAGCGCCGCTCCGACGCCGAGGCCAAGGACATCCTCGAGGAGGCCCTCAGCCTC
>CAVWXS010000004.1:0-33232 GCA_963758885.1 uncultured Actinomycetota bacterium
AGTGCTCGAAGTCGGGCTCCCAGCTGGCCGGGTCGTCGGTGAGGCCGACGAGGTAGGTCAGCGAGCAGTCGAGGGCGCGGGCGATCTCGGGGAGCTTGCAGACATCGAGGCCGGCGCCGTGCTCGAGGCTCGACAGCGCCTTGTTGGTGGTCACCACCCCGATCCGGCGCAGCCGCGCGACGACCTCCTTCTGGGTCAGCCCCAGCTCGCGGCGGCGACCGCGCAGCCGTTCGCTGATGAGCAGGTGGCGGTGCGCGCCCAGCTCGTCGTACGACGTGAGATGCGGCAGGGTCGGGCCAGCGGTGGGTTCACAGCGGTCCTCCCGTCATGTCCGCGAGGGGGCGGACGTCGTAGCGGGCGAAGTTGAAGACCGGCGCCATCGCGAGCAGCCGCTCGAACTCCTCGTGCGAGTCCACGTCGTAGATCCACGCGCCGCCGTGGGCGCCGACGACGTGGTAGCGCATCAGGACCTTGCCCTGCTCCTCGAGCCCGCCGCCGTACTCCGGCATCCGCGCGATGGCACGCACCATGGCGTCGGAGAGCAGGGTCTGCTCGAGGTTCCAGAGGACGAGAAACTTCATCAGCAGATCTCCATCAGCAGATCCGCGGCAGCTGCTCGCCGATCGGCATGTCCACGACGCGCGAGGCGCCGAAGCCGGTCGTGGTCGAGACCATGCCCGGGTGGTCCTCGACGACCTCGCCGATCACGCACGCGCCCGCCCCGGCCGGGTGCGCGCGCATCGCCTCCAGCACGGTGTCGGCCTCGGTGGCCGGGACGAACGCGAGCAGCTTGCCCTCGTTGGCCACCTGCAGCGGGTCGAGCCCCAGGAAGGCGCAGGCGTTCGAGCACCACCTCCGGGATGGGCAGCCGGCGTTCGTCCAGGCGGATGCCGACCTTCGACGCCTTGGCGATCTCGTTGAGCGAGGTGGCTACCCCGCCACGGGTCGGGTCGCGCAGGACGTGGATGTCGGCGTACGCCGCCAGCATCGCCGCCACCAGCCCGTTGAGCGGCTGGCAGTCGCTCTCGATCTCGGTGCCGAACTGCAGCCCCTCGCGGACGCTCATCATCGGCCACCCCGTGCACGCCGATGTCGCCGCTCACGATCACGACGTCGCCCGGCGCCGCGCGGTCGGGCCGGATGTCCACCCCTTCGGGCACCAGGCCGACGCCGGCGGTGTTCACGTAGACCCCGTCACCGTGGCCGGACTCGACCACCTTGGTGTCGCCCGTGACCACGCGGACACCGGCCCGCTTCGCCGCCTCGCCCAGCCGCTGCGCGACGGCGCCGACCTGCGTGAGGTCGGTGCCCTCCTCGAGGATGAACGCCGCCGACAGGAACAGCGCCTGGGCGCCGCTCATGGCGAGGTCGTTGACCGTGCCGTTGACGGCCAGGTCGCCGATGCTGCCCCCGGGGAAGAAGAGCGGCTTGACGACGAACGAGTCGGTCGAGAACGCCGCGCGGCCGCCGAGCACCTCGACGACGGCGGAGTCGCCGAGCTGCCCGAGGGTCGAGTCGGCGAACGCCGGCAGGAACACGTGGTCGACCAGCTCGGCCGACATCTGCCCACCGCCGCCGTGGCCCATCACGATCGTCGGGCTGTCCCGGAGTGGCAACGGGCAGACCCAGCCCTCGAAGCTCGGCGTCTCACTGATGGCGATCTCAACCAACGGAGGCCACCTCCCGCGCCTCTTCAGAAGCAGGGGCCTGCGGGAGCGACATCCGCCGGTAGAGGTAGTACGCCGCGCACGCACCCTCGCTGCTCACCATCGTGGCGCCGAGCGGGTTGCGCGGGGTGCACTCCTTGCCGAACGCCGCACACTCGTGCGGCTTGATCAGCCCCTGCAGCACCTCGCCCGAGCGGCAGATCGAGGACTCCTGGGTGTGGATGTCGCCGACGGAGAAGCGGTGCTCGGCGTCGTACTCGCGGTACTTCTCCGACAGCCGCCAGCCGCTCTGCGGGATCATCCCGATCCCGCGCCAGGCGCGGTCGACGACCTCGAAGACGTCCTCGAGCATCCTGATCGCGCACCGGGTTGCCCTCGGCGGCCACCGCGCGGGGGTAGGCGTTCTCGACCTCGGCCCGGCCGTCCTCGAGCTGGTGCACCGTGCGCCGGATGCCCTCGAGGATGTCGAGCGGCTCGAAGCCGGTGACCACGATCGGTACGCCGAACCGTTCGGCGAGCCCGGGGTACTCGCCCATCCCCATCACCGTGCACACGTGCCCGGCCGCGAGGAAGGCCTGCACCCGGCACACCGGCGAGGTCATGATCGCCTCGATCGCCGGTGGCACGCGGACGTGGCTGACCAGCAGGCTGAAGTTCTCGATGCCGAGCTTCTTGGCCTGGTAGACCGTCATCGCGTTGGGCGGCGCGGTGGTCTCGAAGCCGATGCCGAAGAAGACGACCTGCTTGTCGGGGTTGGCCCGCGCGAGGTTGAGCGCGTCGAGCGGGGAGTAGACGACGCGCACGTCGCCGCCGGCGCTCTTGACCCGGAACAGGTCCTTCTCGCTCCCGGGCACGCGCAGCATGTCGCCGAACGAGCAGAAGATGACGTCGGGCCGCGACGCGATCTCCAGCGCCTTGTCGATGACCTCGAGCGGGGTCACGCAGACCGGGCAGCCCGGTCCGTGGATCAGCTCGATGCCGTCGGGCAGCAGCTGGTCGAGGCCGTGGCGGATGATCGTGTGGGTCTGGCCGCCGCAGACCTCCATCATCGCCCAGGGGTTCTTGGCGGTCGCGTGGATGTCGTCGAGCAGCCGCTTGGCCAGCTCGGGGTCCTGGAACTCGTCGAGGTACTTCATCGCCGGTCTCCTTCCCGAGTCGTTCGTCGGGGTCGTTCATCACCGGTGCCAGGTCGGGTCGCGGCAGTCCGGCCTGCTCGGCCGCCATCCCCCAGTGGTCTCCGAACTCGGCGTTGAGCTCACCCATCTGGCGGAACAGGTCGAGGGTCTCCAGCGCCGACTGCTCGTCGAGGCGCTGGAGGGCGAAGCCGACGTGGACGATCGTGTACTCGCCGACCTCCAGGTCGGGCACGTACTCCAGGCACACCTCCTTGGTCACCCCGCCGAAGTCCACCTGGGCGATCCGCGTGCCGTCACGCTCCTCGATCTCCAGCACCTGTCCCGGGCACTGCTAGGCACATGGTTCCTCCTGTTCCGGCGGGCCCTCCCGCCCCTGGTCGGTGGTCGCGATCACCGCGGTGCGCGAGCACCGCGAGCTGTCCCAGCGCGATGCCGGCGTCGCTGGCCGGCACCCGGTGGTGCGTGAGCACCTCGAAGCCATCGGTCGTGAGCCGCTCGGCGCAGGCCTCGGTGAGGAAGGCGTTGAGGAAGACCCCGCCGCTCAGCGTCACCGTGGAGATGCGCGGTCTGCTCGTGCAGGCGTCGCACGGTGTCGACGACGAGGTCGACCACGGCCGCCTGGAAGCGCGCGGCCACCAGGCCCGGGTCGGTGCGCTTGCGGACGTCCTGCACCACCGACCAGATGACCGGCGTCGGGTCGCCGTCCTCACCGAAGTAGTAGGCCCGGGTGCGGCGCTCGAGCTCGGCGAACCCGAACGGCCGCGCGAGCGCCTCGAGCTCCATCGCGGCCTGGGCGTCGTACTCGGCGCGGTGGCAGATGCCCGCCAGCGACGCGACGGCGTCGAAGAGCCGTCCCATGCTGGACGTCGGCACGCACCGCAGGCCGGTCTCGAGCTGGCGGTCGAGCAGGTTGAGCTCGGTGTCGTCGCAGGCGCGGACGCTGGGCAGCGAGGGATCCCACGGCACGCCCGCGCTGCGCAGGTGGGAGAGCGCCATCCGGCACGGGTTGCGGACGCCGGCGTCGCCGCCGGGCAGGTCGACGTACGCGAGGTGCGCGGCACGCTCGTAACCCCGGTAGTCGGCGACCAGGAACTCCCCGCCCCACGACGCGCCGTCGTCGCCGTAGCCGGTGCCGTCGAAGGCGACGCCGATCACCCGCCGTCCGTCGGGCACGCCGTGCTCGGCCATCGTCGAGGCGACGTGGGCGTGGTGGTGCTGGACCTCCACGACGTCGGCTGCTGGGAAGTGGTCGACGGCCCACCGGCGCGAGCGGTACGCCGGGTGGCGGTCGGCCGCGACCGCCCGCGGCTCGACTCCGGTCAGCATCGACAGGTGCTCGACGGCTGCGCCGAACGCGCGCTGGGTGGCCAGGTCGTCCATGTCGCCGATGTGGCCGGACATCCAGGCCAGCCGCCCCTCGGCGAGGCAGAAGGTGTTCTTGACGTCGCCGCCGACGGCCAGGGACGGCGGGGCGTCGAAGGGAAGGCTGATCGGGAGCGGTGCGTAGCCGCGGGACCTGCGTACCGGCGCCTCGACGCTCTGCGACGGCGCGGGTCACCGAGTCGTCGCACGGCACGTGGATCGGGCGGTCGTGCGCGAGCCACGCGTCGGCCAGGCCGTCGAGCCGCACCAGGGCGTCCGCGTCGTCGGTGACGATGGGCTCGCCCGAGACGTTGCCGCTGGTCATCACCAGTGCCGCGCGGCCCGGGCTCGTCGCCGGGCAGGCCGAGCAGCAGGTGGTGCAGCGGCGCGTAGGCGAGCATCACGCCGAGATCGCCCTGGCCGGGCGCGACGGCCGCCGCCAGGGCGCCTGGGTGTCGCCGGGCCAGCACGATCGGGCGGCCGCGGCTGGTCAGCAGGGCGGCCTCGGCCGGGGTGAGGTCGACGAGGTGCTGCGCGTCGTCGAGCGTGGTGACCATCACCGCGAACGGCTTGTCCCCGCGCTGCTTGCGCTTGCGCAACATCGCCACGGCGTAGCCGTTGGTCGCGTCGCAGGCCAGGTGGTAGCCGCCGATGCCCTTGACCGCGACGATCGCCGCCCTCGCGGAGGATCGCGCGCGCCTCGGCGAGGGCGACCTCGCCGTACGTCGTCGTGTGGGCCGGTGCGACCAGGCTCAGCCGCGGCCCGCAGTCGGGGCAGCAGACGGTCTGGGCGTGGAAGCGGCGGTCGGCCGGGTCGGCGTACTCGGCCGCACAGGCCGCGCACATCGCGAAGCCCGCCATCGTCGTGGCCGGCCGGTCGTACGGGAGCCCGGTGGTGATCGTGTAGCGCGGGCCGCAGTTGGTGCAGGTCACGAACGGGTGCCGGAAGCGGCGGTTGCCCGGGTCGCGCAGGTCGGCCAGGCAGTCGTCGCAGATGGTGACGTCGGGAGCGACGAAGGTGCGTCCGGCGGCCTGCTCGGACTCGCGGATCACGAACTCGGTGCCGCCCTGGAGCTCGATCTCCTCGACCTCGACGTCGCTGACGAGCGCCAACGGCGGCGCCTCGGCGCGCACCCGGGAGGTGAACGCCTCGGCGCCGCCGGGCGCCCCCTCGATCTCGACGACCACGCCGTCGCCGGTGTTCCAGACCGCGCCGGAGAGATGCAACGACCGCGCCAGCGCATAGACGTGCGGCCGGAACCCCACGCCCTGCACGACTCCGCGCACCGTGACACGACGGCGTACGCGGTTGGCAGTGAACAGGTCGGGCACCGGCATCGCATCCCCCGGGACCAGCGGGTCCCATGCAATGGGCTGAACGGGCGGTCCGGTGAACGGGGTCTCGGTCACGCCGGGCCGACGGGAACAGTCGTCGGATCAGGTTCCGCCAATGTACGACTCCCCGACTCCGGGCGCCAGGGACCGATGACGCCGATTTCCCGGCATCAAGTCACTCGTCGCAAGATGGCCCGCGATGGTGGACGCACGACGGCTCCGGGACCGGCTGACCAAGATGGTGGGCCCGACGCCGCTGGTGCGCAGCCTGGCCGGCCAGTCGGTGATCTCGGCCTTCGGCGAGGGTGCCTTCCTGACCGGGAGCGCGGTGTTCTTCACCGTCATCGTGGGGCTCTCCGCGCAGCAGGTCGGCCTCGGTCTCTCGATCGCGGCGCTGGCGCGGTTCGCGATGTCGGTGCCGCTCGGCAAGGTCGCCGACCGCATCGGCTACAAGCAGATGTGGCAGCTCACCAGCGCGATCGAGGCGGTGCTGTACGCCGCGTGGCCGCTGATCACCGGCTGGTGGCCGTTCGTGGCGATGATGGTCGTGATGTCGGTGGTCGAGTCCGGCCGTCGCGCCGGCCGCGGTGCCTACTCCCTCGCGGTCTTCCCTCGCGGAGACCGGGTCCGCTACCAGGCCTACCTCAGGGCCGCCCGCAACGTCGGCTACACCCTCGGCGCGCTGGCCGCCGGGCTGGCGCTCGCGACCGGGAGCGACGACGTCGTGCGGCTGGTGCCACTGGTGACCGCCGCGCTGCTCGCGCTCAACGCGGTGTTGGTCTTCCGGCTGCCGAACCTGGTCGGCGACGACCACGAGGCCTACGGCGACACGCCGCTCGAGCAGGCTGCCGAGCACGCCGGCGAGAAGCGCAGCGCGATGCACAACCGCGGCTTCGTCCTGATGAGCGTGTGCAACGGCGTGCTGGGCACCCACGGCGTGCTGCTCAACGTGGTGATCCCGCTGTGGCTGGTGCAGGAGACCGACGCGCCGCACGTGCTGCTGGCCTGGCTGTTCGGCACCAACACGGTGATGGCCGTCTTCCTGCAGGTGCTGACGGCCCGCGGCGTGACCGACGTACGTCTCAGCCTGCGCGCGCAGTACCGCGGCGCCGCCTGCTTCGTCCTCTCCTGCGCGATCGTGCTCGTCACCCACGACACCGTCGGATGGGTCACGATCGCGCTGGTCTGGATCGGCCACGTGACGGTGACCGGCTCCGAGCTGTTCCAGTCGGCGGGCATGTGGGGCCTGGTCTCGGAGCTCTCCGACCCCGACCGGCTGGGGGAGTACCAGGGCGTCTCCGGCCTGGGCTTCACGATGGCCGACATCTGGGCCCCGGCGCTGTACACGTTCCTGGCGATGACCTGGGGCGCACCCGGCTGGATCGTCATCGCCCTCATCGTGGTGGTCGCGGCGATCGGCATCGGCCCGTCGTCCCACGCCGCCGAGCGCTACCTCGAGCGCACCAGATCGGCTCGTGTGGCTGACAGCGCGCTCTAGCGCCCTCTCAGCCACACGACCCGGTCACTCGAGCTGGCGGGTGTGCTCGAGCCGGAAGCCGACGCCGCGCACGGCCACGATCCGGTCGGGCAGCTCGACGGACTCGAGCTTGCTGCGCAGGCGGCCGATGGTGACGTCGAGGGTCTTGGTCGAGCCGTACCAGTTCTCGTCCCACACCTCCGACATCAGCCGGCCGCGGGGCACGACCTTGTCGCGGTGGGCCTCCAGCACCGTCAGCACGCCGAACTCCTTGTTGGTCAGCGAGATCTCGATGTCGCCGGCGAAGGCACGGCGGCCCTCGACGTCGAGCTGGAGCGCGGAGTCGGCCGGTACGGCGTCGGGCTGGCCGCCGCGGGTACGGCGCAGCGTCGCGCGCAGCCGGGCCAGCAGCTCGGCCAGTCCGTAGGGCTTGCGCACGTAGTCGTCGGCGCCGCTGTCGAGACCGACCACGCAGTCGAGCTCGCCGGACCGACCGGTGACCATGATGATCCCGCCGTCGTAGCCACTGTCGCGCAGCGACCGGCAGACGTCGACGCCGTCCATGTCGGGCAGCGACAGGTCGAGGATCACGCAGTCGACGGGTCCGCCGTCGACCACGTCGAACGCCTCGCGCCCGTTGCCGACCCAGGACACGTCGTACCCCTCGCGCTCGAGCGTGCGGCCCAGCGGGAAAGCGATGTCGCGCTCGTCCTCGACCAGCAGGATCGTGTCGGTCATGTGGCGCTCCCGACCATCGGTCCGTTCACGTGCAACCCCCTTCGCCCACGGGAGGTCCGCGGGTGTATCCCGAGGATGGTGGAGCAACTGAGGACGTTCTGTTGGTCTCCGTGACATACGGGTCGAAATGGTGTCACCGGCCGTGGAGCTTCTCCGGCGTGTTGCGATGGGGTCGTTGTCCCCAAGTCACCACGCTCGGCCACGAGATCGGGACACGCGAACCCAGAACTCTTCCCGACTGCTACGGCGCCTGGTCTCCCAGGTCCGTGCGGGTTGTCCACAAACGCGTCCGCGCGCCGACAAGCGCTGCGTGGGGCGCTAGCGTCCCACCCGCAACTCATCTCGGGAGGGGGCGGCGTGTCGGCGACGGCGCTCGAAGGTCACGACCACGCACACACGGAGCTGGTCGACCAGCTGGACCTGCTGGTGCGCGAGGCCGTGCGCCGCCAGGGCGTCGACCCGCAGCGCGACGCCCCCGTCGTACGCCGCATCGCCGAGGGCGTCGTCCGCGACCACGACGAGCGCAGCCTCACCGGGGCGGTCGCGCCGGTGGCCGACGCCGCTGCCGTGGTGGGCGAGCTGGTGGCGCGGGTGTCGGGCTTCGGGCCGCTGCAGCCCTACCTCGACGACCCCGCCGTCGAGGAGATCTGGGTCAACGACCCGTCCCGGGTGTTCGTGGCCCGCTACGGCCGCCACGAGCTGACCAACCTGCTGCTCACTCGTGCGCAGGTCGACGAGCTGGTCGAGCGGATGCTCAAGTCGAGCGGACGGCGCATCGACCTGAGCCGTCCGTTCGTCGACGCGATGCTGCCTGAGGGTCACCGCCTGCACGTCGTCCTCGAAGGGATCAGCCGCGGGTTCTCCGCCGTCAACATCCGCAAGTTCGTGCTCAAGGCCGCCCGGCTCACCGACCTTGTCGAGCTGGGCAGCCTGACGTCGTCGTCGGCGGCGTTCCTCGAGGCCAGCGTCCGAGCCGGGCTCAACATCCTGGTGGCCGGCGGGACGCAAGCCGGCAAGACCACGCTCCTGAACTGCCTGGCTGCCGCGATCCCGGGTGGCGACCGGGTCGTCAGCGCGGAGGAGGTCTTCGAGCTGCGGTTCCCCCACCCCGACTGGGTGCCCATGCAGACGCGCCAGGCCGGGCTCGAGGGCACCGGCGAGATCGCGCTGCGCGACCTGGTCCGCGAGAGCCTGCGGATGCGCCCGAGCCGGATCATCGTGGGCGAGGTCCGGTCGGAGGAGTGCCTCGACCTGCTGCTCGCCCTCAACGCCGGTCTGCCCGGCATGTGCACGCTCCACGCCAACAGTGCGCGTGAGGCGCTGATGAAGATGTGCACCCTGCCGCTGCTGGCTGGGGAGAACATCTCGGCCCGCTTCGTGGTGCCGACGGTGGCGTCGTCGGTCGACCTCGTGGTCCATCTCGGCGTCGACGCGGAGGGCGTGCGGCGGGTCAACGAGGTCGTGGCGGTCCCGGGCCGGGTCGAGAACGACGTGATCGAGACGGAGACCGTCTTCGAGCGGGTCGGCGGCGAGCTGGTGGCCACGGGCGGGATGCCTCCGCGGCCGGCCAGGTTCGAGCGTCTCGGCATCGACGTCCACGGCATCCTGGCCGGTCGGTTCGACGGGGGCCGGTGATGGGTGCGCTGATCGGTCTCGGCGTGGGCGTCGGGTTGCTCCTGGTGTGGTCGGCCTTCGCGATCCCGCGGGTTCCCCGATCATCCCGCGACCGCAGCGGGTGGGTCGCTCGCCGGCTCGGTGAGGCCGGGATGAACCAGGTGTCGGTGCCGGGCCTGGCCGTGCTGAGCCTCGCCATCGGAGCCGGTGCGACGACGGTCATCGGGGTGGTCTCGGGCACGCCGCCCGTGGCGCTGGCCTTCGGTGTGATGGCCGCCTACCTGCCGTTCGCGGTCGTCGCCGCACGGGCGCGTCGCCGTCGCCGCGAGTTCGCCGAGGTCTGGCCGGAAGCCGTGGACAACCTGGCTTCGGCCGTGCGGGCCGGACTCTCCCTGCCCGATGCCCTGGCCGCGCTGGGAGTGCGCGGGCCCGAGCCGCTACGGCCCGCGTTCGACACCTTCGCCCTCGACTACCAGGTGACCGGCCGGTTCGGTGACTGCCTCGACCGCCTCAAGGACGAGCTGGCCGACCCGGTCGGCGACCGTGTGGTCGAGGGGCTGCGGATCGCCCGCGAGGTCGGCGGCGGCGAGCTCGGCCGGTTGCTGCGCAACCTGTCGGGCTACCTGCGCGACGACGCCCGCACCCGCTCCGAGATGGAGTCGCGCCAGGCGTGGACCGTCAACGGCGCCCGCCTGGCGGTGGCGGCGCCGTGGCTGGTGCTGCTGATCATGTCGTTCCAGTCCGACGTCATCCGCCGCTACGCCTCTCCGGCGGGCGTGGGCATCCTGGTGGTGGGCGCCTCGCTGTGCGTGGCGTCGTACTGGTTGATGATGCGCATCGGCCGCCTGCCCGTCGAGCGCCGGATCCTGCGATGAGCCAAGCTGGATCGTTGGCCTGGTGGGGAGCGGTGCTCGGCGCGCTGGTCGCCGCCGGGGTGCTGCTGGCCGCCTCGCGGGCGCGGGCGATCCGCAGGCCGCAGCTCGCCGCCCGGGTGCTGCCCTACGTCCGCGACCTTCCCCAGGTCGGGCGATCACCCGCTCCGCGCACCGCCGCGGCCGCACCGACCTCGGCCGTCGTCGGCGTCTTCGGCCCGTTCCTGCGCTCGGCCGCCGACGGGGTCGAGGCCGTGATGGGCGGTGCGGGGTCCGTACGCCGCCGGCTCGACCGCGCGGCCCTCGACAGGACCGTCCACGAGTTCCGCATCGAACAGGTGGTGTGGGGCCTGGTCGGGTTCGCCGCGGCGGCGGCGTACTCCCTGCTCCGCACGCTCGGCGGAAGCGGTGGCGCGATGTCGTCGCTGGTCCTGTGCGCCATCGGGTTCGTCGCCGGCGTGGTCGTCCGCGACAACCACCTGTCCTCCCAGGTCAGGCAGCGCGAGCGCCGGATCCTGGCGGAGTTCCCGACGATCGCCGAGCTGCTGTCGCTCGCCGTGGCCGCGGGGGAGGGTCCGGTCGCGGCGCTCGACCGCGTCTGCCGGCGAAGCCGTGGCGACCTGTCCGCCGACCTCGAGCGCGTCCTGGCCGCAGTCCGCACCGGCGAGCCGGTGACCCTGGCCTTCGACGCCCTCGCGGCCCGCTCCGGCGTCCCGGTCGTGGCGCGCTTCGCCCAGGGCGTGGCCGTGGCCGTCGAACGCGGCACCCCACTGGCCGACGTGCTGCACGCCCAGGCGGCCGACGTCCGCGAGGCCTCGCGCCGCGAGCTGATCGAGACCGCAGCGCGCAAGGAGGTCTTCATGATGGTGCCGGTCGTGTTCCTCGTGCTGCCCGTGACGGTGCTGTTCGCGCTCTTCCCGGGCGTGATCGGCCTCAGCCTGACCACTCCATAGAAGGGGAACCGATGAACCGTCTGCTCGACCGTGCTGCTCCGCAGCCACCTCGCTCTCGCGCACCGCTGGCGACAGGAGCGTGACGAGCGCGGCGACGTACCGGGTTGGGTGCTCGTCACGATGATGACCGCCGCCCTCGTCGTGGCCATCTGGGGTCTTGCGGAGGAACAGCTCAAGCAGATGCTCAAGGACGCGCTCGACCAGGTGAAGAACTAGAGCCATGCGCCCTCAGCCGATGCGCCCGCAACGGCGGGAGCGGGGCGCCGCGGTCGTCGACTTCGTGCTCGTGCTGGTGGTGCTGATCCCCGTGTTCCTGGGCATCCTCCAGCTGGCACTCGTGCTGCTCGTCCGCAACACCCTGGCCGCGGCCGCCTCCGAGGGTGCTCGGTACGCCGCCACGCTCGACCGCGCGCCGGCCGACGGCGCTGCCTACACGCGGGCTCACATCGAAGGAGCGCTGGCCGCGCGTTTCGCCGAGGACGTCGTCGCGAGGCCGGTGCTCGTGCAGCGGTGCGCCGGGCGTGGAGGTACGCGTGCGCGTCGTCGTACCCGCGCTCGGCATCGGTGGCCCCGCGGTCGAGCTGACCGTGACGGGCCACGCGATCGAGGAGGAGCAGTGAGACGGCCGCACCCAGGCCGGGACCGCCCTCGTCGAGATGACCTGGCTCGGCATCCTGCTGCTGCTGCCGATGGTGTGGATCGTGCTGTCGGTCTCCGAGGTGCAGCGCGGCTCGTTCGGGGTGACCGCCGCCGCGCGGTCGGCCGGCCGCGCCTTCGCGCTCGCCCCCGACGACGCGACCGGCCGGCAGCGGGCCGAGGCCGCGGCAGCGGTGGCGCTCGCCGACCAGGGCCTGGAGCGAGTCCGACTGGTCCATCACCGTGGCCTGCCCGCCGCGCCCCGACTGCCATGTGGGCGCCGCCGTCGTCAGCGTGCGCGTCGAGACCAGCGTCGAGCTGCCGTTCGTCCCCGACCTGTTGGACGGCGCGGCGTCGTTCCGGCTCGATGCCGAGCACCACGTGCCGATCGGTCAGTACCAGGAGCCCTGCCGGGGCCGCGCCGTGACGCGCAGCCGGTCGGAGTCCGGCCAGGCGACGGTGATGATCATCGGCCTGGCGGCGGTGCTCGCCATGGGCATCGCGGTCGTCACCGACGCCTCCGCGGCCTACCTGCAGCGCCAGGGTCTCGACAACCTCGCCGACGGCGCCGCGCTGGCCGGCGCCGACCTCGGTGCCGCGGGCAACGACGTCTACGACGGCGGCGTCCGCGACGGCCGGCTCGCGGTCACCCAGGCCGAGGCGCGGGTCGCCGTCCACGACTACCTCCAGCGCGCGGGCGCGTACGCGAAGTACCCCGGCCTCAAGGTGCACGTCGACGCAGACCCGGCTGCCCAGACCGTGCGGGTGCGGCTGACCGCGCCGCTGCACCTGCCGCTGAAGGTGCCGGGCGGGCAGGAGTCCGCGCTGATCGGCGCGACCGGGGCCGCGGTGGTGGCGCTGGATGACTGAAATGGCGAATAACGCAAAGATGTACAAATGAGCGAACTCACGGTGAGCGAAGCCCGCGCCCGGCTGGCAGATGTCGTGGACGAGGCGCGTGTCGGTCACGAGCCGGTCTACCTGACTCGGCGCGGGCGGCGCGTAGCGGCTGTGGTCGATGCTGCCTACCTTGACTGGCTCATCGAGCTCGCCGAGGACTACGCGGACGTCGCAGCGGCCCGCGCCGCGCGCGACGAGATGGCGGAGACGGGCGAACAACCGGTGCCATGGGAGCAGGTCAAGGCCGATCTCGGACTGGCGTGACCTACGCGATCGAGGTGGCTCCCTCGGCGGCCCGGCAGCTTCGCAAGCTGGACGCTTCGGCGCGTCGCAGGATCCAGGCGGCCATCGAGCTGCTGGCCGAGGACCCCCGCCCTCCCAGGGCGCGCAAGCTGGTTGGCGGCGCTGGCGAGTGGCGCGTGCGCACTGGCGACTACCGGGTCGTCTACGAGATCCACGACGGTCGGCTCGTCGTCCTCGTCGTTGCTGCGGGCCACCGACGCGAGGTCTACGAGCGGCGTACCTGACGCGCCGATCTGTCGGGGGCGGTGTGCACGTCTCGCGGCAACCTGCCGCGACGGAAGGCCGTCATGGTCGGGCGAGATCGGAGCGCGACACTGGAGACGCCGTCCGGAGCTGCCGTCCCGCCATCCGATCAGTCTGTCCCTTGATCGAGCGGACAGCCAGACGCGGGGGCGTGGTGACAATGGCCGGGTGATCACCCTCGAGACCGCTCGGACGCTCCGCGAGGCGATGCAGCGGGCGGAGGTGGCGTGGGTGCCGTCGCCGGGCGACCGGTTCCTGGTGCCCGACCGCGACTTCGAGGAGCCGTTCATCGTCAGCGAGATGGTGATCGAGGTACGCGACCTGCCGAGCGGGCGGTTGATCCGGTTCAACGGCACCACCGAGTGGGCGCTCGACAGCGTGCCCGCCGACGAGGTGCTGTGGATCCCGTGGGAGCACCAGTTGAGGGCGCTGCTGGGGGAGCGGTTCGCGGCGATGGAGCGGGTGCCTGGCGAGATCGAGGGGTACGCCGTCGTCCTCGCCGACGGCTCTCGGCACGTCGACGTCGACCCCGAGCGGGCCTACGCCCACGCGGTGCTCGCCGTTCTCTGAGGTGCGGCCGGGACGTCATACGTTCTGGTCGCTATCGCGACCAGAACGTATGACGTCCGGCCGACCACGAGGGATCGACAGCAGGACGACGACGCCCGAGAGCGTGACGAGCGCCGACGCGACGTTCACGGCGAAGACCACCGACAGCACCTCGCCGAGCACGCCGCCGACCACGGCGCCGAGGAGGCTCGACAGCCAGATCGAGGCCTGGAGCGAGCCGAAGACGCGGCCGCGGACGTGCTCGGGCGTGCGTTCCTGGGCGAGCGTCTCGACGCCGACGGACGAGGCGACGGCGGTCACGCCGCCGATCGCGGAGAGCGCGATCGTCAGCCACAGCACGGGGATGTTGAACTTGAGCACCAGCAGCACGCCCGCGACCACCGATCCCCAGCCCATCAGCTCCCGTGCCGGTACGCGGCCGCCGATCGCGCCGACGAGCAGCGACCCGACGATGCCCGCGATCGACGAGGTCATGGTCAGCGACCGCGACCACGCCGACGCCCTCGTCGAGCACGTCGCGGATCCACGGCACGATACAGCGGGTCGAGCATGGTGCCGCCGAAGGTCATCAGCCCGAAGACCACGAACAGCACGGCGATGGTGCGGTCGTCGCGTACCACCCGCAGGCCTGCCGTCCACTCGCGCCAGAAGTGCGGCTCCACGGGCTCGGCGCCGGCGATCGGCCGGGCGCGCGCAGGAACGACGATCGGCGCGACCAGCGCGGCGGCGACGAAGAACGTCAGCGCGTCGACCACGACCACCGCGTCCAGACCCCACCAGGAGAGCAGCGCCGCGCCCAGGGGTACGCCGGCCAGCCGGCCGAGCCGGTTGTTGAGCGCGTTCAGGGCGTTCGCCTGCACCAGCAGCTCGCGCGGCACCAGTGACGGCAGCAGCGCGGACTCGGCGGGCTGTGAGAACGCCGCGGCGGCCGACTGCAGCGCCGCGGCGACGTACACGACCCAGAGCCATCCCTCGCCGACCAGCAGCAGCGCAGCCACGACGGCGGCCTGGACGCAGGTTGGCCACCACGAGGATGTGCTTGCGGTTCCAGCGGTCGGCGAAGACGCCGGTGAAGGAGCTGAGCAGGATCGCCGGCGCGAGCTCGGCCGCGGTCATCCCCGCGGTGGCGAGCGTGGAGCCGGTCGTGACGTAGACGTAGTAGGGCAGCGCGATCATCAGCACCCAGTCGCCGGCCACCGAGATGAGGCCGGAGAACCACAGGAGGGAGAAGTCGCGCCGCCGCAGGACGGCGAGCACGGCTCAGCCGATGGCTGGGACCGTCGACGTGGACGAGTCGCAGGGAGTCGCGCAGGAACACCGCGCTGACGACGGGAACGCCGGCCGCACTGCCGAGGCTGACGACCTTGGCGTCGGCGCCGTCACGGACGACGTCGCGGACCGGCAGCAGCCGCAGCCTCGGGTCGCGCTTGAGCGCGCGCGCACCTCCGGCCGAGCGAGCGCGATCCCGGCCACCGAGCCCGCTGACCACCTCACCGCAGACATCACACTCGGCGTAGCAACCCGTGCCGGCCCGACCAGCGCTCGACGTCGTCGCGGGTGTAGGGCCGGGCGCGGACGGGGCGGTCGCACCGCACACAGCTCGGGGCTGGCCGAGTCCCAGTAGGCATGGGTCCATGCCGCGAGCCGCGCCTGGATCGCGCTCGGCCGGCGTACGTCGCCCAGGAGCGCGGCGAAGACCGGCGCGTCGAGCGGCAGCCGCGTGGACATCCCGTCCGGGTCGCAGTCGTGGCAGCGGAAGGCGACCTCGGTCGCGTCGTGCCGCAACTCGACCGCTCGCCCGCCCGCAGTCGGGACAGCGCAGCCGGGTCGGCCGCCAGCCCGCGTCGTCGCGGCGCGCCCAGCCCTCGGCGACCGCGTCGTCGGCGAACCGGGTCTCGAGCAGGTAGCGCAGCCGCGCCCGTCCCCGGCTCACCCGCATCGAGACCGCGTCGGCCGACGTGCCGATCCGCTCGGCGATCTCGGCGTGGCTGAGCTCCTCGACGTAGTGGCCGACCAGCGCCTCGCGGGTGGCCGCCGGCAGCAGGCCGAGCGCGCGGTCGAGCAGCTCGACAAGCTCCTCGCGCTCGAGCACGGTGTCGAGGTCTCGCGCCTCGCTGCCATCTAGCTCTGGCCGGTCGGCACGGGCGCCGACCCTCGCGCGCGCAGCCAGCGGCGGCAGACGTTGCGGGCGATGGCGTTGAGCCAGGCTCGGCGCCGGTCGGATCGGTCGAGGCGGTCCTGCAGCCGCCACGCCTCGAGCATGGTCTCCTGGGCCAGGTCCTCCGCGGCGGAGGGATCGCCCACGACCGCCGTGCACAGCCGCACGAGGCGGGCACGCTGGCCGGCGACCACAGCAGGTCGCGGGTGGGTTCGGGCCGATCATGTGGCAGGGCGGTCAACGAGGGCTCCTTCGCGTGCAGGTGAGCATGTCACCCCCAGATCGCGTCAGGACCCTGCCGGCCAACGCCGTTTCACCAGGCGATCTCGCGGACGTCGGTGATCCTCCTGCGGCGGTGCCTGCGGGGTACGCCGACCGTCGGCGCGTGCAGTGACGCAAAGGTCAGCGACAGCAGCGTCTCGAGGTCGGCGAGCGAGACCTCGAAGGTCGCGAACTCGTCGAGGCTGAACGAGAGCCGGAGCGGGTCGACCTCCTGGGCGAGCACGAAGCAGCGTGCGCTGAGCCGGCCGTCGAGCACGTAGACGACCACCTTCCAGTAGGCGCCCGGGATCAGCACCTCTCGATAGACGACGTCGTCGTCGGTGAGCACCGGGCCGCCGAACAGGGTCAGCCGCCGGCGTTCGAGCCCGGCCTGCTCGAGCACGGCGTTCTCGAGCAGGCCCCAGACCCCGTCGAGCCCGGACTGGTTGAAGTCATTCATCTGCGGGGTGATGTTGGTGAAGAAGAACGAGTCCTCGTTGGCGGCCTGCGCCTCGTCGAGGCTGCCCCACAGCAGGTCGGAGCGACGGGCGAGGTGGCCGCGGTCGAGGTCGTTGCCGGCGTACACGTCCTCGCCGGTCTGGGCCTCGGCCGGCAGCCGCGGGTCGAGCCGGAAGTCGTTGGCGCGCGGGATCGACTCGCTGGGGAAGAGGGTCAGCCCGTCGATGTGCCAGCCCACCCAGCGCGCCAGCCGGCGTGAGGCGCTCATCGCCAGCGAGAAGTGGGTGTAGTCCCACCGGGTCGTGCCGTCGACGTCGAGCACGTCGTCGGCGACCGCACCGACCGGCACCGGGACGTCGACGCGTGGCCCGAGGAACTCCGCATCGAACACGCCTGAAGGCTCGCACACCGCTCTGACAAGGTGAGCACGTGAGCCAGTCCCTCGCCGCGGTCGCCGTGATCGGCGGCAGCGGCTTCTACGAGTTCCTTGACGACGCCGACGAGGTGCCGGTGGAGACGCCGTACGGCGCGCCCTCCGGCCACCTGACCGTGGGCGAGGTGGCCGGGGTGCGGGTCGCCTTCCTGGCGCGCCACGGCGAAGGACACCGCTACCCGCCCCACAAGATCAACTACCGCGCCAACCTCTGGGCGCTGCGGTCGGTCGGCGTCCGACAGGTGCTCGCGCCGTGCGCGGTCGGCGGGTTGCTGCCGAGCGTGGCGCCGGGCGACATCGTGGTCCCCGACCAGCTGGTCGACCGCACCAGCGGCCGGGTGCAGACGCTACGTCGAGCGGGGTGCGGTGCACGCGCCGTTCGCCGATCCCTACTGCGAACGGCTCTCGGCGGCCGTCGCCACCGCTGACCCGGCCGTCAAGCGGGGCGGCGCGATGGTCGTCATCGAGGGTCCGCGGTTCTCGACGCGGGCCGAGTCCGTCTCGTACGCCGCCGCCGGCTGGAGCCTGGTCAACATGACTGGTCACCCGGAGGCCGTGCTCGCCCGCGAGCTGCGGATGTGCTACTCGGCCATCGCCCTGGTCACCGACATGGACGCCGGCGTCGAAGCCGGCGAAGGGGTCGGGCAGGCCGAGGTGTTCGCGATGTTCGCGGCCAACATCGCGCGGGTCAAGGCGATCCTCTCGAGCGTGCTGGCCGACCTCCCCTCGCCCGAGGGCTGCGCCTGCTCCGCCTGGGCCGACGGCCTCGAGCTGAGCTACGAGATGCCCTGACGGTCACCTGGCCGCCGTACTTGTCGTGGTTTCCCGAACTTGTCGTGGCTCGCTAGCCCCACAAGTGAAGATTTCCCCGGTCGACCGGGGAAATCCGGCCGCCTCAGACGATGGGGAGGACGGTCCCGGGGGAGGGGTCGGGGGTGGAGCGGAGGCGACGGAGGCCGCGGTGGCGGGCGACGCGGACGGCGGTGGCCGAGATGCCGAGGGCGGTGGCGGTGGTGGCGATGTCGAGGCCGACCACCTCGAGGCAGGCGAGCACCTCGCGCTCACGCGGTGGCAGGCCGGAGAGCTTCCATCGAACCCAGGCCTGGTCGTCGACCTCGACTTGCGGCTCGCTGACAGGGGCGAGCTCGGCTGAGGTCGGCAGGGTCGACGCTGGAGGTGTGCCGCCGGCCGACGCGGCGGCGGTCGTTGGCGGCCAGGTTGCGCGCGATGCCGAACAGGTAGCCGGCGAACTCCGACGCTGTCCCCTCGAACCCGGCGATCTTCTGCGCGGCGGTCAGCCAGGCATCGGCGGCCAGGTCCTCGGGTGAGACGCCGGCATCGCCGCCGGCGATGGTGCGCAACCAGACGACCAGACGCCCGGCGTGGGCGCGGTAAAGCTCCCGCCAGGCGTCCTCGTCACCCGTCTTGGCCCGGCGGACCAGGTCGTCGTCACCCGCCACACGGCCCCCCGTCCGTCATGGACCTCCCTGGGGCGACGGCTTCCCCGTCGGCGGTCGGTCGGTCGGACGCTGGGTCGGGTGAGCGGTCGGGTGAGCGGTCGGGTGAGCTGGCTTGCGCGTCGGCGTCGCCGAGGGCACTCCGCTCGGCGGGCCCGAGGGATGCGAGGTCGGCTTGCCCGTCGGGTGCGCCGGGGTGGGCAGGCCGGACGGCGGTCCGGTCGGATGGCCGGTCGGATGACCCGGTCGGCGGGTCGCTCGGCTTGCCGCTCGGTACGTCGGACGGCGGGCCGGTGGGTCGGTCTGTCGGTCCTCCTGTCCCCTCCGTCGGGAGGTCCGACGGCCGACCCACCGGCGGCTCCGTCACCGAGTCGCCCGCCGTTGTCCGGTCGGGGAGGCCGGCACCGGTTCGGTCTCCTCGGGACGGGCGGGGGTTCTGGTGGACGGGGTTCGGCAGGTGGAGTGGGCCGATCACGCCGGCGGCGTACGCGCCTCCGGTCGTGAGGACGACGAGCGCCGGCGGCGACCAGAAAGACGCGCCAGTCCCCGAGCCGACGACGCCGGGCCGGTGCGACGGAGAGTCGCGCTCCGGCCGCCAGGCGCCCCACGAGGGCGTCGTCAGGCTCGAGGACAGGCGTCTCGACCCGCAGCGAGCGGCGGGTGCTGGTCACGGTTCCTCCGGATCAGTGGGTCGGCGGGACGAGGATGTCACGGTTCGAGCGATGGTCTGAGTCGATCGAGCAAGTCACGACGGCCCCGGACCGGACGGGGACCAGAACCGGGGCCGCCGTGAGCTCAGGACCCGGCTGCGTCGCCGGGATGGAGGTGGGCTGCGAGACCCACGTGCATCCGTTACCTGTCGCGGGCTGGGCCTGGCGTTACATCGCGACCGAAGAAAGGTGCCGAGCGGGCCGGCGGACCTGCTCGCTAGAGCGTCCCCGTGCCGCCGATGCGGCGGTAGACGGCCTGGGCGTACGCCAGCAGGTCCAGGGCCGTGGCCATCCGGATGGTCTCGCCGGTGTCGTGGAGGTCGCACATCGCTCTGGCAGGGTGAGCACGTGAGCCACCCCCTCGCCGGCGTCGCCGTGATCGGCGGCAGCGGCTTCTACGAGTTCCTCGACGACGCCGAGGAGGTGCCGGTCGAGACGCCGTACGGCGCACCCTCCGGTCCCCTGACCGTCGGCGAGGTGGCGGGTGTGCGGGTCGCCTTCTTGGCGCGCCACGGCAAGGGACATCTCTACCCGCCCCACAGGATCAACTACCGCGCCAACCTCTGGGCGCTGCGCTCGGTCGGGGTGCGACAGGTGCTCGCGCCGTGCGCGGTCGGCGGGCTGCTGCCGAGCGTGGCGCCGGGCGACATCGTGGTCCCGGACCAGCTCGTCGACCGCACCAGCGGCCGGGTGCAGACCTATGTCGAGCGTGGCGCGGTGCACGCGCCGTTCGCTGATCCCTACTGCGCGCGACTCTCCGCCGCCGTCACCGCCGCCGACCCGACGGTCAAACGGGGCGGGGCGATGGTCGTCATCGAAGGTCCGCGGTTCTCGACGCGGGCCGAGTCCCAGTCGTACGCCGCGGCCGGCTGGAACCTGGTGAACATGACCGGCCATCCCGAGGCCGTGCTCGCCCGCGAGCTGCGGATGTGCTACTCGGCTCTCGCCCTGGTCACCGACATGGACGCCGGCGTCGATGCGGGCGAAGGGGTCGGGCAGGCCGAGGTGTTCGCGATGTTCGCGGCCAACATCGAGCGGGTGAAGGGCATCCTGTCGACGGTGTTGGCCGACCTCCCCTCGCCCGACGGCTGCGCCTGCTCCGCCTGGGCGGACGACCTCGAGCTCAGCTACGAGATTCCCTAGCGCCCGTTGAGTTGGCTCGAATGGTTGCTCGAGTTGGCCGAAATGGCGGACACCTGAACCATTTGGGCCAACTCGACGCGCCATTCGGGCCAACTCAACGATCTCTCAGACGATCGGGAGGACGGAGCCGGGGGAGGAGTCGGGGGTGGTCCGGAGGCGGCGCAGGCCGCGGTGGCGGGCGACGCGGACGGCGGTGGCCGAGAGGCCGAGGGCGGTGGCGGTGGCGGTGACGTCGAGGCCGACGACCTCCAGGCAGGCGAGCACCTCGCGCTCACGCGGCGGCAGGCTCGAGAGCTTCCACCGCACCCAGGCCTGCTCGTCGACCTCGAGCTGCGGCTCGGTGGCGGGGCCGAGCTCGCCGAGATCGGCAGGGTCGACGCCGGAGGTGTGCCGTCGGCCCACTCGGCGTCGGTCGTTGGCCGCGACGTTGCGGGCGATGCCGAACAGGTAGCCCGCGAACTCCGACGCGGTCCCCTCGAACTCCGCGATCTTGCGCGCGGCGATCAGCCAGGCATCGGCGGCCAGGTCCTCGGGCGAGATGCCGGCATCGCCGCCCGCGATCGTGCGCAACCAGACGACGAGACGCCCGGCGTGGGCGCGGTAGAGCTCCCGCCAGGCGTCCTCGTCACCCGTCTTGGCCCGGCGGACCAGGTCGTCGTCACCCGCCACATGGGCCCCCGTCCGTCATGGACCTCCCTGGGGCGACGGCCTGCCTGTGGCCGACGGGTGGGTGGGCGCGGGGTCCGGCTTGTGCGTTGGCGTCGCCGCAGGCACTCCGCTCGGCTTGCCTGTCGGGTTGGCCGGCGTCGGATGACTGGTCGGCTTGCCTGTCGGCTGGGCCGGCGTCGGACGAACGCTCGGCGATCCGGTCGGATGACCGGTCGGCAGGTCGCTCGGTTTGCCGGTCGGCAGGTCGCTCGGCTTGCCGCTCGGTACGTCGGTAGGTGGGCCGGTGGGTCGGTCTGTCGGTCCTCCTGTCCCCTCCGTCGGGAGGTCCGTGGGCCGGCCCACCGGCGGCTCCGTCACCGAGTCGCTCCCGCTGTCCTCCGGGGAGGCCGGCACCGGCTCGGTCTCCTCGGAGGGGCGGGGTTTCCCATGGACGGGGTTCGGCAGGTGAAGTGGACCGAGCACGCCGGCGGCGTACGCGGCGCCGGTGGTGACCGTGACGACGCCGGCGGTGACCAGAGCGACGCGCCAGACCCCGAGCCGACGACGCCGGGCCGGGGCGACGGAGAGTCGCGCTCCGGCCGCCAGGCGCCCCACGAAGGCGTCGTCGGGCTCGAGGACGGGCGTCTCGACCCGCAGCGAGCGGCGGGTGCTGGTCACGGTTCCTCCGGGTCAATGGGTCGGCGGGACGAGGATGTCACGGGTTCGAGCGCTGTTCTGGGTCGATCCGAGAAGAGCACGGCGGCCCCGGACCGGACGGGGACCGTCGGGGCCGCCGTGGGTTCAGGACCCGGCAGGCTTGCCGGGGCGGTGGGTGGTGTCGGGGTGGCTCTCGGCGTCAGCGGCAGCCGAGCCCACGACGTACACGCGTCCGAAGGCGATGGCCGCGACGGCCACGCCCAGACCGAGGGCCCGGCGCATGGGGATGGCTAGCATTTGCTGTTGCTCCTCCGAGGCACCGAGCTGCCCTGACAAATGATCTGACAAGTGATCTGACACAGGGACCTGGCCGCCGACTGCAGCGGTTTCACCCAGTACCTGTCGCGTGGCACGCCCGGTGTTACACGAGGGTGGAGATTTCTCGCCGCGACGCTGACGCAGAGCCGGCTAGAGCGGTCCCGTGCCGCCGATGCGCCGGTAGACGGCCTGGGCGTACGCGAGCAGGTCCCGGGCGGTGGCTGTCCGGATGCTCGCGCCGGTGTGAGCACGCACCCGGTCGGCGAAGCTGTGCAGGGCGGCTCGCAGCTTGGCGTTGCGTCGCGGGTCGATCAAGGCCTGGAGGCCGTCCCAGCGCTGGTCGAGCCGGACGGCTTCCTTGCGCCCGATGCCGCCAGTCGCCTCCGCCCGACGCAGCACCTTGTGCATGGTGAGGTACCTGGCGGTGACGTCGATGTTGGCGGTGACCGGTCCGTCGAAGCGTTCCGCCGTGGTCACGTACGTCGTGCCCGCGTCGCCGATGCGCGCCGGCGGGAACCGGTAGGAGTGACGGCTGCCGAATCGGACGTCCAGCGAGACCACCGGCAAGTTGACCGAGGAGCCGTCCAGGTAGGCCTTCTGGCTCACATCGTCCGGGAGCCCGCGTTGGTTGAGGAAGATGACCGGGTCGACCCGCAGGGCCGCCTTCGCGTAGGCGATGTCGTAGTTGGGGTCGTGGGCCCCCGAGCACGTGACCGCGCCGGCGTACTCGCCCGGGGCTCCTACGGAGGCCGTGCACGTCGGCGGGGTGCGGCCAGGGGCGGACAGGGTCGCGTCGCTGTCGCCGTTGACCCATCCGTCGCCGTGCCACTCATACGCCGGGACGTCCCCCGATGCCACGACCACGTCGGTCGGCCGGATCGTCAGCGGGGCCGCGATGATGGTCTGGGTGCCGGCGGCGTACTTGATCTGTAGTTGGGGTTGCTCGCGCCGGACGGGGTGATGGCGTACTTCCCGACAGCCGAGCCGCTCGGCGGGCCGGCGAAGGTCAGGCCGGTGATGTCGGCCTGCGTGTCGCCGTTGACGAGCCCGTCGTACGACGCCGTGAACGCCGGGTTCTTCGCGCCGTAGACCTTCGACTTGTCGTCGGCGGTGATGATGAGCAGCGCGGGGGTGACGTGCTCGGTGCCAGAGACGTAGTCGATGTCGTAGTTGGGGCTCGTGGCGCCGGAGACGTTGATGGTGTAGTTGCCGACGTCGGCGCCGGCCGGGTGCGCCGCCGGTGATCTCGAGGCCGTCGACGTCGCCCTCGTCGTCGCCGTTGACGAAACCGTCGTACGACGCGGAGTAGGCGGGGAAGTCCTCGCCGTACACGCGGCTCTTGTCGTCGGCGGTGATGGTGAGCGGGGCTGGCGTGACGTGCTCGGTGCCGGAGACGTAGTCGATGTCGTAGTTGGGGCTCGTGGCGCCGGAGACGTTGATGGTGTAGTCGCCGACGTCGGCGCCGGCCGGTGCGCCGCCGGTGATCTCGAGGCCGTCGACGTCGCCCTCGTCGTCGCCGTTGACGAAACCGTCGTACGACGCCGAGTAGTTCGGGGAAGTCCTCGCCGTACACGCGGGTCTTGTCATCGGCAGTGATCGTCAGTGGTGCTGGAGTGACCTCGAGCGTGCCGGTGGCGTACTCGATGTCGTAGTAGGGGATGAAGGCGCCGGAGGCGGTGATGTCGTAGTCGCCGACGTCGGCGTCGCCGGCCGGCCCGGTGAGCTCGAGGCCCACGACGTCGGCGCTGGTGTCGCCGTTGACGAGGCCGTCGTACGACGCCGTGAGCGGCGGGTCGTCGGCGCCGTAGACGCGGCTCTTGTCGTCGGGGGTGATCGTGAGCGGCGCGGGGGAGACGTCGAAGGACTGCTCGACGGGCTCGCGAGGCGAGGAACGTCGGCGGACGGGCTTGCTGCACCGCGGTGACGGTGCACTCGCCGACGCCGACCAGGGAGATCGTCTGCCCGTTGAGGCCGGTGGCCGTGCACACGTCCTGCGGGCTGGTCGTGTACGTGATGGGCGCTCCGGACAGCGTGCCGGTGGCGTCCATGGTCAGCTGCTCGCCGTACGTGTGGTCGGCCACCGCGGGGAGGGTGACCGTCTGCTGGCCCTTGACCCGGACGACGAACGTCGCGAAGTCCGTGCCGCCTCCCCAGTCCGAGCCCGTCACAGTGCCGTAGTAGATGCCGGGCTCGGTGTAGGTGTGCGTGCCCGTCACGTTCCAGGACGCCGGCCCGACCAGGATCGCGTCCGGCAGTCCGGGCACGGTGAGGTTGATCGAGTTCGAGCCGACCTTGCGCGAGGCCTGGGTGCCGTCGCCATAGTTGATGACGACGTTCTCGTCGTCCCTGCTCCCCGGCGTCGGAGATGTTGGCCTCCACCTGCATCGGCACGTCGACGTCGGCGTCCCATGCGGGCTGGGCCATCACCACCGTGGGCGGGACGTTGCCGATGTTCACCACGAAGACGGTCTGGGCCGCGTGGCCGCTGTCGTCCTCGACGGTCAGCTCCACCTTGGCGGGTCCGATGCTCTCGAAGGTGTGCGTCGCCGTCGTGCCGGTCACCGGGTCGGAGTACGACGGGGGTGCGGGGACGCCCTGGTCGTTGCGCACGCACTCGATCCAGCCGCACCCGAGGTGCTGGAACCGCCAGGTGTAGGTCTCGTGCCCGGTCGAGCCGCCGGGGAGGAAGTCGTTGGCCGAGAAGGTCACCGGGCTGCCCTCGACCGGGTCGGTGGGGGAGTACGTCGGGGCTCCCGACGGCTGGGCGGGGCCCTCGACGCCGGCCCTGAGCTGCTGCCCCGCGGGGTTGACGTAGCGGATCTCGGTGGCGGTCCAGCAGGCCCCGGACGACTTGCAGGAGTTCGGGTCGAGCGAGGTGGCGCTGGCGGTCGACTGGTAGCCGACGAAGTGGTACTTGCCGTTGTCCTCCCGGAGCAGCCAGGCGATCTGGTCGACGCCGTTCCAGTCGACGTACGCGAGCCGCAGGGACTGGTCGGCGTCGCCGATCAGGTTGGCGCGCTTGGTGACGAACCAGTTGCCGGACAGCCGGACGGTCTTGCCGCTTCCGTAGGTCGGGTCGACGACCTCGATGGTCGGGGCCACCTGCGGCGTCTGGCTGGCGGAGCGGACCAGGAAGTGCGGGTCGGATCGCGGAGGCCACCGGGATCGGCGGCGGGTTGAGGCAGCCGTTGCGGTCGCGCGTGCTGGTGATCGCGGTGTTGCTGCCCAGGGGGACGTAGACGATGAGGTTCGGGTCGAAGCTGGTGGAGTAGGCCCAGGGCGGGATCAGGGAGTTGTCGCAGGCGAGGTCGTTGCGCGGCCGCGGCATGGTCGCGCCCGACGAACAGGTTGTAGAGCGTCACCGCGCCGTCGGTCGTGCCGATCAGGGTCGCCGGGTCCGTGACGGTCGTGCGCGCGTTCACCACGAGCTCGGCCACCTTGCCCGGGAGCGCGGCGTTCTCGGTGACCCGGATGCCCTCCATCACCGCGATGATGATGGCCAGGATCACGATGACCACCACGGCGATGACCGCTGCTCCGGCCGCCGCGGTGACCAGCGCGTCGGCGAACGGCCAGATCACCGAGGCGAACGTCGTGCCGGCGATTGTCGCGGTGATGGTGCCGGCCACCCCCGCGAAGGCGGCGAGCCCCGCCGCGGCGACCGTGGCTCCGAAGGCGACCCCCGACGCGATGGCGGTCGCCTGGAGCGCGAACTGGGCGTTGGTCACGCTGGCGTACGTCGCGGCGGCCTGGCCCCACTTCACGAACTGCTCGTAGCTGGGCGTCGGCACCGCGCAGCCCAGCACGCCGGGGCAGGGCGTGAAGCAGGTCTGCGTCTTGGAGCCGTCGTACTCGGTCGAGTACGGGACAGGCGGGGTGTAGCGGCAGTAGCCGCCACGCGGGGTGAACAGCGGGCTGAACGTGCGCACGTCGTCGTCGAGGAAGTCGGTCAGCTCGGCCTTCGTGGCGGTGTCGGCCATGGCAGCGGTAGTCGAGGACGTCCAGCCCGGCCCAGGTCGTGTACTCCTCGCCGGCCTGCTTGGCCGCGTCGTTGGCCTGCGCCGAGGCGAGCTGCATCATCCACTCCGCGGCGTGCTGCTGGTCGGTGGTGCGCTGGCCCTCGGAGGTGGTGATGGCCTCGACGATCAGCCCCCACAGCTCGGCCTCGGCGTCGTCACGGGCCCAGCTGAGGGCGGCGTCACGGTCACTGGCCGGGCAGCTGGTGGTCGTCCAGCGTGTTCTGGATGGCCTGGTCCGACAGGTTCCGCATCGACTGGGCGATCGCAGGGCCGGCGGCAGCGAGGGCTCCAGGATTGAGCAGGCCGGGCGGCGGCGGGAACACCGGGCAGCTCTGGCCGTCGGCGCTGATCGTGCAGAGGTCCTTGATCTCCTTGCCGTCGAACACCGGTGGGTCGGCGTACGCCGGCGCGGTGATGGACGACAGGGGCGCGAACGGCAGCAGCGCGGCTGCGACGAGGAACACGAACCACGCGAATACGCGTGCCGACCCGGATCCGACCATGTGCCCGTTTCCCCTACCCCGAATGTCCCAGCAGGCTACGCCCGTTTCCGGGTCCAGGGGAGGGTGATCAGGGCCCAGATCCCGGCGACGATGGCGACCTCGGCCAGCACGTACCAGGGCCAGGGGCCGAGGTAGTCGAGCACGGTGCCCTCGGGCTTGCCGTTGAAGTAGCCGTAGTTGGTGTCGAGGATCCCGTTGACGGACATCGCGACGACCACCCACGCGAACGTCCACACGACCGCGAGCCGGTAGCCGCGCCAGTCAGGGCCCTGCCGCAAGCGTCAGCGTCGCGTAGACGGCGCCCCACACCAGCAGCACGTGCTTGCCCCAGAAGGCGAAGAAGTTCGGGTCGGGGAAGGCCTCGTCGAGGGTCGGCTGCGCCAACGCCTGCAGGGACAGGGTCAGCCCCCAGTAGTAGGTCAACGCCAGCGCCCCGCGATGACTGGTGAGCAGGCCCAGGCCACGGGGATCCACGCGAAGTCGCACAGCTGGAGGGGCAGGTTGCCCGCGATGTCGTCGGCGGTCGAGCTCGGTGACGGTGCCGACCAGGCCGAACGCGATGTTGCCCACGGCCAGGGCCACGGCGATCGGCCGGGCCGCCGACGGCCGCTCGCGCACCAGCGGTCCGATCGCGAGCAGCACCACCACGCCGACGGCGAAGATCCCCAGCACCACGAGGTGGGAGGTGGAGTACGGCCTCGAACACGGGTGGGCCCGATCAGTCCGGCGTCAGCGCGCGGACGACGTACGCCGCCATGCGGCACTCGACTGCACCCTCGCCGAGCCGGCGGGTCAGGGCGGAGGAGACGCGCGGCACCACGTCGGCGAGGTCACCGCGCTCCTGGATCTCGAAACGCAAGGGAGTGCCGAGGCAGTAGCCCTCGGCCAGCACGGCGGCCGACGGGGCTCTCCCCGTCAGCTCGACCCGCTCCAGCTTCGCGACGGTGAGCCCGGCGGCCTGGACGTCGGCCCGGAGCCGGGTGGGGTCGGCGTACCCGTGCGGCACCCGGCGCAGGAAGTCGGGCGGGTCGTCGGGGAACAGCTCGGCCAGCGCGTCGATGACCGCGTTCTCGACCTCGTGGGTCTCGAGGGTGTCCCAGACGTTGAAGAGGAACGAGCCGCCCGGCGCGAGCACCCGGCGTACGTCGCGGTAGGCGCCGATCCGGTCGGGAAGGAACATCACCCCGAACTGGCAGACCACCAGGTCGAAGGAGTCGTCGTGCGTAAGGGAGGTCCTGGGCGTCGGCCACCTGCCAGGCCGGGCCGGCGACATGGAGTGGAGCCGTAGCGGACCATCGGCGGGTTGAGGTCGGTGGCCGTGATCTCGGCGTCGGGCAGCGCCTCGACCAGGCCGGCGGTCACGATGCCGGTGCCGGCCGCGAGCTCGAGCACGCGGGCGTTCGGCATGTCGACGCGCCCTGAGGGCGATGTCGGCGGCGAAGGGCGCGAAGATCGCGAGCCCGAGGCAGCGGTCGTAGACCTCGGGCATGGACTCGAGCCAGCTGGTGTCGGCGGCTGTGCCGTCGTCATGGGCCGAGTGTGCCCCATCCGTAGGATCCGGGGTCGTGAACGACTTTCCGTACGCCGACCGGTTCGCCGTCAACCGCACGCTCCCCGACCGCGGCCGCTCCCGCGACGACGTGCTCGCCGAGATGCGGGCGATGGCGGAGGAGGAGGACGCCTTCTGGGAGACCGGCAAGGTCTCGGGGACGATGTACTGCGGCGACCACGATCACTACGACTTCCTCGGCGAGGCGTTCGGGATGTTCGCCCACGTCAACGCCCTGCAGCGCGACATGTGCCCGAGCCAGACCAAGTTCGAGGGCGAGGTCATCGCGATGGCCCTCGACCTGATGCACGCCGAGGCCGTCACCGAGGGCCAGACAGGTGAACAGCCGGCGGGGCTGGTGACGACCGGCGGCACCGGCTCGATCCTGCACGCGCTGATCGCCTACCGCGAGCACGCCCGGGAGACCCGCGGCGTGACGCGGCCCAACTTCGTGAAGCCCGAGACCGGCCACGCGGCGTTCGACAAGGGCTGCCACCTGTTCGGCATCGAGCTCCGGGTCGCACCGGTCGACCCGAAGACGACGCTCGCCGACGTCGACGCGATGGCCGAGCTCGTCGACGACCAGACGATCGCGATCATGGGCTCGGCCGGCAACTACGCCTACGGCACCGTCGACCCGATCGCCGAGCTGGCCGCGCTCGCGTCCGTCGCGCGGGGTCGGGATGCACGTGGACGGCTGCCTCGGCGGGTTCATCCTCCCGTTCGGGCAGGAGCTCGGGTTCGCCATCCCGGGTTCGACTTCCGCGTCCCGGGCGTGACGACCATCTCGGCCGACACCCACAAGTACGGCTACGCCTTCAAGGGCAGCTCCACGCTGCTGTTCCGCGACAAGGGGCTGCGCCGGGCGCAGTACTTCCACCTGCTCGACTGGAGCGGCGGCAAGTACATGTCGCCGGGCATGGAGGGCTCGCGTTCCGGGGGGCTGATCGCCAGCACCTGGGCGTCGATGGTCTCGCTCGGCCGCGAGGGCTACCGCGAGCACGCGCGCGAGATCTTCGAGACGGCCGCCGCGATGATGGACGTGGTCCGGTCCCATCCCGAGCTGCGGATCATGGGGGAGGGGACGTCCGGCCCGCCGACGTTCTGCTTCTCCTTCACCTCCGACGACTTCGAGATCTACCACCTCGTCGACTTCCTCGGCCCGAAGGGCTGGCGGTTCAACGGCCAGCAGTACCCCAACGCGATCCACATGGCCGTCACCCGGCCCCAGACCCGGGCCGGCGTCGTCGAGGCGTTCACGGCCGACCTGGCCGATGCGATCGCCTACGCCAAGGAGAAGCACGCTGCGGGCGAGGAGGCCTTCGCCGGCGCGATCTACGGCGGCGTGGCGGGTGGCCTCGACCAGGCGACCTCCGACTTCATCGTCGCCGTGATGGACGACATGCTCGACAAGCAGCAGAGCCTGCCCCCGGTCGGCTAGGCGGGAACAGTTACGTCTGGTCTTTCGCGGCGTTGTGACGCACATGAGAACCGCGCCACCCGCGGCATGACAGGCACTCGAGCCTTTGGGCATATCGGCGCGGGGTGGGCATACTCAGAGCCGCTTGCGTCACTTGAGTAGCAAATCGTCAAACCTCCTGGCCTACGTAACGCGGCCCGGACTCTCATGTTGTGGCGACCGGGCCATGCGTCAGGTCTGGCAGTCGCGCGGATCTCAATCATCGCGGACCAGCCAGCCATTTGAATCGCCCCGGGACTGCGGACCGCTGTGAAGGCACCACACCCCCGCATCGCCGAATTGGCGCGAAAAATCCCTTAGGGGGCGCTCGCAGCCCTTACGCACCTCGGCGACGCAGCTGTCGCTGCCGAACGAGCCCTCCGCGATGTCATGGCCTGGGCCGCCGAACAGGGTGTCGTCGAACTCAGAGCCGACCAGCACGTCGTCCCCCGCCATTCCGTAGAGGGTGGCCTCCGCCAGTGCAGCTGTCAGTACGTTCGGGTCGTTGGTGCCCCTCATCACCGTTCTTCCGCTCGTCGGATTCTCCACCTGCGCGTTCTCGAAGTTGACCGCCCGGAAGGATATCGGTGGTGGTGTTCCGCCGGCTTGCCTGGCGTCTCGAAGAATTCCGCTGGAGAGGTCGAGATAGATGTCTCGTGGAAGTTGCTGGCTGTACCCGTATCGAATGCCTCCGTATGCGAGCTCATCCGTGCCTTCGCCGCCGCTGATTCGGTGGTCCGAGGGGGCACCACGACCGAGAACTACCTTGTCGTCGCCGCCACCCATACGCAGATCCAGAGGCCATTGCTGCGCACGGGTCCTCAGGCTCTCGTCCTGACCCGATCCCAGGAACGTGAGCGGCCCGGTTCGCCCTAACACCTCAAACCACCTAAAGCTGTCCCACCCACCGATCAGCTGCCCGTCGCGAAGAAGTCGCTCGGCGCGGTTGTTGATCGTCCAGGAATGCGGCTGCGCGTCGACAAGTTTCAGGTAGAGGAGGTCCGATCGGGCCCCTCCTGTGAAAATCCCGTCCGCCCCAGGAAGGCCCCGGAAATAGAGGCTGTCACGCCCCTCACCGAGGTCCACCACGTCGGACCCCCCACCGCTGACCACCCTGTCGCTGGAACCCGCGGTCATGATCACGTCCATGTCGCGATCCGGCGGACCGGGTCCGGCTCCTTGGGATTCCTCGGACGCACTCACAATCTCACGGGCCGCTCCGCCGATGTACTCGTCCGCACCGTCACCCAGATAGGTCACGTAGTCGAACCCGGATCGCGAGTTGTCCACCCGATCGTTGCCGCTCCCCACGTAGATGAACGTGCCTGGGGGTTGTCCACGCTCGGGCACCCCGATGATGCACACCAGATCGTCGCCATCCCCCGTAGTGACGGTGGCCTCACCGCCGTGAGCGATCACCACGTCAGGCCCATCGGTGCCCACAACGTTCTCACCCTCCGCGGCGATGATGGTCGGCACCTGGCCGAAACACAGATCGGCCTGGGTCGATGGCAACGACAGCGCCGGAGCCAAAGCGTGGACCGCAGCAGCCATTGGAGCAACTAGCCCGAGAGCGGTCAGTAGTACCGAATACGCATTCGTCTTGATCCGCATTCGCGCGTCTCCAATGAGTGGCCCTTCAAGTTACGCGGGCAGCATCCCGATGTCTACGCGCTCGATGGTCCAGCGAGACCGCATGCCGGTGTGACTGCGTCGCTGGCGAAGGCGAGCATGGAGTCCCTGGCCTGGGTGGCTCTGGCCCTGGGTAGCGCGTGCGTTCTTCTATGTCGCTTGATGAGCCGCGCTTTGCCATGCGCGATGTGAGCAGTTGCAGCCCATCGCCGCGAGCAGAATGCTGACGCTTCCGGAATTCGGCGACGTCAGTCAGGTCGATGACCAGCCCCGCGGGTTGCTTGCCGAAGCGTACGCATCTGCGAGCTGAGGTAACGCTCATCGGATGAGTGCGTCCCGCAAGCGGTGGTGTGACTCACTCTTTGGGCATGCGTTCGCTTGAAGGCGGCACTGCGGTGAGATTTGATCAGAGGGCTACTCGCGCTCGATCTTTCGCAGCCCGCGTGTGGGGGTCCATCACTCGACAACCAACCTGGTGGCCCTTTCGTTGAGGTGGGTATGCACGACCTCGGCGATGTCAGCGTGGAAGAGGTCTCCCTCTGGTCCCTCGGTGATTGGCCCAGCATCAATAGCCCGCCCTGAGATCTTCGCTTCGCCCGGCCACTGCGCCGCCTCCTCGGGCGGGTCCACGTGGCGCTGTGCAACGCAAACCGCGGATCCCCACGCAGATCCGCGCCCTTGCGAGGCGGAGTGACGTACTAGTTACGGCACGAGTGTGCGGGACTAAACGTCAGCCGTGACTCCGGGTTGGGCAGGGGTCGGGTGGGGGGAGCATGGGGGGTGCCACCCGATGCGCCGACCGGTGCCTTGCCGCGAGGGTTGGCCCATGATCACCGTTGACTCACTGACCCGGAGGTACGCCGGCTTCACCGCCGTCGACAACGTCTCCTTCACCGCCCAGCCCGGCCGCGTGACCGGGTTCCTCGGTCCGAACGGCGCTGGCAAGTCCACCACGATGCGCGTCATGGTCGGTCTCACCGCCCCGACGTCCGGCTCGGCAACCATCGACGGAGTCCGGTTCGCCGACCTCCCCAACCCCGGCCTCGAGGTCGGCGTCCTTCTCGACGCCTCCGCCCAGCACGCGGGCCGCACCGGCCGCGAGATCCTCATCGTCGCCGCCGACACGATGGGCCTGCCCCGCAAGCGCGTCGACGAGATGCTCGAGCTGGTCAGCCTGACCCCGACCGAGGCCAAGCGCCGCGTGCGCAACTACTCACTCGGCATGCGCCAGCGCCTCGGCATCGCCACCGCGCTGCTGGGCGACCCGCGAGTGCTGATCCTCGACGAGCCTGCCAACGGTCTCGACCCGGCCGGGATCCGCTGGATGCGCGACCTGCTGCGGGGCTACGCCAACAAGGGCGGAACCGTGCTGCTGTCCTCGCACCTCCTGCACGAGATCGAGGTCATCGCCGATGACCTCGTCGTCATCGGCAACGGCAAGATCGTCGCCTCCGGCACCAAGGAGGAGCTGCTCGCAGCCGCCGGCACCCTCGCCCGCTCCACGTCGCCGCGCGACCTCGCGCACGCCCTCGAGCAGGCCGGGATCCCCAGCACGCTCGCGGGTGACGGTTCGGTCCGTACCGACGCCGATCCCGCCCTGGTAGGCGTGGTGGCTCTGGACGCCGGCATTGCCCTCACCGAGCTCCGCTCCGCCGAAGGTGCGGGCCTCGAAGACATGTTCCTGTCGCTCACTGCCGACACCCAACGCGAAGGAGTTGCGGCATGACCGCCACGACCATCTCCCCCGACACGACGGCGGCCGTCCCAGTTCGCCAAGCGGTCCGCACGATACCCACAGCTCGCCTGATCAAGAGCGAGCTCCGCAAGATGTTCAACACGCGATCGGGCTTCTGGATGCTGATCAGCATCGGCTTGCTGTCGGTCCTGGCCACTTGTGCGGTCATCATCTTCGCGCCCGACGACGAGGTCACCTACGAGAGCTTCGCGACCGCGATCGGCTTCCCGATGTCGGTGATCCTGCCGATGATCGCGATCCTCATGGCAGCTGCAGGTTCGACAA
>CAVWXS010000005.1:0-34086 GCA_963758885.1 uncultured Actinomycetota bacterium
AGGTTGACAGCCCCACCGGCGACCGGGCAACCAACCACCACGGGCTCAAGCGCCGCGAGGTACCTCGCCGTTCCCGGCTGCGGAGCACGTCACGGTCGTCCCCCGCGACCTGCCGCGCACGGCGATGGACTGGGAGGTGCAGCCCGACGGGTTGCGGCGACTGCTCGTGCGGATCCACGACGACTACCTGGACGGGCACAGTGCGCCGCCGCCGATGTACGTCACCGAGACCGGGGCGGCGTACGTCGACCGGCTCGTCGACGGGCAGGTCGACGACCGCGAGCGCCTGGCGTTCCTCGACTCCTACCTGCGCGCGGTGCACGACGCGATGGCCGAGGGCGTCGACGTCGGCGGGGTGTTCGTGCTGTCGTTCCTCGACAACTTCGAGTGGGCCTACGGCTACGACAAGCGCTTCGGCATCGTGCACGTCGACTACGAGACGCAGCGGCGGACGCCGAAGGCGAGCGCGCACTGGTACTCGCGGGTGGCCCGAACGGGCGAGCTGCCGGGATCGCTACCGTGACGGCGGTGAACAGCCAGCCGACGCTCGACGAGGTGGCCCGGGTCGCCGGCGTGTCGCGGGCGACGGCGTCGCGGGCCATCAACGGCGGCTCGCGCGTGAGCGCGTCGGCGCGGCAGGCCGTCGACGAGGCCGTGCGCTCGTTGGGCTACGTGCCGAACCCGGCCGCACGCAGCCTGGTGACGCGCCGTACCGACTCGGTGGCCGTGATCGTCCCCGAACCCGACGAGCGGATCTTCAGCGACCCTTTCTTCGCCCGTACCCTGCGCGGCGTCGACCGCATGCTCGCCGCGAGCGACCTCCAGCTCGTGCTGCTCCTGGCGACACCGGGGGCCGAGGGGGCGCGCACCCTGCGCTACCTCTCGCACCGCCATGTCGACGGGGCCGTCGTCGCCTCGCACCACCGCAACGACGGCCTGGCCGACCACCTCATCGCGATCGGGCTGCCGTGCGTCTTCGTCGGCCGGCCGTGGAGCGGCGAGCGGGTGACGTACGTCGACGTCGACAACGTTGCCGGCGGCCGCGAGGCCACGCGGGTCCTCATCGACCGCGGGTGCACCCGGATCGGCACCATCGCCGGACCCGCCGACATGACTGCCGCCGTCGACCGTCTCCACGGATGGCACGAGGCGATGGGCGCGGCCGACCTGCCGACCGACGCAGTGGCGATCGGCGACTTCACCGAGGCCGGCGGCGAGGAGGCCGCGCGCGAGCTACTCGATCGCCACCCCGACCTCGACGGCATCGCCGTCGCCTCCGACCTGATGGCCGCCGGCGCGCTGCGGGTGCTGGCCGACTCCGGCCGGCGGGTACCCGACGACGTGGCCGTGGTCGGCTACGACGACCTCGGCGTCGCCGAGCGCACCACGCCGCCGCTGACCACCGTGCGCCAGCCGATCGTGGAGATGGCCGAGCGCGCCACCCGCCTGCTGCTGGAGCAGATGGACGGCAGCGCCCCCGCCGGCGCGATGCGGGTGATCATCCCGCCGGTCGTCGTCCGACGGGAGTCCGCCTGACCGTCACCCCGGACCCAGCCTCACCCCGGACCCAGCGGTGAGCCTGGCACCGTCCCGGGCCGCTGGACGGTGCCAGGCTCACCGCCGCCCAGCGTCACTACGGGCCCGGGCGAAACACGCATGCCCGAAGCGGGTGAGCATCACTACCCTCAGGTCATGGAGGTGGGCCTGCTGGGCCCGGTGACGGTCCCGGCGCCTGAGGGAGGATTCGAGCTCGACGAGCGTGCTCGGGCGCTGCTCGCCGTGCTCGCCCTGGCCGGTCCCGGGCCCCTGTCACCCGACGACCTCACCATCCAGCTGTGGGCCGGGTCCGTGCCCCCCGATCCAGCCAATGCGCTCGACGGGCTGTTGGGCCAGCTGGCTGCCGCGCTGCCCGAGGGGGCCATCGAGCGCACCGACGACGGCGCCCGCCTCGATCCGGACCTGGTGACGACCGACGCCGAGAGGTTCGCGGACCTCGTCGGACAGTCGCAGGACGCCTGCGTGGCAGGAGACCTCCCGCTCGCGGGCGACTTCCTGGGTGAGGCACTCGGCCTGTGGCGGGGCGATGCCCTCGCCGACGTGCGGGTCACGCCGTACCTGGAGGCCGAGGCGGTGCGCCTGGAGGAGGGGCGACTGGGGGCGCTGGAGGATCGCTGCGACCTGGCTCTCCAGCAGGGCAGGCACCGCGAGCTGGTCAGAGGCGTGCGCCGGCTGGTCGACGAGCACCCGACCCGAGAACGGCTGTGGGCACTGCTCATCTCGGCCCTCTACCGCAGCGGCCGCGGCGACGAGGCGGTCGCCGCCTACGCCGAGGCGCGCGAGCGGCTCGCAGACGAGCTCGGCATCGAGCCCGGCGTGGCGCTCCAGCAGCTGGAGGCGGGCCTGCTGCGCAACGGGCCCGAGCCGGGCAACCTCCCCCGCGGCGGACCAGCGCCGGTGCAGCCACGCCCCCGGGCCCGGATCCCGCTGCTCAGCACGAAGACGTTCGGTCGCGACGAGCTGGTCGCGAAGGTCGGCCTCGAGCTGGACCGCCCCGAGGTGCGCCTGCTGACGCTCACCGGCATCGGGGGGACCGGCAAGTCACGGGTGGCGACGTTGGTCGCGACCGCGGCTGGGACACGCTTCACCGACATCGTCTACCTGCAGGTCACCGAGGTCACGGAGGAAGCCCAGCTGATCGCCGAGGTCGAGCTCGCCCTGGGCTGCCAGCCGAGGGGCGACCTGGCGGCGTCTCTTGCCGAGCTCGCGGACGACCGACGTCCGCTGGTCGTGCTGGACAACCTGGAGGCGCAGCTCGAAGGGCCTGAGGCCGTACGCCGCCTGCTCCAGGCGTCCGCGGCCCTGACCCTCCTCGTGACGAGCCGGCTGCCGCTCTGGCTCGGTGGCGAACACGTCATGCCCGTGGATCCGCTCGACTACCCCGGCAAGCGCGCGGACGCTGCCACCATCGAGGCCTCGGCATCGGTGCAGCTGTTCGTGGACCGGGCGCAGTCCGCCGACCCGGACTTCCGGCTGGAGGGGCAGGAGCGCGCCGTCGCGCGGCTGTGCTTCAAGCTCGACGGCCTGCCGTTGGCCCTGGAGCTGGCCGCGGCCAGGGTCAAGCTCCGGAGCCTGGACCGGATCATCAAGGGGCTGAGCGACAGCGTCGCGTCGATCGGCGGAGCCTCGGATGCTGGACCGGACCACCACGGGATCCTGACGTCCGCGATCGCGTGGAGCTACGACCGCCTCTCGCCCGAGGCGCGGCTGGTGTGCGACCGGCTGGCGCTGTTCGAACGCGGGTTCACCATCGAGGCCGTCGAGGCCCTGTGTCCCGACGTGCCCGGCGTCGTCGAGGCGATCGCGTCGATCCTGGACGCGCGCCTCATCAGGTCCATGGAATGCCGTGCCGAGGTGCGGTTCGTGGTGCTCGGCACAGTCCGTGCGTTCGCCCGCGCACGGCTCCTGACGCACCGTGACCTCAGCGGCAGCCACGAGCTGCTGGCCGCCCACCTCACAGCGCGAACCGAGGTGTTCGCGAACCAGCTCTACGGCCCGGACGGGACCCTCGCCCTGGCCCGCTTCGACGACGACGCCGCTGACATCCAGGCAGCCATCGACTGGGCCCTCGAGACGGGTCGTCGCTCGATCGCCGTCGAGCTGGTGCTCACCAGTGGGGAGTGCTGGAACGCTGCGGGTCGACACAGCGAAGCGATCGACATGGTTCTTCGCGTGCTCGACCACGTCCCACAGCAGTCACCCGAGGCGGCCCGGTTGATGGCCGCCGCCTCGATCCTCGCCCACCAGCTCGGCGACCACGACCGGGCCCGTGAGCTCGGTCGCTCCGCGCTCGAGGTGGCAGAGCGACATGGCGACCGCCGATCTGCGGCGGCCGCCCGCATGGTCCTGGGCGCGACCCTGGTGATGGCCGGCCAGACCGACGAGGGCGTGGCGCTGGCCGAAGCAGCCGCGGCGGAGGCGGAGGCGCTCGACCTGTACCCGTTGGCCACGCAAGCCCTCTACGTCCTGGCGATGGCCAAGGGCTCGCGTGGCGACATCGACGGCGAGCGACGAGCCCATGAGGCAGCGCTCGCCGTCGTGCGGGCGAAGGGCGACATCGCGCGGACCGGGTACTACCTCAACACCCTGGCGGAGGTCGCCCTGGAGGACGCCGACTCGGAGACTGCCCGGATGTTCGCGGCCGAGGCGCTGGCGATCGCGCAGCAGCGCCTCCCCCTCGTACGCCGCGAAGCGGCGCTGACGTTGGCCCGGACCGAGCTGATGGTCGGCGACCTGCCGGCCGCCAGTGCCCACCTGCGCAGTGCGATCGAGCTGAGCGACCAGCTGGGCTACGAGATCGCCTTCTGCCTGCGCGTAGGCGGCTGCCTGGCCGCCGTGCTCGGCGAGGCCGACACGGCAGTTCGGCTGTTCGCAGCCGCCCAGACGCTGTCACCCACCCCGTTCGCCGAGGACGCACCACCCGAGCAGGATCTCGCGGCAGCGCTGTCAGAAGCCCGGGCGATCCTGGGGGAGCAGGCCTTCCGGCGCGCCTGGACCCTCGGTTCGACCCTGCCCGTCGCCGTCCTTCGGGCGCAGCTGGACGGCCTTCTCGAGCGCGTCGCCGAACCTAGTGTCGGCTCTCCCGGCTGAGCGTGTCGGTCGCCGTCTGCAGGTCCCTCGTCCACTCCGCGCCGAAGAGGTCCCGGCCCGACGGGTCTGCCGCCCATTCAAGCGACCCCGGTGTCGTGGGCAACGGTGCGAAGGTGTCGAGCACCTCGGGCCGCAGCGGGTCCGCCCCGCTCTTGAGCTCGAGGAAGTAGGCCAGCAGCCGGGCCCGGCCGCGCAAGCTGACCAGCAGCGGCTCGACCACGTGGGGGTCGTCGCGCAGGTGGGCATCGAGCTCGACGAGGTCCTTTCGCAGCTCGCCGATCGCCACCAGCACACGGGTTCCGTTGCGTGACGTGGCGATCAGCGGCGTCCAGTTGCGCAGCGCCACCAGCAGCCGCCGGATGCACTGGTCGACGATCTCCTTGCGCCATTCCGGGTCGGTGGTCTCGGGCAGGGTGGCCGGCCACGTGCGCGGATCCCCCGTGCGATCAACTCCGTTGCGGTGCAAGCGCTCGCGGCCCTGGCGCAGCCACTCGAGCGGCTTGCCGGGCGCCCAGGTCCAGCCGTGAGCGTCGGGCGGCTCGGGCGAGGACAGGAAGGCCAGCCCGACCTCGGCGTCGACGAGGTGATCGACGATGCCCCCCAGGCCGGCGGCCGTCACGCTCTCGTCGAGCCGTTCCTGGGCGCGCAGCTGGCCGGCCTCGTAGGACAGCAGCCCGACGCCGAACAGCAGCACGCTCTGGACGGTGCCGGTGAGCAATCCGTGCTCGTCCCAGAACTGGTTGATGGCGGGTGTCGGCCAGTCGGTGAGCGGCCAGTCCGTCACGATGAGCAGCATCAGCAGGACCGCGCAGATGCCGGCGAACACAGCCGCGGCCCGCGCCGTGAGCTGCTGCTTGCGAGCTCGGTCGCCGAGACGCCACACCAGGACGGCGAGGCCGATCTCGACCAGCACGAAGAGGATCGCGGTCACGACGCACCGTCCAGCGCCTGGCGAACAGCAGCGCACTCGACGTCGAGAGCCTCCGCCGCGGCCGGGTCCGTGACCTCGCGCCGCGCGAGGTACTCGGACCCGAGGGAGAGCCGCATCGCCAGGTCGGCGACGTACGACGCCGTGGCCCAGGGTCGCGAGGCCCGAGCCGTCCGCGCCAGTTCGACTCCCCGATCGGCCCAGACTCCCAACATCGCCGTTGCCTCTTCCGAGGTGGTCGCACCGAGCCCGGTGAGCACCGCACGCAGGGCGGCAGCCCAGGCCAGCGGCTCGGTGCCAGCCTCGTCGCCGACCAGTCGCTCGGCCCAGGCCCGAACCCCGGCGACGTCGAAGCCACCGGCGTGGGAGTCGTCAAGCAGGCCTGCCGAGTCGCCATGGGCCAGTCGCACCTGCATGAACTCCTGGTCGGCCAGCTCGAGCAGGCCGGCCAGGGCGATCAACCGACGACGCACGTGATCGGTGGGCGCCCGCTCGCCCTTGTACATCAGGTCGTGCTGCAGCGCGGCCCAGGCATGCTGGAGGATCGAGCGGACCTGCAGCTCGACCGGACGGTCGGGAACACCCCGCTCGGTGAGCCCGAGCGCGGTGCGGTCCTCGTCGCGGAACCGCACCAGGAAGTGCAGGCTCTGGTAGCCCGGCACGTCGAGCATGGAGTCGGCTCTCTGGTCGGACATCTCCTCCACGACGAAGAGGCGCTGAACGAGACGGGCGACCGGGGCCACGTCGGCGCTCAGCGGGACGAGGACCCTGGCGCCGACGAGGTCGGTCAGCTCGTTGGCCGGGTCGGCGTACTTGAAACCACCGCGTCCGTCGGACTTGGACGACTTCTCCACGAAGCTGTCGAGCGCCTTGGTCCGGGTCTCCAGCCGGGCGTCCTCGAGGCGGGCTGACCTCAGGGCTTCGCCGAGGTGGTCGCGGAACGCGGCTTCGAGTGCGAGGAGGCCCTCGACGTGCTGCTCGTACCAGTCGCGCATCTCCTCGCGACGCTGCCCTCGGGACAGGGTGGTCATCGCTCGCCCTGCCCGAGGTCGTCGGTCGAGCTGGCCGCACGCAGCCGGTCGACATCGGTGAACCGCTGGAACATCGTCCACGCGGTGTCGCCGACGTGCGGAACGGGGTCGAAGGTCACGGTCTCTGGGTCTTCTGGTGGCGAGAGCAGCACGACGGACACGCGCGCCGCCGTGCTGCCTTCGTGCATCGCCGTCGCCAGCGCCTCGCCCACCCGCCGTTCCACGGGGTCGGCACTCAACGTCCGTGTGGCAGCCTCCTCCGGAGTCAGTGGTACCGACGCCACGGCGTGCCCGATGCGGGGGGCCAGGCCATGCACCTGACGTCCGGAGTAGAAACCGAGACGGGTGGCGTTGCCGAAGCGACGGTTCTCCTGACCTACCCACGCGCCCGTAGCGAGGTAGAAGGGCCAGGCGCCGGCACCGGCAACGACGCACACGCGCTCGGACATCACCACCCCTTCCTCCCGGCCACACCGTAGTGCGATGGGTGCTCGCGGCTCTATCGTGCAAACGAGGGTTCATCATCGAGGGGGAGCGCGATGACACGTTCACGCCTGGCCAGCTGGGTGGCGTCCGGAGTGCTGGCTCTCACGGTGGTCGCGGTGCCGCCGACCACGGTGGTCGCCGCCGCCGGTACTGCGATGGCCGAGTGGAGCTGCCGCGTCAAGGGTTCGGATGTTTCGACGACGATGTGGACGGGTGGCGACGGCGACTGGTCGGATGCCTCGTGGTCCTCCCCTCGGCCACCGGGGGCTGATCCGGAGCCGACGGGCCACGTGTGCATCAAGGGGCCGGTGACGGTGACGATCGGTCAGGCGTCCGGCCGGGTCGACCTCGCGTCCCTGGTGCTGGCCAAGGGCGCAACCGTCCGGGTCAGCGCGGGGGCCGGGCTGTTCGTCTCGCAGGACGACGAGGCCGGCTTCTCGTTGGTCCGTGCGGACTCGGCGATCCACGTGTCCGGAGGCACGCTCGGCGGCCGCGGCCAGCTGCTCGTCCGCGGGCTGGTGACTCTCGCCCCCGAGGGCGGGCGGCCAGCCACGCTCGGTACGAGCGACGGGTCCGACTTCCCGCCAGCGGGCGGACAGCTGGTGCTCGACGACCAGGGACAGCTTCGGGTCGATCCCTCGACCGACCCCTCGTCCGCGAGCAGGATCACGACCGCCTACCGCGTCGAGGCGCGCGGCACCGTCACCATCACCGACGAGGCTTTGCTCGCGGCCGACCACGGCACGTCGTTCGCGCTCGTCGACCGGCTCCGCCGTACGGGCGCGGGCACCCTGGAGCTGAAGGACAACAGCGGCTACGCCGAGGGGGACGGCCTCGACGGCGACCTCCCGTTGAGCACCTTCACCAACCAGGGCGTCATCAGCAAGTCGGGCTCTGGGTCAAGCCGCATCGCCGCCGACTACTCGGCGTCGGGCGGGTCCTCGACCGAGGTACAGGACGGCTCGCTCCTGCTGCCCGATGGCACGAAGGCTATGGCTGAGGTCGCTGCCGGATCGAGCTACGGCACGGGCATCTGCGACCTCGTGTCCGAGGAGTGTGGCCCGAATACGTCCGATCAGGTGGCCTGGCTGACGATCCCGTTCAGCGAGGACGACGCGATCGTGGGCGTGAAGCTGGAACCCGATGTCGACGGGGACGATGCGCTGGGCTCGGTGGTGGACGCACACGCCGGCATCAAGTTCAGCAGGACGTCTCCGCTGGTGCTGCAGCTGCGTTACGACAGCACCCTGCTGGAGAAGCGGGACGGCACCCTTCGCACCTGGCGCGACCTGGAGGTCGAGCACCAGCCGAAAGACGGCGGCAGCTACCACCGGGTGCTGCCGTGCACGAAGGCTGGCACCATCCCCCTGGACGAGGTGGCATGCGTGGATCGTCGCAAGGACGCGGGCAGCTCACGTCAGGTCGGCGGGGACGCCATCATGGTCGTGCTCACCACTGAGACGAGCCGCTGGCGGGTTCCCTGACCTGAGGCCCCTGTCGGTGGTTGAGGTGTGAGGAGCGCTAGCGACGAGCCTCGAAACCACACGCCCGGCACCAGTGGCTTCGAGGCTCGGCCGGGCCGGCTTCGCACCTCAACCACCAAGAAGGGTCAGCCCGTGAACCAGCGTCCCAGCAGAGTGCCGTCCTGCTCGACCAGCGAGTGCAGCCTGAGGTGGACGTCGACGGGCGGGCCGTCGGTGATGCGGGGATGGGTGCCGGAGACCAGCCGGGGCACGAACGTGCAGTCGAGCTCGTCGGCGACGCCCTGGTCGAGCAGGTCGCGCAACAGGTGCGGGCCGCCCTCGCACAAGATGTCCTCGAAGCCGCGGTCGACCAGTGACTGCTTGAAGGCCGCGAGGTCGACGCGGTGCGAGCCGAGCACCAGCACGTTGTCGTCGCCCAGCAGGTCGCGCGCGGCACCGAGCCCGGCGGCTACTCCGACCGTCGCGAGCAGCACCCGGCCCGGCTCGGCCTCGCGCATCCTCTCGGGCACGCTGCCGCTGCGCGAGACCACGACCGTGGGCACGCCGAGGGGCGCGTAGCCCTCGGTGCGGGCCGTGCCGGCGCCGATCACCACACAGTCGGCGAGCTCGCGCAGGAGGTGGAACACCCGCTGGTCCGGCTCGTTGTTGATCGACGCCGTCAGGCCGGACTCGCCCGTCGCGGCGCCGTCGATCGTGGAGACCATGTTGACGCGCAGCCACGGCGCCTGCGGGGCGGCGTACACCTCGCGCAGGTCACCGTCGGGTCCGATCAGGGTCCTCATGTCGTGGGGATCCTTCCGTGCCTGGTCATCGGGTCAGGGCCGGCCGCGCCGAGCTCTCTCGCACAAAACGATTCGGGCGCCTGGTCGCCCCCATAAGATCACGCGCATGCCTTGGGGCTTGCGGCGGAGGCGGTTCTTGCGCCGACTGGTGGGCTACGCCACCAACCCGGCCGCGCGCAGGGTTCGCGTCCTGCTGCACCGCGAGCAGCACCACGTCGTTGCTGGGCTACCGCTGGTGCTGCCGCCCGACCACGATCTGCCCTTCTACCAACGCCGCGACGTGACGTACGACGCCTACGCCGAGGTGCTGGTCGCCGAGCTGGCCGCCAGCGCTGAGCGGATGCTGGTCATCGACCTGGGAGCCAACGTCGGCGACACCGCCGTGGCCTGCCTGGGCGCTGCCTCCAACGTGGACGTCATCGCAGTCGAGGGCTCGCCCACGTTCTTCCCATGGCTGCAGCGCAACACCGAGGCGTACGGCGACCGGTGCCGGGTGGTGCCGTCGTTCGTGGGGCCGATCGCCGGCGTCACCGACAGGGGCTACATCGCCACCGGCACCTCGACCGGCCGGTTCGCCAACAAGGTCGAGCAGGGCGAGGCGGTCGACGACTTCGTGACGCCCGCAGGAGCTGCTCGCCGGCGTGGACGGCTACGACCAGGTGACCTGGAAGAGCGACATCGACGGGCTCGACATCCACGTGCTGGTGCAGCACTGGGACGTCATCGACAGCCGCTGCGACACGTTGTGGTTCGAGTTCGACCCGCCGTCGACACTCGGCGACCGCGACGACATCGGCCGGCTGGTCGACCTGCTCGCGGCGAGTGGGCGCACGGTCGAGGCCTACGACAACCTCGGGCGTCGTATCGTCACGCTGGCGCCCGGTGCCGCGGTCGCGACCGGGCTGCGGTCGCTGGAGGGATGGCTCGACGTGCAGCGCTGGGGCCACATCACCGTGCCCTACCTGGATCTGTGGGCGTTCTCCCCGGACTCCCAGCGCGCGACCCAGTAGGCCACGCCGAACGGGTCGCCGACGTAGTCGACGCCGACCGTGCGTGCGCCTCGCACCAGCTCGCCCAGCCGCACCAAGCCGTCCGGGTTGCCGACGAGGAGCTCGCCGGCCACGGCGACGTCGAGCCGGGCCAGGGCCTCGGGGTCCGGTGCGCGGAGGGCCGCCTCGACCGCATCGTCGAAGGGCACCGCGCGGTCGTCGACGTAGCCGGGCGCGGCGTCGTCGCGGCGGGCGGACCCGTTGGCGACGACGAGGTACGCCGGTCCGTCACCCTCGCGGCGCCCCGCCGCAGGAGGTGCCTGCCCGACGCGCGAGCCCTGGTCATCGGCGACGAGCGTGACGGGGCCCGCCTCAGCCACCCAGGCGGCCGCGGCGACCGACGCGGCCCGCACGTCGGCCACGGGGTCCTCGAGGCCGGCGTACTCGGGCAGGAACGCCAGCACCCCGGGCACCAACGCGACCCTCACCGGCCCAGTTGTCGACCCCGTCACTGGATGCCTCTGATCGCGCGCCGCGGCGGGCGCCGTCCCGCGATCGACCACACCATGTCGACGGTCTGCCGGGTCTCGCGCACCTGGTGGACTCGGTAGATGCGGGCGCCCGCGAGCGCGCACACCGATGTCGCGGCCAGCGTGCCGGTGAGGCGCTGCTGGGTGGGCACGTCGAGGGTCTCGCCGACGAAGTCCTTGTTGGACAGCGACACCAGGACGGGCCAGCCGGTGGCCACCATCTCGCCGAGGCGTCGGGTCACCTCGAGGGAGTGGAAGGTGTTCTTGCCGAAGTCGTGAGCCGGGTCGATGACGATCGACTCGCGCGCCACCCCCGCGGCCAGGGCCCGCTGGGCCAGCGCGGTGGTCTCGGCGATCGCGGCCGCGACCACGTCGTCGTACTCGATGCGGTAGGGATCGGTACGCGGCGCGAGGCCCGCCCGTGTGGGTGCACACGACCGCCGCGTCGAACTCCGCCGCCACCTCGACCAGCCGCGGGTCGTGACCGCCCCACGCGTCGTTGAGCAGGTCGGCGCCCGCGGCGCACACCTCGCGGGCCACCTCGGAACGCCAGGTGTCGACGCTGATCACCACGCCGGGATGGTGCTCGCGGACCCACGCCACGAACGGCACCACGCGCCGGATCTCCTCCGCGGCTCGACGACCTCGCCGTACCCGGCGCGCACGCCGCCGATGTCGACGATCTCGGCGCCCTCCTCCACGACCTGGTGGACGCGCTCCTGCGCCGGCCCGTCGTCGTAGGTCGCTCCGCCGTCGTAGAACGAGTCGCGGGTGCGGTTGACGATCGCCATCATCAGCGTCGCGTCCGGCCCGAACGTGTGCCGGCCCAGCCGCAGCTCCATGTCTCCGATCCTTGCAGCGCTTCGGTCCGTTCGACGGGAGGATCCCCGGCACCTGGTGCCGGGGATCCGCCATCTAGCTGAGCCGACATCCCGGTCCACACGGCCGCGGTCGGCCGGGCCACCCGCGAGCGACCAGGATCCGGGCCAGCCGATCCGCCAGACGACAGGGCTCCAGCACCTGCCGCCAGCCGATTCGGACGGTGAGGTGGCCTTCGACGGCCGAGTCGACATCGCGGTCGAGGTCGTCCCAGCGATCGAGGCTCCACTCGTGACCGAACCGGCCGTCCAGCTCGAGGCGCATGAGCCAACGGCGGTACTCGACATCGCGCACGACACCCGGAGCCACGCACTGCCGAGAGGCCCCGGGCAGTGCATGTGCCTGCGCGACATCACGCAGGTAGTGGCGCTCGAGCGCCGAGAACGCACCGTCGGCGATGTCGGTCAAGACGTCCTCGATCAGGTCCCTTCGTGGAATCCGGTCGAGGGTGGCGAGCTCCAGCCTCAGACGCCCTGCCGTGGTGCGTCCGCACTGGCACGCGTCGGCGAGCGCGGCGACGGTGCCGTCCTCACCCGGGGCACGGGAGGCGACCCGGAGCAACGCCGGCTCGATCCGAACCCGGGGTGGTGACAGGTGGAGCTGGGTCACCTCGTCGAAGCGTGCGAGACGGACGATCCGGACCCCGTCGGGCTCGCGGACGCGTCGCGGCGCTCGGACGGCCACCTCGACGCGTGAGTGGGCGTCGTGCCCGCGGACGCCATGGGCGCGAAGCGCAGACGAGCCTGACAGTGCCGCGGGGGCGAGCAGGAGCACGGCTGCCCAGGCACACTGCAGCCACGAGAGCGTGCCGGTGTGGTCGGCGTACACGCCCGGATGGACGCGTGCCCATTCCCGGCGACGCAGGAGCCGCTCGATGTCGTTCTCGGTCCCTCCCGCGGCCAGGACCTGTCGGCGCGACAGGACGCCGTCCTGCGTGCGCAGCAACCGTGCGATCTCCCCGTCGTCCATGCCCGAAACCCTCTGGCGCCAGGCACCTCCACGCCACCCACCGCCGACGGGCGATGCACGGGAGCGTGACTCAGTGGCGGATTCCCGGCACCAGGCGCCGGGGATCCACCATCGAGCGCATCAGCCCAGGTGTCCGCGCACGGACACGTGGCCGGAGAGCAGGTTGCGGGCGATGGTGCGGCGCTGGATCTCGTCGGTGCCCTCGTAGATGCGCAGGACGCGGAGCTCGCGGTACCAGCGCTCGATCGGGAGCTCGCGGGTGTAGCCCATGCCGCCGTGCATCTGGAGCACCCGGTCGACGATCTCGTTGGCCTTGATGCCGCCGTACAGCTTGGCCATCGACTGGGCATGCCGGGAGTCGACGCCCTGGTCGACCAGCCAGGCGGCGGAGAGCACCAGCCAGCGCAGCGCCTCGATCTCCACGGCCGAGTCGGCGAGCATCCACTGGATCGCCTGGCGGTTCGCGATGGGCTCACCGAAGGTGACGCGCTGGCGGGCGTGCTCCATGCCCATCTCGACGAGGCGTTCGCACGCACCCGAGCGCGCGGGCGGGCAGCAGGTAGCGGCCGCGGCCGATCCAGCGCATGGCGAGCTCGAAGCCCCGGCCCTCCTCGCCGAGGATCGCCGAGTGCGGCACCCGCACGTCCTGGAAGCTCAGCGACGCGGGACCCCACTGGGCCATGGTCGGGATCGGGGCGGAGGTCCAGCCGGCCTCGCGGTCGACCAGGAAGCAGGTGACGCCGCCGTCGGCCCCCTTCTCCTTGTCGGTGACCGCGAAGACCATCACGAAGTCGGCCACGTCGCCGTAGGTGATGAAGGTCTTCTCCCCGTTGACCACCCACTCGTCGCCGTCGCGGACGGCGGATGGTGCGGATGTTGCGGGCGTCCGACCCGGCGCCGGGCTCGGTGATCGCGAAGCAGCTGATCTTCTCGCCGTTGATGGTCGGGAGCGAGGTAGCGCTCCTTCTGCTCGTCGTTGGCGGCGTAGAGGATGTTGTCGGCGTCGCCGCCGAAGCTGAACGGTACGAACGACCGGCCGAGCTCCGCCTCCATCAACGCCGTCATCACCGCGCCGAGCGCCATCCCGCCGTACTCCTCCGGCGTCTGCACCCCGAAGAACCCGGCCTCCTTGGCCTTGTCGCGCAGCGCCCGCAGCTCCTCGCGGGTCAGTCCCCGCTCGCCGCGTCGCTCGCGCTCGAGGACGGTCGGTTCCAGCGGCATGATCTCGCGGGTGACGAACGTGCGCACCCAGTCACGGATCTCGCGTTCTTCGTCGGTCAGGCTCAGGTCCATGTCCGCACCTTAGGAGAGGCCGACACAATGGCGCCGTGACCAGCGATCCCGAGCGATGATCGTGCCGCCCCTGCACGTGCGCGCCATGGGCGTCACCGTCGAGATCGCCGTCCCCGACCAGGCAGACCCGCGACCGGCTGGCCCACCAGTGGTCCCGTGCTGTCGTCGTCGCACCCGACGAGCCCGCGGCCAGCCCGTACGACGGCGCGGCCCGGCCCGGCGGAGACCGAGGCGTTCCGCGACTACAGGGCTCACCACCCAGGTCACCATGGCCGCGCTGAGGGCCACCGTCGGCCGGCGGGTCAACCTGCACGCCGGCGGGGTCGCCGACGAACGCCGACGCGTGCTGGCCGTCGTCGGCCCCGTCGGGCGACGGGCAAGACGACCGCGACCCTGGCTCTGGCCAGACGACTGGGCTACGTCTCCGACGAGACGGTGTCGATCGACCCTGACGGGACGGTCGCGCCGCACCCGAAGCCGCTCTCGGTGGTCCTCGACCCGCAACGGCCGCCGCGACAAGAGCAGCTGTCACCGGACGACCTCGGGCTCCTGCCGACGCCCGACGAGGGGCGGCTGGCCCGACTGGTCGTGCTGCAGCGCGGGGCCGAGCGCGGCGAAGGGTCTGGCCAGGCTCGACACCGCGCGAGGGGATGCTGCAGATCATCGAGCAGTCGTCGTCGTGGTCGCAGCTTCCTCGCCCGCTCCACGTCCTGGTGGAGCTGATCGAAGGGTGCGGCGGGCTCTGGGCGCTGACCTACGACGAGATCACGACCACGTCGACGAGCTGGTCGAGCCTGCTCGCCGAGCCACTGCCCCACCCGCAGGCGAGCCCGAGCCGACGCTGACCTGGCACGCCGGGCCGAGAGCGACGGTCCCGCTGGTCGACGCACGAGGGCGGTCCGCTGCTCGCCCGCCTGCCGTGGGCCGAGGCCGTCGAGATCGACGACCAGCTCGTCGTGCTCACCGAGTCGCGAGCCTTGCTGCTCGCCGACCTGACCGCCACGCTGTGGCTGCACCTGGCTCAGCCCCGCTCGGTCGAGGAGCTCGTCCGCGCGGCCGAGCAGGCGCACGGCTCGCACCCGGACGCCGCGGCGATCGTCGTCGCGGCCGTGACCGCGTTGGTCGAACAGCAGCCTGGTGGCTCGCGGTTCGCTGGCATGATCGAGGCGTGACCGCCTCGCTCTCGTTCCTCGCGCCCGTGGCCACGCGCCGTCGTACGCTCGGCTGAGCGGCTGGGCCAAGGTCGGTGACGTCACCGGCATGCGCCTCGCGTTCGTCGCGATGCGGGTGCCGGCCGCGCTCTCGCGACCCGTCGTCGTACGTGCGCTCCCGTACGCCGAGCTCGCGCTCGCGACTGGCCCTCCTGCTGACCTGGGGCTGGCTGCTGGCAGTCGTCGGCGCGGTGGCGACCGCGCTCTTCGTCGTCTACACCGTCCTGGTCGCGCGGGTGCTGCGGACGGGCGACAGCGTCGAGTGCCACTGCTTCGGCAGCCTCGGGGGCGACCGGGTCACCTCGGCCACGCTCGCCCGCAACCTCGTGCTCGTCGCGCTGGCCGCGACTCACGACGGCGCTTCGGCGCCGGCGGCTCGGGCGTGGTCCCGGCGCTGGGTGACCTCGAGGGTGCCGAGTGGTGGTGGCCGGTCATGACCGGCCTCGTGGTCCTGGCCGCAGTGCTCGTCGTCCGGCCCAGCCCGGCCGGCGGACGCGCCCGTCGTCGAGGACGGACGACTACCTGCGCCAGCCGATCCCCATCGGCGTGCTGGTCGCCGAGGACGGCCGTCACGTCCAGCTGCGACACGCTGGCCGCGCAGCGCCCCCAGCTGCTCGTCTTCATGTCCGTGGGCTGCGGCTCGTGCCACGTGCTCGCCGACCTGCTCCCCGGTCATCGCCGAGCGGCTCGGCGTCGTGGAGGTGGCGACCGTCTTCAGCGAGTCCGCTCGACGGCTTGCCGGACGCCTGGAAGGAGCCGGGCATCACGCCGTACCACGACCCCGAGAAGGCCGTCACCGACCTGTTCACCAGCGCTCCGGCCGGCCGCCGTGCTGTTCGGTGCCGACGGGCTGCTCGCCGGCGGGCCCGTGACCGGCGTCCGCGACATCGAGGCGTTCGTCGACGACATCGTGGCCGAGCTCGAGGACGCGCCCGAGCTGCCGACCCCGGTCGAACCTCACGACCACGGGCACGACCACGGGCACGACCACGGGCACGACCACGGGCACGACCACGGGCACGGGCACGACCACGGGCACGGGCACGCCGAGCAGGTCGAGGCGTCCGAGAGGTCAGGCGCCTAGCGGCGAGTCGAGGCTGCCGAGCTCGACCAGCCGCGCGAAGTCGGCGTTGGTCGCGCGCACCTCGTCGAAGGTGCCGCGACCCTCGATCCGGCCGTCCTGCATGAAGACCAGCTGGTCGCAGTGGCGCACCGTCGACAGCCGGTGGGCGACGACGATCAGCGTGGTGTCGCCGTGCAGCGCCGCGATCGTGCTGGCGACCTTGTGCTCGGTCTCGTTGTCGAGCGCGCTGGTGGCCTCGTCGAGCATGATCAGCTGCGGGTCGCCGTACAGCGCCCGGGCGATGCCGACCCGCTGGCGCTGGCCGCCGGAGATGCGCAGGCCCCGCTCGCCGACGGGGGTGTCGAGCCCGTTGGGCAACGAGGCGACCAGGTCCGCGAGCTGGGCGCGCTGGACGGCACTCGCCAGGCGATCAGGATCGCGGTCCTCGACCGGGACGCCGAAGGCGATGTTGGCGGCCAGGGTGTCGTCGATCCAGAACACGTCCTGTGGCACCATCGCCACGCCGGTCTGCCACTCGGGCAGCAGGTCCTGGATCGGTCGTCCGGCCACCGTCACCTGCCCCGAGGTCGGGGTGTGCACGCCGAGGAGCAGGTCGACCAGGGTGGTCTTGCCCGACCCGCTGGGCCCGACGATGGCGAGCGAGGTGCCGTGGGGCACGGTGAAGCTCACGTCGCGCACCACCGGCTCGGTCGTCTCGGGGTAGCGGAAGGTCAGGTTCTCCACGACGAGATCGCCCACGGGTGCACGCCCGGCCGGCGGGCCGGGAAGCACGGCGGGAGCCGGGAACTCATGCAGGTCGGCGACGATCATCCGCATGGCCGGCAGGCCGACGCTGATCGCGCTGAGGGCCGTGATCAGCCGGACCAGGCACGGCAACATCCGGGTGCCGGCCGCGAGGAACAACGCGAGCGTGGGGACCGCCGTCTGGCCGCCCTCGGTCGCGAAGACGACGACCGCCATCAGCGCCATGCCGACGACGTAAGAGGATCTCCAGCGCGTACTTCGGGAACTCGCCGAGCAGGCTGGCAAGCCGCTGGGCATCGGCGGTCTGCTTCTTGTTCTGCGCGAAGTCGTGGACGAAGTACTCGCCGTTGCGCCGGAGCTGGATCTCCTTGATGCCGCCGATGGCGTGGATCGCCGCCTTGAACTGCAGCAGTGCGTACTCGACCAGGCGGTGACCGACCTCGACGCTCCGGCGCTTGAGCTGGCGGTTGAGGATGAACGAGGTGATCCCGAAGAACACGATCGCGCAGGCCGCCGCCGCCGGGCTCGCGACCAGGAGCAACAGCGCCAGGCCGATCAGGGTCAGCGACTCGGTGCCGAGGGCCAGCAGGCCGACCACGACCTTGCCGTAGGTCATGCTGACGCCGTCGCCGACCCGGTAGACCTGCATCGAGAGGCCACGTGCGGTGTAGACGACGTACGGCGCGCGTGAGAAAGCCTCGCAGCAGCCGGGCGGCGGTGTCGCGCTCCTGCTTGGCCACGAAGCCCAGCTGCCACCACCGCAACGAGATGCCGAGCACGCCCTTGAGCACGAACGCCGTGACCATGATGACGGCGATGATGCTCGCCAGCTTCGCGTCGCTCGGGTCACCTCCCACGAAAGTCGCTGATGACGCCGATGGCGCCGCCGTCACGGTCGCTCGACGTGGCCAGCTGCACCAGCGGGACCAGCGCCGCCACGCCGATGATGTCGAGGACCGACATCGTGACGGACCCGACCAGGGCCATCGCGAGCCGCCAGCGGGTGCCGGGCCCGAACAGGATGCCGGCGCCCACCGGGAAGCCCAGGAGGCGCAACGCTCGCCTGACCACGTGCTCCTCCGACCCTGACGAACCTCAGACCTCTCCAGGTTACCGGCCCGAAGCCTACGATTTGGGCCGTACGGCGATCGTTGGTCGAGGAGGTCGCGCAGCGACCGTCACGAGGCCGGGTGAGACGCACGCAGACCAGTGCGGGGTCTCGTGACGGGTCGTCAGACCGCCCTCCTCGACCAACGGATGGCCGCGGAGCCGGTCGGGGACGCGTGTCGAGACCCCCGCGGGTCGACCGCGTGCCGCCTAGCATGTGTCTCGCCGACAGACCGGTCGGGCGCAGGAGGTGGGCAGTGCCGGAGATCGTGCCCGCGCTCCGGTCGGCGCTGCTGACCCCGATCCGCAACGGCGACCGCACCGTGCTCTGGGCGCAGCCGGACCTGGGTTTCGCCAACCTCCTGTACCTCTGGCTGGTCGCCGCCGCGCGGCAGGCGCGGGGCGACGACGTCGTCGTCCGGTACCAGCCCGCGATGGACGCGTGGCTGCCCGTCCTCCCACGGCTGCGCGAGCTGACCGTCGACTCCTCCGCGGTGCGCTTCCGCGACCGTCGCGACCTCGGTTTCCACCAGGCCTTCGGTGCCGACTTCACTCGTGAGGAGCTCGAGAGCTTCGTCCACGGCTACCTGCTCGACACCCCGCTTCTCGGCGAGGTCTCCGCCAGACGACGACCCCGGGCTTCTCACGGTCAACGTGCGTCGTGGCGACTACTACTCGGTCACCCGGTTCCGCGGCATGTACTCCTTCGACGTGGCCGAGTACCTGCGGACAGCGGTAGCCGAGAGCGTCACCGCCGACGGGCCGGTCGGCCTGCTGCGCGTGGTGAGCGACGACCCCGGCTGGTGCCGGCTCAAGCTGCCGTTCCTCGCCGAGCACGCCGACCGCGTCGAGCACCTCGACGCCGGCCAGCCGCACGAGCACTTCCGGGCGCTGGCGTCGTCGAGACGGCTGGTGCTGGCGAACTCGACGTTCTCCTACTGGGGCGCCCACGTCAGCAACGTCGTCCACGACGACAACCACGCCCAGGTATGGGCACCGTGGTTCCACCGTCGCGACATCGACGGGGGCCGCGCGTGGCACCTCGACCCACGCTGGTCGGTCGTGCGTGACATTCCCGGCGGGTGGGACGGATGACCTCCAGCCCGTACGTCGCGTCGGGCGCCGCTGGGCGGCCGCCGCCGTGCGCGCCGGACGACGGTACGTCGTGCCGCGCGAGGCCGCCGAGCACCGCGCGGCCGTCCGTGGCATCCGACTGCCCGGGCTGACCAGGTCACGTCGCCAGCACGGCTCGGTGTGGGCGGTGACGATGGTCAAGGACGAGGCCGACATCGTCGTCGGCACCGTCGAGCACCTGCTCGCGCAAGGCGTCGACCAGGTGCTCGTCGCCGACAACGGCTCCACCGACGGCACCCTCGACCTGCTGCACGACCTGGCGCGGCGAGCACCCGTCCACGTCGCCGTCGATACCGAGCCCCGCTACTACCAGGCGGCCAAGATGACGCGGCTGGCCGACGCCGTACGCCGGGCCGGGGCCGAGTGGGTGGTGCCCTTCGACGCCGACGAGTACTGGTTCGCAGTCGGCGCGTCACTCGCCGACCACCTGCGGGGCACCCGCGAAGGGCTGGTCCGGGCGCAGCTGTTCAACGTCTTCCCCACCTCGAGCGGCGGCTGGCGACTCGACCTGACCCCGCACTCGTTCGGCAAGGTGGCGATCCGCGCGCACTGGGCCGCTCGGCTGGGGATCGGCAACCACACGGCCTCCCACCCCGGCGAGCACGTGCCTGGCCTCTACATCGCCCACTACCCGTGGCGCTCGTCCGAGCAGCTGCGTCGCAAGGGCGTGCAGGGCGGCGCCGCCCTCACCGACGACCAGGTCGCGCGCGGGGTGGGCAAGCACTGGGCCCGTTTCCGCGATGCCGAGGAAGCCTGGACCGACCAGGCCTGGACCGACGTCCTCGACGGGCCTGGCCCGGCCCGACCTGTGGTGGTCGCCGGTCGGCCCGTTCCGCGAGGAGGACCCGCGGACCTGGGAGACCTGGCCGACCGAACTCGCTGTTACGGCCACGCGTCCCTGACGCGCGCCTTTACGCTCGTGGTCCGGCCACGAAAGGGTTCACTGCGCGATGCACGACAGCCTGCGCGCCCAGCTCGGCCAGCTCAGCTGGTCGGCGCGCGAGTTCCGCGACCCTCGGCGATGGGGCCGCCTGGCGCGCGCCGTACGCCGGTCCGAGCTGCCGGATCTGCCTCGGCACCGCAGGCGACCAGGTGAGGTGTGGGCCGTGTCGACCGTGCGCGACGAGCGCGACGTCGTCGGTGCCGTGATCGAGCACCTGCTCGACCAGGGCGTCGACCACGTGCTGGTGGCCGACAACCGGCTCGACCGACGGCACCTACGAGCTGCTCGACCGAGCTGGCGCGGTCCGAGCCGCGGGTGCACGTCGCCCGTGACCGCGAGCCGGTGCACATCCAGTCGGAGAAGAACACCCACCTGGCCTTCCGGGCCTGGAGGGCCGGCGCCGACTGGGTGATCCCCTTCGACGGCGACGAGTTCTGGTTCGCCCGTGGCCAGCGGGTGGCCGACTTCCTCCGCGAGCAGACCGATGACGTGCTGTTCGGCGAGCTTCCTGCACATGGTGACGGTGACCCCGGCCGACGACGCCCGCGACGCGACGTACCTCCTCGACGCGGCACCGGCCTTTCCGAGCAAGGTCGCGTTCAGGTCGCACCCGCTCGCGGTGGTCCACCACGGCAACCACGACGTCGCGCGCGTCGGCGCCCGGTCCCGGGGGCTGTTCGTCGCGCACGCCATCTACCGCAGCGAGGAGCAGGTGGCACGCAAGCTCCGCCAGGGCCTGGCCGCGGCGCGACGGGCGCCGGCGCCGGTCCTGGGCGAGCACTGGCGGGCCGGCGGCACCTTGAGCGACGACGTGATCCACGACGTGTGGCGCACCATCACCTCGGGCGACCCCGACGAACGCATCCGCTGGGAGGCCACGGGTCCGATGGTCCCGGTCCGGCCGGGCCGCTGGCCGACGTGGGACCCGGACGGCGTGGTGCCGGTGGTGGAGGCGTCCGCCCACGGGAGGGCCGCGCCATGAGCAGCGGCCTGGCGGAGCCGATCGCAGGCGAGGAGCCGGCGCCCCGCCGCGACCTGCCGCGGCTGACCAGCCTGCGCGCCTTCGCTGCCCTCGCGGTCCTGGGCTACCACCTGATGCGGCACACCGACCTGCTACCGCACGACGACTGGTTCCGCTACGGCTTCGCGGGCGTCGGCTTCTTCTTCATCCTGTCCGGGTTCGTGCTGACCTGGTCGATCCGCCCGCACGACGGCGCCAGCGACTTCTGGGTCCGGCGGTTCGCGCGCGTCTACCCGAGCCACTTCGTGATGCTCGTCGTCGCCGTGCTGGTCCCTGTCGCACCGGGCGCGATCACGTGGTTGGGAGCCATGGCCGGCCTGCTCCTGGTGCAGGCTTGGTTCGTCGACTGGGACGTCGTCTTCGGGCTGAACTCGCCCAGCTGGACGCTGTCGTGCGAGGCGTTCTTCTACCTGTGTGCGCCCTTCGTGATCCGGCGCCTGGCAAGCGCCTCGCGGACGCGCGCCGTGGTCGTGGCTGGCGCCTGGGTCGTCGCGACGTCCACGGCAGCGGTCGGCCTCGGGCTCTACAGCAACGGCGCCGACGTCTACGCCTACCACAACCCGCTGATCCGCTCGGGCGAGTTCGTGCTCGGTGTGCTCTTGGCGGTGCTGGTCGAGAAGGGCTGGCGGCCACGCCTGCCGCTCGTCGCGTGCCTCGCGCTGCTCCTGATCGTTGCCGGCGTCGTCTCGGTCGGGCCCGGCCACCTCCCGCAGTCGGTCGCTGACGTCGTGCTCGCCCCGTTCTTCGCGTTGGTGATCCTCTCCGCCGCGCTGGCAGACCTGGGCGGACGTCGTGGGCTGCTCCAGCGGCGGACGTTGACCTACCTGGGTCAGGTCTCCTTCGCCTTCTACCTGGTGCACGAGCTGGTCATCGTCAACCTCGTCCCCCACCTGCCCACCGACGACCCGGATCGACCACGTGGTCTCGCTGGCCGTGATCGTCGTGGCGGCCCTGGGTTCCGCGATGGCGCTCCACCACCTGGTCGAGCTGCCGTGCCAGGGCGCCGTACGGCGTTGGTGGTCGCGCCGGCGTACCCGAGCGGGCGTGTCACCGACTTCCACGAAGCACTGAGGGGCCCCTGCGGCGCACCTACACTGAGCCTTCGGTCCGGATGCGGCGAGGAGGGTGGCGTGGGAGCGGAGTCGGTCACGGCGCTCATCCCTCACTTCGGCGCTCCCGAGACACCGCTGCCCCTGCTCGAGGCCCTGTCATCCCAGGCCGGTGCCCCCGAGCTCCAGGTCGTCGTCGTCGACGACGCCTCACCCGACTCCCTTTCCAGGTTTCGACGGGGTCGAGGTCGTCCGGCGAGACGTCAACGGAGGCTTCGGGGCGGCCGTGAACACCGGCGCCGCGGTGGCCGACGGAGACCTGCTCCTGGTCCTCAACAGCGACCTCGAGATCGGCCCCACGTTCGTGGCCGACCTCGTCGCCGGGGCGCGCCCCTGGCAGCCGGCGGTGGTCAGCCCGCGCGTCGTGGGGCCAGACGGCGTCGAGCAGCCGACCGGACGACGCTTCCCCCGGGTCCGCCACCAGGTCACCGAGTGGCTGGTGCCGCTCGCCCGATGGCGCGACACCGACGCCCTCCACCGCGCCGTCGGCCACGACGTCGGCGCGCGCGACAACGAGGCCGTCGTCGACTGGGTGGTCGGGGCCGCGCTCCTGGTGCCCGACCGCCGACTTCCGCGCCGTCGGCGGCTTCGACGAGCGCTTCTACATGAACTCCGAGGAGGTCGACCTCCAGCGTCGGCTCCGTGAGCGGGGGCTGCCGTCCGTCGTGCTCGCTGGACCCACCGCCGTCCACGCCGGAGGCGGCTCGAGCGACTCCGCGCGACGTCGCGAGTGGCTGGTGCAGTCCCGTCTGGCGTACGCCGACAAGTGGGGCGGGCGGCGACGGCTGCAGGCCGCCCTGGGTGCGGCCACCGCCGCCAACCTGGCGTGGAACACCGGCCGCCGCCTGGCCGGACGCGACGTCGCGCCGCTGCGCACCGTCAGCCAGGAGGCCGCCTTGCTGCGACGCGGCGGACAACGGGGATGCGCCGATGAGCCCAGCGGTGTCTCGTCGTCGTGCCCTCGCGCGGCGGCGCCGAGCGGCTGCCCGTCCTCCTCGGGCTGCCTCGAACGCCAGACCCACGACGACTTCGAGGTCGTCGTGGTCGCTCGACGGCGACATCGACGGCAGCGAGCAGGTCGCTGGCTGCGTGGGCCGACCGCGTGCCCGTCCGGCCCGTGGTGTTCCCCGTCAACCGCGGCCGGCCGGCCGCGCTCAACGCCGGCCACGCAGGACGCCAAGGGCGACGTCCTGGTCCGCTGCGACGACGACCTGGCGCCCGGTCCCGACTACGTCCGGCTCCACGCCGCCGCCCACGAGGCCGGCCCGGCCGGGGTGGTCGGGCATGTGCCGCAACGTGTTCCCGGAGACGGCGTACGCCCGCGTCTACGGCCGCCCGGCCTACGAGCGGTTCCGCGAGGGCGCCCACGCCGCGCCCGCCTGATACGCGCTGGCGCTACTGGGGCGGCAACGTCTCGGTCGACCGCGATACCTGGGAGCGCGTCGGCCCCTACGACGAGGGCTACCGCGGCTACGGCTGGGAGGACGTCGACTGGGGCTACCGCGTGCACAGCGCCGGCGTGCCGATCACCGTCGTCCCCGGGCTCGAGACCGACCACCACATCGCCGCCACCACGACCGCCGGCCGGGCGCTGCGTGCCTACTACTCCGGTTCGGCCCGGCGCCGCTTCGAGGCCAAGCACGGCTTCCAGGTGGTCGCGCCCGACGGGCCGCGACCCGTGGAACCTCGCCGTCGGCGCCGCCGCCCGCCTGCTCAACGAGCGGGGCATCGGCCGGGCGGGCCGCGCCGTCGACCGCCTTGCCGACCGCCTGCCGCGGTGGGTCGCGGAGAAGGCCGTCGCGCTCACCGTGGAGGCCGGCGCCCTCGCGGGCTACCGCCGCAGCGACGCCGGGCAGGCGATCTGAGATGGGCGTCACACCACCGGCACCACGAAATCGGTGGCTCTACCCCAGGCGGCATAGACATTTGCCAGGGGGTTCCCGTCTTTCCTTCCGAAATGGCAATCGGAAGGGCAGAATCCTTGCTGGGTCGCGTGGGGGCGCGTCCCAAACGTTCGGGGGGAACAAACCACATGACGTTGCTCGACAACGCCGTCCGCAGGATGGCGGGTACGCAGCCGTCCCATTCGGCACGCCTGATCCCGCTCGCCGCGGCGATCGGCGACTTCGCCATGCTCGCCATCGCTGTGTTCGTCGCGATGATCGGCCGGCAGGAGCTGACCTTCTTCGACCCACGCACCGACGTGGTCGACTTCGTGAGCGTGGCGATCGGTCCCGCTGCTGGTCGGCTGGGCGGCCATGCTGCTCGCCGTCGGCGCCTACGCCCGCGACATCTTCGGGGCCGGCACCGAGGAGTACAAGCTGGTCCTCAAGGCTTCGCTGCTCAGCGCGGGCCTGGTCGGCATCGGCTGCTACCTCACCGGCTTCCCGCTCTCTCGCGGCTTCTTCCTGCTGGCCTTCACGATCGGCACGCCGCTGCTCCTGGGCTGGCGCTTCGTCTTCCGGCGCTCGATCCAGCACACCCGCCGCCACGGCCACCTGCGCCAGGGCGTGATCATCGCCGGCAACCCCCGTCACGTCGACGAGGTGGCCGCCGTGCTGCGCCGCGAGTCGTGGCTCGGCTACACGGTCCTCGGCGCGCTGACCTCGCTCGAGGTGCCGATGGTGGAGACCCCGGCGGGCATCCCCGTCCTGGGCTCCACCACCGACGCAGTCGCCGCCATCGACGGCGTGAGCGCCGACGTCATCCTCTTCGCCGACGGCGCGTTCTCCAGCGCCCACGACCTGCGCCGCGCGATGTGGGCCCTCGAGAGTCATCCGGTCCAGTGCATCGTGGTCCCGAGCCTCACCGACGTCTCGACCGAGCGCCTCAAGGTCCGCCCGGTCGCCGGTCTGCCGCTGGTCCACGTCGAAGCGCCGCGCACGCTGCACGCCTCTCACTGGGCCAAGCGGACCTTCGACGTCCTCGGCTCGCTGGGCATCCTGCTGCTGATCTCGCCGATCTGGCTGGCGACCGCGGTGGCCGTCAAGTTCCACGACGGCGGTCCCGTGCTCTTCCGCCAGACCCGCATCGGTCGCGACGGGCGCCCGTTCAGCTGCCTGAAGTTCCGCAGCATGGTCATCGAGGCCGAGCAGCTCCGCGCCGACCTCGAGGTCAACCACGAGCGCAGCGCCGTGCTGTTCAAGATGGCCGACGACCCGCGCGTGACCAGGCCCGGCAAGCTGATCCGCCGGCTCTCGATCGACGAGCTGCCGCAGCTGTGGAACGTGCTGCGTCGGCCAGATGAGCCTGGTCGGCCCGCGCCCGCCGCTGCCGCACGAGGCGGCCCGCTACGGCTCCGACATGAGCCGTCGCCTGCGGGTGCGCCCCGGCATGACCGGCCTGTGGCAGGTCTCCGGACGCTCCGACCTCAGCTGGGACGAGACCGTGCGCCTCGACCTCTACTACGTCGACAACTGGTCGATGGTCCAGGACCTCAACATCCTGGCCCGCACCGTCTCCGCCGTCCTCAGCAGCCGCGGCGCCTACTGACCGAGCCGGCAGCTTCACCGCTGGTCGGTGAGCCGGCCAGGCCTGTCGCGACGCCGCCTGCTCCGCTCGACCACCGACTTTCGGACGGCGCTGGCGACCCGCGTCGACCCGGTGACCGCCTGCGCGGTCTCGACACGCTCGGCCGTGGCCGGCCTCACGGCTCGACACCGAACTTGTCCCGGTAGCGAGCCGCGGTTGGGCGAGCCCCGTCGAGACCCGTGACCGACCTGACCAGGTTTCGAGACGCTTCCTGCGCAACCTCCTCGACCACGGTCAGCGGGCCTGGCAGGATGTTCCGGTGTCCGACTCCGCCGACCGGCTTGCAGGTCTTGTTCGTGTGTACGGCGAACATCTCGCGGTCGCCGTACCTCGAGCTGCGGGCTCGGTCGCTCGCGGGGGACGCTCCCGGTCGACTTCGCCAGCGCCGGGGTGCACGCGCGCGACGGCACGCTCGATCGACCCGGCCATGGCGGTCGAGCTCGAGCGGCCGCGGGCATCGCCTCCGACGACTTCCGCAGCCGTCGGGTGACCGGCTCGATCCTCGCCCGCGCCGACCTGGTGCTCACCGCGGAGGCAGGCCACCGGGCGGCGATCCTCGACGAGCACCCCATCGCGACCCGCAAGGTGCTGACGGTCGGCCAGGCCGACCGGGCGCTCGACCGCATCGACCCGGACCTTCCCGCGACAGACCTCGCGACCGCGCTCGTGGCGGCCCGCGGCGGCGCCACCGCCGACCTCGACATCGTCGACCCCTACCGTCGGGGGCCCGAGGCGGCGCGGGCGTGCGCGCTCATCCTCGACAAGGTCGTCGACCGGCTGCTCGCCCGTCTGGTCCATGACCCGGTCGACGACGGGGCGGAGGCCCGGTGACCGCACGGTGGACCCGCCGCATGAGCCGGGTCCTGGTCGTCACCCCTGCTTTCCACGGCTACGGCGACTCCATCGGCAACGCCCTGCGCCGGCGCGGTCACGACGTCACGGTGCATCCCTACGACGCCCACGTCGGCGTCTGGGAGAAGGCCCGCCACAAGGTGACCGTCGAGCTGCCCGAGCAGCTGTGGGGCCGGCACGGCGCCGACCGCTCGACCGGCGCTGCGCAGCGGGCCACCGCCGCGACCCTCGAGGTCCACACCGCGGTGCGGCCCGACGTGGTGCTGGTGATCCGCGGCGACCTGTTCGAGCCGCGGTTCTGGGACCACCTCGAGGAGGTCCGGGAGGCCCTTCGTCGTCTGGCTCTACGACGAGGTGCGCCGGATGAGCCACGACGTCGCCACCTTGGCTCGGGCCACCGCCGTGACCAGCTACTCGCCCCTCGACGTGCAGTGGCTGCGCGGCCAGGGCATCGACGCCCACCACCTGCCCAACGCCTTCGACCGCGACCGGCAGGTCGTGCGGCCGATGGCGCGGCGCGACGAGATCAGCTTCGTCGGCGCGCGCTACCCCGACCGGGAGCAGACGCTGCGTCGGGCTGCACGCGGCCGGCGTCCCCGTCCGCGCCTACGGTCGCGACTGGTCGCGACACCCGGTCGACCGGCTGCGCACCTGGGGATGGCACCGCCCGGACGTGCCCGCCGAACGAGACGTCGACCGCGACACGGCGTACGCCGTGATGGCCGCGTCCGCGGCCACGCTCAGCATGCACACCGACCAGGACGGCTTCGCGATGCGCACCTTCGAGGCGTGCGGCGCGGGCGCCGTCCAGCTGATCGACCGCACCGACCTGGCCGGCCTCTACGACGACGGTGTCGAGCTCGCCACGCTGGCAGACCCTCGAGGAGCTGCTCGAGCTCTGCGCCCGGGCCCGGGTCGACCCGACCTGGGCGCAGGGCCTGCGCGAGGCGGGCCGCCGCCGCACGCTCGCCGAGCACACCTTCGACCACCGGGTGGCCGTCCTGGAGCAGCTGTGGGACTGAACCACCCGCGAGACCTCGACGCCTGGCACGCCTGGCAGCGCTCACGCTCGCCGTTGCGGCAGCTCGTCGACCGCTTCCGCCCCCAGCCCCCGCTCACCGGCACGCTCACCGTCCACGGCCGCGAGCCGCGGGTCCTCGTGGTCCTCGACTGGCTGGCGCCCACCAGCCTGATGGCGGTGTTCGAGATGACGACGCACCTGTCCGCGGCGTACGCCGTGCTCTCACCCGCCCCCCTCCCGAACGGCTGGCCGGGCTCACCGCTCTCACCCCGACGCAGGACGTCGTACCCGAGGAGCTGTCGTCGGTGGCCGTGGTGGTCGGCGCCGGCCACTACCTGCCTCTTGGCGCGGTCGCCCACGCGTGGTCGCGGCGCCTGGGAGCGCGGTTCGTCGCGGTCGCAGCACGGCCTGCTGACCCCTCACGCGCCGCCGCTCGCCCCCGACTCCACCCTGCTCGCCTGGTCGGCCGCCGACGCCGACTTCTGGAGGTCGGGCCGCCCCGACGTGCAGACGCAGGTGGTCGGCTCGCAGCTGCTGTGGGAGGCGAGCCGGGGACGCACCCGCGTGACCGACGACCGCCCGACCTTCCTGGGCCAGCTGCACAGCGCCGAGATGGGCCGCCGTGAGATGGCCCGGTTCACCGGCGCGTTCTGCCGCACCGAGGGCACCCGCTACCGGCCGCACCCGGGTGAGCGCGACCGGCTCTCGCGGTGGCAGCACGCGCGCTGGCGCCGCCAGGGCATCGAGCTCGACGACGGGTCCGTTCCCCTGCGTGAGCTACCGACGCCGGTGGTCAGCGTCTTCTCGACCGGCATCCTCGAGGCCGCCGCCCGCGGGGTGCCGGCCTGGGCGGCGTACGACCGGCCGCCTGCGTGGCTCGCGGAGTTCTGGGAGCGTTACGCCATGTCCCGCTACGGCAGCGACCCCACTCCCGCGCCGGCCCCGCCCGAGCGCGAGCCCGCCGTCGCCGTGGCCGCCGCGGTCGAGGACCTGCCGTGACGACCGTCTGCGTCATCCCGGCCCGCGGCGGCAGCAAGGGCGTGCCCGGCAAGAACATCCGAGAGGTGGCCGGCAAGCCCCTGATCGTGTGGACCATCGAGCAGGCGCTCGCCGTGACCGAGCCGCTCGAGGTCGTCGTCTCGACCGACGACGACGAGATCGCGCGGTGGCCCGCGAGGCCGGCGCGTCCGTGCCGTTCCTGCGGCCGGCCGAGCTCGCCCAGGACACCACCGCCACCGAGCCCGTCGTCCGGCACGCGCTCGCGGCCCTCGACGCCCTCGGCACGCAGGCCGTCCGTCGTGATGCTGCTCCAGGCGACCTCGCCCGTGCGCCTGCCCGGCACCCTCGACCGCGCGCTGGCCGAGTTCGCCTCGACCGGGTGTGGACTCGCTGGTCGGGCGTCGTCCCGCAGGCGCCGTTCCTGTGGTGGGCCGGCGACCCGCCGCGCGCGGACTACGCCGTCGACGCCCGCCCGCGTCGCCAGGACCTCACCTCCGAGACGCTGCGCTACCGCGAGACCGGGTCGCTCTACGTCACCAGGCGCTGGGTGTACGACGACCTCGACAACCGCCTCGGCGGCCGGATCGGCCTGTTCGTGATGGACGAGGTCGAGGGCACCGACGTCGACACCGAGCTGGACCTGGCGATCGCCGAGCAGCAGTTGAACGGGTTCCGGGTCTGACGGGCCGTCCCGGACTCAGCCGGGCTACCTGTCCCTCGGCCCCAGCAGCCGTCGCCCGACCCGTCGCACGCGTCCGAGCGCCCTGTCGGTCGGGCCGTACCTGCGCTTGTAGTGCTGCAGCAGCTCGGTCCGTGTGAGCAGGCCGTGGCGTAGGCATGGGCATGACGGTGGAGGAGCTCGAGTGCATCTGGGCGGGAACCGATGGCGTAGACGCGATGCGCGTCTGCTGGTCCATGCCGTGCGCCAACCGAACCCGGCCTGTCGCATAGCGGAACAGGATGTCGTCGAGACGCACGACCTCGCCCGCCCGAGGGAGAGGACGCGCAACCGGACTCGCAGTCCTCCCACCCGAGCGCATCTGCTCGTCGAAGCCATCCCCGACGACCGTCGGTCTTGCGGAACATGGCGGCTGCCGGGATGCAGGTTGCCGATCAGCATGGTTCCCGTCTCGAACGGCGGCGGCATCCACTCGCCCGTCGTGGCACCGCTACCGCTCGGCCCGCGGGTAGACGATCCCTACCTCCGATCGGCATCGAGGACGGCGCGGCGCGCCCCGCGACCGGGAGCACGGCGTCGTCGTGGTCGAGAGCGATGACGTGGCACCGTCACGTGCCGGATTCTGCGTTCGCCGGCAGACGCCCGGCTTGGCCTGCCGGATCACGGTGACGCCTGGGCGCTGTCCGTGCCCTGACCCCGTTCCGTCCCGGGATCGGAGGAGCCGTCGTCGACGACCACCACGTCGATGTCCTCGTGGGTGGAGGCCAGGACCGAGTCCACGGCCTCGCCGAGCAGGTCTCCACCGTCGAAGCACGGCACGACGAACGACACCCGCGACAAGTGAACCTCCTCGCCGAGGAGGCTAGCGGCTCTGACGGCGCGGCTGGTGTGTTCGTCCGAACGCAGGACTCGCGGGGGCGGATGGACAGGATTCCGGCTCAGGACTCCGTCGTGCCTTCCGTCGGCAGGTCCCACCCTCCGGGCAGGTTCTCCACGATCGTCCACCGCGGGTCGAGGCTGGTGGTCGGTCTGCCGGAGCGCCAGAAGAACCTCGGGGCCCAGGTCTGGGCGTAGGTGCCGTGGGTGGCGTTGCTGATGTACGCCGCCCAGTACGAGAAGGTCGAGTTCGTGATCACCAGGCGCGCCGACGACGCGACCTCCATCAGGTCTCGTTGCGGTGTAGCCCCGTCCGCGTAGCTGACCTCTTCGACCCGGTCGTCGAGCCATCCGAGGTGCTCGCGACACCAGTCGAGCCCGTCGGAGACCACCCTGACGCGGCGTACTGGGCCGTCCCTTCGAGGGCATGCGGCAGGACATGGCGCAGGTAACCTCGAGTCAAGCCGAACTCGGCCAGGTACGTCGCGTCGGAGTAGTAGTCGCCCCTGCGGACGTTCACGGTGAGCTGCTCCGCTGTCGCGGCCACGCCTGCGCGGCTGAGTTCCTAGCACCGACTCGCCGAGCCGGGCGGACCGGATAGTCGTCATCTCCTCGAGGCCGAACCACGGCTGTCCGTCGTCGTTTCGCCAAGGCATCACCCGTTGGTCGGTGAACCGGACGTTGTCGACGGGTGACGTGTAGTCCTCCAACCGCTCGCAGCAACGGCAGCCACGGCTCCAGTGCCGCCGTCCTCGGCAGGCACGATCGTGGCCGCCTGTTGCCCCTGGTAGGCCCACAGCGACAGGTTGAGCAGCTTGCCGCGGTCCATAACTCCGGAGTCCAGGTGATCTCACGGCCGTTGCGGCGTACCAGGACCCGCTGCGGGCACGGGCACGCGACAGCACGACCAGTGATGGCACAGCGTGCCACGCGCCGGATAGCCACGTGTTGATCGACAGACGCCGCTGCGGCGTTGACCTCTACGTCGTCCCGGGGGAAGGGTGACGGGTACCCACGACCGACCCGCCGAGGAGGGACCATGACAGGCAGGGTCGTCCACTTCGAGATCCCCTTCGACGACGGGGACCGCGCCCGCTCCTTCTACAGCGACGCCTTCGGGTGGCAGCTGGTGGAGATGCCCGAGATGGGCTACACGATCGTGATGACCGGACCGACCGACCAGGAGACTGGTCCGACCGAGCCCGGGTTCATCAACGGTGGCATGTTCGAGCGGAGCGAGACGTTCCCCGGCAAGGCGCCCAACCTGGTGATCGACGTGGCGAGCGTCGACGACGCGCTCGCAAAGGTCAAGGACGCCGGCGGCACGGTCGTCAATGACCGGATGCCCGTCGGCGAGATGGGGTTCACCGGCTACTTCACCGACACCGAGGGCAACTTGATCGGTCTGTGGGAGACCGCCCCTACGAGCTCCTGACCAGCTCAGCCGCAATCGGGTCCGGGTCTGGCCCACGTCCGAGCCCTCGTGTCGCGCCCCGGCAACGCGAACAGGGCCGCCATGGCCGCCACCGCGACCCAGAACACGACGCGCAAGGCCTGCCCGTACGGCACGTGGAACTCGAGAGAGACCGTGGAGGTGCCCTGGGGAACGTCCACCAGGAGCGCACTGGCGACACCGGCTCGGGGACGCACGTCGTGGCACTGCCCGGCGCCCGTGCAGGCCTGCCCTGACCAGCCCCGGTAGTACGACTCGTTGAGCACGGCCGTCATCGCCTGCTCGGCCACCACCTCGTACTCGAACCCGTCCGTCCGGGTCGTAGGAGACAGGCGTGAACCGCAGTCCCTCGCACTGGCCGTCGTCGAGGCACTCCTGACTCACGTCCGCCGCGCGACCGTCGCTGGTGGCCGGCGCCACCGCTCCCGGGGCCATGAAGAACGTCAGGAGCTCCCCGGACGAGTCGTCGATGAGCGCCTGGGCCTGGTCGCGCAGCGTGGGGTTGCCCGGCACGTTCGCGTAGCCGCTGACGGCCAAGGAGCAGTCGAACGCGCCGGCCAGCCCTGATACGTCGTGCCAGTAGTCCTCCGGCTCGGTGTCGGGCGCGACGGCGGGCCGGCCGTCGTTCCGTCACCGCGTCGCAGGGCTGCGCGCTGACCAGCTCGGAGACCTCGGCCCCGTAGTGACCGACCTCGACGTTCACGCGGGACGAGGCCCAGGTGCTGGTGACCAGGTATGCGAAGCCCAGTCCCGAGACGCCGGCCGTCAGGAGTACGCCGAACGCGGCGACGGCAGCCCGCGCCGTACCAGGGCGGGAGCGGACCAGACCCACCAGCAGCACCGTGGCCACCGCGATCAGCACGAACGGCAGCGCCAGTCCCAGCAGCCGTTTGGCGCCGCCGCCGTGGTCCAGGCTCAGGGCCAGTCCGGCGGCCACGACGAGCACGCCGCCGCCGGCGGACCACACTGCCGTCGCGCTCACCTCCCGCTGCCACACGCGTTCCGCGCCGGACGCGCCGGCGAGGATCACGGCCGCCACCAGGAAGGTCTTGAACTCGTTGATCTGGAAGCGGCTCAGGTCCATCCCCGGCAACGACTCCAAGAACCCCCGGGCGTACTGCGCCAGCAGGATCAGGGCCAGCGAGCTGAGCGCCCAGGGCGACGACCGGGCGCATGGGTACGGACCTCCAGCGCGCCAGGACCATCAGGACCAGCACGGGAACCACGACGAAGAACGGCCGAAGCGCGATGTCCCAGGTCATGGCGGGGTTGTCGTAGGGAAAGAAGATCGAGGCGAGGTTGGGCACGCTGAGCAGCACGCGCTGCCCTTCCTCGTTGCGTTCGCCGGTGCCGACGAGCAGGGCCGGGACGAGCTTGACCGCGGAGAGCGCCACGGCGACGACGCCGGCCACCGCCACGCGCCAGACCCACCCGTTGTCGCGAGAGCGGTCGAACAGCCAGGCCACCGCCCAGGCCAGCACGCACACGGCTGCGCCGATGAGCCAGCCCGGGTAGGAGCCGACGAAGATCTGCCACAGCAGCAGGGCGGCCAGCGGCAGGCCCCACCGGCGCTCCCAGAACCACAGAGGGGACAGGATCAGGAGGAACCACGGCAGGTAGACCGTCGCGCGATGGAAGTCCAGGAACTGCGCGTTGGAGAAGATGTTGGGTGCGTAGAACTGCGCGACGAGAGCCAGCAGCGCGACGTAGTGGTTGCGCCCACAGGCGCCGTACGAAGAGGTACATCCCGAGGGCGCCGAAGGCCGTGAGCACTGCCGAGGTGATCGCGGACACCGTGGGGCTCCACGGGGAGACGAGGTTGCCGAGGCCCTGGGCGAGCACGTACGAGCCGTCCTGGAGATTGCTGCCGGCCGGGCGCCCCATCCAGGTGTAGGGGACCCAGTCCGGGGGGTCGAGGATCCCCCCGTGGTTCCACCAGTAGTACGAGTCGGACAGGTAGTGCGCGTTCGTGTCGCCGTTGACGACCGTCAGACCGAGGACGTACGAGCCGTACGTGAGGCCTTCCAGGAGGACGAGAAGGACCAGCACGTGCCACGGTGCGTACCGCGCCTGGACGACCCGGTGCAGCAGCCCCGGCGCGCGCGTGGTCGACACGATCAGACTCCCTCGTTCGTGCGTCGGCAGCCCCGCATCGTAACGTCGCATCACCCCTCGTCGAGGGCGAACCCGGCTCGCCGGTCGAGGAAGCCAGCAGCGTGTCACGAGGTCCGGTGACCGGGAACGGGGAGGTCGCGACACCCTCGGCCGCCGTCGTTTCTAGGCCAACCTCCGGTGCCCTGGGGC
>CAVWXS010000006.1:0-47908 GCA_963758885.1 uncultured Actinomycetota bacterium
GAGGCTCAGGCCGCGAGGCGGCCTTCGCACCTCAACCACCGATCAATGCCGCGAGGCGGCCTTCGCACCTCAACCACCGATCAATGCCGCGAGGCGGCGTTCGCACCCTCAGCCAGCGAACAGGCCGGCCGGCGGGGCTGAACCGAAGCGGGCTGGGTCGGCAGGACCTTGAAGGGCGGCTCGATGGTCCGCGGGGTCGGGCGGCGGGCCCGGAGGGAACCGGGATCTTCGTGGTCCGCCCGCTGGAGGTCATCACCGGGCGGGGGGCTGATGTCGAAGTCGGTGACCAGCTCTTCGGTGACGACCGAGTAGACGGTGAGGGCGCCGTCGGGACCGAGGCGGATGCGGAGGAAGCCCTTCCCCTCCTCGATGGCCTGGCCCATCATCGCCCAGGACTCCATGCCCTGGTGCATGTAGACGACGATCCACAGGCCGAGGAAGAAGGCGCCGACGACGCCGCCGACCGCGGAGATGCAGACGATCACGATGAAGAACTTGATCCAGGCGGCCAGGAAACCGAGGGTGCCGACGGCAGCAGGCCGAAGCCCACGAAGCAGGCGCACGCCGTCGCCAGCTGGCTGAGGATCAGCATCATCGCCTTGATCGACAGCAGCGGTGGTCGTCGCCGCACCATCGGCAGCAGGCAGATGGCGAACGGCGACAGCACGACGGCCAGCAGGCCGCCGGTGAACCGGAACAGCTCGCGAGGGGTCGCCGAGAGGTAGGCGTCGATGATGGCCCGGTCTCGGAGGCCTGGATCCCCTGCCAGAAGATCAGCAGGAGCAGCAGGAACAGGATGAAGTGCGTCATCGCGAAGGGCCGTGAAGACGCCCGGATTGCGCCGCACGATCCACTCCTTGCGCCACGGCTGCGCCAGGCGCGACACCCAGGCGCGCGAGTCCTCGAGGCTCGGGTAGGTCACCGGCTGCTGCACGAACGTCGCGTCGTTGTCGCCCTCGCGCCAGTTGCGCGAGGCCTGGGGCAGCAGCTTGACCTCGGTGGCCATGCCGTGGGTGACGTCGAGGTAGGCACCGCCGATGCCGGCGGTCACCATCTGCCGAGCGGTGCCCTCGGGAGCGGCGGGGTCGGCGAGCCGCTCCTCGTAGCGGATGTAGTGGTGCTTGTCGCCGCTGAGCCACAGCCGGGCCTGCGCGCCGGTCGGCTCGAGTCGTTCGGCCCGGGACCCGCCGCGAGCTGACGAAGTTGCGCTCGAACCACTCCAGCCCGTTGAAGGCGTCGGGGTGTCCGACCACGCCTTGACCCACGCCGGCGTGGCGCAGCAGACGATGACGCTGTCGCCGGGTTGCAGGTTGGCGGTCAGCGTCTCCTCGAAGTACTTCAGCTGCGGGTCGTCGAAGTAGGTGTCCAGCTGGCTGTCGAGACCGACCAGCCACCAGCGGTGCGGCAGCTGGACGGTGAAGTAGCTGCGCTTCTGCTCGGTGCGCCAGCCGCCGATCATCCGGTCCTGGGTGAACAGCCGCAGGAACGCCGTGAGGCCGTCGTACCAGTCGTGGTTGCCGGGCAGTGCCAGCATCAGCGGCTGGGGCGTCGCCTCCGGCATGGCCGAGCGGTAGGGACCCGTGGTGCGGTCCTCGTAGGCCTTGGACGAGGCCGTCGGGTAGACCTGGTCGCCGCCGAGCACCAGCATCTGCCCCCGCGGCAGCTCGGTGTCGAGGCCCTCGACCCTCAGCGACGGCTGTCCCAGCAGCGCCGCCACCGTGTACGTCGCCTCGAAGCCGTCGCCGACGTCGGCGGTGTAGTCGAACCAGAAGTCCGCGCCCTCGGGCAGCGGCTGGTCGGCCGGCGGCATCACGATGAGGTTGCTGTCGAAGACCTTCTGCAGCTCGCGCTTGTCGGCGTAGTTGCCGAAGATCATCGACAGGGTCTGCGCCGCGAAGGTGCGCAGCTCGCTCGGCGACAGCCAGCGGCAGGCGTCCTGCGGCATGAAGTTGAGCTCGACGAAGTGCTCGGCCAGCTCGGCGCGCTTCACTCGGGCCTCCTGTCGTCGTCCGTCGTCGCCGTCGCGGAAGAACCGGCCGTAGACGTCCCACAGCTGCCCGAGGAACAGCCGGCCGAAGCCCTCCATGGCACCGACGCGGCTGTCGCCCCAGGTGCGGAACGTGGTCAGCTGCTTCATGAAGTCGGGGATGTGGATCGTGATCACTCCCGCGGCGAGCACGGGCGCGTCGTCGTCGCCGGGCTCGTGGTGGCCGTCGAGGATCTTGACGTAGAGCGTCGAGGTGTCGCGCCACACGTCGAGCCCGGCCTCGTCGCGCACCTCCTTGACCCCGGTGAAGGTCATCGGGTTGCCGCCCGGCCCGCGCAGCCAGAGGCGGTAGAGCATCTGGCGCTGGTCGGGGTCGTCGTCCTGGACGAACAGGTTGAACCAGCCGCGCTCGACGTCGAGCCGGCCGCCGAGCAGGTCGGAGTCGACGTAGCCCTCGGCCGAGCCTTGGTGTCCGGGCTCGGCGACGAACCGGTCGACGTCGTCGACCGAGATCGTCAGCTCGAACATCAGCCGGTCCTTGGTCTCGCGGCCGCTGGTCGTGACCGGTCAGCGGGTCGTCGACGCCGAGCGCCACGAAGCCCTTCATCTGCTCGGTGAACAGCAGCCCGCTCGCCTGGCCGCCATCGCGACCTCGACCACGTCGTCGACGAGGTCGTCGGGGAGCTGGTCTCGACAAGCTCGACCGGCGAGGGGTCCGGACCAGACGCCTCCGGGCTTTCGTGACCGCATCGCCTTCCTCGACCAGCGGTTATCGAGCAGGTGGGTGCAGGCACGGTCGGCGACGGCCGCGATGGTCAGCGACGGGTTGGCGCCGACCGGGCCGGGCAGCAGCGCGCCGTCCATCACGTAGAGACCGGGGTGGCCGTACACCTCGCCGTACTGGTCGCAGAGGCCCTCGCCCGGGTGCCGCCCCATCGGGGCGCCGCCGAGCGGGTGCACGGTGATCACGCGCTTGGCCCACCAGACCGGGTTGTCGTAGTAGGTGCCGCCGAGCTGGCCCGCGATGCGTGCGCATCGTGTTGCGCACGCCCTCGAAGTAGTCGATCGAGGTCTCGATCGTCCAGTCGACCTCGAGCCGGCCGCCGACCAGGCGCATCACGCCGTCGGGGATGTCGCGGCCCATGCCGAGCAGCGGCAGCGAGGTCGCGGAGAGGTTGCCCGGGCCGATCATCTCGGCCAGGTCGGCGCCGACGGTGGAGTCGCCCGCGTCGAGCATGTCCTCGACCGCCCGCCGGTAGCCGAACTGGAACGCCCGAGCCAAGGTGCCCAGGCCCTTGCCGGTCTCGGCCAGCCAGGCCGCGAAGGCCGGGTAGCCGGCGTCCTCCAGGTAGTGCCCCCGACCGACGGTGCCGTCGCCGTCGGCCTCGTCACCGACACGGATCGCGGTGGTGATGACCGGGCCGGTGTTGGCGCCGAGGTCGCGGGCGAGGCCGTCGCGGGAGGAGTCCATGACGAGGCCGAGCAGGTCGCCGTTGCCGGTGAAGCGGGTGCCGAGCGCGCCGCTCAGGCCGGGCAGGGCCAGGCGGTTGCGCAGCAGCAGGTACGTCGTGCCGAAGGTGCCCGCGGCGAGCACCAGCCGCCGTGCGCGGATGGTGCGCAGGGGCAGGTCGACCGCCGGCTCGCCGTCGGCGCCGGTGTGGACGACGTACGTGACCTCGTAGCCGCCGCCGTCATCACCGTCGAGCGGCCGGAAGCCCTTGACCTCGTGGCGGGTGCGGATGTCGGCGCCGGCGTGCTTGGCCGCCGAGAGGTAGGTGTGGTCGAGGGTGTTCTTGGCGCCGTTGTTGCAGCCCACGTCGCACTCGCCGGTGAGGGTGCAGGTGACGCGCGGGCAGCCCGTGGATGTTGCCGTACGGCGGGGTCTCGATCTCGCCCTGCCGCACCGGCTCCTCCCCCGGCCGGCGCGAGAAGCTGATCGCCAGCGGCGGCCGCTGCAGCGACAGGCCGGCAGCCTCGGCGGCCTCCTCGATCGCCATCGTCTTGGGGGTGTCGTCGTAGGGGTACGTCGTGACGCCGATCATCGACTCGACCGCGTCGTAGTGGGGCTCGAGGTCGTCGCGGGTGATCGGCCAGTGCTCGTAGCCGCCGCCCGGCAACGGCTGCTCGTGGACGAACCACTTCTCGTCCTTGCGCAGCAGCACGTTGGCGTAGATCAGCGAGCCGCCGCCGAGACCGCTGGAGACCAGGCCGTCGATGCCCTCGAAGCTCCAGACGTCGAACAGGCCGTGGCGGCCCTCCGACGGCTCCCAGAAGTTCCGTGCCGTGGCGCTCGGCGTCCGCGGGAAGCTGCCGGGCGGGTAGGCGCGGCCGCGCTCGAGGACGACGACCGAGCGGCCGGCGTCGGCCAGGCGGTAGGCCGCGACGGAGCCGCCGAAACCTGAACCGACGACGACGACGTCGACCGTCTCGGTCGAGGTGTTTTCGGCCATCGTAGGGGTCCCCGCTCGCGACGTTTGCTCTTCACTCACCAGGGTCTCGACACGGGCTCGCCCAGAGGCTCGCCCGGCTCGACCAACGATGCTGTGGTCTCGACACGGGCTCGCCCAGAGGCTCGCCCGGCTCGACCAACGATCGTGGCCTGGACTCGACCAACGACAGGGACGCTACCGGAGGCGGGCTGCCGGTGACCATCGTTTGCCCAGGTGAGCGTGTTGCCGACGGTCCGAATTGACCATTGACGAAACACGCCCGATGAGCGGGCTCCCACCGCCCCCGATCGCGGTTAGTCTGCGCGAGGGCCAGTGCTTGAAGGGCGGGCCTGAGGCGGCTTCAGACGGCCGAGGATGGCGGGTGACGATGAGCGGCTCCGGGGTTCAGTTCACCGAGACGATGCGGGGGTTCGCGTCCACCTCGGAGCGTCGACGACTTCGCAGCGGGGTTCGAGCGCGGCAAGGCCGACGACTCGCCTCTGGAGTTCACGGTGACGGTGAAGGCCGACGACGTCGACCGGCTCGTCGACGACCGCGAGCACGAGGCCGAGCTGACGGGCACGGTGACCGCGCCCGCGCTCTCCCCCACGCCGTTGAAGGTCGAGGGCGGACGCTTCAACCTGCTGGTCCGCGACGAGGAGCACGCCGCCGCGCGCCAGATGCTCTACTCGATGCCGCTCGTCGCCGACGACGGCCGGCGGTTCTTCTTCGAGGGCTACAAGCAGATCATCGACGACGACGGACTCGACCTCTGGAAGGACACCACCACCCTCTACGTCACGGTCCACGAGGGCGACCGCGAGGGTCCGGTCGCGGCCAAGGGCATCGTCACCATCCACATGGCCGACTTCGCCAAGCAGCTGACCACGATGAAGGGCATCGGCGGCGACGGCCGGCTCGACCAGCTCGGCGCGCTGGCGAAGTTCGGCCGGATGTTCGCCGGCTCGCTCAACGAGACCTTCGGCGGGGTCTTCGCCAGGCCCAGCGCGTTCAACCCCGACGCTCCCCCGCGCGAGCACCGCCCGCTGCGGATGCGGTCCGGCCGACGTCCACTTCTTCCGCACCGACGACGACGTCGAGCTGCGGCTGACGCGCTTCAACGGCGGCCCCAAGGGGCCGGTGATCCTCAGTCGCCGGCTTCGGCACGTCGTCGCTACGCCTACACGATCGACACCACCGAGACGAACTACCCGGAGTACCTCTTCGAGCACGGCTACGACGTGTGGGTGCTCGACTACCGCGCGAGCCCCTCGCTCGCGTCGGGCTCGCACGCAGTTCACCCTCGACGACATCGCGAAGTACGACTATCCGGCCGCGGTCGCGAAGGTGCGCGAGGTCTCGGGCGCCGAGTCCGTGCAGATGATGGCGCACTGCATCGGTTCGCTGACCATGCTGATGTCGCTGGCCCTCGGGCTCGAGGGCGTGCGCCACGCCGTCGCGTCGCAGGTGACGCTGCACCCGCGCGCCGGCGTGCTCAACGAGATGCGCGCCGGGATCTACGCCGGCAACGTCCTCCAGGCGCTCGGCATCGACACCCTCACCACCGACGAGCGACGACGACCCGTCGTGGGCCGAGCGGCTCTACGAACAGCGCGCTGCAGCTCTACCCGTCGGGCGAGCGAGGAGTGCGGGCTGCCGTTCTGCCGGCGGCAGATGTTCATGTACGGCGAGACCTACGACCACGACCAGCTCAACGACGCCACCCACGAGCACCTCCACGAGGCGTTCGGCGTCGCGAACATGACGACGTTCAAGCAGATCACCCTCGCCCTCCGCGAGGGCCACGTCGTGGCGGCCGACGGCGCCGACGTCTACCTGCCCGCGACCGACAACCTGCGGCTGCCGATCTCGTTCCTGCACGGCGAGAACAACCGGCTGTTCATGCCCGAGGGCAGCCAGCTGACCTACGACTACCTCACCGAGGCCAACGGCCCCGACCTCTACACGCGCACGGTCGTTCCCGGACTACTCGCACATGGACCTGTTCATCGGCAAGGACGCCGCCCGCGACGTCTACCCGGTGATCACGGCCGAGCTCGATCGCTTCAACTAACCCCACCCCGCACGAATCACTCACCTGGGAGCACGATGACGCACCCCTCCATGGAGGACCTGTTCGCCTACCCGCTGATGTCGGCGCTGACCGAGCGTCGTACCCGCCGCATCCCGCGCGGGTTCTCGGTCAATGCGGGGTCGCTCACCCACGAGAGCCACAACGACCCCGCGCCGCTGACGCCGCTCGAGGAGGCCATCCTCGTCACCTGCATCACCGGGATCACCGGCATCACCACGCACGACGGCCCGCTGACCAAGGCCAACGGCACGGACGAGCTCGGCACGCCGTTCCTCAACGTGCTCGCGCGCACCGGCAGCAGCGCCGACAACTGCCAGGCGACGCACTTCTTCATGATCAACGACGACGGGATCTTCCTGCTCAAGCACCCGACCGGCAACGCGGCGCTCGAGGCGCTGAACGCCCGGCCGCGCAAGCTGGGCGGAGTGGACCGACGACGACTGGCTGTCGCTACGCCGAGCAGTGCAAGGTGCGCATCTCCGACAAGCGGCTCGAGCTTCCCGCGCGAGTGGCCCTACTACCTCGGCTGGAACGCCCAGGCCTCCAACGTCGCCGGGCACCACGCTGTTCTACCCGGTCATCGACTGCACCTGGCAGTACATCAACGCCCTGCTGATCATCGCCAACGAGCCCGACGGCAAGCGCTCGATGTTCATCGACGACTGGCGCCCCTTCCACCCCAAGGGCTTCGTGGAGTGGATGGCCAAGATCGGCGGCGCGCTCCACCTGATGGAGAAGATCCCCTACCAGCCGGTCGGCGGGCTGAAGTACGTGCGCAACAAGTTCGTCACCAAGGACAACGTCGTCCCGCTGGGCTTCGGGCACACCCTGCGCACCGACTACGAGAGCGTTCTTCTACTTCCAGAACCTGATGCTGCTCGGCCAGGCGATGGGCCTCGGCGGGTGGATCCACGGCGCCGTGTTCACGCCGTACATCTGGCAGAAGGAGCCGGCGAAGGACTGGCACGGCCTCGGCTTCCGCATGGAGCAGCCCAAGACCCTGTCGCCGTGGGCGCCGGTGCCGGCCTCGCAGCCCAACCCCGTCGGCATCGACGGCGTGCTCGAGGGCCTCACGCCCGCCGTACGTGAAGTCGATGGACGAGGCCGTCGACAAGGTGATGGAGATGAAGTACGGCGCGTCCGGCACGGCGTACGGCGAACGAAGAGGTCTGGTCGAGCCCCTACCGCAACAAGGCCGACGCGCAGCGCCTACGTCGCAGAAGGGCACCAAGATCGGCGACAAGCAGGTGCAGTACGTCAAGGACGCGTGCAACTACCTCTACGAGACCTACGGCCGTTTCCCCGCCCACGTCGACGCGTTCTACTCCGGCGGCATGTGGCTGCAGTTCTCCCACCTGGAGATGGAGTACTACGACCGCTTCTTCGACCCCTCCCAGTACACCCGCCAGGCCGCCCACGACGGCCTCTGGCACCCCTGACGAATCGTGGTCGAGGAAGGCGCGCCAGCGCCTGTCACGAGACCCCGTGAGAGGACGCGCGATCTCACGACGGGTCGCGGAGGGGCGTAGCGCGGCTCGACCAGCGAAGTCGCAGCAACCGTCCGTGCAAGAGCCACGACGCATCGCAAGGGCGAGTGAGTTCACGGAAGAGGGCGCGCATTACCGTGAGCGGGTCGACGAGTTGCTGATGACATGCCTCATCGGCAGTTGATGAGAGATCGACCACCTCGCGTCAGTATCGTGCGCGCGGTTGACACGACGCTCCGGTCGTCCTCAGGGAGCGTGCTTCGGATCGACGTCCGCGCTCGCGTCGACGGCCACGCGGATGCAGAGATCGCTTCGAGTTCGACTGGCTCGAATGGGAGCAGTATATGGACAGCTCCGCCCGAGTCGATGGCCGCTGGCCTGGCGGTGTTGATCCGCAACGACATCCGCGAGGAGATCGCCACGCAGCGCCCGTGAGGGCTTGGTGCGAGGCCGCCACGACGGCCTCTGGCACCCGACCGATCGTGGCGCGGGTGGTTTCGAGGCTCGTCGCTAGGCGCTCCACGCGGACCTCAACCACCGACGCCGCGGCTCGGTGGTTGAGGTGCGAAGGCCGCCCGAGGCCCGCAACCTCGAAACCACCCATCCACAGGCTGGCCGCACCGCCGAGCGCCGACGCCGCTCGCGATGGCAGAATGCGGCATGGCTTTCACCTACATCGTCCAGTGCTCCGACGGCACCTACTACGTTGGCAGCACGACACGACCTGGACCTCCGGACTGTGGCAGCACAACAACGGTCGCCGAGGGGGCGGCGTACACCGCGCCGCCGACGACCGGTGGAGCTTGTCGGGAAGCGGAGTTCGAGCACATCGGTGCGGCGTTCGCTGTCGAGAAGCAGGTTCAGGGATGGAGTCGCGCCAAGCGGGAGGCGTTGATCAGCGGTGACTTCGACGCGCTCCCTGAGCATCGCGCGAGTCGGCCGACTGCGAGGCGAGAGCAATGGAGTGAGGCGTCTCAGGGATCTTGGTTTCGAGGCTCGTCGCTAGCGCTCCTCGCACCTCAACCGGCGATCCTCAGAGGTACTCCTCGCACCTCAACCACCGAACACCGCTCGGTGGTTGAGGTGTGAGGGCCGCCAGGCCCGAACCTCGAAACCACCACGACGACCGATCTTGGTTTCGAGGCTCGTCGCTGGCGCTCCTCCGCACCTCAACCAGCGATCCACAGAGCGCTGCGCTCGCACCTCGACGCCGACGGCTGCTACAGGTACTCGGTGAAGAACGCGGCGACGTCGTCGGCCTGCTCGGTGACGTAGCGGTACCCCTCGTACCTTCCGGTGGACGGGTACTTCACCAGCGGCAGCACCTTCGGGGACGCGGTCGACGAACGACTGGACGATGTCCATCGAGCCCCACGGGTCGCCCGTGCCCTGGACGTACTTCTGCTGGGTGTCGGTGAGCCGGGCGGCGTACACGCCCGGGTCGATGGTGCTCGGCCGCGGGGCCCGGGCAGCGAGGTAGGCGACGTCGATCATCGGCAGGCTGCGCGGACCCGATCTTGCCCATCACGTCGGCGGCGAAGGCGGCGGAGAAGCTGTAGGGCTTGGTCGGCTGGACCAGCAGCATCGCCTTGATGGGCAGGCACTCCACCGACCCGATCAGGGCGATGTTGCCGCCCATGGACATGCCGGCGACGCCGATGCGGTCGCCGTCGACGTCCGGGCGGGTGCGCAGGTACTTCACCGCGCCGACGAAGTCGCGGGCCTCCAACGGCCCGAAGGTCAGCGGCAGCCGGCGGCCGCTCTCGCCGTGGTTGCTGAGGTCGAAGAGCAGGACGTTGAAGCCGGCGTCGTGCAGGGCCTTGGTCGGCGGCAGGAAGTCGACGTCGCGGTCGGTGAACGGCACGCTGGCCGGCGACGTTGCCCATCCGGTTCCACAGCCAGCCGTGCACGAACACCACCGTCGGCGCCGCGCCACCGCCGACGCGGCCGGGATGAACCAGCCCTTCAGGTCCACGCCGTCGGTGGACGGCGAAGGCGACGTCCTCGAAGGCCAGGCCGGCCTCCGCCGGCGTCCGGGTGACGGGCAGGCGCGCGCCGACGACCATCAGCTTCGTCAGCACCATCAGGCGCGGCGCCTTCACGAGCCGACCTTCGCTCCGAGCGGCGTGAAGCTGACCTTGAGCCCCGAGGCCGGTAGCGGGAACAGCTCGTTGGTGAGGGTGAGGTCCTGCGCGGGAATGGTCCAGTCGACCTTCCGCAGCAGCAGCGTGAGGTAGATCTTCACCGCGATCGTGACCATGTCCTCGCCCGGGCAGCGGTGGTGGTTGCGCTCGCCTGCGCCGTGCGGCCACGTAGCTGCCCGGCGCCAGCGCCGCCTCGCGCTCGGGCGTGAACCGCTCGGGATCGAAGGCGTCGGGGTCGTCGAAGACGTCGGGGTTGCGCATGTTGATGTGGATCGCGCCGATCATGCCCCAGCCCTTCGGGACGTGGTAGCCGCCGATCTCGAGGTCGTCGATGGCCTTGCCGAAGAACGTCGCGGAGTTCATCGCGAAGAAGCGACGGACCTCCTTCGACAGCTGGCCGAGGTAGTCCATCCGCGCCAGCTGCTCCATGGTGATCTGGCCCTCGGGCGAGACGGCCAGCACCTCCTCGCGGGCCCGCTCGCGCAGCTCGGGGCGCTGGCCGAGCACCATCGTCAGCAGGATGAACGGCACGAAGAACCCGGCCTGCCCGGCGAAGATCAGGTGGCGGACGTCGCCGTGCAGCTTCTCCACCGGTACGCCGTGCTTCGGCGCCTCGGCGAGCATGCGGGAGACGATGTCGTCGTACTGCTCGGGGTGGTGCTGGTGCTTCTTGATCGCCTCCGCGATCAGCACGTCGAGGCGCTTGCGCCCCTTGAGGGCCTTGGCGTACGGCGTCCCCGGGATCGGCAGCGGGAGGATCTGCAGGGAGTAGCGCATCGCCGCGAGGATGTCGTTGAGCTCGTCGACGTGGGCCTTCGACTCGTCGCCGGTGTAGAGCGCAGCCGGTGAGCTGGGCGGAGGCGAGCTGGAGGTCGGGGCGCACGGTCGTGGCATGCCGGCCTCGGCCCACCGGTCGACGTGGGCCGACCAGACCCGCTGCATCCGCTCGAGGTAGGCCGCCATCGCCTCGTCGGTGCGGACGGCGTGCAGCATGACGTCCTTGCGCGAGTGGTGCTCCGGGCCGTCGACCAGAGCCAGCGACTGGAAGAACATCTGCTCGACGGAGATCGGGTCGGTGCCGCCGCGCTCGACGCGGGGGTCGGTCGCGAACTGGTGGAAGGCCTCGTGGCCGGACACGATGACGAAGTTGACGCCGAACAGGCGGGTCTTGAAGACCGGGCCGTACTTGGCGAAGTGGTCGCGGTAGAACTTGTGGTTGTTGCGCGCGATCGACATCGTCTCGCCGATCCACGGGAGGCCGAGCCTGCCCGGCGGCAGCGGTGCGGTCACTGGTCGGAGCGCTTGCCCTTCTTGAAGCGGTGGACCAGACCCTTGATCGGGCCCATGAACGGCTTGGAGAGCCGCGTGGCCCGCAGCATGCGGTTCATCATCACCTGGTTCCACTCGTGCAGCCAGTACTCCTTGATCCGGTAGCTGTCGTCGAGCAGGAAGAGACCCGTGGCCCGGCCGTGCAGGACCTTCATGGGCAGGTTCAGGTCGTACTTGAGGATGACCGTCGTGTACGTCTCGCCGATGGTGATGTCGAGCACCTCGCCCACGAAGACGCCGTCCTGGATGAACTGGCACAGCTGCCGGTAGAGCTCGACGATGTCGTCGGTGGTCGTGTAGTCGCCCGACAGGTAGTTCTGGCCCGGGTAGTGGATCACGGCATCGGGCGCCAGCAGCGAGCGGAAGGTGACCAGGTCGGCCGACATCAGGGCGTCCCAGTAGGTCTTGATCAGGTCGATGCGGGCCTGGCGGTCGCGCTCGACGTCGAGCTCGGTCATTCGCGTCGGGTCTCCGGTCACTCGGGTCATGGCTGGGGCGTCGCCGCAGCAGCGACGACCCCCGGGTTGGTGGGCACGGTGCCCTTGGCCGCCATGCTCTTCTTCCACGGCGCGAAGGCGTTGCCGACTCCGTCGAGCGCCGTGGCCAGCTCGGGGTAGTGCCGCTTCAGCACGGTGACCATGGTGTTGTCGGCGATCCAGTGCATCCCGGTCTTGGTGTAGTACTCCTCGGTGAAGCAGTCGGTGAGGAACCGGTCGCTCTTGATCCGCCGCGACGCCATCAGGATGAACACCCGGAACGCCGTGTCGCTGAAACCGAAGCCCTTCGGCGGCGTCTCGGCGTGCATGCCGATCTGGAGGTCGACGCGCTCGATGTCGCCGTACATCTCCTCCAGCTCCTCGGCCCAGACCGGGTTGTCAGTGAGGTCGGCGAACGACTTCGCCGGCGTCAGGTGCAGCTGGCGGCGGAACTCGTTGTAGCGCGGCACGCCGCGCTCGCGGTCGCGGATGATGTCGAGCGCACCGAGGTCGAGACGGATGCCGTCGGGCAGCGTGAGGTCCTGCATCCAGCGCGGGAAGTTGTGCAGGCACACAGCGCCGGGGTGCTGGATGCCGAAGGAGTAGAACAGGTCGGCCGACCTCACGCCACTGGCCAGCACCTTCTCGGCGTTGAGCAGGATGATCTCGTCGAACGTCCATCGCGTCGATGAGGGAGTTGTCGGCCAGCGAGTGCACCTCGAGCTCGTCGGGCAGCAGCGGGTGCAGGCGGTAGACGGAGGTGAACTCCTCGGTCAGCTGGTACGGCGCCCCGTGCTGGTCGGCGGGCGACCCCGGGATGCCGCTGAGCTCCTCGTTGCTGCCGACCCGGCCGACGAGCCGGTGCAGCCGCTCGCCCAGCAGGCCCCACCAGTTGGCGCGCATGCCGATCTTCAGGGCGGGGTGGGCGATGATCGCCGGCGTCCACTCGACGGTGTGGATCTTGGCGATCAGCGCGGCGATCGACCAGCTGGGCGGTGCCGAACAGCTCGTCGTCGGACATCTCGGGGTGCTTCTTCTTCAGCGCGTCGCAGACCGCGTTGTGCTCGAGGGTGAACAGCGTGTGCAGCATGCCCAGGCCGATCCACCAGTTCTCGCTGAAGCCCGTGATCGCCGTACCCGTCTTGGCGTCGAGCGGCAGCCGGCCGTCCTTCACGACGAGCTTGCCGTCGGTGAAGGTGCGCACCCGGTCGCGCTGCTCCTGCGAGCTGCCGTAGATGCTCGAGGAGTCCCACCAGTGGGTCAGGCGGTTGATGTAGGTCGGCGGCAGGTGCGCGTCGCGCGTCGGTGCGGGTGTCGTCGGGACGGGTGCGCGGGACCCGCATCGGGTTCTCGTGCCAGGCGTGGTCCCTCGGGCAGGTCGATCTCGAGGGGCCCTCGTTGTCGCGGTCGTGGGCGAACCAGTCGTGGGTCTGGAACTGGATCCACGACGCGGCCAGCAGGTTGAGCGAGGTGGCCGGGCGTGAACTCCTCGCGCCGCATCAGCGTGCGGCTGATCGTGTGGGGGTTGGGCTCCATCAGCCCGGGCATCGGCTCGGGGAAGGCCTTGTCGAGCGCGACGTTGCGGCCGAAGCGGGTGCCGGCCATGCCCATGTCGGGGTCGTCGAGGGCGTTGTAGGAGCCGTCGGGGGTGCGGAACCTCCCGGCCAGGTGCGGGCACTGGTCGAGCGTGACCGGCCCTCGCCGCGTGCTCGGGTCTGGCGTGCGCGTGTCGGTGAGGTTGTGCTGGCGGAGCTCGATGCGCAGCGCGATCAGGTTGAGCAGCGCGCCCGGCAGCGGGAGGCGGTGCCAGGGCCGCCGCCGGTTGAGGCGGGTGAAGCCCCTGACCAGGGTGCGACCTGCGAACGATGGCTTGCTCATGGCTTCAACTCCGGGCGGCTCGAGCTGAGTCGGTGGCGGCCGTTGGACGCACCGCAGGACATCGTACGGGCGGGTATGGGCCGGGTGTAGTAGTTCGAGTCTTCGTGGTCGAGCCGCTGAGTCCGGGCGAGGCGTGTCGAGACCCGTGACTTGTGCGCGGAGGTCTCGACACGATCGGCCGTGGCCGGCCTCACGGCTCGACCAAGCAGGTCTGCGACTAGGTTGGCCGACGTGGACAGCCGCTACTCGGGCATCGACCCGAGCGTGCCGCCCAGCGGGCCGGGGTGCGTGGAGTGCGACGCCGAAGCCGGCTGGTGGGTGCACCTGCGGCGCTGTGCCCAGTGCGGCCACGTCGGCTGCTGCGACACCTCCCCGCCCAGCACGCGACGGCCCACTTCGAGGAGTCCGGGCACCCCGTCGTGCAGTCGTTCGAGCCCGGCGAGGACTGGTTCTGGGACTACGCCCTCGACGACGTCGTCGAAGGCCCGCGGCTCGCCGACCCCCAGCACCACCCCGTCGCCCAGGACATCCCCGGCCCCGAGGGCCGGGTGCCCGACGACTGGCAGCGGTACTGTGCATTGAGCGTGGTTTCGACGGCTCGATCGCTAGCGGCTCCTCGCACCTCAACCGATGCGCGAGATCGAGGTGATTCGGCGTGGTTGAGGTCGTGAGGCGCTCGTTCACGCGGCCGAGCCGGTCGAAACCACCGCACGGTCAGGGCTAGCTAGCAGGACTCCAGGGTGGCGTCGTTGCGGGCGCGGTCGCCGAGGCGGCGGGCCTGGTCGGTGTAGGGCAGCACCACGCTGGCGCCGCCGACGTTGCCGATGCCGCCCTGGACGACGCAGCTGGTGATCTTCGACGGGTCGACCTGGGCGACGGCCTGGGCGAGCTGGAAGAGCTCGGTCGGCGGGAGGTCGGTGTGGAGGTACTGCATCACGTGCATGACGCCGTTCTCGAGGAACCCTGGCTCGTGGGCGCGGGCGCGGACCTTGGCCTGGATGCCGCGCAGCACGCGCTGCTGGTTGGCCGACCGGTCGAAGTCGCCACGGATCAGGTTGTGGCGGATCCGCGAGAACACCATGGCGTCGTAGGGACCGAGGTGGATGCGGCCCTGCCTGAAGCCCTCCGGCTTGAGCGCGCTGTCGCTGAACGCGAGGGGGTTGTTCACCTCGATGCCGCCGATGCTGCCGATCAGCGCCTGGAAGAACTTGAAGCGGCTGACGAACACGTAGTCGGGCTGGATGCCGACCAGGTCGCCCACCGCCTCGCCCAGCGCCTGCGGGCCGCCGAAGTAGAGGGCGGCGTTGATCTTGTTGGAGCCGTAGCCCGGGATCGCCACCCATGAGTCGCGTGGGACGCCGATCGCGGTCGCGGCGCCGGTGCGCAGGTTCATGCCGACCAGCTGGAGGGCGTCGCCACGGACCCGGGTCATGTCCTCGCCGGGCCTCGCGTCGGAGCCGACGGCGAGGATCCACACGATGTCCTTGTTGCCCTCGGGGTAGTCGACGCCGGTGGCCCGGTTGATCTTCACCAGCTCCATCTGGGTCGGCTTGACCGCGGAGTCGGGTACGACGACGGCCGCGACCGCGAGCACCGCGGCGAGGGTGACCAGGCGGCGTACCCAGCGAAGCTTGGCGCTCATCATGCTCCACGACCCTTCGTGACGTCGTAGCCGAAGATGCGCCAGCCGTCGGGGGTCGGGGTCAGGAACAGCCGGCCCCGCACCTCCACCTTGCGCGTCACCTCGCCGTCGGTCCTGAACTTCAGGACGACCCGGGCCGTGGCGCCCGCCGCGTGTCCCTTCACGGCCAGCACGTCGACGGTCACCTTGCGGGTGGTCGCCTCGACGGCGTCGATCTGGGCGCCGATGTCCTGGTTGCTCATGTCGGCCTTGTCGGCCTTCGCGTCGACCTTGGCGCCGGCGGTGAAGCCAGGCCACGACGCGGCGAAGTCGTTGCGTGGGTAGTCGCCGCCGACGTACGCCGCGTCGAACCACGCGTCGACCGCTCGCGCGACCTGCTGGCGGACCTTGCTGCGCTTGCCCTTCGGCAGCTGGCCGGTGACCTTGCCGAGCGTGGCCATGGTCTCGAGCGGCGACGGCACGTCGGTGGCCTCTGAGGGCGGTTCCGTCGTCGCTCGGCTCGGCCGACGGGTCGCTCGAGTCGCCGCTGCAGGCGCTCACGGCGAGGGCCAGGCAGACGGTGGCGACCGCCGCCCGAAGGGCTCGGGAGAGGGGTGTTGGCCCAGTCGATTTCACGGTCAGGGGACTCCTTGGATGAACGTCACAGCCAACCGTGCCTGACAACCGGGCCGCGGGTCGGCATTTGCTCGTGTCGGGGACTAACCTGATGTCTCGGATCAACTTTCATTCGCACGCATCTGAGGAAGAGGCGAACCCAGCCGTGCCGCAGCCTTCTGGCAGCCAGTCCGACTCGCCAGCCCTCCACCGACCTCGGGGCCAACGAGTGGCTCGTCGAAGAGATGTTCGACCAGTACCAACGTGACCCCCAGAGCGTGGACGCGGTCTGGGTCGCGTACTTCAAGAACTCGCCCCCGGGCGGTGGCGACGGGGCTGCTCCAGCGGCTCAGGCATCGGACACACCGTACGACGACCGCGACGGCCGCCAAGCCGGCGCCCTCCCCGGCTCCGGCATCCAGCGCCCTCCCACGCGGCGTCGCCGAACGGGTCACCGGGTCTCGACACGGCCTCGCCCAGGGGCTCGGCCGGCTCGACCACGAGAACAAGAGCCCGGCCGGCTCGACCAACGAACGTTCGGTGGTCGAGCCCGCGAGCGCAGCGAGCGGTGTCGAGACCCCGGTGACCGACAAGGCTCCCGCGCCCAAGGCCACCCCGCGCCCCGAGGCGAAGGCCGCCGAGCCGGCCAAGGGCACCACCAGCCCGGTCCCCAAGGAGTCCAAGCCCACCGAGCCGGCCCCGGCGAAGGACGAGGCGACCTACACCGTGCTGCGCGGCGCCCCCGCCCGCACCGCCGCGAACATGGACTCCTCGCTGACCGTGCCGACGGCCACCAGCGTCCGCTCGGTCCCGGTCAAGCTGCTCTGGGACAACCGCATCGTCATCAACAACCACCTGTCCCGCGCCCGCGGCGGCAAGGTCTCGTTCACCCACCTGATCGGCTACGCGCTGGTCAAGGCGCTCAAGACGATGCCCGAGATGAACGTCGGCTTCGACACCATCGACGGCAAGCCCAACCTGATCACGCCGGCCCACATCAACCTCGGCCTGGCGATCGACGTGCAGAAGGCCGACGGCACCCGCCAGCTGCTCGTGCCGAGCATCAAGGCCGCCGAGAAGATGGACTTCGCGGCGTTCTGGACGGCCTACGAGGACATCGTCCGCCGCACCCGCGACAACAAGCTCACCGTCGCGGACTTCCAGGGCACCACGATCTCGCTGACCAACCCCGGCACGATCGGCACCAACCACTCGGTGCCGCGGCTGATGAAGGGCCAGGGCGCGATCATCGGCGTGGGCGCGATGGAGTACCCCGCCGAGTACCAGGGCGCCTCCGAGGAGACCATCGCCCGCAACGCGATCAGCAAGGTGATGACCCTCACCTCGACCTACGACCACCGGGTCATCCAGGGCGCCCAGTCCGGCGACTTCCTGCGCCGCATGCACGCGCTGCTGCTCGGCGAGGAGGACTTCTACGACGAGATCTTCGCCGCGCTGCGCATCCCCTACGAGCCGATCCGCTGGGCCAAGGACATCGCGGCCTCCCACGACGACGAGATCGGCAAGCAGGCCCGCACCCTCGAGCTGATCCACGCCTACCGCGTGCGCGGCCACCTGATGGCCGACACCGACCCGCTCGAGTACCGCCAGCGCAGCCACCCCGACCTGGCCGTGGAGTCCCACGGGCTGACGATGTGGGACCTCGACCGCGAGTTCCCGACCGGGTCGTTCGGCGGCGAGGGCCGGCGCTTCATGAAGCTGCGCACGATCCTCGGCATCCTGCGCGACTCCTACTGCCGCACCACCGGCATCGAGTACATGCACATCATGGATCCCGAGCAGCGCCGCTGGATCCAGGAGCGCGTCGAGCAGCCGCACAGCAAGCCGCCCCGCCAGGAGCAGCTGCGCATCCTGCTCAAGCTCAACCAGGCCGAGGCGTTCGAGACGTTCCTGCAGACGAAGTTCGTCGGGCCAGAAGCGGTTCAGCCTCGAGGGCGGCGAGACCACGATCCCGCTGCTCGACGAGCTCTGCGAGGCCGCGGCCGAGGCCGACCTCGACGAGGTCTGCATCGGCATGGCCCACCGCGGCCGCCTCAACGTGCTGGCCAACATCGTCGGCAAGAGCTACTCGCAGATCTTCCGCGAGTTCGAGGGCAACATCGACCCGCGCACGGTCCAGGGCTCCGGCGACGTGAAGTACCACCTCGGCGCCGAGGGCGAGTTCCTCTCCGGGCTCGGCGACCGGATCAAGGTGTCGGTCGCCGCGAACCCGTCCCACCTCGAGGCGGTCGACCCGGTGCTCGAGGGCATCGCGCGCGCCAAGCAGGACGTCCTCGACCGCGGCGCCGAGTACCCCGTGCTCCCGCTGCTGGTGCACGGCGACGCGGCGTTCGCCGGCCAGGGCGTGGTCGCCGAGACGCTGAACCTCTCGCAGCTGCGCGGCTACCGCACCGGCGGCACCATCCACGTCGTCGTCAACAACCAGGTCGGCTTCACCACCTCGCCCGGCTCGTCGCGGTCCAGCCTCTACTGCACCGACGTCGCGCGGATGGTGCAGGCGCCGATCTTCCACGTCAACGGCGACGACCCCGAGGCGTGCATCCGGGTGGCGCGGCTGGCGTTCGAGTACCGCCAGGCGTTCAACAAGGACGTCGTCATCGACCTGGTCTGCTACCGCCGCCGCGGTCACAACGAGGGCGACGACCCGTCGTACACCCAGCCGCTGATGTACGACCTGATCGAGCAGAAGCGCTCGGTCCGCAAGCTCTACACCGAGTCCCTCATCGGCCGTGGCGACATCACGATCGAGGAGGCCGAGCAGGTGCTGGCCGACTACCAGCAGCAGCTCGAGCGGGTCTTCACCGAGGTGCGCGAGGCCGACTCGCAGCCCTCGGAGTGGACCACCGTCCCCGACTACCCCGACAAGCCGATCGGCGAGGCCACCACGGCGGTGACGCCCGAGGTGATGAAGCGGATCGCCGACGCCTACGTCACCCCGCCCGACGGCTTCACCGTCCACCCGAAGGTGATGCCGCAGCTGCAGCGCCGGTCGCAGGCGATCGCCGACGGGCCGATCGACTGGGGCACCGGCGAGATCCTCGCGTTCGGCGCGCTGCTGATGGAGGGTCGCCCGGTGCGGATGTCCGGCCAGGACTCCCGCCGCGGCACCTTCGTCTCGCGGTTCGCCACGATCATCGACCGGATCAACGCCGACGAGTGGACGCCGCTGTCGTCGCTGACCGAGGACCAGGCGAAGTTCCACATCTACGACTCGCTGCTCAGCGAGTACGCCGCCCTCGGCTTCGAGTACGGCTACTCCGTCGCCCGTCCCGAGGCGCTGGTGCTGTGGGAGGCGCAGTTCGGCGACTTCGTCAACGGCGCCCAGACGATCATCGACGAGTTCATCTCCTCCGGTGAGACCAAGTGGCGCCAGCAGTCCGGCGTGGTGCTGCTGCTCCCCCACGGCTACGAGGGCCAGGGCCCCGACCACTCCTCGGCCCGCATCGAACGCTTCATGCAGCTGTGCGCCGACGAGGCCATCACGATCGCGCAGCCGTCGACGCCGGCGTCGTACTTCCACCTGCTGCGCCGCCACTCGCTCGGGCGAGGAGCACCGCCCGCTGATCGTCTTCACGCCGAAGTCGATGCTCAAGCGCAAGGAGGCCGCCTCGCAGCCCGACGACTTCACCACCGGCCAGTTCCAGCCGTTCGTCAGCGATGCCGACGGCCGACCCCGAGAAGGTCGAGACACTGTTGCTGTGCTCGGGCCGGATCACCTGGGACCTGATGGTCGAGCGCGCCAAGCGCGAGGACGCCGAGCGGTTCGCGATCGCCCGCATCGAGGAGCTCTACCCCGAGCCGGTCGACGCGATCAAGGCCGAGATGGCGCGCTTACCCCCACCTCAAGGCGGTGCGCTGGGTGCAGGACGAGCCCAAGAACATGGGCCCGTGGCCGCACTACCAGCTCAACGTGTGGCCCTACCTGTCGACCGGCGTCGGCAGGGTCGAGCCGATCACCCGCCCGCGCTGTCGTCGCCGTCCGTCGGCACCGCCAAGCGGCACACCGAGGAGCAGAAGTCGCTGATCGCGGCGGCGTTCGACGAGCCCCGCCGAGCGGTCGGCACCGACGAGCAGCACCACTACTGACCGCTCCGGTGGTTTCGAGGTCGTCGTGGCGCCCTCGCACCTCAACCACCGATGCCGGTCGAGATCCGTCACTCGAAACCACTCGCACCCAGGAGCAGACATGTACTTCACCGACCGCGGGATCGAGGAGCTCGACAAGCGCCGGGGTGACGAGGAGGTCACCTTGGCGTGGGTCGCCGAGCGGCTCCAGGAGTTCACCGACACGCATCCCGAGTTCGAGACGGCGGTCGAGCGGTTCGCCACCTGGCTGGCGCGGCTCGACGACCCGGACGACGAGTGAGCCTGACTAGACCGTGAGTCGAGGTGCTCAGGCGGTCGCCCTACCGGCCCCCGACCATGGGACCCATGACCTCGACTCGCCGCCCCTCGCCGACGCCGCCGCTGGGACCTCGTCGTGCTGGCCCTCGGGCGCGATCGCGCGTCCGTCTCGATCCTGTTCTCCGGCTGGTTCACCGTGTGGTTCCAGTTGTTCGGCGAGCAGCCCGACCGCGGCGACTACGCCGTGGCGTCCGGCCTGTACGCCGGCGGGGTCCTGTGGCTGGCCATGGCCAGCGGCGTCGCGTGGCTGGCCGGGGCGCCGCGGTGGCTGCGGTGGTGGTGCGGGGTGTCGCTCGGGCTGTTCGCCATCCTCTGGCTCGGCGCCCGTACGAGTGCGAACGGACCACGACCTCGAGCCGGCGGGTCTCTCCAGCGACACCTTCGCCAGCGGTTTCGTAGGCGACCATGCTGTACATGCCGTGGAACTGGCTGGTGCCTGTCTCCCTGGTGCTGGCCCTGGTGTTCCGGCGCGACGCGGACCGCGCCGAGGCGTAGCGCGCCCACGAGTTACCGCAATTGCGGTATGCGGCCGACCGCCGCTCGTCCACCAGCATCGAAGGTATCTAGCGTCGGGCTTCCGGCGCATGAGACACGGGGGGACAGCTCAGGCGTCCGCGGGGGCGGACCCCGCTCCGACATGGTGCGGGCGGGGTCCAGGGCACCACGAGCAGCACAACTGAACAGATCCCAGCGACGGCCCCGGTTGAACCCCGAGCAACGACGGGGCCGTCGTCTGGGAGAGGACCTAGCACCACGACCCTTGTCACACCAGTGCGGCAGGACCACAATCGGAACGCCGGTCGGACCTTCCCCCCAGCCCGTCCGTGTGTTTGTGGCCGTAAGACTCGGGCTGGCGCTGGGGGGTAATGGTGGTCGTGGAGGACGACCGACCCTGGGGGTGGCAAGGTGGGTGGTGCGCGGCCTGCTGGCCGCGCTCCTGCTGGGGTTCGTCGTGGCAGCGGCGCGGTTGCTGCCGCAGGACCACATCTACGCGGACGCGGCCCAGGTCGCCGACCTGGCGACGTACCCGGTGCTGCTGGCGGCGGCGGCACTGCTCTACGTGTACTTCCGCGTGACGCCGGGCGAAGAAGCCGCCTGGCTGGCCACCGCAGCGGTCTTCGGCACCGCCCAGGGTGTCGGCTACGCGGCCATGCGCGTGGCGATGGAGGACGAAGTCCGTGCACGCCCCGCGTGGATGCTGCTGTCGCAGCGTGGTCGGTTGCCGTTCTCGTCGGCCTGCTGCTCGCGGCATCGGGCCGCGTTCGAGTGCCGGTGGACCCGGTCGTGGTGGGGCTCTCGCTCGCGCTCGCGATCACGGGCGCCCGGCTCGTCCTGGTCGACGGCGTCGAGCCAGCACCGCTGCTGCGCGACCTCGAGCCGGTGCTGGCCGGCCGCGGTACTGCTCATGTACGCCGTCATGGCCGCATTGCTGGTCCGTCGAGTGCCGATCCCCGCCTGCGGCAGGATGGCGACTGGCCGTCGTGGTGGGCCTGCTGGGGGTGGCCAACGTGCTGACCTATCCGCTCCCGGCGGACGACTGGCGCAGTCTTCTGGCCGTGGCGCTCGACGTGGCGGGTGCGGCCCTGCTCGCGGTTACCTGCCGTCGGAGCTGGTGCGGAGCGCGGTGGCGCGCACCGACCGCGCCGAGGAACAGGTCCGTGAACTCGAGGCGCACGTCCGTGAGGACCGGACCCTGCTGCACGAGGTGGCGGGTACGGTCGCCGGCATCAGCGCGGCGTCCCGGCTGCTGTCGGTGCCCGCAGCGGCTGGCGCCGGCCGAACGCCGGCGGCTCGAGAAGCTCCTCATCGCCGAGACCGCTCGCGTGGACCGGCTGCTCGCCGGCGCCAAGGCGGACGCCTGGCGACGAGATCGTGGACGTGGACCTCGATGCGCTGATCGACCGCTCCTGTTCGCCCACGGGATCCGTGAGCGGATCGTCGCCTGGCACCCGACCGGCCACCACGTCTGCGCCGGCGCGACCACCTCGTCGAGGTGCTCGACCTGCTGCTGGACAACGCCGCCCGGCACGCGCAGAGCCCGATCCTCGCGGTCATTGTCAAGCGACGCGGCCACGAGGTGGACGTGGCCGTCGAGGACCAGGGTCCGGGCATCCCCCGGAGATCGCGGCCTCGGTCCTCGAGTGGGGCACGCACGGAGCCGCGTCGTCCGGCCAGGGCATCGGCCTCAACGTGGCCCAGCGTCTGGTGACCGGCATGGGCGGCCACCTGCGGATCGAGTCCGACGGCGACGCGGGCACCCGCGTCGTGATCACCCTGCCCGCCGCGGAGGTGGCCCGTGCCGGCCGTCCGGTGAAGGCGCCGTCCTCGTCGTCGAGGACCACGCCCTGTTCGCCGAGAGCCCTCGCCATCACCCTGCGCCTGGAGGGTTACGACGTACGCCGCCCCACCCTCCGCCGCCGGGACCTGGACCTGCTCGGCGTTGGCCGAGCGGATGCGGCCTCGAGTGGCGCTGCTCGACCTCGACCTCGGCGAGTTCGGCGACGGCACCGAGCTGATCGCGCCGCTCACCAGGGGCGGGACCGATGTGGTCGTGGTGACCGCGTCGGTCGACCGCGCGGAGTGGGGCGGTTGCCTGCAACGCGGCGCGAGGACGGTGCTGTGCAAGAGCGCCCCGCTGGAGACGATGACCTCGACCGTGCGACGGCTGTTCCTGGGACTGCCGGTGCTCAGCCGCCGCGAGCGGGATGCCCTGCTCGACGAGTGGCGCCGCGAACGGCAGGCGGACGAGGTGCTCCGCGACCGCTTCGCCCGGCTGACCCACCGCGAGCGCCAGGTCCTGGGCGACCTCGTGGAGGGCCACGGCGTGCACGACATCGCCACCACCGACGTGGTGTCCGAGGCGACTGTGCGCACCCAGGTGAAGTCGATCCTCGCCAAGCTCGAGGTGTCCTCCCAGCTCGCCGCGGTCGGTCTGGCGCACCAGGTGGGCTGGGGCGAGCGGCCGGCGGCCGCACGTCACGCCGCGGAGCCGGGCGGAACCTGATGTCGGGGACGGTCGCGTCGGGCGGGCAGGTCGAGCAGGTGCACGATCGTGGCGGCGGCCGACTCGGGGCTCGCCCAGTCGGCGGCGTCGTACGCCTTGCCCTCCTGCTGGTGCACCTTCTCCTGCATCGGTGTGGAGGTCCGGCCGAGGTAGACGCTCGTCACCCGGACGCCCGCACCGGCCTCCTCGTCGCGGAGTGCGTCAGCGATCGCCTTGAGGCCGAACTTGGTGGCGGCGTACGCGCCCCACTCCGCGTTGGCGACCAGGCCTGCAGTGCAGTTGAGGAACACCACCGTCCCGCGAGCCGCCCGCAGGGCCGGCAGCGAGGGCGCGGGTCAGCTCGGTGGGCGCGACCAGGTTGACGTGCAGCTGGCCGGTGAGGTCCTCCAGGCGGAGGTCGGCCACCGGCGCCCAGCTCGATGACGCCGGCCGCGTGGACGAGCGCGTCGAGGCGGTCGACGTCGGCGACCGACCTCGGCGAGGGTCGCGGACTCGGCCAGGTCGGCGACGCGGACGTCGGCGCCGGCGTAACGCTCGGCGCAGGTCGGCGGCGCGCTGGTCGTTGCGGGCCAGCAGCACCAGGTCGTCGCCGCGGGCGTGCAGCGACGTCGGCGACCGCCTGCGCCGATGCCGGAGCCGGCGCCGGTGAGCAGGACCTCATCGGGTGAAGACGACCTTGCCGAACAGGTCGCCGGCGTACATGGCCTCGAAGCCCTCGCGGGCCTGCGTCCATCGGCAGGACGCGGTCGATGACGGGCCGGACGCCGGTGGCGTCGAGCATGGAGGTGAGCGAGGCGAGCTCGCTGCGCGTGCCCATGGTCGAGCCGACGACCCTGAGCTGGAGGAAGAAGATGCGGGTCAGGCCCATGTCGGCGGACATCGTTGCCGGACGTCGCGCCGCTGGTCACGATGCGTGCCGCCGACGCGCAGGGACCGGATGGAGTGGAGCCAGGTCGCCTTGCCGACGGTCTCCATCACCGCGTCGACGGTGACGGGCAGCCGCTCGCCGGTCTCGTAGACCTCGTGGGCGCCGAGCTCGAGCGCCCGCTGCGCGCTTGGACTCGTCGCGGCTGGTGGCGAGCACCTTGAGGCCGCCGGCCCGGGCCAGCGCGATCAGCGCGGTCGCGACGCCGCCGCCGGCGCCCTGCACGAGCACGGTGTCGCCGGGCTTGCAGCCGCCCTGCACGAAGAGCATCCGGTAGGCCGTCAGCCAGGCCGTCGGCAGGCACGCGGCCTCCTCGAAGCTGAGGCGACGCGGGCTTGGGGACGACGTTGCGCCCGCGGGACGGTCACCTGGTCGGCGAAAGTGCCCTGGTAACGCTCGCTGAGCAGCGACCGCTTCGGGTCGAGGGTCTCGTCGCCGCCGGCGAAGCCCGGGTCGCTGATCACCGAGTGGACCACGACCTCGTTGCCGTCCTCGTCGATCCCGGCCGCGTCGCAGCCGACGATCATGGGCAGCTGCTCCTGCTTGATGCCCGACCCCGCGCAGGGTCCACAGGTCGTGGTGGTTGAGGCTGGCCGCCTTGACCGTCACGGTCGTCCACCCGTCGGGTACCTCGGGTTCGGGCCGGTCGCCGACCACCAGGCCGCTCAGCGGATCGTCGGACGAGAACGACTCGGCGTACACGGCGAACATGCTGGCGACCCTATCGATGAGACGAGCAGCAGCACGCGAGGGACGAGCGCGCTGCGTGGGCTCGGCCAGGTCGAGCGAGCGACGCGACCGAGGGACGAGGTCGCGCGAGCGCGTCGAGACCCGGTGAGCGGACCGCCGACAGCTCGCGGGGTCTCGACAGGGCTCGCCCAGGGGCTCGCCCGGCTCGACCAACGAAACGGGGGTCAGCGCGTGGCGACCCCGTCGGCACGGGCGGCCTCAGCCACCGCGGTCGCGACGGCCGGGCCGACGCGGGGGTCGAAGGGCGAGGGGACGATGAGCTCCTCGGCGAGGTCGTCGCCGACGAGCCCGGCGATTGCGGTGGCCGCGGCCAGCTTCATGCCTTCGGTGATCGCGTTGGCGCCTACGTCGAAGGCGCCTCGGAAGATGCCGGGGAAGGCCAGCACGTTGTTGATCTGGTTGGGGAAGTCGGAGCGGCCGGTCGCGACGACTCGGGCGTGGCGGTGGGCGACGTCGGGGTGCACCTCGGGGTTGGGGTTGGCCAGGCCGAAGATGATCGCATCGCCGGCCATCGACGCCACGATCTCCTCGGGCACCGTGCCGCCGGACACGCCGATGTAGACGTCGGCGCCGGCCATCACGTCGGCCAGCGAGCCGGAGCGCCCGAACACGTCGGCCGTCTCCCCGGCCAGCGCCCGCTTCACCGGGGTGAGGTCGTGGCGGCCGGAGTGGAGCACGCCCTGGCGGTCGAGGACGGCGAGGTCGCGGACGCCCGCCTCGAGCAGGATCCGCGCGACGGCGACGCCCGCCGCGCCGGCGCCTTGGATGACGACCCGGGTCCCCGACGGAGAGCGGCCCGTGAGCCGCAGCGCGTTCTGCAGAGCGGCGAGCGCGACGACGGCCGTGCCGTGCTGGTCGTCGTGGAAGACGGGGATGTCGAGCAGCTCCTTGAGCCGGCGCTCGATCTCGAAGCAGCGCGGCGCCGAGATGTCCTCGAGGTTGATGCCGCCGAAGCTCGGGGCGAGCCGGACGACGGTCTCGATGATCTCCTCGACATCGGTGGTGGCCAGGCAGATGGGTACGGCGTCCACGCCGCCGAACTGCTTGAACAGCACCGCCTTGCCCTCCATCACCGGCATCGCCGCGGCCGGGCCGATGTCGCCGAGCCCGAGCACGGCGGTGCCGTCGGTGACGACGGCGACCGTGTTGGGCACCCACGTGTAGTGGCGGGTCATGCTCGGGTCGGCGGCGATCGCCTCGCAGACTCGAGCGACTCCCGGGGTGTAGGCGAGCGAGAGGTCGTCACGGCTGTCGAGGCTCACCGTCGAGCGGATCTCCATCTTGCCGCCGACGTGGAGGTCGAAGACGGGGTCGCCCGCGAACGGGTGCGAGGCTTGCCTCGGCGCGTCGCATCCACGGGATGCGAAGCACTCCGGGGTCCCCGCAAAGCGTGCGGGAGGCGCGAAGGGGGAGCCGGTTTCGTGGGGTGGGGCTCGCCGAGCGAAGTCGCTGTTTGTCATCCACGAGCGACGGGGAGCCCGCGGCCGAGGGCCACAGCCGCATTGGACGCGGCCTCGGCCACACCCGCGCCACGCACGCCAGCACGTCGTCGGGCACCGGTCCGCGGTGCCGCGAGTCCACGCCGACGGCGGGGTTGTCGCTGGTCAGCCACCAGCCCGGGCGTCCCGAGGAGGTCGTACGGCGCTCCGCGGCCCGCTTGACCGTCAACGTGCCGTCGGCGAAGCGGGCGAGCGACCAGACGGCCCGGCCGCACCCGCGCGCCGTACCTCACCAGCAACCGGTCGCCGGGCCGCAACGTCGGCCGCATGGAGTCGCCACGCACCCTGGGCCACACCTACCCGTCCGGGCGTAGTCGCGTCCGACACGCCGAGTAGTGTCGCAGGAGGTTCCATTCACCGACTGGCTCCGTTGACCTCGAAAGGACTGTGCATGTTCGCGCGACTCTTCGCCCCCACCGTCGAGGTATCGGCCCACTGCGACCTCCCGTGCGGCGTCTACGACCCCGCCCAGGCGCGCATCGAGGCCGAGTCGATCAAGGCGATCATCGGCAAGCTCGCCGACAACGACGACCCCGACTTCCGCACCCGCGCGGTGATCATCAAGGAGCAGCGCTCCGAGCTGGTCAAGCACCACCTCTGGGTGCTGTGGACCGACTACTTCAAGCCCCCGCACTTCGAGAAGTACCCGCAGCTGCACACCCTGGTCAACGAGGCCACCAAGCTCGCCGGCGCCACGGGCACCAAGGGCTCGATGGACGCCTCGACGGCTGACGAGCTGCTCGCCAAGATCGACGAGATCGCCGAGATCTTCTGGGCGACGAAGAAGGAGTCCTGAACCTCGCTGGTTGAGGAGGGCCGCCAGGCCCGTCACGAAACCACACGACCTCTCGGGTCACCGGGTCTCGAGGCGCTCGCGCCCTCTCGACCAACGGGCGCTGCGCGCCTTCCTCGACCAACGGTGGCGCTAGCGCGCCTTCCTCGACCAACGGTGGCGCTAGCGCGCCTTCCTCGACCAACGGCGATGGACTCATCGATAGCATCGATGGGTGCTCGACGTCACCCGCCTCCGCGTCCTGGAGGCTGTCGGGCGGCTCGGCTCCGTGACGGCTGCGGCGGCGGAGCTGCACTACTCCCAGCCGACGGTCAGCCACCACCTGGCCCGCCTCGAGGCCGAGACGGGCGCGCAGCTCCTGCAACGGGTCGGCCGCGGCGTCCGGCTCACCGAGGCGGGACGCCTGCTCGCCGACCGGGCCGCCGAGATCGTGGGTCGGTTGCACGCGGCGGACGCCGAGCTGTCCGGGTACGTCGGCCTGACCGCCGGGCGGGTCCGGCTGGCCGGCTTCTCCTCGGCCATCGGGTCCCTCTTCCCCGCGGCCGTCGAAGAGCTGGTCCGCAAGCACCCCGGCCTGCAGGTCACCCTGCTCGACACCCACCCGCCCGAGGCGCTGGACCTGCTGCGCACCGGCCGCGTCGACGTCGCCCTGGTCTTCCGCTACGACGAGACCGAACCGGAGCCCGCCGGCGTCCGCCTCCACCACCTGCTCGACGACCCGGTCTACGTGCTGGCCCGTCGGCGGGTCCGCAAGCTGTCCACGCTGCGCGACGAACCCTGGGTCGCCGGCTGCGAGCGGTGCCGCAGCCACCTGCTCGCGCTCTGCGCGGCTGAAGGCTTCGAGCCGAGGATCGGCTACACCTCCGACGACATGGTGGTCATGCAGGCGCTGGTGGCGGCCGGACTCGGCGTGACCACGATCCCCGGCCTGGCCCTCCGCGCGCACCGCGCCGAGGGGATCGTGGCGAGCGAGCTGAGCGGTTCCCTGCGGCACGTGTACGCCGCGACGTACGGCGAGCCGCCCGACCCGCCGGCCACCGCGGCGCTGCTGGAGGCGCTCACGCGGGCGGGATCGGCGGCGTCGGCCGATCAGTGGTGGCCGTCGCCAGCCGCATCGCGAAGGCGACGAGCAGCACCCGGTGACCCGCTCGACCCGCGCCCTGACGGCCGGCCGCCGCAGCCAGCTCCCCAGGCGCGCGACGGCGGCGACGTACGTGCTGAACCACGCGACGTACAGCACCGCGAAGACCGCCGACAGCAGCAGCGCGTCCGCGCGGGGCGACCCGCTCTCGGTCGGCAGGAACTGAGGCAGGAACGTGACGAAGAACAGCGCGACCTTGGGGTTCAGGGCGTTGGAGAGGAAGCCCTGCCGCAGGTAGGCGCCGCGACGTCCGGTCGCGACGAGCGTGTCGAGCTCGGCGGGTTCGTGCGCCGTACGGCGAGCGGCCCGGAGCGTCTGCACGCCCAACCAGAGCAGGTAGGCCACGCCGACGACCTTCAAGCGCGGCGAAGGCTTCCGCCGACGCGAGCAGCAGCGCCGACGAGGCCGACCGCGGCCGCGGTGGCGTGGACGGCGACCCCGAGCGCGCCCCCGGCCATGGTGAGCATCCCGGCGCTCCGGCCGCCGGCCAGCACGTTGCGCGTGATCAGCGCCTGGTCGGGGCCGGGCATCATCACCAGCAGCAGGGCGGTCATCGCGAAGGCGGTCATGGGACAACCGTGAACCCGATCGACTCATGCGTCCAATGCCAATGTTCGAACAAACCCATCGATCCTGTCGATCTAACGGCTCCTGCATCCGGTGAGTCCCCGACGAAGTGGCTCCTGGGGCCGATTTGGACGAGCATTTCGTCGGGGAGTATCCCGACCTGGTCATCCACAACCCTTGGGGCCGTTAGCGTGGTGCCACCTTCCCGTCGCACGTCGCCGATAGGACCACCGATGTCAGAGACCCAGGAGCGGGCCAGCAGCCGGCCCAGAGCCGACGTCGAGCTGCGGTTGCCCGCCGACGGCGTCTACGTCTCGGTCGTCCGCACCACCACCGCCGGGCTCGCCGCCCGGCTCGACTTCCTCATCGACGACATCGAGGACCTCCGCATCGCCGTCGGCGAGGCGTGCGCCATGGTGCTGCCGGAGGCCGACCCCGAGTCCGACCTGGTCTGCAGCTACTACCTCGCCCAGGGCCGGCTGACGGTCGAGGTCGCCGTGACCGCCACCTCGCCCGAGGGACCGGAGTACGACTCCTTCGCCTGGCAGGTGCTCAGCACCATGGCGACGCGCGCCGAGGCCGACGCCTCAGGTGGGCGCTTCGCCGTCCGGTTGACGATGGAGTCCGGAGTGCCCGGAGTCGGCAGCTGACGCATGCCTGAGATCACCGACAACCCGGCGGACGGCTCGGCTCCCGGTCCGCCGCCAGTGGGCCGGGTATCCAGCCGGGGCTTCGAGGCGAGCAAGCGGCGCAGCGCCGAGCTGTTCTCCGAGATGACCGCCGAGGGCGTCGGCCAAGCCTCCCTGAAAACGGCCCGCGACGAGCTGGTGCACCTCCATCTGCCTCTGGTCGAGCACTGCGCGCGACGGTTCCGCAACCGCGGTGAGCCGTTCGAGGACCTCGTCCAGGTCGGCACGATCGGGTTGCTGAAGTCGATCGACCGCTTCGATGCCGAGCGCGGCGTGGAGTTCTCGACGTACGCCACCCCCACGATCATCGGCGAGATCAAGCGCTACTTCCGAGACAAGGGCTGGGCCATCCGCGTGCCGCGACGTCTGCAGGAGCTGCGCATGCAGATCGGCGCCGCCACGGCCGAGCTGACCCAGACCCTGGGCCGGTCCCCCACCCCGCGCGAGCTGGCCCAGGCGATCGGATGTTCGGTCGAGGAGATCGTCGAGGGCATCGAGTCGAGCAACGCCTACTCCACGCTCTCGCTCGACGCCAGCGACGACGCCGACGACCTCGGCGGCTCGATGCTCGACGCGATCGGCGTCGAGGACGAGAACCTCGAGCACGTCGAGATCCGCGAGTCGCTCAAGCCGCTGCTCGACGCACTCGCGCCGCGGGAGAAGAAGATCCTGCTGCTGCGCTTCTTCAGGAACAAGACGCAGACCCAGATCGCCGAAGAGATCGGAGTATCACAGATGCACGTTTCCCGGCTGCTGAGCCGCACCCTCGAGCAGCTGCGGTCGTCCTTGGAGCAGTCGTCGTGACGAGCGGAGGTCAGGGGCGGCTCGAGGGCAAGGTGGCCGTCATCACCGGCGCCGCGCGGGGCATCGGCCGGGCGACCCTCGAGGTCTTCGTGGCGGAGGGCGCGCGGGTCGTGGCCACCGACATCGACGGGGCGACTGCTCGACGAGACGGCGCGCGCCGTGTCGGCCGACGTCGTCACCGTCGCGGGCGACGTCTCGGCCGAGGACGACGCGCGCGCGATGGTGGACGCAGCGGTGACGGCGTTCGGCCAGATCGACGTGCTGGTCGCCAACGCGGGCGTGATCCCGCTGAGCACGATCGACCAGACATCGGTGGCCGAATGGGACCACGTGATGGCCGTCGACGGCCGCGGCATGTTCTTGACCTGCAAGTTCGCCATCGAGCAGATGGCGCGACAGGACGACGGGCGGGGGTCCGGATCCATCGTGCTGCTCTCCTCGATCTCTGGGCTGCGCGGCCAGGTCGGCCAGGCGGCCTACGGCCCGGCCAAGTACGTCGCCACCGGCCTGACCCACCACCTGGCCATCGAGTGGGCCTCGCGCGGCATCCGCGTCAACGCCGTCGCACCGGGCACGATCCGCACCGATGCCGTCGCCGCGCTGCTGGACACCCCCGACGGGCTGGCCTATGTCGAGGAGATCGAGGGCCGGCACCCCATCGGCCGTCTCGGCGAGCCGCGCGAGGTCGCCGAGGCGATCGCGTTCCTGGCGTCCGACGCGGCGTCGTTCGTCACCGGCGTGGTGCTGCCGGTCGACGGCGGCTACCTGGCGCAGTAGAACGCGCCGCTGGTCGAGGACCCTTCGAGGCTCGCAGGCTCGCACCTCAGGGACCAACTACCGTCACGAGACCTGGCGAGGTCCGATGGCGCGTTCCCTTGGTCTCGTGACGCTCGCTAGCGCGAGCTCCTCGACCAGCGGTGTCAGCGGTCGAGCGCCCGCATGCTGGCGGGGTGCAACAGGCAGGCCAGCACGACCGCCGCCACGACTGCCAGGCCGATCGCGACCGGGAGCGTGCCGCCTTCGCGAAAGCCCCAGGCCAGGCCGAGCTGGATCAGCTGGGCCAGCAGCACCGGGCCGCGGGCCCACGCACTGCTGCGCGTCAGCTGCCAGCCGCAGAACACCAACAGCGCGCCGTACGCCGCGAAGAATCCCGCCGTGGTCACCCCCATGGTGACCCGGCCCGAGCTCAGGCTGACCAGCTCGAGCAGGCCGAGTACACCAATTACCAGCCCTTCGACAGCCGCCAAGGAGGCCGCGACCACCAGCGGCGCGGGAGCGTCGAATCGGGTGGCTGCAGGCACGGATCCCACCTTAGGTGGTCCGCACGGGGGCTCGACGCCCACCAGTTCGGCCGTGGCCTGTGATGCACAGTACGGAACAGGGGCTTGTTTCACGTTCCAATAGTTGCCAGTCTGGGGGGTGGCGCTCGTGAACGCGTTCACTTCGCTGTGCCCGCAATGCGCGGCAGCGCCCCACATACCCAGGGCTCCAGGGGACGACCCCCTGCCCCGACGCCGCAAGGAAAGAGGACCCCTCAGCCATGGATTGGCGCAACCGTTCCGCGTGCCTCGACGAGGACCCGGAGCTGTTCTTCCCGATCGGCAACACCGGTCCGGCCATCCTCCAGATCGAGGAGGCCAAGCAGGTGTGCCGTCGCTGCGAGGTGCGCGAGCAGTGCCTCGCGTGGGCGCTCGAGGCTGGTCAGGACCACGGCGTCTGGGGCGGGCTGAGCGAGGACGAGCGCCGCGCGCTCAAGCGTCGCAACGCTCGCGCCCGCGTGCGCACCTCCGCTTGAGAGGTCTCGACACCCTGCTCAGTCCTGCGGAATGTCGACCGACACCCGGGCCCCGCTCTGCCCGTGCGCCGGGCCGATCTCGAGCAGTCCGCCGAGCTCCGACTCGACCAGCGTGCGCACGATCGAGAGGCCCAGGTGGGTGCTCCGATCGGTGTCGAAGTCGTCGGGCAGCCCCCGGCCGTCATCCTCGATGACGACGTGCAGGCGGCCGACCAGCCGGCGCGCGCTGACCACGATCACCCCCGGCGACCCTGGAGACCTGGCGTCGGCGTCGTAGCCGTGCTCGACGGCGTTCTGGAGCACCTCCGTCAGCACCATGGCCAGCGCGGTGGCGGCCTCAGAGGGCAGGATCCCGAAAGAGCCCGTACGCCGCACGCGGACTCGCTCGCCGATGGCGCTGACCTCGGTGACCATGCGGCCCAGCCGGTCGGCGATCTCGTCGAACGCGACGTGCTCCTCGGGTGACTGGCTGAGCGTCTCGTGCACGATCGCGATCGAGCCGACGCGGCGCACGGCCTCCTCGAGGGCCGCCTTGGCGTCCGGCGCCTCGATCCGGCGCGCCTGGAGGCGAAGCAGCGCCGCGACGGTCTGGAGGTTGTTCTTCACCCGGTGGTGGATCTCGCGGATGGTGGCCTCCTTGGTCACCAGCTCGCGGTCGCGCCGACGCAGGTCGGTGACGTCGCGCAGCAGCACGAGCGCCCCGATCGGCTCGCCCTCGGGCCGCAGCGGGATCGACCGCACGATGAGCACCACGTCGTCGGTGCCCACCTCGGTGTCGCGCGGCGCCCGGCCGAGGAGCACCGCGCTCAGCGTCTCCTCGTCGGTGCGGTGCGCCGGGGGCACCAGGGCCCGGGTCAGCGACGCCAGCTCGAGGCCGGTGAGGTCGCCGGAGTGCCCCAGACGACGATAGACCGACAGCGCGTTGGGGCTCGCGTAGGTCACTCGCCCCTCGACGTCGATGCGCAGGAACCCGTCGCCCACCCGCGGCGAGTCGGCGTGGTCGCTGCGCTGGCCCGGGTTGGGGAAGTGCCCGCTGGCGATCATCTGGACCAGGTCGCCGGCGGTCTGCAGGTAGGCGAGCTCGAGCCGACTGGGTGTGCGGATGCCGAGCAGGTTGGTGTTGCGCGCCACGACCGCCACGATCCGCTCGGCCCGCCGTACGGGGATGGACTCGGCCCGCACCGGGACGTCGTCGCGCCACTCGGGGTCGCCGTCGCGCACCGGCCGGCCGCGCTCGTACGCCGCGTCGAGGAGCGGGCGCCGCCCGGCGGGCACGAACGTCCCCAGCACGTCGTCGACCAGGGCCGTCGGGCCCGTGGTCGGGCGCATCTGACCGGCCGCCCAGAACCCCCGGCCCTCGCGGTCGGGCAGCCACAGCACCAGGTCGGCGAAGGAGAGGTCGGCGATGATCTGCCAGTCCGCCATCAGGAGCTGGAGCCACTTCACGTCCTCGTCGTCGAGGTCGGTGTGGCTGCGCACCAGGTCGGTCAGGGACGGCACGGACCCACGTTAGGCGGTCCCTTCCCCGCCTCGGACCTCCTGCAGCAGGGCTGGGACGCGGCCGACACCCTGGCTGAGGGCTAGACCCCCAGGGGCGGACCTGCTGGCCCCGGACGACCGATGGCAGGATGTCCCGCATGACTCGGGCCTACTGGAGCCAAGTGAAGGCTTCCGGCCTGGCGGTGCCCGACGACCGTCCGCTCGCCGAGCTGACCACCGAGCTGACCACCATGCTCGGTTCGACTGACGCCCACATGCGCGACGGCCTGGCCTACCCGACGCTGGCCACCTGGGTCGACCGCGGGGTCTACGACGACCTGATCGTCGGCCTCGGTGACGGGATGGCCGCCGGCCTCACGGTCGGCCTGGGCGAGCAGGGCACCGACTCGGTCTTCCGCCGCACCTTCTCGGTGCTGGTGCTGGCCGAGTGCATCGACCGTGACAACCAGGAGACCCTGGTACCCGCCGCCAAGCTGCTCCAATGGGGCGACCACATCGCTTCCTGGTACCTCCGCGAGCGCGACGTACGCGGTTACGTGCCCGGCAAGGGCTGGGCCCACGCGGTGGCCCACGGCGCCGACGCCATCGGCGTGCTGGCCCGCTCCGCCCAGTTCGGCCGCAACGAGCTCACCGTGCTGCTCGACGTCATCGGCGACCGTGTGCTCGCGCCCGTCGACGCGCCGTTCGCCCACGGGGAGCCGGACCGGATGGCGCTGGCCACCATGACCGCGCTGCGCCGCAACGTGTTGCCCTTGACGGTCGTCGAGCCGTGGGTGGCGCGGATCGCCGCGGGAGCCTCGCTCGCGGCCGGCGGCGAGATCGATCCCTACCTCGCCACCGCCAACGCCCAGGCGTTCTTGCGGGCGCTCCATCTCCAGCTCGCGATCGCGCCCAATCCTCCCGAGATCCGGCCCGACCTGCTGCTCGTGGTGATGTCGGCGCTGCGGTCGACCAATCCGTCGTACCTGACCTGACGTCCGAGCGCTCGGGAGAGCGAGCCGTCTCGAATCCCGCTCGGTAACGTGCGGGCATGACCCACGAACTGACCGGGCACGCCGGCGAGCTCGCCGTCGCGGTGGCCCGCGCTCACGGCGTCGAGACGATGTTCACCCTGTCCGGCGCCCACGTCTTCCCGATGTACGACGGCGCCGTCAAGGCCGAGCCCCCCATGCGGCTGCTGGACGTACGCCACGAGCAGACCGCGACGTTCGCTGCGGAGGCGACGGGCAAGCTCACCCGCCGACCCGGGCTCGCGGTGCTGACCGCCGGGCCGGGCGTGACCAACGGGATCAGCGCGATCGCGCAGGCACAGTTCGCCGGGTCGCCGATGGTCGTCGTCGGCGGCCGCGCACCGCAGAGCCGCTGGGGCAGTGGTTCGCTGCAGGAGCTGGACCAACCGCCGATCATCGCCCCGATCGCCAAGCTGGCCCGCACGATCCCCACCGCGGCCGAGGTCGCGGCCGGAATGCACGAGGCCTTCACGGTCGCCGGCTCCTCGCACCGCGGGCCGGTGTTCGTCGACGTACCGATGGACGAGTTCTTCAACCAGGGCACCGGGTCCGTGCCCTCGGTGTCCCCGTCGCGCGGCGCGGACCCCGACCCCGACGGCATCGACACGGTGGCCGCGCTCCTCGCCGCGGCCGAGCGGCCGGTGCTGATCCTCGGCACCGACGTCTGGGCCGACGGCGCCGAGGAGGCAGCGCTCGACCTCGTCGAGAGCGCCGGGCTGCCGGCCATCACCAACGGCATGGGCCGCGGCGTGGTGCCCGGCGGCCACCGGTTGCTGGTGACCAAGGCGCGCGGCCAGGCGCTCAACGGCGCCGACCTCGTGGTGGTGGCCGGCACGCCACTCGACTTCCGCCTGGGCTACGGCCTGTTCGGCGGCAAGGACGGCGCCACGCCCGCGCGTGTCGTCCACCTCGCCGACTCCCCCGGCCAGATCGCCCGGCACGCCGAGCTCGCCGCGTCGGCGTACGGCGACCTGAGCGCCGTACTCACTGGTCTGCTTCACGCCCTCGACAAGGGCGACCACAAGCCCGACTGGTCGGCGTGGGTGGGCGACCTCCAGTCAGGGCGTGAAAGCCGCTGCCGAACGCGACGCCGAGCTGCTCGGCGCCGAGGCCGACCCGATCCACCCGGCTCGCATCTACGGCGAGCTGGTGCCGCGGCTGGCGGACGACTCGGTCGTCATCGGCGACGGCGGTGACTTCGTCAGCTTCGCCGGGAAGTACGTCGAGCCGAAGCGGCCCGGCGGCTGGCTGGACCCGGGGCCCTACGGCTGCCTGGGCGCCGGGCTCGGCTCGGCGATCGCCGCCCGCATCGCGCGGCCCTCGTCCCAGGTCGTGCTGCTGCTTGGCGACGGCGCGGCGGGCTTCTCGCTGATGGACGTCGACACGCTGGTCCGCCACGACCTGCCCGTCGTGATGGTGATGGGCAACAACTCGGCGTGGGGTCTGGAGAAGGGCCCGATGCAGATGCTCTACGGCTACGACGTGGTCGCCGACCTCGCCCACCGCACGCGCTACGACGAGGTCGCCAAGGCGCTCGGCGGGGCAGGTGAGACAGTGACCGACCCGAAGGAGATCGGGCCCGCCCTCGACCGCGCCTTCGCTGCCGGGGCGCCGTACCTCGTCAACGTGATCACCGACGTCGACGCGACCTACCCGCGCAACACCTTCGGTATCTGAGGGCGTGATCTGACCGTGCTGATCCGCAGGGCCGCGCCCGAGGACTACGAGATGATCGGGCAGATCACCGAGGCGGCGTACGAGGAATTCCTCGAAGGCCCCGACGACTACTACCGCGAGCCCTTGCGTGACGCGGAGCGACGCGACCGCGAGGCCGAGCTGTGGGTAGCCGTCGACGACGACGGTGAGGTGCTCGGCAGCGTCACGTCGTGCCCGTCCGGCTCGCCGTGGCGCGAGCTGTCGGTCGACGGGGAAGGCGAGTTCCGGATGCTGGCGGTCGCGCCCCGCGCCCGCGGGCTGGGCGTCGGGGAGGCGCTGGTGCGGCACTGCGAGGACCACGCCCGCGCGGCCGGCGCGACCCGGATGTGGCTCTCGACCCTCGACGAGATGACCCACGCGCAGCGCATCTACTCCCGGCTCGGCTACCGCCACGAGCCGGAGCGGGACTGGTACCCCGAGCCGGACGTCATCCCCGACGTGTGCCTGCGCGCGTGGACCAAGGTGCTCTAGCTCGTGGACGCCACCCTCACGTTCACCGTGACGGACGCCGACACCGCCGCGGCGGTCGGCTCGGGCAGCCTGCCGGTCCTGGGCACGCCCCGACTGCTGGCCTGGTGCGAGGCAGCGACCTGCGCGGCCATCGACCCCACCCTGTCCGAGGGCTCCACCAGCGTCGGCACCCGCGTCGAGCTCGAGCACCGGGCGGCCAGCCCCGTCGGCGCCGAGGTACAGGTGACCGCCTCCTCGTCGTACGTCGACGGCCGCCTGCACCGCTTCACCGTCCTCGCCCGCCATACGGCTGACGGCACCGAGAAGGTCGTCGCCACCGCCGAGATCACCCGCGTGGTGGTGGACAGTGCGCGGTTCCTTGAACGTCTCTGACCTTGGTTTCGAGACTCGGAGATTTCGTCCACAAGCAACCCTCCTGGGAGACTGCTGGGTCGACAGAACTTCGAGGAGGAACACCATGGGCAAGACAGGTCGCAAGCGCCGCGGGCGCAAGAAGAAGGCCGCGAACCACGGCAAGCGTCCCAACGCCTGACGGTTCGCCCTCCGGCAAGCACCGAACACAGCAAGGGCCCCCGTACCGGACATCCGGTCGGGGGCTCGTCGCTGTTCGGAGCCGGCTGGCCTCGGGTCTCAGCCTTCGTGCATCTGCACGGAGATCTGCTGGAGGCGGACCTTGACCCGATCGCGCAGGGCGTCGGGGGCGGTCTCGGTGCAGGAGCGGGCCACGATCATCTTGATGGTGCGCTGCACGTCGTAGCGCTCGAAGCAGGGCGCGCACTCCTCGAGGTGGACCTGGACCACCGCCACCTCGGACGCGTCGAGCTCGTTGTCGAGCAGGTAGACGATGCGATCGAGGAAGTCGGCGCAGGACTCGTGGTCGCCGGTCTCGCGCGTCATGAGTCACCCTCCTGTCCCACTCGGATCAGGTCGTTGGTCCGCACGTAGTCGGACAGCATCTCCCGCAGCTGTCGGCGACCGCGGTGGAGCCGGGACATCACGGTGCCGATCGGCGTCTCCATGATCTCCGCGATCTCCTTGTAGGCAAAGCCCTCCACGTCGGCGAGATAGACGGCGAGCCGGAACTCCTCGGGCAGCCGCTGGAGAGCGTCCTTGACCTGGGAGTCGGGCAGGTGCTCCAGCGCCTCCATCTCCGCGGACTTCAGCCCGGTCGACGAGTGCGACTCGGCCCGGGCGAGCTGCCAGTCCTCGACGTCCTCGGACATCGACTGCTGCGGCTGGCGCTGCTTCTTGCGGTAGGTGTTGATGAAGGTGTTGGTGAGGATCCGGTAGAGCCAGGCCTTGAGGTTGGTGCCGGGCCTGAACTGCTGGAACGAGCCGTAGGCCTTGGCGAAGGTCTCCTGGACGAGGTCTTCGGCGTCGGCGGGATTGCGGGTCATCCGCATGGCCGCGGAGTAGAGCTGGTCGAGGTAGGGAAGCGCGTCGCGCTCGAACCGGGCGGTGCGATCGGCCTCGGTCTCGGTCGCGAGGTCCGCGACCTCGACCTCGGGGGAAGTCTCGGGTAGGTCAGTCATCGCCTCCCAATCTACTGGGGAGGCAGGACGATCCAGCACGGCGAGCACGTGACATGGAACATCCGCAGCGGCTCAGGGATTCCCGGCGACCTCGCGGACGATCCACTCCAGCGTCGACTCGACCACCACGGCCATCGCGTCCTCCTCGCTCACCCCGCTGCGCTTGGGTGTCGCGAACCCGTGGTCGGCGGAGGGTACGACGGCCAGGTCGAGGTGGTCGGGAAACTCGTCTGGCCGCCCGAACGTGTCGTTCTCGCCCTGCACCACCAGTGTCGTCACGCCGGCGCCCAGCAGCTCGTCGAGGCGGGACTTCTCGGGCCGCCCGGGCGGGTGCAGCGGGAACGCCAGGGCCAGGCAGCCCGCTGCGCCGAGGCTGACGGCGGTGCGGGCCGCCGACCGCGCCCCGGCCGACCGGCCGCCGACCACGAGAGGCGTGCGGGTGCGCAAGGCGTTGGCGGCCGCGGTGAAACCTGCGTCGAGGGTCGCGGGCGGGCTGGCGACCTTGCGGCCGGCCACCCGCCACGGCTGCTCGAACAGCTGCACGTTGATGCCCTGGCGCGGCAGCGTCGCGGCCAGGGCCTCGAGGTCGCGGGTGTCGATGCCGCGCCCGGCGCCGTGGCTCAGCAGCAACGTGGCCACGGGGCGACGCGCCCGGTAGGTGACCAGGCGGCCGTCACCGTGCGGCGTACGGACGGACTGCTCGGTGGACACCAGAGTCGCCTAGCGGTCTGCCAGCTCGGGGACGTCGTCCAGCGGCAAGGGCTCCATCAGCTCGGGTCCGTTGTTGCGCACGTTGCTGACCGCCTTGGACACCGGGTAGGCCTCGAGTGCGCCCGGGGCAGCGGGCACGAGCAGGGCGAGCAGGTCGTCCTTGTCCTTGACGGTCGGGTCGAGCCAGCTCGACCAGCGGTCCTTCTCGACCATCAGCGGCATCCGGTCGTGGATGTGGCCCACGTCGTCCTCGGCGTCGGTGGTGATGACAGTGCAGGTCCACCGGAAGCGGTCGGGGTCGTCGTCAGCCTTGTCGGGGTCTCGCCAGATCTCGTAGAGCCCCGCCATCGCCAGGATGCCGTGGTCCTTGGGCCGGATGAAGAACGGCTGCTTGAGGGGCTTGCCGGACTTGCCGAGCTGCTGGGTGGGGTACCACTCGTAGTAGCCGTCGGCCGGCAGCAGGCAGCGACGCGAGGAGAACGCCCTGCGGAAGGCGGGCTTCTCGGCGACAGTCTCCATGCGGGCGTTGATCATCCGGCTGCCGATCTTGGGATCCTTGGCCCACGAGGGGATCAGGCCCCAGGTGAGCGCGCGGAGCTGCCGCTCGGCCGGCACCCCTTGCTCGCCTGCTTCCTTGGAGGGCGGCCGCTCGACCACGGCGTACACCTCCTTGGTCGGGGCGACGTTGTAGTCGGCCCGGAGGGCCGTGGGCACGCGGCTGTCGACGACCTCGAACTCCTCGATGAGGTCCTCGGGCCTGCGGCTGGAGGCGTAGCGACCGCACATGCGGCTCACGATAGTGCGAGGCGCCGACCCACCCCGGCGGGCGACGACCAGGCCGCAGTGGTTGGTGTAGGAAAGAAGGCATGACGCTCGTCCGCCTGGCCGCCCGCCCCCTGCTCGCCTCGATGTTCGTCGCCGGAGGCATCGACGCACTCCGCAACGCGGAAGCGCGGGCGACCGCCGCGAAACCGGTGATCGACAGGGTGCTGCCGATGCTCAAGCAGAGGGTCCCGCAGCTGCCGGACAACCCGCTCACGCTCGTCCGCATCAACGCTGCGGTCCAAGTGGTGGCGGCGCTGGCCCTCGCGACCGGGAGGATGCCACGGACCTCCAGTGCCGTTCTCGCCGGTTCCCTGGTCCCGACCACGCTGGCGGGGCACAGGTTCTGGGAGCAGGAGGACCCGCAGGCCAAGGCCATGCAGCGCACCCAGTTCTTCAAGAACGCATCGATGCTCGGCGGGCTGCTGCTGGCCGCCGTCGACACCGAGGGCAAGCCAGGAGTCGCGTGGCGCGCTCGCCGCGCGGCCGCAGACGTACGACGCGAGGCACGGCACCTGGGCAAGAGCGCCCGCCGCGAGGCGAAGCTGGCAAGGGCCCAGCTGACCTGAGCATCACCGATCGGTGGTTGAGGTGCGAGGAGCGCTGGCGACGAGCCTCGAAACCACCAAGACGGGCATGGCGTGCCCGATCGGTGGTTGAGGTGCGAGGAGCGCTGGCGACGAGCCTCGAAACCACCAAGACGGGCACGGCGTGGTTTCGAGGCTCGGGCCCTTCGAGGCTCGGGCCTGGCGGCCCTCACACCTCAGGAACCACCTGACGGCCCTCCTCAACCAGCGGGATGTCACGCCTGCTTGAACGGTCAGTCAAACTCGTGCGAGGATGCGGGCACCGTCGATCCGGAGGCCCGATGAGCGAGAACGAAGCGATCAAGACCGCGTTTCACGACGTGACCGCCGCCCAGGGCGGGTCGCACTACGACGAGGGCGGCTGGACCTGGCTGGAGGGGTTCGGCGACCTGCCGAAGGAGTACGCAGCGCTCCGCGACGACGTGGCGGTGTGGGACGTCTCGCCGCTGAACAAGTGGGAGTTCCGCGGACCCGATGCCCTGCGGGCCGCCCAGCGAGCGTTCAGCAACGACGCGCTCGGGCTCGAACTCGGGCAGGCGCGGTACGGCGCGTTCCTCGACGCAGACGGGCTGATGGTGGACGACGGGACCGTGTTCAACACCGGGCGCGAGGACCACTGCTGGGTGATGACCAACGGACGCGACCACGACGAGTACTTCGGCAAGCTGATGGAGGGCCTCGACGCGCAGTTCGAGTGGATCACGCCGACGATGCCACACCTCGGAGTCACCGGTCCGCGCTCGCGCGAGGTCCTCCAGAAGCTCACCGACGAGGACCTCGGGTCGCTGAGGTACTTCCGGTTCATCCCGCGGCCCGTGCAGGTCGCCGGCGTGGACGTGCACCTGTCGCGGACCGGGTACGGCGGCGAGCTCGGGTTCGAGCTGTTCCTGCTCGACCCCTCCGACGCCGAGACCCTCTGGAACGCGGTCGTCGGCGCGGGCGTGACGCCGATCGGCACCGAGGCGATCGAGGTCGCCCGGGTCGAGGCCGGGCTGATCGTGACCTCCTACGAGTACGAGCCGCACGAGCGCACGCCGTACGACGTCGGCCTCGACCGGATGGTCCGGCTCGACCAAGGGCTCGGTTTCGCCGGCGAGGACGCGCTGCGCGCCGTGGCCGCGGACCCGCCCAACCGCTTCGTCACGCTGCGCATCGAGGCCGACGCGCTCCCCGAGTACGGCGCGGCGGTCACGAAGGACGGCGAGGAGATCGGCGTCCTCACGAGCCCGACCGACAGCCCGAGGTTCGGCAAGATCGGGCTCGCCGTGATCGAGAGCGCGCAGGCGATCGTGGGAAACAAACTGGGCGTGGCCGTCGGCGGCGGGATCGTCTCCGCAACGGTCGACGTGCTGCCGATCTACGACACGGAGAAGAAGCGCCCCCGCTCGTAGCCGCTCGCTCGGTGGTTGAGGTGCGAGCTCTGCGAGCCTCGAAACCTCCGAGCTCCTACGGGTGGTTCCGAGGCTCGTCGCTGGCGCTCCTCGCACCTCGACCACCGAGCTCAGCCGACTAGGCTGCGCCGGGTGATGACGTACGTCGACCCGTGGCCCGCGCCCCGGGCCAGAGGGCCGGTCGTCGCCACTCCGGTTCCCGGCAGCAAGTCGCTGACCAACCGCGCACTCGTGATCGCCGCGCTCGCGGACGGGCCGAGCGTCGTACGACGCGCCTTGCCCTCGCGCGACACGGTGCTGATGGCGGAGGCGCTGACCGCCCTCGGCGCCCAGGTCGACCTCAGCGAAGAAGACTGGACCGTCACTCCCCAGGCCTTCGACCGCGACGCCACCGTCGACTGCGGCCTGGCCGGCACCGTGCTGCGGTTCGTGCCGCCGGTGGCGGCACTGTCGACCGGGTCGGTGGCCTTCGACGGCGACCCGCACATGCGCAAGCGGCCGGTCGGCGAGGTGCTGAGCGCGCTGCGCCACCTCGGCGTCGCGGTCGAGGACGAGGGCCGGGGCGCGCTGCCTTTCGTCGTCCACGGCTCCGGCTCGGTCAGGGGCGGTCAGGTGGTGATCGACGCGTCGGCGTCCTCGCAGTTCGTCTCGGCGCTGCTGCTTGCCGGTGCGCGTTACGACAAGGGAGTCGACGTGCTCCACGACGGCAAGCCCGTGCCCTCCATGCCGCACATCGAGATGACCATCGCCCTGCTGCGCCACCACGGCGTCGAGGTCGACGACTCCGAGCCCAACCGGTGGCGGGTCGCCCCAGGCACGATCACGGCGATGGACTCCGTGATCGAACCCGACCTGTCCAACGCCGCACCGTTCCTGGCGCTGGCCGCGGCACCGGCGGCACGTCACGGTGCCGGAGTGGCCACACCAGACCACCCAACCCGGCGACGCCCTGCGTGACCTGCTCACCCGGATGGGCTGCGAGGTAGCCCTCGACGACGCAGGCCTGACCGTCCGCGGCACCGGACGCGTCAGGGCATCGACGCCGACCTGCACGACGTCGGCGAGCTGACCCCTGTCGTCGCGGCCCTCTGTGCGCGCTCGCCGAGTCGCCGTCGGTGCTGCGCGGCATCGCCCACATCCGCGGTCACGAGACCGACCGCCTCGCGGCCCTGGCCCGTGAGCTCGGCGGGCTCGGCGCCGACGTGGCCGAGACCGACGACGGGCTCACCTTCCGGCCCGCGCCCCTGCACGGCGGGCTCTTCCACACCTACGCTGACCACCGGATGGCGCATGCCGGCGTCGTGATCGGCTCCGCAGTCGACGACGTGCTGGTCGAGAACGTCGCCACGACCAGCAAGACCTATCCCGGGTTCCCCGACGACTGGAGCGCGTTGCTGTGACTGTCACATGAGCCCGGGCCAGCGCCGCTACGGCGAGCACGACCAGGAGCACTACGAACGCCCCGGCGCCACACCCGGCCGCGCACCAAGGAGCGGCCGTCGTACGACGACGCGCACGACGGGCTGGTGCTCGCGGTCGACCGCGGCCGCTTCGGCCTGCTCGTCGACGGGCAGGCGGTCACCGCGATGAAGGCGCGGCCGCTCGGCCGCAAGGGCGTTGTCGTCGGTGACCGGGTGCGCGTCGTCGGCGACGTGTCCGGCGACGAGGGGAGCCTGGCCCGAATCGTCGAGGTCGCCGACCGCAGCACGGTGCTGCGCCGCAGTGCGGACGACGACGATGCCGTCGAGCGGGTCCTCGTCGCCAACGCCGACCAGCTCGTGATCGTCAGCGCCCTCGCCGACCCCGAGCCGCGGACGGGGCTGATCGACCGGGCGCTGGTGGCGGCGTACGTCGCCGGCATGAAGCCGCTGCTGTGCCTCACCAAGTCGGACCTCGCCGACCCCGAGACCCTGCTGGTGACCTACCGGCCGCTGGGGGTGCCGTGGGTGGTGACCCACAAGGGCGGCGACCTGTCCGAGCTGCGCGACCGGCTGCACGAGCGGACCAGCGTGATGATCGGCCACAGCGGCGTCGGCAAGTCCACGCTCGTCAACGCGCTGGTGCCCGACGCCGACCGCGAGATCGGCCACGTGAACGCCGTGACCGGACGAGGCCGCCACACCTCGACGTCCGCGATCATGCTGCCGCTCCCGGACACGGCCGGCTGGATCATCGACACCCCAGGCATCCGGTCCTTCGGGCTGGCGCACGTGCAACCCGAGCACCTGATCGAGGCGTTCCCCGACCTCGACGAGATGACCGAGGACTGCCCCGTGGCTGCACCCACGGCACCGACGAGCCCGAGTGCGGGCTCGACGAAGCCGTCGAGCGGGGTGACGCCGACCCCGTGCGCGTCGAGTCGTTCCGGCGCCTGCTCGCCGCGCGCTCCGAGCCTGCGTACTGATCTCCAGGGCGCCCGGAAATCTCGCGCTCAGCGTCTGTCCGCCTAGCCTGGCCAGCAGTACTCCGCGACGACCGCAGGAAGGAGGCTCGAGATGGGGAAGCAGCGTGCCCACTTGCTCCCTCGAACCTTCGAAGGCGGTCACCGCTGATGTCACTCCTCCACCCACCCGGGCCTCCCTAACCTCGGGATCGTCGCCCACGTCGATGCCGGTAAGACCACGCTGACCGAGCAGCTCCTCTACGAGACCGGCGTCAGCACACACCTCGGCCGCGTCGACCACGGCGACACCGTGACCGACTCCGACGACATCGAACGCCGCCGCGGCATCACCATCCGCTCCGCGGTCGTCGCGTTCATGGTCGGCAACCTCAAGGTCAACCTCATCGACACCCCGGGTCACGCCGACTTCGTGGGCGAGGTCGAGCGCGCCCTCGCGGTCCTCGACGGCGCCATCCTGGTCGTGTCGGCCGTCGAGGGCGTCCAGGCCCAGACCCGCGCACTGATCCGGACCATGGAACGACTCGGCATCCCGTTCCTGGTGTTCGCGAACAAGATCGACCGAAGCGGCGCCGCGGACGACGCCACGCTGGCCGCGCTCCGTGAGGCGCTGGCCGGTGACGCGGTCGCGCTGAACCGGCTGGCCGGTCTGGGCACCCGCGCGGCCACCGTCGCGCCCCGGTACGGGCCCGACTTCGTCGACGAGCTGACAGACCGGCTGGCGGTCTTCGACGACGACGTGGTCCGTGCGTACGTCGACGGGGCGCCGCCGACCCACGACGACCTGCTGGCAGCCCTCGCCCGCGCGACAGCAGCGGGCCGGATGCACCCCGTGGTGTTCGGCGCCGCCCTCACCGGGGTGGGCGTGACTGACGTGCTGGCGGCCCTCGCGACGTACCTGCCACACGCCGGCGGGTCCCCCGACGAGCCGCTGCACGCCAGCGTGTTCAAGATCGAGCGCGACCCGGCCGGGCACCCGCTCGCCTACGTGCGCATGCGCGACGGCGCGCTGGCCTCGCGCGACGCCGTCGTCCGCCACCACCGCGGTCCGGACGGCACGGTGACTTCGGTCCACGGTCGTGCGTTGACGGTGGCGACGTACGCCGCCGGCTCGGCCGTCAGCGAAGGCATCGCCTTCGCCGGCGACATCGCCACGGTCGTCGGCCTGCCCGACGCCGAGATCGGCGACCAGCTCGGCCGGTGGGACCCGGCGTACGGGCTGCGGCTCTTCCCGCCACCCGGGCTCGAGTCGGTCGTCGTGGCACGCGACCCGCTCGATCGGGCCCGACTGTTCGAGGCGGTCCGCCTGCTGAGCGCGCAGGACCCGCTCATCGACGCCCGCCTCGACGGCGCCGACCCGGAGCTGACCGTGAGCCTGTACGGCGAGGTCCAGCGTGAGGTGCTCATCACGCGGCTCGCCGAGGAGTTCGGGATCGAGGCCGACGTGGCCGAGACCCGGACCGTGCACGTCGAGCGGGTCGCCGGGGTCGGCAAGTCGGCCTCACAGGTCCGCACGGGCAACGCCAGCGTGGCCTTCCGGATCGAGCCGGGCAGCCGGACTCGGGCGGCGAGTACGTGATGGGCACCGAGCGCGGGTACCTGCTGCCGGCCTTCCACCGTGCCATCGAGGAGACGGTGCCGCGCGTGCTGGCGACCGGGCTCTTGGGCTGGCGGGTGGTGGACTGGGTGGTGACGCTGACCGACGGAAGGTTCAGCGCGCCGACGCCGCCGGCCGGCTACTACCGCGACCTGACAGAGAGGGCGCTGCGCCGAGCGCTGCGGCAGGCGGGCACCCGCGAGTGCGAACCGGTCAGCGCCTTCGAGGTCGAGGTACCCGAGGAGTCGTTCACGGCGGTGCTGCACGTGCTGACGGCAGCAGGGGCTACGCCCGACCTGCCGATGTTCGCCGCCGGCCGGTGCACGGTCACCGGGACGATCCCGACCCGGTCGGTGTACGCCGTGGAGAGGGGCCTGCCGGAGCTGACCGGCGGGCGCGGCTTCCTGCTCATCGAGCCGGCGGGCTACGTCCGGCTCTAGCCCCAGACCGAGCGGGAGCCGGCGTCGCCGGTGAGACCCACCCACGCCAAGGTGGCGACCGCCCCCACCACCACCAGCGCGCTCAGGACCAGCTTGCGGGTTCCCTCACGGTCATGGAGGTAGGTGGCGGCGACCGTGACGATGCCGAAGCCGGTGGCGATCCACCGCAGCGTCTTTGCGTACGACTCGTGGGTCTGGATGTTGTCGAGGAGCTCGCCGGACGCAGTTGGCGAACCGGTCGCTGTCGAAGAAGTTCTGTCCCGAGAGGTAGGCCGCCCAGATCGCCCCGACGGCGATCACCACCAGGGCCATGGTCGGCCACCGGAGCAGGTCGCGATATCGCGGCAGAGCGACGTACGCGAGCGCGCTGAGCGCGGCCAGCGGGCCGAACACCACGGCGGCGTGGATCACCAGGACATGGAGTGGGAGGCCGGCAACCTCCCAGGACATTGCCGAGAACAGGGCTGGGCCCGCGGAGACAGTCACGCCTCATCGTACGGATGGACCGAGAGTTCGGTTCGGTGACGAATAGTGTGGGTGTCATGCCGATCTCCGGGCCCGCGTCTGGCTCCGTCGACTTCACCGACGACCTGCGCCTGGCCCACGTGCTCGCCGACGACGCCGACTCGATCACCGAAAGCCGCTTCAAGGCGCTCGACCTGCACGTGATGAGCAAGCCCGACCTGACGCCGGTCACGGACGCCGACCAGGCGGTCGAGCAGGCCATCCGCCGCACGCTGTCGCGGGTGCGGTCGCGTGACGCCGTCCTCGGTGAGGAGCAGGGCTCGACCGGCCACAGCCAGCGCCAGTGGGTTGTCGACCCGATCGACGGCACCAAGAACTTCGTCCGTGGGGTACCCGTCTGGGCCACCCTCATCGCGCTCGTCGTCGACGGCCAAGTCGTACTCGGCGTGGTCTCGGCACCGGCACTGCAGCGGCGGTGGTGGGCCTCGAACGGCGCCGGCGCTTGGACCGGCCGGTCGCTGCTCAAGGCCACCCGCTGCACGGTTTCCGACGTACGCCGCCTCGAGGACGCGTCCTTGTCCTACAGCTCCCTGCACGGCTGGGACGAGCGCGAGCGCCTCGAGGACTTCCTGTCGCTGATGCGTCGATGCTGGCGGTCGCGCGCTACAGCGACTTCTGGTCCTACATGCTCCTGGCCGAGGGCGCCGTCGACATCGCCGCCGAGCCGGAGCTCGAGCTGTACGACATGGCGGCCCTCGACGTGATCGTCCGCGAGGCCGGCGGCCGCTTCTCCTCGCTCGACGGGACCGACG
>CAVWXS010000007.1:0-192044 GCA_963758885.1 uncultured Actinomycetota bacterium
CGGACCGGCAGTCCCCGTCTGTCCCGGACGACCACGTCGACCAGCACGGCGCGCACACCCTCGCTCACGGACCCGGCCCGCTGGGGTGCCGCCGGTTGCTGAGCCGACCCGGAGGGGCTTGAGAGCAGGATGAGCAGGGCGATCCCGAACGGCACTCGCAATACGGTCATTTTCCCCCCACAGACTGCGCGCCGCTGCGTTGCGTACGCGCCAGCCGATCGAGTCTCGAGAATTCCGCGCGCTCCCGCGCGGCATCATCCAGTCGTCCCGCGCGTTGGTAGGCCTTTGCCAGCGTGAAGTGCAGGCCGGGGCTCTGCGGCGCGAGCGTGATGCCGAGCTCCAGCTCCCGAATCGCACCCTCGACGTCGCCGGTGTCCAGGAGCGCCTGCCCGAGTGCCTTGCGGGCCGCGAACGAGTTGGGAGCCGCGGCGACGGCCTGCTTCGCCCACGGCAGCGCGGCCTGCGCATCCCCGCGGTTCACATACTCGTATGCGATCTGCATCAGCGACCAGGCATGATCCCGGCTGCAGGGCGAGCTCGCGCTTGAACTCGTCGATCGCCTTGTCGGGCTGCTCTTGAAGAAGGAATACGGCGAACGCGTAGTGCACGTTCGGCGTCTCCGGATAGCGGGCCACCAGCGCCTGGAATCCCTTTCTCGGCAGCCGCCGTGTTGCGCGTGGCCATCATGTAGCTCGCGCGGCCCGCCATGAGGACCATCTCCCGGCGCTCGGGCGGCGCCTCGGTCGGCAGAAGGGCCATGCGCAACGTCGCGAGCCCCATCGCCTCGATGACACGGGGATTGTCGTTGCCTGCGGCGGCGAACTCGCCGAGCGTCTCGAGCGCCTGTTCAATACTGCTCCGCACGGGTCATCAGGAGCGCCGCGGTGTAACGGGCCGTGTCGCCGAGCTCGGGGGTATCGCCCACGCCGAGGGTGCGCGACTGAAGCAGATGCTGCAGCGAACGGTCGTACTTTTTCAGTCCGAATTCGCACAGGCCGAGAAACGCGTGGGCCGCGCCATTCTTGGGTGCCAGACGCAGCACTCTCCGGAACGCATCGCGGCACTGTGAGTGATTGTCGAGCGTGTAGTAGGCCGCGCCCTCATACCAGTAGCCCTCCACATAGTCGGGCTTCAGCTTGACCGCCCTGCTCGTAAAGCGCGATTGCGTCTTCCCAGCGCTCCGCCAGCCGCGCCTCGGCCGCTGCCTTCACGAGCTTGTCGAGCTCCTGCCGAGCCGGCCTTCGGTGGAGCCAAGGTTCCCGGCGCCTGTGCGGAATGGCAGTTTTTTTGGCCGGTGAGTTTGCCGGCTTACTGCGCGAGCGATGGCCTCAGCTGGTGTGAGAAGCAGGAGTGCGCAGATTGAGAGGAGTCTCATCAGTGCAACCCTCCGCTCTTGCCCGGTGGCTTCGCGCCGGGTTGCCTGGCCTTGCGCTTCGGCCGTCAGGCGATCGATGATTTCTCTCGCGCTCCCGCTGCGCATCACCGGTGCGCTTCAGGCGGCCTGTACGTGGTCGCCAGCAGCACGTGCGCCTCGATCAGCTCGGGAGCGTCCTTGACGATGGCCTCCAGCATGACGACGGCTTCGTCGGTCTTGCCGGTCTGCAGCCGCAGGCTCGCTAGCAGCTGACGCGCGGTCAGGTCCCCTGGACGGATGCTATTCGCGCGTTCGAGATAGACCGATGCGTCATCCAGTTTCTGAGCTTTGCGCCGGATGTGGCCCATCTGCAGGTTCGCTTCGAAATCGTTGACGTTCAGATCCAGCTCCCGGCGGAACGCGCGCTCTGCGGCGTCCGGCTCGCCAAGCGCGAGCAGCGATCGCCCTGTACAGCGACTGCGCCGTGGGGAGCCGCGGATTGAGCTTGACCGCCAGCTCGAGCTTGGCTTTCGCACCGCGAAAGTCCTGCCGGCTGAGATGCGCCATTCCCATGAGCAGGTTGGCCTCGGCCGACTCGCCGGCTCCGAAAACCACGTTCAACTGCACTTCTGCCCTTCGATGACCTCGTTCATTATGGAGCAGCGCCGTCCCGAGCAGGTAGGCATAGGCCGGGTCGTTCCCGTTCCCGAACATCTGCGCGCGTGGCTTCAGCAGCGCGACGAGCTCCTGATCCTGACCGGTCTGGAGGTAGCACTCGGCCAGCACGAGATAGGCGTTGCGCGCGTTGGGCTCGGACGCCACGACGCGCCTGAGCTCGGGGATCGCGAGGTTTGGCCGAGCCGACTTGTAATAGGCCAGCGCGAGGTTCATGCGAATTGACGTGGTTGACCGGATCGGTCTTCAGCGCAAGCCGCATATTGCGCAATCGCGTCGTACGTACTGCCCCAGCCGCACTGTACGCGGCGCCGAGATTCGACAGCGCGTCGGCGCGGTCTTTTAGGATGGTGAGCACCGCCTTGTAGGATTCGATCGCGCCGAGGATATCGCCGGCCTGGTGCAGCTCGATCGCGCGCGCAAGGAGCCGTTCGACGTCCGGAGGGCCGGGTACCGTCCCGCCGCCGGTCCCGACACAGTCAGGAGCACGGCTGCGAGGAGGACCGTAAGGGGGAACGTAGATGTGCGGGCCATTGGCAATGCCGCGAGGCGATCCCCCAATGTTCGGCGATCCGGCCACCGAGGAGGAGCAGAGCACCGAAGGCGAGGGTGTACGCCGTGACGATCCACTGACGGTCGGCGTTGCTGATGTCGAGCTCGTCCTGCGCCGACGGGAGCGCGATGTTCACGATCGAGGCGTCCAGCACGATCATCAGCTGTGCCGCCGCGAGCACGGTGAGCGCCCACCACCGCCGAGGGTCCGGCTCTTCCGTAGCCGAAGAGGATGCGCCTTCGGGCAGTTGGTCAGGGTTTGGCGAGTCGGTCACGAGAGCTCCTCGGCAGTGCGGGTGACGACACGACAGTTACCACTTGCCGGAGCCAACCGACAGGGGTGCGGAGAATTCCGCAGGCCCGACCTTCTTCTCATCCGGGCTTAACCTGGGTGCGGAGGCCGGCACCAGGCCGGGCCAAGAGCGTCGGAAGGCCCGAGAATGCCCGCGAAGAGCAAGGACAACCAGTCCGACGGTTTCTCCGCGGAGGAGCGCGCCGCGATGAAGGAACGCGCGGCCGAGCTGCGCGCCGAGGGCAAGAAGGGCGCCAAGAAGGCGGACGGTCTGCAGGCGGTGCTGGACAGGATCGCCCAGATGGCGCCGGAAGATCGCGTGCTCGCTGAACGAGTTCATGTGATCGTGACCGCGAACGCCCCTCAGCTGTCACCGAAGACCTGGTACGGGATGCCTGCCTACGCGAACGCGGACGGCCAGGTCGTCGTCTTCTTCCAGGACGCGACCAAGTTCAAGTACCGGTACTCGACCCTGGGTTTCCAGGAAGCGGCGAACCTCGACGACGGCGACATCTGGCCGGTGTCCTACGCCCTCACGAAGTGGAGCCCCGCCGTGGAGAAGCAGGTCGTCAAGCTGGTCAAGACGGCCTGCGCCTGAGCTTCGTCGCAGCTCCGCGCCCCGTCGCTGCGCGTGAGACGATCCGGCAGTGTTGACGGACGAGGGGTGGGTGACCGAGCGGCTGCTGGTCGACGGCAAGCTCATCAACTGCCGGCGCAGCACGGGTGGGACCGGCGTACCGATCGTGCACGTCCACGGCTTCGCGATCTCCGGCGCCTACCTGATGCCCACGGCACGCAGGCTCGCCACGCGCTGGGTCAACGTGGTGCCGGACCTGCCGGGCTACGGGCGAAGCCAGCGACGCGACCGCGTGCTGGACATTCCCGCCCTGGCCGAAGCCCTGGTGGCGGTCCTCGACGCCCTCGAGATCGACACGGCCGTCCTGGTCGGCAACTCGATGGGCTGTCCCGTCAGTCTCGAGGTGGCGCACGCCGCGCCCGAGCGCGTGCACCGTCTCGTCCTGGTCTCGCCCGCGGGAGGCGTGCAGAACCAGCCCCTGCTCCGCGCCCTCGGCCAGCTGGCCACGGACGGGATCCGGGAGAGCCCGAGGATGATGCCCGTCGCGGTTCCGGACTACGTCAGGTTCGGGCCGCTCAACGGGCTGCGCCTGTTCCGCGCGATGACCCTCTACCCGTCGCTGGAGCGCCTGCTGAGCACCCCCGTCCCGACCCTGGCCGTGCTGGGCGGCCGCGACCCACTCATGGCGTCGCCGACCCGAGTCCGCGAGGTCGCCAGTCTCAGCCCTGAGCACCTGGCGGTCGCGCTCATCGAGAAGGCCGCTCACGCCCTGAACTTCAGCCACCCCGAGGAGCTGGCGGGTGCCATCGAGCTGTGGCTCGACGACGCGCTCGTCGAGGGCGCCCCCCTCCCCGATGGCGTGCGCCTGGTCGTCCCGCGTGGCGGCGCCGCCCGCTGAGGGTGGCGGCCCTCGCCTCGTCGGGGGACCGCTGGGTCGGCACGCCTCACCCCGTGCGGATGAGGTGGCCGTCGCTTCGACACGAGAGGTTGACGTCAGCGAACCGACCAGACGAGGAGCGATCGGATGAGGCGCCTCCTTGTGGGTTGGGTCGTGGCCCTGGCGGCCCTGTTGTCGGCCGTGGTGTCGGCTGGCGTCACCGCGAGTCCTGCCAACGCCGCCGAAGGGACTCAGGTGATCGCGGCTGATGACGCCGAGCAGGCCCTGGCCGAGAAGTTCGCGCCGGTGGTCGGCCTGGTGCACCAGGACGTCGAGTGCGGGCCCGGTGAGCCGTACCAACCCAGCGACGTCGACCTCGTTCTCGGTGACCCGAGCGTGGCTCTGCGAGGGGCCTGGGCAGAGGACGACATGATCCAGGCCGGCCCCACGGCCGAGGACCTCGCCGAGGGCCTCTTCGGCTACCACCTGGACTTCCCCGGCAACCCGCTCGAGGCAGGGTGCGACTACGAGGAGTGGGCCCGGGCCGTGGGTGCGGGCCAGCCGCCGACGACGTACGCCCACGTGGCGACCGAGGTCGGCGTGGACGACCGGCTGGCCCTGCAGTACTGGTTCTTCTACCCCTTCAACGACTACACCAACAAGCACGAGGGCGACTGGGAGATGGTCCAGCTCGTCTTCGCTGCCGCCGACGCGACGCAGGCGATCGACCAGACACCGCTCGAGATCGGCTACAGCCAGCACGAAGGGCTCGAGGTCGCCGACTGGGACGACCCGAAGCTCGACATCGTCGATGGCAGTCATCCCGTCGTGAATGCCGCAGCCGGATCACACGCCAACTACTTCGACTCGGCGCTGCACCTCGGCACGTCCGGCGAGCAGGGGTTCGGGTGCGACGACACCCGCGGTCCGGCCGATGACGTAAACCCCGCTGTCGCCGTCATCCCTAGCGACCCGGCGGCAGCGCAAGCCGAGTTCCCGTGGATCGCCTTCCAGGGACGCTGGGGACAGCGCGAGGAGGCCTTCTACAACGGGCCGACCGGCCCGAACACCAAGGAGAGCTGGACCCACCCCATCAGCTACCAGGACCAGAAGGGCCGCGACGTCAGCTACGCGGTTCCTGCCGGGGGTCTCTTGGGCACCTCGGCCACCGACTTCTTCTGCAGCACGGTCTCCAGCGGCTCGGAGGTCGTCCGCAAGCTCGCCGACCATCCCTTGCGGCTGCTGCTGATCGTTGCCCTGATCGCGCTGTTCGTGATCTGGCTCCTCCGCCGCACTACCTGGACACCGGTCACGCCGCTGCGCATCGCACGGCGCAGGGCCACCGGACAGGTGATCCGCGCCGCGGCGCGCATGTACCGATCGCGGTGGCGACTGTTCATCGGGATCGGGTTCCTGACCGTCCCGGCCTCCCTCGTCGTCGCCGTGCTGCAGAGCCTGATCCTCGGGACCCCAGAGGTCGCGGGTGTTTCGGAAGGGGGCGAGGGAGGCGGCCTCCGGGTCATCCTGGCTGCGCTGGTGAGCTTCTTCCTCCTCGGAACGAGCATCTTGCTGGTGCTCGCGGCCACCACCCATGCCCTCGGTGAGATCGACCGGGACACCGAGGTCGACGTACGGCGCGCCTACCGGCTCGCCCTGGCCCGCTGGAAGCCGTTGCTGGGCGCCTTCCTGATCGCGTCCGCCCTGGTGGGGATCCTCACCGTGACCGTGGTGCTGTCTCCGGTCGCGGTTGCTGCGATCGTGCTGTTCGCCCTCTTCGTGCCGGTGATCGCCTTCGAAGGGCCATCGGCACTGGCCTCGCTCCGTCGCAGTACGACCCTGGTCCGGCACCGGATCCTCAAGACCGCCGTGCTCCTCGCCACGTCGCTCCTGCTGGCCGGGGCCGTCGGTCCGCTCCTCGGCACGATCCTCATCCTGCTCACGGGCGCGCCATTCCCGGTCGCCAACATCGTCGCGGGAGCGACGTACGCCGTGCTGATGCCGTACGTCGCGCTCACCATGGCCTACCTCTACTTCGACGCTCGCGTCCGGTCCCAGCTGCCCCGCGACGACGTCGACCTCGAGGACGTCCTGCCCGCAGAGATCCCGGACGCGGAGCTCGGCCGGCGCTGACACAAGTCGGTCGGCGCCAGCCGAGCTGGGGCCACGCCGGAACGTTCGCTGGTTGAGGAGGTCGCGCAGCGACCGTCACGAAGCCCGGTGAGAGGTCAGCCGTTCCGTCGTGGGGTTTTCGGGAGAGGCGCTGCGCGACTCCTCAACCAGCGGAACGGTTCGCGTGGCCGCGCAGGGCGGAAGACGAGGCGTCATGCGCGTTTCCCAGGAGAACCTCGGTGTAACGATCGATCACGCTGTCCATCTCGAACGGCCGCCAGCTCTCACACGGCGGGGGCGCGATCCCCCCGGAGAGCGCCGAGTCCAGCGCCTCGGCCAGTGCGTTCGGGTCGCCGACCGGGACCAGGCGCCCGTACCGCCCGTCGGCGAGAATCTCTCGTGAGCCGCCAGGACAGTCCGTCGCGACGATCGGGACGCCGCAGAACAGAGCCTCGATCAGAACTCCGGGGAGTCCTTCCCAACGCGATGGCAGGGCGAACGCCGCGGCGCGCGCCATGTAGGCGTACGGGTTTGGCACGAAGCCGGGCATCTGCACGTCGGCCTCCAACCCGCACCGGGCGACGAGCGCCTCGAGCACTGCTCGCTCGGGTCCCTCGCCGAGGATCAGGAGCCGAGCCGGCCGTCCGGCGTCGCAGGTGAGCAAAGGCTTCGAGCAAGGTCCCGAAGTCCTTCTGGCGTCTGAGCCCGCCGACCGCGACCACCACCGGGGGCTGACCGGGCTGGAGCCACGGGTGGTCGAGCGGTGCTCGTGCCATCCGTACTGCCTCGGGCGTGACAACCGGGTTGTAGATCACCTCGATCCGGTCGCGGGACAGGCCGGTCATGGCAGTCAGGTCGTCGGCAACCGACTTCGAGACGGCCACGATCGCGTCCGCCCACGGGTAGAACCTCCGGATCAGCCCGGGCACCAGCTTGTCGCGGCGGGTGGTGCGATGACGGTGGGCCGTCGACAGGTGGTTGCGTTCGCTGACCACCAGCCGGGTGTGCCCCCCGGCGAGCCGTCGTGACCACAAGGCGACGATGTTGACGTAGTCCAGGGCGGAGAGCATGGCGACCGGACGTTCATGGCGCAGGTAGCGCACGAGTGCCGGAACGCTGGCCACAACGCGCGGAGCGCCGAGGTCGACGACCCGGACCGCTGGCGAGACCTCCGCGAGGAACGCGCCACGGGCCTGGGCGAGGACCAGATCCACCGGGTACCCGCGCTCCGCCAGCCCGCCGGCGAGCTTGAGCATGGCCCGCTGGGCACCACCGTCCTCCATCTGGGAGGTCAGGAGGGCCAGCCGTCCCGATCGTTCGGACGACGACGAGGTCATCGCGCCTTCATCCCAGCCGTCTCCGTGCGAGCGGTACGAGCATTCTCCCCACCACGTTGGTGGGCAGGACCCCGTTGTACTCGACCAACAGCTTCCCGCCGAACTCGAGCTTGAAGCGGGCGATGTCGTTCTTCTCCTGATCGGCTGAGTCCAGAGGAATTCCCCCGAGGTCGTAGAGCTCGAACCCGAGTTCCTTGAGCGTGACGATCTCGTGCCAGTGGAGGAGGCGGTTGGCTCGACCTATCGTGTTGCGCTCGCCACTGTCACTGCTGGCGCGGAAATGCGAGGCGGAGTAGAGGAGTCGCACCCGGCCCGACGAGGAGTCCTTGACGTACGCATGGGCTGCCAAGACATTGCCGTCTGCGTCTGCGACCGAGGACAGCAGCAGGGCCGAGGACCCACCAAGCGCTTGGAGCTTCGTCCGGTTGCACGGCGGCAACCCTTTGTGTTGAGCAAAGGTGTCGAAGTAGTCGGCAAACAGCCGCCCGTCCTCGACGGTCGGGTCCATCACGAGTCGCGGAACGAGCCCCTCGCGCTCGGCGCGCCTGATCTTGTAGTGCGTGTTCTTCGAGATCGGTGCGGAGATGTCCTCGATCGGGGCGGTGAGGTCGATCACCGATGTCTGTACAGGTGTGAGCCTGCGGTCCTGGTGTGCTGTCTGCTGAAAGACACACAGCGGAGTGCGAGGAAGTCTCTCGTGGACACTCTCGGCAAAGAAGATGTCGCTGATGGGCAGCCCGTACTTGGATCGAGTGATTGCTATCACGGCCCCTGGTGTCCCCTCCTGCCGCTGTAGCAGCCCGCGTCCGCAGCCTGCTGGGCGGGACGTCTTCCTATGCTGCTGCGGCCTCTCGGAAGGGTCCTCCACCAAACGGCGTAGGCAGGTCGTCGCCAGCGTCCCCAGGGCGGCCATCAAGGCACTGACCGCCCAGGGGTCGCGATCCCGGTCCGCGGCATCGGGCGTAGGTTCGTGCAGGTGGACGCTCTCGACGTTGTCGACTGGCGGCGCCGGGTGTTCGCGCTCTACGCCGCGGTCAGGGCCGAGGCCGAGCCCGAGACCGCACACGCCCGATGGCGCCAGCAGAGGGACGACCTGTTCGCCCACCACCCGGCGACGCCGGTGCCGGCGGAGCAGCGACCCGGCTTCACCGGGCTGGTCGTCGCGCCGTACGACGCGGCGTGGCGGTTCGAGGTCGAGGTGCGGCCGGTCGAGCCAGCTCCCTGGGAGGTGCAGACCGGCACCGACGGCCTGGTGCGGTTCGAACGGCTCGGCGTGGCCGAGCTGACCGGCATCGGCGATCTCGACGTATGGCGGCTGACGTCATACGGGGGCGGGCTGTTCGTGCCCATCCACGACCGCGGCTGCGGACGGCCCGGTGGCGGGTACGGTGGCGGCCGCTACGTGCTCGACACGGTCAAGGGCGCAGACCTGGGCGGCGACGGCGGTCGCCTCGTGGTCGACCTCAACTTCGCCTACGCGCCGTCCTGCGCCTACGACCCCGCATGGGCGTGCCCACTCGCGCCGCCCGGCAACCGGGTCGACGCCGTCGTGCCGGTCGGCGAGCTGCAGCCCTGAGCATCGCGGGTTGAGGACCCTTCGAGGCTCGCAGGCTCGCACCTCAGGGACCCACTACCGTCTCCAAACCCCGCCAAAGGTCGGCGCGCCCGTCGCCGGGTTTCGAGACGGTCGCTAGCGCGACCTCCTCGACCAGCGGCGGTGCCGGCGAGCCCTCAGCTCCGGTAGGTCTGCCACGCGAACTGCATGCGCGCCGCTTGTTCCGGCGTGAACTCCGTGAGGCACGAGTCGAACGAGTAGTCCATGAAGTTGTTGACGGGGTCGAGACCGGGCTCGGTCGGGCAGGTGTCGCGAGGAACGTCGCCGGGCTCGGGGCACAGGAAGTTCGGCGATGCCTCGGTCGGCGTGTCGGCGATCTGGTCCCCACCGTCGTCGCTGTCGTCGCAGCCACCCTGGAACGTGTGGTAGAGCTCCAACCAGTGGCCGACCTCGTGAGTCAGGGTGTCGCCCTCCTCGTAGGTGCCGTCCGGGAAGACTCGCGTGTCCCCCTCGGTGTTGCCCTCCGGCTGCGGAACGCTGCGGAAGTCGATGACCACGCCGTCGAAGAAGCGCGGCAGCTGTCCGTAGTCCAACGTGGAGGCGTCGGTGAAGTCGGACGGGAAGTAGGCGAAGCCGAGCAGGAACTGGCCCAGCGAGGCGGAGTACACGTCGAGCACGCCCGGGTCCTCGGAGGCCAGGAGCGACTTCATGTCGACCTCCTTGCCGCCACCTCGGTGGAGACGTGGCTCCGCGCCGTTGGCGCCGATGAAGTTCCACCACTGGCTCTGGACGGTCTCGGTGTTCTCCGCGAGCTCGAAGGTGAAGCCGGTGCCGGCGTAGCCGACGTTGAGCGCGTCGATCTGGGCGGCGATGCGTGCGTCGGACAGATCGCCACCTCCCTTGCTGCCGACGTCCTTGAGGATCTCGTGGAAGTGCACTGGCACGGTGACCGCGAAGTTGGGGTCGGGCTGGGTGGGGATCGCCGCCGCGGGTCCCTGGACGCCGGTGGGCTTGGCCGCCCTGGCTGCCTTGGCGGCCGCGATCTTGAGCGGGTCGCGCTTGACGACATGGCTGTCGTCTCGTGGGATGGCGCCCTTGGGCGCCTTCGGGATCGCGCCGTAGTCGATGCAGTCGACACGCTCCTGGACCGGCTTCATCGCCTGCACCGGTGCCGCTGTCACCCCGACCGCAAGACCGACCGCCACTCCGGCGACCCCGACCCGCCGGGCCACGCTGTGTGTTGCCACCATGATCTCCCCCTGCACGAACGTTCGTTGGCTCGGAAGGTATCCCTCGACCAGCCCGCAGTGGAAGACCTCAGGTCCCATGGGAGTACGGCGCCGTTGCCGACTTGTGACATCGGGCGACCTCGAGCACCGGAACGAGACCATCTCGTGACCTCGAGCGGCAGGACAGCCGGGAAACCTCGTGGCGCGTCGTGCCCGGTGCTGCCTACCGTGGACGGCGTGCACGTGTCCTACGTCCGCACCGGGAAGCGGCGCTACGCCGTCCACGTCCACCGCGAGCACGCGGCTGACGTCGTCATGGACCCCGCACCGGGCTACGACGACCACATCCCGCACGACCTGGTCCACCTCTTCGTGGAGACCCACTGGGGACTTCGCGACGGGATCTTCGGCCAGCTGGCGGTCGGGGGCGATGCGCAGACGTTCATCGACCCCGTCGGCAGCATGCGCGAGCGCCGGCGCATGAAGGCCAAGAACCGGCTGAGCGGTTCGCAGATCGGGAGGTCGGAGCTGCTGGCGGGTCTCGTGCAGCACGCCTGGCAGCTTCGCCACGGCAGCGCAGTGACGCCGCTCCCGCCGGATGCGGCCCAGCGGGCCGGGGTCGGTGCCGACGAGGTGGTTGCCGCGGCGGAGGCCCTCGACCGGCTCGCCCGGAGCTGGCACGCGATTCCTGTCGGCGGCCGGCTGCGGCTCACTTGGCCGTGGCCAGAACGGCGTACCCGCCACGCGTCGTGACGGTCGTCGTACGGCCGACAGCTGGGCGCTCAGCCCAGGGGAGAGCCTTCGCAGCAAGGCACGATGTAGCCGCAGCGGTCGCACCGCTGGTGGGAGGTCTCCCAGCGCATCGTCGCGCCACAGTTGTCGCACGGGGGCAGGCCGCCCTTCGGAGGGACGGCGCAGGACTGGTTGATGACCTGCGCCGCCGTGGGGCCGGTGATGGGCATGGTGGTCACCAGGCCACCGTACGGTCAGGAACCGACGACGCCGCGGAACACGCCGCGTACGCCGGCCAGTCGCCGCAGCGCCAGGCTGGTGCCCGCCCGGAAGACCGCAGGTGCGCGCAGCTCGTCGAGGACAGGTGCGCGCATGCGCGTCCACGCCTCGTCGCTGGGCAACGGTGCCTCGGCGACGTCCGGGCCATGTTGCCCGACCGAGCGGGCCAGGGCCTCCTCGACACCGAGCATCGGCACGCCGTCGGGCTTCCACAGGTTGCCGGGGCGACTCACCATGTCGTGACGAAGGCTCTCGACCAGTGCTGTGACGGTCCGGAACGGCGCGCCGACCAGGAGGGCCGTCGAAAGGCCGACGGCGGTGATCGGTGCGACCAGGGCCGGCATGTGCACGCGGGACAGGCCTGCCACTCGGGAGTACGTCGCGAGCAGGTCCGGGTAGCGCACGACGTCGGGACCGCCCAGGTCGACGTGGCCCTCGGGCGCGTCCGGCTCGAACGCCGCGACCAGCGCCCGAACCACGTCGGTCACCGCGACCGGCTGCACCTTGGTCTGCATCCACGTCGGGACCGGCAGGACCAGCAGCAGCGACGCCAGCTGTCGCAGCACCTCGTAGGACGTCGAGCCCGCGCCGATCACCACGCCCGCCCGCACGCTGAGGGTCGAGGCGTCCGACCGGGCCAGGATCTGCTCCACCTCGAGGCGTGAGGCGAGGTGGGGTGAGAGAGCCTGCCCGCGGTCGAGCCGCGGCACCAGTCCGGAGAGGTAGACGATGCGGCGTACGCCGGCCGTCGTGGCCGCGTCTCGGACGTGGGCCGCCCCGACCCGGTCGAGGTCCGCGAAGCGGCGCCGGCTCAGGCTGTGCACGAGGTAGCAGACGCCATCGGCGTCGCGCAGCGCCCGTTCGACGGCGTCGTTGTCGGCGACGTCGCACTGCCGCCAGGTCACCTGGTGGCCCCAGGCGAACCGGTCGGGGTCGGCCGGCGACGACGACGCGGCGACCACCTCGTGGCCGGCCGAGAGCAGCGCCGGCACCAGGCGTGACCCGACGTACCCGGTCGCGCCCAGGACCACGATCCGCATCAGGCGCCTCGCTCGAGGTGGCGCACCAGGTTGTGGGAGAAGCGGTAGCCCATCGTCGCGACGACCGCCCGCATGGCCGGGTGCACGGCCGGGCGTGCCAGGCCCGGGAACGGCAGATCGACCGTGATCGCCAGCTCGATGCTCACGTCGGTCCCGCTACCGGCCTCCTTCATCACGTAGCTTCCCTCCACACCGGCCTTCTCGTCGCGGCGTTCCGGGTCGTGCACGAAGTCGATCCGAGACGGCTCGTCGAAGGTCATCACCTCCGTGAACGACGGGGAGACCATCGAGCCGAGCACCGGGATCTGCACCAGGTGCCAGGTCCACCGGTCGCCGTGGTCGTCGATCCGTCGCACGTACGGCGTCAGCCGGGCCAGCAGGGCGGTGTCCGTCAGCGCGTCCCAGACCCGTCCGTGGCTTGCTGACAAGGTGGCGGCGGAGCTGGTGGAGACGGTGAACGAGGTCACTGCGCCTCTGTCCAGAGGGTCATCTTCTTCAGCAGCTTGTTGAGCTGTGCCCGCTCTCGATCGGACAGCACGCCGACCATCTCGTCCTCCTGTGAGCCGCGTAGCGCCATCGCCCGGCGCCAGATGTCGGCACCGGCCCTGGTGATCTCGACGACGACGCGGCGACGGTCGTCGGGAGACGAAGTGCGCTGTACCCAACCCGCCCGCTCCAAGCCGTCGAGGCGGCCAGTCATCCCGGCGCCTGAGACGCCGAGGTCGTCGGCGAGGTCGGTCGGGGAGGCGATGCCGGGGGTGTCGCGGATCATCAGCGAGTGCAGGGTCTGGTACTCGAACTCCTGGAGCCCGACCTCGGCGACCGCGACCTCCATCGTCTTCTTCAGGAAGCGTCCGAGCCGACCGATGCGCACGACGATGCCCTCCACCTGGTCGTCGAACTGGACGTCGATCCAGTGGTCGCGCCATCGGGCGACGTGGCGGTCGGTCCAGTCGGTGTCGCTCACCGCGCCAGGATAGTGCTTCGCCGGCTATTAGTTCGTTGACGAATATTTCGCTAGCGAAGTATATTTGGTCACCGTGAACGGCTTCCTCCGACTGCTCCGCCACCGCAACTACCGGATGCTCGTCTCAGGGGCGACGGTCAGCAGCCTCGGCAGCTCGATCGCCCCTGTGGCGCTGGCCTTCGCGGTGCTCGACCTGGGCGGCTCCGCGGCCGAGCTGGGGCTCGTGGTGGCGGCGTACGCACTGGCCGAGGTGGTCACCGTGCTCTTCGGCGGCGTCCTCGGCGACCGCCTGCCTCGTCAGGTGATGATGCAGGGCTCGTCCGCGGCGGCGTTCCTCACCCAGGGCGTGGTTGCCGTCGCGCTGATCGGCGGTTGGGCCTCGATCCCGCTGCTGACCGTCATCGGTATCGCCAACGGCTGTCTCGGAGCGCTGGCCGGGCCGTCGTCCTCCGCGATGACCCGCCAGACCGTGCCCGAGGCGGACCTGCCGACGGCCGTTGCCGGTCGGCGCCTGGCCCAGAACGCCGCCCAGGTGCTGGGCTTCTCCGCGGCGGGCGTGCTCGTGGCGGCCTTCGGGTCGGGCTGGGCCATCGCGATCGACGCGGCCACCTTCGCGGTGGCCGCCGTGTGCTTCGGCTTCATCCGCGTGCCGGTGCTGCCGGCTCCGGAGTCGCGGCCAACGATGCTCGGTGACCTGCGAGACGGCGCCGCCGAGGTGTTCCGCCACACCTGGCTGTGGCTGCTGATCGGCCAGGCCCTGCTCTACCACCTGTTCTTCGGCGGCGTCCTGTCCGTGCTCGGTCCCATCGTCGTGGGCGACACCCTCGGCCGGTCCGCCTGGGGCTTGGCGCTCGGCGCCCTGATGGGCGGCTTCATGGTCGGTGGCCTGGTCTCGTTGCGCTGGCGACCTCGGCGTGGCCTCTACGCCGGCACGGCCCTGCTGTCGCTGACGGCGGCCTTCCCGCTGGCCATGGCGTTGTCCGACCAGCTGGCCGTGCTGCTGCTCGGAGCGTTCCTGCACGGCTTCGGCCTCGAGCTGTTCAGCGTCAACTGGGACCTGTCGATCCAGCAGAACGTCGCCGAGGACAAGCTCGCCCGCGTCTACTCCTTCGACCTCGTCGGCTCGTTCGTCGCCCGCCCCCTCGGCCTCGCGCTCACCGGACCCGTCGCCGCCGGCGTCGGCTTCGACCGCTGGCTGGTGATCGTGGCGCTGGTCATGGGTGGTTCGTCGCTGCTGGCGTTGCTGTCGCCCGACGTACGCCGCCTCGTCCGGCGCACCCCGTCGGCCGAGGAGGCCCAGGCATCCCTCGTTGGTTGAGGAGGGCGCGCCAGCTGTCCGCCCCGCTGGTTGAGGAAGGCGCGCTGCTGTCTGTCTCGAAACCCGGTGAGTGTCCGCGGTCCGGTCACCGGGCCTCGTGAGGGTCGCTGCGCGAACCTCCTCGACCAACGCGGGGCTCAGGCGAGTGCTTCCTCCAGCGAGACGGCCTCGATGCCGACGGCCTGGCCGACGGGGGTGTTGGTGAGCTGGCCGGCGTGGGTGTTCAGGCCCAGGGCCAGGCTCGCGTCGTCGCGGCAGGCCTGCTGCCAGCCCTTGTCGGCCAGCGCCACGGCATACGGCATCGTCGCGTTGGTCAGGGCGTAGGTCGAGGTGTTCGGCACCGCGCCCGGCATGTTCGCCACGCAGTAGAAGATCGAACCGTGCACCGGATAGGTCGGGTCCGCATGGGTGGTGGCATGGGTGTCCTCGAAACAGCCGCCCTGGTCCACCGCGATGTCGACCAGCACACTGCCGGGCTTCATCCGCGCCACCAGCTCGTTGGAAACCAGCTTCGGAGCCGCCGCACCCGGGATCAGCACCGCCCCGATCACCATGTCGGCCTCCATCACCTGCTGCTCGATCGCCAACCGCGAGGACGCGATCCCGTGCACCCGGTTGTTGTAACGCCAAAACGACATCCGCAGCTTGTCCAGATCGGTGTCCAACAACGTCACATCCGCCCCCATCCCCAGCGCGATGTTGGCCGCGTTCTGCCCCGAGACACCGGCGCCGATGATCACCACCTTCGCGTTCGCCACCCCACCGACCCCACCCATCAACACCCCACGACCACCCTGGGCCTTCATCAACGAGTACGCCCCCACCTGCGGCGCCAGACACCCCGCCACCTCCGACATCGGGTACAACAGCGGCAACCCACCCGAGGGCAGCTGCACCGTCTCATAGGCGATCCCGGTGACCTTGCGGTCGATCAGCTCGGTGGTCAACGGCTTGTCCGCCGCCAGGTGCAAGAAGGTGAACAACGTCAACCCCTCCCGCATCCGCGGATACTCCTCCGCCACCGGCTCCTTGACCTTCAACACCATGTCCACGCCACCCGCGGTACCCCAGGCATCCTCCGCCGTCGGCACCATCACCGCACCCGCCCCGACGTACTCCTCATCACTGATCGAGGACCCGACCCCCGCACCCCGCTCGATCACCACCTGATGACCATGACTGGTCAGCTCATGCACCCCGATCGGCGTGATCGCCACCCGATACTCATGGTTCTTGACTTCCTTCGGAACTCCGACCTTCATGGCGTTAGCGTTGCGCAAACATTCGGTTGGCGTCTATCCCACCGATGATCGTTCGGTAGGATCGTTCCATGTCAGCCAGAAATGTGGCCACAGCCCCGTCGGGAGCCACTTCGGCGAACAATCTGCGGGCACCCGACATGACGCTCGACGACGTCGACCTGGCGATCCTCGAGGCGCTCGCCGACGACGCGCGGATGCCCAACAACGCCCTGGCCGACCGGGTCGGGATCGCCCCGTCGACCTGTCTGGCGCGGGTCCGCAGCCTGCGTGAGCGGCAGGTGGTCCGCGGTTTCCACGCCGACATCGACCCCGCCCTCACCGGTCGCCCGATCCAGGCCATCGTGGCCGTGCGCATCCAGGGCGAGGCGCGCACCCGGCTGAGCGACCTGCTCGAGGAGCTCGCCCGCCTGCCCGGCGTGCTGAACGTCTACCTGCTCGGCGGTGCGCACGACTTCTTCGTGCACGTCGCTGCCCCGTCCACCGAGAGCCTGCGCCACTTCGTCGTCGACAACCTGAGCGGCACCGCCGACGTGGCCGTGACCGAGACCAACCTGATCTTCCAGCACGTCCAGTCCCACCGCGTGGGCTAGCAGTCGCTCATGCGGCGGCCGAGTCCGCAGACAACGTGATCCCCTTCGCGGACGACGTGCACGTGAACGCCGTCACGTCGCACCGGTTCTCGGTGGCCTGGTCAGGCTGCATCCACACCATGGCCAGCTGCTCGCCAGCGCTGTCGTACCACGTGATGCTGAGGCTCACCTCGTACGAGCGCGACCCCGTCAGCTGCGGCTGGTCGACGTACGCGCCGAGCACCTCGCCCTGGAGGGCCCAGAAGTTGCTGGAAGTCCCCCAGGCGAAGTTCACCTGCTTCCTGGTGACCTGGGAGAACGTCGAGACTCCGTTCTCGGTCATGTTGACCCAGTAGCCCACCTTCACGACCTGCGACCCCGCGTACGCCGGCGACGGCGAGACAGTGACGCCGGGAGAGACGAGCTGGGGCACCGTGACCGAGACGCCGGAGGGGAGGGCCACCTGCGCCTCACGCGCGACCAGCAGCGTGCCGTTGTTCAGCTTGACCGCACCTGCGGGCCCTGTTCCCGATGGGTAGGTGAACGCGAACGCGCCGGGCGCCTGCCCCGCAAGCACCAGCGTCAGCGCGGCGGCGAGCAATGCGGATCCGAGGGCGAGGACGCCGGTGGCATAGGCGAGCGCCGTACGGCGGCGGGGGCTGGTCGTGGGCATCGGGGTGCCTTCGCTTCCTTGCGGGGACGGTGTGGGAGCCCACGATGACCGCCCGCCTGCCCGCTTGACCGTCCCCTGCGTGACGCTGCGGCGAAACTGGCTTTCGCCCCGTGACCGGCACTCTGTGGGACAGCCTCGACCTGGAGGGATATGCTGTGCGGAGCAACAGGTCGGACCGCGCCCGCGGTCCTCGTCCGCCGGCCGCCCAGGCCTGCCGGACCGTCTCCCGACCCGGAGGTCTTCGTCTCCCGGAGCCAGTGGCTCCAGGGGTGGGCCATCCGCGGAGGGTACGGCGACCTGCATGCACGACGGCCCGGAGACCTCCGGGCCGGTGGGAGGAGAGCAGTGGCTCGGAGTCGTCAGCGCCAAACCTCGCGCCGCACCAACTCACGCGGCCAGGGGCGCACCCGGCCCCTCGACAACGAGGGCCTGATCCCGATCCTGGCGCGCGCGGTGCGCGAGATCGAGTCCGCCGTCGAGCGCGGCCAGGGCGTGTCGGTGCGTTCGCGGTTCCAGGCCGTGGCCCTGCTCGCCCGTGAGGAGCGCACCCGCGTCAGGAGCGACACCACCCTCACCGAGGCCAAGCGTGACGGCGAGCTGAAGCGGCTCGACGGCATTGCCACCATCCTGGCCCAGACCGCTGCCCGCGAGCCGTCGCTGTTCTCCCTCCTGGCCGAAGATGCCAAGGTCTCCGACCAGGCCGCCGACCTGCGCAGGGCGATGCTCGAGCGCGCCGGCGTCGAGTTCGCGGAGGAGGAGCCCGAGCAGCCCGACGAGCTCCCCGCCGCCACCGAACGTCGGGTGATCCCGCAGTCGGTGCTGGCCCGCCAGCTGGCCAACCCGTTCCTGGTGCCCGACTTCAGTGCCGCCTCGCAGAGCCGCGGCGAGGCCCGGCGCCTGGCCGGCTGGGAGCTGCTCGGTCCGCTGTTCCGGTCCTTCGAGGAGGTCGGCAACGGCGCCTCCACGACCATGCCCCTGCCCGACGCGCGCGAGGTCATGGTGCCGGGCGTGCTGCAGCTGATGAAGCACCAGGCCGAGGTCGTCGCGGCGGCGGCCGACGGTCACCGCACCTTCTTGCTCGCCGACGAGCCCGGTCTCGGCAAGACCGCCCAGGCCCTGCTCGCCGCCGAGGCGACCGACGCCTTCCCGCTGCTCGCGGTGGTGCCCAACGTGGTGAAGATGAACTGGGCCCGCGAGGCCGGCATGTGGGTGCCGCACCGCATGTCCACGGTCATCCACGGCGACGGCCAGGACATCAACGGCTTCGCCGACATCGTGGTCGTCAACTACGAGGTGCTCGACCGCCACGTCGGCTGGCTGGGCGACTTCGGCTTCCGCTCGATGGTCGTCGACGAGGCCCACTTCATCAAGAACAAGACCTCGCAGCGCTCGCAGAACGTGCTGCAGCTCTCCGAGCGCATCCGCGCCCGCACGGGCCGGCCGCTGCTGTTCGCGCTGACCGGTACGCCCCTGATCAACGACATCGAGGACTTCCGGGCGATCTGGCAGTACCTCGGCTGGATCGACGACAAGAAGCCGCTCGGCCAGCTCATGGACGAGCTCGAGGAGACCGGGCTGACACCGGCCGACCCGGGCTTCTACCCGGCCGCGCGCACCTGCGTCGTCGATCAGGGCATCGTCCGTCGCCGCAAGGTCGACGTCGCCAAGGACATCCCGGCCCGCCGGGTCGCCGACATCCCCGTCGAGCTGGACGACGAGATGGGGCGCTCCATCCGCGAGGCGGAGGCCGAGCTGGCCAGGCGCCTGGTCGCCCGCTACGAGTCGGCACTGGCCACCCGCCGCACCGAGGCCACCCTGGACGACGACGGCATCGACCGGGAGCTGGTCCGGCGGGTCGCCACGTGGGAGCGCGAGGACTCCTCCGACGAGTCGAGCGGCGAGAACGTCTTCGGCATGATGCGCCGGATCGGCCAGGCCAAGGCGGGGCTCGCAGCCGACTACGCCGCCCAGCTCGCGCGCAGCGTCGGCAAGGTCGTGTTCTTCGCCAAGCACATCGACGTGATGGACGCCGCCCAGGACACCTTCGCGAAGCGCGGCCTGAAGTACTCCACGATCCGCGGCGACCAGACCCGAGCGGCCCGCGAGCGCAGCATCAAGGCGTTCGTCGAGGACCCCGACGTGGCGGTCATCGTGTGCTCGCTGAGCGCAGCAGGCGTGGGCATCAACCTGCAGGTCGCCTCCAACCTGGTCCTCGCCGAGCTGTCCTGGACCGACGCCGAGCAGACCCAGGCGATCGACCGCGTGCACCGCATCGGACAGGACGAGCCGGTCACCGCGTGGCGGATCATCGCTGCCCAGACGATCGACACCAAGGTCGCGGAGCTGATCGACAGCAAGGCCGGGCTGGCCGCCCGGGCACTTGACGGCCAGGACATCGAGGCATCCTCGGTCGACGTCCAGGTCGAGGCGCTGGTGGCGCTGCTGACCGACGCGCTGAGGGCGCGACGTACGCCGTTCGCCTCCTGAGCTGTCGGTGGTTGAGGTGTGAGGAGCGCTAGCGACGAGCCTCGAAACCATCTCTCAGGGATCGGTGGTTTCGAGGCTCAGGCCGTGAGACGGCCTTCGCACCTCAACCGCCGATCGTCCCGACTACGCGCAGTTGTCGCAGACTCCCGAGCGGGGGATCGCCATGAAACACGTCGGGCAGATGTCACGCGGCAGGTCGGCCGGCTTGGTCGGCCGCTTCACCGCGGGCTGACGCGGCGTAGACGTCCGCTTGGCCGCGGTCCGCGGGGCCGTGGCCGGCTTCGGCGGGGCCACCGAGCCCCCGTCGGCCGGTAGGCCGACCGCCTCGAAGAAGCGGTAGCACTCCAGGCGCTCCTTGGCGGCGTGAGCCTGCGGGTTGTCGGGAGCGTCGCCGTACGCCGCCTGCACGGCGACGGCATACCCCTCCCCGACACGCTCGTCGTCCGTCACGCACAGCGAGCACAGCAGGGGTTCGTCGCGCTCGACGTTGACCAATGCGGTCCGGCCGAGGACCTCGCCGATCCAGTGGTGCATGAGCTGCTTGGTACGGATGCCGCTGCGGCGCTGGACCTCGAGGGCGAGGTCCTTGTAGGTCACCGTGGCCCGGTAGCGGCGTGCGGCCTCCAGCAACACCTCTCGGGCCGCTTCCTCCCACGCCGCGCGCGACGCGTCGGCGCCGACCTCGCTGGTCTCGCGCCAGTCGCCGTTGACGGGAACGACCGCCTCGGGGTCGTCGCCGGCCAGCACCCGGAAGCCGAGCTCGCGCAGGATGCGGGCAGCCTGGTCCTTGCTCGCCCAGTCGTGCTCGGGAACTGCCGTCCCGGTCGCCTTCTGGTGTGCCGCGCTCAGCACCGCTCGTGCGCCGTAGGCCTGTCCGCCGTGCATCAGCACGAACTCCTCGCGGCCGGGGTCGTCGAACTCCTGCAGCGCGCTGGTCACGTGATGGCGGGAGACAGCGGCGAATCGGGGCACACCGCGACGATACGTCAGCAGCCCGCGGGTGTGGTCGGGCAGTCCTCATCGGCACCAGGCTTGAGCAGCGTCGCGGTGCTCAGCTGACCGACCCCGTCAGCCCCCGCTCGACCGTCGCGATCAGCTTCTCCAGCACAGCCTCGCGTTCCTCGGCGCTCAGGTCGCGGAGCGCGCCGTCGAGCAGGAGCACCGACAGGCCGTGCACGGCCGACCAGCAGACGACGTCGGCGCCCAGCCGGCCGTCGGGGGAGAGGGCGCCGGTCTCGACGAGCTCGTCGAGCACCTGACCGAGCAGGACGTAGGGCGCGGCCTCCTCGCGGGCGCTCTCGCCGGCGTCGGTCGGGCAGAAGGCGACGTTGAACAGTCCCGGCTCGGACAGCGCGAACTCGACGTACGCCCGGCCCGTTGCGCCCAGCCGTGCCCGTGCGCGCTTGGCAGGGTCGGTCTCGGTGACGGCGTCGAGCCGGCGCTGCATGGCCTGCTCGAGCTGGTCGTTGGCCCGTGACGCGATCTCGGCGAGCAGCTCGTCGCGGTCGGCGAAATGGCGGTACGCCGCGTTGTGCGAGACGCCGGTACGCCGCGCGACCTCGCGCAGCACCACGCCGTCCGGCCCCTGGGCCCGCGCCAGCTCCGCCCCGGCGTCGACGAGGGCGGCACGCAGGTTGCCGTGGTGGTACGGCTTCGCGGCGGAGGGCACGGGCTCATCATACGCATCGATGTTGACAGTGGTTACATTCCGTGGCACCGTGATGTTGTCACTGTCCACATGCTCGTCGGAAGAGAACGCGATGCGATCCAAGCTCCCCGTCCTGCTCACGGTCTGCGCGGCCGTGCTCGCCATCAACCTCGACACCACGATCGTCAACGTCGCGCTGCCGAGCATCTCCACTGATCTCGACGCCGGCACCCGGTCGCTGCAGTGGATCGTCGACGCGCTACAACCTGGCCTTCGCTGCCCTGGTGCTGGCGGCAGGCAGTCTCTCCGACCGCTACGGCCGTCGGCCCGCGCTGATCCTCGGTCTCCTCGGTTTCGCCGCGGCCAGCATGGTCGGCGCCGTGGTCGACTCGGCCGGGGCGCTGATCGCGGCCCGGTTCGCGATGGGGGCCGCCGCCGCCGTGATCTTCCCGACCACGCTGTCGATCATCAGCAACACCTTCCGCGACCGCCGCGAGCGCGCGGCGGCGCTCGGCGTCTGGGGCGCCGTGGTCGGCATCGGCGTCGCCGCCGGACCGGTGGTCGGTGGGCTGCTGCTCGAGCACTTCGCGTGGGGCAGCGTCTTCTGGGCGCTGGCGCCGCTCGCCCTGCTCACGGCCGGTGCGGCGTACGTGCTCGTGCCCGAGTCGCGCGACCCGTCGGTGCCGGCGCTCGACCTGCCGGGGTTGGGCCTGTCGGTCGCGATGCTCGGCACGCTCGTCTACACGATCATCGAGGCGCCCGAGCACGGCTGGGGCTCCGCTCACACCGTCGGCGGGTTCGTGCTGAGCGCCGTGCTGCTGCTCGTCTTCGTCGCTGTCGAGCGACGCGCTGCTCACCCCATGCTCGATCTCGGCCTGTTCCGCGACCGCCGCTTCAGCGCGGCCAGCGGTGCGGTCACCGTGACGTTCTTCGCCCTGTTCGGCTTCATCTTCCTGATCACGCAGTACTTCCAGTTCGTGCGTGGGTACGGCGCCCTGTCGACCGGCGCGCGCATCCTCCCCGTTGCCCTGAGCATCGCCGCCGCATCGGTGGTCGGCGCCATGCTGGCGCCGCGGATCGGCACCAAGGTGGTCGTCACCAGCGGGCTGTTGCTCTTCGCCACGTCGTTCCTGTGGATCTCCACCGTCGCGGTCGACGCGTCGTACGCGACCGTGATCGTGCCGCAGATGGTCCTGATGGGCCTCGGCATGGGCTTCATCAGCACGCCGGCCACGGAGTCGATCCTGCTGGTCCTGCCGCCCGCTCGTGCCGGAGTCGGCTCCGCCGTGAACGACGCCACCCGCGAGCTCGGAGGCACGCTCGGGGTCGCGGTGGTGGGGTCGGTGTTCTCCAGCATCTACGCCGCCCACCTCGCCGACGGCGTCTGGTCCCAGGCCTCTCCCGGCGTTCTCGAGAAGGCCCAGGACTCCGTGGGTGCCGCGACGGCAGTCGCCGCGGGCCAGCCACAGCTCGCGCAGGCTCTGCAGGACGCCTTCATGACCGGTCTGCACACCTCGAGCCTGATGGTCGGCCTGCTGTGCCTGGTGGCCGCCGCCATCGGCGCCGTCGCGCTCCCCGGTCGCGGTACGCACGTGCCGGCCGAGTCGCCAGCCGTCCCCGAGCCGGTCGCCGCCTGAACCCTGCTGGTCGGGGTCAGTCGCGCGAGTAGGTGCCCGTCAGGACTCCGGTGGCGATCCCGTGGTCATCGACGGCGGCCAGGGCCTCGTCGAGGGAAGCCCCCTCGGCGAGGCCCGTCTCCGCGTCCAGGGCCACGACCGTGAACCGGTAGTGATGGGTGCCACTGGGCGGACACGGCCCGGCGTACGCCGCGTCGCCGGCCGACGTCGTCGCCTGGATGCCGCCGTCGGGCACCGAGTCCTCTGCGGACGACGTCGTGGTCGACGGGATGTCCAGAACCACCCAGTGGGTGAAGGTCCCCGACGGCGCGTCGGGGTCGTCGACGACCAGCGCCACTGCCGCCGCGTCGTCGGGCACCCCCGACCACGAGAGCGGGGGAGAGACTTCGTCGCCTGCGCACGTGTAGCGGTCCGGGATCGGCTGACCCTCGCCGAACGCCGTACTGCTCACCTCGATCGTCACTGGCGCGTCGCCAGCCGAAGGCGTGGACGACGCATCGTCCCCGCACGCGGCCAGCAGGACGACGACGACCGCCAAGCCGACGACCCGGGTCATGGGGTCCAGAAGGGGTCGCGTCCGATCAGCCCGAGCAGCTTGGTCTGGGCGTCGGCGTCGTCGGGCACCGGCACCCGCTCGCCGTACTGCCCCGAGCTCGCGAGCATGTCCGCGATCGGCTCCATGCCCTCGAGCATCCGCTCACACTCTCGGGGTCCAGCCGGTCGTCCAGGCCGGCGCCGCGAGCCAGGTCCCACGTGTGCATGAACACGTCGGAGGTGTAGAACCGGTCGATCGCCTCAGGCAGCGGCACGTCGCCGGTGTGCGGGTTGCTCAGCACCTTGTCGGACGTGGCTGGGTCGTCCAGCAGCGCCTGGACGGCGTCGCTGTGCACCTGCCACGAGGCGACAGGATCTGCGTCGGCGCCCGGGCCGTGGGGGAGCGTGATGCCCGCGCCGTTCTCCAGGAACGACGGGAACCACTCCACGAGGTGCCGCACCACGTCCCGCGCCTTCCACGCCGCGACGGGGGAGGGCATGTCCCAGTCGGTGACGGCGCGCACGCGGTCGGTGAAGCCAGCGGCGATCTCGCGGTGCCGGACGCTGGGTCAGTGGGGAGCGTCATGGGGATCCTTTCGGGTCAGCCGGTTCACTCACCGTGGTTTCGAGACGGCGACTGTCCTGGGTGCCCTCGGCCTCAAGCCACCGGATCACGCTCGGTCTGATGGAGGGCGCGCTGAGCGCCCGTCACCGAAACCTTCGGACGGCGGTCAGAAAAGCCGAGGCACGAACGTCTGCTCGTGCATCGGCGGCCGCACGTAGGGGATCTGCTGCATCACCGGGAGCTCGACCTCCTCCGGCGCGACGTCGACGTAGTGGAACTGGCTCAGCAGGTGGTTGATGCAGTTGAGCCGCGCGGCCTTCTTGTCGTCGGAGGGGACGACGTACCAGGGCGCCTGCTTGATGTCGGTGTACTGGAAGGTGGTGTCCTTCGCCATCGAGTACTTCACGTACAGCTCGTGCTCGGCGAGGTCCATGTCGCTGAGCTTCCAGCGCTTCAGCGGCTCGGCGTTGCGGGCCTCGAAGCGCTTGCGCTGCTCCTCGTAAGCTCACCGAGAACCAGTACTTGATCACCTGGATGCCGGACCGCACCAGCATCCGCTCGAACTCCGGGCACGAGCGGAGGAACTCCTGGTGCTCCTCCTCGGTGCAGTAGCCCATCACCCACTCGACGTTCGAGCGGTTGTACCAGGACCGGTCGAACAGCACCATCTCACCGGCGGCCGGCAGGTGCTCGACGTACCTCTGGAAGTACCACTGGGTGCGCTGCCGCTCGGTGGGCTTGGGCAGCGCGACGACCCTGACCGTCCGCGGCGAGGTGCGCTCGGTGATCCGCTTGATCACCCCGCCCTTGCCTGCGGAGCCGCGGCCCTCGAAGATCACCAGCACCTTCAGGCCCTGGGACTGGATCCAGTACTGCAGCAGCACCAGCTGCTCTTGCAGTCGCTCCATCTCCTCCTCGTACGCCGCGGTCTTGAGCTTGCCCTTCTTGGTGTACGCCGAGGAGTCTGTGGTCGCCGTCGATCCGGCCGACGTCGTCGGCACCTTCCGGCAGCAGTGCGGTCATGCCTCAGCGTCCGGTGGTTGAGGAGGGCCGTCAAGGCCCGTCACGAAACCACCCGCTGCCAGCTGGTTCGTGACGGGCCAACTCCTCGACCAGGCGTCCCTCTCAACCACCAGCGCGCCGGCGGTACAGCCCGTCGAAGGCGACCTCCCAGGTCTTCCCGTCGTCGCTCGAGGTCTCCCAGACCTGGCGCAGGCCGTCGCCCTCGGGTGTCCAGGTGATCCGCTGGCGGTCGACAGGGTCCAGGCCGTCCTCACCCGTGGGACCCCAGCCCTCCATCACCATCGCACCGTCACGCATGCCTCCGTCGAGCAGGAGCACGCCGCCCGTGGAGTCCATCCAGGTCTGGTGCCAGCAGCCCCGCGAGGCGTCGTACGCGTTGATGCTGCGACCCTCGACGCCACCGTTGCCGTGCCAGTGCTCGTGGAGCATGCCCCCCGACTGGCCGGCGAACATCGGCGTGATCGTGTTGCGTGCCGACCTGCTTGCCCTGCGGACCGAACACGTCCCAGTCGCCGATCCAGAAGTCGAAGTCGTGCGCGCTCATGGCCAGAACCTAGGGACGCGCGCGTCACCGATCCAGCGGTGAGGCCGATCGTGACCGCACCGCAACCGATCGCAACGGATCCGTGACCCGCTCGCTCGCGTAGAGACGGAACAGCAGGTACGCCGCCAGCGCGCAGAGCAGGTGCCACGCCGCGTGGCCTTGCAGCCACGAGGTCGGGTCGCACCAGGGTCCCTGGGCGAGGTTCCAGATCACGAAGGCCACGGCCATGGCGCCCACCGCGCCGCCGCCCCACCGCAGGTCCGTCCGAGCGGTAGCCGGGCGGCCCGGGGCGCGTCGCCAGAGCACCACCTCGATGGCGATCGCGGCGACCAGCAGCACGCCGAAGGCGAGGTTGCCGGCGATGTGCACGACGGGCACATCGGCGTCGATGGTGCCGACCAGCTCGCAGGCCGCGACCAGCAACGAGAACACCTGGAAGAAGAACAGCGCGCCCTGGCCGACCAGCCGCATCAACGCGTACGCCGCCGCGAACGACGCGACCAGGTACATGCTCAGCAGGTCGAGGTGGCCGCCCAGCTCCGAGCCGGTCGCGTGCATCGCGGCACTGGCCGGGCCGAGCAGCACCGTGACGACGGCGTACGCCGTGGGCAGACCGCGCAGCCGGGGCAGCACGTCGCCGAGCAGCCAGGGCTTGCCCGCCCGCCAGGCCACCGCCAGGCCGGCGACCACGAAGCCCAGGTTGGACAGGCTGTTCGCGGGCTGGACCCAGCCACCGAAGGGGCCGTCGACGTCGTGGGGCACCTCGCAGAAGACATCGCCCCGGCCCACGTCGGCGCCGAGCCAGTCACCGGCGACCGCGAGCACCAGCAGGCCGACCGAGGCCACCGCCACGGTGGCGGTGACGACGATCGGCGTAAGTGACTGGGTGGTCAGCGGCGTTTGATGACCGACGCGCTGAACTCGTAGCGCTGGCCCCTGAAGCTGCGGCCGTCGTCGATGGGGAGGCCCGAGCACGAGTAGGGGTACTTCCTCCCGCACTTGAACCGCGTGGAGGCGTTGACGAGCGAGACGTAGACGGACTTCACCTGCTTGCGGCCGAACGGCACGACCACCTGGCCGTTGCCCTTGCCGTTGAGCCGGACGAAGTGCTTCTCGGTCCCCTTGCGCTTGACCACGAGCACGTAGGCGGCCGGCATGCGGTACGACCCGGGGCCGTCGATCTTCACCTTGAGCCGCCACTTCTTGCTGGCCAGCGAGGAGGACGACTTCACCTCGTAGCTCAGCGAGCTCATGTGGAGCAGCCCACTCCCGTGCTTGCCCGTACGTCGGTCAGCCTTGGACAGCGTGTAGGTGTTGCCCAGCAACGTGGACGGCCAGGCCTGCCCCTCGGGGTAGAACTTGGCGGGCAGCAGGTTGGCCGAGGCGAACCGGCTGTAGACCTTCTTGAAGCCGCCCTTCGGCTTCAGGACCTGGTTGATGGCCTGGGTGGAGTAGTAGTCGGGGCGCTTGAACGCTGCCGCCCTGTTCCAGATCTTCTTGACCACGCCGTTGCCGAAGTTCTTGCTGAGGAACTCGAAGAACACCCAGTTGCCGTAGGCCTGGCTCTCGCCGGAGGTGAAGAAGTCGAGCGGGGTGAGGGGTCGTAGACCTGGCCCGCCTGGAGGTACTGCCGGTTGTCGTTGACGTCGTCGAAGATCCGCTCCTCCATCCAGGTGGCGGTCGCCTCGAGCAGCCAGACGTCCTCGCCGTAGTCGTAGCCGAACTGGATCGCGTGGAAGAACTCGTGCGCCGCGGTCACCCGGGCGCTGTCCATCGGGGAGTTGTAGGCGGTGAACTCCGCCATGTCGTTGTCGAGCACGCAGTAGCCGTCGGCCACCCAGTCGAAGCCGGGCTTCTTCCGCTCGGGCGAGCAGTAGCCGTAGAAGCCCTCGTCGCCGATCTGCGCGAGGTAGACGTCGAACTTGTTGTTGCCGCCGCGGCCACGGTCGGAGACCGGCGGGCGGTAGCCGAGCTTCTTGACCTCCTTCTTCCAGACCTTGTTCATCAGCCGCAGCATCTGGTTGACCCAGGTCGGGCTGGGCGGCGCGTCCTCGGTCGAGGTCACCCAGTGGATGCAGAAGTTGCCCTGGCACTTCTTCACCGACGGCACGGTGTAGCCGTCGTTGAACGGGTCCCTCGGGCCGTCCGTGGGGCGGGCCAGGATCGACCTGGCCACCTTGCGCTGGGCGGGGGACAGGTCGTCGAGGGCGCTGAACAGGTCGCGCATCACGATGGTCGCGTCGAGGTGCTGGCGCGGGACACGGTCACCGCCGTCTCGGTCGGCGGCCGCCCTGCCGGAGATCGACGCCTTGCCGGAGAACAGCGCCTTGGCGCGCTCGAGGGCAGCCGTCGCACGCTCCCGGTCGGTCGACCCGGCAACGCGGGCCTGCGAGGCGACCGCGGACCTGCCGTCGTCTGCCGCGGAGCCCAGGGCCGGGGCCGCCGCCGGTGCCAAGCTCAGAGCCAAGCCCCCGACCATGACCGCGGCCACCAGGGTGGCGGAGGGCGTTCGGCGCATCTGTGTAGTCCCATCGTCGAGGGGGGTTCGGCCCGGGTCGTCGTCAGGCCGTCGGCGGGCGCGACCGAGTGCAGGTCACGGACAACCCTAGACCGGTAGATGAAAGCCCGAGGCGAAAGGTTCGATCAGTCGCCGGACGAGATCTTCTCGATCAGGGCAGTGGTCGAGATGGCCGGCGTACGCGTCAGGTAGACCACCTCGCAGATGTCCTCGAACTCGTCGAACCGGCCCTTCCAGTCGTCGCCCATGACGAGCACGTCGGCGGCGTACTGCTCGATGTAGTGGCGCTTGAGCTCGAGGCTCTCCTCGACGAAGACCTCGTCGACCGGCTTGAGGGCGGCGACGATCGCCAGCCGCTCGGCCTGCGAGAACACCGGCTCGCGGCCCTTCTTGCTCAGGTTGAGCGCGTCGGCCGACACACCCACCACGAGACGGTCGCCCAGGGCGGCCGCCCGCATCGATCATGCGCAGGTGCCCGACATGGAAGACGTCGTAGGTCCCGAAGGTGATGACCGTGCGGGGCCCCGGGTGTCGGACATGCCGCGATTCTGGCAGCCACCCGGGCGTACGGGAGAATCGAGTCGTGGCCATCGACCAGAGCGTGATCTCCATGATCACGCCCGACCCCGCGGCCGACGAGGCCCGGCGTCGGGGTCTGCGCCGGATGCGCACGATCGCGGTCGGGCTGCTGGTGCTGGCGGCGGTGGTGTACGTCGCCACGCGGGGTCAGGACGGCTGGCTCGGGTTCGTGAACGCCGGCGCCGAGGCCTCGATGGTCGGCGCGATGGCCGACTGGTTCGCGGTGACGGCGCTGTTCAAGCACCCGCTCGGCCTGCCGATCCCCCACACCGCGCTGATACCCAAGCGCAAGGACGAGCTGGGCCGCGGGCTGCAGGAGTTCGTCGGCGAGAACTTCCTCCAGGAGGACATCATCCGCGACCGGGTCGCGGCGGCGACGATCTCGCTGCGCGTGGGCCGGTGGCTCGATGACCCCGTCAACGTACGGCGGGTCGTCGACGAGGCCGCCGAGCTGCTGAGGATCGCGGTCGGCAAGGTGACCGACGAGCACGTCGCCGGCTTCGTCCAGGACGCGTTGGTGCCCCGGTTCCACGAGGAGCCCATCTCGCCGATGCTCGGCGGGCTGCTCGACGAGGTGGTGCGCGACGACCTGCACCACGGCCTGGTCGACCTCGCGATCGACGAGGTGGCGTCGTGGCTGGTGGAGAACCCTGGCAGCTTCGCCGAGGTGCTGGGGGAGCGGGCGCCGTGGTGGGCGCCGCCGCGGCTCAACGACGCCGTCACCCGGCGGCTGCACCGCGAGCTCGTCGACTGGCTGCTCGACATCCGTCACGACCCCACGCACCACGCTCGCCAGGCGCTCGACTCGATGCTGCGTCAGCTGGCCGACGACCTCCAGCACGACGCCGACACCCAGGCCCGCACCGAGAAGCTCAAGGACCGGCTGCTCGACCACCCGCAGGTGCTCGCCTCGAGCGTGGACCTCTGGAACGCGCTCCGCAGGGCCCTGCAGGCATCGCTCGCCGACCCCGAGGGTGCCGTCCGCACGCGCATGCTCGTCGAGCTGACGGCGTTCGCGAAGCGGCTCGTCGACGACGCAGACCTGCGCAAGCGGCTCGACCTGCTGGCCGCCGACGCGGCGGTGTTCGCGATCGACCGCTACGGCGCCGAGCTCACCGCCGTCATCACCCACACGATCGAGCGCTGGGACGGCAAGGAGGCCGCGCGGCGCATCGAGCTGCACGTCGGCCGTGACCTGCAGTTCATCAGGATCAACGGCACCATCGTCGGTGGCCTGGTCGGCGTGGTCATCCACGCCTTCGCGGTCGTCGCTGGTTGAGCAGAGGGCCACGTCGAGGGCCGTCAGCGTCCGACCTCCGCTGGTTGAGGAGGGCCGTCAGGCCCGTCTCGAAACCCCGCAAGGCAGCAACTCGCTGTTCACTCACCGGTCGCTGCGCGACTCCTCAACGAGCGGCGACGACGCGCACTGATCTCTGGGCGAGGGACACCACGTCGCCGGCGACGAGCTGGCGACCGCGACGGGTCTCGACCACGTCGTTGACGCGGACCATCCCGGCGGCGAGCAGGGGCTTGGCCTCGCTGCCGGAGTCGACGAGGTCGGCCAGCTTGAGGAACTGGCCGAGCTTGATCGACTCGTCGCTGATGCGTACGTCGGTCGTCAGCGGGCTCTCGGTCACCCGAGGATCATCCCAGCCAGGACGGTTGCGGCGGAAATCGGCTCAGCTGACGTCGAGCAGGTCCACCACGAAGATCAGCGTCTCACCGGGCTTGATGACGCCGCCGGCGCCGCGGTCGCCGTAGCCGAGGTGGGGTGGGATGACGAGCTGACGCCGACCGCCGACCTTCATGCCCTCGACACCTTGGTCCCAGCCCTGGATGACCTGGCCGGTGCCGAGCCGGAACTGGAGCGGGGTGCCGCGGTTGTAGGACGCGTCGAACTCCTCGCCCGTCGAGTGCGCGACGCCGACGTAGTGGACCGACACGGCGGAGCCGGACGTCGCCTCGGCGCCGTCACCCTCCGTCACGTCGGTGATGACCAGGTCGGCGGGCGGCTCGTCGCCAGGGAAATCGATCTCAGGCTTCTCCATGGCACTTGTCTATCAGGCGTCTCCGCCGTGGTGGTTTCGAGGCTCAGGCCTGGCGGCCTTCACACCTCAACCACCGATCGTTCGGTGGTTGAGGTGCGAGGAGCGCTAGGCGACGAGCCTCGAAACCACCACGGGCTCAGGTCTGGTGCAGGTAGGTGTCGAGCTGGTCGCGCTCGAACTCCAGCTGGTCCATCGCGGCCTTGACGACGTCGCCGATGGAGACGATGCCGGTGAGCCGGCCGTCCGACACCACGGGCACGTGGCGGATCCGGCGCTCGGTCATCAGGGCTCGCATCTCGTCGAGGCTGGTGGTCGGCTCGGCGGTCGCCACATCGACGGTCATGATCGCCGACACGGCCCCGTCGAGGAAGTCGTCGGAGTCGAGCAGGTGGCGCACGACGTCGCGCTCGCTGACGATCCCGTCGACCGCGCCGCCGTCACCGCTGACGATCAGGGCGCCGACGTTGTGCTCGGAGAGGAGCCGGATCAGGTCACGTACGGTCGCGTCGGGCGAGATGGTGATGACGTCCTTGCTGGACTTCGAGCCGATGACGTCGCTGATCCGCATCTCAGGGGCCTCCGTGGTCTCCAGGGGTAGGCCTTCAACGGTAGCCGCCCGCGACGCCGATTCGTCTGCGAGCCCGAGCGGCTGGAACTCGCAGCGATCCGCAGACGAATCGAGAGTGGTCAGTCGCGGTCGCGGTGGGAGCGCAGGTCGTGGACCGAGCCGGGGCCCTGCGTGGGGAACTCCGGGTCGTCGTGGTCGTCGGGCAGCGACCCCAGGAACGCGAGCACGGCCTCGTGGAGGTGTCCGTTGGTGGCCAGGGCGTTGCCGCCGAACGGGCCGTCGGTGCCGTCGAGGGAGGAGAAGCGGCCGCCGGCCTCGCGCACGATCACGTCGAGGGCGGCCATGTCGTACAGCTCGAGCTCTGGCTCCGCTGCGATGTCGACGGCTCCCTCGGCCAGGAGCATGTAGGACCAGAAGTCGCTGTAGGCACGGCTGCGCCAGCAGCGACGCATCAGCGAGAGGAAGTCGTCGAGGCGCTCGCGCTCCTCCCACCCGTGGAGGGAGGAGTAGGACAGCGAGGCGTCCTCGAGGCGCCGGACGTCGGAGACCGTGCAGCGCGTCGCCTTCAGCAGGGAACGGCCGGTCCAGGCGCCGGCGCCGTTGGAGGCCCACCAGCGACGCTGCAGTGACGGCGCGGAGACCACGCCGAGGACGACCTCGCCGTCGACGACCAGCGCGATCAGGGTGGCCCAGACGGGCACGCCGCGGACGAAGTTCTTGGTGCCGTCGATGGGGTCGATGACCCACTGGCGCTGGCTGTGGCCGGTCGAGCCGTGCTCCTCGCCGAGCACGGCGTCGCGCGAGCGGACCCGCCCGAGAGTACGGCGGATGGCCTGCTCGACGGCCTGGTCGGCGTCGGTGACCGGCGTCAGGTCAGGCTTGCTCATCACGTGCAGGTCGAGCGCCTTGAAGCGGTCGGCGCGTGATCGAGTCGGCGTCGTCGGCGAGCACGTGGGCCAGGCGCAGGTCGTCGGTGAAGTCGATGGAGCCCGACGCGGGCCCGGAGATCGGCATGGGCCTCAGACTATGGTGCGCCGAACCGAACTCCCGGTCCATCCGTACGATGAGGCGTGACTGTCTCCGCTGGCCCAGCCGAATTGTCCGCCCTGCTCTCGGCAATGGAATGGTCGGTCACCGGCCTTCCGCTCCACATCCTGGTCATCCACGCGGCGGTGGTGTTCGGGCCGCTGGCCGCGTTGAGCGCACTCGCGTACGTCGCTCTGCCGCGCTACCGCGACCTGCTGCGCTGGCCGACGCTGGTGCTGGCGCTGGTCGCGTTCGGGTCCATCTGGGCGGCCTACCTCACGGGGCAGAACTTCTTCGACAGCGACCGGTTCGCGAACTTCTCGGGCGAGGCCCTGGAGAACATCGAGACCCACGAGGACTACGCCAAGACACTGCGATGGATCGCCTCGGGTTTCGGGATCGTCACCGTGGCGACGACCTACTACTTCCACAACCGCGCGGGCACCACCCGCACAGTCCTGTTGGCACTGGTCGCGATCAGCGCAGTGGCGACGCTGGTGTGGGTGGGGCTGACCGGCGACGCCGGCTCCCGCGCCGTCTGGAGCTAGCGTCCGCTAGATCGGGACATAGCCCGCCGGCTCGCTGACCAGGAAGCCGCGCCCGCCGGTCAGCTCCGGCAGCCCTCGCTCCACTGCGTGAACGGAGCGGGTCGGGATCGTTCCGTTGACCGTGCAGCGACCGGCGGAGAACACCGGCAGGTCCGGCGTGGCGCCCGCCGCCGTCAGCACGTGCAGCACCGCTGTGAACGACTCCTCCGGTACCTCGACCTCGAACGCGCTCACCGGCTCGCACTCGCACGTACCCGCCTCGCGCAGCGCCCGCCGCAGCGCCGTCTCGGTGAGGTCGCGGTAGTACCCGGCGGGAGGTATCGGCGCGCTGAACCGCGCGTTGGTGAGCGTCACCACCCAGTCCACGACCCGCCAACCCCGCAGCCCGGAGGCCATCACCCGCGGCACGGCCTCCTCGATGGCGCGGTGGTGGGACGGCAAGATGTACCCGCGCTCGGTGCCCATCACGTACCTCTCCCCGGATCCCGGCGGCCCGGACTCGACCCGGTAGGCCACGCTGGCGTTGCCGGTCCGGACCTCGAGCGCCCACTCGCCGACCCCGGCGACCCGCTCGACGAGCACGGTCCGCGACTCGAGGACGTCGGCCGCGATCCCGAACTCCTCGGCCAGCCGCGCGGTGAGCACCTCGCGCTGCACCTCGCCGTAGAGGCTCACGGTCAGCTCCTGGTCCGGGCCGTCGAGCCGGGCGTCGATGAGCGGGTCCTGGGCGCTGAGCCGCTGGACGGCCTCGAACAGCCGCCCGCGGTCGGCCGGGTCCCGTGCCACGACGACCGACTCGAGTCCGGGCGGCGGGAAGACGCGGAGCCCGTACGCCGGGTCCCAGCGCCCGAGCTGGTCCCCGATCTCGGCGTCGGGGAGCCCGACGACGGTGGCGATGTCGCCGGCGACGGCGGTCGTCTCGGTGGTGGCGGCACCGGCGGCGTACGTCGCCACCCGCTGCGCACGTCCCGCGACCGGCGTCACCGTGCCGTCCCGGCCGCGGTGGTGGCGGACCACGTCGTCGCGGGAGGTGAGCGTGCCGCCGCGCATCCGGAGGTACGCGAGCGGGTGGCCCCCTGCGTCCTGCTCGATCTTGAAGACGCTCGCGTGCAGGGGATCGTCGGGCGAGCCACCGGCGGGGGGCAGGTACGTCGCCACGGCCGCGAGCACGTCGCGTACGCCGACCCCGGTCAGGGCCGCGCCGAAGACGACGGGGTGCAGGCGGCCGGTGGCCGTCGCTCGCGCCAGGGACGCGAGCAGGTCGCGTTCGGCGGGCGGTGACCCCTCGACGTACGCGCGGACGACGTCGTCGTCGAAGACCGACAGCCGGTCGGCCAGCTCGTCGACGAAGTCGGGACCGCCGCGGGCCGCCACCGACGCCGACCTCGAGCCGACGTCGACCGGATCGTTGAGCGCGATCGCGTCGCCGGCCAGCGCCTCGCGCAGCGCGGCCAGCGTGCCTTCCACGGACGCGCCGCTGCGGTCGATCTTGTTGGCGAACACCAGGAACGGGATGCCGAGCCGCTCCATGATCCGGATCAGCGCGCGGGTCTGGGCCTGGATGCCCTCGACGGCCGACACGACGAGGACGGCCCCGTCGAGGACGGCCAGGGCGCGCTCGACCTCGGCCACGAAGTCCGCGTGGCCGGGGGTGTCGACGAGGTTGACCTTGAGGTCGCCGACCGTGAACGCGACGACCGCCGAGCGGATGGTGATGCCGCGGCGGCGTTCGATGGCGTCGGCGTCGGTGACGGTGTCACCGTGGTCGACGCGGCCGAGGTGGGTGCTGACGCCGGTCTCGTAGAGGAGCCGCTCGGTCAGCGTGGTCTTGCCGGCGTCGACGTGCGCGACGATGCCGAGGTTGAGCCGGGGTTGGTGCAGGTGCACAGCGTGACCGCCTTGGCAGGTTCGAGGGAGGCAAGGGCACGCTGGGTCCTCATCTCGAGCCTCCTTCCTGCGGTCGTCGGTACGGCCACGCTAGGCACCGTGGCCGGCCGGCGCCAGCGGATTATTCAGTAGACCGGCAGCGACCGGGCGGCGAGCAGCCGCCGGAACGACTCCACCCGCACCGGGTCGGCGTCGCCGCGCTCGACGGCCTCGTCGAGCCCGCACTCGGGCTCGTCGGTGCCGTGGGTGCAGCCGCGGGGGCAGTCCTCGGTCATCTCGTCGAGGTCGGGGAACGCCTCGATCAGGTGCTCCGGCTGGACGTGCGCGAGCCCGAAGGAGCGGATGCCCGGGGTGTCGATGATCCAGCCGGCCGTCGTCCGGAAGCGGCAGCATGATCGCGGACGTCGAGGTGTGCCGGCCCCGCCCGGTGACGGCGTTGACGTGGCCGATCTCGCGGTCGGCGTCGGGCACCAGCGCGTTGACGAGGGTGGACTTGCCGACGCCGCTGTGGCCGAGCAGCACGCTGGTCCGCTCGTGCAGCCGGTCGCGCAGCTCGGTGAGGTCGCCGCCCTTGCGGGTCACCACCCACGGCACCCCGAGCGGCCGGTAGGTCACCAGCAGCGTCTCCGGGTCGGCCAGGTCCGACTTCGTGAGGCAGAGCAGGGGCTTCATGCCGGCGACGTACGCCGCCACCAGCGCGCGGTCGATCAGCCCGGTCCGCGGCTCGGGGTCGGCGAGGGCGCTGACGATCGACCAGCTGGTCGGCGTTCGCGACGAGGACCCGCTCGACGGCGTCGTCGTCGTCGGCGCTGCGGCGCAGCACCGTGCGTGCGGTCGGCGACCTCGACGATGCGGGCCAGGCTGCCGTCGTCGCCGGAGACGTCGCCGACGACGCGCACGCGGTCGCCGACCACCACGCCCTTGCGGCCCAGAGGGCGCGCCTTCATCGCGGTGACGGCCTGCGTCGTCGACGAGCAGCCCGAAGCGACCGCGGTCGACCGTGAGGACCAGGCCGTCGCTGCGCGTCGTCGTACGACGGCCTCTCCTTGGTGCGCGGTCGGGTGTGCCGCCGGGGCCGGTCGTAGTGCTCCTGGTCCTCCTCGCCGTAGCGGCGTTGGCCCGGGCTCATGTTCGACTCATGGGTCACAGCAGCCTGGCCCAGGCATCGGGGAAGCCGGGGTAGGTCTTGGCGGTGGTGGCGACGTCCTCGACCAGCACGTCGTCGACGGCCGCCCCGACCACGACGCCGGCGTGGGCCATCCGGTGGTCGGCGTAGGTGTGGAACAGCCCGCCGTGCAGGGCCGCGGGCCGGAAGGCGAGGCCGTCCTCGGTCTCGGCGACGTCGGCGCCGAGGCCGCCGAGCTCGCGGGCCAGCGCGGCCAGCCGGTCGGTCTCGTGGCCGCGGATGTGGGCGATGCCGCGCAGCACCGACGGCGACTCGGCCAGCGCGCACAGCGCGGCGACGACCGGCGTCAGCTCGCCGACGTCGTGGAGGTCGGCGTCGATGCCTGCGAGGTACGGGGTGACCGGTGACGGTCAGGCCCTCGTCGGTCAGGTCGACCGCGCAGCCCATCCGGGCGAGCAGGTCGCGCAGGGCGTCGCCGGGCTGGGTCGTCTCGCGCGGCCAGCCGAGCACGGTCACCGAACCGCCGGTCACCGCGGCCAGGGCCAGGAACGGCGCGGCGTTGGACAGGTCGGGCTCGATCACGGTGTCGAGGGCGGTGACCGGCCCGGGAGCAGACCTGCCAGCGGTTGGGCTCGGAGTCGTCGACGTCGACGCCGTGGCGGCGCAGCAGCGAGACGGTCATCTCGATGTGCGGCATCGACGGCACGGGCTTGCCGTCGTGGAGGACGTCGACGCCCTTGTCGTACGTCGCGCCCGCCAGCAGCAGCGCCGAGACGAACTGCGAGGACGCCGACGCGTCGATCACGACCTGCCCGCCCGGCACTGCGCCGTCGCCCCGGACGACGAACGGCAGCGCGCCGCGGCCGTCGTCGTCGACCGTCACGCCGAGACCGCGCAGCGCGGTGAGCACCTCGCCGACCGGGCGGCTGGCGCATGTGCGGGTCGCCGTCGAAGGTCACCGACCCGGTGGACAGCGCCGCGACCGGCGGCACGAACCTCAGCACCGTCCCGGCGAGCCCGCAGTCGACGTCGGCGTCGCGGTCGAACGCGCCCGGACGTCACCGCCCAGTCGTCACCGGTGGTGTCGACCTCGGCGCCGAGCGACGGACAGCGCCGTCGCCATCAGCACGGTGTCGCGCGACCGCAGGGCCCGGCGTACGACGCTGGGGCCGTCAGCGAGGGCGGCGATCACCAGCGCTCGGTTGGTCAGCGACTTGCTGCCGGGCAGCGAGACCGTCGACGTCGACCGGTCCGCGCGCGCGAGGCGCCGGCCACGGGTCGACGTACGTCGTCACCCGGCGCAGCCTAGTCGGCTGATTTCGGTGGTTGAGGTGCGAGGAGCGCAGCGCTGCCTCGTAACGCACCTCGACCACCGAGCGAGTGGCTACGAGCGGGGGCGCTTCTTCTCCGTGTCGTAGATCGGCAGCACGTCGACCGTTGCGGAGACGATCCCGTCGCCGACGGCCACGCCCAGCGTGTTCCCCACGCTCGCCTGCGCACTCTCGATCACGGCGAGCCCGATCTTGCCGAACCTCGGGCTGTCGGTCGGGCTCGTGAGGACTCCGACCTCCTCGCCGTCCTTGGTGACCGCCGCGCCGTACTCGGGGAGCGCGTCGGCCTCGTAGCGCAGCGTGACGAAGCGGTTGGGCGGGTCCGCAGCCACGGCGCGCAGCGCGTCCTCGCCGGCGAAACCGAGCCCCTGGCCGAGCCGCACCATCCGGTCGAGGTTGAAGTCGAACGGCGTGCGCTCGTGCGGCTCGTAGTCGTAGCCGGTCACGATCAGCCCGGCCTCGACCCGGGCGACCTCGATCGCCTCGGTGCCGATCGGCGTCACGCCCGCGCCGACGACCGCGTTCCAGAGGGTCTCGGCGTCGGCGGGGTCGAGCAGGAACAGCTCGAACCCGAGCTCGCCGCCGTACCCGGTCCGCGACAGGTGCACGTCCACGCCGGCGACCTTGACGGGCCGCGGGATGAACCGGAAGTACCTCAGCGACCCGAGGTCCTCGTCCGTGAGCTTCTGGACGACCTCACGCGAGCGCGGACCGATCACGCCGAGGTGCGGCATCGACGGCGTGATCCACTCGACCTGCGCGTCGAGGCCCTCCAGCAGCTCCCCGAAGTACTCCTCGTGGTCCCTGCCGTTGGTCATCACCCAGCAGTGGTCCTCCCGCCCCTGTCTGCCGGTGTTGAACACGGTCCCGTCGTCCACCATCAGCCCGTCGGCGTCGAGGAACGCGCCGTACCGCACCTGCCCGACCTCGAGCCCGAGCGCGTCGTTGCTGAACGCCCGCTGGGCGCCCCTCAGCGCGTCGGGTCCGCGGAACTCCCACTTGTTCAGCGGCGAGACGTCCCACACCGCCACGTCGTCGCGGATCGCGGCGTACTCCTTCGGCAGGTCGCCGAACCCCTCGAGCCAGATCCAGCCGCCCTCCTCGTAGTGCGAACCGCCCTGCGCGGCGGTCACCTCGTGGAACGCGGTCTTGATCGCCTCGTCGTCATGCGGGCCTCCGGTGATGGAGCCGCATGCTCCCATGAGTTTGACTGACTGTTCAAGCAGAGCAGTGTTCGAGCGAGCTGAAGTCTCAGGTCAGCTGCGCCCGGGCGAGCTTGGCCTCGCGGCGCGCGCGTCCTTGGCCAGCCCCGGGCCTCGCGGCGTACGTCGGTCGCGGCGCGGCGGGCGCGCCAGGCGACGCCCGGCTTGCCCTCGGTGTCGACGGCGGCCAGCAGCAGGCCGCCGAGCATGGAGGCGTTCTTGAAGAAGTGGGTGCGCTGCATGGCCTTCTTCTGCGGGTCCGTCTCCTCCCAGAACCGGTGGCCGGCGGCGGTGGTCGGCACCAGCGAGGCAGCCAGGACGGCCGCCGAGAGCCGCGGCATGCGTCCGGTGGCCAGCATGAACGCGGCCGCCATCTGCGCGGCTCCGTTGATGCGGACCAAGGACTTGGGGTCATCAGGCAGCTGCGGGACGTACTTGCGCAGCAGCGGCGCGATCTTGTCGGTCACCGGTTCGGCGGCGTCTGCACGCTGGCCGGCGTTCCTGACGGCGTCGAGGCCGCCGACGAAGAACATCGAGGCGAGCATCGGGCGGGCGGCGAGCCGGACGAGCGTCATGTCTTCCTTCCTACACCAACCGCTCGATGGCTGGTCGTCGCCCGACGGGGTGGGTCGGTGGCAGGCCCTACCCTGGCCGCATGTGCGGTCGATACGCCTCCAGCCGCAAGCCCGAGGACCTCATCGAGGAGTTCGAGGTCGTCGACAACCGCGTGCCCACGGCCCTCAAGGCCGACTACAACGTCGCCCCGACCAAGGAGGTGTACGCCGTCGTCGAGCGGCCGCCATCCAAGGAGGAGGGCGAGCAGGGCGTCCCAGCCGATCGTCAGCTCCGCGCGCTGACGTGGGGGCTGATCCCGTCGTGGGCCAAGGACCCCAAGATCGGCAGCCGGATGATCAACGCCCGGATGGAGACCGTCGCGGAGAAGCCGGCGTTCCGGCGGGCCTTCTCCTCGCGGCGCTGCCTGCTGCCGGCCGACGGCTACTACGAGTGGTACCCCACCTCGGAGCTGGGCAAGTCCGGCAAGCCGCTCAAGCAGCCGTTCTTCATCCGGCCCAAGGACCACGGCGTGCTCGCGATGGCGGGCCTCTACGAGATCTGGCGCGACCCCGAGAAGGCGGAAGACGACCCCGACCGCTTCCGGTGGACCTGCACCGTGATCACCACCGACGCCGAGGACGACGTGGGCCACATCCACGACCGGATGCCCCTGATGGTCGAGAAGGACCGATGGTCGAGCTGGCTCGACCCGACCACCAAGGACAAGGACGCCCTGCTCGCCCTGCTGGTCCCGGCCGCACCCGGCGCCCTCGAGGCCTACCCGGTCTCCAAGGCCGTGAGCAACGTGCGCAACAACGGCCCCGAGCTGATGGAGCCGTTGCCGCTGGACGACGTTCCCGAGCTGGCCTGACAGACTGCGCGCCATGCCCACCGAGCAGCGCATCGGTACGCCGCACGGCGACGGCCGCCTGGTCAGCTACCGTGCCCGACGCCCCGTGGCCACGTTGCTGCTCAGCCACGGCGCCGGGCGCGGCATCGACACCCGCGACCTCGAGGCCCTCGCCGCGACGCTGCCCCGCCAGGGCATCAGCGTGCAGCTGTTCGAGCAGCCGTGGCGGGTGGCCGGCCGCAAGGTCGCCAGCCCTCCCGCCACTCTCGACGCCGGTTTCATCGCCGCCGCCAGCGCGCTGCGCACCCGCACCCCGCTCGTCGTCGGCGGCCGCTCGGCCGGGGCTCGGTCGGCGGCGCGGACCGCCCGGACCCTCGGCGCGGCCGGCTGCCTCGCGCTCGCCTTCCCGCTGCACCCGCCCGGCCGGCCCGAGAAGTCACGGCTCGACGAGCTGTTGGGCGCAGGTGTGACCACGCTCGTCGTGCAGGGCGAGAACGACACCTTCGGGCGGCCCGACGAGTTTCCCGACCACCTCGACCTGACCGTCGTACCGTCGGCCGACCACGGGTTCGCGACCTCCAAGCGGAGCGGTGTCACCGAGGAGGACGCGATGGCCGTCGTGGTCGAGTCGACCCTGGAGTGGATCGTCCGCGAGGTCGCCGGAAAATAGCCGAGGGAATCCCTGAGCCGGCGCGGATGTTCCATGTCACGTGCTCGCCGTGCTGGATCGTCCTGCCTCCCCAGTAGATTGGGAGGCGATGACTGACCTACTCCGAGACTTCCGCCGAGGTCGAGGTCGTGGACCTCGCGACCGAGACCGAGGCTGAGCGCACCGCTCGTTTCGAGCGCGACGCGCTGCCATTCCTCGACCAGCTCTACTCCGCGGCCATGCGGATGACCCGCAACCCCGCCGACGCCGAAGACCTCGTGCAGGAGACCTTCGCCAAGGCCTACGGGTCGTTCCACCAGTTCAAGCCGGGCACCAACCTCAAGGCCTGGCTCTACCGCATCCTCACCAACACCTTCATCAACACCTACCGCAAGAAGCAGCGCCAGCCGCAGCAGTCGATGTCCGAGGACGTCGAGGACTGGCAGCTCGCCCGGGCCGAGTCGCACTCGTCGACCGGCCTGAGGTCCGCCGAGATGGAGGCGCTGGAGCACCTGCCCGACTCCCAGGTCAAGGACGCCCTCCAGCGGCTGCCCGAGGAGTTCCGCCTCGCCGTCTATCTCGCCGACGTGGAGGGCTTTGCCTACAAGGAGATCGCGGACATCATGGAGACGCCGATCGGCACCGTGATGTCCCGGCTGCACCGCGGTCGACGGCAGCTGCGGGAGATGTTGTCCGACTACGTCCGGACCAACGACCTGATCCGTGTGGGACAGGAGGGTGACTCATGACGCGCGAGACCGGCGACCACGAGTCCTGCGCCGACTTCCTCGACCGCATCGTCTACCTGCTCGACAACGAGCTCGACGCGACCGAGGTCGCGGTGGTCAAGGTGCACCTCGAGGAGTGTGCACCGTGCTTCGAGAGGTACGACGTCCAGCGCACGATCAAGACGATCGTGGCGCGGTCGTGCAGCGAGACCGCCCCCGACGCCCTGCGTGACCGGGTCCGCGTCCGGCTCCAGGAGATCTCGATCCAGATGCACGAGGGCTGAGCGCCGACGCCGGTTCCGACCAGCGACGAGCCCCCGACCGGATCGTCCGGCGGGGGCTCGATGCTGTGCAGAGGGCGAACCGTCAGGCGTTGGGACGCTTGCCGTGGTTCGCGGCCTTCTTCTTGCGCGCGCGGCGCTTGCGACCTGTCTTGCCCATGGTGTTCCTCCTCGAAGTTACGTCGACCCAGCAGTCTCCCAGGGGTGGTGCCTGTGGAGGAAATCGCGATAGTCCCGACGGCGGGCTGTTGGGACCCCGGACCCGCAAACGGCGGGACTATCTCGAACCGAGGTCAGAGGCGTTCAAGGAACTCGCGCACTGTCGACGACCACGCGGGTGATCTCGGCGGTGGCGACGACCTTCTTGGCGCCGTCGACGGTGTGGCGGGCGACGACGGTGAAGCGGTGCAGGCGGCCGTCGACGTACGACGTCGAGGCGGTCACCTCGACCGTCTGCACCCACCGGGCTCGCGGCGCGGTGCTCGAGCTCGACGCGGGTGCCGACGCTGGTGGAGCCCTCGGCGAGGGTCGGGTCGATGGCGGCACAGGTGGCGGCCTCGCACCAGGCCAGCAGCCGCGGCGTACCGAGGACCGGGAGGCTGCCCGAGCCGACCGCCGCCGCGGTGTCGGCGTCGGTGACCGTGAACCTCAGCCCAGCCTCCATGCCGGCCTCCATCACAGCTCCTTGGTCCAGGCCCTCAGGTGGACGTCGGGAAGGATGTCGGGCACCGGGTCCCAGTCGCGCGAGGGCTCGGGGTGGTAGCCGAGCCGCGCGTAGACCCGCTGCGCGTGGGTCATCTCGTCGAGCGTCGCGAGCCACATCCGACTCGCCCCGGCCGCCGTAGCGCGCTCCTCGCACTGCCGCACCAGCGCCTCCCCGACGCCGCGACCGCGTGCGGACGGCGACACCGCGAGCATCCGGAACTCGCCCTCGTCGTCGACCGAGAGCTCTCGCCACGGCGATCCCGGCGGGAGCGAGGTGACGCTGCCCAGCAGGGACCCGTCGTCGTCCACCGCCACCCACAGCTCGGCCTCATGGTCGCGCCGGGCGGCGTCGCGCAGGAACGCGCGGTAATAGTCGTCGGGACCCTCGAGGAAGTCCTCGTACGCCGCCTCGGTCAGCTCCCCGACCGTCTCGTAGTCCTCGGGCGCAGCCCGCCGGATGAGCACGGTCAGATTCCGAAGGTGTTGCGGGGGTAGGTCGCGTCGACGTCGGTGATCACGTTCACGAGGTACGGCGCCCCCGCGGCGAAGGCGCGGTCGAGCGCGGGCCCGATGTCCTTCGGGTCCGTCACGGTCTCGCCGGCGCCACCGAGCGCCTTGACCACCTCGTCGTAGCGGGTGCGGTGGGCGAGGTCGGCGACCACGTCGTAGCCGTAGAGCATCTGCATCGGGCCCTTCTCCAGGCCCCAGGCGGAGTTGTTGCCCATCACCATCACGACCGGAAGGTCGTGGCGGACCAGGGTGTCGACGTCCATCAGCGAGAAGCCGGCGGCGCCGTCGCCGAGCAGCAGCACCACCTGCGAGGACGGCCTCGCGATCCGGGCGGCGATCGCCGAACCCAGCCCGGCGCCCAGGCAGCCGTAGGGGCCCGGGTCGAGCCACCCGCCGGGACGCTTCGGCTCGACGTACTTGCCGGCGAAGCTGACGAAGTCGCCGCCGTCGCCGATCACGACCGAGTCGTCGGCCAGGCGCGGCACCAGCTCGCCGTAGATGCGAGCGGGGTGGATCGGGTCGGCCTCGGCCCCGAGCAGCTCGGCGTCGCGCTCAGCGGCGGCGCGGACGCCCGTCTGGAGGTCGCCCACCCAGCCGGACCAGTCGGGCCTGCCCAGCTTGTCGAGCACGTCGCGGATCCCCGTCAGGAGGGCCGTCAGGTCACCGGACGCCGACGCGGCGAGCTCGGCGTGCTGCGCCACCTGGCCGGGGGAGTCGGCGAGGTGGACGACGCGCGCGGGGGTGGCGCCGTCCTTGCCGCCGAAGAGGCCGTAGCCGAGGCGGAAGTCGAGCGGGGTGCCGGCCACGACCACCAGGTCAGCGCCCGCCAGCGCCTGACCGCGGGCCTTGGTCACGAGCAACGGGTGACCGCCGGGGATCGACGCCGCGTCCCATGCCGTTGGTGATCGCCGGGAGCCCGGCGCTCTCCACGAGCTCGAGGGCCGCCTCCTCGGCACCGTCGGCCCAGACGTCGGTGCCGAGGATCAGCACCGGACGCTCGGCCGCGGCGAGCAGGGCGGCGACGGCTTCGACGGCCTCGGGGTCCGGGTCGGCCCCGCGCGAGGCGGACACCGTCGGCAGCGTGCCGGTGCCCTGGTTGAAGAACTCGTCCATCGGCACGTCGACGAACACCGGCCCTCGGTGCGACGAACCTGCGGCCGTGAAGGCCTCGTGCATGCCCGCCGCAACCTCGCCGGCGGTCGGGATGGTGCGCGCGAGCTTGGCGATCGGGGCGATGATCGGCGGCTGGTCGAGCTCTTGGAGGCTGCCGCTGCCCCAGCGGTTCTGCGGGGCTCTACCGCCGACCACGACCATCGGCGAGCCCGCGAACTGGGCCTGGGCGATGGCGCTGATCCCGTTGGTCACGCCGGGGCCGGCGGTCAGCACGGCGAGCCCGGGCCGGCGGGTCAGCTTGCCGGTCGCCTCGGCGGCGAACGTCGCCGTCTGCTCGTGCCTGACGTCGAGCAGCCGCATCGGGGGATCGGCCTTGACCGCGCCGTCGTACATCGGGAAGACATGGGCGCCGGACAGCGTGAACATCGTCTCCACGCCGTGGGCACGCGCCACCGCGACGGCCAGCTCGCCCGCGTGGCCGGAGAGTTCCTGGGTCATGACCGCACGTTAGCGAGCGGTGCGTCAGGTGAGGTACGACGGGTTGGTCGACCGCAGCGCGGACATCATGACGAGCAGCAGGTCGGGGCGTACGTCGGGTGAGTTCGGTGCGATGGCCAGCTGGAGGTGCAACGCCCGCAGGAACGCCTCGGCGTTGGCGGTCTTCACGAACGGATCGGTCTCTCCGTCGTAGGCGAGCTCGGCGCCCGCGGTGATCCGGGCGACCCACGGCTCGACGACCGACAGCGGCACCAGGTTGCGGCGCAGCACCGTCATCGTGGCCATCGCCATCCGGTCCGGCTCGCCGTGACCGTACGGCGCGTCGACCGGCGCGAGCACCCGGTCGCCGATGACGTCGAGGAGGACCGTGAGCTCGTTGCGGCCGAAGTGCGGCGAACGCGCCAGCACGCCGATGGCGTCGGCGCCGTGGGCGACGGCGTGAGCCCAGCCCTTGCCGGGCACGAAACCGCGCACATCACGCTCGCGGAGGTACCAGGAGGCGATGTGGTCGCCCCACTCGAGCAGCTTCAGGGCGGGCATCAGGCCCTGCTCGTTGTCGCGGTCGATGCATTCGGCGAGCACCAGCACCGAGAAGGCACGGCGGAAGACCGAGTCGGTGTCCTGCTCGCCCAGGCCCACGGTGAGGCCGGCACACATGCCGTCGCCCAGGCCCGCGATCAGGTCGTCGTAGACGCCGCGGTCGACCCAGGTGGCCAGGGTGGGGTAGGCCAGCCCGTCGCGCATGTGTGGGTCGGGCGAGCCGAGCATCGTGGTCAGCTCGGTGGTCAGGTCGGCGAGCGGGCGATCTTCGGGCACGGCCAGGCCGGAGGCCTTCACGTTGCTCCAGTAGGCCCGAGTCATGGGGGACATGGTGCCATGGGCGCCGAGGCCAAGGCGTCTAGCCCGGCTCGCGACCGGAGACACGCCCTAGCCTGGGCAGCGTGCCGTCCCTGACCGACCTGGTGCGCAGTCACACCGACCTCGACGACGAGGACGTGAGGTGGCTCCAGCTGCTGATGGCGGACTGGCAGATCATCGCCGACCTCTCCTTCGCCGACCTGGTGCTGTGGCTGCCCGACCGCGAGGGCCGAGGCTTCTGGGCGGCCGGGCAGATGCGCCCGACGACGGGCCCGACCGCCCTGGTCGACGACGTGCTGGGCACCTTCGTGCCGGCTGGGCGCCGGCCGCTGCTGGACGCGGCGTACGAGCGCGGGCGGCCGATGCGCGACGGCGACCCCGAGTGGCGCGACGACGTCCCGGTGCGAGCGGAGGCGATCCCGGTACGACGGGAGGACCGGATCGTCGCCGTGGTGGCGCGCAACACCAACCTGCTGGGGATCCGCACCCCCAGCCGGCTGGAGCTGTCCTACCTCCAGACGGCGGCCGACCTGACCCAGATGATCGCGTCGGGCCACTTCCCCAACCCCGGCCAGCGCAGCGACCACGCCGACTCACCGCGGGTCGGCGACGGGTTCCTGCGGATCGACGTGGACGGGCGGGTTGCCTACGCCAGCCCCAACGCGCTGTCGGTCTACCGCCGGCTCGGGCACAGCGGCGACCTCACCGGGCTGGAGCTCGCGTCGTTGACCCGGGCGCTGGTGCCGCCGATGCACCGCACCGACGAGGAGACGATCAGCACCGTGCTGCTGGGCCGCGCACCCCGCGACACCGAGGTCGGCACCGACGACGTGGTGCTCATCGTGCGCGCGATCCCGCTGCGGCCCGAGGGCGAGCGGATCGGGGCGTTGATCCTGCTGCGCGACGTCACCGACCTGCGACGGCGCGACCGCGAGCTGGTGACCAAGGAGGCCACCATCCGCGAGATCCACCACCGCGTGAAGAACAACCTCCAGACCGTGGCCGCGCTGCTGCGGCTGCAGGCCCGGCGGATCGACGCGCCGGACGCCAAGGCGGCCCTCGAGGAGGCCGTCCGCCGGGTGGGCACCATCGCGATCGTGCACGAGACGCTCAGCCAGTCACCCGAGGAGCACGTCGCGTTCGACGAGATCGCCGACCGGCTGGGCCGGATGGTCACCGAGGTCAGCGCGCTCGGGGAGCGGGTCCGGGTCGCGGCGTACGGGCTCCTTCGGGATCCTGCCGTCCGAGGCCGCCACGGCGCTGGCGATGGTGCTCACCGAGGTGCTGCAGAACGCCGTGGAGCACGGCTACGACGCGGACGCGGCGGCGCCGGGGGTGATCGTGGTCAGTGCCCGCCGGCTGGTCGGACGGCTGCACGTCGTGGTCGAGGACGACGGTCGCGGGCTGCCCGACGACTTCGACACTGACCGGAGCACCCACCTGGGGCTGTCGATCGTGCGCACGCTGGTGGAGTCGGAGCTCGGCGGGCTGCTCGAGATCGGCCCGGCGCACGGCCAGGCCGGCGCGCGGGTGTCGGTGGACCTACCCCAGGACTGATGCGTCAGGCGGAGGTGCGGACGCGGGCGCGGGCGTTGCGGCGCTTGAGAGCGCGCCGCTCGTCCTCGCTCAGCCCACCCCAGACGCCGTGGTCCTGACCAGCCTCGAGCGCCCACGCGAGGCACTGCTCGCGCACCTCGCAGCGACGGCACACCTGCTTGGCCTCCTCGATCTGGAGGATGGCCGGACCGGTGTTGCCGATCGGGAAGAACAGCTCCGGGTCCTCGTCGAGGCACGCGGAACGGTTGCGCCAATCCATGGCTGAGGGGTCCTCTTTCCGTACGACATCGGGTCAGGGCATGCGCCCGGGGGCCTGGGGCAGGTGGGGCTGCAGGGAGTTCGCGGGCACGATGAAGTGAACGCGTTCACGAGCGCCACCCCCCAGACTGGCAACTATTGGAACGTGAAACAAGCCCCTGCCCCGTAGGCTGCATCACAGCGCCTGTACCCGAGGCGCCCCAGGCCAGACCCCCTAGGGTGGGTCGCGTGCCCGCCCTGAGCCGAACCGATGCTCCCGCGCCCTTGGTCGTCGCGGCCTCGCTGGCGGCCGTGGAAGGCCTGGTCATCGCCGTTCTCGGCCTCCTTGAGCTGCTGAACCTGAGCTCGGGGCGCGTCACCATGGGCCTGACCACGGCCGGGTTCTTCGCGGCGTACGGCGCGCTGCTGGTGTTCTGCGGCTGGCAGCTGATTCGGTGTACGCCGTGGGCGAGGGCGCCGGTGCTGCTGGCCCAGCTCATCCAGCTCGGCCTGGCGTGGGGGTTCCGCGACGGTGACACGCTCCCGCTCGCCATCGGGCTCGCGGCCGTGGCCGCCGTGGTGCTCGTCGGCCTGTTCCACCCCGCGAGCATGCGGGCCCTCGACACGACGACACCGGCGGTTGAGGTGCGAGGGCCGGCCGAGCCACGAAACAGCGGAACGAAGGTGCGACGCGTCCTACGAGGCTCGCGCTCGCACCTCAGGACAGGCGCTGCGCTCCTACCTCGACCACCTGGCGGGCTACTGCGCCAGGTAGCCCCCGTCGACCGGCAGCACCGCGCCGGTGACGAACGACGCCGCGTCGGAGGCCAGGAACGCGATCACCTCGGCCACCTCGCGCGGCTCGCCGAGCCGGCCGATCGGGTGCCGGCCCTCGATCTCCTCGACGTAGGCCTGGCCCTCGGGGGTCTCGAGCAGCGCCACGACGGCGTCGGTGCGGATGGTGCCGGGCGCCACGGCGTTGACGCGGATCCCGCGGGCTGCCCACTCGATCGCCAAATGGTGGGTGAGACCGGTGGCGACGTACTTGGCCGGTCCGTACGCCGCCTGGCCGATCTGGCCGCGCATGCCCGAGATCGAGGACAGCAGCACGATGGCTCCCGAGCCCTGCTCGGCCATCTGCTCGATGGCGAACTTGCAGGTCAGGAACAGGCCGCGGCCGTCGACCGCCATCACGTGGTCCCAGTCGGCCACCGAGGTCTGGTCGATGGTGCTCAACGGGATCACCCCGGCGTTGGCCACCAGCACGTCGAGCCGGCCGAACGACGAGACGGCGGCGTCCACCATCGCCCGGGCGTCGTCCTCCACCGACACGTCGCCGACGACGGTGACGATGTCGCCGTCCAGCGCACGGGCGGTGTCGGCGAGCGCCGATGCGTCGAGGTCGGTGGCCACGACTCGAGCCCCCTCGGCGAGGAAGACCTCGACTGTCGCGCGGCCGATGCCGCGGGCGGCGCCGGTGACGACGGCGACCTTTCCGTCGAGCCGTCCCGTCACGACTGCTGCTCCAATGACGAGCGCAGCTGCTCGAGGGTGCGGCTGAGCAACCGGGACACGTGCATCTGTGACACTCCGATCTCCTCAGCGATCTGGGTCTGCGTCCTGTTCTTGAAGAACCGCAGCAGCAGGATCTTCTTCTCCCGCGGCTCGAGGGCGTCGAGCAGGGGCTTGAGCGACTCGCGGATCTCGACGTGCTCGAGGTTCTCGTCCTCGACGCCGATGGCATCGAGCATCGAGCCGCCCATCTCGTCACCGTCGTCGCTGGCGTCCAGCGAGAGGGTGGAGTAGGCGTTGCTCGACTCGATGCCCTCGATGATCTCCTCGACCGAGCACCCGATCGCCTCGGCCAGCTCGCGCGGCGTGGGGGAGCGGCCCAGGCTCTGGGTCAGCTCGGCGGTCGTCGCGCCGATCTGCATCCGCAGCTCCTGGAGTCGCCGGGGCACGCGGATCGCCCAGCCCTTGTCGCGGAAGTAGCGCTTGATCTCGCCGATGATCGTCGGTGTCGCGTACGTCGAGAACTCCACGCCGCGGTCGGAGTCGAACCGGTCGATCGACTTCAGCAACCCGATGGTGCCGACCTGCACGAGGTCCTCGAACGGCTCGCCGCGGTTGCGGAACCGGCGCGCGCAGTGCTCGACCAGTGGCAGGTGGAGGTGCACGAGGTCGTCGCGGGCCGTTCGCCGGGCGGACTGGCCGGTGTGGTCGCCGTTCAGCTCGGTGAACAGCTCGGCGCTGCGGAGCTTGCTCGCCTCGAAGCCCCGGCTCGGAGAGCCGTCCGGCGGGCCGGGAGCCGAGTCCTCCGCCGGGTTGTCGGTGGTCTCAGGCATGCGTCAGCTGCCGGCTCCGGGTACTCCGGACTCCATCGTCAACCGGACGGCGAACTGCCCACCCGAGGCGTCGGCCTCGGCGCGGGTGGCCATGGTGCTGAGCACCTGCCAGGCGAAGGAGTCGTACTCGGGCCCCTCGGGTGAGGAGGCGGTCACCGCCACCTCGACCGTGAGCCGGCCGGGGGCGAGGTAGTAGCTGCAGACCAGGTCGGACTCGAGGTCGGCCTCGGGAAGCACCATCGCGCAGGCCTCGCCGACCGCGATGCGGAGGTCCTCGATGTCGTCGATGAGGAAGTCGAGCCGGGCGGCGAGCCCGGCCGTGGTGGTGCGCACGACGGAGACGTAGACGCCGTCGGCGGGCAGCCGCAGCTCGACGTCCGCTCGGGGCGTGGCGCTGGACCCTTCGCTGGGCTCCGGGGGTTGTGACATCGGTGGTCCTATCGGCGACGTGCGACGGGAAGGTGGCACCACGCTAACGGGGCCGCGTTGCCTGGGCCACGCCGTTGGTCGAGGAAGGCGCGCCAGCGCCTGTCACGAAACCCGGTGAGACAACCGCGGTCCGGTGCGGGGGTTTCGTAGATCGGGACCCGTTCGTCGCCTCCTCGCTGGCGGGTGCAAGGCGGTTCGTCGGACTCGAAGGCCTGCGCTCCGTTCAGGCCTTCTTCGTCTCCCAGAAGATCTCGGCGATCTCGTCGATCTTCGCCAGCAGCTCGTCGGCGGTCGACGGCGTCCATGGAGCCCTTGGTGCCGGTGGCACCGGCGAGCTTGGTGGCCTCGTTGACCAGGGTGTGCAGCTGCGGGTACTTCTCGAAGTGCGGCGGCTTGAAGTAGTCGGTCCACAGCACCCACAGGTGGTGCTTGACCAGCTCGGAGCGCTGCTCCTTGATGATCACCGCGCGGGTGCGGAAGTCGGGGTCGTCGTTGTCGGCGAGCTTGCCGATGATGGCCTTGATCGACTCGGCCTCGATGCGCGCCTGGGCGGGGTCGTAGACGCCGCACGGGAGGTCGCAGTGGGCGGATGCCTCGACGGTGGGGGCGAAGAGTCGCGCGAACATGCACAGTCCTTTCGACGTCAGCGAGAGGTGGAACGCTCCTGCGACACTACTCGGCGTGTCGGACGCGACTACGCCCGGGGGTGAGTGGGTGAGCGGTCGGGTGGGCGCACGAGTCCGTGGCGACTCGATGCGGCCGACGTTGCGCCCCGGCGACCGGCTGCTGGTGAGGTACGGCGCCCGCGTGCGGCCGGGCCGTCTGGTCCTGGCTCGCTTCGCCGACGGCACGCTGACCGTCAAGCGGGCGGCGGAGCGCCGTACGACCTCCGCGGGCCGGCCAGGCTGGTGGCTGACCAGCGACAACCCCGTCGCGGGCGTCGACTCCCGGCACCGCGGACCGGTGCCCGACGCCGACGTGCTCGCGCGTCGTGCTGGCCCGGCTGTGGCCTTGGCCACGTCCATGGCGGACCGCCCGAGCGACAGCGGCCGATGCGACCTGAGAGCCTGACGCCCATGACCCACCCGTTCGCGGGCGACCCGTCTTCGACCTCCACGTCGGCGGCAAGATGGAGATCCGCTCGACCGTGAGCCTCGAGAGCCGCGACGACCTCTCCCTGGCCTACACGCCGGGCGTGGCCCGGGTCTGCGAGGCGATCGCCGCCGACCCGACGCATGACCCGCCACTACACGTGGGTCCCCAACATCGTCGCGGTGGTCACCGACGGCACCGCCGTGCTCGGGCTGGGCGACATCGGGCCGGCCGCCGCGATGCCGGTGATGGAGGGCAAGGCGGTGCTGTTCAAGCAGTTCGGCGGCGTCGACGCCGTTCCGATCTGCCTGGCCACCACCGACGTCGAGGAGATCATCGAGACCGTCGTCCGGCTCGCCCCGAGCTTCGGCGGCATCAACCTCGAGGACATCTCGGCGCCGCGCTGCTTCGAGATCGAGCGACGGCTCAAGGACCTCCTCGACATCCCCGTCTTCCACGACGACCAGCACGGCACCGCCGTCGTCGCCCTGGCGGCGCTGCAGAACGCCCTGCGGCTCACCGGCCGATCACCGTCCGGGACCCGCGTCGTGATCCAGGGCGCCGGAGCCGCCGGGGTCGCGGTCGCGCGGATCCTGCTCGAGGCGGGGGTCCGCGACATCGCCGTCCTCGACCGGCAGGGCGTGCTGCACTCCGGCCGTCACGACCTCACCCCGGTGAAGCGGGCGCTGGCCGGCGAGACCGCCGACGTGTTCGGCCGCGCGGGCGGGCTCGCCGACGTGATGGCCGGGGCCGACGTCTACATCGGGGTGTCCGGCGGCACGGTGCCCGAGGAGATCGTGGCGTCGATGGCCGACGACGCGATCATCTTCGGCCTGGCCAACCCGAACCCCGAGGTGCACCCCGACGTCGCCCACCGCCACGCCCGCGTGGTCGCCACCGGGCGCTCCGACTTCCCCAACCAGATCAACAACGTGCTGGCCTTCCCCGGCATCTTCCGAGGAGCGTTCGACGTCGGCGCCACCTCGATCACCGAGGGCATGAAGGTCGCCGCGGCCGAGCGCCCTGGCGGGCCTGGTCGGCGACGACCTGAGCGAGGAGCTGATCGTCCCGTCACCGTTCGACCCGCGAGTCGGACCCGCCGTCGCATCCGCCGTCGCCGAGGCCGCCCGTGCCGACGGGGTCGCCACCCGCTGACCTCGTCGTCAGTGACGGAAAGCACCATCCTCGGCGTCCCCACCCTGCTTCGCGTCACGGACGACGTGCCACCCGACGCCCGGACGCGGACCCCGTCGCTAGGGTCGCCACCATGTTCGCCGTGTACGCCGAGTCGTTCTCGTCCGACGATCCGCTGGGCGGGCTGGTGGTGGGCGAGCGGCCCGAGCCGGAGGTACCCGACGGGTGGACGACCATCACGGTGAAGGCGGCGAGCCTCAACCACCACGACCTGTGGACGCTGCGCGGCGTCGGCATCAAGCAGGAGCAGCTGCCCATGATCGTCGGCTGCGACGCAGCCGGGATCGACGAGGACGGCAACGAGGTCGTGGTCCACGCGGTGATCAGCGACCCGGGCTTCGCCGGCGGCGACGAGACGCTCGACCCGAAGCGGTCGCTGCTCAGCGAGCGTCACCAAGGCACCTTCGCCGACAAGGTGACCGTCCCCGGGCGAACGTCATCGCGAAACCCGAGAGCCTCAGCTTCGAGGAGGCCAGCTGCCTGCCGACGGCCTGGCTGACGGCCTACCGGATGCTCTACGTGCAGGGCGGATGCAGGCCCGGCGACACCGTGCTCGTCCAGGGTGCCGGCGGCGGGGTCGCGACGGCCCTCATCGCGCTGGCCCGGGCCGGCGGTCTCAAGGTGCTCGCGACCAGTCGCGACGAGTCCAAGCGCCAGCGGGCGCTGGAGCTCGGCGCCCACGAGGTCTACGAGACCGGCGAGCGGCTGCCCGTGACCGTCGACGCGGTGATGGAGACCGTCGGCCAGGCCACCTGGCTCCACTCCATCCGGTCGCTGCGCGTCGGCGGCACCCTCGTCACCAGCGGCGCGACCTCAGGCAACGCGCCCGCAGACATGGGCCTCACGCGCATCTTCTTCCTCCAGCTCAAGGTCGTCGGCTCGACGATGGGCACCCGCAGTGAGCTGGCCTCGCTGACCTCGATGCTCGACGCCACCGGCGTGCGGCCGGTGATCGACCGCGTCCTGCCGATGGAGGAGGCTCGCGAAGGGTTCGCCGCCATGCGGGACGGCGACGTCTTCGGCAAGGTCGTCTTCACCCGATGAGGACTTCTGATCACCGGTGCCGGCTCCGGCATCGGGCAGGCGACTCGCCGACGTGCTGCACGCGCGTGGCGACGACCTGGTGCTGCTGGCCCGCAACGAGCAGCGCGCCGCCGACCTGGCCGAGCGGTACGCCGGCGCCGACGTGCGAGTGGCCGACCTGGCCGTGCCCGACACCCTGGCCGGAGTCGTCGCCGACGTCGACCGACTCGACGCCGTCGTCCACGCCGCGGGCGTCATCGAGCTCGGGCAGCGTGGCCGACCTCACGGCTCGAGGACCTGTCCGGCCAGCTCCAGGTCAACCTGGTCGCCCCCACCGAGCTGACCCGCGCCCTGCTGCCGGCACTGCGGGCCTCCCGCGGTCAGGTGCTCTTTCTCAACTCCTCCGCAGGCCTGGTCGCCAACGCGGAGTGGGGCGCCTACGCCGCCACCAAGTTCGGCCTCAAGGCGATCGCCGACTCCTTGCGAGCGGAGGAGGCCGACGCCGGCGTCCGGGTCACCTCGGTCTACCTCGGTCGTGTCGCGACCCCATGCAGGCGAAGGTGCGCGAGCAGGAGGGCAAGCCGTACGACGCCGCCGACTGGGCCAGCCCCGCGTCGGCCGCCGCCACGATCGTGCACCTGCTCGACCTGCCGTCCGACTCGACGGTTCCCGACATCAGGTTCCGCCCGGCTCCACCCGGGTGACGTGCGGCCGCTGGCCGCCGGCCCAGCCCACCCGATGCGCGAGCCCGACGGCGGCGAGCTGGGAGGACACTTCGAGCTTGGCGAGGATCGACTTCACCTGGGTGCGCACGGTCGCCTCCGACACCACGTCGCTCGCGGCGATCTCGTGCACCCCGTGGCCGTCGACGAGGTCGCCGAGCACCTCGTCGCTCGCGGTGCGTCAGCCGGGAGAAGCGGCTGCGGACGATCTCGTCCGCCTGGCGTCCGCGACGCCACTCCTCGAGCAGGGCGTCCCGCTCGATGCGGCCGAGCACCGGCAGTCCGAGGAACAGCCGCCGGACGGTCTGGGTCATCGTCTCCAGCGGGGCGTTCTTGCAGAGCACCGCGCGCGCCCCCCAGTGCAGGCAGCCGCCCCACTCGGCGCGGTCGACCGATGCCGTCACCACGACCACGTCGGTCCCGCGCGGGTCAGCGGCGCGATCAGGCGCGTGCCGTCGCCGAACTCACCGAGGTCCAGGTCCAGCAGTGCGACCCGCGGCCGTAGCCGATCGGCGAGAGCGAGCAGGTCGAGGTCCCGGGTCAGGTCGGGGCGGCGTACGTCGTAACCCTCCAGGCGCAAGGTGATGGCCAAGGCTCTCGGCGAACAGCGCGTGGTCCTCGACGACGAGGACGGTCGTCACGCGGTGCGGTCGGCACGGGCCACCTCCACGACGGGAAGGGAGACGACCACGCGGGTGCCCACGTCGCCGTCGGACTCGATCCGCAGGCGCCCGCCCATGCCGGTCACCAGACGCTGAGCCACGTTGAGGCCGATGCCCTGGCCGGTCGACGCTGCTCCACGCGTGCCCCACTCCAGGACCGAGGCCGCGATCTCGGGTGGGATGCCCGGGCCCTGGTCGTCGACGGCCACCTCGACCTCCGACCCCCGCCTATCGACGGTCATCGCGAGGACCTGGCTCTGCGCGTGCCGGGCGGCGTTGTCGAGCAGCAGGTCGAGCACCTCGACGAGCTGGTCGCGGCCGGCGCGACACGTGGTGGCCGGTCGGGTGCCAGGCGACGAGCCGGCCACGGATCCCGTGGGCGAACAGCAGCGAGTCGATCAAGGCGTCGAGGTCGACGTCCGCGATCTCGTCGCCGGTCGTCCCACCTTGGAGCTGGCGAGCAGCCGATCCACCCGAGCGGTCTCGGAGATCAGCAGCTCCGCGAGCCGGCGACGCTCGGCCGGTGCGAGCCCGCGCATCACCGACAGCAACCGGGACGCCGCGCTGATGCCGGCGACCCTGCCCGCCACCTCGTGCAGCAGGGTCCGGTCGTCACGCAGGTGCGCCTCGAGCTCACGGACCTGTTCCTCGGCCCGGTCCGTGCGAGCCGCCGCGGTGCGCACCAGCTCCAGCGACGTCACCGCCAGCAGGGTCGCGCCGGCGACGTCGAGCACCACCGCCAGGAGGCTGCGCCAGTCCTCCTGCGGAAGCGGGTAGGTCAGCACATGGGCGAGGCCGAGCAGGCCCACCACGGCAGCCAGTCGCCATCCTGTCGACGCCGGGATCGGCACGCGACGGACGAGCAGTGCGCCCATCACGCCGTACAGGAGCAGCACCGCGACTGCCAGCACCGGCTCGAGGTCGCGCAGCACCGGGGGCGGCTCGACGCCGTGGACCAGGACGAGCCGGGCGCCCGAGATGACGAGCGCGAGCGAGAGACCGAGCACGATCGGGTCCACCGGCACGCGTAGACGGCCCGACGCCGCCAGCATCAGTCCGAGGAGAAGGGCGACCACTACCTGGGAGACCAGCATCCACGTGGGCCGCGCACGAACGTCGTCCTCCATCGCCACGCGCATCGCGGAGTAGGCGAGGCCCTGGGCGCTGCCGAAGACCGCCGCGACCGCAAGCCAGGCGCCGTCCTCGCCCGGCGCCACCCGGAAGTAGATGTAGAACAGCGCCGCGGCCGCCAGCAGCACCGGGTACGTCGCCAGGTCGGCGACCTGGGCGGCGTGCGCGTAGATGTGGTTGGGCGGCAGCAGCCATGCGGCCGCCACGACGTGACCGGCCAGGAGCGCGGCCAGCAGGCCGCGCACCACCCAACTTTTCACCCCCGTGGAAGGTCTCACGACCACCACTACCCCCAGCGCCAGCCCGGATCGTCGGTCAGCAACAACGGACGGACTGGGGGGAAGGCCCGGCCTGCGTTCCGATTGTGGTCCTGCCGCACTGGTGTGACAAGGGTCCGGGCAGACAGGCGACGGCCCCGTCGTTTCTCGGGGTTTCGACGGGGCCGCCGACTGGGGTCTGTTCAGTTGTGCTGCCTGATGTCGCTGGACCCCGCCCGCACCCCGTCGCGGGCGGGGGCCCACCCCCGAGGTCCCGCCCCCCGCGCCCGTGCGCCGGAACCACGCGCATTTCACCTCGATGCTGGTGGACACCGGGGCTCGCCCGCATACCGCAAATGGGGTATCGTCGGTCGCCTACGCAGCAAGTCGCCCGGTGCGCGACCGGTGGACCAGCGCGAGGACCGCCGACACCGGGACCAGCCAGGCCCACGGCATGTAGATCATGGCCGTCTCGAGGCCGCCGGCGAAGGTGTTGCCCGGGAGGTCGTGCCGCAGGTCGCGGGTGGCTGCCTCGAGCCGGGCGTTCACCAGGAGCGCCGCGAGCAGCCCCGTCGCTACCCAGCACCACCACCGCAGCCACGTGGGCGCCCCCGCCAGCCACGCGACCAGGCTGGCCAGTCCCAGCCACACCAGCCCGCCGGCGTACAGGCCGGAGGCCTCGAGGTAGTCCGCACGGTCGGGCTGCTCACCGAACAGCTGGAACCAGACGGTGAGCCAGGCCCAGAACAGGATCGAGACTGTCGCCGAGATCGCCCCGAGCGCCAGCACGACGAGGTCCCAGCGGCGAGGTCGGCGAGGAGCGGTCATGGTCTGATCGTCGGGGTCAGAGCCTTGTCCCGCCTGAGCACCGGGACTCACGGTCTAGTCAGGGCTCACTCGTCGTCGGGGTCGTCGAGCCGCGCCAGCCAGGTGGCGAACCGCTCCACGGCGGTCTCGAACTCGGGAGAACGTGTCGGTGAACTCCTGGAGCCGCTCGGCGACCCACGCCAAGGTGACCTCCTCGTCACCTCGGCGCTTGTCGAGCTCCTCGATCCCGCGGTCGGTGAAGTACATGGGTGCTCCTTGCCTGTGGTGGTTTCGAGGCTCGGGCCCTTCGAGGCTCGGGCTGACGGCCCTCGCACCTCAACCACCGAGGCGTAATCGGTGGTTGAGGTGCGAGGGCCGCCAGGCCCGAGCCTCGAAACCACCTCGACCGGGTGGTCAGTAGTGGTGTTGCTCGTCGGTGCCGACACGCTCGGCGGGGTCGTCGAACGCAGCCGAGATCAGCGACTTCTGCTCCTCGGTGTGCCGCTTGGCCGTGCCGACGGACGGCGAGGACAGGGGTGGTCGCGTGATGGGCTCGACCCTGCCGACGCCGGTCTTCAGGTAGGGCCACACGTTGAGCTGGTAGTGGGGCCAGGGGCCCATGTTCTTGGGCTCGTCCTGCACCCAGCGCACGGCCTTGAGGTTGGGGTAACGCGCCAGCTCGGCCTTGATCGCCTCGACGGGCTCGGGGTAGAGCTCCTCGAGTCGAGCGATGGCGAACCGCTCGGCGTCCTCGCGTTTGGTGCGCTCGACCATCAGGTCCCAGGTGATCCGGCCCGAGCACAGCAACAGCGTCTCGACCTTCTCGGGGTCGGCGTCGGCATCGCCGACGAAGGGCCGGAACTGGCCGCTGGTGAAGTCGCCGGGCTGCGAGGCGGCCTCCTTGCGCTTGAGCATCGACTTCGGCGTGAAGACGATCAGCGGACGATGCTCCTCGCCGAGCGAGTGGCGGCGCAGCAGGTGGAAGTACGACGCCGGGGTCGACGGCTGGGCGATCGTCACGGCTTCGTCGGCACACAGCTGCAGGAAGCGTTCGATCCGGGCCGAGGAGTGGTCGGGGCCTTGACCTTCGTAGCCGTGGGGGAGCAGCAGCACGACGCCGGACTGTTGGCGCCACTTGGTCTCGCCGGAGGAGATGAACTCGTCGGTGATCGTCTGGGCGCCGTTGACGAAGTCGCCGAACTGGGCCTCCCACAGCACCAGCGCCTCCGGCCGCGCCACGGAGTAGCCGTACTCGAAGCCGAGGGCGGCGTACTCGCTGAGCAGCGAGTCGTAGATGTGGAACTTCGCCTGGTCCTCGGTCAGCGACGACAACGGCGTCCACTCGTCGGCGTTGATGCGGTCGATGATCGTGGCGAACCTCGACACGAAGGTGCCGCGGCGGGAGTCCTGGCCGGACATCCGAACCGGCCGACCCTCCATCAGCAGCGAGCCGAGGGCGAGGATCTCGCCGGTGCCCCAGTCGATCGGCCCGTCCGCGATCGCCTGTGAGCGGCGCTGCAGCTGCGGCATCACCTTGGGGTGCACCGTGAAGCCGTCGGGAGGCGTGACGTAGGCGTCGGCGATGCGCTTCATCACCTCGGGGGTCACCGCGGTGGTCGCCTCGCCGACCGGCTTGTCGGGGTAGTCGGGGACGGTGGTCCACTCCGAGGGCTGCGAGTCGGCCTCGCGCACCTCGGTGAACACCCGCTCGAGCTGCTGCTGGTAGTCGGCCAGCACCTGCTCGGCCTCCTCGATCGTGATGTCGCCACGGCCGATGAGGGACTCGGTGTAGAGCTTGCGGACCGACCGCTTCTGCTCGATCAGGTCGTACATCAGGGGCTGGGTGTACGACGGGTCGTCGCCCTCGTTGTGACCTCGGCGGCGGTAGCAGACCAGGTCGATGACGACGTCCTTGTTGAACGCCTGGCGGTACTCGAACGCCAGTCGTGCCACGCGGATGCAGGCCTCGGGGTCGTCGCCGTTCACGTGGAAGATCGGCGCCTGCACCATGCGCGCGACGTCGGTGCAGTAGAGGCTGGACCGTGACGCGCCGGGCGAGGTGGTGAAGCCGACCTGGTTGTTGACGACCACGTGGATGGTGCCGCCGGTGCGGTAGCCGCGCAGCTGGGAGAGGTTGAGCGTCTCGGCGACCACGCCCTGGCCGGCGAACGCCGCGTCGCCGTGCACCAGCAGGGGGAGCACGGGGTACTCGGCGCCACGGTCGAGGACGTCCTGCTTGGCGCGCGCGATGCCCTCGAGCACCGGGTCGACGGCCTCGAGGTGGGACGGGTTCGCGGCCACCGACACCTTGATCCGGTCGCCGAGCCCGGAGAGGAACTCGCCCTCGGCGCCGAGGTGGTACTTCACGTCGCCGGAGCCCTGGACCGTGCGCGGGTCGATGTTGCCCTCGAACTCGCGGAAGATCTGCGAGTAGCTCTTGCCGACGATGTTGGCCAGCACGTTGAGGCGGCCGCGGTGGGCCATGCCGATGCAGACCTCGTCGAGGTCGGCCTCGGCGGCGGCCTCGCAGATCTCGTCGATCAGCGGGATCGTGGTCTCGCCGCCCTCGAGGCTGAAACGCTTCTGGCCCACGAACTTGGTCTGCAGGAACGTCTCGAACGCCTCGGCCTGGTTGAGCTTGAGCAGGATGCGCAGCTGCTCCTGGCGGGGCGGCTTGCTGTGCGGCTGCTCGACGCGCTCCTGGATCCAGCGCCGTTGCTCGGGATCCATGATGTGCATGTACTCGATGCCGGTGGTGCGGCAGTAGGAGTCACGCAGGATGCCCAGGATCGTGCGCAGCTTCATGAACCGCCGGCCCTCGCCGCCGAACGAGCCTGTCGGGAACTCGCGGTCGAGGTCCCACATCGTCAGCCCGTGGGACTCCACGGCCAGGTCGGGGTGGCTGCGCTGGCGGTACTCCAGCGGGTCGGTGTCGGCCATCAGGTGGCCACGCACGCGGTAGGCGTGGATCAGCTCGAGGGTCCGGGCCTGCTTGCCGATCTCGTCGTCGTGGGAGGCGGAGACGTCCTTGGCCCAGCGGATGGGCTCGTAGGGGATGCGCAGCGCGGCGAAGATCTCGTCGTAGAAGTCGTCCTCGCCCAGCAGCAGCGCGTGCATGCGGCGCAGGAAGTCGCCGGACTGGGCGCCCTGGATGACCCGGTGGTCGTAGGTCGAGGTGAGGGTCATCACCTTGCTGATCGCGTTGCGGGCGATGGTCTCCTCGGACGCGCCCTGGTACTCGGCGGGGTACTCCATCGCGCCCACGCCGATGATCGCGCCCTGGCCCTTCATCAGCCGCGGCACCGAGTGGTTGGTGCCGATCGTGCCGGGGTTGGTCAGGGAGATGGTCGTGCCCTGGAAGTCCTCGACCGTCAGCTTGTTGTCGCGAGTGCGGCGGACGATGTCCTCGTAGGCGGTCCAGAACGACGCGAAGTCCATCTTCTCGGCGGCCTTGATGCTCGGCACCAGCAGCTGGCGGGTGCCGTCGGCCTTCTGCACGTCGATCGCCAGACCCAGGTTGATGTGGGCCGGCGTGATCAGGTTGGGCTTGGCGTCGACGACGTCGAAGCCGACGTTCATCTCGGGCATCGTCTTGAGCGCCCGGACCAGCGCGTAGCCGATCAGGTGGGTGAAGGACACCTTCCCGCCGCGGGCGCGCGAGAGGTGGTTGTTGATGACGATGCGGTTGTCCCACAGCAGCTTGACCGGGACCGAGCGGACGCTGGTGGCCGTCGGCACCGTCAGCGACGAGTCCATGTTCTGAACCGTGCGGGCCGGGGCCCCGCGCAACACGGTGTAGGTCGCCTCGTCCTTCGCCGGAGGCCGTTCGGCGGGCTTGGACTCCTTCGGCACCGGGCTGGTGGTGCCCTTGGCCGGCTCGGCGGCCTTCGCCTCCGGCCGCGGGGTGGCGACGGGGGCGGGAGCAGACGCCTTGGAGGATTCGGTGGTCGAGCCGGGCGAGCCGCTAGTGCGAGCCGGCATCGACCGCCGGTCGAGCCGTGTCGAGACCTGACCCGCAGGGCGCCGTTGGACGACGAGGCCGCTGCGGGGGCCGGCGCCGGGGCCGGGGCCGGTGCGGGCGAGGGGGCCTTCGGGGCGGCCGTCGCGGTCGACGTACGGTTGCTCGATGCTTCCGGCGCCACGTGTGATCCACCGCCAGGTGGTGACGCCTTGAAGTACGCGACCCAGACCGGGTCCACGCTCTGCGGGTCACGTTGGTACTGGTCGAACATCTCGTCCACGAGCCACTCGTTGGCCCCGAGGTCGGTGGAGGGCCTGGCTGTCGAATGGTCGGACTGGCTGCCAGAAGGCTGCGGCACGGCTAGGTTCGCCTCTTCCTCACGTGCGTGCGAATGAAAGTTGATCCGAACACGAAGGTTAGTCCCCGACACGGGCAAATGCAGACCCGCGGCCCCGCCGTCAGGCACGGTTGGCTGTGACGTTCATCCAAGGAGTCCCCTGACCGTGAGATCCACCCGCCGAACACCCCCCTCCCGAGCCGTGCGGCGCACCCACGCGCTGGCCGAGGCGGGCGTCGGCCTGCTCCTCGCTCTGGCCTTCACGCTGGCTGCGTGCAGCGGCGACGCGAGTGAACCCTCGGCCGATCCCGACGTCGTCGCCCCGAGCCCTACGGAGGCCACCGAGGCACCGCCGCCACTCGAGACCACGGCGAGCCTCGGCAAGGTGACCGGCAAGCTGCCGCAGGCCAAGCGCAGCAAGGTCCGCCAGCAGGTCGCCCGGGCCGTCGATGACTGGCTCGACGCGGCGTACGTCGGCGGTGACTACCCGCGCACCGACTTCGACACCGCGTGGCCGGGATTCACGACGGGCGCCAAGGTCGACGCGAAGACCGACAAGGCCCTGATGAGCAACCAGGACATCGGCGCCCAGATCGACGCCGTCGAGGCGACCACCCGCAAGGTCACCGTCGACGTGCTCGCCGTCAAGGGCCACGCCGCCGGGGCAACGGCCCGGGTCGTGCTGAGGTTCCAGACCGACGGCGACGTGCAGCGCAAGGTGGAGGTACGGGGCCGCCTGTTCCTCACCCCGACCCCCGACGGCTGGCGCATCTTCGGCTACGACGTCACGAAGGGTCGTGGGGCGTGATGAGCCGTCTCGCGCTGGTACGCCGCGTGGTCACCCTCGCCGCGGTGCTCGCGGTCGCCGCGGTCGTCGTACCCGACTCAGCGGTCAAGCCGACCCAGATGGAGCTGGTGAAGATCAACCGCGCCACGGGCGTCGACTACCCCGAGGGCAACAAGGACATCGTCTGGATCCTCGCTGTCGGCTCCGACGCACGGCCTGGCGAGGACATGACGCGGGTGCGCGGCGACGCCCTCCAGCTCGTCGGCATGAACCTGCGCACCGGCGCTGCGACCGCGATCGGCGTCCCGCGCGACTCGTGGGTGTCGATCCCGGGCTACGGCTCCAACAAGATCAACGCGGCCCTCTACTTCGGTGGCCCACAGGCGCTCGGAGAGGCTGTCGGCGGCCTCGTCGGGATCCAGCCCGACTACGTGTTCGTCAGCCGCTTCAAGTTCTTCCAGGCCCTGATCGGCAGCATCGGCGGCGTCGACGTCCAGAACCCGGTCGCCTTCAGCGACTCCTCCCTCAAGCCCGAGGGGTTCAGCCAGGGCCGGATCCACCTCGGCCCCTACGACGCGATGGTGTTCTCCCGGATCCGCCACAACCTGATCCGCGGCGACTTCGACCGCTCGGCCAACCAGCAGCGGGTGCTGCGCGGCATCCAGGCCAAGGTCCGCGCGCGGGCCGCACGAGCCCGGGTTCCTGGAGAACGGCGTCCTGCACGTCATGCAGTACCTCCACACCGACCTCCCGCCGTCCGAGCTCTTCCAGCTCGCCCAGGCGATGGCCCAGGTCGACCCGGCGAAGATCACCAGCTGCGTCGTCCAAGGCGGGATCGGCAACGTCGGCGGCGCCAGCGTGGTGCTGCCCTACACCGACCAGGCCCGCCGCCTCGGCGACCGCGCCCGCGACGACGCCACCTTGGAGTCCTGCAGCTGAGGGGTGGTTTCGAGGCTCGTCGCTAGCGCTCCTCGCACCTCAACCACCGAAACCCGATCTCGGCGGTTGAGGTGCGAGGGCCGCCAGGCCCGAGCCTCGAAACCACGTCAGTTCACGTACTTCTGCCAGTCCTCCGGAACCCGGTCCTCGGGGCCGGGGACGTCCTGGGCCACGGGGTGGTGCTGGGGGTCGGCGAGCCGAGGTCCCGCGACGGCGTCGTCGAGGGCGTAGTCCCAGAACCAGTCCTCACCCGGCTCGAACGACTGGACCACGGGGTGCCCGGTCTCTTCGAAGTGGGCGGTCGCGTGCTGGGCGGGGGAGGTGTCGCAGCAACCGACGTGTCCGCACTGGGCGCACCGCCGCAGGTGCACCCACCACCCGCCGGCGGCCTCACACTCCACGCACCCAGGCCCGCTCGGCGGCACTGTCGGGTCGATCCCGGAGTACGACGTCACGCGGCCAAACCTAGCCGCGGTGAACTGGGTCTCGCCAGCTCGACCGGCGTCGAGTCCAGCCCGAACGCCGGTCGAGCTCGTCGAGACCAACCCGCCGCGCCATGGCCCGTTCGAACTACTTCACCGGGCCCGGAACGGCCGTACGATGTCGGCGGTGCGTCCACCGGCCACCGACTCAGTTCGAGCCGCCCGGAGTTGAAGCCATGAGCAAGCCATCGTTCGCAGGTCGCACCCTGGTCAGGGGTTTCGCCCGACTCAACCGACGGCGCGTGTGGCACCGACTCCCGCTGCCGGCCGCCCTGGTCAACCTGATCGCGCTGCGCATCGAGCTCCGCCAGCACAACCTCACCGACACGCGCACCCAGGACCCGAGCAGCCGGCGTGGACCGGTCACTCTCGACCAGTGCCCACACATGGGTGGGAAGTACCGCACGCCGGACGGCTCCTACAACGCCCTCGACGACCCGGACATGGGGATGACGGGCACTCGGTTCGGCCGCAACGTCGCGCTCGACAAGGCCTTTCCCGAGCCGATGCCCGGGCTGATGGAGCCCAACCCCCACACGATCAGCCGCACCCTGATGCGACGTACCGACTTCACGCCGGCCACCTCCCTCAACCTCTTGGCCGCGGCCTGGATCCAGTTCCAGACCCACGACTGGTTCGCGCACGACCGCGAGACCGACGACCACCTCGAGATCTCCTTGCCCGAGGGACACTCCTGGCACGAGGACCCGATGCGGATCCCGCGCACGCGCGCCGACAACACCCGCACCGAGCACGACGAGCACCTACCTCCGACCTTCATCAACCGGGTCTCGCACTGGTGGGACTCGTCGGGGATCTACGGAAGCTCGCAGGAGCAGCGTGACCGGGTCCGCACGTTCACCGACGGCAAGCTCAACGTGAAGGACGGCCGGCTGCCGCTCGACGCCACGACAGGTACGGCGATCACCGGCTTCAGCGAGAACTGGTGGATCGGCCTGGGGATGCTCCACACCATCTTCACCCTCGAGCACAACGCGGTCTGCGACGCGCTGAGGAAGAAGCACCCCCAGATGACCGACGACGAGCTGTTCGGCACGGCCCAGCTGGTGATCTCGGCGCTGATCGCCAAGATCCACACCGTCGAGTGGACGCCGGCGATCGTGGCCCACCCCGCCCTCAAGATCGGCATGCGCGCCAACTGGTGGGGCCTGCTGGGCGAGCGGCTGCACCGTCTCGTCGGCCGGGTCGGGAGCAACGAGGAGCTGAGCGGCATCCCGGGTTCGCCGGCCGACCATCATGGCGCGCCGTACCAGCTGACCGAGGAGTTCACGTCCGTCTACCGCCTGCATCCCTTGCTGCCCGACGAGCTCGAGGTGCACTCGCTGGCCGACCACGCGCTGATCGACACGATGGCGTTCGAGGAGATCATCCTGCGCAACGCCGAGAAGGTGCTCGCCAGCGGTGTCAAGGCGGCCGACCTCTTCTACTCCTTCGGCGTCCAGCACCCCGGTGCCGTGTGCCTGCACAACTACCCGCGCTGGATGCAGGACCTCACCCTGCCCGATGGCACGCGCCTCGACCTCGGAGCGGTCGACATCTTGCGTGACCGCGAGCGCGGAGTGCCGCGCTACAACGAGTTCCGGCGCCAGCTGCACCTCACGCCGGCCACGTCGTTCGCCGACCTCACCGACAACCCGGTCTGGGCCAAGGAGCTGGAGGAGATGTACGGCGACATCGAGCGCGTCGACCTCCAGATCGGGATGCACGCCGAGACGCCGCCCAAGGGCTTCGGCTTCAGCGACACGGCGTTCCGGGTCTTCATCCTGATGGCGTCGCGGCGGATCAAGAGCGACCGGTTCCTCACCGACTGCTTCACCGAGGAGTACTACACCAAGACCGGGCTCAACTGGATCGCCGACAACACCATGGTCACCGTGCTGAAGCGGCACTATCCCGACCTGGCCACGGCGCTCGACGGCGTCGGCAACGCGTTCGCGCCGTGGAAGAAGAGCATGGCCACCAAGGGCACCGTGCCCACCAACCCCGGGGTCGTCGCGGCAGCGCCGACTCCCGCCGAGTGAGTCAGCGAGAGGTCCGACGCGGATGACCGAGCTGGACGTCGAGCGTGACCGCCAGGCCCGCATCGACCTGATCAAGACCTACTGGGACGCGCTGATGTCGGCCGACCTGGTCACCTTCCGCTCGCTGCTCGCCCCCGATGCCGTGATCCACTACCCGGGCCAGAACTATCTGTCGGGCGACTACACGACCACTGACGACATCGTCGAGCTCTACCGGCAGCTGTGCCAGTTCATCCAGGACGGCGTCTTCGTGGGCGAGGTGCTCGACATCACCATCGGCGACAAGTACACGACGGTCATCCTCAAGTACGACCTGCACCTGCCGGTGAAGACCTTGCACGGCCGGGCCACCGGTCTCTTCCTGCTCGACGACAGCTACCGGATCAAGGAGTACTGGCTGCACGAGTGGAACCAGGTGATGATGAATCGCATGCTTCGGGCCACGCGCCTCTCCAAGCCGTTCATGGGCCCCATCAACGCTCTCGTCAACCGGTTCAAGAAGGACGACAAGCTGTGACTCCGACCAGTACCGCGCCACTGCCGCCGGGGCGGCTCGGCCTCCCGTGGATCGGCGAGACGATGTCGATCGCCCGCAACAACCACAAGTTCTACCGCGACCATTTCGCCAAGTACGGCCCGGTCTTCAAGACCCGCCTGTTCGGCGTGAACTTCGTCATCGTGTCCGGCCACGAGGCCTTCCACCAGTTCGCGACCGACCCCCGGGTCGAGCGTGGTGGCACCGACCCGATCTCGGTCGAGCAGATGTTCTTCGAGTCGCTGGCCCTGGTCGACGGCCAGGAGCACCACTCCCGCAAGGACGTCATGCTGCACGCCGTCCGCACCGACGAGGCGATGGCGGCGTACCTCGAGCGGATGCAGCGGATCTGGTCGGCCCACGTCGACCGTTGGGCCGAGGCGGCGGCACCACGACCGTGCGACCCGACCTCCAGCTCGCCTCGGCCCAGCTCACCGGTGCGCTCTACACCGGCGACGAGTCCAAGGCCCATGTCGAGGAGCTCCACGACATCCTCGCGGCGATGCGCTACTCCCTGCAGATCCTGCCGCTGCCGATCCCCGGAACGCCGTACGCGAAGGCCCTCAAGGGCCGCAAGCGCCTCGACGTGCTGATCGCGGAGGCGATCAAGAGGCATCAGGACCATCCCGACCAGTACGACGACATCGTCTCCCGCATGCTGGCCGAGGCGCCGAAGCACGGCGTACCCGTGGAGAAGCTGCATGGCGACGTCCGTCACCTGATCTTCGCCGGGCAGGCGGGGTTCTTCGTGCCGTTCATCCTGCTGACGATGGTGCTCGGCCAGCGCCCCGAGCTGCGCGAGCGGGCCCGCGAGGAGGTGCTGGCGGTCTCGCCCGAGGGACAGATCACCCTGGACCAGCTGGCGCGGATGGACTACCTCGGCCAGCTGTCGAAGGAGGTCCGCCGCTTCTTCGCGATGAACTCAGCGACCTTCTTCGGCAAGGCCGTCGACGACCTCGACATCGGTGGGTACCACGTCCCGAAGGGCTGGGGGATGATCGGTGCGATCCACATCAACATGCGCAACCCCGATGTCTTCGACGACCCCGAGACCTTCGACCCCGCGCGGTTCACGCCCGAGCGGGAGGCTGCGCTGGCGCCGGGGAGCTATGTGCCGCACGGCGCTGGCGAGCGCAACCACCACCGATGCCCGGGAGAGGACATGGTCACCATCGCGGTGAAGATCTACCTCACCCTGTTGCTGCGGAAGGTCGACTGGACCATTCCCGCGCAGGACCTCACCCTCACCAACGAGCTGTTCCCGCTGCCCGCTTCGGGGCTCAAGGTCAGCTTCACGCCGCTCGAAGCGAAGGTCGGCTCGTGAAGGCACCGCGCCTGATGGTGCTGACGAAGCTGATGGTGGTCGGCGCGCGCCTGCCCGTGACCCGCACGCCGGCGGAGGCCGGCCTGGCCTTCGAGGACGTCGCCTTCACGTCCACCGACGACGTCGACCTCAAGGGCTGGTTCATCCCGGCCTCGGGAGGCGGCGCAGCGCCGACCGTGTTGTTCGTCCACGGCTGGCTGTGGAACCGGATGGGCAACGTCGCGGGGCAGGTGCCGTTCACCGACCGCGACGTCGACTTCCTGCCGCCGACCAAGGCCCTGCACGACGCCGGTTTCAACGTCCTGCTCTTCGACCTCAGCAACCACGGCGAGAGCGGTCGCCGACTGCCCCTGACGTTCGGCCCGTTCGAGGCCCGCGACTTCGTCGGTGCGGTGAGGTACCTGCGCACCCGCTCGGACGTCGACGGCGACCGCATCGGCGTCGCCGGTATGTCCATGGGCGGCAACATCGCCCTCATCGGGTCGGTGGAGTGCCTGCCCATCAAGGCGATGCTGCTGGTCCAGCCGACCAAGCCCTACAGCTTCTCCGCCGCCTTCGCTGCCGACGTGATGGGCAAGATCGGGTCCTCCAGCCTGCCCATGATCGACGTGGCGTACCTCGCCGCCCGCGCCCCGCGGCCGAGCACCATCGACCCCGGCGAGTACGCCGCTCGGCTCACGGACACCCAGCAGAAGTACGTCCAGGGAACGGGCGACCCGTGGGGCTCGATGGACATCGTCCAGTCGTTCGTCGACCGCTCCCCGAAGGTGCTGCCGTTGGTGAAGTACCCGTCAACCGGAAGGTACGAGGGGTATCGCTACGTCACCGAGCAGGCCGACGACGTCGCGGCGTACTTCACCGAGTACCTGTAGCGGGTCGAGGAGCGCCAGCGACGGATCGGTGGTTGAGGTGCGAGGAGCGCCAGCGACGAGCCTCGAAACCACGCCTACGTCGCCTCAATCAGCCTCCTGCCTCGCTGAAGGTCGACTCGCGAGCTCTGGCAGCGCGTCGAAGTCGCCTCTGATCAGGGCTTCACGTTTGGGGCGGCCCCACCCCTGCACTTGTTTCTCGACCGCGAACGCTGCCCCGATGTGCTCGAACTGCGCGAACCACACCAGCACGACAGGTCGTCGGTGACGCGTGTACGCCGCGCCATCGTCGCCGTTGTTGTGCTGCCAGATCCGGAGTTCGAGATTGTGTGTGCTGCCGACGTAGTAGGTCCCGTCGGAACACTGGACGATGTAGGTGAAGGCCATGCGGCATGGTGCAGCGCCGCGACAATTAGCGCACGGGTCAGATGCCGACCTGTGGATAGGTGGTTTCGAGGTTCGGGCCTGGGGGCCCTCACACCTCAACCACCGAGGAGGTTCTCGGGCTGGGCATCAGGTGGTAGCGCGGTTTCGAGGTTCGGGCTGCGGAGGAGTGTTCGAGGTTCGGGCCTGGGGGCCCTCACACCTCACCAGCGATGGAGGCTACGGGTGCCAGAGGCCGTCGTGGGCGGCCTGGCGGGTGTACTGGGAGGGGTCGAAGAACCGGTCGTAGTACTCCATCTCCAGGTGGGAGAACTGCAGCCACATGCCACCGGAGTAGAAGGCGTCGACGTGGGCGGGGAATCGGCCGTAGGTCTCGTAGAGGTAGTTGCAGGCGTCCTTGACGTACTGCACCTGCTTCGGGCCGATCTGGGTGCCCTTCGCGACGTAGGCCTGCGCGTCGGCCTTGTTGCGGTAGGGGCTCGACCAGACCTCGGCGTTCCCGTACGCCGTGCCCGACGCGTCGTACTTCATCTCCATCACCTTGTCGACGGCCTCGTCCATCGACTTCACGTACGGCGGCGTGAGGCCCTCGAGCACGCCGTCGATGCCGACGGGGTTGGCCTGTGAGGCGGGCACCGGCGCCCACGGCGAGAGGGTCTTGGGCTCCTCCAGACGGAAGCCGAGCCCGTGCCAGTCCTTGGCGGGCTCCTTCTGCCAGATGTACGGCGTGAAGACCGCGCCATGGATCCAGCCGCCCAGGCCCATGGCCTGGCCGAGCAGCATCAGGTTCTGGAAGTAGAAGAAGCTCTCGTAGTCGGTGCGCAAGGTGTGCCCGAAGCCGAGCGGGACGACGTTGTCCTTGCTGACGAACTTGTTGCGCACGTACTTCAGCCCGCCGACCGGCTGGTAGGGCACCTTCTCCATCAGGTGGACGGCGCCGCCGATCTTCGCCATCCACTCCACGAACCCCTTCGGGTGGAAGGGCCGCCAGTCGTCCATGAACATCGAACGCTTGCCGTCGGGCTCGTTGGCGATGATCAGCAGGGCGTTGATGTACTGCCAGGTGCAGTCGATCACCGGGTAGAACAGCGTGGTCCCCGCGACGTTGGAGGCCTGCGCGTTCCAGCCGAGGTAGTAGGGCCACTCGCGCGGGAAGCTCAGGCGCTTGTCGGAGATCCGCACCTTGCACTGCTCGGCGTAGGACAGCCAGTCGTCGTCGGTCCACTCCGCCCACTTGCGCGGCCGGGACTTCAGCGCCTCCAGCGCCGCGTCGCCGGTCGGGTGCTTGAGCAGGAAGATCCCGTCGTCGTTGATCATGAAGAAGTGGGTGGCCTGGCAGTTGTCGGCGCTGCTGCCGGTGCGGGCGAGCACGTTGAGGAACGGCGTGCCCAGCTCGTCGGTGCCGTTGGCCTTGGTCAGCGGGCCGTCGTGGGTGGTGTAGCCGACGATCCCGGTGATGCAGGTGACGAGGATGGCCTCCTCGAGCGGCGTCAGCGGCGCGGGGTCGTTGTGGCTCTCATGGGTGAGCGGGCCCGCGTTGACCGTGAACCCGCGCGGGATACGGCGGGTACGACGCTCGGTCAGCGCCGACATCAGCGGGTAGGAGAACAGGTCGTCCATCGACGGGTGCGTCATCGTGCTCCCAGGTAGGAGTGGGTGGGGTGCCTAGTTGAAGCGGTCGAGCTCGGCCGTGATCGCCGGATAGACGTCGCGAGCCGCGTCCTTGCCGATGAAGAGGTCCATGTGTGCGTAGTCGGGGATGACCGTTCGCGTGTAGAGATCAGGGCCGTTGGCCTCGATGAGGAAGTCGTAGGTGAGCTGGCTGCCATCCGGCGTGAACAGCCGGTTGTTCTCGCCGTGGATGAACGAGATCGGCAGCCGCAGGTTGTCGGTCGCCGGCAGGTAGACGTCGTCGCCGTCGGCAGTGACGACGTGGCCTTCGCGGAGGATCCGGGTGATGTGGCGCAGCGTCGTCATGTTGGCGACGCCGAACGCCTCGTGGAGGTGCTCGTGGGTGGCGTCGTTGAGCTGGTCGTGGTCGTAGGTCTCGCCGAAGATGAACATCTGTCGCCGGCAGAACGGCAGCCCGCACTCCTCCTCGCCCGCGGGGTAGAGCTGCAGGGCGCGTTCGTAGAGCTTGTCGGACCATGACAAGTCGTCGCGATCGGTCGTGAGGGTGTCGGCTCCGAGGGCCTGCAGGGCGTTGCCGGCGTAGATGCCGGCGCGCATCTCGTTGAGCGTTCCCGCACGCGGATGGAGGGTGACCACCGACGACACGGCGTGGCGCACGCCCTCGAGGCCGAGGGCCAGCGACATCAGCAGGGTCAGGGAGCCGATGCAGTGCGCCATCACCTGCACGGACTCGGCGCCCGAGACCTCGCGCACCTTGGCCAAGGCGGCCGGGTAGTCGTACTTGGCAATGTCGTCGAGGGTGAACTGCGTGGAACCCGATGCGAGCGACGGGCTGGCGCGGTAGTCGAGGACCCAGACGTCGTAGCCGTGCTCGAAGAGGTACTCCGGGTAGTTCGTCTCGGTCGTGTCGAGGGTGTAGGCCAGGGACGATGTTCCGAAGCCGGGACTGAGGATCACCGGGCCCTTGGGGCCGCCGTTGAACCGGGTCAGGCGCAGCTCGACGTCGTCGTCGGTCCTGAAGAAGTGGACGTCGGCCGGGCCGCACCGCAGCGGGCGATGCTCGCGCGGGGGAGCGTCTGGGTTGAACGCGCTGGGCCTGGCGAAGACCCCGCCGAAGGTCTCGTTGAGCGAGCCGGCGAACATCCGGCCGAACTTCGCCAGCGCGCCGAGCTGGTCGAGCCGGCCGTCGCCGCCGATGCCCTTCATCGTGGTGATCTGCTTGGCGAAGTCGGCCAGGTGGATCGTGACGATGCCCTTGGCCGTGACCGGACCTTCGCGGTCGCCCTCGTGGACGGTGACGTAGAGGGTGGTGGTGTCTTTCCAGAGGTCGAGCCCGTCGTCGTCGATGATCTGCTTGTAGCCCTCGAAGAAGAACCGTCGGCCGTCGTCGGCGACGAGCGGCATCGAGTAGAGCATCTGGCGCGCGGCGGCGTGCTCCTCGTCGCGGACCAGCAGGTTGAAGCGTCCGCCCTCGACCCTCAACGGCGTGGGGGAGAGTGCGGGCGCGGTCACCGTGCCCGTCAGCTCGGCCTCGTGCTCGCGGTCGTCGACGAGCCGGTCGACGTCATCTGCCTTCACCGTCACCGTGAACTCGAGAGGCGAGTCGTCGGCCTTGCCGCGTTCGAACCCCGCCGCGAAGTCATCGACCTCCGAGGTGGACGCGAACCCCCGCATCGTCTCGGTGAACTGAACCCCGGAGCCGCTCATCGTCACCCGCTTTTCTCGGACACCCGAAGCCGGCTCGGGTGCCTTCCTCGGCGCAGACTAACTGCGATTCGGGGCCGGTGGGCGCACGCTCACCGGCCGGATTTCGTCAATGGCCATTTCGGGGCAGCGAATCGGTGTGGGCAACACGCTCACCTGGGCGAACGATGGTCACCGACAGCCTGCCTCCGGTAGCGTCCCGGTTCGGCGGTCGAGCCGGGCGAGCCCTGGGGCGAGCTCGTGTCGAGACCCGGTGAGTCAACAGCGAACGTCGTCAGCGGGGACCCAGACAAGATGGCCGAAAACACCTCGACCGAGACGGTCGACACTGTTGTCGTCGGTTCGGGGTTCGGCGGTTCGGTCGCGGCCTACCGCCTGGCCGACGCCGGCCGCTCGGTGGTCGTGCTCGAGCGGGGCCGCGCCTACCCGCCCGGCAGCTTCCCGCGTACGCCGAGCGCCACCGCGCGGAACTTCTGGGAGCCTGCCGAGGGCCGCCACGGTCTGTTCGACGTCTGGAGCTTCGAGGGCATCGACGGCCTGGTCTCCAGCGGCCTGGGTGGTGGGTCGCTGATCTATGCCAACGTGCTCCTGCGCAAGGACGAGAAGTGGTTCGTCCACGAGCAGCCGGTGCCGGGCGGCGGCTACGAGCACTGGCCCATCTCCCGCGCGGACCTCGAGCCCCACTACGACGCGGTCGAGTCGATGATCGGCGTCACGCGGTATCCCTACAACGACACGCCCAAGACGATGGCGATCGAGGAGGCCGCCGAGGCGGCCGGTCTGTCGCTGCAGCGCCCGCCGCTGGCGATCAGCTTCTCGCGCCGGCCGGGGGAGGAGCCGGTTCGACAGGGCGAGATCGAGCCCCCGTCGTACGGCAACATCCACGGCCTGCCGCGGGTCACCTGCACCCTGACCGGCGAGTGCGACGTGGGATGCAACAACGGCGCCAAGAACAGCCTCGACCACACCTACCTGTCGGCGGCCAAGCACGTCGGAGCCGACATCCGCACCCGTCACGAGGTCAAGGGCTTCCGGCCCCTCGACGCTGGCGAAGGGGGCGGCTACGAGGTCACCTACGTCGTGCACACGGGCGCCGACGGCGAGCCTGCGGTCGACCTGCCGGTCCGCACCATCCGCGCACGCCGGCTGGTACTGGCGGCGGGCACCTTCGGGACGACGTACCTGCTGCTGCGCAACCGGCTGGCGCTGCCCGGCCTGAGCGGCGCCCTCGGCACGCGCTTCTCCGGGAACGGCGACCTGCTCGGCTTGGTGATGGACTCCTCGCGCGACGGCGTCGCCCGAGACCTCGGCGCCAACACCGGCCCGGTCATCACCACCGCGATCCGTGTCCCCGACGCGGTTGACAGCGAGGGCGATGGCGACGGGCAGCGGGGCCACTACCTCGAGGACGCCGGCTACCCGGCGTTCGCGGCCTGGATCGCCGAGAGCGGAAAGGGACTCGGCACGCTCGCCCGGGCGTTCCAGTTCGGCTACCGGCGGGCGGTCGAGGACATGCTCGACGCCGGTGACTCCACTGTCGGCGCCGACCTGGCCGAGATGATCGGCCCGGGCAACCTCTCCGCGACCTCACTGCCCCTGCTCGGCATGGGCCGCGACATCCCCGACGGCGTGATGCGCCTGGTCGGCGGGCGGCTCGAGGTCGACTGGACGATCGAGACCTCGATCGACTACTTCGATGGCGTGCGCGAGACGATGCGCACGATGGCGGGCCAGCTCGGCGGCACCTACTACGACAACCCGGTCTGGTGGGCCAAGCGAGTGATCACCGTGCACCCGCTCGGCGGCGCCCCCATGGGACGCCACCCGGGCGAGGGCCTCTGCGACCAGTACGGCGAGGTGTACGGCCACCCGGGGCTGTACGTGATGGACGGAGCACTGCTGCCCGGCCCTGTCGGCGCCAACCCGTCGCTGACCATTGCCGCCGTCGCCGACCGTGCCTGCACCCACCTGCTCGAGCTCCATCGCTGGTTGAGGACCCGAGGCGCGCTAGCGCCTGTCACCTCAGGGACCCGGTGACGCGTCTCGAAACCCGGTGAGCCGTCCGCTGCCAGTCACCGGGTTTCGAGACGGGCCTTGACGGACCTCGTCGACGAGCGCGGAGGTGTCGCGCGGCCAAGGCGAGCGGGCTGCTGTTCACCGAGCAGATGAAGGGCTTCGTGGCACTTGGGGTCGGCGACCCCCAGACCGGCCACGAGCAGGGTCGATCGAACAAGGACCGGCTGATGTTCGAGCTGACCATCTCGGTCGACGACGTCGACCGGTTCGTGGCCGAGCCGGGCCACCAGGGGTCGGCGACCGGCTACGTCGACTCGGACCTCCTCGGTGGACGGCTCGATGTCGAGCGCGGCTGGTTCAACCTGTTCGTGGAGGACGACGACCCCGACCAGCGCCAGATGCTCTACCGCCTCTGGCTGCGCGGACCTGGCGGCAACCCGATGACCTTCATCGGGGTGAAGGAGGTGCGCGACGAGGCCGGTCTCGACGTGTGGCGCGACACCTCGACGCTCTACGTCAAGATCCTCGAAGGCCACCACGGGCCCGGCGACGAAGGCGACGACGCAGCCGCCGTTCTTGCCGCTGGCGTCATCACCATCCACATCCCCGACTTCATGAAGCAGCTGACCACGTTCCGCACCTGGGGCGACAGCCGGGTCGGCGCCATGGAGGGCTTCGGGCGGCTGTTCCTCGGGCAGCTGTGGGACGTCTACGGCCGCTTCTTCCGCGAGGGGGACGGCGACGACGACCGTGACAACAGGAGATCCGAGTGAAGCGCCTCGAGCTGGCCGAGCACTTCGTCGAGCTCAACTTCGTACCGCGGGACGCCTGCCGATGGCTCTCCCCGAGCGAGCTGCGCACCTTCGCGGCGCAGACCTTGTCGCAGATCTTCGGCAACTACGCCGACAAGCGTGAGCTGCAGAAGGTCTTCGACAGCAACCTCATCGTGATGCCGCCGGCCGACCAGCCGCTGCCCGAGGGTGGCGACTTCTGGTTCGACTACACCGCCGACGTGGGCGACGGCTTCGAGGCGACGTACACCGTGGCCGCGCTGCTGGGGCAGGAGTCACTGACGGTGGAGGGCCTCGACGAGGCCATCCCGCGCGGGCAGATGCTCGTGCTCGGCGGCGACCAGGTCTATCCAAGGGCATCGTCGAAGGCCTACGAGGACCGCACGATCGGTCCCTACCGCTCAGCCATGCCAGAGGCGACGCCGCAACCGCTGATGCTGGCCCTGCCCGGCAACCACGACTGGTACGACGGCCTCACGGCGTTCCTGCGCCTGTTCACCCAGGACCGGATGATCGGCGGGTGGCGCACCGAGCAGAAGCGCAGCTACTTCACCGTGCAGCTGCCCCACCGCTGGTGGTTGGTCGGTCTCGACAGCCAGCTGGACACCTACTTCGACGATCCGCAGCTGAGGTACTTCGAGGAGACGCTGACCGCCAACCTCCAACCCGGCGACAGCGTCATCGTCTGCTGCGCGACGCCGGCGTGGGTCAAGGCGTGGTCGGGCCATCCCGACGCGTTCAACGGGCTGGAGTGGTTCGAGCGCAACTTCGTCAGTCACCGCCGGGTTCCGGGCTCCAACGACCTCGAGCCCACCGGCGCGCAGGCACGACTGTGGCTCAGCGGCGACAAGCACCACTACATCCGCTACGAGGAGCGGCTCGAGGACCCCGCGGCACCCGAGGGCACCGCGCGTCAGATGGTGACCGCCGGGATCGGTGGTGCCTACCTCGACGTGACCCACGGCATGGCCAGCGAGGTCAAGCTGCTGCCCCAGGCCTCGCGTAACTGGCGCGAGGGCGACAGCGACGCGACGTTCGTGCAGCAGCCGACGACGTACCCGAGCCTGAAGGACTCACGCGCTTGGGTCACGCGGCTGGCGCAGCCGTGGCGCAAGGAGTGGATCGTCCGCCGCAACCCCGGCGTCTTCACGGTGTTCGCGATCACCCACTTCATCTTGTTCCTGGTGCTGCTGCTGATCTTCTGGCAGGGCATCCGGGCCTCCGAGACCGGCCGCATCATCGACGCCTACCTCTCGGCGACCCCGCGCGAGCTGTTCCGGTTCGCCGGCGGGTTGCTGGCCGTCGTCCTGCTTGGCGTTCGTCATCTGCCTGCTGCCGATGGTGCGGCGACGACCACCGCTGCTGGCGATCAAGGCGATGATGCTGATCCTCAGCCAGCTGGTGACCGCATGCGCCTGCTTCGTGGGCTTCGGCCTGCTGCCGGTCGGCACCCTCGGATTCCTGGCCGCCTGGATCAAGTTCTTCATCGTGATCGTCTGCATCTCCGCGGTCGGAGGCGTCGTCGGCGCCTTCTTCCTGGGCGTGTGGATCGTCGTCTACATGCACCAGGGCATGGAGTCCTGGGCGATGATGGGGCAGGCCATCGAGGAGGGCAAGGGCTTCCTCCGCATCCGCCTCGCCGCCGATGGCGCCCTCACGGTCCACTCGGTCGTGACCGAGGAGCTGGTGACCGACTACGAGATCAGCCCGGCACCGGTGATGACCTCCAGCGGTCGCACCACCAAGATCCCCGTCCCGGCCGGCCCGCTGCCCACCCCGCGGATCATCGAGGATCCCTTCACGATCCTGCCGACCCAGAACGTCGCTGGGTCGGCGCCGGCGGGGCCGTTCGCGGGCTGAGGGCTGCTACGTCTTCTTCGGCGGCAAGGAGCGCGCGTAGGACACCCCGCGCCCGACCCAGGTGCTCAGCACGTCGTCGTCCTCGACGGCCTCCGCGTCGACGCGCAGCCAGCCGCGCATGCCCTTGCCGCGCATCTCGAACTCCTGGGCGCCCGGTTCCTGCAGCAGTGCCTCGGTGTCGTCGGGGTCGCAGCGCAGCATCAACCCGCCCTGCCCGCTCGCCGCGACCGCCATGTGGCCGCCGATCAGGAAGGCCAGCCCGCCGAACATCTTCATCTCGGTCACGCCCTGCTCACTCGCCACCTCGGCGCGAATCCGCTCCGCCAGGTCTTCGTCGTACGCCATGCCTGCATCCTTCCGTTCGGTGGTTTCGAGGCTCGGGCCTGGCGGCCCTCACACCTCAACCACCGATCATCGGTGGTTGAGGTGTGAGGAGCGCCAGCGACGAGCCTCGAAACCACCGTTACCGGTCGAGGTCCGCCAGCACCTCACCGACGACGTTGATCGACTCCGCCGTGATCGGGTCCAGCACCAGCTGCAGGTGGGTCGCGCCGAGGGCGGCCAGACCACGCACGTGATCGGCCAGGTCGTCCGGCGTGACCGTGGTGACCCTGGCGTCGTACTTCGTGCCCATCAGCCGACCGTCACCCTGCGGCAGCGTGACCAGCACCGCAGCCGTCGCCTCCACCACGCGTCCGCGAGGCATCGCAGCGTCAACCCCGGCCTTGGTCTCCGCGAACCGCTCGACCGAGTTGTCGTAGATCGACCACCACACGTTCCACGAGTCCACGACCGGCAGCCCGATGCTCAGCATCCGCGGGCTGTTCGAGCCGAGCATGATCGGCGGCCCGCCCTCGCGCACCGGCCGCGGGTCGAGCACGCAGTCGTCGACCTCGTAGAACTGACCCGCGAACGACGTCCGCCCCTCGCGCAGCAGCGGCACGATGATCGCCAGCGCCTCCTCGAACCGCGAGACCCGCCGGTCGTAGGCGAACCCGAACGCGTCGTACTCCCGCTTGTTCCAGCCGGCCCCGAGCCCCACGATCAGCCGCCCGCCGGAGATCGCGTCGACGGTCGCCGCCTGCTTCGCCAGCATCGCCGGCGCGTGGAAGGACGTCGACGCGACGAGAGGCCCGATCTCGACGCGCTCCGTCACCGCCGCGATCGCCGCCAGCGTCGTCCAGGCCTCGTAGGGGCCGCGCGTCGATCCGTCCGGCAGGTCGTAGAGCAGGTGGTCGCCGACCCAGATCGAGTCGAACCCGACCGCCTCCGCCCGCCGCGCCATGTCGGCGTACTCCGGCCACGGCACGAACCGCTCGACCTCGGGCAGCTGGACGCCGATCTTGCAGGGGCGGGTCATGGGGCGGACCTTAGCCGCGGCCGCACGCGAACCAGCAAGATGACGCCATGGACGACCACCCAGCCCTCGCCGTGGCGCGTCGATACTTCGACGTCTACGCCTCCGGCGACCACGACGCCATCGCCGCCTGCCTGACCGACGACGTGGTGTGGGTGATCCACGGTCACACGCGGGTCGAGGGTAAGGCTGCCTACCTCGTCGAGGTCGACCGCACCGGGCCCGACGTCAGGCTCGAGGTCACCGCCGATCGTTATCTCCGCGACGGCGACGACGTGGTCGTCCTCGGTCGGGTCGCGGCGACGCCGTCCGACGGCGAGGTCGTGCGCCTCGTGTTCGCCGACGTCGTGCACACGCGCGACGGCTTGATCCGACAGCTCGACTCGTACGTCGTCCCGGTGGGCTCAGAGGGAACGTGATGTCCGAGGATCCGGCGCACCAGGTGCGCCGGATCCTCGGACGTATCCGGACTCATGGTGGCGACGGACTCACGTGGCGGCCGCAACGGCGTCGACGGGGGCGCCCACCATCACCTCGTGCTGGCGCACGATCAGTCCGTCCTCCAGGTCCACGAGCACGTTGGCGACGACGACGTGGTTGCCGGGGAACTCGCAGTCGAAGGTGAACGCCGCCGCGTCGTCGCCGACGACGGCCTTCCGGACGCTGACCCTGGCGCCCGCGCCCACGGCGTGCTGCCACATCATCCGCAGCGGCTCCTTGCCGCGGTGGGCGAGCGGGTGACCGGGCGGGTTGTCGGGCGTCACCATCGTCAGCTCGACGTCGTCGGCGTAGTGCGCCAGCAGCGTCGCGATGTCCCAGGTGTCGAACGCCCGCGCGTACGACTCGGCGTCGAACCGGACCCCTGCCTGCGTCTGTGCGTTGATCGTCATCGCTTTCTCCTTCATCTTCAATGTCGGACGGCAGTACCGTGGCGGTTGAAGCGCGCTTGAAGGCAAGGCCTGAGAACAAGGATTGCGATGGGACCAGTTTCCGGACTGACGATCGGCGAGGTCGCTCACCGCGCTGGTGTCGCACCGAGCGCGATCAGGTACTACGAGTCGCTCGGCCTGATCCCCGCCCCGCCGCGGCTGCACGGCGAGCGGCGTTACCCCGACGACGTGTTCGCCTCGCTGGCGTTCATCGCCGTCGCCCAGGCGGCGGGCTTCACGCTGCGAGAGGTCCAGGTGCTGGTCGGCGCACTCCGAGGGCGGTTCGAGCCTCGCGGAGACCATGCAGGTGCTGGCTGAGCAGAAGCTGGCCGAGGTGGAGTCGACGCTGGCGCGTGCCACGGCCATGAAGGAGTGGCTCGAGGTGGCCCGGGGCTGCGGCTGCTCGGATCCCTCCGAGTGCAACCTGTTCCTGAGGGACGGCGACCTGGGCAGCCTTGGCCGGGTCAGCCTGCCGCTCGTCGCCTCGGACACCGACGGCTGCCGTCGCTGACTCTTACCATGTAAGGCTTACGGTGTAAGGTAGGTGGCATGACGATTGCCGCCGACCGCCGCTACGCCCTCGTCGCCGGGCTCGCCCTGCTCCTGATGTCGGTGCTCGCCGCCGTCGCGATCCTCGGGGTGGTCGACCCGATCGTCGCGAGCGACGACATGGCAGCGGAGATCCGCGACGCGGGGTCGCGGTTCGACCTGGCGGTGGCCGGCCTCGTCGCGATCGCGCTGCTCGACCTGGTGATCGCCTGGGCGTTGTGGCGACTCTTCACGCCCGTCGACCGCCGCCTGGCCGGCCTCGCCGGCGCTGCCCGGGCGGCGTACGCGGTCGTCTACCTGGTCGCCATCGGGTTCCTGGCCACGGCTGAGCCGGCGAACGTCGAGCGGTACCAGGAGCTCTGGGACCTGGGGCTCCTGGTCTTCGGCGTGCATCTCGTGCTGGTCGGCGTCCTCTGCTGGCGCTCGGGGTTCGTGCCTCGGGTGATCGGCGTCCTCGTCGTGCTCGCCGGCGCGGCCTACGCGGTCGACTCGATCGGCGTGCTGCTCTCGGCGTCGTACGACCTCGAGCTCGCGGCGTTCCTGTTCGTCGGCGAGGTCGCCCTGATGGTGTGGCTGATCTGGTGGGGGATCTGCGGGAGGAGCGCCTCCGTCGTGGAGCCGCAGGCGCCCCTGCCATCTTGCTCCTCGCACCTCGACCAGCGATCCCGATCAGCCCGTGGCGCCGAACTGCTCCACCCGGATCGCCGCTGCGTCCACGCCGCACTCGAGCAGCAACCCCTCGGCGTACTCGGCGAAGCGCGACGAGCCGCAGACATAGGCCAGCTCGGCCCCCACCAGCAACGGCGCGAGCTCGGCGGCGTTCGGGGGACCGGCGGGCCTGTCGGAGCTCGAGGCTCGGGTGAAGGCCAGCATCGCCCCGGACCGCGCGAGCTCCGCGGCGTACGGGAGCTCGTCGCGGTCTCGCCCGACCGCCACCACGCGGAGCAGGTCCGTGCGGCCGAGGCGCGGGCGGCGCGGGTCATGGCGACGGCGGGTACGACGCCCGTGCCGCCGACCAGGCACAGTGCGGGCGTCCGGGTGTCCCAGATGAACCAGCGCCCGATCGGCCCACGCATCTCCAGCACGTCGCCGACCTCCGCGACGTCGGCGAGGAACTCCGAGACCTCACCGCCCGGCAGCTTCTCGACCAGGAACTCCACCAACGGGTCGTCGTCGTCGGAGGCCACGGAGTACGAGCGCTGCGCGGTGTAGTCGTCCGGCGCTCGTAGCCGGATCAGGTAGTGCTGGCCCGGCCAGTGCCGCTGCCGGTCCTCCACGTGCATCCGCAGTCGCACCATGTCGGCGTGTGGCAGCTCCTTCTCGATGATCCGGCCGGTCGTCCACGTCGTCGGCCGTGGCGTGACGTCGCCGATCCCGGTCGATGAGGTCGTCACGCGTCGCCCTGGTAGCGCTGCTCGCGCCACGGGTCGCCGCGGTCGTGGTAGCCGTTGCGCTCCCAGAACCCCGGTCGGTCCTCGGCCATCAGCTCGAGCCGGTTGACCCACTTCGCCGACTTCCAGAAGTAGAGGTGTGGCACCAGCAGCCGCACCGGCCCGCCGTGCTCCCGCGGCAGCGGCTGGCCGCCGTACTCCCACACCACCCACGCCTTGCCGTCGGTGAGGTCGACCAGCGGGATGTTCGTGGTGTAGCCGGTGGTGGAGTGCGCCATCACGAACCGCGCGTCGTCAAGGGGCCCCGCCGCCTCCAGCAGGGGGTCGACGCTGACGCCCTTGAACGTCACGTCGAACTTCGACCACGTGGTCACGCAGTGGATGTCGCCGGTGTACGCCGACCGCGGTAGGGCGTGGATCTGGTCCCAGGTCCACGTCGTCGGCCGCTCGACCAGACCGTCGACGGTCATCGTCCAGGTCGAGGTGTCGACTCGCGGTGTCACCTCCGCGGTCAGCACCGGCCAGCCGGCCCCGGTGTCGTACTGGCCCGGCGGTAGCCGTCCCTCCGGCCCTTCGGGTCGCTTGCGGAAGAAGCCGCGCGTGACGGGCATGCACAGGATCGTAGGCCGTCGGTGATACCTCCCAAGCGCGGGTCGTGTGCCTGAGAACGCGCTATAGCGCTGCCTCAGGCACACGACCCGATGCTTGCGAATCGTTCAGCCGACCGGCTCGAGCTCCCGCTCAGGCGTCGACGCGACCGGCGTGCGAGACGGCTCCGGTGCCTCGACCTGCACCCGGGGCAGGATCCGGTCGAGCCAGGCCGGCAGCCACCAGTTGCGCTCGCCGAGCAGGGTCATCGTCGCCGGTACCAGGATCATCCGGACCAAGGTGGCGTCGAGGAAGATGGCGGTGGCCATCCCGAACCCGATCATCTTGATCACCACGCCGTCCTCGGTGACGAACCCGAGGAAGACCGCCACCATGATCGCCGCCGCGGCGGTGATCACCCGACTGGTCGACGCGAGGCCACGGGCCACGCTGCCGCGGGCGTCGCCGGTGCGCTCGTAGTCCTCGCGGATCCGTGAGAGCAGGAACACCTCGTAGTCCATCGACAGGCCGAACAAGATGGCGAACATCAAGATCGGCAGCCACGTCGACACCGGCATGGCGTGGTCGAGGCCGAGCAGCTGCTGGCCCCAGCCCCACTGGAAGACCGCGGTCAGCACGCCGTACGCCGCGAGTACGGACAGCAGGTTCATCGCGGCCGCCTTGAGCGGGATCACCACCGACCGGAACATCACCATCAGCAGCAGCACCGAGATGCCGACGACGAAGCCGATCACCAGCCAGATCCGGGTCGCCAAGATGTCGGCGATGTCGCTGAACAGCACGGACGACCCGGTCAGCTCGACGCCGGTGGGAAGCTCGGCCCGCAGGTCGGCGATCTGCCCGGCCACGCCGCTCGTCGTTGTCGCGCAGCACGGACTCGGCCGTGACGAGTGCGATCGCGCCGTCCGGAGAGACCATGGCGGGGCTGACGTTGACGATGTCCGAGCGAGCGTCGAGGCTCGCGGCCAGCTGGTCGATCCCTGCGTCGCCGACGACGTCGCGGTCGGCGACGAACATCAGCGGCGTGTTCGCGCCCGGCCCGTACTCCTCCGAGATCAGGTCGAACGACTCACGCAGCGGCGTCCCGGCGACCTCGTCGCCACCGCTGCCCGGCCAGGTACGCATGTCCAGCACCGGAGCGGCCAGCAGCACCATCACGGTCGCGGCGCCGATCAGCCACGGCAGCGGCCGGCCGGCAACTCGCCGTGCCCAACGCTCGGCGCGCGCGCCGTCGCGGACGGTCGAGTCCGGGCCGAGGGCCCGTCCGAGACCGGAGCCCGCTTGCAGCCTTGCGCGCACGTCGTACGGCGCGCGGCTCGACCCAGCGGTGGGTGAGCGCGAAGAGCGCCGGCACCAGCAGCAGGGCGGTGACCATGACGGCGACGACGGTGATCGCGGTGGCGAAGCCGAAGGCGCCGAACGTCGACAGTCCGGACAGGCGCAGGCCGAGCAGCGAGACGAGCACGGTGGTGCCCGCGAGGACGACCGAGCGACCAGCGGTGACACTCGAGGCGGCGGCCGCGTCGACGACACCGAAGCCGGCCCGGCGGTACTCCAGCGTCCGGACGAGGATCAGCAGCGCGTAGTCGATGCCCACGCCCAGGCCGACCATCGTGGCGACCGTCGGGGCGAACGGGCTGACCGACATCACGCCACACAGGATCGTGATGCCTGCGGCGCCGACGGCCAGTCCGGCGACCGCTACGACCACGGGCAGGCCGGCTGCGACGACCGAGCGGAACATCAGCAGCAGGATGAGCAGCGCCACCACGATGCCGATGAGCTCGCCGGTGCCCTTCATCGCGCCGCTGGCGGTGCTCGGCAGCTCACCGCCGAGCACGACCTCCGCGCCGGCCTCCTGGGTCGGCTCGATCGCCTGCTCCAGCGGCTCGGCGTGGCCGTACAGGTCGCGATGCGTGACCGGAACGTCGTACTGCACGGTGATCAGCGCGGTGTCGCCGTCGGCGGACATCCGCGGGGGGCTGACGGTGAGGACGTGGTCGAGGCCGGCCAGCCGGTCGGTGAGAGCAGTCAGCTCGGAGTCGGCCAGCGGGGCGTCGTCGTGGACGACGACCTGTGCGGAGGTGTTGCCCGACGCAGGCAGGTGCTCCCGCAGCAGGTCGATGCCACGTTGTGCAGGAGCGGCCGGGACGTCCCAGTCCTCCTGGGTCTGGCCGCCGACCGCTCCGGCGACGCCGAAGACGGTGACGGCCAGGACCAGCCAGACGGCGAAGGTGCGCCACGGGTGGGTGGCGGCGAACCGGCCGAGCCGGTCGAGGGTGCGGTTCATCATGGTCTCCTTGGAAGTTCGGTTGCGGAGACCGTCCCGCGCTGCGCTTGCGGCGGACTTGTGACCGACTTGGGCGCCTCTTGGTCGGTGGTGGAGCCCTTCGGTGGTCGAGCCGGGCGAGGTCTCGACACCGCTCGCTGGCGCTCGCGGGCTCGACCACCGAAACGCGCGTGTCGAGACCCCTTGAGGGTGGTGAGGTGCCTTGGGTAGTCGCAAGCTGTAGTTTCAGAGGCTCCCAAACTGTAGGGCCTAGACTCTGCAGAATGTAGTTTTAAAAGGCTCGCAAAGTGTAGTCTGTGCAGGTGAGCACCGCAGGCGAGCATGATCGGGATTATCGGCCTCGCGTCCTCGACGGCGTGTTGCAGCAACGACTCCATTCCGTCGGCGCCGTTCTCCTCGAAGGCCCCAAGGCGTGCGGCAAGACCTTCACTGCCGAGCAGTTCACGGCCAGCCAGGTCTACCTCGACACCGACCAAGCCGCCCTGGACGCCATCGGTGTCGACCCCGCCCTCGTGCTCACCGGCGCCCCGCCCCAGCTGGTCGACGAATGGCAGCTACAAGCCACCCGTGTCTGGAACCACGTCCGAAGCGAAGTCAACCGTCGAGGCGAGCCCGGACAGTTCGTCCTCACCGGCTCCGCCGTTCCAGAGGACGACGCCCGTCGCCACACCGGTGCAGGCCGCTTCGCCCGCCTCGTCATGCGCCCCATGAGCCTGTTCGAGAGTGGCCACTCCACGGGAGCCATCTCGCTCGCAGCGCTCCTTGCAGGCGAACGGCCGACCGCAGCCGCCACCCTGACCATCCCCGAGGTCGCAGATCTCGTCGTCAGAGGCGGCTGGCCACTCAACCTCAACCTGCCCCTCGACGCCGCCGCACAAGCCAATGCCGACTACCTGCGCAACATCGCCGAGATCGACATCTCGCGCATGGACGGCATCCGCCGCAATCCCGTCCTCGTACAGCGACTGCTCCAAGCCTTGGCGCGCAACGTCGCCATGGAGCAGAGGCCAGCCCGCCTCGCCGCGCAGGTCGAAGGCGAGGACGGCGCCATCGCGCGAACGACCGTCTATGCGTTCCTCGACGCGCTCCACCGCCTCATGGTCATCGAGGAGCAGCCGCCGTGGAGCACGCATCTACGATCCCGCGCCACCCTGCGGACCGCGCCACGAACCCACCTCATCGACCCGTCGCTGGCAGCCGCGGCGGTCGCCGCCGGCCCCCAGAGACTGCTGGGCGACCTCAACTACCTCGGGCTCCTCTTCGAGTCACTGGCCGTCAGAGACTGCCGCGTCTACGCGACCGCCCTCGACGGAACCGTGCACCACTACCGCGACAGCGATGCGCTCGAGGTCGACATCATCATCCAGACCCGTGACGGTGGCTGGGGGGCGTTCGAGGTGAAGCTGGGCGGCGAGCAGGCGGTCGAGAATGCTGCTGCCGGGCTGCTCAAGTTCGCCGCCAAGGTCGACACGTCGAAGGTGGGCGAGCCGGCCGTGCTCGGCGTCATCACCGCGAACGGCTACGGCTACACCAGACCGGACGGCATCGTCATCGTGCCGGTAGGGGCGCTCGGCCCGTGACCGAGCGGCTAGAACCCCATCCGCTCGCGGTGGTCCAGCAACCAGTCGCGGTACGCAGTGAACTCCCACTCGTCGGCCATCGCGAGCGCCGCGTCGGCGCGCTCGGCGGCCTCGTCCTGCTCGCCGATCGCCGCGAGGGCGAGCGCGAGATAGCCGTCGAGCGGGCCGATGACCGCGCTGATCCCGGCGACGCCGATCCGGCCGCCGTACGGCCGGAGCATCTCGACCGCCTGGGTCGCGACGGGCAGGTGGCCCGAGACTGCTGCCGCCTCGGCCTCGTCGGCCCAGTCGGTGAGGGTCGACCAGTACGTCGGGGGCTCGTCCGGCATCGGGCTGCGGTCGAGCAGCGGCGGCACCTCGTCGGACCGCCCGGCCCGGGTCAGCAGCAGGTGGGTGGTGGTGGCCGTGCCGTAGTGGTCGCGGATCTGGTCGAGGGTCTCGTCGGCGACGGCAGCCAGGGCCTCGGCGTCCCACAGCGACGCGAACATCGCGGCCGCCGGTGCGTGCACGTCCTGCATGGGTACGGCGACCAGTGGGGCGGTCTCGGAGAGCATCTCGTGGTGGCGGGTCACTGTCTCCCGGTCGCCGCGCAGGCTGGCCAGGCACATCCACATCCAGTGCAGGCCGAGGTGCACGTACGGCAGCCGGTGCCGGTCCGCCAGTCGCCCGGCCTCCTCGCTGGTGGCGAGCCAGTCCTCGCGGCGGCCCAGCTCGAGGGAGTCGACGGCGAGCGAGGTGAGCAGCACTGCCTGGGCGGCCACGTCGCCGACCTCGCGCGCCGCGGCGAGGCCCTCGTTGATCCAGGCGATCCGCTGCTCGGTCAGCTGCGGTGTCCATCCGGCCATCCACGCCGCACGCGACGCCCACCACAGCAGGTGGGGGTCGCCGAGCCGGCGGGCCATCGCCATCCCGGTGTCGATGAGGGCCTGGCGCTCCGCCTCGGTGCCGGGCACGTAGTAGAGCTCGATGGCGAGCGCCAGCTGGAGCCGCGTGCGCGTCGCCCGGTCGCCGGCGTCACCCGGGTGGCTCGAGTCCAGATGAGCCAGGGCCCAGCGCAGGTCGTCGATGACGTCCTCGAACACCACGTCCGGTGCGTGCGGCTGCCAGATGCAGTACGACATCATCGTCGCCGCCGCCTCGGCCACCCGCGCGGGCGAGCCCAACGTGCGGCCGATCACCATCGCCTCCATGCACGCCGACTCGACGTCCGGCCAGCGGGCCGCGTACGCAGCGTCCAGACCGAGCTCGAGCAGCAGGTCGAACAGCACGTTCTCCTCGCCGTCCGCGCTCCGGCGCTGGGCGGCCACCGCGGCCGCGCGAAGGTCGAGCGCCTCGCGCCACGCCGACAGACCGCGGGCCTGGTCGGCAGCACCTCGGGCCGCGCGCCACGCCTTGTCGAGGTGGCTCGGTCCGGCCGCCAGCCAGTGCCGCGCCAGCTCCGCGGTCAGCTCGTCGGCGACGAGGAGGCGGCGTACGGCGGGGTCGCTCTCGAACGCGTTGGCGACTTGGGCGTGCAGCCGAGAACGCCGGGTCGACGGGACGGACTGGTAGACCGAGTCGCGGGTCAGCGCGTGTGCGAAGGAGTAGTCGCCGGCGTCCTCCTCGACCACAAGCCCGGCCGCGCGGGCGGTCTCCAGGTCGTCCAGCACGTCGTCGAGGTCCGCGGCGGCAGCGGCGGCCACGGTCATCGCCTGGAAACGCCGCCCCGCGACCGCTGCCAGGCGCAACGTGTCGAGGGCACCGTCGTCGAGCACGGCCAGCCGTCGCGTCACGACGTCGCGCACCGTGGCGGGTACCTCGGCGTCCTTCTCGTCCAACCGGGCCAGCTCGACGAGGAAGAACGGGTTCCCGGCGGCTCGCCGGTGCCACGCATCGGCGGTGGCGTCCCCGATCTCGGGGCCGGCGACGGACCGCACCAGCGTCCGCGCCTCGTCCGTCCCGAGACCGTCGAGGTCGAGCCGGAGCGCGTGGCGTCGGGCGAACGCCTCGCCGACCTCGGCCAACGCACCCGTCGGCTCTGGGTGCGCACGCCGGGTGGCGACGACCACGAGGCGGGCCTCCGGCGGGGTCGTGGCGAGCACGTGCCGCAGCGTGCGCAGGGTCGCGTCGTCGGACCAGTGGAGGTCGTCGAGGACCACCAGGACCGGCGTCCGCTCGGCCACCGCGAACACGGCCCGCGCGATCCGGTCGGAGGTCTGGAAGGCCTGGCTCGCCGCACTGGTCTCGTTGGCCTGGTCGGTCAGCCCTGCCAGGTCGTCGTCCGGTTGGAGTGTGTGGAGCACCCCGAGCCACGGCCACAGCGGCGGAGCGCCGTCGTCCTGCGAGCACGCGCCGCGCGCGACGACGTACCCCTTGTTCGTCGCCTCCTCGGCGAGCTGGTTGGTCAGCCAGGTCTTGCCGATCCCGGGCTCGCCCACCAGCAGCGCGGCCCCGGCCGGCGTGTCGAGCAGCGCGCTCAGCCGGGCCCGCTCGGTCGCACGCCCGACGGACTCCACCTCGTCGGTCGAGGAGGTCGCGATCTCGCTGGTCGAGGAGGTCGCTCTGCGACCGTCACGAGACCCCGTAAGAGGAGACGCCGCATCGAGCGCAGCGCCGAGCCACGACTCCTGCCTGCAAGATCGCCTGCTCGAGGTCGCGCAGCTCCGGTCCGGGGTCGAGGCCCAGCTCGTCACCCAGCAGGTTGCGGACCTCGCGCAAGGCGTCGAGCGCCTCCGCCTGCCGGCCCACGCGGGTCAGCGCCAGTGCGTGCAGCGCCCACCAGCGTTCCTGCAGCTGGTTGGTGGCGACCCGAGCCTCCGTGGTGGCCAGCACGCTCGCCGGCTCACCCAGGGCGAGCAGCCCGAGCAGGCGGCCCTGCTCGGCCGCCGTACGCACCTGCTCGAGCGCCGCCCGCTCCGCCACCACGTCGGGGTGCTCGAGGAGGTCGGCGTACGGCGTCCCGGTCCAGGTCGCCAGCACGGCGTCGAGCTCGTCGAGCGACGCGACTACCGTGCTCCGGCCGGGCCAGTCGCTCCGGTCGCCGGAAGTCAGCTGGGTCGCCAGCGGGGCGAGCACACGCTCGATGCGGCGTACGTCGCGGACGAAGCGGTGCGCGTCGACATCATCGGCCTCGACCCGCAGCAGGTAGCCGTGGTCGGTGGTCTCCAGCACCGACTCCACCGAGCGCGTCGTGCGATCGGGGTCGAGCGACTTGCGCACCCCGGAGATGTAGGCGTGCAGGGCACCGTGGGCCGCCCGCGGTGGTTCGCCCGCCCACACCAGGTCGGCCAGCACGTCCGCGCTCACCGGGCGGCCGGCGTGCAGCGCGAGCGCGGCCAGCACGGACCGCGGCTTGCGCGCGCCGACCTCCTGCCACGTCGGCCCGTCCCCCGTCGGCGCGTCCCGGGTCACCCGGGCGGCACCGAACACCGCCACCTGCACGGGCCGCAATCTATGGCAGGAGCCCACCTCTCGTCTCAGCCTGGTCGGTAGATGTGGGCGCGGTGAGCCACCCGGTGCAGGATGACGACCCGTGCTTCCTCGTCGAGGCGAATGAGTACGCGATAGTCGCCGCGGCGGGCAGATCGGTAGCCGCCGAGGTCTCCGGTCAAGGGTTTGCTCATCCGCGACGGGTTGTCCGGGAGGACCGTCGTCACGAACTCGACGACGGCTGTCGCCACCCGCGGAGGCAGGCGGTCAAGGTCGCGTTGGAATCGACTCGTTGCCGAGACAGACCAAGGCCCTCGTCTTTCTGAGGCACTCACAGAGGCGGCAGCCCGAAACGTGCTCGGAGGTCCTCGCCGTTGAGAGTATCCCCGGCCTCGTGCTCACGATCGCCGTCCAGCAAGTCTTCACGGACACCGGGCTGCTGGAGCCAGAAAAGGGTCTCTCGCAGTGACTCGAGGTCGTCGGCGGACATGAGAACGGCGGCTGGCCGGCCATGCTTGGTGATCTGGACGATCTCGTGCGTAGTGTCTGCCTCGTCGACAAGCGCGGACAACTTGTCTTTCGCCTCGCTCAAGGGAACCGTCTTCATGGCAAGAATGATAGCCCTATGTCTAGCCTGTCACTAGCCAGAATAGTGGCTTGAGTGTCGAGCGCCAGGTTTGGCATCTGGTCTCGCCGAGCTCGATCGGCAGAGCGTTGGGACCACACGCGGGTCGAGCTTGTGGAGACCACGATCCGAGCGAGGCTCCCGCCCCTGCCCGTCAGGAGGCCGCCGCCGACGTCGCCGTCTGAACCCAGCCAGAAGCCGGACCCACTCGGGTGGGTCCGGGTTCGCCGCGTCCTGGACTAGCGTGACCGCCGATGGAAGAGCTTCTCGGCGAGATGGTGCAGGCACGCCTGCCGTGGATCGCACTCCGGCTCCGCTCCTGGTACGACGACGAGCGCCTGGCTGACCAGCTCGCTACCTGGCTCGCGACCGAGGCGGGACGAGTGGGGGACTCGGCCTTCGGTACCGCCTTCCGCGACGCGGTCGGACCCGGCCTCGAGCCCGATCCGCTGTGCTGGGCCAACCGCAGGCTCGAGCTCCGTGCAGGCGGATGGGCCGTCGCCGGGATCCGCTTCCGCGGGCTCGACCGCGACAAGCCCTTCGTCGACGTGGTCGCCACCGACCAGCCCCCGACCCCTGACGGGATCGCAGCCGTCGCGGCCGACGTACTCCCGGCCTTCGCCCAGTTCCAGCCGCTCTGCCTGCGCGTCGACGCGCCGTACGACGTCGAGCTCACGGCGTCGTTGGACGACGATCGTCGCTTCGCCCCGGGCCGCTCGGCGGTGGACCAACACATCGTGGCCGGCCTCGTGTCGAGGCTGCTCGCCAGGCAGCCCACCTCGCCCGACGCCGACGACGTCACGCTGCGACCCGGCGAGCCTGAGCCCCTCGCCGAACGCACTGCCGCCATCTACTCCCAGCACTCCGAAACGACCCGTCTCTGGGCCACCCCCGAGGATGCCGACTCGCTCGCCGAGTGCGCCGCGCAGGGACTGCTCTTCGAAGTGCTCGTCGACGGCGCCTCCGCAGGTGTCGTGGCGGCGACGAGGGACGACGCCCACGGCTTGAGCGGCTTCTGCGTCGAGGAGCTGTGCCTCGACCCTTCGTGGCGCGGCAGGGGGATCGCGGCCCGTGCCGTCGGCCAGCTCGTGAGGCAGCTACCGGCCCGCCCGGGCGACGTGCTCTGGGGCTCCATCCACCCCGAGAACCTGCCGTCGCTGAGGGCAGCTCTCTCCCTCGGCCGGGAGATCGTCGGCGGGTACGTCTGGGTCACTCCACAAGGTCTTCCCGGCATGCCTTGAGGGCTGCGCTCCGCGGCCTTGCGGGACTACAGTGCATCGCCCCCCAAAGCGTCGCTGGTTGAGGTGTGAGGAGCGCTAGCGACGAGCCTCGAAACCACGCGACCGCCAAGGGAGGCACGCCATGACCCAGACCGCGAACGCCCCGATCTCCGATCTCCGCAGCTCGCTGCACGGCGAGGTCGTCGAGGCAGGTGATGCGACGTACGACGAGGCCCGCCGCGTCTGGAACGCCGCCATCGACCGCCGCCCGCTCGCCGTCGCCATGTGCGCCGACGAGTCGGACGTACAGGCGGCGGTGCGGTTCGCAGCGATGCATGGTGTCGAGGTCGCCGTGCGCTGCGGTGCCCACAGCATGTCGGGCTCGTGCATCGTCGACGACGGCCTCGTCATCGACCTCAGCCGGATCAACCACGTCGACGTCGACCCGGGCGCGCGGCGGGTGAAGGTAGGCGGCGGGACGCTGCTGGGCGCCCTCGACGCGGCCACCCAGGAGCACGGCCTGGCCGTGCCCGTCGGCCTGGTCAGCCACACCGGCATCGGCGGGCTGACCCTCGGCGGTGGCATGGGCTGGTTGAGCCGCAAGCACGGGCTCGCGATCGACAACCTCGTCTCGGCCCGCGTCGTGACCGCGGCCGGCGACGTGTTGACGGCCTCGGAGACCGAGAACCCGGATCTCTTCTGGGCCCTGCGCGGCGGTGGCGGCAACTTCGCGATCGTGACCGAGTTCGAGTTCGAGCTTCACGAGGCCGGCCCGATGATCCACTTCGGCTTCGTGTTCTGGACCCTCGACCAGGGCGGCGAGGCTCTCCGCCACGCGCGCACGGTGATCGCATCGCTGCCGCCCGACGTCAACGTGGTCGTCGGTGGCCTGAACGCACCCCCGGCCCCCTTCGTGCCCGAGGAGCACCAGCTCCAGCCCGGCTACGCCATGGTCATCGTCGGCTTCGGCTCGGCCGAGGAACACGCCGCCGTGGTCGAGCAGGCCGGCTCCGCGGTGCCGCCGGCGTTCGCCTTCGCCACCCCGATGCCGTACGTCGCGCTCCAGCAGATGCTCGACGAGGCGAACGGCTGGGGCCTCTACTGCTACGACAAGGGCTGCTACGTCGAGGAGCTCTCCGACGGCGTCATCGACGCTCTCGTCGAGCACTTCCCGAAGAAGACCTCGCCACTCTCGATCACGCTGTTCTACCGCCTCGACAACGCCTACTCCGCCGTTTCGGAGGATGCGACCGCCTTCAGTGGCGGCCGCTCACCCCGTTTCGGCGTGTTCATCATCGGGGGCGCTCCGGTCCCCGAGATGTTCGCCGCTGAGCGCGACTGGGTGCGCTCGATGGGCGAGGCGATGCGCCCGTACGCCGCCAGCGACGGCTCCTACGTCAACGGCTCGTCGGAGTTCGACGCCGTGGTCGATGCCTATGGCGCGGCCAAGCTCCCACGCCTCGCCGAGCTCAAGGCGAAGTACGACCCCACCGACCTGCTCCACGGCAACGCCCGGGTGACCCAGGCCTGACATCTTCCACCGCCGGACGGCGTGCGCCAGACTTTCCGCGTGACGTCCGCGATCGTCGTCGGAGGGAGCATGGCTGGCCTCCTGACCGCGCGAGCCCTGTCCGAGCTCCTCGACGACATCGTGGTGATCGAGCGGGAGCGACTCACCGACGCCATCTCGCCTCGAGGCCACGTTCCCCAGGGCAAGCACCTGCATCTGTTGCTCTCGGCCGGTCTGGGCCTGCTCGAAGGCTGGTTCCCCGGGATCGAGAACGAGCTCGAGCGGATGGGTGCCCGGTGGGTCGACGGCAAGAGGGGGTGGATCTACCAGGCCGGCGGCTACCGAGCACAGGGCGACTGGGGTCGGCCCGTGCTGAGCATGACCCGGCCCATGCTGGAGACGGCGGTACGTCGCCGCGTCGAGCTGTTGGACAACGTGCGGCTCGAGGACGGCGTCGTCGTGGAGCGGGTCGACGTCGTCGACGGGCGGGTCACCGGGGCGGTGGTCGACGGAGTCCTGCGCGCGTCGGATCTCGTGGTCGACTGCTCCGGTCGATCCTCACGCCTCGCTCATCAGCTCGAGTCTGCGGGGAGTCTCGCCCCGCCGGTGACCAAGGTGACGATCGACTGCGCCTACACCACCGGCTTCCTCCCGCGTTCGGCAGCTGACTGGGAAGGCAGCTTCTTCGTCTGCGGCACCTCGCCGCCCACGTCCTATCGCGCTGGTGCGGTGCTCCCCGTCGAGGGCGACCGGTGGATGGTGACGCTGGCGGGCGTGCACGGCGAGGTGCCCGGCACTTCCGAGGAGGAGATCCTCGCGTTCGCGCACAGCCTGTTGTCCCCGGCCGTGGCACAGCTCATCGAGACCCTGGGCCCGCTGTCGTCGGTGGCGTCGTACCGCTTTCCATCCAGCCAGCGCCGGCACTACGAGAAGGCACCCAGACTGCTGGCAGGGTTCATCACTCTCGGCGACGCCGCGTGCAGCTTCGACCCGATCTATGGACAAGGCATGGCCTGCGCCGCCCTCCAGGCCGCCGCGCTCGGCGAAGCCGTCCGAGAGCTGGGCGTGCGTTCGGAGGAGCTGCCGCGGCGATTCCATCGCGAGGCCGCGAGCATCATCGACAATCCCTGGGCGATCGCAGTCGGCGCTGACTTCCTCCACCCGAAGACGGTCGGTCCGAAGGCACGGGGGACGGACCTGGCCAACCGATATGTGCTGCGCGTGATCAAGGGCACCCACACCTCCGTCGCACTCGCGAAGTCGTTCAACCTCGTGCTCAACCTGGTCGCGCCGCCCAGCTCACTGGCGCGGCCTTCGGTCGTGGCTCGGGTGCTGGCGTCGTCACTGGTCGGACGTCGCCGTAAGCCCCCGGTGGGTCATCCTCGGGTGAGGCTGCCTGGTCCGGCCTCGTAGCGCCCGACGAGCATGAGCCCGAGGAGGGAGTGGTGGTCGCGGGATCACGGGTCGCCCTACGGTGGGCCGATGGAGTCCGTTGCCAGCCTGACCCGCACCGAGGCCGAGGAGCGCGCAGCGCTCATCGAGGTGACCCGTTACGACATCGAGGTCGACCTTCGTGGGCTCTTCGAGGGGGTGGTGCTCGAGGCGACCTCGACCATCACGTTCACCTGCCGCGAGCCGGGCGCGTCCACGTTCGTCGACTGCGTCGCCGACATCTCGTCCGCGACGCTCAACGGCGTCGCGCTCGACCCCGCGACGGCGGAACGCGGCCGACTGCCGCTGCCCGACCTGCGCGCCGAGAACGTCCTGGTGGTCGCGTCGTCGCAGTCCGACACCGCCAGCGCGCACGGGATCCAGAGGACCGTCGACCCCAGCGACAAGCTCGTCTACCTCTGGACCAGCTTCGAGTGCGACTTCGCCCGGATGGCGTGGGCGAACTTCGACCAGCCCGACCTCAAGGCGGTCCACGGCTTCGTCGTCAGCGCGCCGGAGACGTGGACGGTGCTCAGCAACTCGGCCAGCACGTCGGTGGAGGGGCTGGCTGACGGCGGTCGCCTCTGGACGTTCGCGGACACGCCGCCGCTGTCGACGTACGTCGTGGTGGTCAATGCGGGCCCGTTCTACGAGCTGCGGTCGCGGCGTGGTGGTCACGACCTCGGGCTGTACTGCCGGCAGTCGTTGAAGGAGCTGCTCGACCGCGACGCCGAGGAGCTGTTCGAGCTCACCGAGCAGGGGCTCGCGTGGTTCGGCGAGCACTTCGGGATCCCGTTCGGCCAGGAGCGTTACGACCACGTGTTCGTGCCCGACCTCGGCGGGGCGATGGAGAACTGGGGCTGCGTCACCTGCGGCGACTGGGCGCTGCCACGGAGTACGCCGACCTACGACGAGCGCCGCGAGATCGCCGAGGTGGTGCTCCACGAGATGGCGCACATGTGGTTCGGCGACCTGGTCACGATGCGGTGGTGGGACGACCTGTGGCTCAACGAGGCCTTCGCCTCGTGGGCGGCCTGCTGGGCGGCCGAAGGTGCGACGCGCTACTCCGACGGGTGGGCCAGCTTCCTCGCCGTCGCGAAGCAGAACGGCTACCGCCTCGACATGGGGCCGGCCAACCATCCGATCCGCGGCGATGTCCCCGATGTGGCGCAGGCGATGGCGAACTTCGACGCCATCTCCTACGACAAGGGCCAGGCCGTGCTCAGGCAGCTCGGCGCGTACGCCGGCGACGACGCCTTCCTCGAAGGCCTGCGCGCCTACTTCCGCGAGCACGCGTGGGGCAACACCACCCTGGCGGACCTCACCGGTGCGATCGGCTCGGCGAGTGGGCAGGACCTCGCCGCGTGGGAGACGGCCTGGCTCGACAGCGCAGGCACCGACACGCTCGTGCTCGCCGGGGACGACCCTGACGGTCGTCGGGCCCGATGGCGACGCGCCGCGGCCCCACCGGCTCGACATCGGCTGCTACGCCGACACGGGCAACGGCTTCCAGCACGTGGCTGATGTACCGGTGCTCACCAGCGGGTCCGCCACCGAGGTCGAGCTGCCGGACTGCGACCTGCGGCTGGTCAACGACCACGACCTCACCTTCGCCGCGGCCCGGACCGACCAGCAGTCGCTCGACCTTCTGCTGCGCCGCGCTGGTCAGCTGCCTGACGTCGTCTCTCGAGCCCTGGCCGTCACGACGGCCTACGACATGCTCGTGAAGGGCGAGCTGAGTGCCGACGACATGTTGACCTGCGTCCTGGGCGTGCTCGAGACCGAACGCCTGGCCGGCGTGGTCGAGCCGTTCCTCCAGCTGGCCGGCAGGGTGGTGGCTCACAGGTTCACGCCGGTCGACCGCATCGATGCGCAGCGGAGCAGGGTCGCCGACGTGGCCGCCGTACTCGGCGCAGGAGCCCGAGCTCGCCCAGGGTGCCCTGCTCGAGCTGGCCAACAATGCCGTCACCGCCGAGCACTTCGCGCAGGTGGACGAGGCCGCCGCGGACGACCTCGGCCTGGCGTGGCGGGTCGCGGCCACCCGCGCTGCGCGGGGCGAGTACGACGAGGACGCGGTGGCGCGGCTGCTCGAACGCGACCCCGACCCCGACGCGCCGTTCAACGCTCTGACGGTTCGCACGGCCCGGCCACTCCCGGAGGCCAAGGAAGAGGCGTGGCACGCCTTCTACGTCGACCAGTCCGTGCCGTCCGGGCTGAGCACGTACTGGATGGTGATGACGTTCTGGCAGCCCCAGCAGCGCGAGGTCCTGCTCCCGTTCACCTGGCGCTACCTCGAGGAGATCCCCAAGCTCGCCGGCGGTCTGATGCTCAAGGTGGACAGCTTGATTCGCGGCATGTTCCCCGACGTGGGCGACCAGGCGTTCCTCGACGCGGCGCTGACGATGGCACATGCGGAAGGTACGGACCCGACGGTGCGTTCAGGCCTGCTCGCCGGCAGCGACACGCTGGTCCGGAGGCTGCGCGCCCGCGGCGAGCTCGACTGACAGGACTGCTCGGCTGACGTCAACGCAGCCAGGCCTCCGTCGCGTCCGGGGTGCCGAGGTGCCGGGGAGCCTGGCAGGCGCCGTACCAGCCCTCGACGGCGTCCGGGGTGTACGGGAGCTGGTCGACGGTCCAGCTGCAGACGCCGGGCTCGACCGGAGTACCGGTCGCGGCGTGCGTGGGGACGGCGGCGACGCCCAGCGTCGCGATGAGGGCTACGACGGTCAGGGTGTTGCGGCGGATGGTGGTGGTTCGGTTGGTGTTCATGGTGCTGTCCCTTCGGTGAGGTGGATGAGAGGACAGTGCGTCCGGTCGCTGGAAGGGCGCTGAACTGCGGCTGGACGCGTGCTTGAAGGCGACAGGACCACGACGGCGCGCGTACTCCCGTGGAACACTGGGTCGGCTCGACTTGGGAGACACGACCTAGGGGGGCGCCGTGGTGTCGGACGGGCTGTGGATGGGCCTGCTGGGACCCTTCGAGGTGCGTCTCGAGGGGGTTCTGGTCGGGCCCGGTGGCGCGCGTCGCCGGGGCCTGTTGGCCGTCCTGGCCGCCGAACCCAACGTCGTGCAACCGGTCGCATCGGTCATCGACCGCCTCTGGGGCGAGGCGCCACCGGCCTCCGCAGTGAATGTCGTCCAGACCTATGTCTCAGCGTGGCGCAAGGTGCTGGGTGGCGCGGACGGACCGCTCGCGACGGTCGGCGGTGGCTACCGGCTGGCGCTGTCGACGGAGCACTCCGACCTCCTGAGCCTTCCGGTCCCTGGCCACGAGGGCTCGTACCCTGCAGGGCCGGGACGCAGCCGACTGCTGGCGCGCCGCCCTCGACCTCTGGCGCGGGCCGGCGCTCGCGGACCTGGACGGCGAGGCGTTCCACGCCGAGCTCGCCGCGCCCCTGGAGGCCGAGCGTGCGCGTGCTGTCGAGCAGTGGGCGGAAGCCGCACTGGCTGTCGGCCACGACCCCGACGACGTGCTCGCCCTGCTGCTGGAGGCCCAGGCGCGAGATCCGCTGCGGGAGAGCACGACGGTCATGGTGTTGAAGGCGCACGCGCTCGCCGGGCGGCAGGCGTCGGCCCTGGCGGCGTACGACGTGGCCCGTCAGCGGCTCGACGAAGAGCTCGGCACGATCCCGGGTCCTGCGCTTCGGGACATGCATCAGCGGATCCTCCAGGGGGACCCCGATCTGCTGCCGGACCCCGAGACCGCCCGACGGGCCACGTCCGTCCTCGCTTCGACGTCCCGGGACTCGGCACCCGCCGACCGCTTCTTCGGCCGCGCCGAGGAGCTGGTCGACGTGGCAGCGCTGTTGGCGGCCGGTCGCCTCGTCACGCTGACAGGCCCTGGCGGCAGTGGCAAGACGCGGCTGGCCCACGAGGTGCTCGACAGGCACCTGGAGCCGGGTGGGCTCGGATGGTTCGTGGAGCTGGCACCGGTGCGTGACTCCGTGCTGGCCGCCTCGGCCGTCGCCTCGACCCTGGGCCTCGGAGTCGCGGCCGGAACCGACCCGGCAGACATGCTCACCAGTCGACTCGCCGACGTGCGCGGGCTCCTGGTGCTGGACAACGCCGAGCACCTGCCCGGCCTGGCCTCGTTCGTACGACGCCTGCACCGGACGTGCCGCGACCTGCGGATCCTGGTCACCTCCCGCCAGCCACTACAGGTCGAGGGGGAGCAGCAGTACGGCGTGCCCGTGCTGCCGGTGCCCGCGTCCGGCGATCTGGCGGACGTCGTGAGCCAGTCGTCGGTCGAGCTGCTGACCGACCGGGTCCGTGCCCTGGACCCGGCGTTCCAGGTCACCGAGGACAACGCCGTCGACGTGATGCGGATCGTGAGGCACCTCGACGGACTGCCCTTGGCCATCGAGATCGTCGCGCCCTGGGTACGCCTGCACGGCCCTGCCGCCCTGGTCGAGCGGCTCGAGCCAGGGCCGCCTCGACCTGCGCGGCCGACGCAGCGACGCTGCTCCCCGGCACCGGTCCCTGCGCGAGACCATCGCCTGGAGCCACGAGATGGTCAGTGGCCCCGAACGTGTGGTGTTTCGCCGCCTGGCGGTCTTCCCGGCCACCTTCGACGTGGCGGCGGCCGCGGCCGTCTGCGAGGACGGGTCCACCTCGGTCGAGGAGGTGCTGCTCGACCTGGTCGACCGCAACCTCGTGCAGGCGGTGACCCCGGTGTCGGGTCAGGCTCGGTTCCGCATGCTCGTCGTCGTCCGCGAGTTCGCGCTCGAGCGGCTCGCCGAGGACCCGGACCGCGACGCGGTGCTCGACCGCATGCTGGAGTGGTACTCGGGCTGGGCGACTCGGCTGGCCGTGCACAGCGAGGGACCCGAGTCGCCGGACTGGCTCGCTCTGGCCGTGGCCGAGGCAGACAACATCCGGGTGGCCGTCGAGCACTGCTCCGGCCTCGGCCGCGACTCCGAGCTGCTCCAGCTGGTCGTCAACGCCATGACCCTGTGGTTCGAGGCCGGTCACGAGCAGGAGGGCGAGGAGCGCCTGCAGTCCGCTCTCGACCGGGCCGGTGGCACCGCTCCAGCGCGAGCCATCGGGCTGACCTACTGGGCCTGGTTACGTGCGACCCGCGACCGCGCCGGTGCTGCAGCTGCGGCCTCGGAGGCACGCGACCTCGCCGTGGCGGCCGGCGACGTCCCGGTCGAGGCCTTCGCCCTGCAGACGCTGGGGGACTCGCTCGCCGATCCTGGCGAGGCCGAAGCTGCCAGCCGCGCGGCGCTGAAGGCCTGCGACCGAGCGGAGGGGATGACCGTGAGCTACGGGCCGACCGCTCCGGACGCCGTACGATGCGGCGCATCGGCCAGCATCGCCATCGCCTGGACCTACCGCTCCTTGCCCGAGGCGCTGCACTGGCAGACCGAGGCCCTGCGCCGGGCCGAGCTCGAAGGAGATCGGCGGATCACCGCCGTCAACTGCGCCCGCCTCGCGCACCTGCACCTGCTCGCCGGGGACGTGTCGCCCGCCAGTGCGCTGGTTGCGCGGGCCAGAGGCCTCGTGTCCGCGCGTGTCAGCGCGCGGTGGGAGGACACCGTCGCTCTCGCCGACGCCCTGCTGGCTCGGCACGAGGGCCGCAGCGAAGATGCCGGACGCATCCTGCGCGAGACGGCGAGCGGATCGGCCGCTGCTGGCCGCGTGCTCCATGCGGTGCTGGGCGGCGTCGCTCTCGCCGACCTGTGCCTGGACGACGGACGGCCTTCAGACGCCGCGGACGCGCTTGATCGCGCTCAACGGGTCGGAGCGCTGACCGACCCCGCTCACCTCGCGCGTCTCGAGGTGAGACGCGCCCGCGTCGACCGCGAGCAGGACCGCCCCGACGAAGCCCGTCGCCGGCTCGAGGCCTTGGCGGGGTACGTCGAGACGGTCGACGGGATGCCGCCGGAGTGTTCGTTGTGGTTGATCGAGATGGCGACTCTCGACGCCGAGGCTGGGCGTGAGCAGGAGGCTCTGGCAGGGCTGGACCGTCTGCGGGAGGGACTGGCGGTCTCGGGGGTCCAGCTGCCGCCGTGGGAGGTGTCGCGTCTCGATGCGCTCAAGCCCGGCTCGCGACCTCGAGAGAAGTGAGTCTCGGCGGCGAAGCCCGGTCGACCAGGCCACAAGCCAGACGCAAGTCGGACGCAAGGGGCACCGAGTTACATCACTCCTGCGCCCCGAACCGCGGGGCCCGACACCAGGAGACACCGATGACCAGAAGCGCCGCCCGCCTCGTCCGCCACCTTCAGACCCAGCGCACTCGCGCCGGAGCGCACCCACCTCCCGCCCCCGTTCGCGACCGCTACTCCACCGCGTTCGCGCTCGGCTGGAGGCCTCGTTCGTGAGGCATCGACCGCGACACCAGCCACAGCACGACGAACCGCCCGGCTTCCCGCCACTTGCAAGAACAGGGAACCGGGCGGTTCGTCTTTGCGGCCGCGCCTCCCCCTTGGCGCGGACGGACTCGGTCAGGCCGCAGGTGGAGCGAAGAACTCCAGCGCGATGCCGTCCGGGTCGCGGAACGACAGCCCCGACCCGTAGTGGGCGTCGACGATCTCGCCGTGGACGATGCCGAGCTCGTCCAAGCGGCCGCTCCACTTCTCGAGCTCGGCACGGTCGGCGCAGCCGAACGAGACGTGGTCGAGGCCAGGGCTGCGCTCGTCGAACGGCGCCTCGCTAGGGCGCACGTGCTTGTGCAGGCCGAACAGGTTGCCGCCGCCGAGTGCGAACACGGTGTGGTGGAAGGCGCCCGCCTCCACGTCCTCGTCGAGGACGGGTGCGCTGCCGAACAGGTCGGCGTACCAGGCGGTACTGCGAGCCAGGTCGCTCACGGTGACGGCGACGTGGGTGATGCGGGGGAACTCGTTCATGGTGATCTCCTTGTTGGTGTTGTTGTGTTCGCTGGTCGAGGAAGGCCGAAGGCCTGTCACGAGACCCGGTGACTTGTCACTCGTCCGCCCCGAGGTCGGCCCGGATGTCGAGCAGGGCACGCGCCTGGTCGCTGACCGCGACCCCGTCGTTGCCGCCGAGCGTGTTGATGCGGAGTACGTCGGTCGTGTCGCCGCCGGTGACGCGGGTCGTCGCGGCGAGACCGGTGACCTCCACGGTGTTGCCGTTCGCTGCGACATCGACCGTGTCGGCGAGGCCCGAGCCGTTGACCTCGACGATGTCGTCCCGCGCGTCCGGGGCTCCCGTGGTTGCGGCGAGATCTACGTCCGCCGTGGAGACGTCGGTGCCGCTGAGGTCGCCGATCGTCACGGTGTCCGCGCCGCCGAAGGTCGCGAGGTCAAGCCGCTCCACGCTGTCGAGGTCCATCCGGATGTTCGCCTGGGTGCGGAGGAACACCGCGCTCTGGCCGTTGGCCGACAAGGCCATCTGCTCGTCGCCGTTGTTGCCGTTGAAGGCCAGGGTGTCTCGGCCCAGGCCACCGTCGATGGCGTCATTGCCCTCGCCGGGGTTCCAGGCTGCGGTGTCGTCGCCGTTGCCGAGCACCTCGACGTCGGTGCCGACACCGCCGTTGACGAAGTCGGCGCCGTTGCCACCGACCACGACGTCCGTCCCGGCCCCGCCCAGGAGCAGGTCTTCCCCGTTCCCGCCGTCCAGGACGTCGCTGCTCGCCCCGGTCGTGGCGACGTCGTCGCCGTTGCCGGTCGCGACGGTCATGGGTACGTCGGCGAGGGACCCGCCGGTGATCGTCCGGAAGTCGTCGTCGCCCGAACGCAGGTCCACCCGCGCCGAGTGGAAGCTGCCTGCCGCGAAGCGTCGGGTTCCGAAGCTGTCGCCGAGGTCCACGACGACCGAGTCGAGCGCGGAGAAGTCGACGGTGATCTGGTCGGCTGCGTTCGTGCCGCTGATGGTGAGGACGTCGCCGACGACTACTGCTCCGGCTCGCGGAGGCGTCGCGTGCGCCGGTGCGCCCACCAGCGTCGTGGTCGCCACGATCGCGGTCGCCGCGGCCGCGGCCGCCGCCCGCGCCTGTGATGTCCGGGTCCTGTTGTGCAAGCTCATGATCTGCTCTTCTCGTCATCGGGTCGGCCCCTGCCGACCTCTGGCGCTTCTACGGCGACCTCTCGACCTCGGTTCCATGCGAACCGATCCGCAACCACCTGCGTAGACAGGCAGTGGGATCTAGCGCGGCCTCTTCAGAAGCGGCTTCCGTGCGCTCGAAAACAAGGGAGTCCGGAGCTGAACGGTGGGCTAGCGTGACGACCGTGGCCATGGACGACGCCGACGTGGCGTCGCGGTTCGCTACTGGTGACGCGGACTCGGTCCGGGTCGTCTACCAGACCTACGGACGCCTGGTCTTCACGATCGCGTTCAAGGTCCTGGGAGACACCGGGCTCGCGGAGGACGCCACCCAGCAGACGTTCGTGCAGGCGTGGCGGGCCGCCGGAAGCTACGACCCGAGCCGGCCCCTGGCCGCCTGGCTCACCACGATCGCCAAGCGCGTCGCGATCGACGTACACCGGCGCGAGCGGCGGCATCGCAACCTCGCCGACATCGACACCGCTGACAGCTCCTCGCTCATCACGCTGCCACCGTCGATCGACCAGATGGACGACGTGGCCGAGGTACGACGGGCGCTCGACGAGCTGCCGACGACGGATCGAGACCTGATCCGCATGCAGCACTTCGACGAGCTGAGCCACGCCGAGATCGCCCGCGAGCTCGAGATCCCGCTCGGCACCGTGAAGTCACGTACCTTCCGTGCGCACCGGCGCCTGGCGGGCCTGCTGGCCCACCTGCGCGCCGAGCCGGGAGAATCGTCACCGGCCGCTGGGAGGGGAGGTGGTTCCGATGGATGACTCCGAACTGACGCCAGCTGAGCGCGCCGAGATCGAGCGCGTGCATGACGCGCTCGCGGACCCGGCCGTCTGGACCGAGCCGCCGCCCTACCTCCAGGAAGCCGTGGTCGCCGCGATCGCCGAAGAGGCCGGCGCCGGCAGGCGACGTCGCCGGTTCATCGTCGTGGCCGGCATTGCCGCAGCGGTGCTGCTGGCCGTGGGCGTGACCGTGGGCGTGTACGTCAACCGAGAGCAGCCGGTCGAGTTCGCGGCGTCCCTCAGCGGCACCGAGCTCGCCCCGGACGCCACCGGCGACGTCACCCTCACCAAGACCCCCAGCGGCTGGGACATCCGGCTGCACGCCACCGGGCTTCCTCGGCGCGAGGACGGCGAGTTCTACCAGGCGTGGCTGAAGGACGACACCGGCCTGCTTGTTCCGATCGGCTCGTTCAACGACGGCCGCGACGTCACGCTCTGGGCAGGTGTTCCCCCGAGCAGCTTCTCGACGCTGACCGTCACCCAGGAGGTCGCCGACGGGGACCAGGCGTCGTCGGGCCAGGTCGTGCTGATCGGCCAGGCGACCGAGTCCTGATTCGTTCCGATTCGTTGTCGGGGCACCACCCGCGTGCGAAGGTAAAGCCCTCACGGGACGCGGGGGTATCCATGAAGCTCGTTCGGGGAAGCGTGGCGCTCGTGCTGACGCTGTCCGCTGGCGCAGCAGCGATCGCCGCGACCAGCGCCACCAGTGCCGTCGCCGTCGACCAGGCCGTGACGATCACGGTGCTGCCACCCGTCTCGCAGCCCGGGACCAGACCGGCCAGCTCCTCGGGGGCGCTGACAGCAGTCGCGGTGTCCGTCACTCCCTCGGCGGTGGGCCGGACGGTTCGCCTCGAGCGCCTGGCTGGCCGTTCCTGGAAACAGGTGGCGCAGGCGCCTCTCGACAGTCGTGGGCTGGCCGAGTTCAGCGTCGCCACCTACGCCAGCGGATCACCGGTGACCTACCGCACGACGGCCCTCGCATACCAAGGCCTGCCCGCGATGACGTCCGCCACCGCTGTGTCGACCCGGTGGGGGGCGGCCGACTTCGTCGACGAGTTCGAGGGTACGGCGCTCAGCGCGTCGTGGAGCCATCGAGGTCCGGACTACAACCCCGCGGGCCTGCGCAAGTGCTCGAAGGGATCGCCGCTGGCGGTCCAGGTGTCCGGGGGTGCGGTGCGGCTGAGCGTGATGCGCGACCCTGCGAGATCAGATCTGTGCACGGCGTACCGCGCCAACGGTGACCTCATCGGGCAGTTCAGCTACCGGCTCAACGGCCACATCTCCACCGCAGGCCGTCAGGACCTGACGTACGGCGTCGTGGCTGCTCGGGTGCGTTTCCAGCAGCCACCCGGCCAGCACGGTGCCTTCTGGCTGCAGCCGAGCGTCCCCGTCCCGGGTGCCACCAGTGCTGCTGAAGGAGGCGCCGAGATCGACGTGATCGAGTGGTTCGGCAACGGCCTCCCCAGCGGTGGTCTGTCGGGCTCGGTCTACTACCCGACCAGCAGCGGCCAGGTGAAGGCCGGAGGTTGGATCACCGACCCGAGTTCCTACCTCAGCGGCAAGAGCGACTCGTGGTGGACGAGCTACCACGTGTTCAGCGCCGAGTGGAGCCCTGCCGGCTACGTCTTCCGCATCGACGGCCGGGAGACGTGGCGCACCAGTGCCGGAGTGTCCCAGCGGCCGGAGTACCTGATCCTGAGCCTGCTCTCCTCCGACTACGAGCTGCCCACGCTCGGCGGCGAGGACCGCCTGCCGCAGCACATGTACGTCGACTGGGTGCAGTTCTGGCGCTCTGCCGACTAGAGGACGGGCAGCATGAAGATGAAGCGAGTCGGCCTGCGCGTCTGCGCGGCCGTCGCCCTGGCGTCGGCCATCCCGCTCACCCTGACCGACGTCAACGCGGCCCCAGCGCGCGTCGCCGACGTGCCCGGCCCTGCTGGGAAGCCCCCGGCCAGCTCGTGGAAGCTGGTCTCCGCGGAGACCTTCGGGTCAGTCGATGTCGTGGCCAAGGCCCTCTGGGTCCGCGATCCGCAGGGCGAGGCCAGCCCGTGGAACGTCGACCACCTCGACGACGACGGACAGTTCTTCGACGTCCAGGGCGGCCCCGACTTCCGCCGCCAGCTGGCCGCGGCGCCGGTCGTCCGCAAGCGGGTGACGTTCGGCAAGAACGGGTGGCTCACCGCCGAGCTCGCCGCCCGCGACGCCAACGGGGACGGCGTACCCGAGAACCCGCCGAGCCTGCGCACGGTCAACCTGGGGCGCGAGGCCACCGGACGCCTCGACGTACCGAGCCACGACGGCGGCCTGGTCATCCGCAACACGCGGCCGCTGCCGCCGCGGTACCGGATCGAGTACACCTTGCGGACCCTGGACTTCGGCGGCAAGCGCGCCGGCTCCTGGACCTACGGCGGCAAGGTCAACGGCTACGCCTCCGCCGGCTGCAAGACGAGCTGGCCGTGGAAGCGGTCGGGCTCCTTCGCCGGGACCGCCGAGCCGTGCAACGCCAACTTCGGCGACGTCCGTGCCGAGAACGGCTTCTACTTCCTGGCGATCATGGACTACGCCAACCCCGCACCCCACAACAACGTCTTCATCCACAACCACCGCAAGGTGGGCATGGACAGCTACCACGTGAGTGGCGCCTGGGCCTCGGCGTACGCCGTCTGCAACCCCGCCACCGGTGCGCTCGAGGAGTACCAGAGCTCCACGACCAACGCGATCAACTCGATCTTCTTCGACGGCTCCCGCTTCCGCGCCCCCGAGATCGGCTACCAGGAGTTCGTGATGCCGACCGCGTGCGGCGTGCGCGACGGCTCCGACCCCGAGGCCACCATCGTCTCGGCGGCGGAGATGACGCCGGAGCTGATGCCCGGCCAGTCCTACGCCTTCGCGATCGAACGCACCGCGACCGGCTACACGACCGAGATGTCCGGGCCCTTCAGGCACATCGGCCAGGCGACCCTGCGCTACCACCGCGACTTCGTCCAGGACGGCCGCCCCATCTGGCACTACAACCAGTCACCGGGGGAGTACGACGGCGCGTTCAACAGCACCCTGACGTTCAGCGGCCCGTTCGGCAGCTACAGCAAGGAGCAGTGGCCCGCCGGCTCCGCGTACCCGGACTTCTTCGTCATCGGCGACCCGCACCTGAACTTCTACGAGGGGTCGGCCACGGTCGACGACCTCCGGATGTACGTGCCGTCGTCGTGACCGACCTGCTCATTTTGCGTGTGCGACGGAGAAGTCGTCGAACTCGCACGTCGCAGTGTCGCCGACGGTGTCGAGGCCTGCCTGCGTGATCGGCCCGAGGTCGACAGCCTCCACGACCGCCACGCTGCGCTCGCCGGATGACAGCACGAGGACGTCGCCATCGCGCGACAGCGTGATCGGCCCCGCGGCGGCCGGCTCGATCGGGAACTGCCGTTTCGCTGGTCGAGGAGGTCGCGCAGCGACCGTCACGAGGCCCGGTGAGCGGTGCGCCGACCGGTTGCGGGGTCTCGTGACGAGCCGTCAGACGGCCCTCCTCGACCAACGGTGACGACGCGTCGATTCGTCGGACTTCCTTCGGTCGTGTCCGAACCGATGTAACGCCGGGGACCTCCTAACCGCTGTAGGGATCGACGCGCACCGACCAGCGTGCGCACCGACCAGGAGGTCCTGCATGACGACCACACTGCTGCGGCGGATGGCCACGGGGGTCGCCCTCGCGACGATGGCGGGCCTCGGCGCCGTGCCGGCGCTGACCGCGACCTCGGCCCACGCGACCGACCGGACGGCGACCACGCTCTCCATCCGCACCGTGAAGTCCGCCGTCCCGCCCGGCGGCTCGACGAACGTCACCGGCGTGCTGCTCGTCCACGGGGAGGGCGGCCAGCCGGGGCACGTGGTGACGCTCGAGGCCAAGCCGCGGGGCACGGATGAGTTCGTGCCCGTCGCGGAGGCCACCACGCGCGAGCACGGCGGGCTGCGCGTGACGGTGACGCCGTCGACGTCGACGCGGTACCGATGGCACTACGCGGGCGACGAGCTCACCCGCCCGTCGGTGAGCGGCATCGCGCGCGTCGGGGTGCGCACCCCCGACCATCCAGCCACCCGCCTCAACACGACGCTCGCCATCCGGCTGTCGCACCGCGTCGTGGCACCGGGCGCGGAGAGCACCGTCCACGGCCGGCTGGCCACCCACCGCGTGGCCGTGCGCAGCCGCTGGGTCGTGCTCGTCTCGCGCACCCACGACGCGGAGGCGTGGGCGTTCGAGGACGTCGCGCAGACCGGGCCTGACGGTCGGGTCGCCTTCGCGGTCGCACCCGACGGGCCCACGGCGTACCGGCTGGCGTTCCTGGGCACCCCACTGCTCCAGCCGGTGCGCAGTGCGGTCGTGCGGGTCGCCGTCCGGCCGACGGTTACCGTCGCCGCGACGCCGACCGTCCTCGACCCGGGCGGTACCACGACCGTCTCCGGCACCGTCAGCACGGCAGCCGGCCCGGTCGCCGACGCGCCGGTACAGCTGCTCGCCCGGCGGGTCGGTTCGAGGAGCGGTCTCGAGGTCGTCGGCACCGGCACCACTGCGAGCGACGGCACCGTCGCGATCGCCGTGACCCCGCTCCGCTCGCAGTTCTACCGGCTCCGCGTGCTGCACACCGAGGGCGTGCCGCGCGCGATCAGCGAGCGGGTCCGCGTCGACGTACGCGCAGCCACGTCACTGTCGGTCCGCGCCCGCACCGTGACTGACGCGTACGTCGTCAGCGGTGTCCTCCGGGGCGGTGGCGGCACGCTGGCCAACCGGGAGGTCGCCCTGCTCGCCCAGGCGCCCGGCACGACCGAGTGGGTGCAGGTTGACACGGCCCTGACCGGCCCGCACGGCATGGCGCGGTTCACGCAGCCGCTCGCGCCGGGCACGGCGTACCAGCTGTCCTTCGCAGGCGGCCCGCGGCTGGCGCCCTGTGTCAGCGGCGTCGTCTCCCAGTAGCCGCACCCCAACCGAGGACACCATCCTGACGAGCCAGGCGTCGTACGACGACCGCGACCGCCCCGATCCCACCGGGAGCGGTCGAGGTCCGTCGGTGTCCCCCGAACCGGACCTCGACCGGGCGCTGGACCTGGCTCGCGAGGGCGACGAGACCGGTTTCGCGACGCTGTGGCGGGCCTTGCACCCGCCGCTGCTGAGGTACCTCGCGGTCCGCGGCAACGCCCACCACGAGGACATCGCCGGCGAGACCTGGCTCCAGGTGGTCCGCGACCTCGACGGCTTCCGCGGCGACGCCCAGGCGTTCCGCGGCTGGCTCTTCGCCCTGGCCCGGCACCGGGCGATCGACGCCGGCCGGGCCACCGCGGCCCGCCCGTCGGTGCCGGTCGCGGACCCGGCCGCGGTCGCGGAGCACCCGGCCGAATCCAGCGCCGAGCAGCACGTTGTCGAGCGGGACGCGACGGCTCGCGCGCTCGATCTGGTCCGCACCCTCCCGCCGGCCCAGGCGGAGATGGTGATGCTCCGGGTCGTCGGCGGGCTGAACGTCCAGCAGGTAGCCGAACTGGTGGGCAAGAAGCCCGGCGCCGTCCGGGTCGCAGTGCACCGGGCGTTGCGGTCCCTGTCCCGGGACCCGCAGGTCCGATCGATACGACGAGGTGGTGAGTGATGAGCGGGCACGACGACCTGGACCGGTGGGGCGAGGACGCCATCGTGCGCGCGCTGCGCGCTCCGGGCACGGCGCACGAGCTGGCCGACCGGGAGCGGTATGTCGCGGCCTTCCGCGCCTCACGTACCTCCCGCAGCAACGTGTCCCCCCTGCGTCGTGGCGTACGCCGGCTCGGCGCCGGCGGCACGACCGTCATCGCCGTCGTCGCGCTGTCGAGCGGTGTAGCCGCGGCGGCTTACACCCGACACCTGCCCGAACCCGTCCAGCGCGTCGCGCACGACGTGCTCGGCGCACCCGCCCCGCAGACCACGCCCGAGAGAGCTCCGCAAGCGGACCCCGCGCCCCCAACCCGGAGTACGACGCCTGCGGTGCAGACGTCGGCACCCACCACCTCGCCCACCCGGCGTCCGGCGCACGTCACGGCCGGACCTTCCTCGACGTCGACCGCAGCACCCACACCGGCACCGCACACCCGGCACCCACACCGGCACCCACGGCAACGCCCACGTCGGCACCGACGAGCGCGCCCACGGACGCACCCCCGACCACGCCGACGGAGACACCAACCGCGAGCCCGACCACCCCCGTCCCCACAGCGCCACTACCCGCACCGGAACCGGCGGCCGTCTCGGTGTCCGGGTCCAGCCATCGCGCAACCCCGGGCTCGTCGACGACGTTGTCGGGCAGCCTCACTGCGGCCGACGGCACGGCGGTCGCGGCGCACGACGTCGTGTTGCAGCGGCGCGGACCGCACCGCTGGCTCCCAGTCGCCGTGGCCATCGCCGACGACTCCGGCGCGGTGTCCTTCACGACGCCGCCGGCCGACGCCACGGCGACGTACCGCCTCGTCGGCGCCCCTGGTGTCCGCAGCCATGTCTGGCGGATCGTGCTGGTCCCTCTGGTGACGGCTACGTCTGCGGCCGCGGGTCCGGAGGTCGACGTGACAGCCACCGTCGAGGGTGCCCGGCCCGGCGACCGGGTCGTCCTCCTCCGGCAGGGAGCCCACCGGCTGCTGCTGGTCGGCCACTCGACGGTGGGTGGCGACGGCACGGCCACCTGGCGCGTCGCGCCTGCGCGCACCTCGACGTACGTCGTCCGCCTGCCGGCCACCGCGACCCACGGGCTCGCGCGGGCCGAGCTCACCGTGACTCCGCCGCGGCCCGACGCCCTGGTCATCGGCGCCGACACCCATCACACCGGCTGGGGCGCCTCCGTGACGATCCGTGGTGAGGTCCGGGTAGCGGGCGGGGCGCCGCTGCCCGGCCAAGAGGTCGTGCTTCAGGTACGTGGCCCGCAACGGTGGCGCCCGGTCGGCGTGGCCACGAGCGACGCCTTCGGCGGCGTGGCGATCCCGACCCCAGCGGCCGAGCAGACGGCGGTGTACCGCTTGCGCGCCGGACCGGCGACCAGCGTCAGATGGCGGGTGGCGCTGGTGCCGGCCCTGTCGGCCACGGTCGCCACCGGCACGTCGAACACCGACCTGACGGTCTCGGCCCTCGGTGGACGGGTCGGCGACGCGGTCGTCCTCTTGCGCCGGGTAGACGGCGCCCTGGTCCCGGTGTTGCAGGCGACGCTGGACGCCGCCGGCACGGCCCGATTCGAGGTCACGCCCGGGCAGCACCCGACGCGGTACGTCGTCCGGCTGCCCGCGACCGCCGCCCACGACGCGGCCCGGGTGCCGGTCGTCATCCCGCCAGCAGACCCTTCGTTCTCGCCGAAGAGCCCGTGGTGGCGGCACCGATGAGTCCATGGGGACCATCCGTGATGGTCTAGCCGACCACCGACGTTAGGACCAAGCACCCACGTCCGGAGCCGCTCATCAGGCATCCTGAAGGTCCCCCCAACCCGCGACGATCACGCTCGCCGTACAACGAAGGCATGTCCCCCCCATGTCGAATACAGTCACGCGTCTTTCGCCACGCCTCCATGTGGCCCTGGTCGGCCTCGCCGCCCTGACTGTCTTCCTCGCGGCCCCAGCCCTGGCGGCCTCCAGATCGACCTCCGGCAACGACAAGATCTCCGGGACCAGAGGCGACAACTTCATCAACTCCCGCGCCGGCAACGACACCATCTACGCGTTGGCCGGTGACGACTCGCTCAAGGGTGGACCCGGCAACGACCTCGTCCTCGGCGGACCCGGCAACGACACCGTCAATGCTGGGCCCGGCGACGACACGGTCTACGGCTCCGACGCCAACGACGACGCGAGCGGCGCGACCGGCAACGACATCCTCGACGGCGGCCTCGGCGACGACATCCTCGACGGTGGACCCGGCAACGACACCCTCACCGGCACCGACGGGAACGACGACCTGGGCGGCGCGACCGGCGACGACAGCCTCGACGGCGGCCTCGGCGACGACCTTCTCGACGCCGGACCCGGCAACGACTTCCTCTACGGCTTCGACGGGAACGACACCATGAGCGGCGCGATCGGCGACGACTTCATGGACGGCGGCCTCGGCGACGACTGGCTGCACGCCCACGCCGGCAACGACCGGGTGCTCGGCGGCGAGGGCAACGACCACCCGCAGGGCGGTCCCGGCGACGACTGGGTCGAAGGCGGTCCCGGCAACGACGAGCTCGACGGCGAGTGGGGGGTCGACGTCATCATCGACGGTCCCGGCAACGACGGGGTGACCGGCGACCAGGACGGAGACTTCATCTTCGTCGGCTCCGGCCAGGACGAGATCTACGGCGAGGAGGGCGACGACCTCATCTACGTCCTTGACGACGGCGAGGTCGACAACCTCTATTGCCAGGGCGGCAACGACACGCTGGTCTTCGTCGGCACCCGCGACCCGCTCGACGTGATCCACACCGTGGCCACCGGCGGCTGCGAGACGGTCCGCATCGACGAACTCCCGCCCGTGAACTGGCCGTACTGACCGGAAGCCACTCTGCGGCTCAGGGGACGGCGACGCCCTCGATCCGGACCGGCCCCAGCGTGGGGTCGAGCTCGACGGACTGGTCGACGCCGGCCGGGGTGATCACGTCCATCGCCTTCGGCGCGGTGCCGGGGTCGATGCCGCAGATCGGGCTGACGACATCCGGGGGCGCACAGGCCGAACTGGAACGGCTGCGGCATGGGCTGGAACCCGCGGGCCTGGTCGGGGCTGAACCCGTCCTGGCCGTGCAGGACGACGGCGAACTTCCACCCCGGTCCGGGCGTGCCGAGCGCGGCGAGCGGCACGAACATCGTGATGTACCGCGAGGCCTGGCTGGCCTGGACCGACACGGTGCCGAGCGACTGCCCCGCGGCGTCGACGAAGACCGGGCTGGCGAAGCCCTGGACCTCGATCCGACTGCTCCACGCCGAGCCGTCGGCGATCGCGTAGTTGCGGCTCGCGAACGGCGCGAGCGGTGGACGTCGTGGCGGCGCCGGGGTCGTGCACGAAGACGTCGACCAGCTGCGCACCCAAGGGGGAGCCGAACGTGGGGGACAGGTCGCGGGTGCGCAGGCGCAGCAGGGCGCTGTCACCGGAGACGATCACCTGGAACCGCTCGATGTCGAAGGCGCCCGGCTTGAAGTTGTCGGACAGTCGGGTAGGCGAAGGTGCCGGGCCCGTTGTCGTCCCCCGACGGGTCGGTCACGTCGAGGACCGTCGTACCCGTGATGAAGTCGGAGACGACGGTGCGCCGGGCGTACCCGGTCGCGCCGCCGGCTGTCGTCACCGCGACCGTGATCACCGAGGTGCCGAACGGTGCCGGGACGGTGGCCGAGAAGGTGCCGCTGGCGTCGGCCTGGACCGTCACCACTGTGGTCGCGCCGCCGGTGTCGGTGGCGGTGGAGGCGACGTCCACCGTCGCCCCTGGCGTGGTGGTCCCCGTGACGTCGACCGTCGCCGTGGTCACCGTGGCCCCGTCGGCCGGAGCGGTGACGTCGACCGGCGCCGCGGGGGGCGGCGTCGGCTGGTAGCGCTTCCGGACGATCCGCGGCTGCTCGATCGGCCGGGACCGCCCCAGGCTCTGGGTGAGCCGCACCTGCTGGGCCTGCGCCCAGGTGAGCGGTGAGGCGGAGCCGGCCGCGCCGCCGTTCTCGAACCCGATGGACGCGGTCTCGGGGTTGGTGCCGAAGGGGGAGGCCGGCAGGTCCGGGTCCTCCCAGGCCTGCTCGGGGACCAGCCCGATGCCGGACGCGAAGCGCTGCATGCCGAGCAGCAGGCGGGCGGCCGTTGCGGCCTCGCCGGTCTGCAGGTGCTGCTCGGCGCGCTCGCCGTTGAGTACCGGCCACACGTGCCCGGAGCCCGAGTTGCCGGTGGGCCAGGGCTTGCCGTTGGGCGAGCAGTTCGTGGCGTCCGGCTCGTAGCAGTCGCCGTACCCGTCCTCGGTGCCCGGGGTGGCGGTGCCGTAGCGGTAGAAGCCGGGCCCGCTGTCGGTGTCGCGGCGGATGGTGTCGTCGACGACGGGCAGCGACCGCTGCACATCGGCGTCGTCGGCGGGGAGGATGCCGAGCCGGGTCAGCTCGAGGAACCCGGCATCGATGACCGCCCGCTGGTCGGCGTCGGGGCCGCCGTTGCCGAGGTTGTAGGTGACCGCCTCGTTCGGGTCGCCGTTCTTGGCGAGCCGGATGAAGTAGCGGCCGGTGGCGTAGGGCCCGGTCGTGGTGACCGTCCAGCCCTTGATGCTGCGCTGGAAGTGGTCGGCCGTGGCCCGGTAGACCCGTGCTCGCGCGTGGTCGCCGTTGACGTCGGCGATCCGGCCGGCCGCGACCAACCCCGCGATCTCGGCGGCGATGGTCGACGGTGAGTAGCCGCTCTGCTCCTCCCACCGCTCCGAGCCGAACGAGGGACCGTGCGCCACCACGAAGTCGGCGGCCTTCCGGACGTGGTCGGCCCACAGGCTGCCGTCGTGCTGCAGCCCGGCCTGGTAGGCCATCAGGACCGGGTACGCCGTCTCGTCGAGCTGGTCGCCCCCGGTGTCGGGCGCCTGCTTGCCGTTGACGAGGGAGTTACGTGGGAAGCGGCCGTCGGCCAGCTGCTGGCGCTCGAACAGGAAGCGCACCGTGGCTCGTGCGGTGCTCAGGTCGCCGGCCGCCATCAGACCGGTGAACGACTCGTAGAGGTCGCGGGCGAACACCTCGCGGTAGGAGCCGAAGTAGACGGGCTTGCCACCCGGTGTGTCGCCCGCGCTGACCGCCTGCCCCCACGGGCTGGCGAGGGAGGCGACCACGGCGCCGGGGAAGGTCTTGTCCTCGCTGGCCTTCAGCACGTTGGCCGACAGCCAGTACGCCGACCGGAGCCGGTCGGCCTCCTGCTTGTTCAGTCCGGGGAAGTTCTTCGGCGGTTCGTTCAGACCCTTGTCGTAGGTCCGCCACGTCTTCTCGTACTCCTTCTCTGTCGCATCGAAGGGAGCGTGCGCTGACTTCCCGGCGACGTCGATCGCCTGGGCCTTCGTCGTGCCGAAGCCGAGCGCGAGCGTGAACCGCAGGTCCTTCCCGACGTCGACCTGCCCCGTCTGCACGACGTTGCCGTCGAGCGCCTCGTCGTACGTCGTGGCCAGCGTGCGGTCGGCGTCGAGCTGGGCCAACCCGTCGCTGGCGGTGCCGGCGAACCCGCTGCTGGCCTTGAGGAACGGCCGGTCGGCGCGCAGCGCGCCGTACAGCGGGACGGCATAGTCACGGTTCGCGGCGTTCGTCTCGGTGTCGGGGTCGGAGCTGACGAGGGCCGTGGTGGCGGCGTCCACCACGGCGTCATCCGCGCCACCGTTGCTCGACCCGCCTCCGCCGTTGCCGTTGATCGTGGCGTCGTACCGGACGTACACCTTCAGGTCCTGCGTGCCCTTGGCCGGCTCCAGCCTCGTGCTTGCGACGACGGCGTCTCTGTCGGGGTCGGTGACGTAGTCAGTGACCAGCCGGTACTTGCCGCTCTTCGCGGTGCTCGTGACCCGGCAGGACATCCCGCTCTCGTCGGTCGACCGCACGGTGTAGGTCATGTCCCGGCTCTGCAGGTCGCTGAACGTCTGCCCGTCGGTGACGACGTACTGCAGGGTCTCGACGTTGGTGTTGTCGATGGTGGGGGAGTAGACGTCGGACAGCACACCGCCGGCGACGGTGTACCAGACCTTCGAGCGGGAGTTACGGGCCGTGCCCAGGCAGTCCTTGCGGGCGAGGTCGAAGTGCGACAGCGCCCCGGGCCCGCCCGGCGCGGCCTCGGCTGCGGTCGCGGCTGCCGTGGGCGGTGCGCTCGTCGGCGCGAGGAGTGCGAGCGCAACCGCCAGCGCGAAGAAGGACAACAGACCACCATGACCACGCCACCCGAGCATGACTACAGCCTCCATGACCTCTCCACACCTTGTCTACCCTCGCGACGATCCGAGTGGCTTCGGGTGCGAAGCAGGTCCCATCAACGCGACGTGGGGAGGGACCGTGCGCCTTCCGAAGACCCTTGAGTCGCAGACGAACGGGGTGGCGGCCTTCGCCTTGAGGGTCAACGGAGGATCAAGGACCTGAAGCACGTCCTCCTCGAGCATCGACGCGAGCCAACGCGCTGCGAAGCAAGCCCATCGGCCAAACGGCGAGTTGCCTCCAGATCGCCCTGCGGTCCAGCTCGCACGCAGTTCCTCCAACCTGCGCTCCCGCCGTCTTGATCACTGCTGTCCGGAGCCGGCCCGAATGAAGGGAGGAAGCTGTTCACTAGCGACGTTGATGCAGGTCAGCGACCGATTTGCGAGGCGCCCCCGGTAGGATTCGAACCTACGCTCCCGCCTCCGGAGGGCGGTGCTCTATCCCCTGAGCTACGGGGGCTCAGGTGCGGGGTTGACCTTACCGGCGGGCGTGCGGGGCCGAGAAACTGGTGAGGCGGGGGTGGTTTCGAGGCTCGTCGCTGGCGCTCCTCGCACCTCAACCACCGAACGAGGCGGCGGCGATCCGCGCTTTGCCTGATCTGACTCTGCTGGGTCTCGACAGGCTCGACCGGCGTTGGGTTACAGCGGTCTGACGACTCACCGGGTCTCGAGACGTTCGGCGTGGACGCCCTTGCACCTCGACCACCGAGCGGTGGGTCTCGAGCCGGTCGCTGCGCGACCTCCTCCAACCCGGGAGCGGTATCGGGTCCGAGGCGGCTGACCGGCGCGGATAGCCTTGGGCGGGTGACTCCGGAGCAGGTTTCAGATGCGGTGGTGGGCGCGCTTCAGGCGCTCGCTGACCGCGGTGACCTGACTCTGCCGGACGGCGTGCCGGACTCGGTGACGGTGGAGCGGCCGCGGCAGGAGGGGCATGGGGACTATGCGTCGAACGTTGCTCTTCAGCTCGCGAAGAAGGCGGGGACGAATCCGCGGGCGTCTGGCTGAGCTGATTGCTGCTGAGCTGCGAGGCATCGAGGGCGTCGCCGACGTTGAGGTCGCTGGCCCCGGGTTTCTGAACATCACGGTCGATGCCGGGACTCAAGGGCAGATCGCGGCGGACATCGTCGCTGCCGGGGCGGCGTACGGGCGGTCTGACGTACTCGCGGGCGAGCGGATCAACGTCGAGTTCATCTCGGCGAACCCGACGGGGCCGCTTGCACCTGGGGCACACGCGGTGGGCTGCTGTCGGTGACGCGCTGGCGCGGGTCCTCGAGGCTGCCGGCGCGGAGGTCGCCAAGGAGTTCTACATCAACGACCGTGGGTCGCAGATGGACTTGTTCGGGGAGTCGATCCTGGCGCGGGCGCTGGGGGAGGAGCCCCCGGAGGACGGGTACCAGGGGGAGTACGTCCACGACCTCGCGCAGCAGGTGCTGGCGGAGAACCCGGGGATCCTCGAGCTGCCGGAGGACGAGCGGCGGGTGGCCTTCCGGGAGGAGGGGTACCGGATCCAGCTCGCGAACCAGCAGGCGGAGCTGGCGGAGTTCCACACGACGTTCGATGTGTGGTTCAGCGAGCGGGGGCTGCACGGGGGTGGTGGTGGTTTCGAGGCTCGCAAGCTCGCACCTCAACCACCGGAAGGTGAGCTCGCACCTCAACCACCGAATGTTCAGGAGACGCTGGAGAAGTTGCGGGGGGAGGGGCATCTGTACGACGCCGATGGGGCGTTGTGGATGCGGACGACCGACTTCGGGGACGACAAGGACCGGGTGCTGATCCGGTCGAACGGGGAGCTGACGTACTTCGCCAGCGACACGGCGTACTACCTCGACAAGCGGGGGCGGGGGTTCGACCGGTGCGTCTATCTGCTGGGTGCGGATCATCACGGGTACGTCGGGCGGTTGCGGGCGATGGCGGCGTGTGCGGGGGACGACCCGGACGCGAACATCGAGGTGCTGATCGGGCAGCTGGTCAAGATCATGCAGGGCGGCGAGGAGCTCAAGCTGTCCAAGCGGGCCGGGACGTTGGTGACGCTGCGCGAGCTGATCGACCTGATCGGGGTGGATGCGCTGAGGTACACGCTGGCGCGGTATCCGGCTGACTCGCCGTTGACGCTGGATGCGGCGGAGATGACGCGGCAGGCGTCGGACAATCCTGTGTTTTACGTGCAGTACGCGCATGCGCGGGTCTCTTCGATTCTGCGGAATGCGGAGGAGCTTGGGGTTGCGGTGGTTTCGAGGCTCGGGCCCGGGGGGCCCTCGCACCTCAACCACCGAACGAACGCGCGGATCTGTCTGACGCATGAGAAGGAGGGGGAGTTGTTGCGGGCGCTGGCGGAGTTTCCGCGGGTGGTGCAGGGGGCGGCGAGGTTGCGGGAGCCGCACCGGGTGGCGCGGTACCTCGAGGAGACCGCGGCGGCGTACCACCGGTTCTACGACTCCTGCCGGGTCCTCCCCATGGGGGACGAGGAGCCGAACGACCTCCACCGTGCGCGGCTCATGCTCGTCGACGCGACCCGTGTCGTGCTGGCCAACGGGCTTACCCTGCTGGGCGTGAGTGCACCGGAACGGATGTGACCACGCACGAGGCCGGGTGGGCCCATGCTGCCGGCGCGCTCGACGGGCCGTCGTGGCTGCGCCTGCCTGACGACGTCAACGCGCTGCACCCGCTGCTGTGGAGCGGTACGGCGCGGCGTACCGACGACGGGGGGCTCGAGGTCGGCGGGGTCGACGTCCGCGACCTGCTGGCGGAGCACAACTCGCCGGCGTACGTGTTGGACGAGGCGGACTTTCGTCAACGGGCTAAGGGGTTCCGCGATGCGTTCAAGGACTACGACGTCTTCTACGCGGGCAAGGCGTTCCTCTGCACGACCGTTGCTCGGTGGGTGCAGGAGGAGGGGCTGAACCTCGACGTCTGTTCGCCTGGGGAGCTGACGGTTGCTCTCAGAGCCGGTGTCGACCCGAACAGGATCGGGTATCACGGGAACAACAAGACGTACCCGGAGCTGCGGCGGGCGGTGCATGAGGGTGTCGGGCGGATCATCGTGGACTCGTTCCAGGAGATCGAGCGGCTGAGCGAGATTGTTCGTGACGGTGGTTTCGAGACAGGCGCTAGCGGCGCCTTCCTCAACCACGCGGGGGTGGTTTCAGGCTCGCAGCTCCTCAACCAGCGGGGGTCAGGCGATCGTGAACGTGATGGTGCGGGTGACGGCGGGGGTGGAGGCGCACACGCACGAGTACATCGCGACGGCGCACGAGGACCAGAAGTTCGGGTTCTCGATCACCAACGGGGACGCGTGGCGGGCGGTGCAGATGGTGCAGGAGGCCGAGGGGCTGAACCTGCTCGGCCTGCACTCCCACATCGGCAGCCAGATCTTCGACTCGTCCGGCTTCGAGGTCGCAGCCAGGCGAGTGCTCGCGCTGCACCATCGCGTCAGCGAGGAGCTCGGCGTGACGATGCCCGAGCTCGACCTCGGCGGCGGGTTCGGCATCGCGTACACCACGCAGGACGACCCCTCGGACCCCGCGCAGCTGGCGACCGAGATGACCAAGATCGTCGAGCACGAGTGCCGCGCGCTCGGCATTCCGGAACCACGGCTCAGCATCGAGCCAGGCCGCGCGATCGTCGGGCCGTCGGTGTGCACCGTCTACACCGTCGGCACCGTCAAGCGGGTCGCGCTCGACGGGGGAGCGGTGCGCACCTACGTCAGCGTCGACGGCGGGATGAGCGACAACATCCGCACGGCGCTCTACGGCGCCGACTACTCGTGCACGCTCGCCAACCGCAAGAGCGAGGCGCCGCCCGTGATCGCGCGCGTGGTCGGCAAGCACTGCGAGGCCGGCGACATCGTGGTGATGGACGAGTTCCTGCCCGCCGACGTGAGTCCGGGGGATCTGATCGCGGTGCCGGGCACCGGCGCCTACTGTCGCTCGATGGCCTCCAACTACAACCACGCGCTGCGGCCACCGGTCATCGCGGTGCGCGACGGCGAGACCAGTGTCCTGCTGCGACGCGAGACCGAGGATGATCTGCTCGCAACAGACATGGGCGTGGAGGAGCAAGCATGAAGGTGGCCGTCCTCGGCTGCGGATCGGTCGGCTCGCAGGTCGTGCGACTCCTCCTGGAGCAGGCCGACGACCTCGAGGCGCGCGTCGGCGCGTCGATCGAGATCGCCGGGATCGCCGTACGACGCATCGACGCGCCGCGCGAGGTCGCCGTACCCGACGGGTTGCTGACCACCGACTCCGCCGGCCTCGTGGCCCGCGACGACGTCGACCTCGTCATCGAGACCATCGGCGGGATCGAGCCCGCGCGCACGCTGATCCTCTCGGCCCTGGAGCACGGCAAGTCCGTCGTCACCGCCAACAAGGCGCTGCTCGCCGAGGACGGGCCGACGCTCTTCGACGCGGCTGACAAGGCCGGGCGGGACCTCTACTACGAGGCCGCGGTGGCCGGCGCGATCCCGATCCTGCGGCCGCTGCGCGAGTCGCTGGCCGGCGACAAGGTCACCCGCGTGCTCGGCATCGTCAACGGCACCACCAACTTCATCCTCGACAAGATGGACAGCTCGGGCGCCGGGTTCCACGAGGCGCTGGAGGAGGCGCAGGAGCTCGGGTACGCCGAGGCCGACCCGACCGCCGACATCGAGGGGTTCGACGCGGCCGCGAAGATCGCGATCCTGGCGAGCCTGGCGTTCCACACGCGGGTGACGGCTGCCGACGTACATCGCGAGGGGATCACCGAGGTCACCGCGTCTGACGTGCGGTCGGCGGCGGAGATGGGTTCCGTCGTGAAGCTGCTGGGGATCGCGGAGCTGGTCCGCGCGTGGTGGTTTCGAGACGGGCGCTAGCGCGCCTTCCTCAACCAGCGGTGGCGTAGCGTGCGCAGCGGCGAGGCGGTGGCGGTCCGGGTGCACCCGGCGATGATCCCGAGGTCGCACCCGCTGGCATCGGTGCGCGAGGCGTTCAACGCGGTGTTCGTGGAGTCGGAGGCCGCGGGGCAGCTGATGTTCTACGGGCCGGGAGCCGGGGGCGCGCCGACGGCGAGCGCCGTGCTCGGCGACCTCGTCACCGTGGCCCGCAACCGCCTGGCCGACACCCGCGGCGCGGGCGAGTCGGCGTACGCCGACCGGCGGGTGCTGCCGATGGGCGAGACGATCACGCGCTACCACGTGGCGATCGACGTCGACGACCGCGCGGGTGTGCTCGCGGCCGTCGCGACGGCGTTCGCCGACCACGGCGTCTCGATCCAGACCGTGCGGCAGGAGGGTCGCGGCGAGGACGCCCAGCTCGTCGTGGTCAGCCACGCGGCCACCGACGCCCAGCTGTCGGCGACGGTCGCGGCCCTGCGGGAGATGGACATCGTCCGCGAGGTCACCTCGGTGATGCGCGTCGAGGGTGGTGACGAGTGAGGCCGCCGCCGCATCAGTGGCGAGGAGTGATCGAGGAGTACCGCGAGCTGCTCGACATCCCCGACGGCATCCCCGCGATCACCCTGCGCGAGGGAGGTACGCCGCTGGTGCCGTCGTCGTGGCTGTCCGGGCTGACGGGCGGCGAGGTCTGGCTCAAGGTCGAGGGCGACAACCCGACCGGCTCCTTCAAGGACCGCGGCATGACCACCGCGATCTCGTGCGCGCTCGCCGAGGGCGCCGAGGCCGTGGTCTGCGCGTCGACCGGCAACACCTCGGCGTCGATGGCTGCGTACGCCGCCCGCGCCGGCCTCAAGCCGCTCGTGCTCGTGCCCGAGGGCAAGATCGCCGCCGGCAAGATGGCGCAGGCGCTGATGCACGGCGCGCAGGTGATCATGGTCCGCGGCAACTTCGACGACTGCCTGCGGATGGCGCGCGAGATGGCCTGGCACTACCCGGTGGCGCTGGTGAACTCCGTCAACCCGATGCGGCTCGAGGGGCAGAAGACCGCGGCGTTCGAGATCGTCGACTTCCTCGGCGACGCCCCCGACTACCACCTGCTGCCGGTCGGCAACGCCGGCAACATCTCGGCGTACTGGCTCGGCTACCGGCAGTACAAGGAGATCGGCCGCGCCACCAGGCTGCCGATCATGCGCGGGTTCCAGGCCGAGGGCGCGGCGCCGCTGGTGACCGGCGAGCCGTTCCCCGACCCGGAGACCAAGGCCACCGCGATCCGGATCGGCAACCCCGCCTCGTGGAAGCTCGCCGACGCGGCGCGCGACGAGTCCGGCGGCCGCTTCGAGTCGGTCTCCGACGCGCAGATCCTGGCCGCACAGAAGGAGCTCGCCTCCCGCGACGGCGTCTTCGTCGAGCCCGCGTCGGCGGCCGGCATCGCCGGGCTGCTGCTGGACCTCGGCAAGCGTGACTCGTACGTCGGCTCGACGGTGGTCGTGACCGTCACCGGCCACGGCCTCAAGGACACCGCGACCGCGCTGGAGGGCTTCGGCTCGGTCGTCGACGTGGTGGTCGACGCCGACGTCGCCGCCGCTGCCGAGGCGGCGGGGCTCGAGCGGATCCCAGGAAGTCGACCAGCGTGAGCTTCGTCGCCGGCCCGGTGCGGGTCGCCGTACCGGCCACGTCGGCGAACCTCGGCCCCGGCTTCGACTCGCTCGGACTCGCGCTCGACCTGCACGACGAGCTCACGGCGTCGGTGACCGACGAGGGACTGGTCGTCGAGGTCGAGGGGGAGGGCGCCGGCACGCTCGCGCTCGACGAGAGCCACCTGGTGGTGCGGTCGATGTGGGCGGGGTTCGCGGCGATGGGCGTCGCGCCGCCGGGCATCCGGCTGCAGTGCCGCAACGCCATCCCGCACGCCCGCGGCCTGGGGTCGTCGTCCGCGGCGATCGTGGGCGGGCTCGCGCTGGCGCGTTCCCTGGTCACCGATGGTGCTGCGCTGCTGCCCGATGCCGACCTGGTCTCGCTGGCCGCCGACCTCGAGGGCCACCCCGACAACGTCGCGCCGGCGGCTCTCGGGGGCTTCACGATCTCCGGCCGCGAGGGCGACCGCTGGTACGCCGTCGGGGCGCCCGTCGACTCCCGCGTGCGGGCGGTCGTGTTCGTGCCGCCGTTCGCGCTGTCGACCGAGCTCGCGCGCGGGTTGCTGCCGGAGACGGTCCCGCATGCCGACGCTTCAGCCGACGCCGGGCGCACGGCGTTGCTCGTCGCCGCGCTCGGCGGTGCCCCGCAGCACCTGCTGGCGGCGACCCGCGACTACCTGCACCAGTCCTACCGCCGGCCGGCGATGCCCGACTCGCTCGCGCTGGTCGACGAGCTGAGGGCCGACGGGGTGCCGGCGGTCGTCTCCGGCGCCGGCCCGACGGTGCTCGCGTTCGTCGCGGACGGCGTACCGGGGTTGCCGGCTGCCTCCTCCCTCGCGGAGCGTTGCCCCGACGGGTGGGTGACCCACGAGCTCGGCGTCGACCGGGTCGGCGTACGCGTGCTGACCTGAGCGGCGGTGAGTGTCCACCGTTCCGGGGTGACGACGGTGGCTAGGTCACCGCTGCCCGGGACCGGCCGGGCGCCGGTGAGGCAGCCACCGTCGCGGCCGGAACGGTGCTAGCTCACCGCTGCCCGGGAACCGCAGGGTGTGGGGGAGATGCCACGCGCCCCTCGGGCTGGTGCTAGGGTTGGCGCCGCGTCCGAGAGACCGGTCATTCGCTGACCCGGACTCGACGCACTCTCATCTCTTTCGCGCCGGATCCCCGGTGCACGCCGACGGCGTCTGCCGGACGGCTGATACGTGGGAAGGACCTCACGTGACGGAAACCATCGAATCCACCGGCTCCGCTGCCGACGCCCCCACGGGCGCGGCGAAGAAGCGCAGCGGTGGGCTCAGCACCATGCTCGTCGCCGACCTCAAGGCGATGGCGAGCGGCCTGGGCATCAGCGGTGCCGGCTCCTTGAAGAAGCCGCAGCTGATCCAGGCGATCAAGGACGCCCAATCGGGTGGCGCCAAACCCGACAAGTCGGACAAGAAGGACAAGAAGGCCGACAAGCCCGACAGCCCGAGAAGGCCGAGAAGCAGCCCGAGCAGGCCGAGAAGCAGCCCGAGGAGCGCGAGCAGTCCGTCAGCAGTCGGGCCAGCAGGACCGTCGGCAGGACCGGCAGGACCGCGACGACCGCAGGGACGACCGCGGCCAGCAGGACCAGGGCCAGACCCGCCAGCAGAACCAGCAGGCCCAGCAGCAGGCCCAGCAGCAGGCCCAGCAACAGGCCCAGCAACAGGCCCAGCAACAGGGCAAGCAGCAGGCCAAGCAGCAGAGCGAGCAACAGGCCAAGCAGAACGAGCAGCAGGGCCAGCAGGACCAGCAGGAAGCGGAGGGCGGCAGCCGCCGCAACCGCCGCCGCCGGGGCCGCGACCGGGACCGTACGCCGCAGACCGGGCAGCAGCCCGCGCAGGGCGGGCAGCAGAGCCAGCAGCAGGGCCAGCAGCAGAGCCAGCAGCAGGGCCGCAGCCCGCGCAACGAGCCCGACACCACGATCCTGGACGACGACATCCTGGTGCCGGCGGCCGGCATCCTCGACGTACTCGACAACTACGCGTTCGTCCGGACCAGCGGCTACCTGCCCGGCACCGAGGACGTCTACGTCTCGCTGTCGATGGTGCGCAAGTACGGCCTGCGCCGCGGCGACGCGATCGTCGGCCAGGTGCGCCAGCCCCGCGAGGGCGAGCGCCGCGAGAAGTTCAACCCGATGGTGCGCATCGACGCCGTGAACGGCGCCGACCCCGACTCCTCCAAGCACCGGGTGGAGTTCTCCAAGCTCACCCCGCTGTACCCGACCGAGCGGCTGCGCCTGGAGACCGGGCCCGACAACCTGATCGGGCGGGTCATCGACATCGCCGCCCCGATCGGCAAGGGCCAGCGCGGCCTGATCGTGTCGCCCGCCAAGGCCGGCAAGACGATGGTGCTGAAGTCGATCGCCAACTCGATCACCGCCAACAACCCCGAGTGCCATCTGATGGTCGTGCTCGTGGACGAGCGGCCCGAGGAGGTCACCGACTTCGAGCGCTCGGTCAAGGGCGAGGTCATCTCCTCGACCTTCGACCGCCCGGCCGCCGACCACACCAGCGTCGCGGAGCTCGCCATCGAGCGGGCCAAGCGGCTGGTCGAGCTCGGCCACGACGTGGTCGTGCTGCTCGACGGCATCACCCGCCTGGGCCGCGCGTACAACCTCGCCACCCCGCCGTCCGGCCGGATCCTCTCCGGCGGCGTCGACTCGGCCGCGCTCTACCCGCCGAAGAAGTTCTTCGGCGCCGCGCGCAACATCGAGAACGGCGGCTCGCTGACCATCCTCGCCACTGCGCTGATCGAGAGCGGCTCGCGGATGGACGAGGTGATCTTCGAGGAGTTCAAGGGCACCGGGAACATGGAGATCCGGCTGCGCCGCGAGTTCGCCGACAAGCGGCTCTTCCCGTCCATCGACGCGGTCCAGAGCGGCACCCGCCGCGAGGAGATGCTGATGGGCTCCGAAGAGCTGGAGATCGTCTGGAAGCTGCGCCGGGTGCTGTCGGGGCTCGAGCCTGAGAAGGCGCTCGAGCTGCTGCTCGGTCGGCTGAAGAAGTCGCAGACGAACATCGAGTTCCTGCGGCAGGTTCAGCAGACGACGCCGACGGCTGAGTAGGCGATCGGAGGTTTCGAGGCTCGTCGCTGGCGCTCCTCGCACCTCGGAACCACCGACTGTCACTCCTCAACCAGCGAGCGGTGGCGGGAATCCCACGATTGGCTTGGGCGTTAGGACCAGTGGCAAACTCTGCCTGTTCGGTTCCGGTTCACGTCTCCCTCGGCCGAGGGTGGCGACCCGGGGCCCCTTGAAAGGACATCCATGAAGAAGGACATCCACCCGGACTACCTGTTGACCGAGGTGACGTGCACCTGCGGCAACACGTTCCAGACGCGGAGCACGGCGAAGAACGGCATCATCCACGCCGACGTGTGCTCCAACTGCCACCCGTTCTACACCGGCAAGCAGAAGATCCTCGACACCGGCGGCCGTGTGGCCCGGTTCGAGGCCCGCTACGCCAAGAAGGCCACGGACACCCCCAACCAGGGCTCCAAGTAGTTCTTCACGATCAGCCCAGTACGACGCCGGCCACCGCTCAGCGGGGCCGGCGTCGTCGTCGTTCGGCAAACTCGTCAGGCGTACCGACAGCGTGCGCGACCAGCAGAATGGGCCAGCCGAGTCAACGGAGGAGAGCGCGTGTTCGAAGCAGTGGCCACGCTGGTCGCCGAGCACGCCGCTCTGGAGGGTCAGCTCTCGCAGCCGGAGACCCACGCCGACGCGCGGCTGGCCAAGAGGCTCAACCAGCGGTACGCCGAGCTGACCGCGATCGTGACCACCTGGCGGGAGTGGCAGCAGGCCGGCGAGGACATCCAGGCCGCGCGCGAGCTCGACGACCCCGACCTCAACGCCGAGGCCGACCGCCTGGAATCCCACCGCGAGGAGCTCGCCGAGAGGCTCCGCCGGCTGCTCGTGCCGCGTGATGCCACCGACGACAAGGACGCGATCGTCGAGGTGAAGTCGGGGGAGGGCGGCGAGGAGTCGGCGCTGTTCGCCGGCGACCTGCTCCGCATGTACCAGCGGTACGCCGACCGCAGGGGCTGGACGACCGAGGTGCTCGACGCCACCGAGTCCGACCTCGGCGGCTTCAAGTCGGTGACCGTCGCGGTCAAGGCCAAGGGCGCGAGCGAGCCGGGCCAGGCGCCGTACGCGCTGCTGAAGTTCGAGGGCGGCGTCCACCGCGTGCAGCGTGTGCCGGTCACCGAGTCGCAGGGCCGCGTCCACACCAGCGCCGCCGGTGTGACGGTGATGCCCGAGGCCGAGGAGGTCGACGTGCAGGTCGACGACAACGACCTGCGCATCGACGTCTTCCGCTCCAGCGGCCCGGGCGGCCAGAGCGTCAACACCACCGACTCCGCGGTCCGGATCACCCACCTGCCGACCGGCATCGTGGTCAGCTGCCAGAACGAGAAGAGCCAGCTTCAGAACAAGCAGCAGGCGCTGCGCATCCTCCGCGCGCGACTGCTGGCGATGGCCCAGGAGGAGGCTGACGCCGCTGCCGGTGAGGCCCGCCGAAGCCAGGTCCGCACCGTCGACCGTTCTGAGCGCATCCGCACCTACAACTACGCCGAGAACCGCATCTCCGACCACCGCACCGGCTACAAGGCCTACAACCTCGACGTGGTGCTCGACGGCGACCTCCAGCCGGTCATCGACTCGGCCGTCGAGGCCGACCTCGAGGCGCGTCTGGCGGCGGTCGCCCATGAGTGATTGACGTGAGGCGCCGCGACCTACTGACCAAGGCCGTACGCCGTCTCGCCGACGCCGGCGTCGCCAGCCCGGCGGCCGACGCCGAGACCCTGCTGGCCCACGTGCTCGGCACCGACCGCGGCCGGCTCGTGCTCGTCGACGACGTCGGCGACGAGCAGGCCCAGGCGTACGACGCCCTGGTCGCCCGGCGGGCCGCCCGCGAGCCGCTGCAGCACCTGACCGGCAAGGCGCACTTCCGCCATGTCGACCTGGTCGTGGGGCCGGGCGTCTTCGTGCCGCGACCCGAGACCGAGCTGCTCGCCGGCTGGGCGGTCGAGGAGGCGAGCGCGCTCGACCAGCCAGTGGTCGTCGACCTCGGCACCGGCTCGGGCACCATCGCCAAGGCCGTCGCCGACGAGGTGCCCGCCGCGCGGGTGCACGCGGTCGAGATGGACGACCGCGCCTACGGCTACGCGACGGTCAACCTCGCCGGTACCGGCGTCGACCTGCGGCTCGGCGACCTGGGCGCAGCGTTCGACGACCTGGCCGGCACCGTCGACGTCGTCGTCAGCAACCCGCCGTACATCCCGCTCGAGGCCTGGGAGTCGGTCGCCGTCGAGGCTCGTGACCACGACCCCGCGCTCGCGCTGTGGAGCGGCGACGACGGGCTCGACGCGATCCGTGTGGTCGAGATGCGTGCGGCCCTGCTGCTCGGGCCCGGAGGCGTCGTCGGCGTCGAGCACGCCGACGTGCAGGGGGAGTCCGCGCCGGCGGTGTTCGCGGCCACGGGTCGCTGGACCGACGTCCGCGACCACGTCGACCTGGCAGGTCGGCCGCGATTTGTCACCGCGCGACTGGCACGATGAACGCCGTGCCAATGAATGGGCCAATGAATGGGCCAGGAGAAGAGCCCGACGCCCTCGCCGAGGACGAGCCGGACGACCGCGACGCCGGACGACGAGCCGGACGACAGCCGGACGACGAGCCGGACGACGAGCCGGACGACGAGCCGGACGACGAGCCGGACGACGAGCCGGACGACGTCGCTGCCCAACGACTCGGCACCACCTCCGACGACGACCGTGAGACCGCACTGGCGACCGCCAGCCTGGCCGTGCAGCGCGGCGAGCTGGTCGTGCTGCCGACCGACACGGTCTACGGCATCGGCGCCGACGCCTTCGACGCGGACGCCGTCCGGGCCCTGCTCGACGCCAAGGGCCGCGGCCGCGAGATGCCCCCGCCCGTGCTCATCAGCTCGCCGACCACGCTCGACGCCCTCGCGACCGGCGTGCCGGAGTACGCCCGCCTGCTCATCGACCGCTTCTGGCCGGGTCCGCTGACCATCGTGTGCTTCCAGCAGCCCTCGCTGCAGTGGGATCTCGGTGACGCTCGCGGCACCGTCGCCATCCGGATGCCCGACCACCGGCTGGCCCTCGACCTGCTCGAGCGCACCGGCCCGATGGCCGTCAGCTCGGCCAACCTCACCGGTCACCCGGCCGCCACGGACGCCGACCAGGCCGAGGAGATGCTCGGCGACCAGGTCGCGGTGATCATCGACGACGGCCCGTCGCCGGGCGGCGCGGCCTCGACGATCATCGACGTGCGCGGGCTCAACGGCAAGGTGCTGCGCACCGGCGCGATCTCGCTCGAGGACCTCAACGACGCCCTCAGCGATCTCAAGGCGACGATCGAGGACGAGGACTAGGCGGCGCCACTTGCGCGAATACGTCCTGGTCTTCCTGGTGGCGGCCACCGTCACCTACCTGCTGACGGTGGTGGCGCGCGAGATCGCGCTGCGCACCGGCGCCGTGGCCAAGGTCCGCGACCGCGACGTGCATGCCGAGCCGATCCCCTACCTCGGCGGCCTGGCCATGCTCGGCGGCCTCGTGGCGGCGTACGTCGTGGCCCGCGAGCTGCCGTTCCTGTCCAGCCGCAGCGACCCGTTCGTCTTCCGCGACGCGGGCATCGTGCTCATCGCGGGCGCGATGATCTGCGCGATCGGCGTGCTCGACGACCTCTTCGAGCTCGACGCCCTCACCAAGCTCGGCGGGCAGATCCTGGCGGCCGGCTTCCTGGTCTTCCAGAACGTGCAGTACCTGTTCTTCACCGGCACCAACGACGTCCAGATCGCCTACGACCCGGCGCAGGGTGCCCTCCTGACCGTCTTCATCGTGGTCGCCACGGTCAACGCGGTGAACTTCGTCGACGGCCTCGACGGTCTGGCGGCCGGCGTGGTCTGCATCGGCGCCATGGCGTTCTTCGTCTTCTGCTACCAGGTCTCGCGCTTCAACGACCAGTCCCTGGCGACCACCGGCGCGCTGCTCTCGGCCATGCTCGCCGGCGCGTGCATCGGCTTCCTGCCCCACAACTTCAATCCCGCGCGACTCTTCATGGGCGACAGCGGGTCGATGCTGATCGGGCTGGTGCTCTCGGCCAGCGCGATCACGCTGACGGGCCAGTTCGACCCTGGCGACATCAGCAAGGGCGCGATGGGCACCCAGGCCAGCTTCCTGGTCACCTTGCTGCCGGTCCTGCTCCCGCTGGCGATCCTGGTCGTGCCGCTCGCCGACCTGGTCCTGGCCGTCGTACGCCGCACCCGCGCCGGCCGGTCCCCGATGGCGCCCGACAAGCAGCACCTGCACCACCGGCTGCTGGAGATCGGCCACTCCCAGCGCCGCGCGGTGCTGATCATGTGGATGTGGGCCGCTCTCATCGCCTTCGGCATGGTGCTCGTCAGCCTCTACACCGGCTTGTGGATGTGGCTCTCCCTGCTCGTCATGTCGGCGCTCACCGTGCTGATGACGTTCGTGCTGCCGAGACTGCGCAAGCCCGCGATGCTCGACCGCGAGGCCACCGAAGCCACCCCCTGACCCCGCGAGTCGGCGCGTCTTCCGGTCGTACGACGGTCGAGTCGGCGCGTCTTCCGGTCGTACGACGGTCGAGTCGGCGCGTCTTCCGGTCGTACGCCGGTCGAGTCGGCGCGTCTTCCGGTCGTACGACGGTCGAGTCGGCGCGTCGTCCAGGAGTCGAACGAGCCGACTCGGCGCCGTACAGAAGTGCAAACGCGCCGACTCGGACGCCGTACAGAAGTGCAAACGCGCCGACTCGGCGTCCTACAGAAGTGCAAACGCGCCGACTCGGCACCCTGGCGTCGCGCCCCACCGGCCAGTCTGAAAGGGTGGGGAGGACCCCGAGTCACCCACCTCCGGGACTTTGTGCTAACTTTCACAAGCACCCCGACCGACGACCGATTGGCCGCCGACCGATGATGACGAACCCCCGTTGCCGCCCCCTTTCGGGCGAGGTTGGGGTACCCCTGCGCTGTGGTACTTTCGCGCAGTCGCCGGGCTTCGGGGGAATGTCTGCCAGCGGCACCGAAATCCCCGACGGAAGCGATCTGGGTGGATGGCCGATGACGGCTCGCGTGAGGTGCTGCGGGGCCGCGACCTCATCGGGCTCGGCGGTCTTCTTGCCGGCTCGGTCATCGTCTGCACCGCCCTCGGCTACCTGCTCGACCAGGCCCTCGACTCGACTCCGGTCTTCACGCTCATCGGGATCGCCCTGGGCATGTTCGCCGGTGCGGTCGGCTTCTGGGCGCGGGTCCGCTCCGCACTCCGAGACCCGGGCTCGTCATGAGGTGGTCCGATGCACGAGCCTCTGAACATGACCGAGGGCGTGACCGAGGTGACGGCTGAGCCGGGCCCGGCCAGCGCGCCCCAGAAGGCCAGCATGCTGCGCGTCCTGCGCGACCAGAAGAAGACCATCGCGGTGGCCGCGGTCATGGTGATCGCGACGTACTGGATCGCCGGGCAGTTCGGTGAGTGGGAGCTCGCCGGCTGCATCTCCGCTGGTGTGCTGCTCGGCCTGGTCAACCACCTGATGACCGAGCGCTGGCTGCTGGGGATCATCAGCTCGGGCGCCCAGCCCACGCGCAGCCAGATGATCGCCTCGACGTTGACCCGCCTCGGATTGCTCACCGTGGTCGCCGTCGGCGCGGCCATCGCCTTCTGGCCCAACGGCATCGGCCTGCTGCTCGGCCTGGCCATCTTCCGCTTGATCGCCCTGGTGATGACGGGGCTGCCCCTGCTGAAGGAGTTGAAGCAAGGATGATCAACGCGCTCGTGCTCCCGCACCTGCTGGCCGGGCTGCGCCTCGCCGAGGGCGGCGAGGAAGGCGGCGGCAGCGACATCGAGATCGGTCACCACGTCCAGCGTGAGTTCGCCGGGATGACGTTCAACATCGACACGATCTTCTCCACCCTCGTCGCCGGCGCGATCGTGCTGATCCTGGGGTTCATCCTGCGCGGGCGGCTCGACCAAGGATCCCGACACCGGGGCGCGTGCCGTCCCGGCTCCAGCTGATCTGGGAGAGCGTCGTCGGCGAGGTCAACCGCCAGGTCGAGGACAACCTCGGCGGGTGCACCCCTACGTCGCCCCGCTGGCGATCTCGCTGTTCTTCTTCATCCTGATCGCCAACTGGCTCGAGCTGGTCCCCAGCAGTCCGAACGACGACGCTCCGCACCTGCTGGCGGCCCCGACGGCCGACACCAACCTCACCTACGCGCTCGCCGCGGTGACCATCGTCAGCGTCTGGACCTACGGCATCCGCACCAAGGGCTGGAAGGGATACTTCAGCCACTTCCTGGAGCCGTTCCCGGTGCTGCTGCCGCTGAACATCCTCGAGGAGCTGGTCAAGCCGATCACGCTGGCCCTTCGTCTCTTCGGCAACATCTTCGCCGGCGGCATCATGCTGGCGCTGATCGGGCTGATCCCGCTCTGGGCCGGCTGGCTGCCCAACCTCGCCTGGAAGGCCTTCGACATGTTCATCGGAGGGATCCAGGCGTTCATCTTCGCGCTGCTGACCGTCTTGTACTTCGCCATGGCCGGAGCCGGCCACGACGAGCACGACGACGAGCACGCGGACGAAGGTGCTCACGACGAGCACGACGACGAAGCGCCCCTCGTGGAGGGTGAGAAGGCCCCGGCACTCGCGCGCTGAGCGCGGGTGCGACAACGTAGTAGGACCAACAGAAGACAAGTGGAGAGGCAGTTCCCATGGCAGTAAGTGATGAGGCCGTCCAGCTCGCCGGTGCCTTCGTCGGCGGCGGCATCGCCCTCGCCGGTGGCGCGATCGGTGCCGGTGTCGGTGACGGTCTGGCCGGTTCGTCCTACATCCAGGGCGTGGCGCGTCAGCCGGAGGCGCAGGGCCGTCTCCAGACGATCTTCTTCCTGACGGTCGGTCTGGTGGAGGCGATGTTCTTCATCAACCTCGCCTTCATGGCGATGTTCGTCTTCGTCCTTTCCTGACCAGCACGACCATGTCGCACAGGACCTCCAGACAAAGGATCCGTAGATGACAGGCGTTGTGGTTCACATCGTCGCGATGGCCGAGACCGAGTCCAACTTCCTCGTGCCCAACGCCACGTTCCTGGTCGAGCTCGCGGCGTTCGCGCTGCTCTTCTACCTGCTGGCGAAGTACGTCATCCCGCCGATCAACAGGGCGATGACCAACCGCCAGGACGCGATCCGCAAGGAGTTCGCGGACCTCGAGAAGGCCCGAGCCGACGCGAACGCCTCCGAGGCGGAGTTCAAGGCGCAGATCGCCGACGCCCGCCACGAGGCTGCGCGCATCCGCGAGGAGGCTCGCGAGCAGGGCGCCACGATCGTCGCGGAGCTGCGTGAGCAGGGCGAGGCCGAGAAGGCACGCATCATCGAGAACGGCAAGGCGCAGGTCGCCGCCGAGCGTCAGCAGGCCGTGGCCTCGCTGCGCGCGGAGGTCGGCACGCTGGCCACGACTCTCGCCGGCCGGATCGTGGGCGAGAGCCTCGACGACGACGAGCGCAGCGGCCGCGTGGTCGACCGCTTCCTGGCTGACCTCGACGCTCTCGAGACGTCCAAGGCGGCGCGCTCGCAGAACGGGGCCGGCTGATGCTCCGAGGCGCCTCAGCGGAGGCCCGCGCCGAGCTGGCGTCGAAGGTCACGACCTCCGGCACCCTCGAGGACACCGCGACGCTGGGCGACGAGCTGCTCGGGGTGGCCGGGTTGCTGAGGTCCGAGCCGGCGCTGCGGCGGGTCTTCACCGACGCTTCCGTGGACGGCGAGGCCAAGGCGAGCCTGGCCGGCAACGTGTTCGACGGCAAGATCGGCGACCGCGCGCTGAACCTCGTCAAGGAGGCCGTCCAGCAGCGCTGGACGAGCTCACGCGACCTTGGCAGCGTGGTCGAGGAGCTCGGCATCCAGGCGCTGGTCCGCTCGGCCGGCGCCCAAGGCCCGCGGGTCAGCGACGAGCTCTTCGCGGTGGGGCTGCTCATCGACGCCAACTCCGACCTGCGCGGCACCCTCTCCGACCCGGCGCGCAGCCCCGGCGACAAGGCGGCGCTGCTCGGGGCCATCCTCGACGGCAAGGTCCTGCCGGCCACCCAGAGGCTGGTCGCCCAGGCCGCTCGGGGTGGCGAGTCGTTCGGTCGCTCGTTGGAGTCGATCCAGCGCGTCGCCGCCGACGTCCAGGGCGAGCTGCTGGCCGTCGTGCACACCGCGCGGCCGCTCGGCACCACCGAGGTCACCCGGCTCACCCAGTCGCTCGGCAGGGCCTACGACGCCACCGTGCACCTCCACGTCCTCGAGGACCCCGACCTGATCGGGGGCCTGAGGGTCGAGATCGGCGACGACGTGATCGACGGCAGCGTCTCGGCCAAGCTCGACAGTGCCCGCCGGCGCATCGCCGGTTGACCCACGAACACCCAGACCATCAGCCCCAGTAGCAAAGGGAAGAGGCAACGAACATGACGGAGCTCTCCATTCGTCCGGAGGAGATCCGCGACGCCCTCCAGAAGTACGTCGACGACTACAAGCCGTCGGCGGCCAGTCGTGAAGAGGTCGGCACGGTCGCCGAGTGCGCCGACGGCATCGCCCGCGTTGCCGGCCTGCCCTCGGCGATGGCCAACGAGCTGCTGGAGTTCGAGGACGGCACGCTCGGCATCGCGCTCAACCTCGACACCCGCGAGATCGGCGTCGTGGTCCTCGGTGACTTCGACAAGATCGAGGAGGGCCAGACGGTTCGCCGGACCGGCGAGATCCTGTCGGTCCCCGTGGGCGACGGCTTCATGGGCCGGGTGATCGACCCGCTCGGCACGCCCATCGACGGCCTGGGCGAGATCGAGTCCTCCGACCGTCGTGCCCTCGAGCTGCAGGCGCCCGGCGTCATGCACCGCAAGTCGGTACACGAGCCGCTGGCCACCGGCATCAAGGCCATCGACTCGATGACCCCGATCGGCCGCGGCCAGCGTCAGCTGATCATCGGCGACCGGTCGACGGGCAAGACGACCATCGCGATCGACACGATCATCAACCAGAAGCAGAACTGGGAGACCGGCGACCCGGAGAAGCAGGTGCGCTGCATCTACGTCGCCATCGGGCAGAAGGGCTCCACGATCGCTGCGGTGCGCGGCGCCCTCGAGGAGGCCGGAGCCCTCGAATACACCACCATCGTGGCCTCACCGGCGTCCGACAGCGCCGGCTTCAAGTACCTCGCCCCCTACACCGGCTCGGCCATCGGCCAGCACTGGATGTACGACGGCAAGCACGTCCTGATCATCTTCGACGACCTCACCAAGCAGGCCGAGGCCTACCGCGCGGTCTCGTTGCTGCTGCGCCGCCCGCCGGGTCGCGAGGCCTACCCCGGCGACGTCTTCTACCTGCACAGCCGCCTGCTCGAGCGCTGCGCCAAGCTGTCCGACGCCCTGGGCGCCGGCTCGATGACCGGCCTGCCGATCATCGAGACCAAGGCCAACGACGTGTCGGCCTACATCCCCACCAACGTCATCTCGATCACCGACGGCCAGATCTTCTTGCAGTCCGACCTGTTCGCGGCCAACCAGCGACCGGCGATCGACGTCGGCGTCTCGGTCTCGCGGGTGGGCGGCAACGCGATGACCAAGGCGATGAAGTCGGTCACCGGCTCGCTCAAGGTCGACCTGGCGCAGTTCCGCGCGATGGAGGCGTTCGCGATGTTCGCCTCCGACCTCGACGCGGCCTCCCGCCAGCAGCTCGACCGGGGCCAGCGCCTGATGGCGCTGCTCAAGCAGCCGCAGTACTCGCCGTACCCGCTCGAGGAGATGGTGATCTCGCTCTGGCTCGGTACGACGGGCAAGCTCGACCGCGTGCCCACCGGCGACGTGCTGCGCTTCGAGAACGAGTTCCTCGACTTCCTGCGCCGCTCCCACGCCGACCTGCTCGACGGCATCCGCGAGTCGCAGAAGTTCGAGGACGAGACGGCTTCGTCGGCGGAGTCGGCCTACGACAAGTTCCTCGACCAGTTCGAGACCTCGGAGGGCGAGTCCATCAAGGTCGGTCACGAGGCGCCGGCCGAGGCCCTGCCCGACGAGGAGCTCGAGCAGGAGACGATCGTCAAGCAGAAGCGGGGTTAGCCAGTGGCTGTATCGCTGCGTGAGTACCGCGCGCGGATCAAGACGGTGGAGTCCACCAAGAAGATCACGCGCGCCATGGAGCTCATCGCTGCGTCCCGGATCATCAAGGCGCAGCAGCGGGCCCAGCAGGCCGCTCCCTACGCCCGTGAGCTCACGCGCGCGGTCTCGGCGCTGGTCACCTACTCCAACGTCAAGCACCCGCTGACCACGGAGCCGGAGAACCCGCGCCGCGCCGCGGTGCTGATCGTGACCAGCGACCGCGGCCTCGCGGGCGCCTACTCCTCGAGCGTGCTCAAGGAGGCCGAGCGGCTTGCCGAGCGGCTCCGCGCGGAGGGCAAGGAGGTCGTCACCTTCATCACGGGGCGCAAGGGCGAGGTCTACTACCGCTTCCGCAACCGGCCGGTCCGCGAGACCTGGACAGGCTTCTCCGACCAGCCGCGCTACGAGAACGCCCGCGCCATCGGTGAGGCGTTGATCGGCGCGTTCGTGGCCGACACGGACACCGATGACGGCGTCGACGAGGTCCACCTCGTCTACACGATGTTCCGGTCGATGCTGGTCCAGGAGCCGCACACGGTGCGGATGCTGCCGCTCGAGGTCGTCGAGGGCGAGTCGAAGCCCGAGGACGACGAGGTGCTGCCGCTCTACGAGTTCGAGCCATCACCGCAGAGCGTGCTCGACGAGCTGCTCCCGAAGTACGTCCAGAGCCGCATCTTCTTCGCGCTGCTCCAGGCCTCGGCGTCCGAGCTGGCCGCCCGCCAGAAGGCGATGAAGTCCGCGACCGACAACGCCGAAGAGCTGATCAAGAAGTACACCCAGATCGCCAACCAGGCCCGCCAGGCCGGCATCACCCAGGAGATCAGCGAGATCGTCGGTGGCGTGAACGCGCTGGCCGACGCCAACGCCGCCTCCGACTAGCCCCCAGTACTTGAGACAGCATCGAACACCGTGAGTGAGTGAGAAGACAATGACTGCCACTGCTGAAGACACCCAGACCCAGTCGGGCGCCGGGAGCACCGGCCGGATCGCCCGGGTCATCGGCCCGGTCGTGGACATCGAGTTCCCGTCCGACTCGATGCCCGAGATGTACAACCTGCTCGAGACCGAGCTGACGATCCTCGGCGAGACCAAGACCCTCTCGCTCGAGGTCGCCCAGCACATCGGTGACGGCATGGTGCGCGCCATCTCCCTGCAGCCGACCGACGGACTCGTCCGCGGCGCCCAGGTGACCGACACCGGCGGCCCGATCACGGTGCCCGTCGGCGACGCCACCCTCGGCCGGGTGTTCAACACCCTCGGCGAGTGCCTCAACCTCGAGGAGGGCGAGAAGCTCGACGTCAAGGAGCGCTGGGGTATCCACCGCAAGGCGCCGGCGTTCGACCAGCTCGAGTCCAAGACCGAGATGTTCGAGACCGGCATCAAGGTCATCGACCTGCTGACCCCCTACGTGCAGGGCGGCAAGATCGGCCTGTTCGGCGGTGCCGGCGTGGGCAAGACCGTGCTGATCCAGGAGATGATCGCGCGCGTCGCCCGTGACCACGGTGGTGTGTCGGTGTTCGCCGGGGTCGGCGAGCGCACCCGCGAGGGCAACGACCTCATCGTGGAGATGGAGGAGGCCGGCGTCATCGGGCAGACCGCCCTGGTGTTCGGCCAGATGGACGAGCCGCCGGGCACCCGCCTCCGCGTCGCGCTGTCCGCGCTCACGATGGCGGAGTACTTCCGCGACGTCCAGAACCAGGACGTGCTGCTGTTCATCGACAACATCTTCCGGTTCACCCAGGCGGGTTCGGAGGTTTCGACCCTGCTCGGCCGGATGCCTTCTGCGGTGGGCTACCAGCCCAACCTGGCCGACGAGATGGGCACGCTGCAGGAGCGGATCACCTCGACGCGTGGTCACTCGATCACCTCGCTGCAGGCGATCTACGTGCCGGCCGACGACTACACCGACCCGGCGCCGGCCACGACGTTCGCCCACCTCGACGCGACCACCGAGCTCTCGCGCGAGATCGCCTCGCTGGGCATCTACCCGGCCGTGGACCCGCTGACGTCGACCTCGCGGATCCTCGACGCCCAGTACATCGGCGCGGACCACTACAACTGCGCGGTCCGCATCAAGCAGATCCTCCAGCGCAACAAGGAGCTCCAGGACATCATCGCGATCCTCGGTGTCGACGAGCTCTCCGAGGAGGACAAGATCATCGTGTCGCGGGCGCGCCGCATCCAGCGGTTCCTCTCGCAGAACACCTACGTCGCCAAGCAGTTCACCGGCCTCGAGGGCTCGACCGTCCCGGTGACGGAGACCGTCGAGGCGTTCAACAAGATCGCCGACGGCGACTACGACCACGTGGCCGAGCAGGCGTTCTTCATGTGCGGCGGTCTCGACGACGTCGAGCGCAAGTGGGACGAGATCCAGAAGGGCCTCTGACAGATGGCAAACACGATGCAGGTGTCCCTCGTCGCGGCCGACCGCGAGGTCTGGTCAGGCGAGGCGACGGTCGTCAACGCCCGGACGCTGGCCGGCGAGATCGGGATCATGGCCAACCACCAGCCGATCATGTCCGTGCTGGCGCCCGGCCAGGTCGACGTACGCACGGTCGACGACGGCCACTGGGTGGCTGCCGTCGACGGCGGCTTCCTCTCGGTCGCCAACAACCAGGTCCGGCTACTGTGCGAGTACGCCGAGCTCTCCCACGAGAGCTCCTACGAGGAGGCCAAGCGACTTCTCGACGAGCGCAAGGCCCGCGACGAGAACACGGAGGCGTAGGGCCGGGGGACAACCCGGGCCTGCACCTCGGACAGGTGGACGATGCCGTTCTGGCAGTGGCTGCTCGACGTAGCCGGTGTCGTGCTGGGCCTCGTCCTCCTCTACGGGATCGCGCTGATCGTCCGCCGAAGGGTACTCGCCCGCCGAGGCGGCACCTTCGAGCTCAGCCACCGCGTCCGGACCGCCAAGTCCGGACGCGGTTGGGTTCTCGGGCTCGGTCGCTACACCGCAGCCTCGCTGGAGTGGTTCCGGATCTTCTCGTTGAACCCCCGGCCCAAGTACGTCTGGGACCGATCCGACCTCGTCTACGTCGACCGGCGTGACCCGGGCGGGGTCGAGCAGCTCTCGCTGTACCCCGACCACGTCGTCATCCGCTGCACGACCAGCGAGGGTGACGTCGAGCTGGCGCTGAGCCAGGAGGCGCTGATGGGCTTCCAGGCCTGGCTGGAGGCGTCCCCGCCCAGCGCGGCGCAGCACCTGTGACCACGACAGCCACCGGTTCGGACCTGCGCGCACGCAACGCGGTGGCGTCCGCGTTCATCCTCAACGGGCTGGTCTTCGCCACCTTGTTCTCGCGGGTCCCCGACCTGCGCGAGCGGCTCGACCTCACCAACGGCCAGCTCGGCCTGCTGCTGCTGTCGATCTCTGTCGGTTCGCTGCTCGGGCTGCCCGCGAGCGGCCGGATGATCGAGTGGTTCGGGGCTCCGGGAGTGTGTCGCGGCGGTGGCGTGCTGGTCGCACTCGGCATGGGCATCATCGCCCTCGGCGTCTCCGGCCTCGAGGTCGAGGCCGTCGTGGCCGCCGGCCTGGGCTGCTACGGCTTCGGTACGGCGGTCTGGGACGTCGCCATGAACGTCGAGGGCGCCGAGGTCGAGCGCCGTCTCGGTCGCACCGTGATGCCACGGTTCCACGCCGCCTGGAGCTTCGGCTCCATCGGCGGTGCCGGCATCGGCGTGCTCGCCGCCCGCTTCGCCGTACCCCTGCCCGTGCACTTCCTCGTCGTCAGCGCTGCTGCGCTGGCGGCGTTGCTGGTGGCCGTGCGGGCGTTCCTGCCCGCGGTCGAGCACCACGAGGACGACGATGCAACACCCGAGCGTTCCGCGTGGCTCGAGCCCCGCACGCTGGCCATCGGCGCGATGGTGCTGGCCTTCACGCTGGCGGAGGGATCGGCCAACGACTGGCTGGCGCTGGCCCTGGTCGACGGCTACGACGCACGGCACTTCGTCGGCGTTGCCGGCTTCGCGCTCTTCGTCGTCGCGATGACCACCGGCCGCCTGCTCGGCCCGCTGCTGCTCGACCGCTTCGGCCGCGTGCCGGTGCTGCTCGGCTCGGCAGCGGCCGCGTTCGCCGGTCTGCTGCTGGTCATCGTCAGCGGCGATCCGGCAGTCGCGGCCGTCGGCATCGTGATCTGGGGGCTGGGTGCGGCACTCGGTTTCCCGGTCGGGATCAGCGCCGCCGCCGACGACCCGCGGCGAGCCGCGCGCCGGGTTTCGGTGGTCTCGACGATCGGTTACGGCGCGTTCCTGGCCGGCCCGCCACTGCTCGGCTTCGTCGGCAACGAGGTCGGGACTCTCGACTCGCTGTACGTCGTCATGGCGGCCATGGTGCCGGCGGCGGTGCTCGTTCTTGCCGTCCGCAAGCCGCGTGTTCCCGCTGGTTGAGGCTTCGAGCTGATCGGTGGTTGAGGTGTGAGGAGCAGCAAGCGCTTGTCCTGAGGTGCGAGCTTGCGAGCCTCGAAGGAACGAGCCTGCGAAACCGCCTTGGCTGGATCGGAGGTTTCGAGGCTCGGCCGTGAACGGCCTCGCACCTCAGCCACCGATGAACCTCAACCAGCGGTGGCTGCTCGACCAGCGATGGTGCGCCCCCTACGGTGAGCACCGATGAAACGCCCGCACCCGGCGCTGGTCGACGCCTCGCCCACCCCTGCCTGGCTCGACTCGCCGCTGCGCCCCGAGCCGCGGGCGGGGCTGCGGTCTGACACGACGGCCGACCTGGTCGTGGTGGGCGGCGGCTACTCGGGTCTGTGGACCGCGGTGATGGCCAAGGAACGTGACCCCTCCCGCGAGGTGGTGCTGCTCGAGGCCCAGCGCATCGGCTGGGCGGCGTCCGGCCGCAACGGTGGGTTCTGCTCGGCGTCGCTGACGCACGGCAAGGACAACGGGGAGCAACGCTTCCCCGAGGAGATCAACACACTCGAGCGGCTCGGCCGCCAAAACCTCACCGAGATCGAGTCGGCGATCGGCCGCTACGGCATCGACTGCGACTTCGAGCTCACGGGCGCGCTCTCGGTCGCGACCGAGCCGCACCAGGTGGCGTGGCTGCAGGAAGCGAACCAGGACGGCGTGGGGGAGTACCTCGACCAGGACGCGGTCCGCGCCGAGGTGGACTCACCCACCTACCTCGCGGGTCTGTGGGAACGCGACGACAACGCGCTGGTCGACCCCGCGAGACTGGCGTGGGGGCTGGCCGACACGGCCGAGCGTCTGGGGGTCCGCATCCACGAGGACACCTCGGTCGCGGACCTCGCCAGCGATGGACGGAGCGATGGGAGCGGGATGGCCGTTCGCACGTCGGCCGGCCACACCGTCCGGGCCGCGAAGGTCGCGCTCGGCACCAATGCCTTCCCCTCGCTCGTGCGTCGGGTGCGGTGGCACACCGTGCCGGTCTACGACTACGCGCTGATGACCGAGCCGCTCTCGGCCGACCAGCTGGCGTCTGTCGGCTGGCGCCACCGCCAGGGCATCGACGACTGCGGCAACCAGTTCCACTACTACCGGCTGACGTCCGACAACAGGATCCTGTGGGGCGGCTACGACGCCATCTACCACTTCGGCCGACGGCTCAAAGGCGAGCTCGACCACCGGCCCGCGACCTTCGAGCTGCTCGCCCGGCAGTTCTTCGAGACCTTCCCGCAGCTGGAGGGCCTGCGGTTCAGCCATCAATGGGGCGGGGCCATCGACACCTGCACGCGGTTCTTCGCCTTCTACGGCACGGCGTACGCCGGGCGGGCGGCGTACGCGCTCGGCTACACCGGTCTCGGTGTGGGCGCGACCCGCTTCGGCGCCAACGTGATGCTCGACCTCCTCGACGGCCGCGAGACCGAGCGGACGGCGCTGCGCATGGTGCGCACCAAGCCGCTGCCGTTCCCGCCGGAGCCGTTCGCGTTCGCCGGCGTCCAGCTCACCCGATGGTCGCTGGCGGCTGCCGACCGCAACGCCGGCAAGCGCAACCTGTGGCTGCGGTCGCTCGACCGGATGGGGCTGGGGTTCGACTCGTAGCCGACCGGTGGTTCGAGGAAGGACGTAGCGCTCCTCGCACCTCAACGCGACCGGTCGGTGGTTGACGCTCACGCGGGTCTCGTGACAGGCGCGAGCCTCGAAACCACCACAGGCGAATCAGGTTACGTGACGAAGGCCGCGATCCCTTCCAGCTCCTGCACCCGGGACTCGTCGTGGAGGTAGGGCATGTGGCCGGTGGGGAAGTAGGCGTGCTCGATGCGCCCGAGCGCCTCGTCGGGCAGGCGGAGGTGGGCAACCATGTCCTCCGCCGCGTGGTACGGCGTGGCGAGGTCGTAGTAGCCGTACTCGATGCGCACCCGCAGGTGCGGGTTGGCCCGCATCAGCCGTTCCAGCTTGTCGGTGACGTTGATCGGCTTGCCCTGGAACTCCAGGTAGGCCCACTCCTTGATCGCGCTGGCGAACATCTCGTAGGGCAGGTCGAGCGAGCTGCCGAGCTCGCCGCGCAGGTAGTGGTGCAGGGCCGCGGCGTACGGTCCCTCGATCGCGTCGATGGACGGGTCGGCGTCCATGTTCTCGGCGATGCGCGAGTAGGTCGGGCCGGTGAAGCGGCCGTCGATCCGGCCGACGGTCATACCGCGGTCGCGCAGCACCTCCGTGCACCACCGCCAGTGCTCGATGCGGAGCTCGGCGCGGTCGACGTACTCCTCGCTGACCCCCGCCAGCCTGGCCAGCGTGGCGACCACCTCAGCGCGTTCGTCGGCCGCCAGCCGGTTGCCGCGCGCGAGTGCGAGGCGGTAGGGCCCGGCCACGAACGCCTCGGCCTCCGTGCGCACCTCCTCGAGGGTCCGGTCGGCGTGCAGGCCGTGGTAGTGGGCGATCGCGGCGTAGGTGGGCAGGAAGTTCAGGCAGGCCTCGTCGTAGCGGAGGTGCTCGAAGTCCTGGCTGCCGAAGTCGAGCACGCTGGAGACGAGCACGAGACCGTTGACGGCCATCGAGTGCTTGCTCCACAACCGTTCGGCGACACCGACCGCGCGGGTGGTGCCGTAGGACTCGCCGATCACGTACTTCGGCGACATCCAGCGGTCCTCACGCGTGCACCACAGGCGCACCAGCTCGGTGACCTGTTCCACGTCCTTGCCGTAGCCGTGGTACTCCTTCGGCTTCCCGCCCTCGACCGCCCGGCTGTGCCCGGTCGACATCGGGTCGACGAAGACCAGGTCGGACACGGCGAGCAGCGTCTCCGGGTTGTCGACCAGTCGGTACGGCGGCGGGTGCGGCGACATCGCGTCGCCGAAGTCGACCCGGCGAGGGCCGAGCAGACCCATGTGCAGCCACACCGAGGCAGATCCCGGTCCGCCGTTGAAGACGAACGAGATGGGTCGCTCGGTGACGTCGGCGTCGTCCAGCGTGTACGCCGTGACCGACAGCTCGGCTCGGGCCTTCCAGCCCTTGAAGACGTCGTCCTTGACCTCTTCCTCGCGCAGCACCACCCGGCCCGTGCGGGCGGTGTAGGAGATCTCGCCGGTCGTGGTCCGCAGCGTGTGGCGGGTGACGATGAGGTCGTCGACGGGCTCCTTCGGCTCCTTGCCAGAGTTGCCAGAGTCCTTGCCGGAGCCCTTGTCCGGCTTGTCGTCGTCGCTCACGCCTGCTCTGCCTGTCCACGCTCTTCAGGTCCACGTTGGCCACCGGGCACCCACAGCACGTCGCCCTGCGCCCGGTTGGCGTACCTGGCCAGGATGAACAGCAGGTCGGAGAGCCGGTTGAGATAGGTGATCGCCAGCTTGTTCATCGTCGGCCCGTGCTCCTCGTACGCCGCCCACGCGGCGCGTTCGGCCCGGCGGACGACGGTGCGGGCGACGTGCAGCTGGGCCGCGCCGGGGGTCCCGCCGTTGAGGATGAACGAGCGCAACGCCGGCAGGTCGGCGTTGTAGTGGTCGCACCAGGACTCGAGGCGGTCGACGTAGTCCTGCTCGATCCGCAGCGGCGGGAACTCGGGGTCTTCCACCACGGGCGTGCAGAAGTCAGCGCCGACGTCGAAGAGGTCGTTCTGCACGTGTATCAAGACGGCGCGGACGTCCTCCTCCAGGTCGTGCGTGAGAGCGACCCCGAGCTGCGCGTTGGCCTCGTCGACATCGGCGTAGGCGTGCAGACGCGTGTCGTTCTTGGTCGTGACGCTCATGTCGCCGAGACGGGTCTCGCCGCCGTCACCCGTGCGTGTGTAGATGCGGGTGAGGTTCACCATGGCGGCGACTCTAGTGCGCCCCGCAGTTCGCCTCGCGGGATGGCCAAGTGGTTGAAGAATCACTCGGCCCCACGAAGCAACGGATCGGGTGTGTCGCGCGTCATAGTGGGTGTACGGGTAGCGCGAGCTACCCGTGCTGGGAGGCGCCACGGGGGAGCCTCCCGCCAGACCGGAGATCTCGGGTTCCGGAGAGCGGGGTAGAGGTAGATGGAGATCGTGACCGACGGGTCCACGCTGGTCCTCAGCGGCGACTTCGACGCGCGCAGCACCTGGGAGGTACGCAACGCCCTCAGCGAGCGCCTGCTCGGGAGTGAGCGGGACGTCGTCGTCGACCTCACGGAGGTCACCTCGATCGACGTGACCGCCACCCGCGTGCTGGCCTACGCCAGCCGTGAGGCGTCGCTCTCCGGCAACCACGTCACGCTCCGCGGTTGTGGCCCCGCCGTCCGGCGGATGCTGCACCTCTCGCGGCTGATGCGGTTCGTCGACGTCGAGCGCGCCGCCTAGCCGCATCGTTCGCTGGTCGAGGAAGCCGCGCAGCGCCGTCTCGAAACCCGGTGACGAACGAGCCGACCGTTGCGGGGTTTCGAGACGGCTGCTGCGCAACCTCCTCAACCAGCGGGGTTCGTGTGACCTGTTCCTCACGGTCGGATACCCCACACCGCGGAACGGTTACCCGGCGGTAGTCGCAGACCTACCCTCGGCCCATGGCTGAGAAAGATCGCCCGTGGGTGATGCGGACGTACGCCGGCCACTCGACCGCGACGGCGTCCAACGCGCTCTACCGCACCAACCTCGCCAAGGGGCAGACCGGCCTCTCCGTGGCCTTCGACCTGCCGACCCAGACCGGCTACGACCCCGACTCGCCGCTGGCGCGCGGCGAGGTCGGCAAGGTCGGCGTACCCGTCCCGCATCTCGGTGAGATGCGCCGCCTCTTCGACGACATCCCGCTGACGGAGATGAACACGTCGATGACCATCAACGCCACCGCGATGTGGCTGCTGGCGCTCTACCAGGTGGTCGCGGAGGAGCAGAACCCCGACCTCGACCCCACCGAGGTCGCGCACCGGCTGGCAGGCACGACCCAGAACGACATCATCAAGGAGTACCTCTCGCGCGGCACCTACGTGTTCCCGCCCGAGCACTCGCTGCGCCTGATCGCCGACGTGATCGCCTACACGGTGCACGAGGTGCCGAAGTGGAACCCGATCAACATCTGCAGCTACCACCTCCAAGAAGCCGGGGCCACGCCGCAGCAGGAGCTCGCCTACGCGCTGTGCACGGCGATCGCCGTCCTCGACACCGTCAAGGCGTCCGGCCAGCTGCCGGAGGAGGACTTCGCCAAGGTCGTGGGCCGCATCTCCTTCTTCGTCAACGCCGGCGTGCGGTTCGTCGAGGAGATGTGCAAGATGCGCGCCTTCGTGCAGCTGTGGGACGAACTGACGCAGCAGCGGTACGGCGTCACCGACCCGGCGATGCGCCGGTTCCGCTACGGCGTCCAGGTCAACTCGCTCGGCCTGACCGAGGCCCAGCCCGAGAACAACGTCCCGCGCATCGTCCTGGAGATGCTCGGTGTCACCCTCAGCAAGGACGCCCGCGCCCGCGCGGTCCAGCTGCCCGCGTGGAACGAGGCGCTCGGCCTGCCCCGGCCGTGGGACCAGCAGTGGTCGCTGCGGCTCCAGCAGGTGCTGGCCTTCGAGTCCGACCTGCTCGAGTACGGCGACATCTTCGACGGCTCCCACGTGGTCGCGGCGAAGGTGGCCGAGCTCGTCGAGGGAGCACGCGCCGAGATGGACCGGGTGCAGGCGATCGGCGGCGCGATCGCCGCTGTCGAGTCCGGCTACATGAAGGAGCAGCTCGTCTCCTCCCACGCCGTGCGCCGCGCGCGCATCGAGTCGGGCGAGGAGAAGGTCGTCGGCGTCAACGTCTTCGAGACCACCGAGCCCTCGCCGTTGACCGCCGATCTCGACACCGCGATCCAGGCTGCCGACCCCGAGGCCGAGGCGGCCGCCCTCGAGTCGGTGCGCGCGTGGAAGGAAGGCCGGGACGTTGGCGCCGTGCGCGAAGCCCTCGAGCGGCTGGCCGAGGACGCCAAGACCGATGCCAACCTGATGCCCGCCACCCTGGCCGCGGCCCGCGCGGGCGCGACGACGGGGGAGTGGGCAGGCGCGTTGCGTGAGGTGTTCGGCGAGTTCCGCGCCCCGACGGGGGTGAGCGGCGCGGTCGGCGCTGCCCGGGCCGTCGGCCGCGCGGGCGCGGAGCTCGCGGCAGTGCGCGAACGGGTGCGGGCGACTGGTGAGGAGCTCGGCGGCCGACTTCGCCTGCTCGTCGGCAAGCCCGGCCTCGATGGGCACTCCAACGGCGCGGAGCAGGTCGCGGTGCGGGCCCGGGACGCCGGCTTCGAGGTGGTCTACCAGGGCATCCGGCTGACGCCGGAGGAGATCGTGGCGGCCGCCGTGGCCGAGGACGTGCACTGCGTTGGCCTCTCGATCCTGTCCGGCTCGCACATGGAGCTGGTGCCGGCCGTGCTCGACGGGATGCGCGCCGCCGGCCTGCACGACGTACCGGTGGTGGTCGGCGGGATCATCCCCGACTCCGATGGGAGAGCCCTGGTCGAGCGAGGCGTCGCGGCCGTCTACACGTCGAAGGACTTCGGCCTGACGGGGATCATGGGCGGCATCGTGGACGTCATCCGGAAGGCCCAGCGGTCTGGCGTGACGTCGGGTCGGGGGAGTTGCAAGCCACGAAGGGGCAGAACGGCCCGTCGACGACGGCGGATTTCTTCTCGGCGTGTCTTGCTACGGTATAAAGTCTAGTGACTTACTGTAGTTAGACCCTCGGAAGGGAGTCCGATGTCCGTACGACGCGTGGGCCCAGCAGCCCCGGTTTGGCCGGTCGCCGCCGTCGACCTGCACCAGCACCTGTGGCCCGAGCAGCTCGTCGACCGGCTGCGCGCGCGTTCGCGCACGCCGTACCTGCGCGGCTGGACCCTCCACACGCAGGGCGAGGCGCCGTACGAGATCGACCCCGCGCACCACGACGTGACCAGGCGGCTCCACGAGAACGCCCACGACGGCATCGGCCTGGCCTGCCTCTCGCTGTCGGCGCCGCTCGGCATCGAGTCGCTGCGCGGGCCGTCGGCCCTGGGCTTGCTGGACGCCTGGCACGAGGGGGCGGCCGGGATGCCCGAGGGCTTCGGGGCGTGGGCCTCGATCTCGTCCGTCGAGCCCGACCTGGAAGGCCTGGCAGCGCTCCTCGAGAGCGGGTTCGTCGGCGTGCAGGTGCCGGCGACCGATGTGCGGACCCCGTGGGGGTGGGCCCGCCTCGGCGCTGCGCTCGAGGTCGCCGAACGCGCCGGGAAGCCCGTGCTCGTCCATCCGGGGCCGGAGCCGCCTGATCCCGACGCCGCCTCGCTGCCCAGGTGGTGGCCCGCGGTCGTCGGGTACGCCGCCCAGCTGCAGGCCGCCTGGTGGGCGTGGCACGCCGCCGACGTCCGTGCGGACCATCCGACGCTGCGCGTGGTGTTCGCGGCCGGTGCCGGCCTGGCCCCGGTGCACCACGAGCGGTACGCCGCCAGGGGCGGCAGCACAGGGGCGGTCGACCCGCTCGTGCACGTCGACACCTCGTCGTACGGGCCGCAGGGCCTCGACGCGCTGGTGCGGGTGCTCGGGATCGACGCCCTGGTGCTCGGGAGCGACCGGCCGTACGCCGCGCCGGTCGCTCCCGAGCGATGGGCACAGGTCGGGGGCGAGGCCGCAGCCCGGGCGGTCCGGGTGGCCAACCCGCGCCGGGTGCTCGGACTGCCCGGCGTCGACCAGGAAGGGGTACGCACGTGGCCGCGAGCGAGCTGATCCAGGAGCGGGTGGCCGTCTCGCCCGAGACGCTGCCGGGCCGCGATCTCGAGCCGGGCGAGCTCGAGGAGCTGGTCGTCGCCCTGGCCGACGACCCGGACCGCTGGGCGCACCTGGTCGGGTTCGACGACGACGAGCGGGTCTACGCCTCCCTCCACCGCGACGCCCACGTCGACGTCTGGCTGCTGTGCTGGACGCCGGTCAACGACACCGGCTGGCACGACCACGACATCTCCTCCGGCGCCGTGGCCGTGGTCGCGGGCGAGCTGGTCGAGAACAACCTGAGGGTGGGGTCGCCGTGCGTCGAGAAGCGGGTGGGCGCGGGCGCGTCGTTCTCGTTCGGAGCCGACCACATCCATCGGCTCAACGGCGCCGAGCGCGGCACGGTGTCGGTGCACGCCTACAGCCCGCCGCTGTGGCGGATGGGCCAGTACGCCGTCAACGAGGACGGCGTGCTGCGCCGGGTCTCGGTCTCCTACGCCGACGAGCTGCGCCCCATCGACTGACCACGTCTCGGTGGTTGAGGTGCGAGGCCGTCCACGGCCGAGCCTCGAAGCCACTCAACGGGTTTCGAGGCTCGTCGCTAGCGCTCCTCGCACCTCAACCAGCGGGGGGAATGCGACGGTACCTAGGGTGGGCTGGTGAGCGACCTCCAGTGCCCGGCCCGCGTCTTCCTCGCCCGCCACGGCGAGGCGGCGTACGAGACCGAGCTGTTGATGGACCACGGGGGCACCCTGACGGCGAGAGGGCGGGCGCAGGCGCGCGAGCTGGGGGAGAAGCTGCGGGCTGAGAGGATCGCCCACGTCTACTCGAGCACCATCTCGCGCGCGGTCCAGACCGCCGAGCTCGCCGCGGCGGTGCTGGGCGTCGAGGTCACGGTCCGGGAGGGCCTGGTCGAGCTGGCGCTGGGCGAGGCGGTCGGTCAGCCGGCCGGGACCGGGCTGTTCGTGCCGGAGATGCAGGCGTGGGTCGCGGGAGACGTCGACGCCGCGGCGCTGGGCAGCGAGAGTGCGGTGGAGATCGCCGCAAGGGTGAAGCGGGTCCTCGACGAGCTCGCCGACCAGCACCGCGGTGAGGCGGTCCTCGTCGTCAGCCACGGCGGCGCGATCATCGCCACGCAGGCGGTGCTGGACTTCTCCCCGGGCCGCACCTGGGACATGCAGAACTGCGCGTGGGCCGAGCTGGAGGGCGACGCCGACGGCTGGCGGGTAGTTAGGTAAGCCTCACCAAAGTCTGCTAACCTCCCGCGCGTGTCGAAGAAGGGCAAGGGCAAGAAGGCGAAGAAGTCGAAGTCCTGCCTGCCCAAGAAGAAGTGCTGCGTCTCCAAGGACAGGTGTCGTCGCTGTCCGATCCTGATGCTGAAGCAGGGCACCCTCCCGGAGGGCTATACGGTCAAGAGGCGCAAGCTCGTCAAGACCGGCTCAAGCAGTGATCGAGCGCCGAAGAAGCTGCCGAAGGCAGCCTGACCCACTGGAGGATCGCCCGTGCCGGCAGCCCGCTTCGTGCAGCAGCTCAACACCCAGATCGGCAACGAGCTCGCCGCCCACAACCAGTACCTCGCCTGCGCCGTCTACTACGACGCGCTGACGATGCCGCGGATGGCGGCCTTCTTCTACGGTCAGGCGATCGAGGAGCGCGACCACGCGATGATGATGGTCCAGTACCTCCTCGACACCGACACCGACGTGGTCATCCCCGGCGTCGAGGCGCCGGTCTCGAGCTTCTCCGACGTGGTCGGTCCGGTGTCCCTGGCTCTCGAGCAGGAGAAGCGGGTCACCGACCAGATCAACGGGCTGCTGAAGATCGCGCGCGAGGAGTCCGACTTCGCCTCCGAGCAGTTCATGCAGTGGTTCATCAAGGAACAGGTCGAGGAGATCGCCACGATGAGCGACCTGCTCGCCGTGGTGAGCCGCAACCGCGACGACATCGAGGACATCGAGGAGTACGTCGCCCGCGAGCAGGGCGGCGGCGAGACCGACCCGACCGCTCCCCGCGCCGCCGGCGCCTGACTCTTCGCGCAAGGGGCGGCAGACTGGCGCCCATGGCACGGGTGACGGTGGTCGGAGCCGGTGTGGTGGGCCTGACCTGCGCGGTCCGGCTGCTGGAGGACGGCCACCGGGTCGACGTACTCGCGCGTGACCTGCCGTTGGAGACGACGTCGGCCGTCGCGGCCGCGATCTGGTACCCCTACCGCGCGTCGCCGTTGGAGCGCGTGCTCTCGTGGTCGGCGCGGTCCTACGAGGTGTTCGTCGGACTGGCCGACGTCGCCGGCGCGGGTGTGGCGCTGCGGGGCGGGGTCGAGGTGTTCGCCATGCCGCAGGACGACCCGTGGTGGCGTCCCGCTGTGCCACACCTCGACCACGTCGAACCGCCCAGCGGCTACGCCGACGCCTGGACGTTCCTGGCGCCGGTCGTCGAGATGCCGGTCTACCTCACGTGGCTGACGTCCCGGATCGAGGAGCTCGGTGGCACCATCACCCGGCTCAACCTCCCGGCCCTGCCCCGAGGTCCGGACGTCGTCGTCAACGCGAGCGGGATCGGTGCCCGGCACCTGGCCGAGGACCCGTCGGTCGGGCCGGCGAGCGGACAGGTCGTGTACGTCGAGCAGGTCGGTCTCGAGCAGTGGTGGCTCGACTCGTCCGCCGACCTCACCTACGTCGTCCCGCGCTCGCACGACATCGTCGTCGGGGGCACCGACCGGGAGGGCGACTGGAGCCGCACGCCGTCGCCGTCCACGGCTGAGGCGATGCTCGAGCGCGGGCGGCGGCTGGTACCCGCCTTGGCCGGGGCCCGCGTCCTTCGTCACCGGGTGGGCCTGCGGCCGGCCCGCCCGTCGGTGCGGGTCGAGCTCGTGGCCAGCGGTGGGTCCACCGTCGTGCACTGCTACGGCCACGGCGGCGCCGGCGTCACCTTGAGCTGGGGGACCGCCGACGAGGTGTCCGCCCTGGTCGCGGCCGCGCTCTCGGCAAGCTCGACGGACGTCGGGTAGTCATGCCCGCCGACCCGTCACAGGTCCTGGACGCGCTGGTGGCGTCGGGGCACGAGGTGGGTGGCGCGGTGGCGGTCGTGCGCGACGGGGTGGTGGAGGTCGACCACGGCGCGGGCACGCGGGCCGCATCGATGCCGTGGGCCGCCGACACGCTCGTGATGACCTACTCGGTCGCCAAGCCCTTCGCGGCGCTGGCGTTCCTCGACGTCGTACGCGACGGAGCGCTCGTGCTCGACCAGCCCGTCGCCTCCGTGTGGCCGGCCTACGGGTGCCGGGGCAAGGAGGCAACGACCATGCGCCACCTGCTCTCCCACCAGGCAGGGCTGCCGGCCTTCCCCGAGGCCGCTCAGGACCTCGGGTACGACGACCGTGATGCGCTCGTCGGGCTCCTGGCGGAGGCCGCCCCCGACCACGATCCCGGAGACGGCGTGGCCGAGCATGCGCTGACCTACGGGCACCTGCTCGACGAGATCGTCCGCCGGGCGACGGGTGAGACCCTGGACCGACGGTTCGCCGCCCTGGCCGCGGCCGCGGAGTGGGACCTCCACCTACGCGTTGACGCCGACGACCTGCCCCGGGTGGCGACCATGGTCGAGCCGGAAGGGACCTGGCGGTCCGACTACCTCGAGGATCCGCGATGGGGTCCTGCCTTGAGCCGGCCTCCGGGGCTGCTGGACGCCGACGTGCTGAACTCTGCCGACTTCCGCATGACGCCCTTCCCGGCCGTTGCCCTGCACGCTCGCGCCGTGTCGCTCGCATCCTTCTACGACGACGTCACTCGCCCCGGTGGCTTCGTCGCCGAGCGGCTCGGCGGTGACCTCTGGCAGGCCTACGTCTCGCCCGCCGTGACCGGCCGCGACCGGGTGCTCGACCGGACGGTGACGTGGACCCTGGGCTTCCAGCTCAGCCGCGACGGTGGTCGCGAAGAGCTGGGCATGGGCGGCGCAGGCGGCTGCTCCGCCTGGGCGGAGCCGGGTCTGTACGGCGCGGCGTACGTGACACGGCAGCTCGGGAGCCACGACCGAGGCGAGGCCGTGTGGGAAGCGGTCGCGGCACGTTTCGGGGCCCCGCCATCGGACTAGCTGTGCGTCGTCACGTCGCCGTCGGCGTGAACGATCCGGTCCCGCCCGAGGCGTCCAACGGTTGCACCTGGACCACAGCCGTGGGGTTGATCGGCCCGTAGACGTGGGGATAGGTGTCCTCGCCCACCGGGTCCTCGCGCCAGGGCGAGGTGAGCCGGTCGGTGTCGATGGTCAGCAGAGCGAGAGGCTCACCCGCGTCGGCGTAGTAGTTCTTCCAGACGGCCGCGACCTGTTCGCGTCGCGAGCAGTGGATGAACCCCTCCTGCTCGAGGGTGACCCCGCGCGTCGACGTCGTGTAGGCGCCCGACCGCTGGGCTGCCTCCCACTCGGCTGACGTGGCGATGTGGAAGATTGTGGCCATGCTCACCTGTTCGGGACAGTTTCGTGACGTCGGCTTGGGTGTGGTGTGGGTGTCACCCGGTGACACCCACACTCAACCTACGCGTGAGCTCCGTTCAAGACGGCTTGGCAGACCCCGCTCACGCGCTCGCAAACGGCAAGCAGGCGATCACAGTCGCGCTGCCCGGAGGTGCGTCGATCGCCAGGAATCTTTCGTTCCGATCGAGCCATAGCGCGCCGGATCGCGTCCATCTCGTGGTCCGGCAGGGTGCCTGAGAGGGTCGCCATGCCATCACCTTGAGGGTTGATCCGAAGTCTCAGCATGGCGCTGAAGAGAAGGGCAACTGGCTCGCCCAACACCTGGTAACCGTCAAGGCGTGTGAGGTCGACGTCCAACCGGTGCGGCGTCACCGAGGTACTTGCGTGTGCTGTCATCTGGCCTCCCGAGTAGTCCGATCTGGACGTGGAACTCTTGCATCGAGCTCCGACACCCAGACCATGCGACCGGGCTCCTCAGAACAGCCGGTCGGTGGGGTCGTCCATGCCACGCAGGCCGTCGTAGTCGACGACGGCGCAGGTGATGCCGCGGTCGGTGGCCAGGACGCGCGCCTGGGGCTTGATCTCCTGGGCGGCGAAGATGCCGCGGACAGGTGCGAGCAGCGGGTCTCGGTTGAGGAGCTCGAGGTATCGGGTCAGCTGCTCGACGCCGTCGATCTCACCCCGGCGCTTGATCTCCACGGCCACGGACGCGCCGGCGGCGTCGCGGCACATCAGGTCGACGGGGCCGATGGCGGTGGGGTACTCGCGGCGCACCAGCGTCAGGCCGTCGGCGAGCGTCGCGGGGTGCTCGGCGAGCAGCTCCTGGAGGTGCTTCTCGACGCCGTCCTTCTGGAGACCCGGGTCGACGCCGAGATCGTGGGCGGAGTCGTGCTGGACGTCCTCGATCAGGATGCGCAGCGTGTCGTCGTCCTTGCCGGTGACGACCCACTCGACCTGGCCCTCGTCGTTCACGCCCTCGCGCACCTTGCAGGGCGGCGACATCCAGTTCAGCGGCTTGTAGGAGCCGCCGTCGGAGTGAACCAGGACCGACCCGTCGGCCTTGATCATCAGCACCCGGGTCGCCATCGGCAGATGTGCGGTGAGCCGGCCGGCGTAGTCGACCTGGCACCGCGCCACGACGAGTCTCACGAGCGGGGAATCTACCTGCCCGTCGTCAGGAGGAGGTCACGAGGTCGAGTGACCCGTTTCGCATGCCGCGGGGCGGATTTCGCCTGCGTCCAGGGTCACTCGACGACGGGATCCCCGGCCAGCCGGGTATTCCGCCGTCCAGTGACCCGATCTGCACGTGGTGCAGGAGGGAGTGACTGTTTCCACACGCCCGCGGCCTCGGCCACGGGCATGGCTCGGTGCGATGATGCCCGCCATGACCAGCACCCCCGCCCATGTCCCTGCGGAGCGCGAGTTCAGCCGGATCGGCGTGGTCGGCCTCGGCACCATGGGTGCGGGGATCGCCGAGGTCTTCGCCCGCAGCGGCTACGACGTCACCGGCGTCGAGATCAACGACGAGGCGCTCGACAGGGGGCGTGAGCACCTCCAGCACTCCACCGACCGCGCGGTGGCTCGCGGCAAGCTCACCGAGGCCGACCAGGCCGAGCTGCTGGCGCGGATCACCTTCACCACCACGATGAAGGACCTGGCAGACGCCGACTTCGTCGTCGAGGCGGTCGTGGAGTCGATCGAGATCAAGAAGGCCGTCTTCCGCGACCTCGACGACATCGTCGGCCCCGAAGCGATCATCGCCACCAACACCTCCTCGCTGTCGGTGACCGAGATCTCCACCGCCAGCGCCCGGCCAGGCCGCGTCGTCGGCGTGCACTTCTTCAACCCCGCACCCGTGCAGCGGCTGGTCGAGGTGATCCGCACCGTGGTGACCGAGCCCGAGGTGCTGGCCGCCGTGGAGCAGCTGCTCGCCAAGGTGGGCAAGAGCCCGGTCGTCTGCGGTGACCGGGCCGGCTTCATCGCCAACACCCTGCTGTTCGGCTACCTCAACCACGCGGTCTCGATGTACGAGGCGCACTACGCCACCCGCGAGGACATCGACGCCGCCATGCGCTACGGCTGCGGCTACCCGATGGGCCCGCTCGCGCTGCTCGACCTGATCGGTCTCGACACGGCGTACGAGATCCTCGACACGATGTACAAGCAGGGCCGCGACCGCCTGCACGCGCCGGCGCCGATCCTCAAGCAGATGGTCACGGCGGGCCTGCTGGGCCGCAAGTCGGGCCGCGGCTTCTACGCCTACGAGGCCCCGGACAGCTCGAAGGTCGTGACCGATCACCTGACCCCGTCGCCGGACGACGAGCCGCGGCTGCGCCGCGACATCAGCCGTGTCGGTGTCGTCGGCACCGGCACCATGGCCTCGGGCATCGTCGAGGTGTTCGCCAAGGCCGGGTACGACGTGCTGTACGTCGGCCGCTCCGACGCCAAGGTCGAAGGGGTGCGCGAGACGATCGAGCGCTCGACTCGACAAGGCCATCCAGCGCGGCAAGCTGGAGGAGTCCGTGCGCGAGGATGTGCTGGGCCGGCTCAACGGGTCGACGTCGCTCGAGGAGCTCGCCGACTGCGACCTCGTGGTCGAGGCGATCGCTGAGGACGTGCGCGTGAAGACGACGCTGTTCGAGAACCTCGACGACATCTGCAAGCCCGGCGCGATCCTCGCGACCACGACCTCGTCGCTGCCGATCATCTCGTGCGCGATGGCGACCAGGCGGCCGCAGGACGTCATCGGGATGCACTTCTTCAACCCGGCCCCGGTGATGCGGCTGGTCGAGGTCGTCTCGACGGTCGCGACGGCCGACGACGTGTCCGAGACCGTGCGCGCGCTGTGCGCCAAGGTCGGCAAGGTCGCGGTGTCGTGCGGCGACCGCGCGGGCTTCATCGTCAACGCGCTGCTGTTCCCCTACCTCAACGACGCGGTCAAGATGCTCGAGGCGCACTACGCCACCGCCGACGAGGTCGACACGGCGATGAAGCTCGGCTGCGCGCTGCCGATGGGGCCCTTCGAGCTGCTCGACGTGGTCGGCAACGACGTGTCGCTGGCCATCCAGCGCGAGCTCTACCTGGAGTTCCGCGAGCCGGGCTTCGCGCCCGCGCCGCTGCTGGAGCACCTGGTCACCGCTGGCTACCTCGGCCGCAAGACCCAGCGAGGGTTCAGGGACTACACGCACGTGTGAAGCCCGCTCGGGTGGTTTCGAGGCTCAGGCGTGGCCGCCTTCGCACCTCAACCACCGAGCCGTCTCGGTGGTTGAGGTGTGAGGAGCGCTAGCGACGAGCCTCGAAACCACGATTCGCGAACCCCACCCACCAAGGGGTGAGGCAGGGTATCCCGGGCCGCCGCTAGCGTCGAAAAGCTGGCCCGGGAAGCACCACCTCCGCGATGCCCGGGCGGAAAGGTGGGTGTCATGGCCGTCGAGACCGGACGCATCACGACCGACATTCCGGCACGCATGGACCGGCTGCCATGGGCACGCTGGCACTGGATGATCGTCATCGGGCTGGGGGCCGTGTGGATCCTCGACGGGCTCGAGGTCACCATCGTCGGCTCGATGTCCGAGGCGCTGAAACCGGCCGACACCGGCCTGGGGCTCACCAGCTCCGACATCGGCATGGCCGGCGCGGTGTACGTCGCCGGCGCCTGCATCGGCGCCTTGTTCTTCGGTCAGCTCACCGACCGGTTCGGCCGGAAGAAGCTGTTCCTGATCACGCTGGGCGTCTACACGGTCGCCACGGTGCTGACGGCGTTCTCGATGACGCCGATGTGGTACTTCTGCGCCAGGTTCCTGACCGGCGCCGGCATCGGCGGTGAGTACGCCGCCATCAACTCCGCGATCGACGAGCTGATCCCGGCGAAGTACCGCGGCCGCATCGACATCGCGATCAACGGGTCGTTCTGGGTCGGGGCCACGCTCGGCTCGCTGCTGACGATCCCGCTGCTCGACCCCACCATCGTCCCGGCGGAGTGGGGCTGGCGGCTGGCCTTCGGGCTCGGCGCGATCCTCGCCGTCGGCATCCTGATCGTCCGCCGGCACGTGCCGGAGAGCCCGCGCTGGCTGTTCATCCACGGTCGCGAGGACGAGGCGGAGGAGATCGTCAAGGACGTCGAGCGCACCGTCGAGGAGGAGACCGGCAAGGAGCTCGGTTCCGTCTCCGACACCATCACGATCCGCCAGCGCAAGACCATCAGCTTGGTCCTGATCGCCAAGACGGTCTTCACGCTCTACCCCAAGCGGACGATCCTGTGCTTCTCGCTCTTCGTCGGCCAGGCGTTCCTCTACAACGCCTTCTTCTTCACCTACGGCGACAGCCTGACCACGTTCCTCGACGTCGAGCAGACCGGCTACTACCTCGCGGTCTTCGCCATCAGCAACTTCCTCGGAGCGTTGCTGCTGAGCCAGCTGTTCGACACCGTCGGGCGGGTCCCGATGATCGCCGGCACGTACATCGTCTCGGGAGTGCTGCTTGCCGGGACGGGGCTCTTCCTCGGCGACGTGACTGCGGTGACCCTGACGTTGATGGGCTGCATCATCTTCTTCTTCGCCTCGGCCGGAGCCAGTGCGGCGTACCTGACGGCCAGTGAGGTCTTCCCGCTGGAGACGCGAGCCCTGTGCATCGCGTTCTTCTACGCCATCGGTACGGCGGTCGGCGGCATCACCGGTCCGCTGTACTTCGGCAAGCTCATCGACAACGCCGACGACATCACCGGGATCGCCGTCGGCTACTACGTCGGCGCCGCGCTGATGGTCGCGGGTGGCATCGTGGCGGCGTTCCTCGGCGTCAAGGCCGAGGGCAAGTCGCTGGAGTCGCTCGCGCAGCCGCTGACCGCCGAGGACGACGCCCAACCTGGTGAGGGGCCCGGCGAAGGCGCCACCCAGGACGAACCCACTCCGGCAGGAGGACGACGATGACGCCCATGCCACCTCCCAAGGCCTCGACCGAAGGGCCGCGGGACCGACACGTGCACTACGAGATCGGCCAGATCGTGCGCGCCGTCCAGGCGCAGGGGCCTCAGGACCCTGACGACCTCAGGTCGCTCGTGGGTGCGGAGTTCTGGGAGTCCCAGCGCTTCGACAAGGCGCTGGCGCTGGCCGTCGCCGACGGCATGCTCACGCGCCAGGGTGACGGGCGGCTCGCCGCCGTCTGACCATCCCGCTGGTTGAGGGGCGGCTTGCGAGCCTCGAAACCACCGAGCCGGGTGGTTTCGAGGCTCGTCCCTTCGAGGCTCGCAGCTCGCACCTCAGGACAAGCGCTTCTGCTCCTCGCACCTCAACCAAGCGGGCGGGACGGTCAGTCCAGGCAGAACTCGTTGCCCTCGGGGTCCTGCATCACGATGTGGCCGAAGTTGATCCCGTCGGGCTCGTGGCGGTTGATCCGCGTCGCGCCGAGAGCCACCAACGACTCGCACTTGGCCTCGAGCGCGTCCATCCGCTCGTCACCGCTCAGACCCACGGCGGCGCGGACGTCGAGGTGGACGCGGTTCTTGGCGGTCTTGCCCTCGGGCACCTTCTGGAACCACAGCCGCGGGCCGACGCCGTCGGGATCGACGGACGCCGAGGCGTCGTTGCGGTTCTCCTCGGGGATGTTCCACGCGTCGAGCGCCTCGTCCCATGACTCGTACGGCGGCGGCGGGCTGTCGAGCCGGTAGCCCAGCACCTCGTTCCAGAACCGTGAGAGCGCGGCCGGGTCGGCGCAGTCGAAGGTGACCTGGACGGTGAGGGACATCAGAGAGCCTTCCTGTCGGTGCGGTGAGCGTAGAGGTCGCGCAGCAGCGCGATCTCCGCGCCATGGTGGATCACCTCGCGGTGGATGTGGGTGACGAGGGCGGCGAGCGGGGCGTCGGCCCAGGGGCCCTCGGCCGGTCCGCACGGGCGGACCAGCCCTTCCTCGCCCAGGTCGCGCACGCCCTGGACCCAGCGCCGGTAGCCCTCGTCGAGCTGGGCCAGCGCGTCGTCCGCCGTGGCGGCGTACGTCCACGTCTCGTAGTCGGCAGGAGGCCCGTCGAAGTGGGCGGCGCAGCGCGCTCCGAGCACGCCCACGACGAGGTGGGCGATCCGCCACGCGATCGTGGTGACCGGCGCCGGGGCCGGCTCGGGGAAGGCGAAGTCGACGGTCGTGCGATCTCCTTCGACGTGGACGTTCCAGGAGCCGGGCACCGGCTCCCAGAGGTACTCCTCGTCCGTCAGACCCTCGAGCCGTGGGCGCAGCTGCTGGGTCCAGTGCCACTCGAGCTGGTCGAGGAGAAGGTCGTTCCATCGCAGTGCTGTGCTCGTCGTCATGGGTCGATCCTCACCTACAACCAGGACAGATCCTGTCCGCTATCGGTGGCACACTGCCGTCCATGTCCGACCCGACGGCGCGCGTGCTGCGACTGCTCGCCCTGCTCCAGCAGCGGCCGGTGTGGACCGGGCCCGAGCTCGCCGAGCGGCTCGGCGTCACCGACCGCAGCGTGCGCCGGGACGTCGAACGGCTGCGGACGTTGGGCTACCCGGTCAACGCGACGCAGGGGGTCGGCGGCGGCTACCAGCTGGGCGCCGGCCTGGCGCTGCCGCCGTTGCTGCTCGACGACGAGGAAGCGATCGCCACGGCCGTCTCGCTACGGCTTGCTGCAGGTGGGACCGTGGCGGGGGCGAGCGAGGCCGCCGTGCGCACGCTCGCCAAGCTCGACCAGGTGCTGCCGGCCCGCCTGCGGGCAGAGGTACGCGCGGTGCACGACGCGATCGTCACCCTCGAGGGCAGCCGGGTCGAGGTGGACGCCGATGCGCTGCTGGTGCTGGCGCGCGCCGCGCGCGACCGGGTGCGGGTCGAGCTGACCTACACGGCGGCCGAGGCGGAGCCCGCCGTACGACGGGTGGAGCCGTACCAGCTCGTGGCCACCGGCCGCCGCTGGTACCTGCTCGCCTTCGACCTCGACCGCGACGACTGGCGCACGTTCCGGCTGGACCGGATGGCCGAGGTACGAGCGACCACGTTCCGGTTCGCCCTGCGCGAGGCGCCCGACGCCGCGGCGTACGTGCAGCGATCGGTCACCGTGAGCCCTTACCAGCACGAGGCGCGGGTGCTGGTGCACGCGCCTGCCGAGGCGGTGCGCGAACGGATCCCACCGACCGTCGGCTCTGTCGAGCCCGTCGGCGACGACACCTGTCGGGTGGTGGCCGGCGGCAACAGCCTGGAGGCCTTGTTGTGGCACTTCGGCACCCTCGGTCACGCCTTCACCGTCGAGTCACCGGACGAGCTCCGAATGGCCGCGGCGGCGTTCGGCGCCCGCGTAGCGGCTGCGGGCGGCCTTGCCGGCGGAACGTAGGGTGTCCGCATGGGATGGGTGCTTCTCGTTCTGCTCCTGCTCGGCGTCGGCGCCGCGGTCCTGGCCGTGCGCAACAGCAAGCGCAAGGAGCTCGAGCGCCAGCAGGCAGAGCTCGAGCCGGTCAAGAAGCTCGCCTTCGAGGACATCACCGCCCTCGGCACGGAGCTGCAGGACCTCGACGAGGACCTCGCCGGTCACGAGCTCGACAAGGGCACCCGCGCCGACTACCAGCGGGCGCTCGACGCCTACGAGTCGGCGAAGTTCTCCGGTGACTACATGACCAAGCCCGAGGAGATCACCAACGTCACCAAGATCCTCGACGACGGCCGCTACGCCATCGCGTGCGTGCGAGCACGGGCTGCCGGCCAGCCGCTGCCGGCGCGTAGGCCGGCCTGCTTCTTCGACCCCCGTCACGGGATGGCCGTCGAGGAGGTCCTCTACGCACCCCCCGGTGGCGTCGAGCGCGACGTACCGGCCTGCGCCCTCGACGCCGAGCGGGTCAAGGCCGGCGCCGAGCCCGACACACGTCTCGTGATGGTCGGTTCCGAGCGCGTCCCCTACTACCAGGGCGGCCGCGCCTACGCGCCGTACGCCGCCGGCTACTTCGGCTCGTTCGGGCCCATGGAGTGGATGTTCATGGGGATGATGTTCGGCGGCGGGTTCGACGGCCTCGGCGAGGGGCTGGGCGACCTGGCCGGTGGGGTCGGCGACGGCATCGGGTCGATCGGCGACGGCATCGGCGACATGTTCGGCGGCTTCGACTTCTGACCCGCGGCTCCCGCCGTAGGGCGTCAGCGCCCTCGACCCGGGGCTCTGGCCGATAGCGGGTGCTGCACGCGACGACGCAGGGGGAGAGCGGGTCGTGGGTGGTGTTCTGCCACGGGCTGTTCGGCCAGGGCAAGAACTGGACCCAGGTCGCCAAGGTCGTCGCCGAGCGGCACCGTGTGCTGCTGCTCGACATGCCACAGCACGGCCGATCGCCGTGGACGCCCGACTTCGACTACCTCGACGCCGCCGACCAGGTCGCACAAGCGCTCCCTGACGAGCCCATCGCCGCGGTCGGTCACTCCATGGGCGGCAAGATCGCGATGGTGCTGGCGCTGCTGCATCCCGAGCGCGTCGAACGGCTGTGCGTGGTGGACGTGGCGCCGGTCGCCTACCCGAGCGCCCATTCCTTCGACCGCTACGTCGATGCGATGCGCGGTCTCGACCTCCATGCGCTCGCGGCACGCGCCGACGCCGACCGGGCGCTCACGGGCGCGGTGCCGGACCCGGTCGTGCGCGGCTTCCTGCTGCAGAACCTGCGCCGTCACCCCGACTCCACCGAGGACGGCCCCGGGTGGTACTGGCAGCCCAACCTGCAGGTCATCGGCGACCGCCTCGACGTGATCACCGGCTGGCCGGCCGACCGGCTGGCCGACGTGGCGCCGTACGACGGCCCCGTGCTGTGGGTGCGCGGCGAGCGGTCCGACTACGTCGGCGACGAGCACGCCGAGGCGATGGCGGCGCTGTTTCCGCGGGTGCGGAAGGTGACCGTCAAGGGCTCCGGACACTGGGTGCACAGCGAGCAGCCGGAGGCGTTCACCAGCGTGCTGCGCGCCTTTGTCGACGTACCAGCCACCAAATACAATTAATTCACTCAAATTACTTGGGTATTGCCCGGATGGCTGATTTGCTACCGGTCGCAGGGAGGTCGGCCGCCAGCATTCGCTGGCGGTCTCGAGCTCGATCCAAGGAGTGATGATCTTGCGCTGGAAGCGTTCTGTGGGGTTCCTCGTGGCGTTGGTGGCGGCGTCGGGCGGGATGCCGGTGCAGCCGGCGTCCGCGGCGGCCACCGACCAGCCGGTGTTGTACGTCGGCGGTGGCGCTGGCGGGGCTGTCGACGTGACCAGCTTCGAGGGGAAGATCGGAGCACCGGATGGGACGTTGGCGGCGTTCGGCTCGCCGTCGGTGGTGCGCCTCGACGGGCAGACGACGGGGATGTGGTTCTGCGCGCGCTCGGGGGCGAACCCCGCCCAGATCGGCTACAAGACCTCCGTCGACGACGGTCGCACCTGGAACGGCGGAACCAGCTACTCGCTGTTCCCCAGTGAGGGCAGCCTCGACAGGTTGGGCGTGTGCAACCCGAGCGTGGTGCGGTTCGGGCAGTACTTCTACATGGTCTACGAGAGCGAGTACCCGCAGGGGAACCCTCGGCTGTTCGTGGCCCGCGCCAGTGCGGATGCCGCCGCCGCCGAGGGATGGCGCCGGTGGCGTTGGGAGAAGTGGACGGGTGCGGGTTGGCAGTGGAACGGCGCCCCGGCGGAGTTGAAGATACCGAACCCGGTAGCGGCTGATCCGTCGCTGGTGGTGCTGGACGACAGGCTCTACGTGTTCTACCGCGAGTCCGTCGGTTCTGGGGTCGACCACTCGCTCCTGGTGAAGACGGCCCCGCTGATCGAGTCATGGCCGTCCCAGTTGAGCTCAGCGCGGCAGGTGTTGACGTACGGCCGGACGGTGAGCGGGCTGGACGTCAAGTGGGACGAGGCCGGCAAGGGGTTCACGGCCCTGGGCGTCGACGGGTCCGGCTTGCCGGTGGGGTTCCGTACCGATGGTGCGACAGGACAGTTCCGCGCGACGCTCCTCGACGAGCTGGACCCGCAGGCGAGCTCCGCGTCCGACATCGCCATCCACGGCGACAGCAGGGGCAACCGGGGCGGTTTCGTCACCTACGAGGTCCCGGGCGGGACCGGCGTGGTGAAGCTGCGGCGCTCGGCGCTCACCGACGCCTGGCTGCCCACGGGGGCTTTCACCGATCCACTGACGAGCGCCGCCAACTGGATCACCTCGAGCGTGGGTACGACGACGTCGGGGTGGAAGAGCGACTCCGGCGCGCTCGCCTTCGACCCCCCGGTGCGGGCCCGCGGCGAGGCGGTCGGGAAGGCCTGGCTCGGCGACGGCCTGTACCAGCTCGAGATGCACGGTGAGCACAACAGTGTGGGCGACAGCGTCATCGTTCGGAGCGGGCTGCAGATCGGTCGGCAGCATGTCAATGGCCGCTACGGGACAGTGGCTACACCGTGATGTTCCAGGACAACCGGATCGCGGTCACCAAGGGAGGGCCGTCGCCGTTCAACCAGCCGATCCGGTTCGCGCCCATCAACGGATGGCCGTTCATCCAGGACGGGCACGACCCCGGCAACTTCACCCTCAACGTGCTGAAGAAGGGCGCACACTTCACCATCTGGCCCAGCTGGCCCGGCGACCCCAACACCGCCCATCTGTTCGGCGGCACGCTCATCGATGAGGGCACGCCCTGGGGGGCGGGTTATCCGGCCCTGGTCGTGAACCACGAGGGTGCCAGCATTCCCAGCGGCACGTGGTTCGAGAACTTCAGCTTCACGCCGGCTTCCTGACAGACAGAGATGGCCTCAACCGACGCCGGTCGGTCGCCTCCGCGACCGGTCGGCGTCGGCTGGACTCAGCGGTTGCGGGCCCGGTAGGCGGCGACCGCGGCGCGGTTGCTGCACGCGGTGTCGCAGAAGATCTTGGAGCGGTTGCGGGAGAGGTCGAGGACGATGCCCTCGCAGTCGTCCTGGGCGCACACGCCCAGGCGCGACATCTCGTCGGTGCGGAGCACGTCGATCATCGCCATCGCTGTCTCGGCGGCGATGCGCTGGTCGAGCGGGGCATCGGGGGAGACGACGTGGAGGTGCCAGTCGAAGCCGTCGTGGCGGACCAGGCGTGGCACGGCACGCGCCTTGGCGAGCAGGTCGTTGACGAGCTCGACGGCGTCGTCGCGCTCGGCGGTCAGCAACGTGCGCAGCCGCGGACGCAGGCGGCGTACGGCGTCCAGCTCGGCGTCGTCGCGATCGTGACGGCCGGTGTAGGCGAACCTGGCGAAGAACGCATCGAGGTCGGCTTCGGACGTCAGCGTGTCAGGCGGCTCGGCCGAGTTGACGAGCGACACGGCTGCCTGCAGCGACAGCTCTGTGTCATGCGCGAAGACCACATTGACACATTACACCACCAGGCGTAGCGTCATATGTCATGACGACTTTGGCCGATGACACTGCCGCCACGATGCGCAGGTCTCGGACCCTGTCGGGCCTGGCGTTCGCGCTGGTCTCGGCGGCGTCGTTCGGGATGTCAGGTGCCCTGGCCCGCGGCCTGCTCGACGACGGCTGGACCCCCGGCGCCGTCGTGCTCGCCCGGATCGCGCTCGCCGCCGTCGTGGTGGCGCCGTTCGGGGTGGTGGCGCTGCGCGGTCGCTGGCACCTGATGCGCTGTCCACTGGCGCACCGTCGTGGTCTACGGCCTGTTCGCCGTGGCGGCCACGCAGTTCTTCTACTTCTCGGCCGTCTCCCACATGGAGGTCGCGCCCGCGCTGCTGATCGAGTTCACCGCACCCGCCGCCATCGTGGTGTGGCTGTGGCTGCGACACGGCGAGCGGCCCGGCCGGCTGACCCTGGTCGGTGCCGGCGTGGCGGCGCTCGGACTGGTGCTGGTCCTCGACCTGCTCTCAGGCGCGGACCTGAGCGTGCCGGGTGTGCTCTGGTCGCTGGCCGCCATGGTCGGGTGCGCGATGTACTTCGTGATGTCCGCCGACGAGGACAACGGCCTGCCTCCGCTCGCTCTCGCGGCCGGCGGGATGGTCGTCGGCGCAGTGTCGCTGGCCGCCCTGGGCGCCGTGGGGCTGCTCGAGATGGGGGCGTCCACGTCCTCGGTCGAGCTGGCCGGAGCCATGGTCGCGTGGTGGGTGCCGATCGTGCTGCTGGGCGTCGTCACCGCCGCCGTCGCCTACGTCACCGGTATCGCCGGCATCCGTCGCCTGGGCTCGCGCCTGGCATCGTTCGTGGCGCTGGTCGAGGTGCTCTTCGGGGTGCTGTGGGCGTGGGTGCTGCTCGACGAGCTGCCTCGCGCCGTGCAGATGCTGGGCGGCGTGCTGATCCTCGCCGGGGTCGTGGCCGTCAAGCTCGGGGAGCGGGACACCGCTCGCGCCGACGCCTGACCCCCGTTGAGTTGGCCCAAATGGCGCGTTGAGTTGGCCCGAATGGCTGCGGCAGCAACCAAACGGGCCAAGTCGACCGACCACTTGGGCCAACTCAACGACTAGCGGGCGTCCTGACGCCGGATGAAGACCTCGCGGACGATCAGCAGGATGGCCGCGGCCGTGGGGATGGCCAGCAGGGCTCCGACGACGCCGAGCAAGGCGGCACCCACGAGGGCCGCGATCACCGTGACAGCTCCGGGGATGTCGACGGACTTCGACATCACGCGCGGGTAGAGCACGTAGTTCTCCAGCTGCTGGTAGATCAGGTAGAAGATCACGCAGAACAGCCCGATCTTGACGTCGGTCGCGAAGCCGATCGCCGAGACGATGACCGCGCCGATGGTGGCGCCGATCATCGGGATCACGTCGAGCAGCATCACCACGAACGCCAGCGCGACGGCGTACTCGCCCAGGCCCACGATGAACAAGAAGATCAACGAGCTGACGCCTGCGCAGACGGCGACCACGAAGGCTCCGGCGACGTAGCCGCCGACGCTGGCCACGATCTGGTCGCCGAGCTTGGTCACCCGCTCGCGGCGAGAGGCCGGGGCCAGGTGGTAGATGGCCTTCTTGGTCGAGTCGAGCGAGGAGAGGAAGTAGAGCGTCAGCACGATGATGATGAACGTGTTGGCCAGCGCACCGAGCAGGCGGAGACCGAACCCGAGGACGCCGCCGAAGAGGCCAGAGGTGAAGTTGCCGTCCTGGACGTAGTCGCGGGCCTTGTCGATGACGTCGAACTTGTCGTCGAGCTCCTGGACCTGCCTGTTGCGCTGCAGCTGGTCGAACCACTCCGGTGCGTTGTCGGTGATCTTGGTGACCTGGTCGGTGATCACCGGGACGATCGCCAGCAGGAAGAGCGCCACCCCGAACAGGAACAGCACGATCACCATCGTCACCGCGACGCTGCGCCTCATCCCGCGCCGCTGGAACCACTCGACCGACGGGTTGAGGCCGGCGGCCAGGAACAGCGAGACGACGATCAGGATCAGTACGCCGCCGACGCGCTCGAACTGGCCGAACAACCAGCCGGCCAGCACGAATCCGAGACCACCGAAGAAGCCGATGTAGAAGGGCGAGTGCCGGTCGAAGCGCGGCCCGGGCCGACCGAGGTCGGCGGGTCGGGACTCGTCGTCGATGCGATCGTCGTCCTCTGCGTTGGACGCGGCCGGCACCCGGGTGGCCACCTGGGCCGGGCCGGGGGCGGACTTGGCGTCTGAGGGAGGGGGGCCGACAGGCTTCCGGCCGCCGAAGATCAAGCGCCAGCCTTGTCGTCGCCCGAGGACTTCTTGGCCGACTTCTTGGGGGACCCCGATGCGGCATGGTCGTCGGCGTCGTCGCCGCTGAAGCCGGCCACCACGTCGCGAAGCGACGCCAGCTGAGCGGTGATCGCGTCGCGCCGCTTGCTGATCCGGTCGACCTCGGCGCGAACGCTGGCGAGCTGACGCTGGGCCTCGGCCTGGGCGGACGCGCCGACCGACTCGGCCTGGGTACGGGCGGAGGAGACGATCTGCTCGGCCTCGCGGCGCGCGCGGGCGAGCGTGGCCTCGGACTCGGTGTGCGCCTGCTCGCGGTGGGTCGTCGCCTGGGCCGTCGCCTCGCGAGCACGCTGCTCGGCGGCGGTCGCCCGCTGCTCGGCCTCCTGTACCAGCCGGGTCGTCTCGGCGGTAGCGCTGGAGTGGTGCTCGGTGGCCTCGCGCGCCAGCCGCTCCTTCTCCACTGCCAGGGTGCGCCGGGCTTCCTGGACCTCGCGGTCGGCCGCGGCCCGAGCCTGCTCGGCCTCGCGCTTGGCGGAGACGCGCAGGTCGTTGGCCTCCTGCTGCGCCGCGAGCCGGACCTGGTCGGCCTCGCGCTGGGCACCGGCCTTCAGGTCGGCGGCCTCGGTGCGGGCCAGGCTGCGCTCCTGCTCGGCGTCGGCCATGATCCGGGCCCGGGTCTCGTCGAGCTCCTTGAGCTGGACCAGGCGCATGTCCTCGGCCTCGCGGCTCGCGTCGGCGCGGGTCGCCTGGCCGTCGCGCTGGGCCTGCTCGCGGATCTCGGTCGCGTCGCGCAGCGCGGCGGTGCGGACCTCGCCGGCCTCCTCCTCGGCCAGCCGCAGCATCGCCGTGGCGCGACCGCCGAGACCGGCGTACGACGGGTTCTTGTTCTCCTCGAGCTCCTGGCGGGCTGTCTCGAGTGCGGACTCCAGCTCGGCGACCCGCGCACGGGCCAGGGCGAGGCCGCCGTCGAGCTGCTGGCGTTCGGCGGCGATCTGGCGCAGGTGGTCGTCGACCACGGCCTTGTCGTATCCGCCGCGCCGCACCGTCGGCAGTGAGGCCACGACCGCCGGCCTCGGTGTGTCAGGTGGGAGGACCCGGCGCGGTTGGCTCTGCTCGGGCTGATGGGTCTGTGGCGGGCTGGGAGGCGTTGCCTGCGAGGGGACCGGCGGGGCGGGTTGGCTGGTCTGGCGGGCCTGGACCTGGGCCGCCTCGGCCACCGAGCCCGCTGGCGGCGGTGCCGGCGTCTGGCGTGTCGGCCGCTCGACGACCGGCTCGCCGGAGAAGCCCTGCGGCGTGGGCGGAGGGCTGGGCCGAGGGCTGGGGGGCTGCTGGGCGGGTCTGGGCTCGACGGCGGGCTGCCGCCTGGTCGGCTGGTCGGTCGGCTGGTCGGTCGGCTGGTCGGTCGGCTGGTCGCCCGGCTGGTCGCCCGGCTGCTCGGGGCCGGCGATCGGCGGCATCACCGGCCGGCGCTGGGGGAGCGGGGTCGACTGCGAGGACGCCTGCGTGGTCGCTTGCTGGGCCGCTCGTGGGGCCTGGGGAGCGGTGACTGGCATCACTTGCGTGCGCTCGACGTCGGGATCGGTGACCGCGGTGTCCTCGACGTCGTCGGTCTCCTCGAGCAGGTCGTCCTCGGGGTCGTCGTCGAAGATGGACAGGCCACGGTCACTCATGCAGCGTCACTCCCTCGGGTGGTGGCTTGGGGCTGGGTGGGCCGGGTGCGGCCCGGTGGTCGTGGGGCGCACGACCCCAGTCTCCACGATGGCCCACGGTCCGCCCACCCCCGCCCGGGGGTGCGCCGGTCGAGAGAGGTCAAACTCCCCGGAAGCGGTTGATGGCCTGCTCGTGCTTGGCGCGCAGCTCGCCGTCGCGGATGCCCAGCCCCTCCTCCGGAGCCAGGCACAGCACCCCGACCTTGCCCTGGTGGGCGTTGCGGTGCACGTCGAGCGCGGCCTGCCCGGTGGCCTCGAGCGGGTAGGCCTGCGACAGCGTCGGGTGGATCATCGCCTTGGCGATGAGTCGGTTGGCCTCCCACGACTCGCGGTAGTTGGCGAAGTGGGAGCCGATGATCCGCTTGAGGTTCATCCAGAGGTAGCGGTTGTCGTACTGGTGCATGAACCCGGTCGTGGAGGCACAGGTGACGATCGTGCCGCCTTTGCGCGCGGCGTACACGCTGGCGCCGAAGGTCTCACGGCCCGGGTGCTCGAAGACGATGTCGACGTCCTCGCCACCGGTCAGCTCGCGGATGTCGTTGCCCAGCCGCCGCCACTCGGCGGGGTCCTGGGTGACCTCGTCCTTCCAGAACCGGTAGTCCTTCTCCGACCGGTTGATGATGAGCTCGGCACCCATCGCACGGCAGATGTCGGCCTTGTCGTCGTTGGAGACCACGCAGATCGGCCGCGCGCCGCCGTTCAGGGCGTACTGCGTGGCGAAGCCGCCCAGACCCCCGCTGGCGCCCCAGATCAAGACGTTGTCGCCCTGCTTCATGCCCGCCCCGTTGTGGCTGACGAGCTGGCGGTACGCCGTGGAGTTGACCAGGCCCGGCGACGCGGCCTCCTCCCAGGTGAGGTGGTCGGGCTTGGGCATCAGCTGGTTGGACTTGACCAGGGCCAGCTCGGCAAGGCCGCCGAAGTTGGTCTCGAAGCCCCAGATCCGCTGCTCGGGGTCGAGCATCGTGTCGTTGTGGCCGTCCGGGCTCTCCAGCTCGACGCTCAGGCAGTGGGCGACGACCTCGTCGCCCGGCTGCCACCGGTGCACTCCCTGGCCGGTGCGCAGCACGACGCCGGCCAGGTCGGAGCCGACCACGTGGTAGGGCAGGTCGTGCCGCTTCGACAGCGGGCTGAGCCGGCCGTACCGCTCGAGGAACGAGAACGTCGAGACAGGCTCGAAGATGCTCGTCCAGACGGTGTTGTAGTTGATCGCGCTGGCCATCACCGCCACCAGCGCCTCGCCCGGACCGAGCTCGGGCACCGGTACGTCGTCGAGATGCAGCGACTTGCGCGGGTCCTTGTCCTTCGCCTCCAGGCCCTCGAACAGGTCGACCTCGTCCTTGTGGACGGTCATGGCCCGATAGGACTCGGGAACCTGGAGGGCGGCGTACTCCTCGCCCGTGGTGTCACCGGCGAGGATGGCGTCACGGATCTGCTGCACGGTGGTCAAGGTAGCGACGCTCCTCGGCCCATGGGTCGGTCTGTGAGAGACCTGACACTCGCCGAGTTGCGCGAAATTTTGCGCCAGCCGACCGGTGCGCGAAATGTCCGGCCGAGTTGCGCTCGACGCTCGCGGTCATCGTGCTGAGCCGGACATTTCACGCAACTCGGGAGGGCATTTCACGCAACTCGGCTAACGGGCGGGCTGGACGAGCTCGATCAGGACACCGCCGGCGTCCTTGGGGTGGACGAAGTTGACGCGAGAGCCGGAGGTGCCGCGGCGGGGCTCGTCGTACAGGAGCCGGAGGCCGCGCTCGCGGAGGACGGCGGAGACGGCCTCGACGTCCTCCACGCGGTAGGCGAGCTGCTGCATGCCGGGCCCGGCGCGGTCCAGGAACTTGGCGATGGTCGAGTCCGGGGTGAGGGGGGCAAGCAGCTGGATGCACGAGCCCGAGTCGCCGACCGCGACCATTGCCTCGCGGACGCCCTGCTCCTCGTTCGTCTCCTCGTGGATCGTCTCCATGCCGAAGGTGTCGCGGTAGAACGCGATGGCCTCGTCGAGGTCGGGGACGGCGATCCCGACGTGGTCGATCGCGGTGAACAGGTGTGCGGGCATCGACATGTCGCCATGCTCGCCGGGCATCCAGGAGGAGGCCACGCTCTGTGAGGATTTCCTCACCCGGCAGCGGGCTCGCGGCCTCGCCCGTACCGGGACCCGTGGGTATCGTCGCGAGGGAGAGTTCCACGATCTGCAGGAGGCACACATGTCCGGATCCGTCATCGTCGCCGGCGCCCGTACGCCGATCGGTCGGCTGCTCGGCGGGCTCAAGGACAAGTCGGCCGCCGAGCTCGGCGGCGTCGCCATCGCCGGCGCCCTGGAGAAGGCGGGCGTGTCGGGAGACCAGGTCGACTACGTGATCCTGGGCCACGTCATCCAGGCCGGCGCCGGTCAGAACCCCGCCCGCACGGCCGCTGTCGCCGGCGGCATCCCGATGAACGTCCCCTCGATCACCATCAACAAGGTGTGCCTGTCCGGCGTCAACGCGATCGCCATGGCCGACCAGCTGATCCGCGCCGGCGAGGTCGAGATCGTGGTGGCCGGCGGCATGGAGTCGATGACCCAGGCCCCGCACCTGCTGCCGAAGTCGCGCGAGGGATTCAAGTACGGCGACACCACGCTCGTCGACTCGATGGCCTACGACGCGCTGTGGGACCAGGCCACCGCACAGGCGATGGGCATGCTCACCGAGCAGTGCAACACCGCCGCCGACAACCTCACGCGTGAGGAGCAGGACGCCTTCGCGGCCCGCTCCCACCAGCGCGCAGCGGAGGCGTGGAAGAACGGCGTCTTCGACGACGAGGTCGTGCCCGTCACGGTCAAGACCCGCGGCGGCGACATCCAGGTGACCGCCGACGAGGGCGTCCGCGGCGACACCACCGTCGAGTCGCTGGCCAAGCTGCGCCCTGCGTTCAGCAAGGACGGCACCATCACTGCCGGCTCGGCGTCCCAGATCTCCGACGGCGCATGCGCGGTCGTGGTCATGAGCAAGGCCAAGGCCGAGGAGCTGGGCCTGGAGTGGTTGGCCGAGATCGGCGCCCACGGCCAGGTGGCCGGTCCCGACTCGACCCTCCAGCAGCAGCCCGCCAACGCGACCGCGAAGGCGTGCGAGAAGGAGGGGATCACCCCGGCCGACCTCGACCTGGTCGAGTTCAACGAGGCCTTCGCAGCGGTGGGCATCGCCTCGGCCCGCTCGCTCGGCATCTCCGAGGACATCGTCAACGTCAACGGCGGCGCCATCGCCCTGGGCCACCCGGTCGGCATGTCCGGCGCCCGGATCGTGCTCCACCTCGCCCACGAGCTCAAGCGGCGCGGCGGCGGCATCGGCGCGGCCGCGCTGTGCGGCGGCGGCGGCCAGGGCGACGCCCTGATCGTGCGCGTCCCCTAGCCGTCTGGTCGAGAGGTCGCAGGCAGCGACCGGCGTGGGGTCCCGGAAGGCCTCAACGTCTCGGTCGACGAGCTCGTCACCCGTGCCCGCGCGGGTGATGCCCGCGCCATCGCCCGCCTGATCTCCTGGGTCGAGGACGAGTCGCCGCAGCTGCGCGAGGTGATGGCAGCCCTGGCGCCGTACGCCGGACAGGCGCAGATCGTGGGCATCACCGGGTCGCCAGGGGTCGGCAAGTCAACCTCCACCAACGCCCTGGTCGGTGAGCTGCGCAAGGCGGGCAAGCGCGTGGGCGTGCTGGCGGTCGACCCCTCCTCGCCGTTCTCGGGCGGGGCATTGTTGGGTGACCGGGTGCGCATGCAGGACCACGCGCTCGACCCCGACGTCTACATCCGGTCGATGGCCTCACGCGGCCACCTCGGCGGTCTGGCGTGGAGCACCCCCCAGGCACTGCGTGTCCTCGACGCTGCCGGGTGCGAGGTGGTGCTCGTCGAGACCGTGGGCGTGGGGCAGAGCGAGGTCGAGGTGGCCGGGCTCGCCGACACCACGCTCGTGCTGCTCGCCCCCGGCGCCGGTGACGGCATCCAGGCCGCCAAGGCCGGCATCCTCGAGATCGGCGACATCTACGTCGTCAACAAGTCCGACCGCGACGGCGCCGACCAGCTGCGCCGAGACCTGCGCTCGATGATCGCGCTGGGGGAGCGCTCGGAGGGTTCGTGGAGGCCGCCCATCGTCAAGACCGTCGCCCACCGAGGCGAGGGCCTGGCCGAGGTGGTCGAGGAGATCGACAAGCACTACGCCTGGCTGGGCGAGTCGGGCGAGCTGCAGCGGCGCCGGACCCGCCGGGTGCGCGACGAGATCGAGACGATCGCGGTGACCGCCCTGCGCCGGCGCTGGGACGACGTCCACGCCAGGGTCGAGCTCGACGACCTCGCGGCCGCGGTGGTCGCCGGCGAGTCGGATCCCTACACCGCCGCCGACACCTTGCTCGAGAACCTGTAGAAGTTCCGGCCGCGGGGGCCCCGCAGGTCACGATTTCGGCACATCCGGTAGCCCGACGTGCGGATCGCCTGCCGACCTCCCTAAGGTCGGCCGGGTGACCGGTGTCGGGGGAGGGGAGCGCCTGCTCGTGGGCCGCGACCTCTGCTTCGACGTCGACGGCCGCCGGGTGCTCGACGAGGTCTCCGTCGAGGCCGAGCCGGGGCGGATGCTGGCGGTGACGGGGACGTCGGGCTCGGGCAAGACCACCCTGCTCTCCCTCGTGGGCGGCCTGGCCACGCCGTCTGCCGGCCAGGCGTCGTACGACGGCGGGCCGGTGACCACCAAGCAGGGCGAGCCGCTGCCCGGCACCGGCTTCGTGCTGCAGAGCTACGGCCTGGTGCCCACGCTCACCGCCGCCGAGAACGTCGCCGTCGCCCTGCGCGGCCGGGGCGTGGCCGCCGTCGAGGCGACCGAACGGGCCGTCGCGGCATTGGCCCGGGTCGGGGTCGACGAGCTCGCCGACCGGTTGATCTCCGAGCTGTCGGGCGGCCAGCTCCAGCGCGTCGCCGTCGCCCGCGCCCTCGTGGTGGAGGCCGCCGTGCTGCTCGCGGACGAGCCGACCAGCGAGCTCGACGAGGTCAACCGCGACCTCGTGGTCGGCCAGCTGCGCATGGAGGCCAACCGCGGCGCGGTGGTGCTCCTCGCCACCCACGACCCCGCCGTCGCCGAGGAGTGCGACGACGAGGTCCACCTCGTCGACGGCCGCGTCGAGGTCAAGGCGCCGCCGCCTCCGCCGCCCGAGCCTGGTCACGAGCACGACGTCTACATGCGTCCGGGGGCGCATTGATGGTCGTCGACAGCTGGGTCTCGACAAGCTCGACCGGCGGCGGTGAGGGCCTCGCTCATCGCGGCATCGGCGTGCGGTGCCAGAACGTCGTCCACATCTACACCACGGTCGCCGGCCACGACGTGGTCGCCCTGCGGGGTGTCAACCTCGACATCGCACCGGGCGAGCAGGTCGCTCTGCTGGGCCCTTCGGGGTCGGGCAAGTCCACGTTGCTGGGCCTCTTCGGCGGCCTGCAGCGCGCCTCCGCGGGCAAGGTGATCGTCGACGGTGTCGACATCAGCCGGATCCCCGAGGCCGAGCTGACCCGGCTGCGGGCCGGCAAGGTGGCCTCGCTGCTGCAAGGGGCTCGCCGTAACCTGCTCACCTACGCGACCGCGGCCGGCAACGTCGAGTTCGCCAGGCGCGGCATGGCCGCGGCCGACGTACGTCGTCTCCCTTCGGCGCGGCAGCTGCTCGAGATGCTCGGCCTCGGGGAGCTGAGCGACACCCCCGTGAACTCGATGTCGGGGGGCGAGCAGCAGCGCGTCGCACTGGCGGTGACGGTGTCGAGCGGTGCCGGCCTGCTGCTGGCCGACGAGCCGACCTCGCAGCTCGGTCACGCCGACCGCGACAACATGGTCGACCTCATGCAGCGGGTCAACGCCGAGCTGGGCACCACCGTCGTCATCGTCACCCACGACCCCGACATCGCCGACCGCATCCCGCGCCGGGTCACCATCCGCAACGGTCGCATCGGCTCCGAGGGAGTCCACGGACGTGACTACGCCGTGATCGACCAGGACGGCGCCGTGCACCTGCCCGAGGACTGGTCGGACGACTACCCGCCCGGTTCGCTGGTGGAGTTCGAGGAGACCGACGACGGGTTCTTCGTACGCCGCGTCGACATCGCGCCTCCCGGGGAGCACTGATGGGGACGTTCCTCGCGGGGCTGAGGTCCCGCCGCTGGCTCAACGTCGGCGTCTTCGCCCTCGGCACCCTGGCCATGCTGGTCGCGGTGGCCACACCGCTCTACGCACGCTCCTCCGCGGAGCACCTGCTCGACCAGCGCACCGACCAGCGGCCGGTCTACGAGACCGGGCTCAGCGTCGAGACCATCCCGCAGTACGCCGTCGGACGCTCGACCGTCGATCCGTCGGGGGTCGTCGGCGTCGGACCCGGAGTCAAGCGCAAGCCGCTGCCGCCGCTCACCGACGCCGACCGCGAGCAGATGCTCGCCAAGGTCACCGACGTGGCCACCACCGACTCCGGCAACGCCTTCTGGAAGCCGCCGACGACGTACATGTACAGCCTGGGTGACTACCACTCCGGCCCGCGCACCTACCAGATCAAGACCTACTGGCGCGACGGCATGTGCGACCTGGCGCACGTCGACGGCCGCTGCCCGACGGCGCCGGGCGAGGCCCTCATCGACCCACTGATGCTGAAGACCATCCAGGGCCAGGTCGGCGACCAGATCCAGGTGGTCTACACGGGCTACGCCAGCAGACAACAAGCCGGTCAAGGAGTTCGAGGTCGACTACACGATCGTCGGCACCTACAGCATCGACGACCACGCCGCCCCCGAGTGGTTCAACCCCGCGCGCACGTCCGGTGACGGCAGCCTGCGCCCGGCCCCCGTGGGGAGGAACGCGCCGCTCGTCGCGCCCAGCCTGCTGGTCGACAAGTCGTCGATCACCTTCGCCTCCGCGACGCTCGCTGGCGCCGACCGGCCGGTGGACCTCGACAAGCTCGACATCGCCACGATGGACGCCGCCGAGCGGGCCCTGCTGACGTGGCAGGCGGAGGTCGCCGGCGAGGGACCTCCGATCATCCAGACCGATGACCTCGTCTCGTTCGAGAACGTCTTCGAGCAGGTGACCGAGGAGCAGACGTTGCTGTCGCGGGTCACGCTGGCGGCGGTCGTCCCGCTCATCGTCCTGGCCCTCCTGCTGCTGTTCGTGCTCATCGCCTCGGCCGCCGAGGTACGCCGCCAGGAGGTCGCGCTGGCCAAGCTGCGCGGCTTCTCCACTCGCAAGGTGGTGCGGTTCGCGGTCGCCGAACCGGTGGCCGTGCTGCTGCTGACGATCCCGGTCGGCATCGGGCTCGCGGTCCTGCTCGAGCGCACCATCGCCCGCACCTGGCTCGGCTCGACGCCGTTCGTGGTCACCCCGCAGGCCGTCGTCTCCGCGGTCGTGGTGACCGCCGCGGCCTTGGTGGCGGCGTTCGTGGCCGTGCTCGGCGTGGTGCGCGAGCCGCTGTCGTCCTCGTTGGCGTCGGTGAGCCGCCGGCGTGTCACCTCGCGGTGGTCGCTGCTGGCCCAGGGCGGCCTGGTGATGTTGTCGGCGGCCGCCGTCGTCCAGATCGTCAGCTCCGACGCCACCCAGTCGACCAGCTTCGTGGAGCTGCTGGCGCCGCTGTTCGTGGCGCTCGGCGCCGCCGTGGTGGCGATGGTCCTCATCGGCCTGGTGGCCCGTGGCTGGCTGCGCCGCACGAGCACGCGCGGCGGGCTGTCGCCGTTCCTGGCCTCGCGCCGGCTCGTCCGGCGCCAAGACCTCGTGCAGCTGGTGCTGCCCCTGCTGCTGGCCACCGCGATGGCGACCTTCGCCGCGTCGGCCTGGAAGGTCGCCGACGACTGGCGGGTCTCCAAGGCTGCGGCCACGATCGGCGCCCCGGCCGTCTACTTCACCGACACCTCGCCCTCCCGGCTGCAGTGGGTGACCCAGCAGGCCGACCCCGAGGGGCGCTACCTGGCGGCAGCCGTGCCGCCGTGGCCGCGCACGGTCGACGGTGGCCGGGTCGGCCTCGTCGACGCGTCACGCTTCGCGCGGGTCGCGGCCTGGGACGAGCACTGGGGGACGAGTGGCGCCCAGGAGGTGCAGGACTGGCTGTCGCCGACGGGTGACAAGGGCCCGATCACCTTCTCCGGCTCGCACGTGCAGGTGGAGCTGACCGACATCAGCCTGGAGGGCGAGCTGAACCTCCCCCTGCAGCTGTGGCTGCGCTACGTGCCGGCCTCGACGGGTGAGGAGCGGCTGGCCCAGCTCGGCGACCTCCCCAAGAAGAAGGGGTCGGTGACCATCGACGGGTTCGTCTCGGAGTGCGAGGACGGCTGCTCGTTGCAGCAGCTGTTCTTCGCCGGCAGCTCGTCGTCGGTGACCGACGCGGCGGGTCGCATCACCATCGCCAGCATCGCGGCCGACGGTGACGACGCCGGCGACTGGCGACTCGACGACGCCGACGCCTGGAGGCCGGCGAGACCCTTCGGGGAGTCCGGGTCGTCTCCGGTCAACCTCGACACCGTGGCAGGCGGGCTCGAGCTACGGCTGATCGGTGACCCGGCCGTCGTCCGGATCACCACCACCGACGTGCCCGCGTTGCCCCCGGTGGTCGCCACCGACACCACCCTCCTCGACCCCGTCGAGGGGGAGAGTGCGGAGGCCGTCGGCGGTGCGTCGGTCCTCGGCGCCAGGACGCCGATGGAGCTCACCGGTCAGGCCAAGGCGCTGCCCCTGGTCGGCAGCAACGGCGGACTGTCCGACCTGACCGCGGCCCTGCGCGAGTACGGCGACACCTCCACCGAGGTCCCGATCAGCGAGCTGCTCGTGGCCGCCGACACTCCGCCGTCGGTGCTGGCCGAGGTGCGCGAGCTGGGCGTCCCGCTGAACGATCGGCGTACCGAGGGAGAGGAGCTGGACCTGCTGCGCTCGGACGCGTTCTCGCTGGGCTGGCGGGTGTTCCTGCTGGTCGGCGGGCTGACGCTGGTGCTCGCGTTCCTGGGCGTGCTCGCCCTCGCCGTGGTGCAGCTGCGCTGGCGGTCCTACGAGGTGGCGGCCTTGAGGGTGGTCGGCGTACGCCGCCGCGATCTGCGTCGCGCCATCGTCGCCGAGTACGTCGCCCTGCTCGGCATGGCCGTCGTCGGCGGTGCCCTCGCCGCGATCGCGTCCCTGCTGCTCGTGCTCCCGTCGCTCGACATCGGCGCCATCGGAGAGTTCGACCCGGCTGTCGACTTCAGCCTGCGCTGGCTGGTGATGGGTGGCGTGCTCGCCCTGGTGATGATCGTCGTGCTGGCGATCGCCCTGTGGATCTCGCGCCGTACGGTCAAGCAGGGCACCCCCGCGACGCTGCGGCAGGCGGATGCGAGATAGGCGCTGGTTGAGGAAGGCGCGCTGGCGCCTGATCCGAAACCCCGGAAGTCGAAGGGGTCTCGTGACGGACCAGGCGGCCCGGCGCAGATCTTCGGAGCACCGATACTGAGGGCATGTCACCAACGCGCGCGCTGCCGTTCGACCCGATCGACGAGGCGGCGCGGCAGTGGGGGCTCCGGTGGGACCGTGTCCCGGCGATGCACGCGGTGACCTCGCTGATGCGGGTCCAGCAGCTGGTGATCGGCCGGCTCGACGCGATCCTCAGGCCGCACGGGCTCACCTTCGCGCGCTACGAAGCCCTGGTGCTGCTCGTCTTCTCCTCCCGCGGCTCGCTGCCGCTCGGCAAGATGGGCGAGCGGCTCCAGGTCCACCCGACGTCGGTGACCTCGATCGTGAGGCGCCTCTCGGAGGACGGCCTGATCGTCCGCGTGCCCCACCCCGACGACGGCCGGGGCGTGCTCGCCGAGATCACTCCGAAGGGGCGCGCTCTGGTGGAGGCCGCCACCCGCGACCTCGTGGCGACCGACTTCGCGCTCGAGGCGATGACGGAGGACCAGCTCAGCTCCCTGTCAGGCTTGCTCAGGCCCGTGCGGCGCGCGGCCGGCGACTTCGCGGACTGAGGCGGGACCGACCCGTGACCGACGCGGACGCCGTACGCCGGGTGGGCCTGGCCCTGCCGAGGACCTACGAACGGCAGGTGCGCGGCCGTTGGAAGCTCAGGGTCGGCGCGATCGTCTACGCCGCGTTCTCCCTCGACGAGACCGACATGGGGTTCGGCTTCCCCAAGGCCGAACGGGACGCGCTGATCGCATCGGACCCCGACACCTTCTTCCTGCCGCCGACGTCCGACCTGCGCTACCAGTGGGTCTGCGCCCACCTCGACCGGCTCGACGAGGAGGAGATGCGCGAGCTGGTCACCGACGCCTGGCGGATGTGCACGCCGAAGATGCTGCACGAGCTGCCCGAGCTGCCCGCGCCGGCCATGGCGGCGTACCGGTTCCTCGACGCGGGGGAGTACGGCGAGCTGCGGCCCCTGCTGCACCCGTACCTGCACTTCTCCGACGGCGCGGTGTCGTTGCGCGGACGGACCCAGGTGCTGGCCTGGTTCCGGGAGCACCGGGTCAAGCCGCCGACGGAGGTCGAGGTACGGGACGGGCAGATCTACCGGTGGGTCGGTGAGCGCTGACTCGTCGCTGGCGCCTCGCACCTCAACGTCGGTGGTTGAGGTGCAGGGCGCCAGCGACGAGCCTCGAAACCACCTGACCAGCACGTTTAGACGAAATTAGTAGGACGTCCTACTATCTTGGTATGACGGACTCCGCACGCGCCAGATGGCAGGCCAGGTACGACGGGGCTCGCGTCCGGGAGGCGGACTTCACCACGCTCTCCGGGATGAGCGTCGAGCCGGCGTACGGTACCGACGAGTCCGAGTGGCCGGGCCAGTTCCCCTTCACCCGCGGGCTCTACCCGACGGGCTACCGCGGCCGGACGTGGACGATCCGTCAGTTCGCCGGGTTCGGCAACGCCGAGCAGACCAACGAGCGCTACCGGATGATCCTCGGGCGCGGCGGGGGCGGCCTCAGCGTGGCGTTCGACATGCCGACGCTGATGGGTCGCGACTCCGACGACCGCCAGTCGCTCGGCGAGGTCGGCCACTGCGGAGTGGCCATCGACTCCGCGGCCGACATGGAGCGGCTCTTCGACAGCATCGACCTGGGCTCGGTGACCACGTCGATGACCATCAGCGGGCCGGCGGTCCCGGTCTTCTGCATGATGCTCGTCGCGGCCGAACGAGCCGGGGTCGACACCGGCACCCTCAACGGCACGCTGCAGACCGACATCTTCAAGGAGTACATCGCGCAGAAGGAGTGGCTGTTCACGCCCGAGCCGCACCTGCGCCTGATCGGCGACCTGATGGAGTACTGCGCCGAGAAGATCCCGGACTACAAGCCGCTCTCCGTCTCGGGCTACCACATCCGTGAGGCCGGCTCGACGGCCGCGCAGGAGCTCGCCTTCACGCTGGCCGACGGCTTCGGCTACGTCGAGCTGGGCCTGGCCCGCGGTCTCGACGTCGACGTCTTCGCGCCCGGGCTCTCCTTCTTCTTCGACGCCCACGTCGACTTCTTCGAGGAGATCGCCAAGTTCCGCGCCGCCCGCCGCATCTGGGCACGCTGGATGCGCGACGTCTACGGCGCGAAGTCCGAGAAGGCGCAGTGGCTGCGGTTCCACACCCAGACGGCCGGGGTGAGCCTGACCGCCCAGCAGCCCTACAACAACGTCGTCCGCACGGGCATCGAGGCGCTCGCCGCCGTGCTCGGCGGCACCAACTCGCTGCACACCAACGCTCTCGACGAGACGTTGGCGCTGCCCAGCGAGCAGGCCGCCGAGATCGCCCTGCGCACCCAGCAGGTGATCATGGACGAGACCGGCGTCGTCAACGTCGCCGACCCGCTCGGTGGCTCCTGGTACGTCGAGGCGCTCACGGACAAGATCGAGGCCGAGGCGAATGCCATCTTCGACAAGATCCTGGCGATGGGCGGCTCGACACTGACCCACGCCGACACCGAGCGGCTCGCCGCCGCCACGAGCAACGGCGAGAACCCCGTCACCAAGGGCCTGCTGCGCGGCATCGAGGAGGGCTGGTTCATGTCGGAGATCGCGGAGGCGGCCTTCAACTACCAGATCGCCCTCGAGAAGGGCGAGAAGAAGGTCGTGGGCGTCAACACCCACACCGACTCCGTCACCCACGACCTGGAGATCCTGCGGGTCTCCCACGAGGTCGAGGTCGAGCAGGTGCGCGTGCTCGCCGAACGTCGCGCGGGCCGCGACGACGCCGCCGTACGCGCCGCCGTCGCCCACCTGGTCGACGTCGCGCGCACCGACGACAACATGATTCCCGCGATGCTGGAGGCCACCCGGGTCGAGGCGACGCTCGGCGAGATCTGCGACGCGCTGCGCGCCGAGTGGGGCGAGTACCGGGAGCCGGCCCGCTTCTGACCCTGCCTACCCCGATTCGTCTGCGACCCTGAGCGGGAAAAGTTGAGGCAAACCGCAGACGAATCGGTGTCGTAGTGTCGAAGGCATGAGCGAGAGCGACAGGGAGACCTACGGCGGCTACAGCGTCGACGACGAGGACCAGCCCCAGGGCGACGGCGAAAGCATGGCCGACGACCGGGGACTGACAGAGCCGCTCGACGAGGGCTACTCGCCGCCGGAGAGGTGGTCCGTCGGCCAGGGCTACGGCAACACCCCGCTCGAGGAGGAGCTCGGCGAGTCCCTCGACCAGCGCGTCGCGCAGGAGGAGCCCGAGAAGGACCCGTACGCCGAGGCCGAGCGCGAGGCCGAACACCCCGAGGAGTACGAGTTCCTCGACGACGGCGAGGTCGGCGACGCTACGCGCCGGTCGGCTGGTCGCTCCCGACCAGGGTGCCCACGAGGACGAGGACTCCGAGGACTGGGCCGACGACGTCGGCATCGACGGCGCAGGCGCGTCCGCCGAGGAGGCCGCGATGCACGTCATCGACGGGGACGGTCCCCAGCAGTGACCGGGTAGCCCGAGTTGGTCGGCCTGGCCAGGGTTCGGGAAGATAGCCGCATGACCCAACAGCCCTTCTCCCGTCCGGGCGCGATCGACCTGTCCGGTTTGAAGCGACCGGCATCCGCGGCGCCTTCCGGAGGCGGAGGGGTCACGACGGGCTCGACCGGCGTTGGCGGCTCGGCGTACTCGGTCGACGTCGACGAGCAGAACTTCCAGGCCCTGCTCGAGGCGTCGATGACGGCCCCGGTCGTGCTGGTGTTCTACTCGACCGGCCAGGCGCCCGGAGAGCGCGACCATGGCCCGCGACGTGGCCACCGTCGCCGACGAGTACGACGGCCGGTTCCTCGCCGGCCTGATCGACATCGACGCTTCGCCGGCGATCGGGCAGGCGATGCAGATCCCGCAGGTGCCCATGCTGTTCGTGCTGCTCGACGGCCGGCCCGCGACGCAGCCGATCCCGGGGTTGATCGGCCTCGACGAGCTGCGCACGCTGTTCAACCAACTGGGCCAGCAGCTCACCGCCCAGGGGATCACCGGTCGCCACCAACCACGCAGCGCGGGGGCGCCCGCAGTCGCTGGCGACGAAGCCGCGGAGCCACCGGCCGACCCGCGGTACGCCGCCGCCCAGGACGCCCTGGGTGAGGGCGACATCGACACGGCTGTCGCGGAGTACCAGAAGCTGGTCGACGGCAACCCCGCCGACACAGAAGCGGCAGCGGGCCTCGCGATGGCCAAGGTGCTTCAGCGCACCCAGGGCTCTGACCTGACAGCAGCGCGCGAGGCGGCCGCCGCCAACCCCGACGACGTCGACGCCCAGACTCTCGTCGCCGACCTCGACATGCTCGGCGGCCACGTCGACGACGCCTTCAGCCGGCTCATCGACCTGGTGCGGCGGACCACCGACGCCGACCGCAACAAGGCCCGCGAGCACCTGCTGGGCCTGTTCGCCGCCGTCGGCAACGACGACCCGCGGGTCCGCAAGGCCCGCCAGGGCCTGGCCTCCGCGCTGTTCTGAGGTCCCGCGATCGGTGGTTGAGGTGCGCGCGAGCGCTAGTCGACGAGCCTCGGTAACGCACTCGCTAGACGTGGTTTCGAGGCTCGGGCCTGGCGGCCCTCACTCCTCAACCAGCGGGCAAGGCGGAGCGGCCGGCCTCCAGGCGCGCGACCGGCACGCGGAACGGCGAGCAGGAGACGTAGTCCAGGCCCACGGCCTCGAAGAAGTGGATCGAGGCAGGGTCGCCGCCGTGCTCGCCGCACACGCCGAGCTTGAGCTTCTCGTTGACCTCGCGGCCGGACTCGCTGGCCGCTCGGACGAGGGCGCCGACGCCCTCGGTGTCCAGCGACTCGAACGGCGAGACGGGAAAGATCCCCTGCTCGAGGTAGGTGGAGAAGAACGACGCCTCCACGTCGTCGCGCGAGAAGCCCCACGTCATCTGCGTCAGGTCGTTGGTGCCGAAGGAGAAGAAGTCGGCCGACCCGGCGATCTTGCCGGCGGTCAGCGCGGCGCGCGGCAGCTCGATCATGGTGCCGATCAGGTGCGGGATCTCGATGCCCTGCTCCTTCTGGACGGCCGTCGCGATGTCCTGGATCCGGCCGCGGACGATGTCCAGCTCTCGTACCGAGCCACGAGCGGGATCATGATCTCCGGCTCGGCCCGACCGCCGGCCTTGAGTCGTGCAGCGGCGGCCTCGAGGATCGCCCGGGCCTGCATCGTGAACAGGTGGGGGATCGCGATGCCGAGGCGTACGCCGCGGAGGCCGAGCATCGGGTTCTGCTCGTGCAGCCGCTGCACGGCGGCGAGCAGCTTGCGCTCCCGCTTCTTGCGCTGGCCGCGCGAGTCGGCGATGGCCAGCTTGACCGAGAGCTCGGTCAGGTCGGGCAGGAACTCGTGGAGCGGCGGGTCGATGAGCCGGATCGTCACCGGCAGGCCGTCCATCGCCTCGAAGATGCGGGTGAAGTCCTCGCGCTGGAGCGGCAGCAGCTCGGCGAGGGCGGCCTCCTGCCCCGCGTCGTCGTCGGCCACGATCAGGTTCTCGACCAGCTGGCGCCGGTCGCCGAGGAACATGTGCTCGGTCCTGCACAGGCCGATGCCCTGGGCGCCGAATCGGCGGGCGCGGGCGGCGTCGTCCGCCGTGTCGGCGTTCGTCCGGACCTTCATCCGGCGCGCGGCGTCGGCGTGCTCCATCAGGCGGGCCACGGCCTGTACGAGGGGCTCGTCGACCTCCTCGCCCTCGAAGTGGCGCACCACCGACGACGGGGTGACCGGGACGGCCCCGAGGAACACCTCGCCGGTCGACCCGTCGATCGAGATCACGTCGCCCTCGCTGACCGTCGGTCCACCGCGGACGACGAAGGTTCCCTCGCGTGCGTCCACGTCGAGCGCTTCGGCACCGCAGACGCAGGTGCGGCCCATGCCGCGCGCGACCACGGCCGCGTGCGAGGTCTTGCCCCCGCGGCTGGTGAGCACGCCGCGGGCGACCATCATCCCGTGGAGGTCGTCGGGGGTGGTCTCCTTGCGGACCAGGATCACGTCCTCGCCCCGCTCGGCCCACTCGACCGCGGTCGCCCAGTCGAAGACGGCCTTGCCGACCGCGGCCCCGGGGGAGGCGTTCATGCCCTTGGCGAGGAGATGGCGCTCGGCCTTCTCGTCGAACCGCGGGAACATCAGGTTGGCCAGCTGCTCGCCGTTGACGCGCCGCAGCGCCTCGTCCATGTCGATCAGGCCTTCGTCGGCCATGTGCACCGCGATCCGGAACGCGGCCTCGGGCGTCCGCTTGCCGACGCGGGTCTGCAGCATCCAGAGCTTGCCGCGCTCGACGGTGAACTCGATGTCGCACATGTCCTTGTAGTGGTGCTCGAGCTTGGACATGATCGCGAGCAGCTCGTCGTGCGAGTCCTTGTCGATCTCGGCCATGTCGGCGAGCGAGACGGTGTTGCGGATGCCAGCCACCACGTCCTCGCCCTGGGCGTTCTGGAGGTAGTCGCCGTACACGCCCTGGTCGCCGCTGGCGGGGTCGCGCGTGAAGCACACGCCGGAGCCGGAGTCGGCACCGAAGTTGCCGAAGACCATGGCCTGCACGTTGACGGCGGTCCCGAGGTCCTCGGGGATCTGCTCCTGGCGGCGGTAGAGCACGGCGCGGTCGGTGTTCCAGGAGTCGAAGACGGCGCGTACGGCGAGGTCGAGCTGCTCGCGCGGCTCCTGGGGGAACGGGCGGCCGGTCTCCTTCTCGATGATCGCCTTGTACGTCGCGATCAGCTCTTGGAGGTCCTCGACGCCGAGGTCGGTGTCCTGGGTCGTGCCGCGGTCCTTCTTCAGGTCGTCGAGCGCGTCGCGGAACAGCTCCCCCTCGATGCCCATCACCGTGCCGCCGAACATGTGCAGCAGGCGCCGGTAGGAGTCGTGCGCGAACCGCGGGTTGTCGCTGACTGCGGCCAGGCCCTGCACCGACTCGTCGTTGAGGCCGACGTTGAGGACGGTCTCCATCATCCCGGGCATCGAGAACTTCGCGCCGCTGCGGACGCTGACCAGCAGCGGGTCGCCCGGCGCGCCGAGGCTGCGGCCCATCGCCTCCTCGAGCGCCTTCAGGTGCTCGCTGATCTCGTCGGCCAGGCCGTCGGGCTCGCGGCCCTCGGCCAGGTAGGCGCGGCACGCCTCGGTGGAGATGGTGAAGCCTGGTGGCACGGGCAGCCCGAGGTTGGTCATCTCGGCGAGGTTCGCCCCCTTGCCGCCGAGGAGGTCCTTCTCGTCCTTGTTGCCATGCGCGAAGTCGTAGACGTAGGTGACCATGAGGCAGTCAACCACTCCTGACGGGGTGGTTTCGAGGCTCGTCGCTGGCGCTCCTCACACCTCAACCACCGAACGTCTCGGTGGTTGAGGTGCGAGGGCGGCCACGCCCGAGCCTCGAAACCACCAGTCGCGAGCGCTATCGGCCCGATTCGGTGTAGCCCGGTACGCCGGACTCGACGGCGGCGAGGGCGGCGCGGACGCGGCGGGCGGTGAAGTCGGCGCAGCGCTCCTCGACCTGCTCGAGGGTGCAGAACTCCGCCGTGCGGATCTCACGGGGCTGGATCACGACGTCGTCGAGGATCGAGGGGTCGTGCACCCCACCGTCGAAGACCAGGCAGACGGCGTCGTCCCAGCCGCCCCACGGCGGAAGCCAGTCGGTCAGCACCAGTCCGCGAGGCTCGATGGCCAGGGCGAGCTCCTCCTCGATCTCGCGTCCGACCGCGAGCCGTGGCGACTCACCCACCTCGACCACGCCGCCGGGCAGATCCCAGTCGCGCTTGTAGGTCAGCTGGCACAGCAGCACCCGCCCGCCGCGGTCGCGGACCAGCAGCTGACCGATCGCGCGCTTGCGGGGGAGGAACGAGTTGAGCAACGCCCGGAAGCTCTCCGGCTCGCTGAGCGGCGGGTCGCTCACCAGTCTGGCCAGGACGACGTACGACGCCGTCTCGTCGCGGTCGCCGTGCCCCTGCTCGACCCGGCGCAAACCCTCGCGTCGCAGCCCGCTGCGGGTGGCGACCCGCAGTGAGGCCTGGTTGTCGGGCTCGACCTTGGCCTCGACCCGCCAGTAGCCGAGGCCACCCTGCCCCACCTCGGACAGCGCGTAGTCGGCCAGCATCCGCACCGCCCGCGTCGCGAAGCCCTTGCCGCGGTTGCCGTGGAACAGCACCCACGACAGCTCGCCCACCCCGGGTGCCCGCCGCTGGACGTCGACGCAGCCGACCAGCTTGCCCTCGGCCTCGGCGACGAACGCGACCACGCTGCGGTCGTCGTCGTACGCCGTGTGCCAGCGCTCGATCGCGGCCCTCTGGCGCTCCGGGGTGACGCCGTCGACCGGCCAGCCGAACCAGTGCGCGATCACCTCGTCGTGCCCCGCCACCGCCTCCTCGACGTCCTCGAGCTGCCAGCGACGCAAGGTCACCACGCCGTCGGTCAGCGTCGGCTGTTCGGGGACCTCAGGCACGTTCGAAACCCTAACCGGCCCGCATCATCGAGCGGGTGGTTCGAGGCCGTGCGAGAGCCCGAGCGGCACGGCCTCGACACCTCAACCATCGCGCACTTGGTGGTTTCGAGGCTGCGAGGGCGCGCGGCGGACGAGCCTCGCGACCTCGACCATCGAGCGCTAGGGGCGCTTGCGGAACCAGACGGTCGCGAGCGGAGGCAGCACCAAGGTCGCGTGGGCGGGCTGGCCGTCGTGCTCGCCCTCGACCGCCTCGATGACGCCGAGGTTGCCCACCCCCGAGCCGGCGTAGGCCGCGGCGTCGGTGTTGACGACCTCGTCCCACTGGCCGGCGGACGGGAGGCCCAGGTGGTAGTCGCCATGGGGCGTCGCGGCGAAGTTGGCCACGCAGACCAGGTCGGGCGCACCCTCGGCGGTCCGCACGAACGAGAAGACGTTGCGCCCGGCGTCGTTGGCGTTGATCCACCGGAACGAGCCCGGGTCGTCGTCGCGGGACCAGATGGCGGGCGAGTCGACGTAGGCGTGGTTGAGGTCGCGCACCAGGTCGTGGACGCCGCGGTGCTCGGAGTGCTCCAGCAGCCACCAGTCGAGCTCGCGGGCCTCGGCCCACTCGGACTCCTGGCCGATCTCGGCGCCCATGAAGATCAGCTGCTTGCCGGGGTGCGCCCACATGTAGGCGAGGAAGGCGCGGACGTTGGCCAGCTGCTGCCAGCGGTCGCCGGGCATCTTGCGCAGCAGCGAGCCCTTGCCGTGGACGACCTCGTCGTGGCTGATGGGCAGCACGAAGTTCTCGGCCCAGGCGTAGACGAGGGCGAAGGTGAGCTCGTTGTGGTGCCAGGCCCGGTGGATCGGCTGGCGCTGGAAGTAGCCGAGCGTGTCGTGCATCCAGCCCATGTTCCACTTGAAGCCGAAGCCGAGGCCGCCGGAGTCGGTGGAGCGGGTGACGCCCTCCCAGCTGGTCGACTCCTCGGCGATGGTGATGGCGCCGGGCACCCGCTTGTAGACGGTGGCGTTCATCTCCTGGAGGAACTGCACGGCCTCCAGGTTCTCGCGACCACCGTGGACGTTGGGCTGCCACTCGCCGGCCTCGCGGCTGTAGTCGAGGTAGATCATCGACGCGACGGCGTCCACGCGGAGGCCGTCGATGTGGTACTCCTCGAGCCAGTAGAGCGCGTTGGCGACCAGGAAGTTGCGGACCTCCCGACGCCCGAAGTTGAAGACGTAGGTGCCCCAGTCCGGGTGCTCGCCGCGCGAGGGGTTGGGGTCCTCGTAGAGCGGCGTGCCGTCGAAGCGCGACAGCGCGAAGGTGTCCTTCGGGAAGTGCGCGGGCACCCAGTCGACGATCACGCCGATGCCGGCCTGGTGCAGCTTGTCGACGAGGTAGCGGAACCCGTCCGGGTCGCCGAACCTCGCCGTCGGCGCGAAGTACGACGTGACCTGGTAGCCCCACGACCCGCCGTAGGGGTGCTCCATGACGGGCAGGAACTCCACGTGGGTGAAGCCGAGGTCGACGAGGTAGGGCACCAGGTCGTCGGCGATCTGCGCGTAGGAGTAGGCGTCACCGCCCCAGTGCTTCTTCCACGAGCCGAGGTGCATCTCGTAGACCGACATCGGGCCGTGCACGGCCGGCTTGTCGCCGCGGTGGGTCATCCACTCGTCGTCGCCCCAGGTGTAGGACGACTCGAAGACCACCGACGACGTCGCCGGGGGAGTCTCGGTGTGGAAGGCCATCGGGTCGGCCTTCTCGCGCCACTGGCCGTCGGCGCCGAGGATGAGGAACTTGTACTTCGTGCCGGAGCCGACGTCGGGCACGAACAGCTCCCAGATGCCCGACGAGCCGAGCTGGCGCATGGGGTGCTCGCGGCCGTCCCAGTTGTTGAAGTCGCCCTTGATCCGCACGCCCTTGGCCGACGGGGCCCACACCGCGAAGGAGGTGCCCTCGATAGGCGGGGTGCCGAGCCCCTCGTAGCGGTGCCGGTGGGAGCCGAGCACGGTCCACAGCTGCTCGTGCCGGCCCTCGTTGATGAGATGGAGGTCCATCTCGCCGAGGCTGGGCAGGAAGCGGTAGGGGTCGTCCCGGGTGATCGCGCCCTGGCCGTAGTCGACCTCGACGCGGTAGTCGGGGACGTCGGCCACGGGCAGCTCGCCGACCCAGATGCCGGAGTACTGGTGGTCGAGCTCGACGCCCTGCTTGCCCTTCGGGCCGTCGTAGACGACCCGGACGGTCTTGGCCAGCGGCTTGAAGACGCGCACCGTCACCGAGCCGTCGCCAGTGTGCGGCCCGAGCACGGCATGGGGGTGGCCGTGGCCACCGTGCACCAGCAGCTCCAGCTCGTCTGCGGTCACCGGTCGTACAGCCATCGTGAACTCCTCAGCTCATCGTCGCATCGCGCCGGCTCATCCCGCCAGCCGCTCGATCGCGGTCAGGGGGACCGGTACCCATGCGGGCCGGTTGCGGGCCTCGTAGACCGCCTCGTAGACGGCCTTGTCGGCGACGTACGCGTCGAGCAGGGTCTGCTCGTCGTCGGTGAGGTCGCGTCCGGCGTACGCCGAGAGGAATGCCTCGCAGTTGCGATCGGCCCACTCGGCCGCCCGGAACGAGCGTTGTTCGGCGCCGGTGTCGTCGGCGCCCTGGGCGACGGTCCGTTCGGCGACACGGGGGGCGTAGTCGAAGGACCTCAGCATGCCGGCGACGTCACGCCACGCCGAGTCGGGGAGCACCCTCTCGGCCAGCGGCTTGGCCGGCTCGCCCTCGAAGTCGACGATCTTCCAACCCTTGACCGTGCGCAGCGTCTGGCCGAGGTGGAGGTCTCCGTGCACCTGCTGCACCTGGACGCCGGGGATGTCCGCGACGGCGGCGAACCGCGCACGCAACCCCTCGGCGTACGGCGCCAGGTCGGGCACCACGTCGAGCGCGGCGTCGAGCCGGGAGGCCATGGCGGTCGCCAGCTCGACCTGCTGGTCGGCCGTGCGGACATGGGTGGGGAAGTGAGCGGCGAGGGTCTGGTGCACCTCGGCCAGCGACTCGCCGAGCCGGGCCGCCTCGGCGGCGAAGTCGCCGCCCACCTCGTCGGCGTGGAGGTCGGCCTCGGCGAACAGGTTGCGCACGCTGGCCAACGCGGAGTCCCAGCCATCGGTGGCGGTCCGCAGGAACTGCTGGAGCATCGCCAGCTGCAAGGGCGGCCCATCGCTGGTTGAGGAAGGCGCGCTAGCGCCTGTCTCGAAACCACCGGGTGCCTCCAGCCAGCCGTAGAGGTGCGCGACGTGGTCGGACCCGGCCTCGGTCAGCACGCGGTGCACGGCGATGTCGGGGTTGATGCCCGGTGTCACCTTGCGGAACACCTTCAACAGCGAGTCGTCGCCGAAGGCCAGCGAGGAGTTGGACTGCTCGCCGGAGAACAGCGTCGAGTGGGCCTCGGTGTCGAGGTCATGCCCCGGCAGCCGGTGGAACGCGAGCGCGTTCGTCGGACCGCTGCTCGGTCGAACGCGCGCAACCAGCCGGCCATCGCGTCGCGGTCGTGCACCGCGTCGTAGGCGTGGACGTAGCCGCCCAGCTCGGGTTCCTCCCACCAGCCGACGAAGGCGTGGTTCAGGCGGTCCTGACGCTCGGCGTAGAAGGCGAGCGGCAGCTGGTAGAGCTCGGACCGCTCTCCCGGCGCGCCGTCGTCGTAGGTGAGCGTCACGACCTCGATGGAGGCCCTGGCGGGCGTGCCGGTCTCGACCCAGCCGAGCCGGCGCACGTCGGTGACGCTGAACGGCGCGGCCCTTGCCGCCGAACCAGCGGGCGCCCTCGATGAAGCTGGTGAGCTCGTCCAGAGGCAGCGTCACGGCTGGCTCACCTCGTCGGTGGGCTGCGCCAGCCGGAACCAGTAGAAGCCGTAGCCGCCCAGCGTCAGCAGGTAGGGAAGCTCGCCGATGCCGGGAACGTCACTCCGCCGAGCAGCTCGATCGGCACCATGCCCTCGAACTGCCGCAGGTCGAGCTCGACCGGCTGCGCGAAGCGCGACAGGTTGTTGACGCAGACGATCACGTCGGTGCCGTCGTGCGGTCTCGTGCTCGCGGGCGTAGGACAGCACGGTGGCGTTGGTGCCGCCGAGGTCGGTGAAGGTGCCGAGCCCGAACGCCGGGTGGCCGCGGCGGGCGTGGATCATCCGGCGGGTCCAGTGCAGCAGCGAGGAGGCGTTCTCGAGCTCGGCCTCGACGTTGACGCTCTGGTAGCCGTAGACCGGGTCCTGGATGGCGGGCAGGTGCAGCTTGCCCGGCGTCGCCACCGAGAAACCGGCGTTGCGGTCGGGCGTCCACTGCATGGGCGTGCGTACGCCGTCGCGGTCACCGAGCCAGATGTTGTCGCCCATGCCGATCTCGTCGCCGTAGTAGAGGACGGGCGAGCCCGGGAGCGAGAGCAGCAGCGCGGTGAACAGCTCGATCTGGTTGGTGTCGTTGTCGAGCAGCGGGGCCAGCCGACGGCGGATGCCGATGTTGGCCTTCATGCGGGGGTCCTTGGCGTACTCGGCCCACATGTAGTCGCGGTCCTCGTCGGTGACCATCTCGAGGGTCAGCTCGTCGTGGTTGCGCAGGAAGATGCCCCACTGGCAGCTGCTCGGGATCGCGGGCGTCTGCTCCATGATCTCCGAGATCGGCCAGCGTGACTCGCGGCGGACGGCCATGAAGATGCGCGGCATCACCGGGAAGTGGAAGCACATGTGGCACTCGTCGCCGCCCTTGGCGAAGTCGCCGAAGTAGTCGACCACGTCGGCCGGCCACTGGTTGGCCTCGGCGAGCAGCACCCGGCCGGGGTACTTGGTGTCGACGAACTTGCGGACCATCCTGAGGAACTCGTGGGTCTCCGGGAGGTTCTCGCCGTTGGTGCCCGGCCGCTCGTACAGGTAGGGCACGGCGTCGAGGCGGAAGCCGTCGAGGCCCATGTCGAGCCAGAACGACATCGCCTCCAGCATCGCCTCGTGCACCTTCGGGTTGTCGAAGTTGAGGTCGGGCTGGTGGGAGAAGAACCGGTGCCAGTAGTACTGCTGGCGCACGGGGTCCCACGTCCAGTTCGAGGGCTCGGTGTCGACGAAGATGACGCGCGCTTCCTCGTAGAGCTCGTCGGTGTCGGACCAGACGTAGAAGTCGCCGTAGGGGCCGTCGGGGTCGGACCGGCTGGCCTGGAACCACGGATGGGCATCGCTGGTGTGGTTCATGACGAAGTCGATGATCACGCGGATGCCGCGCTGGTGGGCCTCGTCGAGCAGGTGGTGGAAGTCCTCGACCGTGCCGATCTCGGGAAGGATGTCGGTGTAGTCGGCCACGTCGTAGCCGCCGTCGCGCAGCGGCGAGGTGAAGAACGGCGGCACCCACAGGCAGTCGATGCCCAGCCACTGCAGGTAGTCGAGCTTCTCGGTCAGGCCCTTGAAGTCGCCGGTGCCGTCGCCGTTGGCGTCGCGGAACGACCGCACCAGCACCTCGTAGAAGACGGCCGTCTTGAACCACTCGGGCGTGGCCTGGGACTCGGTCGACGCCTCGACCTCGTGGACCTCCTCGGTGACGTCGACACCGGACCTCGCCGGTCGAGCTCGTCGCGACCCCCGTCTTCTCGCTGCCCTCGCGGGGCGTCACGGCTTCCTCACGCTCAAGATGTGGGCGGGCTCGTGGCCGGGGTCCAGGCGCACGTAGTTGTGCTCCTTCCAGTTCCAGGTCTGCTCGGTGATCTCGTCGTACACGTTGAAGGTGTCGTGCCACCCATGCCGAGAGCCGGCATGTTGAGGTTCACGACCGTCTCCCGCGCGCCGTGGGGGTCGAGGTTGACCACGACGATGACGAGTCTCGCCGGCGCGCTTGCTGAAGACGAGGACGTTCTCGTCGTCGGCGCTGTGGATCGTCACGTTGCGCAGCAGCTGCAGCGCGGGGTGCTCGCGGCGCACGCGGTTGAGCCCGCGCAGGTACGGCGCGAGCGTGCGGCCCTCGGCCTCGGCGCGGTCCCAGTCGCGCACCCGGATCTGGTACTTCTCCGAGTCGAGGTACTCCTCGCTGCCGGGCTTCACCGCGACGTGCTCGTAGAGCTCGTAGCCGGCGTAGACACCCCAGCTGGGCGAGCCGGTCGCAGCGAGCACCGCGCGGATCTTGAACATCGCCGGGCCGCCGTACTGCAGCGACTCGTGGAGGATGTCGGGGGTGTTGACGAAGAAGTTCGGCCGCATCAGGTGGTCGGTGTGGTGGGACAGCTCCCGGAGGTAGTCCTCGATCTCCCACCTGGCCGTGCGCCAGGTGAAGTACGTGTAGGACTGGTGAAAGCCGATCGCGCCGAGGGTGCTCATCATCGCCGGCCGCGTGAACGCCTCGGCCAGGAAGAGCACGTCGGGGTCGGTGCGCCGGATCTCGCGCAGCAGCCATTCCCAGAAGGCCACGGGCTTGGTGTGCGGGTTGTCGACGCGGAAGATCCGGACCCCGTGTGACATCCAGAGCTTGACGATCCGCAGCACCTCGCGGCAGATGCCGGTCGGGTCGTTGTCGAAGTTGACGGGGTAGATGTCCTGGTACTTCTTGGGCGGGTTCTCGGCGTAGGCGATCGACCCGTCGGCGCGGGTGGTGAACCACTCGGGGTGGCTCTCGACCCAGGGATGGTCAGGGGCGCACTGCAGGGCGAGGTCGAGGGCGATCTCGAGTCCGAGGCTCTTGGCGTGCGCCACGAAGGCGTCGAAGTCGTCGAACGTGCCGAGGTCGGGGTGGATGGCGTCGTGACCGCCGTCCTTGGAGCCGATCGCCCACGGTGACCCGGTGTCGTCGGGCCCCGGCGTCAGGGTGTTGTTGGGGCCCTTGCGGTTGATCTCCCCGATCGGGTGGATCGGCGGCAGGTAGACCACGTCGAAGCCCAGGTCGGCGGCGTAGTCGAGCCGCTTGAGGGCGGTGCGGAAGGTGCCGCTGTGACCTTGCCCGTCTCGGGGTCGAGGGTGGCTCCCTCGGAGCGGGGGAAGAACTCGTACCAGGCGCCGAACAGCGCGCGCTGCCGGTCGGCGTACATGGGGTAGGGGCCCTCGATCGTCACCAGCTCGCGGATCGGGTTGGCGGCCAGCAGCCGGTTCAGCTGCGGGGCCTGCAGCGCCGCCAGGCGCGCCTCGGGCGGGCGCTCGGTGTCCTGGGCCGCGGCGATCGCGCCTTCGAGGACCTCCTTCGTGGGCCTCGCGGGCCCCCGTGACAGCCTTCTGGGCGTCGCGGACCTGCTCGAAGATCAGCCGCGCCTCGGTGAACATCAGCTCCACGTCGACACCGGCAGGGATCTTCAGGCCGGCGGCGTGCTGCCAGGTGCCGATGGGGTCGGACCACGCCTGCACCTCGAAGCTCCAGGAGCCCTCGACATCGGGCACCACCAGGGCCTGGTAGTGGTCGGGTCGCTCAGGGTGCTTGAGCAGGGGGACCGGGGGCGTCGCGCTCCGCTCGGGTCGGTCAGCACGACCTCGGCGCCGAGCTTGTCGTGACCCTCGCGGAAGACCGTCGCCGAGACGGGCATCGGCTCGCCGACGGTTGCCTTGGCCGCCTGCCGGCCGAGATCGACGACGGGCATGACGTTGAGGATCGGGAATTCGCCCGACCATGCTGCCCACCCTTGCGGGTCGTTGGGTAGCCGTGCAAGCCGTGAGCCGGACAGCGGACGTCGGGCCGGACACATCTGTCGGGCAGGTCTCAGCAAGCGACGCGACTGAGGAACGAAGTCGCACGAGCGCGTCGAAACCCGGTGAGGGTTCTGCGAACCGGTTGCGGGGGTCTCGACACGGGCTCGCCCAGGGGCTCGCCCGGCTCGACCAGCGATCGGAGCCGTCGACCACGTTGCGGCGGTGATCACGATGCGGCGACGATAATGGAACGATCCAGACAAATGGCGGATACCATCCTCGAATGCGTGCGATCCGTCGATTCACCATCCGTCCCGTCCTGCCCCCGGTGCTGACCCCGTTGGCGGACCTGGCAGGCAACCTCCGGTGGTCCTGGCACCCGCCGACCCAGGACGTGTTCGCGGCCGTGGACCCGCAGGTGTGGGAGTCGGTCGAGCACGACCCCGTGCGCCTGCTGGGGGCCGTGGGCAGTGCCCGCTTGCGCGAGCTGGCCGGCGACCAGGCCTTCGTCCAGCGGCTCAACGGCGGCCAAGGCCGACCTCGATGCCTACCTGTCCGCCGATCGTTGGTACCGGCGAAAGGCCGGAGCCGACGCGCCGGGCGCGATCGCTACTCTCCCCGGAGTTCGGCATCGGCGCCGTGCTCCCCAGAAATCCGGCGGCCTGGGCATCCTCGCGGGCGACCACCTGAAGGCCGCCAGCGACCTCGGCCGTCCCTCTGGTCGGCGTGGGCCTGCTCTACAAGCACGGCTACTTCAAGCAGTCGCTCTCCCGCGAAGGCTGGCAGCAGGAGACCTATCCCGTCCTCGACCCCGACGAGCTGCCGCTGTCGATGCTCCGTGAGGCCGACGGCACCCGCGCTTCCGTCTCGATCGAGATGCCGGGCGGTCCCGACCTGGTCGCCCGCATCTGGGTCGCCAGCGTCGGCCGGGTGCCGCTGCTGCTGCTCGACTCCGACGTC
>CAVWXS010000008.1:0-128321 GCA_963758885.1 uncultured Actinomycetota bacterium
GTCGATGGCCTCGTAGTAGCAGTCCCAGCTGCCGTCGCCGTAGTCCGCGAAGTCGCTGTGGGGCAGCGCCCCGCACACGGAGGCGGGCGTGGCCTCGACGGTGCCGGGGGCGGCGGAGGCGGACGCCGACGTGGCGGCCACGGCGGTGCCGACGACCAGGACGGGTGCGAAGAAGGCGACGAGGGCGCGGGTGGCGGTGTTCACGACGGGAATCGTGCCAACGGAGCCGGTCACGGTCTGTCCGCCCGCCGACACAACGGCTGGAAACGGCTCGACCCCGACCAGACGAACGTCTGGGCGGGGCCGAGTGTCGAACGCGTCAGGCAGGGATGACGTTGAGCGCCACCGTGGCGGAGACGTCTTCGTGGAGCCGGATCGAGACCTCGTGGGCGCCCAGCGTCTTGATCGGCTGGGGGACCACGATGGTGCGCTTGTCGACCTGCTCGCCGGACACGTCGGCGAGCGCGCCGGCGATCTCTGCGGTGGTCACCGCACCGAAGAGGCGACCGCCGGAGCCGGCACGCACCTGCACCGGCACGGGCTGGGCCTCGAGCTTGGTCTTGATCTGCTCGGCGTGGTCCTGGTCGCGGACAGCGCGCGAGGAGCGGGCCTTCTTGATCGACTCGACGGTCTTCTCGCCGCCACGGGTCCAGCGCATGGCCAGGCCACGGGGGACGAGGTAGTTGCGGCCGTAGCCGTCCTTGACCTCGACCACGTCGCCGGGGGCGCCGAGGCCGTCGATCTCCTGGGTCAGGATGAGCTTCATGTCGACTCCCCTCAGCGTCCGGTGGACGTGTAGGGCAGCAAGGCGACCTCGCGAGCGTTCTTGACGGCGATGGCCACGTCGCGCTGGTGCTGGACGCAGTTGCCGGTCACTCGGCGGGCGCGGATCTTGCCGCGGTCGGAGATGAACTTGCGGAGCAGGGTGGTGTCCTTGTAGTCGACACCGGTCGCCTTCTCCTTGCAGAACTGACAAACCTTCTTCTTGGGCTTGCGGAGGACTGCCTTGGGCATTGTGGTGCTCCCTTTCGTAGAGCCCGGCTCACGCCGGAATGCTGGGCTGGGTTGGTGGGGTGTTCAGTTGTTCTGACGGGTGGTTTCGAGGCGCGGCTCGCTGGCGCGCCTCGCACCTCAACCACCGAACGGGGTCGGTCAGAACGGGGGCTCGTCGGCCGAGCTGACGCCGGGGGCCGCCCAGGGGTCGTTGGCCGGGGCGGACTGCTGGCCCCCGCCGGAGTAGCCACCCTGGCCTGGCCGCCCTGCGGCTGGCCGCCCTGCGGCTGACCCTGCGCCTGGCCGGCGGGCGCCGCCGTGGCCCACGGGTCGTCGGCCGGGGCGCCGCCACCACCGGAGTAGCCCCCGCCGCCGCCCTGACGGGTGGTGCGGGAGACCTTGGCGGTGGCGTACTTCAGGCTCGGGCCGACCTCTTCGACGTCGAGCTCGACGACGGTGCGCTTCTCACCCTCGCGGGTCTCGTACTGGCGCTGCTTGAGGCGGCCCTGCACGACGACGCGCATCCCCTTCTGGAGGGACTCGGCGACGTTCTCGGCCGCCTGGCGCCACACCGAGCACGAGAGGAACAGCGCGTCGCCGTCCTTCCACTCGTTGGTCTGGCGGTCCATGATGCGCGGCGTCGAGGCGATCCGGAAGTTGGCCACGGCAGCCCCGGACGGGGTGAAGCGCAGCTCGGGATCGTCGACGAGGTTGCCGACGACGGTGATGACGGTCTCGCCTGCCATGTCAGGTCTCCTTGGGTGTAGTACGTCGCGGAGGTTCGGCCTCATCGTGTCGCGGCCCACCGACAAGCGGTAGGTCCTATCCACAGGGGCCGAGCCACACGGAGGTCAGCGAGTGTCGGGGCGCAGCACCTTGGTGCGCAGGATCGACTCGTTGAGGCCGAGCTGGCGGTCGAGCTCCTTGACCGTGGCCGGCTCGGCGGTCAGCTGCACGACGGCGTAGATGCCCTCGGCCTGCTTGTTGATCTCGTAGGCCAGTCGGCGGCGACCCCACACGTCGACGGACTCGACGCTGCCGCCGTCCTTGCGGACGACGTTGAGGTACTTGTCGAGCGACGGCTCGACCGTGCGCTCTTCGAGACTGGGTTCGAGGATGACCATCACTTCATAGGCACGCAAAGCGACCCACCTCCTCTGGACTCGGCGACCACGGTCTTTCCGTGGCAGGAGGGCTGTGCGTGTCGGTCCGGTTTCGCACCACACGTGTGGCGGGATCCGGGCAACCCGCAGAGGCTACCAGCGGGCGCTGGGCGCCTCCCAATCCACAGGCCGCGGGCTCGTACGCGCGAGCCGGGCCGTCCCGCGCGTAGCTGCCGCGGGTCATGCGCAGCGGTATGTCCTGACCGACCAGATCGGCGCCGGCGGCATGGGCACGGTCTGGCGGGCGTGGGACCGTCACGAGCGGCGGTGGGTGGCCGCCAAGCTGGTCACCGGGTACGACGCCGCGGCCCTGGCCCGCTTCATGCGTGAGCAGGCCGTGCGGGTGCGTCATCGCCACGTCGTCCAGCCGACCGACTGCGCGCACGATGCCGGGTGGTGCTGTGTGATGGACCTCGTGCGCGGTGGCAACGTCGAGCAGCTGCTCGCCGGCCACGGTCCGCTCCCCGACTCGCTACGTCCGGGTGCTCCTCGAGCAGACGCTCGACGCCCTGGCCGCCGTGCACGCCGCCGGAGTCGTGCACCGCGACGTCAAGCCCGGCAACCTCCTGCTCGAGCCGACCGGTACGGGCCGTCCCTGGGTCCGGCTCGGCGACTTCGGCGTCGCCGCCCGCACCAGCGAACCGCGAATGACGAGCGGAGGTGGCGTCGGTACCTCCGGCTACCTGGCACCCGAGCAAGCCGCCGGAGCTGCCCCCGACCCGCGTCAGGACCTGTACGCCGCCGGGGTGGTCGCCATCGAGCTGCTGACCGGAGGGCACCCGGGCCGGCCTCCACCCGACGGGCCGCTGGGCCGGCTCCTGGCCGGGCTGACCGCGACCGATCCCGGGCAACGACCGGCCACCGCGGCACAGGCGCTGCACCTCCTGCGCCGCGTCGGGGTCCCGTCGGGCGCACCCTGGCAGGACGAGTCCTGTCCGCCCGACGTGGTGGACCTGTACGCCGACCCGAGACGGCCCGCCCGCGGCCCGCGGTGGCGGGTGCCGGCGTACGCGCTGGCCGTGCCGGGCGTCTTCTCCGCCTCTGGGCTGGCGGGAGGGCTCGCCTCGTGGCTGGTGCTGAGGTGAGCCCGGCCCGGCGACCCGTCAGGCGTCGTCAACCGCGGGATGTGGCCGCTCCAGCACCGGCTCGGCCTCGACCTCGGGCTCGTCGACACCGTTGGCCCGGGCCGGGATGCGCCGCTCGAGCACCAGCGCCAGCCAGAGCATGGAAGCGCAGCCGGCCAGCAGCAGCACGATGAACGCCGCCTCCTGGTCGTGGCGCAGCATGAACCCCGCGACGACCGGCCCCGCGATCCCGCCCAGCTGGAAGACGCCGGACGACAAGGCGTTGTAGCGGCCTCGCAGGTGGTCGGGCGCGAGGTCGTTGGTCATCGCCGGCACGGTCGGCTGGAGCATGGTCTCGCCGAACCCGAACAGGACGTGGAACAAGAGCACGCCGAAGGCAGCCATGATCGTGGCCGGGACCAGGGCCGTGAGGCCGAGCACGGTCCAGGCGATGATCCAGACCACGGTCATCACCATCAGCACTCGGGTGCGCCGATGGCCCTCGATGCGGCGCAGCACCAGGAACTGCGCGAGCACGATGACCGCGGTGTTGGCGGCGAACGCCCAGCCGATGGTGCGGGTGCTGACCTCGGACGCCTCTCGCGCGAACGCCGGGAACCCCACCTCCATCTGGCCGTAGCCGACGAACATCGCGGTGAACGTCAGCAGCAGCAGCCAGGCCATCGCCGGCTGTCGCGCGATCTGCCAGTAGGAGGTCGGGACGTCCGTGGTGTCGTCGGGCTTGTCCGCCCGGGCATGGACGTGACGCAGCGGCCCGAGCAGCAGCACGACCGGGATGAGCAGCGAGAGCGCGTCGACGAGGTAGATGGTGGTGAACGTCTCGGGTCGGGACACGTCGACGTAGAACCCGCTGACGATGCCTCCCAGGCCGATGCCGAGGTTGACCAGGGCGAAGTTCACCCCGAAGTACTGCTGGCGCAGCGGGCCCGTCACGATCGCCGCGACCATCGAGTTGAACGCCGGCCAGGTGACGCCCGAGACACCCATCAAGGTGGTGGCCACGACGGCCGCCGGCACCGTCTCGGCGAAGGCCAGGACGAGGACCCCGACCAGGTGGACGAGGCAGCCGAAAAGGATCACCAGGCGGGCGCCGTACTTGTCGACCGCGAGGCCACCGGGCCCGGTGAGCAGCACGCCGACCGTGAAGATCCACGCCATCAGCAGGCCCGCGACGTCGAGACCGATGCCGCGCACCTCGTGGAGGTAGATCACCGTGAACGGCAGGGTCATGCCCCGCCCGAAGAGCTGGATCGCGACGGTGGACAACAGCCACCTGCCCTCGCGGGGCAGCTGGCCCCAGAACGACCTGAGGGTCGTGCGAGGCGACGGGCCAGTGGGTTGGGCTGTGGTCTCGGACATCGCGTCGATGGTCGCACCGACCACCGACACCCCACGACCCGTTTGTCGGTGCGTGCCCGAACGCTCAGCGACCGACGGCGGTCGCGGCCAGGTCGACGTCCTCCTCGTCGTTCCAGAGGTGGAAGGAGACCCTCGCCCGACCGGCCCGTCCAGAGGCGGTCACCCCGGCCGCGGAGAGGGCCGCCAGGTCCTCGCCTCCGGCGTCGGGCCAGCTCACGATCGCGCTGTCGGAGGGCTCGAGGCCGAGCCGCTCACGAAACGCGTTGGTGAGCCCGACGCCGTGCTCGCGAACCTCGTCGGGGTCGAGCGAGACGGCGAAGCCCAGCGCGGCCTCGGCGCCCACCCAGGCATGCCAGGCCGGCGAGAGGTCGAACCGGCTCGCGTCGTCGGCGAGGTCGAGGGCGGGGCCGTAGCAGGAGGCCCAGGGGTCGGCGGCGGAGTACCACCCGGCCGTCAGGGGCCTGATCTCGGCCAGTGCCCGGTCGGAGAACGCCGCGAACGCGGCCCCGCGTGGCGCACACAGCCACTTGTAGGTGTGGCACACGACGACGTCGGCCCCGCCGTCGGACAGGAGGCCGGTGGTCGGCAGCCACCCGGTCGCCTGGGTGGTGTCGACGAGCACCCGGGCGTCGTACGAGCGTGCGGCCGCGGCCACGGTTGCCGCGTCGGCGACCACGCCGGTGCTCGACTGCACGAGGGCGAAGGCGACCATCCAGGTGTCCGGCCCCACGGCGTCGGCGAGGGCGTCGATCGGCACGTGCCGCACCCGCACGTCCCCGCGCGCCAGGAACGGCCTGACGACGGACGCGAAGTCGCCGTCCACGCACACCACCTCGGCACCGGGAGGTACGGCGGCCGCTGCGAGCGCGACGAAGGCCGACGCGGTCGAACCGATCGCCACCCGCCCCGGCTCGACGCCGAGAAGAGTCGCGGCGTGCCCGCGGCCCTGCTCGACGAGCGCGGTGTACTCCAGGTGGTCGGCCATCCCGCGGGCCCACCGCCCCAGGTCGCGCCGTACGGCCTCGACCGTGACGTCGGCCGGGATCCCGAGCGTCGCCGCCCCCAGGTAGCCGCGCCCGGCCGCGAACCTGTCCCTGACGTCGAGTGCCATGCGTCCCATCCTCCCGCGCCGCCGGGATAGTCCCTGTCGTTTGGGTTGGTCGGCGGGCCGAAGAACAACCCAAACGACAGGGACTATCCCGATTTCGGCGGGTGTCAGCGGGCGGGGATAGCGTTGGGACATGATCCGGATCGGGGCGCACGTCGAGCAGCAGGACCCGCTGGCGGAGGCGAAGGCCAGGGAGACCGACCTGGTGCAGTTCTTCCTCGGCGACCCCCAGGGCTACAAGGGGCCGGAGGTGCGCTACGCCGGCGGGCTCGAGGGGCTGCGCGACGACGCGGCTGCGGCGGGCGTCGACCTCTACGTCCACGCCCCCTACATCGTCAACGTCGCCACGACCAACAACCGCATCCGGATCCCGTCTCGCAAGCTCCTCCAGCAGCACGTCGACGCGGCAGCCGCGCTGGGGGCCAAGGGACTGATCGTCCACGGTGGTCACGTGGACAAAGCCGGCGACGACGCTGAACGTTGGCGAAGGGCTTCGACAACTGGCGCAAGGCGGTCGAGGCCACCGACCTCAAGCTGCCGCTGCTGATCGAGAACACCGCGGGCGGCGACAACGCGATGACCCGCTACCTCGAGCGCATCGACCGCGTCTTCGACGCCCTCTCGTCGGCCGAGGGCGCCGACATGGTCGGTTTCTGCCTCGACACCTGTCACGCCCACGCCGGCGGCAACGCGCTCGAGACCGTCGTCGACGACGTCTTGAAGGTCACCGGCCGCATCGACCTCGTCCACGCCAACGACAGCCGCGACGACTTCGACTCCGGCGCCGACCGTCACGCGAACTTCGGGTCCGGCCACATCGACCCCGACCTCCTGGCAGCGGTCGTCCGCGACGCGGGCGTCCCCGTCATCTGCGAGACCCCCGGAGGGGCGGCGGAGCACCTCGCCGACTTCGCCTTCCTCCGGGAGCGTGTGTGAAGGAGGTCGGACGCGCCCTGGTCGGCGGGGGTTGCGGGCGTGGGAGACCGTCAGCGCATTGCTCACCGACTGACCCTGTCCCACGACGAAAGAAGAGCCGCGCACCTGGGGGGTGGGTGCGCGGCTCCTCGTCTCAGGGGCGCTAGGCCTTGATGCCCTGGAGCACCTCCAGCACCTCGTCGGCCGACCGGGCCGCCCGCAGCTGGGCCACGCGGTCCTTGTTGGTGAACGTCTCGGCGATCCGGGCCAGCAGCGCCAGGTGGTCGTTGCCCGCTCCGGCGATGCCGAGCACGAACTCCGCCGGCTTGCCGTTCCAGTCGATCGGCTCGTCGTACCGCACGAACGAGATCGCGGTACGCCGGATCGCGCCCTTGGCCTCGTTGGTGCCGTGGGGGATCGCCAGGCCGTTGCCCATCATCGTGGACACCGACTTCTCGCGCTCGTGCATCGAGGCGACGTACGACGGGTCGACCGCGCCGGCGTCCACCAGCAGGCGGCCCGCCTCCTCGATGGCCGAGTCGCGGTCGCGGGCGGTGCCGCCCAGGACGATCGAGCTCGGCGCCAGCACGTCGCCCTCGACAGTCCTCGGACGACTCGGCCACGGGGGCCTCGCCCTCCTGGGCCTGGGAGATCAGCGTGACGATCTCGTCGTACCTCGGGCTGCCCATGAAGTTGTCGACCGACACGTGGATCGCCGACGGGGTCTTCTGCCTGGCCCGGTCGGTGAGGTCCTGGTGGGTGACGACCAGGTCGTAGGTGTCGTCGAGGTTGGAGATCGCCTTGTTGACGACCGTCACCTCACCGTGGCCGGCGGCCTGGATCTTCTTGCGGAGCACCGAGGCGCCCATGGCCGAGGAGCCCATACCGGCGTCGCAGGCGAACACGATCGAGCGGATCTCCTGGGTCTCGGACGCGTTCCTGCCGGTCAGCGCGACGGCGACCGAGGACTTCCTGCCCTTGTTGGACTCCATGATCGCGGTGGCCCCGACCAGGTCGCCCTCGTCGTCACCCTTCTCCAGCCTGAGCAAGAAGGACGCGACGGCGAAGGACACGGCAGCGGCTCCGAAGACGCCCAGCGTGACGCCGAGGTAGTCGCCCCTCGCCGTCTGCGCGTAGACCGCGAAGATCGATCCCGGCGCCGCCGGGGCCACCAGCCCCACGTCGAGCGCGACGTTGATGGCGACACCGGTCATGCCGCCCAGGATCATGGCGATGATCAGCTTGGGCTTCATCAGCACGTAGGGGAAGTAGATCTCGTGGATGCCGCCCAGGAACTGGATGACGGCGGCACCGGGAGCGCTGGCCTTCGCCACACCCTTGCCGAAGAACGCGAACGCGAGCAGCAGGCCGAGACCTGGGCCTGGGTTGGCCTCCAGCAGGAACAGCACCGACTTCCCCTGCTCGGCCGCCTCCTGCAGGCCCAGCGGCGTCAGCACGCCGTGGTTGATGGCGTTGTTGAGGAACAGGACCTTCGCCGGCTCGATGATGATGGAGGTCGCCGGCAGCAGGTTGTTGTCGACCAGCCACTCGACGGCGTTGCCAGCGGCGTCCATGACCGCGTTGACGATCCGGGCGAGGACGAAGAAGCCGAGGACCGCCATCACGAAGGCGGTGATGCCCGCCGAGAACATGTTGACGAGCATCTCGAAGCCCGCCTTGATCTTGCCCTCCCACAAGGCGTCGAGCCGCTTCATCACGTAGGCCGCGAGCGGACCCATGATCATCGCGCCGATGAACATGTGGACCTGTCCGCGAGGGTCCTGGCCCGCTGACAGCGATGCGTTGAACTCCGCGATCAGCAGGTCCGAACCTGCGATCACGCCCATGGTGGCGAAGCCGCCGACCACGGCACCGCGGTCGCCGTACACCATGCGGCCACCGGTGGCGGCGATCAGGATCGGCAGCAGGTAGTGGATCGCCGGGCCGACGAACGTCGCCAGGTCGGCGTTGGGCAGCCAGCCCACGTCGATGAACAAGGCCGTGAACAAGCCCCACCCGATCAGTGCGGGGATGTTGGGCATGATCATGTTGGACAAGAACGTGCCGAACTTCTGCACGTATACGCGCGCCCCTCCCCGAGGCGGTGCGGTCGTGGCAGTCGATGCCATCGAGATTCCTCTCTTTCCAGGGCGTGACGCCTGTCACGTCTCGATGCGGCTCAGTCTGCACCCGATCGGGCACAATGCCAAGCATTCGGACAGAGTTTTCTGCCCGTTTGTGTGGCTTTTCTGGCTCCGAGGAGCGGTAACGTCGGCACCACAGCCCCCCACCCGACCCCGCGTGAAAGGACCCCTGCCTCCGATGAAGGCACTGCGCTTCTACGCCCCCGAGGACGTCCGCATCGAGGACGTCGCCGAACCCGAGTGCGGCCCCGACGAGATCAAGCTGAAGGTGAAGAACTGCTCCACCTGCGGCACCGACGTCAAGATCTTCTACAACGGCCACCAGAACCTCAGCCCGCCCCGCACCATCGGCCACGAGATCGCCGGCGAGGTGGTCGAGGTCGGCGCCGACGTCAACACGACGTACGGCGCCCAGTTCGGTGTCCAGTGGCAGGTCGGCGACCGCGCCCAGGTGATCGCGGCGGTCCCGTGCGGTGACTGCTACGAGTGCCACAAGGGCTGGATGGCCGTGTGCCAGAACCAGACCTCGGTCGGCTACCAGTACGACGGCGGGTTCGCCGAGTACATGATCGTGCCCAAGCAGGTGCTCAAGGTCGACGGCCTGAACCGGATCCCCGACAACGTCGGGTACGACGAGGCGTCGGCCGCCGAGCCCTTCGCCTGCGCGATCAACGCCCAGGAGCTGCTGGGCATCGAGCCCGGCGACACCGTCGTGGTCTTCGGCGCCGGCCCGATCGGCTGCATGCACATCCGCATCGCCCGCGGCGTGCACCAGGCCGGCCCGGTCTACCTCGTCGACGTCAACGCCGAGCGGCTGAAGATGTCGGCCGACGCCGTCCAGCCCGAGGAGACCATCAACGGCGCCGAGGTCGACGTCGTCGAGCGGGTGATGGAGCTGACCGGAGGCCGCGGCGCCGACGTCATCATCACCGCGACCGCCGCCAACGTCACGCAGGAGCAGGCCATCTCGATGGCCGCCCGCAACGGCCGCATCTCCTTCTTCGGCGGCCTGCCCAAGACCGACCCGTTCATCAAGTGCGACAGCAACCTGGTGCACTACCGCCAGCTGCACATCCACGGCGCCAACGGCTCTGCCCCCGAGCACAACAAGCGCGCGCTGGAGTACATCTCCACCGGCCAGGTCCCCGTGAAGGACCTGATCACCGAGCACATCCCCCTCGACCGGGTGCTCGACGCGTTCACGATCGTCAAGAACGGCGAGGCGATCAAGGTCACCGTCGAGCCGTAGACCGCCGGCTCGCTGGTTGAGGAGGCTGCGCAGAGGCACTGTCACGAGACCCCGTGACGCGTCAAGGCCGGCCTGTCGAGGTCACCGGGCTTCGTGACGGTCGCTGGCGCGCCCTCCTCGACCAGCGAGGAGCGCGGTGGGGCGCCCGATAGCGTGGGCCGGGTGACCGGCGAACTCAGCGTGCGGGCGATCAGCGCCGAGCAGCACCTGGCGTTCGTGAGGGCACAGCCGACCGTGAGCTTCCTGCAGACGCCGGCGTGGGCGGCGGTGAAGTCCGAGTGGCGAGCAGAGTCGCTGGGGTGGTTCGACGGCGATGACCTGGTCGGCGCGGGGCTGGTGCTGCACCGGCCGATCCCCATCCCGAAGACCCGCCGGACGCTGCCTCGCACCCTGGCCTACATCCCCGAGGGGCCGGTCATCGACTGGTCGGCCGACGACCTCGGCGCCTGGCTGGCGCCGATGGCCAAGCACCTCAAGGCACAGGGCGCGTTCGCGGTCCGGATGGGCCCGCCGGTGGTCACGCGACGCTGGTCGGCGACGCAGGTCAAGGACGGCATCGCCGACCCCGCCGTACGCCGCCTCGACGACGTCGCGCCCTCCCGTCGCGAGCCGGTGGGTGCCCGGGTGGCTTCGGCCCTGCCTGGGCTCGGCTGGCGGCTCCAGGGCGCTGACGACGAGGGCGGGTTCGCCGCCGGGCAGCCGCGCTACAACTTCCAGATCCCGCTGGTCTCCACCGACGGCTCGCCGCTGTCCGAAGCGGACGTCCTCGCGGGGATGAACCAGCAGTGGCGGCGCAACATCAAGAAGGCCGACAAGGCCGGGGTGGTGGTCTCGGCAAGCTCGACCGGCGTCGAGAACGGTGATCTCAAGGCGTTCCACGACCTCTACGTCCACACCGCGGAGCGCGACCACTTCACTCCACGCCCGATCGGCTACTTCCGCACCATGGTCGAGGCGATGCGCGCCGAGGATCCCGACCGGATCACGCTGTGGCTGGCCCACCACGAGGGTGACCTCGTTGCCGCCACGATCGCGGTCCGCGTCGGCACCCACGCCTGGTACTCCTACGGCGCCTCCTCCACCGAGAAGCGCGAGGTGCGCGGCTCCAACGCTGCGCAGTGGGCGATGCTGCGCGACGCGCTCGCCACCGGCGCCACCGTCTACGACCTGCGCGGCATCACCGACACCCTCGACCCCGACGACCCTCACGCCGGGCTGATCCAGTTCAAGGTCGGCACCGGTGGCGAGGCCGTCGAGTACGCCGGCGAGTGGGACCTCCCCCTGCGGCCGCTGCTCTACCGCGCCTTCCAGCTCGCCTTGCAGCGGCGCGCCCGGGGGCGCGGATGAGCCTCACGCTGACGGTCGACGGTGACCGCTGGCGCAGCCACCTGCGCAAGGTGGCCGACGCGCAGCCCGGTCTGGTGCCCGTGGCGAAGGGCAACGGATACGGCTTCGGCCTCGGCCGGCTGGCCCGCAAGTCCGACTGGCTCGGCTGCGACACCCTGGCGGTCGGCACCTACGCCGAGCTGCCCGAGGTGGCGACCCGCTTCGCCGGAGACCTGCTGGTGCTGACGCCGTGGCGGCCGTTCGGCCCGGCGCTGGAGGTACCCGAGGCGCTGCGGCGACGCGTGCTCCACACCGTCTCGCGCGTGGAAGACCTGCGCGAGCTCCGCCGACGCACCCCCGAGGCGCGGTTCGTGCTCGAGCTGGTGACGAGCATGCTGCGCCACGGTCTCGACGCTGCCGGGCTCCGCGCGGCTGCCGCAGAGCTCGGCTCCCGATGGCCTGCGACACCTGGCCGGCACCGCCGTGCACCTCCCGCTGGCGAGCGGATCGCACCTCGCGGAGGTGCACCGTCTCATCGACTCCGTCGTGGGCGCCGGGCTGGCGGACGACCGAGCCGGCGACGGGCGTCGTACGACGATCTGGGTCTCGCACCTGACCGACGAGGAGCTCGACAAGCTGCACACCACCCACGCCGACTTCGACATCCGCCCGCGCGTCGGCACCAGCCTGTGGCTCGGCGACCGGTCGGCGCTGCGCGCGACCGCCACCGTGCTCGACGTCCACGCGGTCGAGCGTGGTGAGGTGTTCGGCTACCGCGGCCGCAGCGCCCCGAAGGCCGGCCACATCGTCGTGGTCAGTGGGGGCACCGCCCACGGCATCGGTCTCGAGGCGCCCACGGGCGCCTCCTCGATGCGGGCCCGCGCCGCCACCTTGGCCCGCGGCGGCCTCGACGCCGTCGGCTTCGTGCGGTCGCCGTTCACGATCGACGGCAAGCAGCGGCTGTTCGCCGAACCGCCCCACATGCAGGCCTCGATGCTGTTCCTGCCCTCAGGGGCGCGCGTGCCTGCGGTCGGCGACGAGGTCGACGTACGCGTGCGGTACACGGCCACGACCTTCGACCGCGTCGTCATCACCTGATCGTTGGTTGAGGAGGGCCGTCAGGCCCGTCTCGAGACCCGGTGAGTGACAAGGTCACCGGGGTTTCGAGACGGTCGCTGCGCGACCTCCTCAACCAGCGGTCGTCGGCGCGGACGGGGTCGTGGTTGGGCCACCAGATGTCGCGGACCACGACGGCCACCAGGTAGAGCTCGCCGGCCATCCGGAGCAGGATCGCGAACCAGTAGAACTCCGCGTCGCCGCCGTCTCCGGGCGCCAGGAAGCTGCCGAGGTACCACCACACGGAGGCGAAGTAGAAGACCTCGGTGCCCTGCCAGATCAGCTGGTCGCGCAGCCGCGGCCGCGCGAGGACGGCGAGGGGCAGCAGCCAGAGCACGTACTGCGGTGAGTAGACCTTGTTGACCAGCAGGAAGCCCGCGACCACCAGGAACCCCAGCTGGGCGAGGCGAGGACTGGCCGGAGCGGTCAGGCCGAGCACGAGGACGCCGATGCACCAGGCCCCGAAGACCAGCCAGGACCACAGGTTGATGGTGTCGGCCGTGGTCGACCAGTCGAACCGCTGGTCGAGCACCAGCCAGACCGAGCCGAGGTCGGCGGCGCGGTCGGAGTTGAACCGCCAGAAGGTCTTCCAGTCCTCCGGTCCCGCGACGTACGCCGGCGCGTTGACGAGCAGCCAGGTCACCGCGGCCGCGGCGTAGGCCTGCCCGGCCTCACGGAGGCGCCGGTTGCGCAGGCAGATCACCAGGATCCCGCCGAGGAGGAACAGCGGGTAGAGCTTGGTCGCGACGCCGAGCCCGATCAGGGCACCCGTCAGCACCGGGCGGTCGCGCGACCACGCCCACAGGGCGCCGGCCACGCAGGTGACCGCCAGCATGTCCCAGTTGACCAGCCCCGAGAGGAACAGCGTCGGCGAGACCGCGAACATCAGCGCGTCCCACGGCCGCCCAGGATGGACGCCGGCCAGGAGCCACGCCGCGAGCAGCGCGAGCAGCGCGAAGCCGAGGGCGTTGACCGCGACGAAGCGCAGCATCTCGGTGCGCACCTCCGGTCGCGCGCCCAGGTCGGCGGCTGGTACGCCGGCCCGCTCCGCGAGGTCGGGCGAGCCACTGAGCCGCTGGGTGATCTGGGCAGACCACCAGGCCCAGTAGGAGATCACGACGGGGTACTCCATCGCCGCGTAGCGCGCCCGCACGGAGTCGTCGTCGGAGTAGGGCCAGTGCAGCTCGGCGAACCCACGACCGGTGTAGAGGTAGGGCAGGTCGGAGTAGCACATGTTGGTGTAGCTGACGGTGGAGTCGCCCCACTTGGCGTTGTAGCAGGGCACGTCCTTGACCAGGCCGAGCGCGAAGCAGATGGCGGTCAGCGCCAGGAGCACCCGCACCGGCGTCCACCACGGGTGCCGGCCGGCCCGGCTGCCGACCGGACCTCCGATGCCCTCGCTGAGCACCCGGAGGCCGGGGTCGTCGACCGTGGGGTGCACCCGTCGCGTCGGCTGGTGGTCGCTCGGCACGTCGGCTACCCCATCACAGTCGGTGGCTCGGCCGGCGAACGAGGCTTCACACGTGGGTCAGGATCAGCTGGTTGTCGACCGGGCGGCGTGGCCCCCGAGGAGGCCGCCTCGGTGGGCGTCTGGATCGGCGACTGGCTCGGCGCCTGCTGCGAGGGCGTCGGGTTGACCGTGATCGTCGGCACGACCGTCTCGGACGGCGTGGGCTCCAGTGTCGGCGTCGGCGTCGGCGTGACGGTGGGCGTCGGCTCCGTCGTCGGGACGCCGGTCGGGTCCTTGGTGGGCTCGTCGGTGGGCTCGTCGGTGGCTCGTCGGTCGGCTCGTCGGTCGGAGAGTCCGTCGGACTGGGCTTCTTGGTCGGCCGCTTCGTCGGCGGCGGCGCCGTGGTGGGCTCGGGGTCGTGGCCCTCGGTCGGTGCCTCGCCGTCGACGTTGGCGGGCGGCGGGAACTCCTCGACGTCCATGCCCTCCATGTCCTGCTGCATGATCGCCGTCCAGGTGCGGGCCGGGTAGTCGGCACCGAAGTAGGACGGCAGCCACCCGTCGAGCTGGTCGTCGCCGTCGCCGCGGACGTACATCACCGCCGTCGAGATCTGGGGGGTGAAGCCGACGAACCACGCCGAGGAAACCTGGTCCTTGTCGTTGGTGGCGGTGCCGGTCTTGCCGGCGGCCGGGCGGCCCAGCTCCAGGGCGGCCCGGCCGGTGCCCTGCTGGACGACCTGCTGCATGGCGTAGGAGACGTCGGAGTCGATGTCGGGGTCGAGCGCGTCGGTGTTGACGACGTCGTAGACCTTCGCGTCCTCGCCGCTGCGGTCCTCGACCTTCTTGATCACGTGGACGTTGGCGCGCACGCCGCCGTTGGCGATGGTGGCGTAGGCGTTGGCCATGTTGATCGGGCTGATCCGGGCGCGGCCGAGGGTGATCAGCGCGTCGTCGGAGCTGAGGTCGCGGCTCACCTTCGGGATACCGGGGTACTTCTTGTCGGGCTTCGCCGGCGGGATGCCGAGCGCGTTGGCCATGGCCGTCGATCTTCTCGGGCCCGTCGGGGATCGAGGCCGACATGTCGACGAACGCGGTGTTGATCGACTCCTCCAGCGCGTACGTCGCGTCGACCTCGGAGCCGTAGTCGTTGCCGTCGCCGCCGCCCTCGTTGCGCACCTCGAGGCCGTCGGGGAACTCGTAGGGCGAGTTGCCCTCGAAGGTGTCCTCGAGCGAGAAGCCCTCGGTGATCGCCGTGGCCAGCGTGAACGGCTTGAACGTCGACCCGACCATGCCGCCGGCCTCGGCCCAGTTGATCTCGGAGTCGAGGTAGTCCTGGCCGCCGTAGAAGCCGAGCAGCGCGCCGGTGCCGGGCTCGACCGTGGCGGCCGCGATGTGCAGCTCCTTGTCACCGAAGCCCTCGGGCTTCTGGGCCAGCACGCCCTCCTCGGCCGCCTGCATGGCCTCGGGGGTGAACGTCGTGGTGACCCGCAGGCCGCCGCCGTCGATCTCCTCCTCGGAGTAGCCCATCTGCCGCAGCTCCTGGCGGACCAGGCGGAGCATGTGGCCCTTCTGGCCGCCGTACTGGCTGTCGGCCTCGATCTTGGGGAACTTCGGCAGCGTCTGGCTGGCCTGGTCGGCCTCCTCGGCCGTGATGTCACCGGTGTCGGCCATCGACCCGAGCACATAGGTGTAGCGCTCCTTGAGCGCGGCCCGCGCCTCCTTGCCCTCGGCGGGGTCGAGGTCGTTGGGGTCGTTCAGGACGCTGGCCAGCACGGCCGCCTGCTTGAGGTTGAGGTCCTTGGCGGGGACGTCGAAGTAGGCCATCGCGGCGGCCTGGATGCCGTAGGCGCCGCGGCCGAAGTAGATGGTGTTGAGGTAGCCCTCGAGGATCTCCTGCTTGCTCTGCTCGCGCTGCAGCTTGAGCGAGAGGAAGGCCTCCTTCAGCTTGCGGTTGAAGGAGCGCTCCTGGGTCAGGTAGAGGATCTTCACGTACTGCTGGGTGATCGTGGACGCGCCCTGCGTGCTGTTGCCGCGAGCGTTGCTGAACGCCGCCCGGATGATGCCCTTGGGGTCGATGCCCTGGTTGGTCCAGAAGCTCTGGTCCTCGGCCGCGACCACGGCCTGCTTGATGTTGTCGGGCATCTCGCTGTAGGGGATCGACTCGCGGTTCTGCGTCGCGAAGGTGCCGAGCTGGGTCTTGCCGTCGGCGTAGTAGATGACCGTCGTCTCGGTCTGGAACTCGGCGTTGGGGTTGGGGATCGTGGTCTGGGTGTAGGCGTAGTAGAACGCCCCCATGCCGGTCAGCATGATCACGAGGCCGACGATCAGCCCCCACTTCAGCACGGTCAGCAGCCGTCGCTTCATCGGCTTCTTCGCGGCCGGACGCTTGGGCTTGCGGGTGACCGCAGCGCCCTCGGCGCGACGCTTGCTCAACTCATCGACTCCGTTGTTCGGGTCGCGGGCTCAGAGGACCCGGCGGTGGGGGAAGGACAACCCCACGAGCGTACGTGCGGCGCGCCTCGCCCCACCCAACCCACGCGCACGTGACGCGCAGTACCCCCGCTCGGTGGTTGAGGTGCGAGCATGCTACGGGTGAGCGACTCCGGCCGTGGTGGCAGTACTCCCGTCGACGAACGCGACAGTGCCTGGGAGCGAGACGACCCGAGGTTCCGGGTCTACCTGCAGACTCGCCCTGGGCGGTGCGGACACGTCCGCCAGCACCGACACCTACGACGTCACGGGCGCCGACGTCCTCGAGGTGGTCGAATGGGCGCAGGCGCCAGGCGGGCGGCGAGCGGACCTGCGCCGTGGCTCTGGTGTACGACGACGTCCACCTCGAGCAAGTGACCCGCGGCAGGCGGTCGGGGCTTGGTGTGGTTGCTCGGGCGTGACGCAAACAGGGCATGACACTGCAGGGCGTGCAGCTGGGGCGCGCCGAACGGCGAGAAGCCGGGGATGCCAGGCACTCGCCGCCAGGGTTGACCCGCGGATGCGCCTAGGGGCAGGTACGGCGGGTGGACGGTGCTGGAGGACACTGAACGCAGTGTCGCTCGATGGCCCGGTCGTCAGGGTCGAAGAAGGCATTGGCGAAGTACCAGTGGGTGAGGTTGCAGGCGATCCCGGCAGCGTGGCCTCGGGGACGTAGACGGTGCTCTTCGCTCCTCGGGCGACTGCCCGAGTTGCTAGACGCCAGGCGCTCCAGAGGAATAGTGCGGGTTGTCGATCGAGACGTCGCAGGTGAGCTGCTGAACCGTGATGCCGGCGCCGGTCGTTCCGGACACCACGATCTGCGTGTTGTCAATCGATGGTTCTGGGCTCGGCGCAGAAGAGGCGGAGGTCTGTACCGACATCCAGGCCATCATCACGGCGATGGCCATCGACGGCAGTCCCGAGAATTCTGATCTTCACTGGTGCTTCCTTGTATTCGAGGCTCGGAGAAGCCGACCGCTCGACCCAGGCTGGGGCGGAGCGGCCGAAGGACTACTGGACGGCTGCGACAAGCGGAGCGACCCCAGGCCGAGCGCTGCGAAATGCGGTGGGCGCCTATCGGCGGCATCTAGACCGTCGCGCAGGGGCCGGACGGTTTTGTCATCGATGTATCGTTTTGATAGGTTCGCCCGATAGGTTGAACCGATAGAGCGAAACGATACAAGGGGGCCCACGTGGCACGCAAGGGCGCAGCGTTGGAGATGGCCGTTCTCGGCCTGCTCCACGAGACGCCGCTGCACGGCTACGAGCTCCGCAAGCGTCTGAACCTGCTGCTCGGGTGGACCCGGCTGCTCTCCTACGGCTCGCTCTACCCCGCGCTCAAGCGGATGCTCCGCGAGGGCGTGATCACCGAGGTGACCAACCCCGGCACCGTCTCGATGCGGCAGCGGATCACTTACCAGATCACGCCGGCCGGTCGGGAGATCTTCGCCCAGGAGGTCACCGACGACGGGCCCAACGCGTGGGAGGACGAGAGCTTCAACATGCGGTTCGCGTTCTTCTCGCGCACGAGCGCCGACGTACGCCTCCGGATCCTCGAGGGGCGGCGCAGCCGCCTCCAGGAGCGCCTCGACCGCCAGCGGCACGCTGCCGGCGGCGACGACCGCTACCTGAGCGAGCTGCGACGTCACGCGATCGAGTCCGTGGAGCGCGAGGTCCACTGGCTGACCGACCTCATCAACGCCGAGCGGGGGCCGGACAACGGCCCCGCCAGCACCAGCATCAGCGACAGCAAACCCACCACCAGAAGTGCACCGGCTGCGACGCCGGCGGCCGAAACGCCGTAGCCACGCCGTGAAGGAAGGAACACCCGCCATGGGATCGGTCCGAGTAGCAATCGTCGGCGTCGGAAACTGCGCCACGTCCCTCATCCAGGGCGTCCAGTACTACGCCAAGGCCGAGGCGGGCACCACCGTGCCGGGCCTGATGCACGTGATGTTCGGCGACTACCACGTCAACGACGTCGAGTTCGTCGCGGCGTTCGACGTCGACGACAAGAAGGTCGGCAAGGACCTCTCCGAGGCCATCAACGCCTCCGAGAACAACACCATCAAGATCGCCGAGGTGCCGACCCTCGGCATCGAGGTCCAGCGCGGCCCGACGCTCGACGGTCTCGGCAAGTACTACCGCCAGACCATCGAGGAGTCCGGCGCCGACCCGGTCGACGTGGTCCGGGTGCTCAAGGAGACCCAGGCCGACGTGATGGTGTCCTACCTGCCGGTGGGCTCCGAGGAGGCCGACAAGTTCTACGCCCAGTGCGCGATCGACGCGGGCGTGGCCTTCGTCAACGCCCTGCCCGTGTTCATCGCCTCCGACCCGGTGTGGGCCAAGAAGTTCGAGGACGCCGGCGTCCCGATCGTCGGCGACGACATCAAGTCGCAGGTCGGCGCCACCATCACCCACCGCGTGCTGGCCAAGCTGTTCGAGGACCGCGGCGTCGCCCTCGACCGCACCTACCAGCTCAACGTCGGCGGCAACATGGACTTCAAGAACATGCTCGAGCGCGAGCGCCTGGAGTCCAAGAAGGTCTCCAAGACCCAGGCCGTCACCTCCAACCTGCAGGGCGAGCTGGCCGGCAAGACCTCCGACCGCAACGTCCACATCGGCCCGTCCGACTACGTCGCGTGGCTCGACGACCGCAAGTGGGCCTACGTCCGCCTCGAGGGCCGCGCGTTCGGTGACGTGCCGCTGAACCTCGAGTACAAGCTCGAGGTCTGGGACTCCCCCAACTCCGCCGGCATCATCATCGACGCGATCCGCGCCGCGAAGATCGCCAAGGACCGCGGCCAGGGCGGCCCGGTCATCTCGGCGTCGTCCTACCTGATGAAGTCGCCGCCGGTCCAGCTGCCCGACGACGAGGGCCGCCGCCGCGTGGAGGCCTTCATCGCCGGCGAAGAATAGGCAGCCTCGCTGGTCGAGGAGGGCCGTCAGGCCCGTCTCGAGACCCGGTGAGGGATATGCCCTCCCTTGCGTGGTTTCGAGGCTCGTCCCTTCGAGGCTCGTCGCTGGCGCTCCTCACACCTCAGGACAAGCGCGCTCCTCGCACCTCAACCACCGAATCTCGCCGACTGACCCGCCCGGGGCGACCCAGGCGGGTCAGTCCATTTCGGAGCTGATTGGCATAGCCTGCGAGCCATGACAGAGAACCCGCCTCCCCCGTCAGGTACCCCCGAGGGCGGTGGCAGTACTCCTCCGCCGCCCCAGAACCCCTACGGCTCCCCGAGTGACCAGCCGTCCGCACCGCCCCCGCCGCCCCAGAACCCCTACGCCTCCCAGCCGCCTCCGCCGGCCGACCCGTACGCCGGCAACCCGCCCATCGCGGGCCAGACGCCGTACGGCGCGGCCCCGCACGAGCCCGCGCCCACCGGCCAGAGCCCGTACGGCGCCGAGGCCTACCCCGTGTCCCCCGGCGGGCCCGCCCCGGTGGCCGGCGCCCAGCCCGCCGGCCTCGGCTCGCGGTTCTTCGCCCGCCTCATCGACGGCCTGCTCCTCCTCGTCCTCACGGTCGTGTCTGGTCGCTCTCGACGACGCGGTCGCCGGCGTGATCGGCGGCATCATCTACCTCGCCTACTACATCTACATGGAGTCCAGCCGCGGGCCACGTTCGGCAAGCAGATGTTGAAGCATGCGGGTGCACGGCGCCTCCGGCGGCAACCCGACGACGGAGGAGGCCCTGCGCCGCAACGCCTGGGCTGGCGCTCGGCATCATCAGCGCCGTCCCGGTACTCGGATCTGGCCGGGCTGGCCGAGCTGGTCGCAGTCATCGCCATCGCCGTGACGATCAGCAGCGACCCGCTCAAGCGCGGCTGGCACGACAAGTTCGCCAACACCAGCGTCACCAAGGAAGGCTGAGCGGCTCGCTGGTCAGGAGGTCGCGAGGACCGTCACGAGACCTCGCAAGTGCCCGTCGGAGTTTCGTGACAGGCGCCAGCGCGCCTTCCTCGACCAGCTGGACCTAGGGTGAACAGGTGATCGATCCAGACGAGCTCGCCGCCCGCCTGACCGACGAGCTCGACGAACGGCTGGCGGAGGCGGACGCGGCGCTGGTGTCGCGCTATCCGGGCGAGCGCGCGGGGCGGCAGCCGGTGCACACGGCGTACGTGCCCGCCGACCGGTACGGCGCCGACACCGCGCGGCGGTGGGGTCAGGAGGCGTTGGCGCTGCTCGACGAGCACGCCGACAAGTTCGCGACGTGGTCGCCGACGCCGACATCATCCGCCGCGTCAAGGCGAAGCTCGCGGACGAGCCGGTCGAGGACCTGCGCATCGACTTCGAGGACGGGTAGTCGGCCCGCGGTCGTGGGTGACGACGAGGAGGAGGACGCCCACGTCCGCGCGGCGGCGCATGCGCTCGCCGAGTCCCAGCAAGGCGAGACCGCTCCGCCGTTCACCGGCATCCGGATCAAGTCCTTCGAGAAGCCGACCCGGGCCCGCGGCCTGCGGACGCTGACCCACTTCCTGACCGCGCTGGCCGAGTCGCGAGGCTCCCTCGACGCGTTCGTGGTCACGCTGCCGAAGGTGACCAGCACCGAGCAGGTCGCGGCGTTCGTGCACGCGGCGTCGAGCATCGAGGACGAGCTGGGGCTGGCCGACAAGGCGATCCGCTTCGAGATCCAGGTCGAGACCCCGCAGTCCGTGCTCGGCCCGGACGGTACGGCACTGGTCGCGCGGATGATCCACGCGGCCGGTGGCCGGCTGACCGCGTTGCACTACGGCACCTACGACTACTCCGCGTTCTGCGGGATCGCCGCCGAGCAGCAGTCGCTGGAGCATCCCGTCGCCGACCACGCCAAGCTGGTCATGCAAGCAGCCGCGGCCGGCACCGGCGTCCGGCTCTCCGACGGCTCGACAAACGTGCTGCCGGTGGGCGACGCCGACGACGTGCACGCCGCCTGGATCAACCACCACCGGCTGGTCACGCGCTCGCTCGAGCACGGCTACTACCAGGGCTGGGACCTCCACCCCGGCCACCTGCCCACGCGGTACGCCGCGACGTACGCCTTCTACCGCACCGGCCTGCCTCGCGCGCTCGCCCGCCTGGCCGACTACGTCGAGCAGCGTCTCGGACGGCGATCGCCGACGAGCCTGCGACGGCCCGCGCGCTGGCCGACTACGTGCTGCGAGGCCTCGACTGCGGTGCCGTCGACGCGTCCGAGGTGAAGGAGGACTGCGGGCTCGGCGACGCCGAGCTGCGCGGGCTGGCCCGGCGATACCGCCTGAGGGCGGACCCGGTCTCGACAGCCAGCCGCTGATGTGTTCACGGAAGCCGTAGGGTGCGCGCATGGCGAGGTTGGGAGCCAACCAGTACGGCAAGGCGGAGAGCCGGGTCGTCCGGATCGTGCGCGACGTCGACCATCCCGAGGCTCGCCACGAGATCGTCGACTTCAACGTCAGCAGCTCGCTGCGCGGCGACTTCGCGGCGGCGCACGTCGACGGCGACCAGTCGGCGGTCCTGCCGACCGACACCCAGAAGAACACCGCGTTCGCCTACGCCAAGCTGCACGGCGTCTCCTCGCCCGAGGACTACGCACTCGCGCTGGGCCGGCGGCTGCTCAGGCGACGCCCGCGGCGGAGCAGGCGCTGGTGCGCGTCGAGCAGTACGCCTGGAACCGGCTGGGGCAACATGCCTTCGTCCGCCGTGGTGGCGAGGTGCGCACGTGCGAGGTCACCGTCGGCCGCACCTCGACCTCGGTGGTCTCCGGGCTCCAGGACCTGGTGCTGCTGAAGTCGACGGGCTCGGAGTTCAAGGGCTTCCTGGTCGACGAGTTCACCACGCTGTCCGAGGCCGACGACCGGATCCTGGCCACGTCCCTGGTGGCCCGGTGGAGGCACGACTCAAGGGGCTGGATTCGACTGGAATGGGTCGTACGACGAGGTGCGCGACGTGCTGCTGTCCACGTTCGCCACGACGTACTCCCGCGCGCTGCAGGAGACGCTCTACCTGATGGGCTCGGGCGTGGTCGACACGATGTCCGGCATCGCGGAGGTGAGCTTCTCCGCGCCCAACAAGCACCACTTCCTCGTCGACTTCTCCGGCTTCGACGTCACGGGGCTGACGAACGACGGCGAGGTCTTCGTCGCCGCCGACCGGCCGTACGGCTTGATCGAGTGCACGGTGCAACGCGAGGAGCGGGCCGGCTGTCGAAGCCTGGCTGGCCGTGCCAGGCGTTCTGCTGATGGACCGATGTCCCACGAGCAGCCTGCTCTCCTGTCTGTCGGTGCCGCGGTGGGCCGACGACGTGCTGGCCGGGCAGCCGTACGCCGACCGCCACGCGCTGATCGCCTCCGCCGACGCCGCTGCCCGGACGCTCTCGGACGAGGAGCTCGAACAGGCGCTGGCCGGCGCACCCGCGGATCGGCGAGCGGGGCCCCGAGATGAGTGCAGCATCACAGCGCGAACAGGCCGGGGTCGACTCCGCTACCGGCGACACCGCCGCGCGGCTGGCGGCCGGCAACGCGGCGTACGAGCAGCGGTTCGGGCGGGTCTTCCTGATCCGCGCCGCTGGCCGCGACGCCGAGGAGATCCTGGCCGAGCTCGACCGGCGGCTGGGCAACGACGACGACGCCGAGCGTGCCGAGACCGTCGACAACCTGAGGCAGATCGCGCTGCTGCGGCTGGAGGCTCTGGGCTGATGGTCTCGATCTCGACGCACGTCCTCGACACGGCCACCGGGCGACCAGGGGCCGGGATGACGGTTCGCCTGGAGAGTCGGTCCGGCGACTGGCTGGGCGAGAAGGTCACCAATGACGACGGACGTGTCGATTCCAACTGGGAGCAGCTGGTCCCTGGCGACTACGTGCTGCGGTTCGACACCGGCGGCTACTGGTCTTCGGGGACGGCTTCTACCCCGAGGTCGTCGTCGTGTTCACCGTCGCCGACGACCGTCACCACCACGTGCCGCTGCTGCTCTCGCCGTACGGCTACTCGACCTACCGTGGCAGCTGATCTCCTCATCCGGGCCCGGCGTGCGATCGTCGACGGCGCGGGACGGGCGGTGTGCGTGGGGATCGAGGACGGCCGCATCGTCGCGGTCACGGCGTACGACGACCAGCCCGCCGCCGCGCGCACCGTCGACCTCGCCGACGACGAGGTGCTGCTGCCCGGCCTGGTCGACACCCACGTGCACGTCAACGAGCCGGGCCGCACGGAGTGGGAGGGTTTCGCGAGCGCGACCCTCGCGGCTGCGGCCGGCGGCGTGACGACGATCCTCGACATGCCGCTCAACTCGATCCCGCCGACCACGACCGTGGCGGCCCTTGAGGTCAAGAGGGAGGTGGCCGAGGGCCAGTGCTTCGTCGACGTCGGCTTCTGGGGCGGCGCCGTGCCGGGCAACCTCGCCGACCTCGAGGCGCTCCATGAGGCGGGAGTGTTCGGCTTCAAGTGCTTCCTGCTCGACTCCGGGGTGGCGGAGTTCCCGCATCTTCCACCGACGCGTTCGCGGCCGCGATGGCCGAGGCCGCCAGGCTCGGCGCGCTGATGATCGTGCATGCCGAGGACGGCGAGCTCATCGACGACCCGCGCTCGACGGCGTGCGCTACTCCGGCTTCCTGGCCTCGCGCCCGAAGTCGGAGGACGCCGCGATCGCGCTGGCGTCGAGCGGCACGCGTGAAGCCCGGGGCGCGCCCACGTCGTGCACCTCAGCGCCGACGCTCGCCGCCTTCGCTCCGCTCGGCGCGCCGGCGTCGATGTCTCGCGTGGAGACCTGCCCCCACTACCTGACCTTCGAGGCCGAACAGGTGGCCGACGGCGCGACCGAGCTGAAGTGCTGCCCGCCCATCCGCGAGGCCGACAACCGGGAGGCGCTGTGGGCAGCGCTCGGGTCGGGCGACCTCGACTTCGTGGTGTCCGACCACTCCCGTGCACGGCCGGCTCAAGGGAGGCGGACTTCGGCCTGGCCTGGGGCGGCATCGCCTCGGTGCAGCTGGGCCTGCCGGCGGTGTGGACCGGGGCCCGGGCCGAGGCTTCTCGCTCGTCGACGTGGTGCGCTGGATGGCGACCGCGCCGGCCGACCGGGTCGGGCTGCTCGACCGGGGGCGGATCGTCGTCGGGCGCGCGGGCCGACCTGGTGAGGTTCGCACCCGACGCCTCGTTCACCGTGGACCCGTCGCGGCTCAAGCACAAGAACCCCGTGTCGGCGTACGCCGGCTACAAGCTCGGCGGGCGAGGTACGCGAGACCTGGCTGCGCGGCGTACCGGTGGACGACGATGCTCCTCGGGGCGGCCGCTGAGAAGAGGAAAGGATGACTACCACGTTCCGCGCGGCGGGCTGCCGCCGCAGACCGAGCTGACGACCGACCGCGCGCGGTTCACCGAGGCGTACGCCGTGATGCGGCGCGGACGCATGCGCGACATCACCGCTCGTAGCTGCCGGGATGGACCAGCATGCGGATGTGGGTGATCGCCAGGCCGTTGTCGGGGTTCGCCGAGACGTTCACCCATTACGTCGTGGAGGTCGCGCCCGGGGGCGGTTGACCGGCACCCGAGGTGGACCCGGGGCCGAGGCGGTGCTGTTCGTGGTCGACGGAGCGTCACGTCGTCGGCCGGTGGTACCACGTACGAGCTGGCGCCGGGCGGCTACGCGTACCTCCCTCCCGGCATAGAGTGGTCGCTCCGCAACGACGACGGGGCGGCGACGTCCCACTGGATCCGCAAGCCCTACCAGCGGGTCGAGGGCTCGAGGGTCCCCGAGGCGTTCGTCGTCCACGAGCGGAGGTCGCCGGACGAGATGCCCGGCACGGACGGTGCGTGGTCGAATGAGGCGCTTCGTCGATCGATGACCTCCGGCACGACATGCACGTCAACATCGTCAACTTCCAGCCCGGCGGCGCGATCCCGTTCCCCGAGACCCACGTGATGGAGCACGGCCTGTACGTCCTCGAGGGCAAGGCGGTCTACCTGCTCAACAAGGACTGGGTCGAGGTGGAGGCCGGCGACTTCATGTGGCTCCGCGCCTTTTGCCCCCAGGCCTGCTACGCCGGCGGCCCTGGGCCGTTCCGCTACCTGCTCTACAAGGACGTCAACCGCCACGCCCCGGCTTAGATCTGTGAGCGTTCGCCAGCCACTTGTGCCCCGTACGGACGGTGTCAAGGCCAGGTGACGAGTCCGGTGGGGTCACGAGTGGGGATTTCCCCGGTCGACCGGGGAAATCCTCAGATGTGACCTCAACGGACGGTGTCAAGGCCAGGTGACGAGTCGGCTGGGGGGGAGTCACAAGTTGGCGCTGGTGGGGTGGCGGAGGCCGCGGTTACAGTGATGGGGCGGCCTGGTGTTCGCATGGATAACCAGCAGGCCGAGCCCCAACGGCTGCGTCCGGTGGGCCTGCAACCATGCCGGACGTACGCGCGCGTGGAGGTGGGGATGGCCGGGATCGTCGTCAACGGCGAGCAGCGACCGCTGGACGGGGTGCCGCTGCACACCAACGCGCTCGACTTCCTCAGGGCGTGCGGCTTGACCAGCACCAAGGAGGGGTGCGCCGAAGGTGAGTGCGGGGCGTGCTCGGTGATGGTCGCGCGGCCGGCCGCCGACGGGTCCGAGGCGACCGAGTGGACGGCGATCAACTCCTGCCTGGTGCCGGCGGCGACGCTCGACGGCCAGGAGGTCGTGACGGCCGAAGGCCTGGGCGCTCCCGAAGCGCTCCACCCGGTGCAGCAGGAGATGGCCGTACGGGGCGGGTCGCAGTGCGGCTACTGCACCCCCGGGTTCGTGTGCAGCATGGCCGCGGAGTTCTACCGCGCCGGCAGGAGGCCACGAACGGGAGCACGCCGGAGCCGACGACGAGCTACCACGGCGACAACGGCTTCGACCTCCACGCCCTCAGCGGCAACCTGTGCCGCTGCACCGGCTACCGCCCGATCAAGGACGCCGCCTACGCCCTGGGCTTCCCGGCCTCGCGACGCGCTCGCCGCACGCCGTACGGCGGCCCCGCCGGCCGCCGTACCCACCCGGCTGCCACGACGCCGAGGCTTGTTCATCAGGCCGACTGATCTCCAACAGGCACTGAGGATTCTCGCCGAGGAGCCCGGAGGGCGACCGTCGTCGCGGCAGCACCGACTGGGGCGTCGACGTGAACCTCAAGGGGGCCCGGGCCGGCTGGTCGTGGCGTTGACCGACTATCGAGAGAGTTGCGCGGGCTCGGACCGTCGCCCGCGGCAGACGAGATCCGGATCGGCGCGGCGCTGACCCTCAGCGAGATCGAGCGTCGTCTCGAGGGCAGGCTGCCGCTGCTGGCCGCGCTGTTCCCGCAGTTCGCGTCGAGGCTGATCCGCAACGGCGCCACGCTCGGCGGCAACCTCGGAACCGGCTCGCCCATCGGCGACGCGCCCCCGGTGCTGCTGGCCTCGAGGCGAGCGTGGCGCTCGCCTCGGCCGAGCGGTGAAAGTAACCGTGCCGCTGGGCGCGTACTTCACCGGCTACCGCGAGTCCGTCCGTCAAGCCGGGCGAGCTCATCACCGAGATCGTCGTACCCCTCCCGGCCGCCGCGACGACGGCGTTCCACAAGATCGCCAAGCGGCCCTTCGACGACATCTCGTCGTGTGGCGGTGGGCGTTCGCCATCGACATCGCCGACGGGGACAGGTCCGCAAGGCGCGCATCGGACTCGGCGGGGTCGCGGCCACGCCCATCCGGGCGCTCCGCCACCGAGGCGGCGCTGGAGGACACGCCTGGGACGCCGACTACGGTCGAGGCGGCGGCGCAAGGTGCTGGCCGGGGAAGGTACGCCGATCGACGACCAGCGCGCGAGCGCGAGGTTCCGTGCGGAGATGCTGGGGAACTTCGTTGCGGGAAGCTGTTCCACGAAAGGGTTTCGAGACGCGCAAGCGCGCCCACCTCGACCACCGATGGGAGGGTCCGTCGTGAGCCGGCTGAGCGACCGCCCCCGAACCCCGTCGTCGGCGTGACGATGGAGCACGAGAGCGCGGCGCTGCACGTGACCGGCCACGCGCTCTACACCGACGACCTGGTCGGCCGGAGCCAGCGCGTGTGCACGCCCACCCGGTGCAGGCGCCCCACGCGCACGCACGCATCACCCGCCTCGACGCGAGCGCGGCGTACGACGTTCCCGGCGTCGTCCGCGTGCTCACGAAGCAAGACGTCCCCGGCATAACGCACCGGCATCAAGCACGACGAGCCGCTGTTCCCCGACGAGGTGATGACTACGGCCACGCCGTCTGCTGGGTGTCGGCGAGACGCTCGAGGCCGCGCGACGCGGCGCCCTGGCGGTCGAGGTCGACTACGAGCCGTGCCCGCGATACTGACGGTGGTCGAGGCGATCGAGGCCGAGAGCTACCAAGGAATGCAGCCGTCTGCTCGGCGCGGTGACGCCGCCGCCGGACTGGCGAGGGGCGAGCCAGTGTTCGAGGGCGAGGATCGATTCGCCGGCCAGGAGCACTTCTACCTCGAGACCCACTGCTCACTGGCGATGGTCGACGAGAACGGCCAGGTGTTCGTGCAGTCCAGCACCCAGCACCCGACCGAGACCCAGGAGATCACCGCCCACGTGCTCGGCGTGCCGAGCCACGGGTGACGGTGCAGTGCCTGCGGATGGGCGGCGGCTTCGGCGGCAAGGAGATGCAGCCGCACGGACTCGCCGCAGTGGCCGCCCTCGGTGCCACGCTCACGGGTCGCCCGGTGCGCTTGCGGCTGACCCGCCAGCAGGACATGACGATGACCGGCAAGCGTCATGGCTTCCACGCGAGCTGGCGGGTCGGGTTCGACGACGACGGGCGGCATCCTCGCGCTCGAGGCGACGCTGACCTCCGACGGGGGCTGGAGCCTCGACCTGTCCGAGCCCGTGCTGTCCCGCGCCCTCTGCCACGTCGACAACGCCTACTGGATCCCCGACATCCGCGTCCAAGGGCGGATCGCCAAGACCAACAAGACCTCGCAGACGGCGTTCCGCGGCTTCGGCGGGCCGCAGGGCATGCTCGTCATCGAGGACATCATCGGCCGCTGCGCGCCACTGCTCGGCGTCGATCCCGACGTCGTACGCCGCCGCAACTTCTACGTCGAGGGTCAGACCACGCCCTACGGCCAGCCCGTCCGCCACCCCGAGCGGATGGTGCTCGCGTGGGACCAGGTCAGGGACTCCAGCGACGTTCGACGACCGGCGGCGCGAGATCGCGCGTACAACGAGGAGCACCCGCACACCAAGCGGGGCCTGGCGATCACGCCGGTGAAGTTCGGGATCTCCTTCAACTTCACCTCCTTCAACCAGGCCGGCGCACTGGTGCACGTCTACAAGGACGGCTCGGTGCTGATCAACCACGGCGGCACCGAGATGGGCCAGGGCCTGCACACCAAGATGCTCCAGGTGGCGGCCACCGCGCTCGGTGTGCCGCTCGAGCGGGTGCGGCTGGCGCCGACCCGCACCGACAAGGTGCCCAACACCTCGGCCACCGCCGCGAGTGCGGGCGCCGACCTCAACGGTGGCGCGGTCAAGGAAGCCTGCGAGCAGATCATCGGCGCGGCTCAAGGACGTCCGCGCCGAGCATCCCGACGCGTCGTGGGACGAGCTCGTGCGGATCGCGTACCACGCGCGCATCCAGCTGTGGGCGGCCGGCTTCTACAAGACCGAGGGGCTGAGCTGGGACGTCACCACGATGACCGGCTCGCCGTTCAAGTACTTCGCCTATGGCGCGGCCGTCTCGGAGGTCGAGGTCGACGGCTTCACCGGCGCCTACGACCTGCGCCGCGTCGACATCGTCCACGACGTCGGCGACAGCCTCTCGCCGCTGGTCGACCTCGGCCAGGTCGAGGGCGGATTCGTGCAGGGCGCCGGCTGGCTGACGCTGGAGGACCTGCGCTGGGACACCTCCGACGGCGCGAACCGCGGCCGCCTGAGCACGCAGTCGGCCTCGACGTACAAGCTGCCGAGCTTCTCGGAGATGCCCACGGAGTTCAACGTCGCGCTGCTGGACCATGCTCACGAGGACGGCGCGGTCTACGGCTCGAAAGCCGTCGGCGAACCGCCGCTGATGCTGGCGTTCTCCGTGCGCGAGGCGCTGCGCGAGGCGTGCGCGGCATTCGGGCCTCCCGGCGTCTCGCTCGAGCTCGCCTCGCCGGCGACGCCGGAGGCGGTCTACTGGGCGCTCGACCGGGTCGCGCTCCGGGGTGCGGGTATGACGACGTGGTGGCAGGCGGTGGCCGACCTCCGCGCCTCCCGCGAGGCCGGCGTGCTCGTCACCGTCACCGACGTCCGTGGCCACGCCCCGCGCGACGCCGGCGCCAAGATGGTCGTCTCCGCCAGGGAGACCACCGGCTCGGTCGGCGGCGGCAACCTCGAGGCCGAGGCCGTACGCCGCGCGCGGGCGCTGCTCGAAGTCGGGCGGGACCCAGCCCGAGTCGTTCGACAGCCACCTGTCGGACAAGGCGCCGATCCAGCACGGCGTCCAGTGCTGCGGCGGCGAGGTGTCGGTGCTGCTGGAGCCGTTGCCCGTGGTGCCGGCGGTCGCGATCTTCGGGGTCGGCCACGTCGGTCTCGAGCTGGCGCGCATCCTGGCCCGCCACGACCTCGACCTGCACCTGGTCGACTCGCGGGCCCGAGCACCTGTCCGCCGAGGTGCTCGGCACCGCTGGCCGACAGCGTCGCCGCGGTGCACGTGCACCCGGTGCCGGTGCTGCCCGAGCTCGTGCTCGCCGAGCTGCCGCCCGGCACCCACCTGCTGGTGATGACCCACGACCACGCCGAGGACGTCGCCCTGTGCGACGCCGCCATCCGGCTCGACCACCTCGGGCCCGATCGGGCTGATCGGGTCGTCGGCCAAGCTGGCGCGGTTCCGGTCGCAGCTGCTCGCCGACGGGCACGACCCGACCGCGGTCGACCGGATCCGCACGCCCATCGGCCTGCCCGGCGTGACGACCAGCAAGGAGCCGGCCGCGATCGCGGTCGCCGTGGCGGCCGGGCTGCTGGCAGCGTTCGAGCGTGAAGGCGTCGCAGAGACCAAGCAGCGCCGGTGACGGTCTACCTCGGCACCTTCCTCGACACCCCGCAGAGCCCCTTCAAGGGCCACCACCTGCGCGCCGAGGCGGACGCCGCCGTCGTCGTCAGCGACGGCGTCATCGTGGCCCGCGGGCCGTCCGAGCCGCTGCTCGCCGAGCACGCGGGTGACGAGGTCGTCGACCTGCGCGAGGGACTGGTGCTGCCGGGGTTCGTCGACACCCATGTGCACTTTCCGCAGGTGCGTGCGATCGGCGGGCTCGGGATGCCCCTGCTCGACTGGCTCGAGCGTTGCGCGCTGCCCGAGGAGGCCCGGCTGGCCGACGCGACGTACGCCGCCGGGGTCGCGGCCGACTTCGTCGACGGCCTGGCCCGCGCCGGCACCACCACCGCACTGGTCTTCGGCTCCCACTTCGCCACCGCCGTCGACGCGCTGTTCGAGGAGGCCACCCGCGTCGGGCTGAGGGTGACCAGCGGGCTGGTGCTCAGCGACCGCATCCTGCGCGAGGACCTCTTCACCACGCCCGACCGCGCGCACGCCGAGGGGCTCGCGCTGGCGCAGCGCTGGAGCGGTGTCGGGCGTACCCGCTATGCGGTGACTCCCCGCTTCTCGCTGTCGTGCACCGACGCGATGCTGGAGTCGGCCGGGGCCCTGCTGGGCGAGGTACCCGACGCGCTGTTCACCTCTCACATCAACGAGAACCGCGAGGAGATCGCGGGCGTGCGCGAGCTGTTCGGCTGCGACTACACGACCAGCTACGACAAGCACGGCCTGCTCGGATCGCGGTCGGTGCTGGCACACAACGTGCACCCGACCCGCGCCGAGCTCCGGGTGCTCGGCCAGCGCGGGGTGGCGGTGGCGCACTGCCCCACGAGCAACGCCGCGCTCGGCAGCGGGCTGTTCCCGCTCGGCGCCCACCTGACCTTCGGCGTCCGGGTGGCGCTCGGCTCCGACGTCGGCGCGGGTACGGGCTTCTCGCTGTTCAAGGAGGGCCTGCAGGCCTACTTCGCCCAGCAGCTGCTCGGGCTCGAGGGCCACCGGCTCACCGCGGGCCACCTGCTCCACCTCGCCACCGCCGCCGGCGCCGACGCGCTGGGGCTGGCCGAGACGACCGGCGACCTCTCGGTCGGCAAGGAGTACGACGCCCTCTGGCTGCGCCCCGAACCCGGCTCGACCCTCGATGTCGCCCTGCGCCACGCCGACTCCCCCGACGACGCGCTCGCCAAGGTCTTCGCGCTGGCCGGCCCCGCCGACGTACGCCAGACCTGGGTCGCCGGAACCCCGATCGTCTGCGATGCTGAGCCGGGGGAAGCCGCAGCAGACCGCTGACGAATCGGGGTGTCGGCGCCGGTCGCGGGCTGGGGCAGCTGCGCCACCTCCAGGGCGAGGTCGGTGAGGGTCTCGGTCGAGGGCGAGCGTCGCGTCCGCCTCGGCCTGGTCCGTCGGCGTCTGGAGCAGAGTTTCGCCCGGTGAGCGTCACGGTCCAAGTGGGCCAGTCCACGCCGTCGACGCGGTGATGACGAAGACGTTGCGTGCCCAGAAGGTCTCCTCCCAGTGGTCCGACACCTTCACGATCAGGTCACCACCTGGGTCTGCGTGCAACCCTGCTCGACCTCGCACGAAGCGGGCCGCCATGAACTTCGCGTCGGCGCCCGCGCGATGCTGACCGTGATGTTCTGCCGTCGACCTCGTAGCTGTCAGGACGCTCGGCGGCTAGCGGTCGGGCACGCGTGACGCGGGGCAGGGCGGCGCTCACCAGCGGCGTCGGCCTGAGCGGTGAGGTCGGCGACAGAGGCGGGCACGGCTTAGGGGGAAGCGGAGCGGCGGCGGAAGGGGCACCGCGTCAGTGGCACCGGCTGGTGGGTGCCGGCGAGGAACGCCACCTGGGCGACGCCGGCTACGGTCGCGAGACCAGCGGCGGCCCACATTGTCCGGGTACGGCGGCGGCGCTTGCGACCGCCGGCGACGATGGCGTCCAGTCGCGGCTGCCCGGGCAGGCCGGCGTCCAGCCGGTCGATGGCGTCGTGCATGTCGAGGTGGGTCATCAGGTGTTCCTTCCGATGAGTGGGACGGGGACGCGAAGACGGTGGAGCGCCGTGAGCAGGTGCTCTTCACGGTGCCGACGGAGCAGCCGAGCTCGGCGGCGACGTCGTGCTCGGTGTAGTCGAGGTAGTGGCGCAGCACGACCATCGCGCGCTCGCGGGGGCTGAGCCGTCGAGCAGCCGCCGCAGGTCGACGGTGCTCGGCACCGTCCAGGCCCCCGGGACGCTGTGTCAGGGGGAGCGTCGGTCGGGTCGACGCGCACGCGCTGGCGACGCCGCCACCCGTCGACGTACCCGTGCACGAGCGCCCGCCTGACGTAGGCCATCGGGTCTTCCTCGCCGACGGTCGACCAGCGCGCGTAGGTGCGCTCCAGCACCGACTGCAGCAGGTCCTCGGCCTCGTGACGGTCGCTGGTGAGCGCGAACGCCGCCTGGCCGAGCCGCGCCACGACGCTCGCACGAACTCCTCGAACGCGCGTCGCCTGCCGCTGCTGCCACCACTCGCCTCCGTGTCCAGGGCCGGGTGGCCCTCACCTGCTTCCACGAACGAGCCTGACGGAGGTTGAGCGGCCGGAGAGTTACCACCCAATTCGGTGTCAGCGGGACTCCAGCGCCTCCTTGGACTTGGCGATGGCGAAGCCCCAGCCCTGGGCCAAGGTGGGCTTGGGCGGCACGGAGACCTCGTCGGGGTTGGTGATGACGTCGAGGAGGGTGGGGCCTTCGTGGCCGAGCGCCCACGTCACGGCGTCGTCGAGCTCGGCGGGCTCGGTGACGCGGCGGGCGTTCAGTCCGAGGGCGAGGGCCACGGCGGCCAGGTCGGGGTTGTCGAGATCGGTGCCGAACTCCGGCAGCCCGCCCTGCTCCTGCTCGAGCTTGACCATGCCGAGCGTCCCGTTGTCGAAGACCACGAAGGTGACGGGCAGGTCGTAGGTGACGGCGGTCCGCAGGTCGCCGAGCAGCATCATCAGCCCGCCGTCGCCGCACAGGGCGATCACCTGACGCGAGCGGTCCAGGGCCTGCGCGCCGAGGGCCTGCGGCATCGCGTTGGCCATCGAGCCGAGGTTGTAGGACCCGATCAGCCGGCGCCGGTCGGACATCGTGACGAACCGCGACAGCCACACCGTGGACATGCCGGTGTCGGTGGTGAAGATCGCGTCGGGCGCGGCGTGCCGGTCGAGAGCCGCCGCGAGGGCTTCCGGGCGGATGCGGTCGTCGGGGTTGTCGAAGACCGCGCGGACCTTGCCGATCAGCGTGTCGTCGTGGCGCGGGTCGAGCAACGCCTGCTGCCGCTCGTGCCACTCGTCGTACGCCGCCACGGCCTCGCCGAGGTGGTCGCCGTCGGCCTGGGGTGTGAGCTTGGGCAGCAGCGCGCGGAGCGTGTCACCGACGTCGCCGACCAGCGCGTGCGCGACCGACGTACGCCGTCCGATGTGCGCCTGGCGGGCGTCGAGCTGCACGACGGTCTTCCCCGCGGGGTACCAGTCCCGGTAGGGGAAGTCGGTCCCCACGAGGAACAGCACCTCGCAGTCGTCCATGGCCTTCGCCGCTGCCGGGTTGCCGATCAGCCCGGACTGCCCGACCTGGAAGGGGTTGTCGCGTTCGAGCCCCTCCTTGGCCTTCAAGGTGAGCACCATCGGGGCCTGCAGCCGGTCGGCGAGCTCGAGCACCTGCTCGCGGGCGTCGCGGGCGCCCATCCCGACCAGCAGCGTGACGGCGCCGGCCTCGTCGAGGACCCGGGCGGCGGTCGAGATCTGGTCCTCGGGCGCGGTGGTCCAGCGGCCGGGCGGCGCGAACGTCGCCGGGCGCGCGTCCTTGGGCAGCTCCTGGTCGCCGAGGTCGCCGGGCAGGGTCAGCACGGCCACGCCCTGGTGGGCGAGCGCGGCGTTGACGGCCTGCTCCAGGAGCAGCGGCAGCTGGCTCGGGGTGGTCAGCGTCTTGGCGAACACCGCCACGTCGGCGAACAGCCGGTCGTTGTCGACCTCCTGGAAGAAGTCGCTGCCGAGCTCCTCGCTGGGCACCTGCCCACAGATCGCCAGCACGGGCGCGTGCGACTTCTTGGCGTCGTACAGGCCGTTGAGCAGGTGGATCGAACCCGGCCCGACGGTGCCCATGCAGACGCCGAGGGTCCCGGTCAGCTGGGCCTGGGCGCTGACGGCGAAGGCGGCTGCCTCCTCGTGGCGTACGCCGACCCACTCGATCCGCTCCTCCGGTGCGGATCGCCTCGGTGACCGGGTTGAGCGCGTCGCCGACGACTCCCCAGACCTGGGTCACGCCGTGGTCGGCGAGCGCGGTGACGATGGACTCGGCGACGGTAGGCACCGACCGAGCGTAGGCACGCGGCGACCGCGTTCCGGCCACCCGACGGGGTGGGACGAACCGGTGTGGAGGGTGCCCGAGGGGGTGTGGTGGCCGCCGTCGCCACCCTCAAGACTGACCCGCATGGCCTCGATGACCACCGCCTCCCGGCGCGACGACTCGTCGGCCCACGACGGCGGGGGTGACTGGAAGCGGGTCGCCGCCGTGTCGGTGGTCGCCTGGGTGGTGATCTGCGGGTTGGTCCTGGGCTGGGGCTGGCTGCTGACCCACCCGCTCGAGTCGACGATCGACCCGTGGGACGACGACATCGCCCGGTGGTTCGAGGACCAGCGCACCCCGTCGCTGACCGATGTCGCGAACGCCGGGACCTTCCTCGGCGAGACGATCGTCGGCGTCTCGGTGTTCCTGGTGATCGGGTTGCTGGTCAGCCTGCACCAGCGGAGCTGGCGGCCCATCCTGCTGGTGGCGATCCTGGAGATCGGGATCGGCGGCTACTACTTCTTCGGCACCGAGCTGATCCCGCGCGACCGGCCCCCCGTCGAGCTGCTCGACCCTGGCCTGGCGCCGGACGCGAGCTACCCGTCGGGCCACGTGGCCACGGCGCTGACGTGCTGGGCGGGCGCCGTGTGTTCGTGTGGACCTACTACCGCGCGGTCCGCTGGCTCGCGCTCGTGCTGCTCCTGCTGCCGTTGTGGACCTTGCTGTCCCGGCTCTACCTCGGCGCCCACCACCTCACCGACGCGCTGACCAGCGTGGTCTACGCCTCGGTGTGGCTGCTGGTGGTGGCGGCTGTGCTGCTGCCGCGCCGTACGTCGCACGTTGGTTGAGGCCGTCAAGGCCGACAAGGCCGCGCGACCTCCTCAACCAGCGGGGTGCTCGTCGAGCACCTGGCGGAGCGTGACGCCGAACTCGACCGGCTTGCCGGCGTACGGGTTCTCGGGGCCACCTCCGACGAAACCGCCATGGTGGCTGGGGAACGTGACCGGCTCGACGCCGAGGCGACTGGCGACACCCCGGGTGGTGCGGGCGGTGATGGTCTCGCCGGTCTCCTCGCCGACGCCGAGGACCACGCGGGTGGGTGCGGCCTTGATGGCGTCGAGGTCGTAGGCGTAGCGGGTCACGGTGACCGCCCGCTCCGAGAGCAGCATGTCGTCGCGGCCGCCGTCGTCGTCGGTCGGCATCCCGAACATCGCAGGGTCGGCCGGCGGGCTGGGCGAAGTAGTCGTCGGTGAACTCACCGGGCCACATCGTCAGCGCCACGAACGTCGCCATGCCGGCGCCGAAACCCCTGTCCTGGTAGGCCTCGCGCACACCCTGGAAGGCGCGGTCGGCCGCCTCGGCATCGTTGGGGAGCGCCCACGTCGACGGCGGTTCGTGGGCCACGACGGTGGCCACGTCGTCGGGGTACGTCGCCACCCAGGTGAGGGCAGCGACCGCACCGCCACTGCTGCCGAACACGTCGACCTTGCCCTGGCTCCCAACCGATGACAGATGCCCTGCGAGCGCGTGGAGGTCGGCCGCCTGGTCCTGCGGAGTCTGGTCGTTGCGGCCGTCGCGGCGCACGCTGCTGCGGCCGAGGCCACGAGGGTCGTAGGTGACGACGGTGCGGTCGGGGAACTGGGCGGCGAGGTCTGCGAACCCGTCGGCCTGCATCGGCTGGCCGATCATGAACAGCAGCGGACGGCCGTCAGCGGTCGGGACCGGGCCGTGTACGTCGTACACGAGGTCGACGTCGGGCAGCTCCAGCGTGTGGGTCTTCGAGGTCATCTGAGGTCTCCTTGGTCGGGGTTGTGCCTACGCCACGAACGGCGGCCTCGCGTTTCGACATCGCCAACCCACGAAACTCATCGGTCACTGATCGACTTCATTGGCCCGCGGCGAGCACGGCGGCGTACGCCGGCAGCGTGAGGAAGTCGACGAACTCGTCGTCGAGCGCGGTCTCGACGAACAACCGGCGCGCGGTGTCGAGATGGTCGGCGTACCAGCCGGCCTCGCGCAGCGCGGCGTGCTCCTCGGCCACGATCGACTCGACGAGCTCGCGGGTCACCGTCTCGCCCGAGGACAGGGCGGCGGCGTTGTGGGTCCACTGCCAGATCTGCGAGCGGGAGATCTCGGCCGTGGCGGCGTCCTCCATCAGGTTGTGGATCGCGGCGGCGCCGTTGCCGGCCAGCCAGGCGGCGACGTACGCGATCCCGACGTTGATGTTGAGCCGCAGCCCGTCCATGGTCCGCTCCCCGGGGGTCGCTGACGCCGCGAGCAGGTCGTCGGCACTGACCTGTACGCCGTCGCCGCCTGCCGGTCGACCTGGTTGTCGTGGTCGCCGAGCACGGCGTCGAAGATCTCCGCACACACCGGCACCAGGTCGGGGTGGGCCACCCACGATCCGTCGAAGCCGGCGTCCGCCTCGCGGGTCTTGTCGTCGCGCACCTTCGCGAACGCCGCCTCGTTGACGGCGGCGTCCTTGCGCGAGGGGATGAACGCCGCCATCCCGCCCATCGCGAACGCGCCACGCTGGTGGCAGGTCGCCACCAGCAGGTCGCTGTAGGCCTGCATCATCGGCGCCCGCATGGTGATCGCGCTGCGGTCGGGGAGCGTGAAGCCGTCGGCGTCGCGGAAGTTCTTGATGATGCTGAACAGGTAGTCCCAGCGGCCGGCGTTCAGGCCGCTGGCGTGGTCGCGCAGCTCCCAGAGGATCTCCTCCATCTCGAACGCCGCGGTGATGGTCTCGATCAGGACCGTCGCGCGTACCGACCCCTGCGGGATCCCCAGCTCCTGCTGGGACCAGCAGAACACGTCGTTCCAGAGCCGGGCCTCGAGGTGCGACTCCATCTTGGGGAGGTAGAAGTAGGGGCCGCTGCCACGGGAGAGCTGCTCGGCTGCGTTGTGGAAGAAGTAGAGCCCGAAGTCGACGAGCGCGCCGACCACGGGCCGGCCGTCGAGGACCAGGTGCTCCTCGTCGAGGTGCCAGCCCCTCGGCCGCGGCAGGATCACCGGCAGGTGGTCGGGATCCGCGAGTGCGTAGCCCTTGCCCTCCGGTGAGGTGAAGGAGATGGTGCGGCGCACCGCGTCGTACAGGTTGACCTGGCCCTCGACGACGTTGCGCCAGTGCGGGGTGTTGGCGTCCTCGAGGTCGGCGAGCCAGACCCGGGCGCCGGAGTTCAGGGCGTTGATGGCCATCTTGCGGCTCGTCGGGCCGGTGATCTCGACGCGCCGGTCGCGCAGGTCGCGCGGTGCCGCCGCGACCTGCCAGTCGCCGTTGCGGATCTCGACGGTCGACTCCAGGAACCCGGGACGCTCGCCGGCGGCGATCCGCTCCCGGCGCGTACGGCGGGCCGCGAGCAGCTCGTCGCGGCGTACGCCGAAGTGCCTCTGGAGGTCCGCGACGAAGGCCAGCGCCTCCGGCGTCAGCACCTCCTCCGAGCGATCGACGGAGGGTCCGGACACCTCGATGCTCGTCATCCGGGCAGAGGTATCCAGCCGGCCCGGTCAGGAGGTGAGGTCGAGGGCGTCGATCGCGTGGGCGATGACCTCGTCCGCCCCGCCCTCGACGGGGACGACAGCGCCTGGCTCGTCGGGCTCGAGCGGTTCGAGCGTGGCCAGCTGGCTGGGCAGCAGCGAGGCGGGCATGTAGTGGTCGGTACGACGCACCATCCGCTCGCCGATCAGGTCCTCGCCGGCGACGAGGTGGCAGAACACGACCTCGGGCCGGCCCTCGCGCAGGAGGTCGCGGTAGACCCGCCGCAGCGCGGAGCAGGTCACTACCGAGGACCGCCCGGCGGCGATCTCGTCGCTCATCCAGTCGCCGATGCTGCGCAGCCACGGCCATCGGGCGTCGTCGGTCAACGGCTGGCCGGAGGCCATCTTGGCGACGTTGGCCTCGGGGTGGAACTCATCGCCCTCGGCGAAGGTCCACCCGAGGATCGTCGAGATGCCCTTGGCCACGGTGGTCTTGCCGACGCCGGAGACGCCCATCACGACGACCTGCCGCACCCCCGAGGGTTCGCTCATCCCCGAGACGCTACTGGCGCTTCGCTCCGGCCGGGTGCCTCCGTGGGGTGGCGGAGACTCAGCCCTGCGCAGCCCACCACGCGAGCAGGGCGGCGCGGGCGTCGTCCTCGCTCATCGGGCCCTCGTCGAGGCGCAGCTCCAGCAGGAACCGGTACGCCGCGCCGACGGTCGGGCCCGGCGCGATGCCGAGGATCTCCATGATCTGGGTGCCGTCGAGGTCGGGCCGGATCGAGGCGAGCTCCTCCTGCTCCGACAGGCCGGCGATGCGGGTCTCCAGCTCGTCGTAGGTACGCCGCAACCGTTCGGCCTTCCGGCGGTTGCGGGTGGTGCAGTCGGCACGCGTCAGCACGTGCAGCCGCTCGATCTGGTCACCGGCGTCGCGCACGTAACGCCGGACCGCGGAGTCGGTCCACTCGCCGTCGCCGTAACCGTGGAAGCGCAGGTGCAGCTCGACCAGCTTGGCCACGGCCTCGACCGTCTCGCCGGAGAAGCGCAGCGCCTGCAGCCGCTTGCGGGTCAGCTTGGCGCCGACCACGTCGTGGTGGTGGAAGGTCACCGAGCCATCGCCGAGGAACCGGCGCGTACGCGGCTTGCCCACGTCGTGCATCAGCGCCGCGAGCCGCGAGACGAGGTCGGGGCCACCCAGCCGGTCCTCCTGGTCCATCGACTGCTCGAGGACGGTCAAGGTGTGCTCGTAGACGTCCTTGTGACGGTGGTGCTCGTCGCGTTCGAGCGCCAGCGCCGGCAGCTCGGGCAGCACCCGGGCGGCCAGGCCGGTCTCGACCAGGAGGGTCAGGCCCAGTCGCGGGTACGGCGCCAGCACCAGCTTGGCGAGCTCGTCACGGATCCGCTCGGCCGAGATGATCGAGATGCGGTCGGCCATCGCGGTCATCGCCGCGACGACGCCGGGGTCGACGGTGAAGGCCAGCTGGGCGGCGAAACGGGCGGCCCGCAGCATCCGCAGCGGGTCGTCGGAGAAGGAGTCCTCGGGCCGGCCGGGCGTGCGCAGCAGGCGGTGGGCGAGGTCGACCACGCCGCCGTACGGGTCGACGAACTCGCGGCCCGGCAGCGAGACGGCCATCGCGTTGACGGTGAAGTCGCGGCGACCCAGGTCGCCGGCCAGGGTGTCGCCGAAGTCGACCAGCGGCTTGCGCGAGGCGGGGTCGTAGCTCTCGGACCGGTACGTCGTGACCTCGACCACCCACGATCCCTTGCGGGCGCCGATGGTGCCGAAGTCGCGACCCATGTCCCACAGCGCGTCGCCCCACCCGCCCAGCAGGCGCTCGGTCTCCTCGGGCCGGGCCGAGGTGGCGAAGTCGAGGTCGTTGTGGGCGCGGCCCAGCATCGCGTCGCGCACCGGCCCGCCGACCAGCGCGAGCTCATGGCCGGCGTCGGCGAACAACACACCGAGCGGCTCCAGGACCGGGGCGATCCGGTCGAGCTCGTTGCTCACCGAACGTTCGACGTCGGCGATCCGCAAGGGCTCCACCCAGCCGGGAGCGCTCTGGTGCGGCGTCGGACACGGCCAAGCAGCCTAGGGCAAGGCTCTCGATCGGGCCGTGCCGCCCACGACTACAGTCGTTGCGTGCCCCGACGGACGACGCTGTTGCCTGCCCTGGCGGCGCTCGTGTCCCTCGGCCTCGCGACGCCAGCGGTCGCCAGCCCCGCCCGCCCCCGCCCCCGCCCCGGCCGGCTCCGGCCGTTCGGGCCGCCGACGCACCGCTCTCGCTGACGATCGACTCCCTGACGCCGTCCTCCATCCCCCAGAGCGGCAAGGTGCTGGTCAGCGGCTGGGTCACCAACAACTCCGACGAGACGTGGACGGCCGTCAACGTGCACGCCTTCATCGCGGCCGACCCGATCACCAGCAGCAGCGACCTGGCCTTCGAGAGCACCCGTGGGGTCGAGGAGTCGGTCGGCGACCGCATCACCGTGCCGGGCACCTTCGACACGATCCCCGAGCTCGCGCCCGGCGCCTCGGCGTCCTACACCGACCGCATCCCCGTCAGCCTGCTGGGGGCCGACGAACCAGGGGTCTACTGGTTCGGCGTGCACGCGCTCGGCACCAACACCGCCGGCCGCGACGTCGTCGCCGACGGACGCGCGCGCACCTTCTTGCCCTACGTACCTGCCCAGGACCGCGGCGCGCCGATCCCCACCGCACTGGTGCTGCCGGTGCGCCACCAGGTGCTGCACGACCCGGACGGCACCCTCAGCGACGAGGAGGGCTGGCTCGACACCCTCGGCGACGGTGGCCAGCTCTCGTCCATCCTCGACTTCGGCCTGGCCGCGGGCGGGCGTCCGCTGACCTGGCTGGTCGACCCCGCGGTGCCCGACTCCGCCAGCCGCATCGCCGCCGGCAACCCGCCGCGCGAGCTGGTCGTGCGCGAAGCCCCCGCCGAGGGCACCGAGGAGGAGCCGCCTCCGACCGACGGGGAGACCGGCGAGACGGCACCCCAGGAGCCCGCGCCCTCCGAGGAGCAGGCCGACGTCGCGGAGGCGTGGCTGGTCAAGCTCAACCAGGCGGTGTCCGGCAAGCAGGTCCTGGCCCTGCCCTGGGGAGACGTCGACGTCGCCGCAGCGGCCAAGCGCGACACCGAGGTCTACACCGACGCGCGCGCCCGCTCGGGCTTGGTGCTCAACGTCAGCCAGGCCGCGATGACACCCGCGATGTCGGCGCCGAGCGGCTTCCTCGACGACGCCGCGCTCGCCCTCGCCGACGGCTCGACCACGGTACTGATCTCCGATCGGGCGGTCTCGCGCGGCCAGGCGCCCAGCGTGGCGTCGTACGCCGACCGCAAGGTCATCTTCTACGCCGCCGACGTGCTCCGTGGAGGACCGGGCCCCGACGACCCCCAGGCGCCGGTGGCGGTGCGCCAGCGGATCCTGAGCGAGGCCGCGGTCCGCATGAACGAGCCCAGCCGCCGCCCTCTCGTCGTGGTCTTCCCCCCGTCGTGGAGCCCGCCCAGCGGCGTGGTCAGCGGTCCGGACTACTCGGAGTTCTTCTCCGGGCTCGACGTGAACTGGATGCAGCTGAGCCCACTGGCCGACGCAACCACGCAGCCTGGGCGGCCGCTGCCGGCCGACCGCTTCGACTACCCGCAGTGGCAGGTCAACCACGAGGTCGACGACGCAGCCTTCAACGCCCTCGCCGACCTCACCGACGAGGCTCTTCGCCTCCAGGGCGTGCTGAGCGTCGAGAACGACCTGGCCGCACGCATCAGGGTCGACTCGCTCGGCAACCTGTCCTACTTCGCGCGCGAGAGCGCCACCCGGTCGCGGCTGGCCACCCTCAACACCACGGCCTGGGTGCGCGCGCAGCTCGGCTCGATCACGATCTCCGGACCGCGCCAGGTGATCTTGTCCAGCGACTCGGGGCCGTTCTCGGTGACGGTCACCAACGGCCTCGACGAGCCCGTGTCGGTCCAGATCCGCACCACCTCCTCGCCACCGATGAAGATCACGGTCCCCGAGACGCTGCGGCTGCCCCCCAGCTCGACCACGACCCGGCTGCTCGAGGCGTCCACCGACAAGCTCGGCGTCCACAACGTGACCATCTTCCTGACCGACGCGGAGGGGAAGCCGCTCGGCTCCAGCGACGACCTGCCGATCCGCGCGGCCCAGGTGAGCGAGGTGATCTGGCTGATCATGGGGGTGGCGGTCGGGTTGCTGTTCATCGCGATCGTGCTGCGCGTCGTACGGCGCATCCGCGGCAAGGGGCCCACCGATGGCGACGGCGACGACGCCGACCCGCCGCCCGACGGTGAGCCCGGTGGCGAACCCGCGAACGAGCCCTATCCCGAGCACGAGCCCGCCGCTCCCGCCCGATGAGCCCCGCCCGATGAGCCCCGCCCGATGAGCCCCGCCCGATGACCCAGGACTCCCAGGCCCACCGACCGGCTCCTCCGGAGGGCGAGCAGGAGGAGCTGCTCACCGCCAGCGCGGTGATGGCTGCCGGCACCGTGGTGTCGCGCTTCAGCGGCTACCTGCGCTCCCTGCTGCTCGCGGCCGCGCTGGGCAACCTCCTGCACGCCGACCTGTTCACCATCGGCAACACCGTGCCGAACATGCTCTACATCCTGCTGGCGGGCGGGATCTTCAACGCCGTGCTGGTGCCCCAGCTGGTGCGGGCGATGGCGTCCGACACCGATGGCGGCGCGGCCTACACCAACCGCGTGGTCACGCTCTCGGCGCTGTTCCTCGGCCTGGTGACCATCGTCCTGGTCCTCGCCGCGCCCTGGGTGATGGACATCTTCTTGTCGCCCGACTACGACGACCCCCAGCTGGCCGACCAGCGCGAGTCGATCGTCGCCTTCGCGCGGTACTGCCTGCCGCAGGTCTTCTTCTACGGGATGTTCGCGCTGGTCGGGCAGATGCTCAACGCGCGCCGGCGGTTCGGTCCGATGATGTGGGCGCCGATCGCCAACAACCTGGTCTCGATCGCCGTCCTGGTCGGCTACCTCCTCTACTACGGTCCCGTCGCCGAGTCCGACCTCAACTCGGCCTTCACCTCCGCTCAGGTCGCCTGGCTCGGCCTCGGAGCGACCTTCGGGATCGCCGTCCAGCTGCTGGTGCTGCTGCCCTTCCTGCGGGCGGCGGGCGTCCACTACCGGCCGCGCTTCGACTTCCGCGGCACGGGCCTGGGGCACACCCTGCGGCTGGGCGTGTGGACCGTGCTGATGGTCGTCGTCAACCAGGTTGCGTACGCCGTGGTGGTGCGGCTGGCGTCCAGCGGCACGGCCCAGGCCGGCGTCGAGGGCGGCGGGGCGGAGGCGACCGGCTACACGGTCTACGCGCAGACCTTCCTGATCGTGATGGTGCCCCACGCGATCGTCACCGTCTCGCTCGCGACCGCCCTGCTGCCGCTGCTGTCGGCCCACGGCAACGCCGGCGACCTGCGCGCCCTCGGCACCAGCCTGTCGCGGGTGCTGCGCACGGCCCTGGCGGTCATCGTGCCGTTCGCGGCGCTGCTGCCGGTCGTGGCGCCCGACCTGGCCGCGATCTTGTGGAACTGGGGCGCCGCCAGCAGCACCTACACCCTCTACATCCTCTCGCTCTCGCTGTTCGGCGTCGGTGTCGTCTTCTTCACCGTGCACTACCTGATGCTCCGCGGCTTCTACGCCCTCGAGCGCAACCGCACCGTCTTCTTCATCCAGTGCGCGGTCGGCGCGACCAACATTCTCGTCGCGGTCGTCCTGGTCCGCGCGACCGACGCCGTGTACACCTCGCCCGCGTTGGTCGTCGCCTACATCGCGTCGTACGTCGTCGGGTCGGCGGTGTCCTTGCTCGTACTGCGCCGCATCCTCGCCACGGGAGGTGGTGGGCTGGCCGGAGCGGTCCTGGTCCGGTTCGTGGTGCGTCTGGCGCTCGCGGCCGGCGTCGCGACGTTCGCGGCCTGGGGGCTCGCGACCCTGCTGCCCGGCGGCGAGGACCCGAGCCACCTGGTGGCGCTGCTGCGCCTGGTCGTGGTGGCCGGCGCCGACGTCCTGGTCTTCCTGGTCCTGGCGCGGCTGATGCGTCTCGCCGAGGTCACCGAGGTTCTCGACACGCTCGGCCGCCGCCTGGGACGGCGCACCAGGACGCCGTGACGCACCTACGATGAACGGGCGCCCAGATCAGTGGCCAGACCAGTTGCCAGGCCAGTTGCCAAGGAGGAGGACCGTGTCGCACGCGATCCGCCCCGGCGACGTCCTGGCCGACCGCTACCACCTGGTCGACCTGCTCGACGAGAGCGGTGGCGGACTGTTCTACCGGGCCCACGACGCCTCGCTCGACCGCTCGGTGGCGGTGCACATCATTCGGGCCGACGACGACCGCGCCACCTTGCTGCGCGACGCCGCCCGCACCTCCGCGCGGGTGGTCGACCGCCGTCTGCTGAGGGTCCTCGACGTCGACGAGACGACCGACCAGACCGCGCGCGACGGCTCGGCGCTGTGCTTCGTGGTCAACGAGTGGGCGACCGGCGTCTCGCTCGACATCCTGCTGGCTGCCGAGGGTCCGCTCGCCCCACGACGGGCGGCCTGGATCATCAGCGAGGTGGCCGCCACCCTCGAGGTCGCCCACGCCGCCGGCGTCGCTCACGGCCGGCTGGTGCCCGAGAACGTGCTGATCGACCGCACCGGTTCGATCCGCGTCATCGGGTTCGCCGTCGACGCCGCCCTGCACGGTCTGCCCGCGGGTCGCGCACCGGCCGACGTCACCGGGGTGGTCGGACTCCTGTACGCCGCGCTGACGGGCCGCTGGCCCGGGCAGGCGGGTTCGGTGGTCAAGCAGGCGCCGTTGGCCCACGGCCGCGTACTGCGTCCGCGCCAGGTACGCGCAGGTGTCCCGCGCGTGCTCGACACGCTGTGCGACGCCGTCCTCAACCCCGACGCGGGCGCGCCCGGGTCGCACGCTCGCGGCGCCTACGACCTGACCACGGCCGGCGGGGTCTGCGACGCGTTGCGCGAGTTCGTCGGCGACCCGGCCGGGCTGGCCGACTCCGAGGCGGCCGCCATCCGGCGTCGTGAGGCCGGCCAGCCGGCGACGAGCCAGCCGACCCAGACGATGGCGGTGCCCGTGTTCATCCCGGCACCCGCGTCTGGCCCTCCATCGGCGCCGCCTCCGTCCGACGAGCTCGAGACGCTGGTCGCCCCGAACCTCGCCCCGACGCCAGACGCGGACCCGAGCCGGACTCGCCGAGCCCGACCCCGAGCCGACGCCCGAACCGACGCCCGAACCGACGCCCGAACCCGCCGCCCGAGCCCGACGCCGCCTGGATGACGCCCGAGGCCGGCGGCGCCCACCGGGCCGACCGACCGGCCGACCGAGGCGGGCATCCCGATCTTCGACGACGACGGTGACGTGTCGTGGCTGGCCAAGCGGTCCGAGAAGCCACCGCCCCCGCCGCCGTTCGACGCCATCCCCGAGCGGCCGCTGTTCGCGCCCGACCCCGCCGACGGGAGTCCGGTCCGCCGGCCCCGCGCACCGGCCGGCCGCCAGGGCGGTCCCCACACCGGAACGGGTCCGGGCGGCTACTGGCCCTGGGACACCAGCACCGGCACCGGCGCGCCCCTCACCATGTCCGGCAGCGGGATCATCGAGCCCGTCGACGAGGACGACGAGGTCGACGACCAGCCGGGCCGCAGCTGGCTGTGGCTGGCCGCCCTGGTGGCGGCGCTGGCGCTGGTGCTGCTCGCGGTCGTGGTCGCCTTCAACGTCGGTCGCGGCCGCACGCCCCTGGGCGCGGAGCCCGAGCCCGAGGGTTCGCGCACGCCGTCGGCCACGAGCTCCCAGACAGCGGACGCCGGCCTCACGGCGTACGACGGCGTGACGGCGACCGACTTCGACCCGCAGGGCGAGGACCTCCAGGAGTTCCCCGAGCTGGCGCCGCTGGCGGTCGACGGCAACCCCGAGACGTCCTGGCGGACGCAGACCTACCTGCAGCAGCTCGGGCCGGGCGGGCTCAAGACGGGCGTGGGACTCGTGCTCGACCTCGGTGGGTCCGGAGAGGTCGGCGAGGTGGCGCTGACCCTGGTCGGGGCAGCCCACGGCGGTCTCGGTCTACGTCACGGAGACCGCACCCCGCGGAGTCCGCGGCCTCACCCCGGCCGCGAGCGCAACGGCAGACGGAACCGATCTCGAGATCGCCCTCGACGAGCCCGCCACCGGCCGCTTCGTGACGGTCTGGCTGACCTCGCTGCCCGCCGTCGAGGGCGGCTTCCGCGGTGCGGTGGCCGAGGTCGAGGTGCTGGGGACACCCGCGACGTGAGCGACACCCCGCATTCAGAACGGCCCGACGCCGAGCTGCTGAGGGCCCACGTCGACGGCGATCCCGACGCGTTCGGCGAGCTGTTCGCCCGCCACCGCGACCGGCTGTGGGCGGTGGCCCTGCGCACGATGGGCAACCCCGAGGACGCCGCCGACGGCCTGCAGGACGGGATGATCGCGGCGTTCCGGCGGGCCGGCTCGTTCCGGGGCGAGGCCGCCGTCACCACCTGGATGCACCGCATCGTCGTCAACGCCTGCCTCGACCGCCTCCGGGCCGCGAAGGTACGCCGCGCCGACGCGCTGCCCGACGACCTCGACGACCACGGTGGCCGGGGTTCGCTGGTGACCCAGGACGGCACCCACGACCCGGCCGACCTCAGCGTGGCAGCGGACCGCCGCCGACGGGTGCTGGCAGCGCTCGCCACCCTGCCCGCCCCCCAGCGCGCGGCGCTGGTGCTCGTCGACATGGAGGGCTACCCGGTTCACGAGGTCGCGCAGATGCTCAACTGCGCCGAGGGCACGGTGAAGTCGCGATGCTTCCGCGGCCGCGCGCGGCTGGCCGAGCTGCTGGGTGACCTGGATCCCACGGCGCCCGGAGCGGCCGGAGGGGAACCAGGCCGAGGGCCGGTCCGTCCCAACCGGTGACCAGCCCCGCGGTCCGCCGGCCGCCGCTCCCTGAGCCTGACCTCGGACCACCTGGCCGACGTCTCGCTCCCACGCTCACCCACACGCCCACCGACACGCCCAGCCGAGAGGAGGAACCGCGATGACCGATCACGATGACGGGCATGACGACGGGCACGAGCCCGAGCTGCGCGAGACCTCGCTCCCTCCCGCCGACGACGAGCGCATCCGACGACTCCTCGCCGAGGCGCGCCACACCGAGCCGATGCCCGAGGCCGTCGCGGCCCGGCTCGACGGCGTGCTGGCCGGCCTGAGCGCGGACCGTACCCAGCGCGGTCAGCAGGGCGCCCACGAGGACCATCGGGCACCGGTCGTCGACCTCGCCGCCCGCCGGCGCCGGCGTACCGCCGCCAACCTGCTGGTCGCCGCGGCCGCCGTGCTGGTCGTCGGCTTCGGCATCAGCCAGATCCTTCCCAACGGGATGGGCGGCAGCGACGGCGACCAGGCGGCCACCACCGCCGAGGACGCCGCAGGCGGTGACTCGGCCGACACAGGCGGCGGCACCAACCGCAACGGCGAGCCGGAGGCGGCGCCGGCGAACCCCTCCGAGTACGACGCCGGCGCCGCCGGCAAGGCGTTCCTGATCCGCTCCGAGCGGTTCGGGGCAGACGTACGCCAGGCACGCCGGCAGCTGCTTCTCGACCGCCACGCGGCGCTGCTGGAGTACCCCGCGCCCGACTGCCTGACGACCGACGTCGGTGCAGGCGAGGTGGTCGCGGCCACCTACGACGGTGCCCCGGCCGCGATCGTCCTGCGGACCCCGTCCGGCGACGTCCAGGTCGTCGACCTCTTCCTCTGCGGAGACGCCGCGCCGCGACGTTCGATCACGCTCACCGCGCCCTGAGCGGCCGCGGCAGTGTCACCAACGACACTCCTGGGGCCTGTGTGACTGGCGTTGGAGACTGACCGGCAACCGGCCCCGCGCCACGCCTGGACACCGGCTCCGCGGGAATTCCGCTCGCCTACGATCGGTTCCACCAGCGTGTCCGGACGGAGCCCCCGGCGGACCCTTTGAGCAGGTCTCTAGCAGCTGAGCCCAGGAGTTGAACCGCACTCATGACCGACCCCCGCAACGTCATCATCATCGGATCCGGACCGGCCGGTTACACGGCGGCTGTCTACGCCGCCCGTGCCTCGCTGCATCCGCTGGTCTTCGAGGGGTCGGTGACCGCGGGTGGTGCGCTGATGAACACCACCGAGGTGGAGAACTTCCCGGGCTTCCGCGACGGGATCATGGGCCCGGCCCTGATGGACGACATGCGGGCGCAGGCCGAGCGGTTCGGCGCCGAGCTGGTCGCCGACGACATCGTCGAGGTCGACCTGGCGGGCGAGGTCAAGACCGTCAGGACCGCGACCGACACCTACACCGCGCGGTCGGTGATCCTGGCCACTGGTTCGGGCTACCGCAAGCTCGGGCTCCCCAACGAGGAGGAGCTCTCGGGCCGCGGAGTCTCGTGGTGCGCGACGTGTGACGGCTTCTTCTTCCGCGAGCAGCACATCGCCGTGGTCGGCGGTGGCGACTCGGCGATCGAGGAGGCCACCTTCCTCACCCGGTTCGGGTCCAAGGTCACCTTGATCCACCGCCGCGACGAGCTGCGGGCCTCCAAGATCATGCAGGAGCGGGCGTTCGCCGACCCCAAGCTCGAGGTCGTCTGGAACTCCGAGGTCGCCTCGATCAACGGCTCCGACCGTCTCGAGTCGCTGACCCTGCGCGACACGGTGACGGGCGAGACCAGTGAGCTCGAGGCCACCGGCCTGTTCATCGCGATCGGCCACGACCCGCGCTCGGAGCTGCTCACCGGACAGGTCGACCTCGACGACGACGGCTACGTCCTCGTCCAGCACCCGTCGACCCACACCAACCTGTCCGGCGTGTTCGCGTGCGGCGACCTGGTCGACCATCACTACCGCCAGGCCGTCACCGCCGCCGGCACCGGCTGCGCCGCTGCCCTCGACGCCGAGCGCTACCTCGCGGCCCTCGACCACGCCGCGTCCTCGGCCGGCTCGGCCGAGGCGACGGCCCGCGAGTCGCAGTCGGTCGGCGCGGGTCTCTGACCGCCCACCGGAACCCGTCTGCCGGAACAAAACGTCCCCGGCGAGGTGTTCACTGGACACACCGCCTCCCAGCAACTGATCCAAGGAGTCCCTCGTGGGAATGAACATGACAGCCGTGACCGACGCGGAGTTCGAGACCCAGGTCCTCAAGTCCGAGAAGCCTGTGCTCGTGGACTTCTGGGCCGAGTGGTGCGGTCCGTGCCGTCAGGTCGACCCGATCCTCGACGAGATCGCGGCCACCCACGGCGACAAGATCACCTTCTTGAAGATGAACGTCGACGAGAACCCGGTGACCCCCTTCTCCTACCGGGTCAACGGCATCCCGACCATCAACGTCTACCAGAACGGCGAGGTCGTGCGGTCCATCGTCGGCGCTCGCCCGAAGGCCGCACTGCTCAACGAGCTCTCCGAGTTCATCGAGGCCTGAGCCTCACCCCGAGTCGGCGCCTCGGCGGTGTGGTTCGGTCGAGGGCTTGGGGGCCGGGCGGACGACGCCGATCAGCTTCTCGAGGGCGGCCTCCACCTCGTCGCGCCACGTCAGCGCCGAGCGCAGGTCCATCCGCATCCGCGGGTGGCGCGCGTGAGGGCGGTGGGTCTTGAAGCCCACGCTGCCGAGGAACTCGACCGACGCCACGCAACGGCTGCCGCGGGCGTGGTCCTGAGGCGGCCGGTGGGTGTCCCAGCCCGGGTCGCCCCGGGTGTCGCCGAAGGCCTCCACGGCCTTGATGCCGCCGCGCTCCATGAGGTCGCGCGCCATCCCCTGCACCAGCATCCGGCCGAGACCGCCGCGCCGCGCGTCGGGGGCGACGTACACCTGGGTGAGCAGGACGGCGTCGGCTGAGACGGGCGCGGTCGCGAACGACCGGGCACCCGGCAAGAAGGCCTCGGGAGCATAGAGCGCGAAACCCTTCGGCGCCCCGTCGACCAGCACCACCCGCCCGCACGAGCCCCACTCGCGCAGCACCAGCGAGACCCAGGAGTCGACCTCGTTCTCCGGGTCGCCGTCACTGCCCGAGACCCGCTCGCGCTGCACCGGGTCGAGCTGCCAGAAGACGCACGAGCGACAGGGTGCGGTCGAGCTCCTCGAGGTGGTCGAGGGTGAGCCGGACAACCTTGCGCCCCACGGACGCCTCCTTCGGATCGCGGACCCCTGCTGCGGATCGGCGTACTGATCGTTCATGCTAGTCGCGAGATGGACACTGCCCCTCCTGCCGGCCCGGCGGCTCAGCACCCCACCGGCCGCACGCGCCTCGACAGCTACGTCGACCGCTACGCCGCGCGCACCCAGGGCATGACCGCCTCGGAGATCCGGGCGCTGTTCGCGGTCGCCTCGCGTCCCGAGGTGGTCTCGCTCGCCGGCGGGATGCCCAACATCTCCGGGCTCCCGCTCGACGTCGTGGGCAGCGCGATCGGCGACCTGATCGCGAACCACGGGGCGGTCGCGCTGCAGTACTCCTCCGGACAGGGCGACCCCACGTTGCGCCAGCAGATCTGCGAGGTGATGGCCCTCGAGGGCATCGCCGGTCACCCCGACGACGTCGTGGTCACCGTGGGCTCGCAGCAGGCCGTCGACCTGGTGACGCGGATCTTCTGCGACCCGGGCGACGTGGTGATCTGCGAGGCACCGTCGTACGTCGGGGCGCTCGGAGTGTTCAAGGCCTTCCAGTGCCAGGTGGTGCACGCCGAGATGGACGCCGACGGGCTGGTGCCCGACGCGCTGCGCCAGGCGATCGCCGTGACCCGCGCGGCGGGCAGGACGATCAAGTTCCTCTACACGATCCCGAACTTCCACAACCCGGCCGGCGTGACGATGTCGCTCGCCCGGCGGGCCGAGATCCTCGACATCTGTAGAAGCGAGGGCGTGCTCGTCCTCGAGGACAACCCCTACGGCCTGCTCGGCTTCGACTCCGAGCCGATGCGCGCGCTGCGCGCCGACGAGCCCGAGGGCGTGGTCTACCTCGGCTCGTTCTCCAAGACCTTCTCCCCCGGCATGCGCGTCGGCTGGGCGCTCGCGCCGCACGCCGTCCGCGAGAAGCTCGTGCTGGCCCAGGAGTCGGCGACCCTGTGCCCGCCCGCGTTCAACCAGATGGCCGTCTCGGCGTACCTCGCCCAGCACGACTGGCAGGGCCAGATCAAGCAGATGCGCGAGATGTACCGCGAGCGGCGCGACGCGATGATCGAGGCGCTGCACGACTTCATGCCCGCCGCCTGCCAGTGGAACGTGCCTCACGGCGGCTTCTTCGTCTGGATGACGCTGCCGCCCGGCATCGACGCCAAGGCGATGCTCCCCCGAGCCGTCACCGCCCGGGTCGCCTACGTGCCGGGGACGGCGTTCTTCGCCGACGGCTTCGGGTCGGGGTCGATGCGGCTGTCCTTCTGCTATCCCACGCCCGATCGCATCCGCGAGGGCGTCCGCCGCCTGGCCGGCGTCCTCGAGGAGGAGATGGAGCTGCGCGAGACCTTCGGCGCCACCCACGCCCCCCACCTGCCCCGCAGCGGGTACGACGGCCCCGGAACGGACCTCTCATGACCCACCCCATCGTGGTGCTCGCCGGCGGGCTCTCCCACGAGCGCGACGTCTCCCTGCGCTCCGGACGACGCACGGCGGAGGCGCTGCGCGAGGCCGGGGTCGAGGTGGTCGAGCGCGACGTCGACGCCGGCCTCCTGGCCGCCTTCTCCGCCGACCCGCCCGCGTGCGTCGTGCCGATGCTGCACGGCGAGAGCGGTGAGGACGGCTCGGTCCGCGAGGTCCTCGACCTGCTCGCGATCCCGTACGTCGGGTCGGGACCGGCCGCGTGCCGCACGGCCTTCGACAAGCCCGTCGCCAAGTCGGTCGTCGAGCGGGTCGGCATCACCACACCGAGAGGCGTCTGCCTGCCGCACGAGACGTTCCGCGAGCTCGGTGCCGCACAGGTCATGGACGCCTTGCTGGCCCGGCTCGGGCTGCCGGTCGTCGTCAAGCCGGCTCGGAGCGGCTCCGCGCTCGGCTGCACGCTCGTCGAGGCGGCCGACGAGCTGCCGGACGCGATGGTCAACGCGTTCGCCTACGGCGCGGTGGCGCTGATCGAGACCTACGTGAGAGGGACGGAGGTCGCCGTACCCGTGGTCGACGACGGGTCTGGCCCGCGGGCACTCCCCGCCGTGGCGATCCGGCCTGACGGACCCATCTACGACTACACCGCTCGCTACACCGCGGGCTCGACGGAGTTCACGGTCCCGGCGGAGCTGCCGGTGGACGTCCTCGCCGAGTGTGCGCGGGTGGCCGTCGCCGCGCACGAGGCGCTCGGCCTGCGTGACCTGTCGCGCTCCGACCTCATCGTCGGCGACGACGGCACTGTCTGGTTCCTCGAGGTCAACGTGGCCCCCGGCTTCACCGAGACCTCACTGGTGCCGCTGTCGGTCGAGGCCGCCGGGCTCGACCTGGGCGAGGTACTCGCCTCGCTGGTGCGCGCCGCCTCGGCGCGCGACGCACGGACAGCGCGATAGCGCGGCTCGCATGACCGAGCTGACCTACTCAGCGATCATCGCGGCCGCCAAGCTGGGTTTCCGCGTGCTCGGCCAGCGGATCACCGTCACCGGCCTCGAGCACCTGCCCCGCACCGGCGGCGCGCTGGTCGCGGTCAACCACGTCAGCTACGTCGACTTCGTCTACGCCGGGATCCCCATCGACATGATCGGCCGCCGGGCTCGCTTCATGGCCAAGCGCGAGCTCTTCGACCACCGCATCTCCGGCCCGATCATGCGCGCCTGCCGCCACATCGAGGTCGACCGGGCCGATGGCGAGCGCTCGCTGGCCGTGGCCCGGGACCTGCTCGACCGCGGTGAGGTCGTCGGCATCTTCCCCGAGGCGACCATCTCCCGCGCGATGGAGATCAAGAACCTCAAGACCGGCGCGGCCAGGATCGCGCACGCGGCCGGCGTACCCCTGGTCCCGATCGTGGTCTGGGGAACCCAGCGGATGATGACCAAGGACCACCCACGGGACTTCTCTCGGGGCAAGGCCATCTCGGTCTCGGTCGGCGCACCGGTCCCGCTGGCCGGCGACGCCGTCGCCGACACGGCCGCGCTCAAGGTCTCGTTGAGCGCGCTGCTCGGCGACGCGATTCGCGCCTGTCCGCAGCACGAGCCCGGCGCGTGGTGGGTGCCCGCGTCGTACGGCGGGACCGCGCCGACGCTCACCGAGGCGGCCCGACTGGACGCCGAGGAGATGTTGGCTCGGGCTGCCCGGCGGGCCGCCCGGCGTGCTGCCCGGTGACCGGTTGGAGTCGCTAGAGCGACTCATGGCTTAGTCGCTTGGTTGATTTATCGCTTTGTCGACAATTCGAAGTTTGCGCAGGTCAGGGCTCAGATGGGCCGGTCGTGCCGGTTGCGCGGGTCCATGATGTCGACGATTCGGCGGAGGTCGTCCAGCGAGGCGAACTCCACGGTGATCTTGCCCTTGTGCCGCCCGAGGTCGACCTTGACGCGGGTCTCGAAGCGGTCGGAGAGCCGTTCGGCCAGGTCGGTCAGACCGGGTGCGACCGGCTTGTTGCGACGGGGAGTCGGGGCCGCGGCCGCCGCCGCGCCACCGGTCGCGACGATCTCCTCCAGGCCCCGGACGCTGATGCCCTCGGCCACGACGCGAGCGGCGAGGCGGTCCTGCTGGTCGGCGTCCTCGACCCCGAGCAGCGACCTCGCGTGCCCCGCGCTGAGCACGCCGGCGGCCACCCGCCGCTGCACGGCCGGGGACAGCTTGAGCAACCGGATGGTGTTGGAGATCTGCGGGCGCGACCGGCCGATCCGCTGGGCGAGCTCGTCGTGGGTGCAGCCGAAGTCCTCGAGCAGCTGCGAGTAGGCGGCCGCCTCCTCCAGCGGGTTCAGCTGGGAGCGGTGCAGGTTCTCCAGCAGGGCGTCGCGGAGCATGGCGGTGTCGTCGGTGGCCCGGACGATCGCGGGAATGCGCTCGAGCCCGGCCTGCTGGGCCGCCCGCCAGCGCCGCTCGCCCATGACCAGCTCGTACTGCTCGGGACCGAGCTGCCTGACCACGATCGGCTGGAGCAGGCCCACCTCGAGGATGCTGTGGACCAGCTCGGCCATCGCGTCCTCGTCGAAGACCTGACGCGGCTGCACCCGGTTCGGGACGATCTGCTCGGCCGGCACCTCGGCGAACCAGCTGCCCTCGGGCACCACCAGCTCGGGTCCGTCCGCGGGGACCGTCCGAGTCGGCGGGATCCGCGGTGGGTGCGGTCGGGATGAGCGAGCCGAGACCGCGGCCGAGTCCCCGGCGAGCGGGCGTCCGTTCGCGGCTCATGTCTGGGACCTCATGCTGGGGCTCCCCTGCTGGGTCACTTGCTGGGTCACCTGCTGGGTCACCTGCTGGGCAACCTCGCGCGCCGCCTCCAAGTAGGACAGTGCTCCCGGCGAGGCAGGGTCGTAGGTCATCACGGTCTGCCCGTACGACGGCGCCTCCGAGACGCGCACGGACCGCGGGATCGTGGTCTTCAGGACCTGGTCGGCGAAGTGCTCGCGGACCTCCTCGGCGACGCCCGCCGCCAGCCGGGTGCGGGCGTCGTACATGGTGATCAAGATGGTCGAGACCCTCAGCCGCGGGTTGAGGTGGGCCCTGACCATCTCGATGGTCTCGAGCAGCTGGCCGAGCCCTTCCAGCGCGTAGTACTCCGCCTGGATCGGGATCATCACCTCGGCGCCGGCGACCAGGGCGTTGAGGGTGAGCAGTCCCAGCGACGGTGGGCAGTCGATGAGGACGTAGTCGAGCCGGTCGTCGCCGGCGACGTCCGCGCTCCCGATCGCGGGGTGGGCGGCCAACGCCTTGGCCAGCCGGTTCTCTCGGGCTACCAGGCTGACCAGCTCGATCTCGGCACCGGCCAGGTCGATGGTCGCGGGCACCACCCAGAGGTTCTCCACGCCGTCGGCTGGCGTGGCGATGTCGGCGAGCGCCGCGCCGTCGACCAGGGCGTCGTACGTCGATGCGACGCCGCGGTGGTGCGGGGCACCGAGCGCAGTGGACGCGTTGCCCTGGGGGTCGAGGTCGAGGACCAGCACCCGCTGACCCAGCTGCGCCAAGGCAGCGGCGACGTTGACCGCTGACGTGGTCTTGCCGACGCCGCCCTTCTGGTTGGCCACCACCATCACGCGGGTGCTCTCGGGACGCGGCATCGAGACGCGTCCCCGGGTAGCCCAGGCGGGCCAGCACGGAGTTCTCGGCGGCTCGCGCCAGCGGCGTCGTCTCGTCGTCGAAGCTGGGTGGCAGGTCACTCAGGTCGCCTGCGGTACGAACCCGCGGGGAAGCTGCCAGTGGCGATGTTTCACGTGAAACAGGCTGCTCCGCAGCCGGCTCCGCAGGCTCCTCCGAACTGGTGTCACCCTGTGGAGAAACCGGTTCACCCTGTGGAGGAACACGCTCGGACGGGCCACCCTAGACCGGTGGATAACTGCCTGGGGTCGCCGTCCGGCACCCCGGGCCAACCAAGTCCGGTCCGGTCGTTCACACACCCCTCCGCTGCTGTCTCGTGCGCTTGTCCGTGCGCGAGCCGCTCGTCCGACGATCGGAGCCGGGGCGACCGCGCCAACCTACCGGCCCGCTCTCGGGCCGGGCCACCCGGACCACCCAGGTCGGCTGCTCGAGCGTGCCGCTGCCCGAGCTCGACCACCACCGGTGTGGCGCAGCCCAGCTTCCGCAGCTCGGGGCCTGCCTCCACGACCTCCGCCGGCGCGGAGGACCCCTTCATCGCGACCAGCTCGCCGCCGGGGGCAACCAGGGGCAGGCACCAGCGAGCCAGTCGCCCCAGGGGCGCCACGGCGCGAGCCGTCACCACGTCGAACATGCGGCCACCCGGAACCTCTTCGGCCCGTCCGCGCAGCACCTCGACCTGGGCCTGCAGGCCCAGCAGGTCGACGGCCTCCTCGAGGAAGCGGGTACGCCGCAGCAGCGGCTCGACCAGGGTGATCCGCAGGTCGGGTCTGGCGATCGCCAGGACCAGCCCCGGCAGCCCGGCACCCGAGCCGACGTCGGCCAGCGCCACGCCGTGGGGGACGACCTCTCCCAGGACGGCGCAGTTCAACAGGTGCCGGTCCCACAGCCGGGCGGCTTCGCGCGGTCCGATCAGCCCGCGCAGCACGCCCTCGCCGGCGAGCAGGTCGGCGTACTGCTCCGCCAACGGCAGCCGCTCCACGCCGAACACCCGCCGCGCCTCGGGAGGTGCGGCGGGTGTTTCACGTGAAACATCGTCCAAGAGTCGGCAGGCTCAGACGGGGAGGATCACGACGAACCGGCGCGGCTCGACACCTTCGGACTCCGAGGTGAGGCCGGCCTCGGCTACCGCGTCGTGCACGACCTTGCGCTCGAACGGAGACATCGGGTCCAACGCCACGCGGTCCCCGGACTCGCGCACCTGGGCCACCGACGCCTGGGCCAGCTCGACCAGCCGCGCCCGTTGCCCCGCGCGGTAGCCGGAGATGTCCAGCATCAGCCGCGACCTCTCCCCGGTCTCGCGGTAGACCGCCAGACGGGTCAGCTCCTGGAGCGCGTCCAAGACCTCGCCGCGCTGGCCCACCAGCTGGGTGAGCTCGGCGCCGACGATGGACACCGCGGCGCGATCGCCGTCGACGTCCATGTCGAGGTCGCCGTCGAGGTCGGCGATGTCGAGGAGCTCCTCGAGGTAGTCGGCCGCGACGTCACCCTCGCGCTCCAGCGCGCGACGTGCTCGTCGTCGTCCTCGTCCGCCGTCCTCGTCCGTCGTCCTCGGAGACTCCGAGCTCCTCGGGGTCACTGTGGTCGCGGTCGTCTGACTCGTCGGCGGCCTGCTCGTCCACCTGCTCGTCGGCCTGCTCGTCCACCTGGTCGATCACCCGGTCTGGCACCTCGTCGGTGGCCTGGGTCTGGTAGTCGGTCTCGTTGCTCATGCGGTGTCTCCCTGGCTCTGTGGCTTGCCCGGGGGGCGCTGCGGTTGGGCGCCACCCTTCTTCCGTTGCTGGCGGGACTTCTTCTTCGGCTGCTGCCGGGGCGCCGGGCGCGGGTCCTCGGGCGCTTCCTCGACGACGGCGGTGGTCTCGGGCTCGTGCCCATGCTTGTTGCCCTTGGCGGCGTCGCGCTTCTGCTTGGCGGCGAACGCCGGCGTACCGGGGGCCGGGTTGTTGCGGATGACGTAGAACTGCTGGCCCATGGTCCAGAGGTTGGAGGTGGTCCAGTAGAGCAGCACGCCGATCGGGAACGCGACGCCGCCGACCGCGAAGACCACGGGCAGGACGTAGAGCAGCAGCTTCTGCTGCTGGGCGTAGGGCCCGGTGAGGGCGTCGGCCGGCATGTTCTTGCTCATCAGCTGGCGCTGGGTGAGGAAGGTGGTGGCCGTCATCGCCACGACCAGGACGGCCGCGGTGACCATCACCGCGACGATGCCGTCGTTGTTGAGGAAGGTCAGCTTCAGCGGGACGACCCCGAACAGCTTGGCCTGGCCGAACGACTCGGCCAGGTCCTTGTTGAGGAAGCCGTGCTCCTTGCTGTGCTTGGCGGCCTGGTCGAGCATCCGGAACAGCGCCAGGAAGATCGGCATCTGCACCAGGATCGGCAGGCACGAGGAGAACGGGTTGGTGCCCGTCTCCTTGTAGAGCGCCATCGTCTCCGCGGCGAGCCGCTCGCGGTCGTGGCCGTACTTCTTCTGCAGCTCCTTGACCCGCGGCTGGATCAGCTGCATGTTGCGGCTGGACTTGATCTGCTTGACGAACAGCGGGATCAGCATCGCGCGCACGACCAGGGTCAGCCCCACGATGGAGAGGGCCCAGGTGCCACCGCGCGTCGGGGTCCATGCCGATCGTGCTGAACAGCCAGTGCCACGCGACCATGACGGCCGAGACCGCGTAGTACAGCGGCGTCATGATCAGGTGGCCGACTTGGCCGAGGAAATCCAGCACGGGTGATGCTCCTAAGCCGGGTTGGTCAAACTGTAGGTCGGCCCGCAGGTCTGCGGGTCGGGGTGCGGGTCGGGACGGGGTCGTAACCCCCGGCGGCCCACGGGTGGCAGCGGCGCCAGCCGCCGCACCGCCAGCCAGCTGCCCTTCAGGCTGCCGTGCACCTGGACCGCCTCCAGCGCGTACGCCGAGCAGGAGGGGTGGTAGCGGCACACCTGGCCGTAGAGCGGGCTGATCACCGCACGGTAGCCGCGCAGCAAGGCGATGAGGACGTACTTCATGGTTGCACCACGGCCGGCGACGCCGTCTGTCGGTCCTGGTCGGGGGCCACCCGTTCCAGACAACGACCGAGGTCGGCGCGGAGTTCGGCGTACGACGCGCCGGCCGACGCGGGCAGGGCGCGGACGACGGCCACGGACCCGGGCGGCAGGTCGCCGAGCCGTTCGCGGACCAGGTGTCGCAGCCGCCGGCGTACGCGGTTGCGGACCACCGCCCCGCCGACAGCGCGGGAGACCACGAAGCCCACCCGAGGAAGGGTGGGCGCGGCGTCGTCGGACCGGTCGAGGTGGAGCACGACGGTGCGGCTGCCGGCTCGGCGACCCGCACGCACGCAGCGGCCGAACGCCTCACTCGAGGTAAGCCGGGCAGCCACGGGCAACACGGTCGCGGGCCCCTGCTCGTGACTGGACGTGGTCAGTCAGACGGCGAGCTTGTTGCGGCCCTTGCGGCGCCGCGAGGCCAGGATCGCGCGGCCCGCGCGAGTACGCATCCGCAGGCGGAAACCGTGCACCTTGTGGCGGCGGCGGTTGTTCGGCTGGTACGTACGCTTGGTCACGACTTCTTCTCCGTCGGTCGAGGCCCAGGTGGCCTGCGTCATGGTCAAAACAAGGATCGGGGACACCCTGGCGGGCGAAGCCTGCTGCTCCCGGTGGAGTAACGCGGGGAGGATCAACAGGGAGCACGGCTCGACGCGGCGCCACGTCAGGTGACCGGCCAACGGTACGCGAGCCTCTTCCACAGGGTCAAACCGTCGCCGCCACCCGTGCGGTCCACTCTGTGGAGAGGCTGCCGGACCTGTGGATGACGTCTTGCCGGTGGCGGCGTCGCGGAGTTAGGTTCGGGCCGACGAGATTCCCCGCCGTCCCCCATCCACTCCCGGGTACACCGCTCGCAGCGTCGACCAGTTGGTCCCGGCATTCCCGTGCCGACGACCGCTCTGACCTGCGGAGACGTCCTCGGAGCCAGTCCGCGGACAGGTCTGCGCGCCTGGGGACCCACGGTTCGTCGCACTCCTTCACAGGCTGTGGAGAAGTATGTGGAGTTCCGAGCACGACAACTGACGAAGGGTGGCAGGGCCGCGTGGAGGACCAGCCGACGAACCAGCCGACCAATCAGTCGAACGGCCAGCTCCCGGAGGCCGACCTCGAGCAGGCCTGGTGGTCGGTGGTCGGTGAGCTGCAACCCAACCAGCGGGCCTGGCTCGAGGCCAGCGCGCCCGTCACGCTGCACGGCAACCAGGCCATCATCGAGGTCGTCGACGAGTTCACCCGCGGCCAGCTCGAGGGCCGGCTGCGCGCCCAGATCGAGGAGGGTCTGACCGCTGTCTTCGGCCGCGAGATCCGTCTGGGCGTGACGGTCAACCCGCAGCTGGTCGCCGACCGCGCGGTGGCGATGCCCCGAGAGTCACCAAGTCGACACATCGACTCATCACCCTGTCGACACGTCGACTTATGGACTTTCCTGGGGTGACGGCCTTCGGGACCGACGAGCCCGCGCGAGTCGGCGCCGGTCGGTGCTCGAGACCCGGCTGAACCCCAAGTACACCTTCGAGACCTTCGTCATCGGCTCGTCCAACCGCTTCCCCCACGCCGCCGCCGTCGCGGTCGCCGAGGCCCCGGGCCGCGCGTACAACCCGCTGCTGGTCTACGGCGACTCCGGGCTGGGCAAGACCCACCTGCTCCACGCGATCGGCCACTACGTGCGCAGCCTCTACAACGGGGCCAAGGTGCGCTACGTCTCGAGCGAGGAGTTCACCAACGAGTTCATCAACGCGATCCGCGACGACCGGCAGGACCGGTTCAAGCGGAAGTACCGCGACGTCGACGTGCTCCTCATCGACGACATCCAGTTCCTGGAGGGCAAGACCCAGACCCAGGAGGAGTTCTTCCACACCTTCAACACCCTCCACAACGCCAACAAGCAGATCGTGCTGACCTCCGACCGCGCGCCCAAGCGCCTCGAGGCCCTCGAGGACCGGCTCCGCAACCGGTTCGAGTGGGGCCTGATCACCGACGTGCAGCCGCCCGACCTCGAGACGCGGATCGCGATCCTGCGCAAGAAGGCCGCCATGGACCGGCTCACCGCGCCGCCGGACGTGCTGGAGTTCATCGCCTCCAAGATCCAGACCAACATCCGCGAGCTCGAGGGCGCCCTGATCCGGGTCACGGCCTTCGCCAACCTCAACCGCCAGGAGGTCGACATGACCCTGGCCGAGATCGTGCTCAAGGACCTGATCCCCGAGGGCGGCGAGCCCGAGATCACCGCGTCGCTGATCATCGCCCAGACCTCGGCGTACTTCGGGCTGCCGATCGAGGACATCACCGGCCCGAGCCGCGGCCGGCACCTGGTGATGGCCCGCCAGATCGCGATGTACCTGTGCCGCGAGCTGACCGACCTCTCGCTGCCCAAGATCGGCGCCCAGTTCGGCAACCGCGACCACACGACGGTCATGTACGCCGACCGCAAGATCAACCAGCTGCTCGCCGAGCGCCGGGCGGTGTTCAACCAGGTCTCCGAGCTGACCAACCGCATCAAGATGCACGCCCGCCAGAACTAGCCGGCCGGCCGTGCTCACCCTGTGCACCACTGGTACGAATCACATCGACGGAAGATGTGGGGCGACCTGTGCGACGCGCCGCGATTCGTCCACAGAGCTTGTGGACAGCTGGGGACACAAGTCGGCTGCTGCCGGCTCCGTACCCAGGGCGACCCCGTCGCTCCACCCCTGCGTCCACATGGGCTGGGGACGACGAAACCTGGTCTGACCTGCGCAAAGAGTGCTCGTCCACAATTTCCACCGCTGCTACTACTACGATCAACCTCTATTTCTGGCCATTCCCGGTGAACATGGCTCCGGGCCCCGACCTGGGGATGACCGACCCGTTCGGTCGACCATCGGGCGCCTCGGAGACGGCCACCACTCCCCTGCGTCGGCGCCGCGTGGCAGGATTCGCAGAACCCGGCCCGACGATGACCGGCCTGCCTTCCCCACCCAGACTTCAGAAGGACTCCGAGTGAAGTTCCGCGTGGATCGCGACGCGTTCGCGGACGCCGTCGCCTGGGCTGCCCGCAGCCTGCCCGTCCGACCCAGCGCACCCGTCCTCTCCGGCCTGCTCATCGAGGCCGGTCACGAGGGCCTGGTGCTGTCGACCTTCGACTACGAGACCTCGGCCCGCGCGACGCTGACGGCCGAGGTCTCCGACGAGGGCAAGGCCCTGGTCAGCGGCCGGCTGCTCGCCGACATCTGCCGCAGCCTCCCGGCCAAGCCGGTCGACGTGACCCTCGACGGCTCGCGGGCCTCGCTGACGTGTGGTTCGGCCCGCTTCAGCCTGCAGACCATGCCGGTCGAGGACTACCCCACGCTGCCCGACATGCCGGCCGCGTCCGGCACGGTCAAGAGCGAGCAGTTCGCCCACGCCGTGGCCCAGGCCGTCACGGCTGCCGGCCGCGACGACATGCTCCCGGTGCTGACCGGCGTCCGCGTCGAGATCTCGGGGTCGACGATCGCGCTGCTCGCCACCGACCGCTTCCGGCTCTCCCACCGCGAGCTCGACTGGAACCCCAACAGCCCCGACGCCTCCCTGGCGGCGCTGGTCCCGGCCAAGGTGCTCGGCGACACCGCCAAGTCGCTGACCGCGGGCCCGGAGGTGACCATCGCGCTGTCGTCGGGTGGTTCGGGCGAGGGCATCATCGGCTTCGAGGGCTCCGCGCCCGGCGGCACCCGCCGTACGACGACCAGGCTGCTCGACGGCGAGTTCCCCAAGGTCCGCAGCCTCTTCCCCAACGAGCACCTCACCAAGGCCCTGGTCGACAAGCTGGCCCTGGTCGAGTCGGTCAAGCGCGTCGCCCTGGTCGCCGAGCGCAACACCGCGGTGCAGCTGGCGTTCTCCGACGGAGTGCTCACCCTCGACGCCGGCTCGGGTGACGAGGCGCAGGCCTCGGAGTCGATCGAGGCCACCATCGAGGGCGACGACCTGACCACCGGCTTCAACCCGCAGTTCCTGCTCGACGGCCTGACGGCCATCGACGAGGCGGTCGTCGAGCTGGCGTTCACCCAGGCTTCCAAGCCGGTGGTGATCAGTGGTTCGATCGGCGAGGACGGCGAGGACCCGGGATTCCGCTACTTGCTCATGCCGCGCCGCCTGCTGTCCTGACCACCCCTTCACAGGAGGCAACCGAATGCAGCTGGGACTCGTCGGGCTCGGGAAGATGGGCGGCAACATGCGGACCCGTCTCCGCAACGCCGGCCACACCGTCGTCGGCTACGACCACAACCCCGAGATCTCCGACGCCACCAGCCTGGCCGACCTCGTGGACAAGCTGCCCTCTCCCAAGGTGGTCTGGGTGATGGTCCCCGCCGGCGAGATCACCCGTGGGGTGATCAAGGAGCTCGGCGACCTGCTCGGCGACGGCGACCTCGTCGTCGACGGCGGCAACTCGCGCTGGACCGACGACCAGGCCAACGCCGCGATGCTGGCCGAGAAGGGCGTCGGGTTCGTCGACTGTGGCGTCTCCGGAGGAGTGTGGGGGCTGGCGAACGGCTACGCCCTGATGTACGGCGGCTCGGCCGACGACATCGCGAAGGTGCAGCCGGCCTTCGACGCGCTCAAGCCCCGCCGTGACAGGGCGAGTTCGGCTCGGTCCACGCGGGCGCGGTCGGTGCCGGCCACTTCTCCAAGATGGTCCACAACGGCATCGAGTACGCCATCATGCAGAGCTACGCCGAGGGCTGGGAGCTGCTGCAGAAGGTCGACCTCGTCGACAACGTCACCGAGGTGTTCCGGTCCTGGCGCGAGGGCACCGTGATCCGTTCGTGGCTGCTCGACCTCCTGGTCAACGCCCTCGACGAGGACCCCGGCCTGTCCAAGATCCGTGGCTACGCCGAGGACTCCGGCGAGGGCCGGTGGACCGTCGAGGCCGGCATCGACAACGCCGTCGCGACCCCGGCGATCACCGCCGCGCTCTACGCCCGCTTCATCTCCCGCCAGGACGACAGCCCGGCGATGAAGGCGATCGCCGCGATGCGCAACCAGTTCGGCGGTCACGCCGTGCAGAGCGGGCCGCCGCCCGGCGGCGACGCCCCTACCCCGTGATGGTCTGCCGCCACACCATCTGACTGGACCCCGTTGTACGTCTCGCACCTCGTTCTCCACGACTTCCGTTCCTACGCCGACGTCGAGGTCGTCCTCGAACCCGGCCCGACGGCGTTCATCGGCAGCAACGGCCAGGGCAAGACCAACCTCGTCGAGGCGATCGACTACCTCTCCCGGCTGACCTCCCACCGGGTCGCGACCGACGGCCCGCTGGTGCGGGCCGGCACCGACCAGGCGGTCATCCGGGCCGCGGTCGTGAGGGACGGCCGCACCGCGGTGCTCGAGGTCGAGATCAACCCCGGCAAGGCCAACCGCGCGCGGGTCAACAAGTCACCGCTTCCCAAGACCCGCGACCTCGTCGGCCTGGTCCGCACCGTCGTCTTCTCCCCCGAGGACCTCGCCCTGGTCAAGGGCGACCCGGCGGAGCGGCGGCGCTTCCTCGACGACCTGCTCGTGCTGCGCACCCCGCGGATGGCCAGCGTGCGCGCCGACTACGAGCGGATCCTGCGCCAGCGCAACTCGCTGCTCAAGACCGCCGGGCACGCGCGCCGCGGCTCGACCTCCGAGGACAGCGCCCTGTCCACGCTGGGTGTCTGGAACTCCCACCTCGCACGGGTTGGTGCCGAGATCCTCGCCGAGCGCCTCGCCCTGGTCGCCGACCTGCGGCCCTACCTCGGCAACGCCTACGCCACGGTCGCGCTCGGCGCGCCCCGCGACGCGGCCGAGGCCGACTACAAGCCGTCGTTCGAGCTGCCCGACGATGCCGGCTGACCGGGGTGGGCTGACCGAGGCTCTGCTCGCGGCCGTGGTCGAGCGGCAGAACGACGAGCTCGACCGCGGCGTCTCGCTCGTCGGTCCCCACCGCGACGACCTCGTGCTGTCCCTCGGTCCCGGGGGCCCCGATGACACCGGCAGCCGGCTTCCCGTGCGCGGTTACGCCAGCCACGGCGAGTCGTGGTCGTTCGCGCTCGCCCTGCGGCTGGCGTCCTACGACCTCCTGCGCGCCGACGGCGACGACCCGATCCTGGTGCTCGACGACGTCTTCGCCGAGCTCGACACCGAGCGCCGTGCCCAGCTGGCCGAGCTCGTCGCCGGCGCCGAGCAGGTGCTGGTCACCGCGGCCGTCGACGACGACGTGCCCGAGAAGCTCGCCGGCACCCGCTTCCGCGTCAGCGGCGGGGAGGTGACCCGTGTCGACTGACGACGAGACGCCCCAGGAGCCGGACCGTCGGCCCGACGGCCTCGAGCTGGCCAAGAACCACGCCCGCGCGACGGCACGATCGAGCCCCGCCAAGCGCGTACGACGCAGGCTCTCGGGAGGCGACCGCCGTACCGGCCCGGCCAAGGCGTCCGGCGCCTTCCCCGACGACCGCGACCCCCAGCTGCTCGACGTGACCGTCGGCCGGCTGGTCGACGACCACGGGTGGGACGTCGACCTCCGCGTGGCGGGCATGTTCGCGCGCTGGGCCGAGCTGGTCGGCGAGGAGGTCGCCCTCCACGCGACGCCCGAGTCGTTCGCCGACGGCACCCTGGTGGTCCGCACCGACTCGACCGCCTGGGCCACCCAGCTCAAGCTGCTCGCGCCGGCCGTCCTCAGGCGCCTCAACGAGGATCTCGGCCACGGCACGGTCACCCTGATCGAGGTGGTGGGCCCCCACCTGCCGACCTGGAAGAAGGGCGCCCGGTCGGTCCGCGACGGACGCGGCCCGCGCGACACCTACGGCTGACCACCGCTCGTCCACAGCCGATCTGCGGGCCTCGCGGACGTATAGGGAGTCCACCGACCCCCTGTGAGGGCTCTCCACCTGCCTTCACGAGCCGCTCAGGGCCGATTTCGGTGTGTCGTGACCGTTTCCCTGGGGACGGCAACGTGGAATGCGGGCCTCTGCGGGCTATCATGGCCATCGGGTCGCGCGCCACACGTCATCGCTTCGGCGCCGCGACCCGCGTGGTGTTCTTCTCAGTGATGAAGAGGTGTGTGTGAGCGAGGATCCGACCGCCCCCGTTGATCTAGACGTCCCGCAGCCGGCCACACCTCCCGAGGTCCCCGATCAGCTGCCCGACGTCCTGCCGGCCGACATCAACGGCGACTACGACGCCTCGGCCATCACGGTGCTCGAGGGTCTCGAGGCCGTCCGCAAGCGTCCGGGCATGTACATCGGGTCCACCGGCGAGCGCGGCCTGCACCACCTGATCACCGAGATCGTCGACAACGCCGTCGACGAGGCGCTGGCCGGCTACTGCGACCGCATCGTGCTCACGCTCAGGTCCGACGGCGGCGTCCAGGTCGTCGACAACGGCCGCGGCATCCCCACCGACACCGCTCCCGGCCAGGAGCTGCCCGCGGTGACGATGGCGCTGACCCTGCTCCACGCCGGCGGCAAGTTCGGTGGGGGCGGCTACAAGGTGTCCGGCGGTCTCCACGGCGTGGGCGTCTCGGTGGTCAACGCGCTCTCGACCCGGCTGATCGTCGAGGTCAAGAACCGCGGCCACCTCTGGCGGCAGAGCTTCCAGCTCGGCGACCCCGACGCACCGCTCGAGCAGATCCGGCCCCTCGAGGAGGGCGAGGGCACCGGCACGACCGTGACCTGGTGGGCGTCGGAGGAGATCTTCGAGACGACGACCTACAACCTGGAGACGCTCACCAACCGGATGCGCGAGTACGCCTTCCTCAACAAGGGTCTCGAGATCGTGATCCGGGACGAGCGCCCCACCGCGGACGAGCTCGTCGACGCCGTCGAGGACGACACGGTCGCCGCGGAGATCGACGAGACCGGGGCGGCCGCCATCAAGCGCGCCGACGGTGGCGGTCTGGAGCGCGTCTTCAAGTACGACCTGGGCCTGGTCGACTACGTCTCCCACCTCAACCGCAGCAAGACAGGCGGCCAACCCGACGATCATCTCCTTCGAGGCCGACGCCCCCGAGGGGGCCGGCCAGCACATGAGCCTCGAGGTGGCGATGCAGTGGAACACCTCCTACACCGAGTCGGTGCACACCTTCGCCAACACCATCAACACCCACGAGGGCGGCACTCACGAAGAGGGGTTCCGGGCGGCGCTGACCGGCCAGATCAACACCTTCGGCGAGGCCAACAACCTGATCAAGAAGCGCGAGGACCGCGTCTCCGGTGACGACATCCGCGAGGGCCTGACCGCGATCGTCTCGATCAAGATGGCCGAGCCGCAGTTCGAGGGCCAGACCAAGACCAAGCTCGGCAACACCGAGGCCAAGGGCTTCGTGCAGCGCACCGTCAACGACCAGCTCGGCGCCTGGCTGGAGGCCAACCCGGCCGAGGGCAAGGACATCGTCCGCAAGTCGCAGGCCGCGGCCTCCGCGCGGATGGCCGCCCGCAAGGCCCGCGACCTGGCCCGGTCCCGCAAGGGACTGCTCGGCGGCGGCGGCCTGCCCGGCAAGCTGTCCGACTGCCAGTCGACCAACCCCGAGGAGTGCGAGGTCTTCATCGTCGAGGGCGACTCGGCCGGCGGCTCGGCCCGCCAGGGGCGCGACCCGCGCATCCAGGCGATCCTGCCGATCCGCGGCAAGATCCTGAACGTCGAGAAGGCGCGCATCGACAAGGTGCTCGGCAACGCCGAGGTCCAGTCGATCATCTCGGCGCTCGGCACCGGCATCCACGAAGAGTTCAGCATCGACAAGCTGCGCTACCACAAGGTCGTGCTGATGGCCGACGCCGACGTCGACGGCCACCACATCAACACCCTGCTGCTGACGCTGCTGTTCCGCTTCATGCGGCCGCTGATCGAGGGCGGCTACGTCTACATGGCGCAGCCGCCGCTCTACCGGCTGCGCTGGAACAAGCCGGCCGAGCACGAGTTCGTCTACTCCGACGCCGAGCGCGACGCCCTGCTGCGCGACGGCCAGGCGGCGGGCAAGAAGCTGCCCAAGGAGAACCCCGTCCAGCGCTACAAGGGTCTCGGCGAGATGAACGCCAAGGAGCTGTGGGAGACCACGATGGACCCCGACCAGCGGCTGATGCTGCAGGTCAACCTCGAGGACGCCGCCCAGGCCGACGAGATCTTCTCGATCCTGATGGGCGAGGACGTCGAGCAGCGGCGCTCGTTCATCCAGCGCAACGCCAAAGACGTGCGCTTCCTCGATATCTAGTTCTCTAGCAACAGTCCTAGACACCTGTAGATCAAGGCAGAAGAGGTAGATCGTGACCGAGACCCCGACGACTCCCCCCGGTGGCCGGGTCGAGCCGGTCGAGCTGCAGACCTCCGTGCAGCGGGCCTTCCTCGACTACGCGATGGCGGTCATCGTCGGCCGCGCGCTGCCCGACGTACGCGACGGGCTCAAGCCGGTGCACCGCCGGGTGCTCTACGCCATGTACGACGGCGGCTACCGGCCCGACCGCGGGTTCAGCAAGTGCTCGCGCGTCGTCGGCGACGTGATGGGTCAGTACCACCCCCACGGCGACACCGCGATCTACGACACCCTCGTCCGCCTGGCCCAGCCGTGGGTGATGCGCGCACCGCTGATCCACGGCCAGGGCAACTTCGGCTCGCCGGGCAACGACTCCGCGGCCGCGATGCGCTACACCGAGTGCCGGATGGCCCCGCTCGCGCTGGAGATGGTCCGCGACATCCACGAGGAGACCGTCGACTTCCAGCCCAACTACGACGGGCGCAGCCAGGAGCCGACGATCCTGCCGGCCCGCTTCCCCAACCTGCTGGTCAACGGCTCGGCCGGCATCGCGGTCGGCATGGCCACCAACATCCCGCCCCACAACCTGCGCGAGGTCGCCGACGGCGCCCGGTGGGCCCTCGAGCACCCCGACGCGACCCGCGAGGAGCTCCAGGAGGCGCTGCTCGAGCGGATCAAGGGCCCCGACTTCCCCAACGGCGCCCTCATCGTCGGCCACCAGGGCATCGAGCAGGCCTATCGCACCGGCCGCGGGTCGGTCACCCAGCGGGCGGTCATCGAGATCGACGAGGACAGCAAGGGCCGCACCTGCCTGGTCATCACCGAGCTGCCCTACATGGTCAACCCCGACAACCTGGCGCTGAAGATCGCCGAGCTCGCCGACATCGGCCGCGTGCAGGGCATCGCCGACGTGCGCGACGACACCTCCGACCGCACCGGCCAGCGCCTGGTCGATCGTGCTCAAGCGCGACGCGGTCGCGCGGGTGGTGCTCAACAACCTGTTCAAGCACACCGAGCTGCAGACCAACTTCTCGGCCAACATGCTGGCGCTCGTCGACGGCGTGCCGCGCACGCTGACCATCGACCAGTTCATCCACCACTGGGTGGCCCACCAGATCGAGGTCATCCAGCGGCGGACGCGCTACCGCCTGCGCAAGGCCGAGGAGGACGCGCACATGCAGCGCGGCCTGGTCAAGGCGCTCGACGCCCTCGACGAGGTCATCGCCCTGATCCGGCGCAGCCCCGACGTCGACGAGGCCCGCGCCGGGCTGATGGCGCTGCTCGAGATCGACGAGCTCCAGGCCCAGCACGTCCTCGACATGCAGCTGCGCCGACTCGCGGCCCTGGAACGCCAGAAGATCATCGACCGGCTGGCCGAGCTCGAGATCATCATCGCCGACCTCGAGGACATCCTGGCCGACGCCGCCCGGCAACGGCAGATCGTCATCGACGAGCTCGCCGAGATCGTGCAGAAGTACGGCGACGACCGGCGTACCCAGATCATCGCGGCCGACGGCGACCTCTCGATGGAGGACCTGATCCCCGACGAGGAGCTGGTCGTCTCCATCACGCGCGGCGGCTACGCCAAGCGGACCCGCTCCGACCAGTACCGCTCCCAGAAGCGCGGCGGCAAGGGCGTGCGTGGCGCGACCCTGCGCGGTGACGACGTCGTCGACCACTTCATCGCGACCACCAACCACCACTGGCTGCTGTTCTTCACCACGGCAGGCCGGGTCTACCGCACCAAGGCCTACAACCTGCCCGAGGCCCAGCGCGACGCCAAGGGCGGCCACGTCGCCGGCCTGCTGTCGTTCCAGCCCGACGAGAACATCGCGCAGGTGCTGGCGATCCGCGACTACGAGCAGGCTCCCTACCTCGTGCTCGCCACGCGCAACGGCCTGGTCAAGAAGACCCGCCTCGGCGACTACAACAGCCCCCGGCAGGCCGGCGTCATCGCCATCAACTTCCGCGAGGACGACGACGAGCTGATCGGCGCCGAGCTGGTCGAGCCCGACGACGACATCCTGCTGGTCTCCCGCAAGGGCCAGTCCATCCGCTTCCGGGCCGACGACACCCAGCTGCGGCCGATGGGCCGGGCGACGTCCGGCGTCGCGGGGATGAAGTTCCGCAGCGGCGACTCGGTGCTGTCGATGTCGGTCATCCGGGCCGACCAGGTGGCCCAGGAGGAGCTGGCCGCGGTCAAGCCGCAGTACGTCTTCACCATCACCGACGGCGGGTTCGCCAAGCGGTCGCGGATCAGTGACTACCGCCTCCAGTCGCGGGGCGGCCTCGGCATCAAGACGATGTCGCTGGCCAACGAGGAGCGCGGCAACCTGGTCGGCGCGTTCATCGTGGTCGACGGCGACGAGGTGCTCTCGATCACGCAGGGTGGCCAGGTGGTGCGCAGCCCGATCAACGACAACTTCCGAGCCGACCGGGCGCTCGACGATGGGCGTGAAGTTCGTGACGCCCAAGGAGGGCGACGCGGTGGCCGTCGTGGCTCGTTCGGTCGAGGCCCCCGACACCGGCGAGGACGACGAGGAGTCCACTACCACATCGGCCGCGGAGACCGACGGCGACGCTCCCGCCGACACCGGACACGAGGCTGGGCAGGAATCGCCCGAAATCGGATCGGATGCAACAATCGAGGAGATCCCAGACGATCGACCGGCCGATTCCCCACCCGAGAGTGAGGCCTGATGACGGAGCGACCGACCGAGCAGACGCACCCGCGACTGACCGGGCTGGACGCGCCTGCGAGCAGCGCCCCGATCCTCCCGCCGATGCCAACCGCTGCCACGACCGACCGCGTCGAGTACCGACCGCAGACCTCGTCCGAGACTGACAACTCCTCCGGCACCTCGACTGGCACCTCGACTGGCACCTCGACTGGCACATCGACTGGGCGACCCTCCCTGGCCGACCGGCTGCAGGAGAAGCTCACCTCGGTGCGCCAGACCGAACGTCCGGCCGACCGACTCAACGGCGCCCCGGACCAGACGGCCGTCCGGCCCCCGGTGGAGGCCGCGACGGCCACGCCCGAGGCGCCGACCGCGCCGTCGCAGCATGACGGTCCGGTCCTGCCACCACCGCCGGTCGCCTACCAGCAGGCTCCGTCGCAGCCCGTGCAGCAGCCGGCCAAGAAGAAGCCCGCTCGTGCCTCGCGTCCCAAGCGTCCGCCGCGCCGGGCGCGTCTCCGGCTGACCCGCATCGACCCGTGGTCGGTGATGAAGACGGCGTTCCTGCTCTCGATCGCGCTCGGCGTGGTCACCATCGTCTCGGTGTTGATGGTGTGGTCGGTCCTCGGCGCCGCCGGAGTCTGGGACTCCATCAACACCACCGTCCGCGACATCGTCGGCGACCAGGCCTCCGCGCCGTTCACCGTCCAGGACTACCTCGGCACCGACCGCGTCATCGGCTTCACGATGCTGGTCGCGGTGATCGACGTGGTGCTGCTGACCGCGATCGCCACGCTCGCCGCGTTCCTCTACAACATGGCCGCGGCGCTGCTCGGCGGCATCGACATCACCCTGGTCGAGGACGAACACTGATTTCTGGGCGCCCCGCGCCGTCCGGTAGTGTTCCTCCCCGGTCGCCGTCCCTGAACTGGGGGCGGTCGCGCCACTTCCCGGGCCTATAGCTCAGACGGTTAGAGCGCTTCCCTGATAAGGAAGAGGTCACAGGTTCAAGTCCTGTTAGGCCCACACGACAGCCACTTCACGCCAGCGACGGGAGTCACCCGAATGAAGAAGATCCTGTTCCTCGCGCTCGTCGCCGCCGGCGCCGTCTACGCCAAGCGCAAGCTCGACGAGGGCAAGCACGAGCAGGCCCTCTGGGCCGAGGCGACCGACAACGTCTCCTCCACCTCCACCTCGGCGGAGTAGTCACTCCCCCATCTGGGGGCCATGGCGCAATTGGTAGCGCACCTGCTTTGCAAGCAGGGGGTTAGGGGTTCGAGTCCCCTTGGCTCCACCAGCCCTGCCTGACCCGTCGCCGTAACGTCATACGTTTTGAGCCATAGAAGCCACCATTCGTATGACGTCCCGGCCGGTTCTCAGTCGGTGCCGACGACGAACAGCGTGTACTCGCCGTTGGTGGCCAGCACGGTCTGCGGGCCAGCTGCGGGTCCTGACCGATCGTGGCCAGCGCGTGGGCGTTCAGGACGACGGCGTCGCCGCTGGGGAGGTAGGCCACCAGCGCCCGCTTGGCCAGCACGTTCTTGGGCCCGGTCTCCTCCATCGCGAGCGCCCCACCGCGGACGTCGACGCGGTTGCCGCACCCTCGGCGAAGCTGCGCGAGAGCGCGTTGACGACGACCAGGTTCATCGGCAGGTCGGCCTTGATGCAGCTGAGGTCGGCGGCGGCCGCCTTGAGCTCCTCCTGGCCGGGGATGGGTTCGACGAGCGGGGGGCCCTGCGCCAGGCGGGTCAGGGCCAGGCCCGCCACGAGGCCGACGAACGCGTACACCGGGACCGGGGAACGCGCTCGCAGACGCGTCGTCGGCCCAGCCGCCGTACGGCGCAGACCGTGCGCGGCCCCGGCAACCGTCAGCGCGGCCGGCACCGCCAGGAAGTCGACGTAGTGGGGGAAGAACGACGGGCTCCACAGCAGCAGGCAGGCAAGGAACACGAACAGGCAGGCCATCTCGCGGAAGCCGGGGCTGGCGAGGGCGACCACGACGCAGGCCACGAGGACGACGCCGACCACGGCCACGGCCACTCCGGCAAGGACTTCGTTCGTCAGCGAGTCCTTGACGCCGGTCATGGTGCCGAGGCGGTAGGAGAGCTCGGGATGACGCCGTGGTCGGCCGAGCTGCGCCTCGATGACGTAGTCCCACATCCGTCCGCGGGAGGCCAGGAACAACGGGCCGTTGACGACCACCGAGGCCACGGCGGCGCCGAGCACCAGACGCCCGAGCCGTCGGGCGTCGCGGCTGCGTCCGTACTCCCAGAGGAAGACGAACAGCACCGGCGCGGCCCACCAGATCTTCACGCTCACGCTCAGCCCCAGCACGGCGCCGGCCAGCAGGGTCAGCCGAGCGGTCGATTGGTTGGGGCCTGCTCCTCGAGGGCGCGCACGCGGGTCAGCAGCAGCAGCCCCGCGACGAAGACGACGTTGCCCAACGGCTCCAGCCGTGAGGAGAACTCGGCGCCCACCGAGCCCATCCACACGGCGTAGAACAGGCCGCCGGCGAGCTGCGCACCCACGCCCCCGCCGGCGGCGCGGGCCACCCGCGCGACGAGCACCGCGCTGATGGCCCCCAGTACGGCGAACAGGACGTTGCCCGCGATGAAGCCCGCGTGGTCGGTGGTCAGCCGCCCGATCCACGCGGCTGGCTGCAGAGCCACCAACGAGACCGGCGGGTGGACGAAGGAGAAGCCCGAGTAGGGGACCAAGCCGTGCGAGACGGCCATGGAACCGGCGTAGTAGACGGCCTGGTCGGAGCCGACGAAGCCGCGGTACCCGCCGCCGAACACCGGCACCAGGAGCCGTGCGGCGAGTGCGACCACGAAGATCGTCGCCTCCACGCCGTAGCGCCGGCCCAGCGCGACCATCGACACCCCCGGGTTCTCCTGCGCGGACCCGGGAGTCTAACCCCGATTCGTCTGCCTCCCCTCACCGCGTTTGCCGCAGCAACCCGCAGACGAATCGGTGGCTCCGTATCCTGACCGGGTGTCCACAGCGCGTGCCCTGCTGGCGCCGCGCTACTGGGGCTACCACCTCGTCGTCGTCGCGGCGCTGGTCGCCGCCGGCCTGCTGGGCCTGTGGCAGTACCACGGCTGGCAGGAACGCCGGGACGCCGAGGCGCGCGACCTGACCCAGGGCGCACCGATCCCGCTGGCCGACGCGATCGGACCGGACGACCCGTTCCCGGGCACGCTGGTCGGACAGCCGGTCGAGGTGCACGGCACCTACCTGGGCAACACCTTCTGGGTGTCGGGCCGTCAGCACGAGGGCCGTGACGGCTACTGGGTGGTCGACCCCGTCCGGGTCGGCGACTCGGTGCTGCCCGTCGTCCGCGGCTGGGAGGCGACGCCCTCGTGGGGGCAGCGCGGGCCCGAGCCGCGTGGCGCCGCCGACCTGGTCGGCTGGCTCCAGCCCTCCGAGAGCACAGGTGCCCGCGACGACGACCAGAGCGACCGGCTGCTGCCCCAGCTCCGGGTGGCCGACCTGGCCCAGTACTTCGACGAGGACCTGTACGGCGCGTACGTCGTGACGCGTGACCCCAGGCGCAGGCGTGGTGCAGGCCGATCTCGAGCAGCTGCCGGACGCCAGCCGGTTCACGGCGTTGCGCAACCTGCTCTACGCCGTGGAGTGGTGGTTCTTCGGCGCGTTCGCGGCGTTCGTGTGGTGGCGCTGGGTGAGGGAGGAGGCGCAAGCGGTGAAGGCTCCAGTGGCCTCTGCAGGCGCGGCGGGGGAGAGTCGGTAGGGTCGCTCGACGTGGCCAGCCAATGACCCGCCTCTTCATCAGCTACCGCGTGCTCGCCTTCGTGGTCGGCGTACTGCTGGCGATCTGCTCGCTGGTCGCGCTGCCGCTGAAGTACCTCGCGCCCGAGGGCAGCGACCTCCAGCAGCTCGGCGAGAGCCTGAGCGTGCTGTGGCTGGTCCACGGCTGGGTGTTCATGGTCTACGTCGTCGTCACGTTCCTGCTGTCGCGACGGGCCGGCTGGAGCCTCCCGTTCACGTTGCTCAACCTGGCCGCCGGCCTCATCCCGCTGATCATCTTCTGGGTCGAGCGTCGCGTGGTCGAGCGGATGCGCGCCGAGCACCCCGAGCTGGTGGGATAGTCCCTGACGAATGGGTTGTCCGGAGACGTGATCAGCAACCCAAACGTCAGGGACTATCCCGGAGGAGCCGCATGACCACCGCGTTCGTGCTCGGCGGAGGTGGGGTGCTGGGTGCCGCCGAGGTGGGGATGCTGCAGGCACTCTTCGAGCGAGGCATCGAGCCCGACCTCGTCCTGGGCACCTCGATCGGGGCCCTCAACGGCGCGTTGGTGGCCCGCGACCCGTCGCCGGCCGTCATCGAGAAGCTCACCGAGCTCTGGCAGACGGTGGCCTCGAGCCGTGAGGTGTACGGCGACCGCCCGCTGCGCACGGTCCGGCGTGCGGTCTCCACCGGCACGCACATCTACTCCTCCTCGCCGATGCGACGTCGACTGGCCGAGGAGTTCGGCGACCTGCGTTTCGAGGACCTGCCCGTGAAGTTCCAGGTGTGCGCCGCCAGCATCGAGAGGGCGGCCGAGCACTGGTTCTCCTCGGGCCCGCTGGTACCCGCGATCGTCGCCAGCGCCGCCGTACCCGGCCTGCTGCCGCCCGCCAAGGTCGGCGACGAGCACTTCCTCGACGGGGGCATCGTCAACTCCATCCCCCTCGGCCGCGCGGTAGCGCTCGGTGCCGACGTCGTCTACGTGCTCCAGGTCGGCCGGATCGACCGGCCGCTCCGCGTGCCGCGACGGCCGTGGGAGGTGGCCCGGGTGTCGTTCGAGATCGCCCGCCGGCACCGGTTCGCCCGCGAGCTGGCGGAGGTGCCCGAGGGCGTGGTCGCTCACGTGCTGCCGGCGCGAGGCACCTCGCCGCGCGACGACAAGATCCGTGGCCACCGCGACTTCTCGGGCGTCGGGGTCCGCATCGAGGAGACCTACCGCGCCACCCTGGCCTACCTCGACGACGTGCAGGCCGGCGAGCAATGAGCCGACGCGACAACTGGTCCGGCCGCCAGTTGAGGCGCCTGTTCACCGCGCCCGCGGTGATCCTCGTGACGGTCCTGATCGGCTTCACGTTCCCGCTGTGGCTGGTGATCGCGGCAGCGCTGTCTCCGCTGCTCCCCGGGCGCTGGCGTCCGCTGCGGGTGCTCTGGGTGGCGATCCTGTACCTGGTCTGCGAGAGCGTGCTGCTGGTCATCCTGTTCGGGTTGTGGGTCTCCTCAGGGCTCGGCAGGCGGATCCGGACGCCGTACTACGAAGGCATCCACTACGACCTGGTGCAGGGCTTGCTCTGGGTCTTCTTCCGCGAGGCCCGGCGGGTGCTCAACCTGACCATCGAGACCGCCGGACCGACGCCGGACGCCTACCCCGGCCGGCCGTTGCTGGTGTGCTGCCGGCACGGCGGGCCGGGCGACTCGTTCATGCTGATCTACGCCCTGATGCACTGGTACGACCGCGAGCCGCGCGTCGTCCTGAAGGACACGCTGGCCTGGGACCCGGCCATCGACGTGCTGCTGCACCGGATCCCCGCGCGGTTCATCACGCCCAACCCGGGCGCCGGCGAGCGCATCGAGGACCAGATCGCCGAGCTGGCCAGCGGCCTCGACGAGAACGACGCGTTCGTGATCTTCCCCGAGGGCGGAAACTTCACGCCGCGCCGGCGCGAGCGCGCCATCGAGCGGCTCCACAAGCTCGGCATGCACCGGATGGCCGACCGCGCCGAGGCCATGACCAACGTGCTCGCCCCGCGGCCCGGAGGCTTCCTGGCCGCGCTCGACGCCGCTCCCGACGCCGACGTGGTGATGGTGGCCCACACCGGCACGGACCACATGCTCACCGTCGGCGACGTCTGGCGCGAGCTGCCGATGGACAAGCGGTTGCTGATGCAGTGGTGGCAGGTCCCGCGCGCGGAGATCCCGGCAGACCGCGAGGCCCAGATCGACTGGCTCTTCGGCTGGTGGGAACGGATCGATCTCTGGATCGACGAGCACCGGGCGGAGGACCTGCCGGCTCGGCGCCGCCGTTCGCGCACTACCGCTGACTGAGCGAGCGGGAGCGGGAGCGGGGGAGCAGCTGCACGGCCAGGGTGTCGGTCAGCCAGGCGACGTACTTCTCCTCGCTCCAGCCGTAGCGCCGGAGGGTGAGGTACGTCGCCGCCGAGGAGTACACGAGGAGCAGGTCGATGGCGTCGCCGGCCTCGAGGCCCGCCCGCAGCCCGAACCTGTCGGCGATGAGCCCGATCACCTGGCCCAGTCCCTCGCGTCGCAGCTTTTCGCCGTGGGCGACCACAGCCGCGGCGTCGGGCTCGTGAGATGCGGAGTCGGCCACCTCCTTGATGGCAGCCGCACGGTGGAGGATCTCCGTGTTGCCACGGACGAACGCCGCGAGGGCCTTGCGTCCCGACTTGGCTGCGACGATGTCGGCGAAGAACGGCTGCTCCGGGGGCGGGAGGCGCTGCGGCCCGAGGACGGCGAAGTCGAAGCACGCCTGCAGGAGCTCGGCCTTCGTGTGGAACACGAAGTACACCGTCTGGACTGCGACTCCGGCACGGTCGGCGATGTCGCCCATCCGCGCACCGCCGTAGCCCGCCTCGGTGAAGACCTCGATCGCCGCGTGGATCATCCGCTCCCGTGTCGCGGCCGCCTGCTCGCGACGGGACTGCTTCGGGCCATTGACAGCGGGCGTCACGGCGTCCAAAGTATCAGGAGTGCTTCACTAGTGAGTTCCACTAGTGAAGGTCTCAGGTCAAGGAGGAACCATGACCTCGCCAGACACCACCGCAGTCGCCTCGGACCCCTGGGAGATGGCCCTCATCCACCGCCTGATCCGACGCGGCTTCGAGCAGGCCAGGGAGTCGGTGCTGGCCCCTGGTGCGGCTGGGCGGGTGGGCCCCGTGGCGGAGTACATCCGGTTCCATCTCGACGGGCTCCAAGCCCATCACTCGACCGAGGACGAGCTGATCTGGCCCGTCCTGCACGAACGGGCGTCCCTGTCGGACGCGCTGATCAGCCGCATGGAGGACCAGCACGCCGGAGTCCATGACGCCCTCGAGACCACGCGCGCCGAGCTGGAGGCCTGGATCGCCTCACCGACCGCACGTAGGTCGCAGTCGCTGGCAGATGCTCTCGACACCGTGGTCGACGGGCTCGCGACCCACCTTGCCGAGGAGGAGCGCGACGTCGTGCCGCTGATCGCCGCACACGTCACGCAGGCCGAGTGGGAACACGGCGGAAAGGTCGCCTTCGGCAAGTTCACACCGAAGCAACGGTTCATCGCGATGGGCGAGATGCTGGCGGCCGCGGACCCGGCCGAGGCCGCCCGGATGTTGGCCGGGATCCCGGCTCCGGTCAAGCTCTTGTGGGCCTTGTTCGGCAGGCGCAGCTACGAACGTCTGCTCTCCCAGGTCCGGGGCTAGACGGGCCTTCGCCAGCTCCGCCCTCGTCGACAACGTCAGCCGAACGAGCCGCTCACGTGAAGGCTCTCCAGCGAGACCTCGCTGCCCAGAGTCGGCGTCGACCTCGAGCTCGAGCACGGGCACCGGGTCGCAGCTGGCGCGGGTGACCACGACGGAACCGGCGGCGCCCTCCTCGGCGCTGGAGACCTCGTTCGCCCGCTCCGCGGACCGCGGGACCTCGGGGTCGACGGCGAACAGCACGAACGCGCGGCTGTCGGAGTCTCCGTCGTCGGAGTTGTAGGGCAGTCGGAAGGTGCGCCCGTCGACCTTGTCGACGATGCCCTCGAACAAGAGGAACGGCTGCTCCGGGGTCTCTCCGTCGGCACCGAGGACGAGGGGGCTGGTCATCCAGATCCGCTGTGGTCTCGTCTGCCCTTCACTGCTTGCCTGGCCGAAGGGACCCTCGCAGCTGAGGGTCAGGTCGGACAGCTCCAACGTCGACCCGTCCGGCCTGGTCAGCACGAACGACCCGGTGGCGGCCGGTTCGTCCGTGGCCACGACGGGAGCGCCGTCGTCACCGCTCCCGAGCAGCACGGCACCCCCCACCGCCGCGGCGGCCACCAGACCGGCCGCGCCGACGACGCCGGCCCGACGAGTGCGCCGGCGAGCACCCAGCCGGCGCTCGACCCGGGCCGCGACGTCGGGCGGCGGGGCGAGGGCGGTGGCGAGCCGGTCGTAGGCCTCCTCGATCGGCTGGTCGGACTCCTGGTGCGTCTGCTGGTCGGTCATCTCACGCCTCTCCACTCGTGGTGCGCAACGGCCCGTGGTCGCGCGCGTGCTCCCGAAGCCGTTGGGTGCCGCGGGAGAGCTGGCTCTTGACGGTCCCCTCGGAGCAGCGCATCCGGTCGGCGATGGTGCGGACGTCGAGGTCCTCGACGTACCTCAGGGCCAGCGCCGTCCGTTGCCGCGGGGTCAACGTCGTGAGCGCCTCGACCAGCCAGCCGTCCAGTTCGCCGACCACCTCGACGGGTGTCGACGCCTCGGGTCGCGCCAGCAGCGGGATCTCCCGCTTGAGGCGCCGGATCCGGTCGATGTTGAGCCGCACCATCACCGTGCGGGCGTAGGCAGCCGGCTCCTCGAAGCGCATCCGGTCCCACCGCTCGGCGATGCGGACCAGCGTCTCCTGGGTCAGGTCCCACGCGTCGTGCGGGTTCGCCGTCAGCGCGTGGGCCAGTCCGAGGAGCGCACGTGCCTGCGCGGCAGCGAACTGCTCGAAGCCGTCGGCCGCGTCGGTAGCTGACGTTGGTGGCATGTTCGCCCCTCCCGTGCGGCCGTGCCGGCGTGTTTCGCCTGCCTCATCTTGACGCGGGGAGGCGCCGAAACGTTGAGGACCGCGGTGGCGAGCTTCGGCGTCACACTCCCGTTCACACGGGGAGGCGATGTCGTGGTGTCCAGAGCCCGGCGACCGTCGCCGGGCCGTGCACCGGAAGGCAAGCGCAATGGCACTGTTCATGGACGCTCACACCATCGAGGGCGGAGTGTCGGCCGGCGACGTGGCTGCGGCCCATCAGGCCGACCTGGCCACGCAGGACGCGTACGGCGTCGACTACGGGCGGTACTGGGTGGACGAGGCGGCGGGCAAGATCTTCTGCCTCGTCGAGGCCCCGGACGCCGAGGCCGCAGCGACCGTGCACCGCGAGGCCCATGGCCTCGTCGCCGACGAGATCTACGCCGTCATCGAAGGCGCCTGACACATCGCACGGGCAGCGCCACCGGGGGAACCGCGCCGCTGCCCCGTGCGTAACCACCACACCGGCATCAGCTGCCGAGACACATGACAAGCAAGGAGCACACCATGGACCTGATGAGCGGGCACCTCGCCCGCCTCGTGATCGAGGAGCACATCGCCGCAGCGGAGCAGAGAAGTGCGGGGCGCATCATCGAGAAGGAACGACGCATCGCGCGCCGCCGCAGACGTCGACTTGTACTCGAGCGCTGGTGGCGGGGCTGGGTCGCGAACGGACCAGAGATCGGGTCGTGGCGGCTCCTGCTGGCTGCGCCGACGCGGGTCCTTCCGCCGTCGGTCGAGGTGGCCCAGGTGCTCGACGAGGCGGCCCACCGGGTCGCGGAGCTGGGCACCGGGTCCGAGCGTCGCCTGCTCGAGGCGATGGCCGAGGTCGCGGCAGAGTCCGCACCCGGCGCCGCGGCCGCGCTGGTCGACGCAAAGGGCAGCGAGGCATCTCGACTACGCGCGTTCGGCCTCGTGCACACCCATCTGCTGGACGCGCTCGGTGAGCGCGAGCACGCCTGGCTCCTCGACCTCCTCGACGACCGAGTCGGCCTCGAGAGTCCCGGCCGCGTGGCCTGATGCGTAGCCTGATGGGTGGCCTGATGCGAGGCTGTCCGGCGTGAGCGCGGCCGAGCCTGAGGAAGCTCGGGTTCTGCCGCCCACACTGGTCGTCCAGCTGCTCGGCCGGCCGCGCATCGAGGTCGACGGAGAGCCCGGCTATCGCTACCGGAGTCGCAAGAGCTGGGCGCTGCTGGCGTACCTGCTGCTCGCCGAGCGGCCGCCGACGCGTAGCCAGCTCAGCTCGCTGTTGTTCGCCGAAGCCGACGATCCCCTGGGCGCGCTGCGCTGGTCCCTCGCGGAGATCCGCCGGGCGCTCGGCCCGGCGACCGTGCTGGACGGCGACCCGGTCAGGATCGAGCTGCCCGTGGGCACCACCGTGGACGTCGACGTGCTGGTCCGCGGCCACTGGAGCGCCGCCGTGCAGCTCCCCGGCCTGGGCGACGACCTGCTCGACGGCCTTGCCATCGCGCATGCCGGGGCCTTCGAGTCCTGGCTGCTCTCCGAGCGCCGTCGGCTCGCGGCGGCCACCGAGTCGATCCTGCACGAGGCGGCGCTGGGCCTGCTCGCCCGGGGCGATCTCGGCCCGGCGCGCGAGCTCGCAGTCCGGGCTGCCGTGATGAGCCCGCTCGACGAGAACCACCAAGCACTCCTGATCAGGCTGTACCGGCTCGCCGGCGACGACGATGCCGCACAGCGCCAGTACGACGCCTGGGCCTCGGTCGCCGCTCGGGAGCTCGGGGCGCCGCCCGGAGCCCCCGTTCTGCTGGCGATGCGGGAGGGGCCACGCGTCGCGCGCGAGGGCGAGGCTGCCTCCATCAGGGCGGTGACCGAGGCAGGCTCCGCTGCCGTGTCTGCAGGCGCCCTGGTGGCCGGGGTCGCCACCTTCGAGAACGCCGTCAGGCTCGCCGACCGTGGCGGAGCCGACAGCGACCGCATCCGGGCCCGGCTGGTGCTCGCGGAGGCCCTGATCCACACGCTGGGCGGCCTCGACGAGGCTGGCCTGGCGACGCTGACCGAGGCCGAGCGCATCGCCGTCGCCAACGGCGACCGCGACGCCATCACCGAGGTGCGGGCAGAGGTCGGGTACGTCGACTTCCTCCGAGCCCGCTACGACCGCGCGGAGCGGTCGCTGAGCCAGGTGCTGGCCGAGGACGCGACCTCGCCCTCGGTCCGCGCCAAGGCGCTGACCTACCTCGGTTCCGTGGCGAGCGACCGCGCGGAGTACCCCCGTGCCACCAGCCTGCTGCTGGCTGCGGTCAGCGCATCGCGCGAGGTGGCCGAGCCTCGGCGGGAGGCGTTCGGCCTGTCGATGCTGGGCCGCGTGAGCCTGCTGCGCGGAGATCTCGAGGAGGCCATCGAGACCCTCACCGCCGCCGGCGACATCGGCGAGCGCGACCACTGGCTCTCGTTCCTGCCCTGGCCCCAGGCCATGCTCGGGCAGGCCTGGTTGTCGATGGGCGACCTCGACGCCGCCGCCCGGACCCTCGAGCAGTCGTTCGCGCGCGCCTGCCAGATCGGCGACCCGTGCTGGGAGGGGATCTCCGCCCGCGGGCTGGCCCTGTTGGCGGAGGCACGGGGCGAGGTGGACAGGGCTTTCGCCGAGCTCCTCGACGCCAGGGCTCGCACCAACCGCCTGGCCGACCCGTACGTATGGCTCGACGTCCACATCCTCGATGCACTTTGCGAGATGGGACGACGGCACGGCCACCCGCTGACCGCGACGTGGGCGGACGCCATGCTCGACCGGGCCTCGCGCACCGGCATGCGAGAGCTGACCGTGCGGGCGATGCTGCACCAGGCCGCATCGGGGATCCAGCGGGACGCCGGAGCCGCGGCCTTGCTGGCGGGCGACATCGACAACCCCGTGCTCGCACCGCTGGTCGTGGCCGTCGGCGCCCACTGACCGCGCTGCTTGCGTCCTCTCACACTCGCCCTCACACGCCGCCGCGGTCTTCTGGTGCGACAGGCCCGGACGACAAGCGTCCGGGCCGCCGCGCCGAAGGACTTTCGATGACTCTCACCACCGACACCCGGACACCGCAGTCGGCCACCCGCCGTTCCCGTCGACTCACCCCTGCCCGCATCGGGGCGTACGGCGCCGGCGTCGCACTCGCTGTGGCTCTCGGTGCGCTGGCTCTCAACGCCCCGTCCACCTACGGGCAGGCGGACGAGCGCGGCTCAGCGTACGCAAGACCGACGCAGGCTCTGCAGGGCCAGAGCCTCGCGGCGTACATCTCGCGTCACCAGGCCGACCGGCTCGCCCGGACGCGATGACGGCGCGCCATCGCTGGTCGGGGAGGTTGCGCAGCAACCGTCCCGCGCGCCCTCTCCCACCTGCGGTGAACGCGACTACTTCTTCTTGGCGCCCTTGTCCTCGACCTCGACGACGTCAGCGGGGTCGTCGGGAGTGGTGACGTCGTGGGGCTCCTCGACCGCGTCGGCGATGGCCTCGGCGGGGTCGGCGCCACCCGGGTCGTCACCAGCGGCGCCCTCGGCCGCCAGCCTGGCCATCGGGTCGTCGGTCGCGAGCGGCTCGTCGGAGCCGACGCCGGGGGCGAGGTGCGCGCCACCGGCGGCCGACGCAGCACCCGTGGTGGCGCTGGTGGTCGAGCTCGTCGAGCCGGCCGACGCGGGCGGCGTGTACGACGACTGCCAGTTGTCGATCTCCGGCTTGGGGCGCAGCTTCTGGTAGACGAAGCCCGCGGCGGCCGCGAGGGTGCCCCAGAACAGCAGCTTGCGGAACTTGGAGCCCTTGCGCTTCGGCGGCTCGCCCTTCACATCGGCGACCTTGGCGGCGGCGTACTCCTTGCCCGACGCCGCCAGACCGACGGCGCTCGCGGCACCCGCGGCGGCGGCGGTCTTGGCCTTGGGGATCGCGACCTCGCGGGTGGCATCGGCGATCTCGCCGGCCAGCACCTTGCCGTCGGCGATCAGCGGAGCGGCCTTGGTCTGGGCCTCCTTGGCCATGACCGTGGCTCCGGCCGCGGCGTCCTTGCTCAGGTCGCGGGCCCCCTCGACGACGGTGGCGACGGCGTTCTCGATCACGGGGCGGGCTGCGACGAGAGCGTCGGATGCCTGGTCGATCAGGGACTGGGACTGCTTCTTGCGGAGTGGCATGGACAACGCCCTTCTGTCCTCTAGTAGATGCAATCGATCATGCCGCACTGGTCCAGCCCCCGGCGAGCGCCCCTAGGGGTGGGGCCGGTGGCCCGGCGCGTTCGCCCGGCCGATTCGCCTGCTCGGTTCCCCGGCCACGGCGAGACGGCGTGGGCCGACATGGCAGGATCGGGAGCGCACCCACCTCTGTTCACCGGGAAAGGCAGACATGGCTGACCTGCAGGCCGTCTTGAAGACCAACCGAGGCGACATCACCTTGAACCTGTTGCCCAACCACGCCCCCGAGACCGTCGACAACTTCGTCGGCCTCGCCGAGGGCACCAAGGACTACAGCACCGGCGACGGCCGCACCGGCCCGTTCTACGACGGGCTGGGCTTCCACCGCGTCATCCCGGGCTTCATGATCCAGGGCGGCTGCCCCCAGGGCACCGGCACCGGCGGCCCGGGCTACACGTTCAAGGACGAGCCCCACCCGGAGCTGACCTTCGACAAGCCCTACCTGCTCGCGATGGCCAACGCCGGCCCCGGCACCAACGGCTCACAGTTCTTCATCACCGTCGGTGCGACGGCGTGGCTGAACTTCAAGCACACGATCTTCGGCGAGGTCGCCGACCAGTCCTCCCGCGATGTCGTCGACGCGATCGCGACCACCCCGATCGGCCGGGGCGACCGCCCTGTCGAGCCCGTGGTGATCGAGTCGGTCCAGATCAACCGCGGCTGAGACCGGATCCCCGAGGCGACCCTCCATGTCCGAGCCCGCGCAGCCGGGCGTGGTCCCGACGTGTTACCGCCATCCCGACCGCGAGGCCTACATCAAGTGCCAGCGGTGCGGGCGGGTGATCTGCCCCGACTGCATGCGCGACTCGGCGGTCGGCTTCCAGTGCCCCGAGTGCGTCAAGGAGGGCTCGCGGTCCACGCGCAGCGGGCGGACGGCGTACGGCGGTCTGCGGCCGAGCAACGCGGGGATCACCTCGATGGTGATCATCGGCATCAACATCGTGATCTGGGTGGCCGTCCTCGCGACCGGTGGCCGCGCCAGCCGGCTGGTCGACTACCTCGGGCTGCGGCCCAACGGCCTGTGTGTCATCCCTGGCGTCGGCGGGCACGAGGTCAGCCAGCCGGTCTGTGACGTCAACGGCGGGACCTTCCTTCCCGGCGTCGCCGACGGCGCCTACTGGCAGCTGCTGACCTCGGCGTTCACCCAGGTCGAGATCTGGCACATCGGGTTCAACATGCTGGCCCTGTGGGTGCTCGGACCCCAGCTCGAGCTGGCGATCGGGCGGGCGAGGTTCATCGCGCTCTACCTGCTCTCGGCGCTGGCCGGGTCCGCACTGGTCTACTGGTCCAGCTACGAGTACGGCCTCACGCTCGGCGCGTCGGGGGCGGTGTTCGGCCTGATGGGCGCCCTGCTGGTCGTCGCCTACAAGGTCAAGGCCGACGTGCAGCAGATCCTGATCTGGATCGGCATCAACGCCGTGCTCACCTTCACGTTCTCCGGCATCTCCTGGCAGGGACACCTCGGCGGCTTCCTGGGCGGGGTCGTGATCGCCGCGATCCTCGTCTACGCCCCGCGCCAGCGCCGCACCCAGGTCCAGGTCGCGGGCCTGACGGTGTTCACGCTCGTGCTCGTCGCCGCCATCGTCGCCCGCACGGCCAGCCTCACCGCCTGAGCCTCCGGGCGGTAACTACACGCGTGTAGTTATCCCCAGGTTCATCCCCAGCTGTGGAGAGTCACTCCCAGCGCGTGGCGTAGGAGAAGCCGACGGCCATGAAGCCGATGCCGACGAGCAGGTTGTACTGCTCGAGGTCGTTGAAGACCGGGATCTTGTCGAGGTTGGTGCCGGTGAACACGTAGTAGGTGCAGATCCACAGCAGGCCGAGGATGAAGCAGGTCAGCATGGTGATGACGACACCTCGGTTGCGCCCGAGCGGGGTGGACGGGGTGGGCGGCGACGACCAGCCCCACGAAGATCGAACCCGAAGCCGATCAGGTAGTTCCAGTTCTCCAGGTCGGCCATGAAACCGGGCTTGCCGGGCTCGGGAGCGGGGAAAGCCGTCGGGTCGACCCGGACCACGATGTAGTAGTAGGCCATCCACGCGATGCCGAGCACCACGAGCAGCACGGCCACGACGAATCGTGGCGTGAAGATCGGCCCCCGCTGGGGGTCCAGGAAGTCCGACTTGGACCGGGACAGGGACGGCACTGGGTGGCTCCTCGACTGCGTTCGTGATACGGGTCCCTCGCGGGGCTCGGGCTACCTTAGTCGCCATGACCGAGGGTGCCGACGCGAGCCCCGGCCCCGAGGAGGGACCGGACGCCCCACCGCCATCCGACGACGTGCCGCCCGGGGCGTCCGGACGCCCCGGACGGCCCTGGACCGCGTGGCGCGTGGTGACGCCGCTGGCGGTCCTGGTCAGCGGCAGCCTGTTCGCGGTCAGCGCGCTCAACAGCGGGGGCACCGACCTGCGCCCGGGTCGCTACACCGACCTGGCCGGGATGGTGCGCACCGAGAGCCGCGAGTACGACGCCCTGCGCGACCGCGTGGCCGAGCTCACCGACGAGGTGGCGGCGCTGACCGCCTCGGTCGACAACGCCGAGGTCGAGCAGCTGCGGGCCCAGGCCCGCGCCCTCGAGGGACCCGCCGGCCTGGTCGAGCAGACCGGTCCGGGTATCACCGTCGTGCTCAGCGACGCGCCGCCCGAGGTCGCCGAGTCGAGCCAGCAGGACCCCAACCGGCTGATCGTGCACCAGCAGGACATCCAGGCCGTGGTCAACGCGCTGTGGAAGGGCGGCGCCACCGCCGTCACCATCCAGGGCCAGCGCGTGGTCAGCACCACCGGCATCAAGTGCATCGGCAACAGCGTGCAGCTCCAGGGCGTGCCCTACTCCCAGCCCTACACGATCTCCGGCATCGGCGACCCCACCATCCTCGCTGCCGCCATCGCGAACGACGACTACCTCCAGCTCTACCGCAGCGACTCCGCGGAGCCCGACATCGCCGTCGGCTGGCAGCTGGCCACCGAGCCCGAGATCAGCGCCCCGCCGTACGACGGCCTGCTCGACATCACCTACGCGGTACCGCTCGCCTCTGGCTGACCCGTTCCGTCGGTGGTTGAGGTGCGAGGAGCGCCAGCGACGAGCCTCGAAACCACCTGGCTCGGCCTGGTGGTTTCGAGGTTCGGGCGTGGCCGCCCTCACACCTCAACCACCGACATGGTGGCTACGGCGTGGGGGGCACCTCGGTCGACGGGGACTCGGTGGGCAGGGTCTCGGTCGGGGTGATGGTGGGCGAGGGGGTCTCGGTGGGTTCCTCGAAGGTCGACACCACGATCGTCACCGAGTCACCCTCCGGCCGCTCGGTGCCGCCGGGCGGGTTCTGCTCGATCACCGTGCCCTTGGGCTCCTCGGTGTCGGACGACGTGGTCACGAACGCCTTGAAACCGGCCTGCTTGAGCGCCTGCGTGGCCTCCTCCTCGGTCATGCCCACGACGTCCGGCACCTTCTCGGGCCCGTCGGAGAAGAGGACGGTGATGCGGGTGCCCTCCGGCACCTGCTCGCCGGCGGCCGGGCGGGTCTCGACGACCTGGCCACGCGGTTCGTCGGAGTCCTTCTCCTCGAACGTCGGCACCAGGCCGGCGCCCTCGAGCGTCGTACGCGCCGTCTCGCGGTCCTGGCCGACCACCGAGGGCACCGACGTCATCGGCTTGCCCGTCGAGACGGTGATGGTGACGGTGGCGCCGGGGTCGACGAACGTGTCGCGGTTGGGGTCCTGCCCGATCACCTTGTCGCGCCCGACCTCCGGGTCGGGGACGTACTCCGGCTGCCCGACGCTGAGCCCGGCGTCGCCGATCGCGGCACGTGCCTGCGACTCGGTCATGCCGATCAGGTCGGGTACCTGCACCTGCACCGGAGGGTCCTCGAACAGCCGGGGGAGCAGCACCGCGCCGCCGACGATCAGCGCCACCAGCAGCGCGCCGAGCAGGACCAGCAGGCCGGTGCGGTTGCCGCGCCGGTCGTCGTCCTCGGGCGGCACCGCCTGGGTCGTGATCGTCGACTGGGTGAGCGGATCGTTGGGCTGCGTCGGGTGGTACGGCGGGACGACGGTGGTCGGCTGCTCCGGCGGGAGCGGCGGCGCGGTCGCCCGAACGGGGTGACCGGCGAGGTAGCGCTCGATGTCGGCGCGCATCGCGGCGGCCGACTGGTAGCGGTCCTCGACCCGCTTGGCGAGCGACTTCATCACGATGGCGTCGATCTCGGGGGTGAGCGAGGTGTCGTGGTCGGACGGCGGCACGGCCGGCTCGCGGACGTGCTGGTAGGCGACGGCCACCGGGCTGTCGCCCACGAACGGCGGCCGGCCGGTGAGCAGCTCGTAGAGCAGGCAGCCGGCGGAGTAGACGTCGGAGCGCGAGTCGACGGTCTCGCCACGGGCCTGCTCGGGGGAGAGGTACTGAGCGGTGCCCACCACGGCGGCGGTCTGGGTCATCGACGACGAGGCGTCGGAGATCGCGCGGGCGATGCCGAAGTCCATCACCTTGACGTCGCCGCTCGGGGTGAGCATCACGTTGCCGGGCTTGATGTCGCGGTGGATGATCCCCGCGCGGTGGCTGTAGTCGAGCGCCGCGAGCACGCCCGAGGTGATCTCCAGCGCGCGTTCGGGCAGGATCTTGCGGCCCTCGCGCAGGATGTCGCGCAGCGTCCGCCCGGCGACGAACTCCATCACGATGTAGGGCTGGGCGATGCCCGACCCGTCGGTGGCGAGCTCCTCGCCGGTGTCGTAGACCGACACGATCGCGGGGTGGTTGAGCGAGGCCGACGACTGCGCCTCGCGGCGGAATCGGGCCTGGAACGTCGCGTCGCTGGCCAGGTCGGTCCGCAGCCGCTTGACCGCGACGACGCGGCCCAGGCGGGTGTCGGTGCCCTTGCGCACCTCCGCCATCCCGCCGCGGCCGAGCAGCTCGCCGAGCTCGTAGCGCCCGCCGACCAGCGTGGGCCCGTGACCGTGCTGGCTCATCGCTGTGCCTCTCCTTCGATGGTCGAGCCATCGCCGTTGGTCATCGGATCACTGCCTCCATCACGGCCCTGGCGATCGGGCCGCCCAGGGCGCCGCCGGCGATCTCACTGGTGTCCTTGCCGGGCACGCTCTCGATCATCACCGCAACCGCGACCTGCGGGTCGTCGGCGGGCGCGAATGAGACGAACCAGGCGTACGGCGGCTTGCCCTCGACGCCGCTCTGCGCCGTACCGGTCTTGCCGGCCACCTCGATGCCGTCGATCGCGGCGTCGTCCGCGGTGCCCTCGTTGACGGTGGCGACCATCAGCTTGGTCAGCTCGTTGGCCGTCGTGGGGGAGACCGCTGCGGACAGCTCGGTGGGCTCGGTCTTGTCGAGGATGTCGAGGTCGGCCGACTGCACCTCGTCGACGTAGTACGGCTTCATCACCGTGCCGCCGTTGGCGATGCCGGCGGCGACCATCGCCATCTGCAGCGGCGTCGCGCGCACCTCGAACTGGCCGAAGCCCGTCTGGCCCGTCTGCGGCTTGTCGGTGCCGGGGGGGTAGACCGAGATGGCCTGCGGGCCGAGGTCGTCGAGGTAGTGCTCGTTGAAGCCGAACGCCTCGGCCTGCTCGAGCATCGCCTCGGCGCCCACCTCGATGGCCAGCTGGGCGAAGGTGGTGTTGCACGACCACGCCATCGCCGTCTCGAAGCTGATCTGCTTCGGGTTGCACTGCGAGCGGCCCTCGTTGTCGATCAGCCCGGTCTCGCCCCGCGTCAGGGGCAGCTGGTACGTCGCCCCGGCCGGCACCTGGGACGAGGCGTCCCAGTTGCCGCTCTCGATCGCGGCCGCCGCGGTGACGAGCTTGAACGTCGACCCCGGCGGCAGCGTCATCTGAGATGCCCCGGTTGAGCAACGGCTGGGCGGGATCCTCGTTGAGCTGGTCGTAGTGCTCGGCGACGGACGCGAAGTCGTGGGAGGCCAGGAGGTTGGGGTCGTAGGTCGGCAGCGAGACGTTGGCCAGGATCTTGCCGGTCGACGGCTCGATCGCGACCACGGCTCCCTGGACGTCAGGCCCCAGCGCCCGCAGCCCGTCGAACGCCGCGGTCTGCGCGTCGGGGTCGATGGTCAGCGAGACCCGCCCACCCTCGGTGTTGTTGCCGTTGACCAGGTCGACGAGCCGGGTGACGAACAGCCGCGAGTCGTCGCCGGACAGCACGTCGTTCTGGCTCTGCTCGATGCCGGTCTGGGAGTAGTAGGAGAACCAGCCCGTGATCGGGGCGTAGCGCAGCGGCAACGGGTAGGTGCGCTGGAACTTGTACTCGTCGTCGGACTCCACGCTGACCGCGACGGCCTCGCCCGCCACCAGGATCGCGCCGCGCTCGCGCGAGAACGCCTCCTGGATGATGCGGCGGTTGCGGTTGTCCTGGTTGAGCGCGTCGGCCTGCCAGTACTGGAGGTAGGTGGCGTTGACCATCAGCGCGAGGAACAGCAGCATGCAGAACATCGAGACGGTGCGGATGGGCTTGTTCATGCGCCGCCCTCCCTCTCTCCGTTCGGTCGAGGCCACAGGACGCGCCATCGCGCCTCGGTCTCGTGACGCCTTGAGCCCTCGAGCGGCGATGAGTGTCGTCATGCCATCTTCACCACCTGGGTGGCCTCCTGGTCGGCGTCTTCGTCGGTGGCGAGTGACGGGCACCGGGCGGCGGGCGTGGTCGGAGATGCGCAACAGGAGCGCGATCAGCACCCAGTTGGCGACCAGCGACGACCCGCCGTACGACAGGAACGGCGTGGTGAGCCCGGTCAGCGGGATCAGGCGGGTGACGCCGCCGACGACCACGAACACCTGCAGCGCCACGACGCTGGCCAGGCCGACGGCCATCAGCTTCCCGAAGCCGTCACGACAGATCAGCGAGACGCGCAGGGCGCGCTCGACGATCAGGCCGTAGAGCAGGATCACGGCGATCACACCGGTCAGCCCGAGCTCCTCGCCGATCGCGCCCATGATGAAGTCGGACTCGGCGCGCGGGATGCGCTGCGGCATCCCGCCGCCCAGGCCACGGCCGAGCAGGCCCCCCCAGCCCATGCCGAACATCGACTCGACGAGCTGGAAGCTGGTGGCGCCGTCGGCGTCGGAGTAGAAGTCGAAGGGGTGCAGCCAGGTGTCGACGCGGACCTGCACGTGGCCGAAGAGGCGGTAGGCGAGCAGGGCTCCGCCCAGGAACAGGCCGCCGCCCACGATCAGCCAGCCGGCGCGTTCGGTGGCGACGTAGAGCATGATCAGGAACAGCCCGAAGAACAGCAGGCTCGAGCCCAGGTCCTTCTGGAACACCAGGATGCCCAGGCTGATCAGCCACATCAGCAGGATGGGCCCGAGGTCACGGCCTCGCGGCAGGTCGACGAAGAGCACCCGGCGTCCGGCCAGGGCCAAGGCGTCGCGGTGGAGCACGAGGTAGCCGGCGAAGGCGACGACCAGCAGCAGCTTGGCGACCTCGCCCGGCTGGAAGCTGAACGGCCCGAGGTGGATCCAGATGCGCGCGCCGTTGATGGTGGCGCCGAGCCCGGGGACCATCGGCATCAGCAGCAGGATGATGGCGAGCAGACCGCTGGTGTAGGTGAACCGCTGGAGCACGCGGTGGTCGCGCAGCACCAGCAAGGTGAGCACGAACAGCCCCACGCCCAACGTCATCCAGGTCAGCTGCTGGCGCGCGAAGGTGGTGCCGTCGGCCAGGTCGAGCCGGTGGATCACGGCGAGCCCGAGGCCGTTGAGCGCGGCCACCACCGGCAGCAGCACGGGGTCGGCGTACGGCGCCACGAAACGCACCACGAAGTGCGCGACGATGACCAGGCCGGCCAGCCACCCGCCGTACCCGATGATGTCCTTCGGCACCTCCCCGTCGACGCCGAGCCCGACGGCCGCGTAGGCGCCCACGCCCACCGCGAGCGCGAGCACGAGCAGGAACAGCTCGGCCCCGCGCCGCCGGCGGTGGACGAACTCCATGATCATCCCGGACTGGCTCATGGCGTCTCGCTCGCCGGAGCAGTGGTCGCCGACGGGGACGCGTGCGTCGTCCTCGCCGCTGAGCGACTGGTTGGCCGCGAGGCGGTCGACGGCGTCACGGGCGTCGGTGAGGCTGTCGGCGTCGATGCCTTCGCGCACGGTCGAGGCGTCGTAGTCGGAGAGCCGCGCGATGCTGACGTTGGTGGTCTCGTAGGGCCTCGACAGGCTGATGCCCGGCAGGTCGGCGTTCAGCCCGCGGTAGATGGTCACGGTGCCGTCGTGGTCGCCGACGAAGTACTGCCGCTGGCTCCAGGAGTAGGCCGCCGCGCCGGCGATCCAGACGATGCCGAGGACGGCGATCCCGGCGAGGACGCGGCGTACGAACAGGAAGCGGCGGGGTGGCCGCGGGGCGTAGCGCACCTCCTCCGGGTCGACGGGGTCGGTCTCGATCGCGAACGGGTAGGTGTCCGGGATGTCGGCCCGGACGGGCTCGAGCTCGCCGGTGTCGCCGGCTCGATGGCCGCGGAAGAGCTGCGGCATGCCGGGCACGTGCAGTCGCCGCTTCAGGTCGGCGGCGGCGCCGACCAGCATCGGCTGCTGCTCGCCCTCGGCGACCGACTCGTCGGCCTCGTCGACGATGTCGGCGACCACGCAGGTGACGTTGTCGGTGGTGCCGGCCTCGAGGCTGGCGCGGACCAGCTCGACGGCGGCGTAGTCGGGGGTGCCCATCGACAGGATGTCGGCGAGGCGCCCGTCGTCGAGCACCCCGCTCGCGCCGTCGCTGCACAGCAGCAGGCGGTCGCCGAGCTCGAGCTCCACGTCGAACAGGTCGGCGTCGATGTCGTGCACGCCGTCGATGGCCTTGAGGATCAGGTGGCGGTGGGGATGGGTGCGCGCCTCCTCGTCGGTGATGCGGCCCTCGTCGATCAGGCTCTGGACGAACGTGTGGTCCTTGGTGAGCTGGCGGATCGAGTCACCGCGGAACAGGTACGCGCGGCTGTCGCCGACGTGCCCGAAGGTCAGCTTCTCGCCGTCGAACAGCGCCATCGTGGCGGTGGTGCTGGTGCCGCTCAGGGACGGGTCGTCGTCGACGATCTCGGCGATGCGGTCGTTGGCGCGGTGGAGCGCGCCGGCGACCTGGGCGTGCATGTCGTCGCTCGGCTGGGCGTCGAGCTTGCGCAGCTGCCCGATGGCGGTGGCCGACGCGAGGTCGCCGCGGGCGGCGCCGCCGACGCCGTCGCAGACCGCGAGCATCCACGGGCCGACGTAGCCGGAGTCCTGGTTGTTCTTGCGGACCCGGCCTACGTCGGAGATCGCGGCGTAGCGGAGACGGAACGCCATCGGCTACTTCCTCAGCTCGATCACGGTCTTGCCGACCCGCACCTGGGTGCCGAGGGTGAGCGTGGTCGGCTGGGTGATCCGGGCGGTGCCGATGTAGGTGCCGTTGGTGGAGCCGAGGTCCTCGACGAACCACTGGTCGCCGGACGCGGCGATGCGGGCGTGGCGGGTCGAGACGTAGTCGTCGTCGAGGCGGATGGCGGCGTCCGGCCCGCGGCCGATGAGGATCGGGGCCTCGGCGAGCTCGGCGCGCTCGCCCTGGTTGCCGCCGTCGACGACCAGCACGTGGGTGGGGGCGCCGCGGCGGGCCTTGGCCGGCTTGGGTGGCCGCTGGGCGCGCTTGGCGGCGGCCTGACGGGCGCCTTCGGGCATCCGGGCGCCGAACATGTCGGAGCGGATCACCGACAGCGCGGACAGGACGAAGATCCAGAGGATCGCCAGGTAGGCCAGGCGGATCAGGAACAGCGTCAGCTCAGACATCGGCGCTCCCGGGGTAGCGGCCTTGCTCGGCGCCGGACAGGCCGCCGGACTCGTCGCCGGACTCGTCTTCGGTCACCCGGACCGTGATCGTGGTGGCGCCGATCTTGACCCGGCTGCCGTCCTGGACGGAGGTGCGCTGGATGCGGTGGCCGTCGACGAGCATCCCGTTGGTGGAGCCGAGGTCGCCGACCTCGATGTCGAGGTCGGCGCCGCGGTTGAAGACGAGGAACTCGATGTGGCGCCGGCTCACCCCGGGGTCGTTGATGCGGACGTCGGCCTCGGTACCGCGCCCGATGACCAGCCCGGGCGGCATCAGCGGGTGACGGGTGCCGTTGACCTCGATCAGTGCGCGCGGCCGCCGAGATCTCGTGACGTTGCTGTTGCTCGTGACGGCCGCCTGCGCCCGGCTCTTGATCCGGAAGCGTCCGGTGGTCAGGTCGTCGGCGCTCTCGAAGGCGATCGTCACCGGCCCGGGGAAGATGTAGTGCTGATGGTCGGCGTGCTCGGTCAGCTGCTGGGTGAGGTCCTGCACCAGCGTCGAGTCGTACGGCGCCAGGCGCTCGAAGTCGGTCTGCGCGAGCTCGACGTGGAAGTCGTTGGGCACCGCCCGGCGCTGCCGGCTGAGGATCTGTGCGTTGTTGTCGCACTCGCGCTCGAGCGCCGCGGCGATCTCGACCGGCTGCACGGCGCTGCGGAAGACGCGGGCGAACGCGCCGTACACCATCCCTTCGAGCCGTTGCTCGAACCGTTGCAGGCCGCCCACATCCGCCTCCTTCCCGGCACGCCAGTGTCAACCCAACCGCGCGCCGGGTCGCCCTCGATCGTAGCGAGAGGCATTCCGCTGGTTGAGGAGGTCGCGGGCGACGCCCCGTCGGCCGGGAGAGCCGGCGAGCCCGTGTGAGACCCGTGAGTTGCCGCGGTGGTCTCGTGACGGGCCGTCCGGGCGACCTCTCTCGATCCGACGGCGGTGACCGGTTTGGGCGCGTCTCGTAGCGCTGGGATACCCTCAGCACGCTTCTGGCGCGAGTGGCGGAATAGGCAGACGCGCACGGTTCAGGTCCGTGTGTCCGAAAGGACGTGGGGGTTCAACTCCCCCCTCGCGCACCGTGAGTAGCCCCGGCGATGACCTGGGGCTTTCGTCATTTCCCGAGTCGGCCTGACCGCCCAAGGGTCGCACGAAGGGTCCAGCGGCTTGGAGGCGACCTACTCGCACTGGGGCAGCTGGGGCGATCGGCGTGGTTCGGCGTCGGCCCGCTGAAGCACGCTCGGCCTCAGGGCAGACGCTGACTGCGGCGCTTCTTGCCTAGCAGGAGCGGTACTTCCAGGGCCGGTACTTCCAGGGCTTGCCGCCGCCCGTCCACTTGATGCGGCAGGTCTGCGGCGGCTTCGGCGGCTTCCCCGTGGGTTTGCCCGTGGGTGTGGCGGTCGGCGTGGCGGTCGGGCGTGGCGGTCGGTGGGGTGACGGTCGGGCGTGACGGTGGGGGTGACGGTGGGCGTGACGGTGGGCGTGACGGTGGGCGTGACGGTCGGCGTGACGGTGGGCGTGGCGGGGGTCGAGGGGGTCGCGGTGCCGGCCGTCCAGGCCGCCTTGGCGTTGTCCCACACCGACACGTCGGTGGTCAGCGTGACGCCAGGCGGCAGGACGTTGGAGCAGCCCCCCGCACTGGCGTACGGCTGCGAGCCGGTCCACACCAAGGTGACGTTCTGGTAGGTGCCGGCGGGCCACTTCTGTGACGAGCAGGACGAGTACGACGGCATGTCGAGACGGAAGACGGTGTCGCGCACGACGACGGTCCGGGCGGCAGCGGTGGACCACTTCCAGATGCCGTAGGCACCCAGCCACACATCGGTGGTTCCCGTGGTCCTGCAACGCCCCTGGGACACGTGCGTCGCCGAGCAGTAGTTCGGACCGAGGGGCTGGGGCTGCACGTACACCAGCGAGTCGGTCAGCGTGAAGGTGCTGTCGCCGGTCCCGTTCTGGGCGGTGCTCGCGCCCGAAGGTCGCTCGGCGAAGGCCGTGAAGCAGCCGTCGAACAGGGAGCGGGTGATCACCAGGGACCCCGGCATCTGGCTGGTGCCGCTGCTCCCTTCGTTCTCGATGCAGTCGTCACGGATCGACTCGGCCCTGACGTGGTCCAACGTGACCACGGAGTCGGCGCGGGCGGGGTTCGGGTCGAAGGCGTCCTCGACATCGGTGACGCGGGAGTCCGCGATGGTCAGGTAGTTGCCGGCGGTGTTGGTGAGGGTTTGCCGGAAGCCCTCGCTGTCGGCTCCCGGGGCGCCGCCGTCCTCGCCGTCGTACCACTGGTCACGGGTGGCGGCAGCGGGGGATGTCGCCGTTGACGGTGCCACCGACGATGCAGCCGCGCGTCCACGAGTCGGACCGGATCGGGTAGGTGATGCCGGTGCGGTTCCAGACGGCCTCGCGGAGGTTCCAGGCGCCGTCGGTGCCGCTCTGGTTGATGCCGGTGCTCTGTGCTCCGGTGCGGCTCAGGCTGGTGGCGGGACAGGCGCCTGCGGCGCTGGTGGACTGCTGGGCCAGGACGAGGACACCTGCCAGCGACCACGGTTGCGAGCGCGGCTGTAGGCAGGGTTGTACGAGTGCGGACACGGGGGGATGTCCTTTCGGGGGGATGCAGCATTTTACGTCCGTCGCGAGTCGTGTGCCGGAGAACGCGCTATGGCGCTGTGTGAGGCACACGACCGGTCGCCGACGACACCAGCCAGAAGTGCTCGTCGCCGGCGGCGATGTCCTTCTCCTCGACGATCCCGAGCCCACGCGCGTAGAACTTCATCGACACGACGTCCGGCTCGAGCCGGCTCCACTCCAGGGTGCGCACGATGTGGTCGTACCGTCCGCCCGGCGTGACGACGTACGGCAGCCGCTGCACCACCCAGGCCTGGTCCTCGGCCTCGCCCTTGGCGAACTCCATGTAGGCGGCCTTCGACGGCCGCGGGTCGGCCGGCATGATGATCCCGGCCACCGCGCCGTCGACGCCGGCCTCCCACGAACCCTCGCGGCTCTCGACGTTGCCGTGCTCGTCGTACGTCGCGGTGTCCTCGCCGAAGTACCAGACGTTGCCGTCGTTGTCGGCGGCGTACCAGTCGTCGGTCGCCTCGGCGAGGCTGCCGTCAGGTCGCCGGACGACGTCGCGCACGACGGTCGTCTCGACGCCCGCCACCAGGCGCTTCTTGGCGGTGATCCGGACGGTCTGCTTGAAGTGCTCGCCGTCGCCCACGCCGCGCAGCCGGGTCACCAAGCCCGGGGTCAACGGGTAGTACGGGTTGCCCTGCGGGTTCTTGAAGAGCTTCGGATCCGGATTGGCCGGGGCCGGCGCGCTGATGGAGGACGGCGCGGCCGCGCTCGTGGTCAGGAGTGCTGCGACGGTGGCCGCCGAGACGGCGAGGGCCGCCATGCTGCGAATCGTGGACATGTGGTCCACCGTGACGAACGCACGCTGAAGGCAGCCTGAACGGGCGAAACCCTCAGGGGACGACGACCAGCTTGCCGCGGCGGTGCCGGGTCATGCTGGCGCGGTGGGCGTCACCCACCTCGTCCAGGGAGTAGGCGCGCTCGATGGGGATGTCGATGCGGCCGTCAGCGAGCAGGCGCAGGGCCTCTGCGCGGCCGAGGGGGCGCACCTCCAGCCCGGGGTCCGCGCCGGGACCGTTTCCGATCAGGTGGATGCCCAGCTCGGGAGCGCGCCCGAAGGCGGCGACGGTGAGCACGCGGTCGCGGTCGGGGACCAGCTCGATCGAGGTCTCCAGGGCCTCGTCGGTGCCGACCAGGTCGAGGGCCACGTCGACCCCCTCGGGCGCCAGTGCCCGCACCCGGTCGACCAGGTCACCGTCGGGGCCGTCGCCGTACGCCACGGGTTCGGCGCCCAGGGACCGCAGGTAGTCGTGGTGGGCCGGGCTCGCGGTCGCGATCACCCGCGCCCCGCGCTCGATGGCGAGCTGGACCACCAAGGTGCCCACCCCGCCGGAAGCGCCGTGGGCCAGGACGACATCCCCCTGACCGACGTGGGTCTTCTCCAACGCGTGGTACGCCGTCCCGGCGGCCACGGGTACGGACGCGGCTACCTCGAAGGAGACGTTCGCCGGCTTGGCCAGCAGGCCCGACGCGGGCACCACGACATGCTCCGCGTAGCCGTTGCCGGGGATCTCGGAAACGACCACCTCGTCGCCCACGGCGAAGCCGGTCACGCCCGGGCCGACGGCCTCGATGACGCCGGCGACCTCATAGCCGAAGGTGAGCAGGTCCTCGGGGTCGTCGGAGTGCACGCCGTCGTAGTGGTACCAGTCGATGGGGTTCACGCCGATCGCGCGGACGGCGACGAGGACCTCGCCCTCCCCGGGTCCGGGGAGCTCGACCTCGATCACCTCGAGCTGGTCCGGGCCGCCGAAGTCACGGGGTTGGACGACACGGGTCATGCGGCGGAGAACGCCGACCACCCCGGCGTCATTCCGGCCGCCCGGACCCGCGACCTCAGTCTGTCGCCGCGCCGACCCAGTCGAGCACCAACGCCGCGAACTCGTCCGGCCGCTCCATCGACGGCAGGTGCGCGACGTCCGGCCATTCCACGAGCCGGGCGCCTCGGCACGCGCGCCGCGACCATGTCGGCGGCCATCCGACGCGTCGATGTCGAGAGCACCTGAGACCACCAGGGTCGGGGACGCCGATCTCGGCGAGCCGCTCGGGTGCCTGGCGGGTCGAGCTCGTGCTCGGCCTCCCACGACCTCGTCCGGCCAGCCGATCGTGAGGTCGAACGCGCGCCGCTGCATGGCGCGTACGGCGTCCCGCACGGCAGCAGGGACGGCTTCGGGACCGCGGCGCGGACCGTCGACCCACGCCACCAGATTGGCCTCGGCGGCGGCATCGAGGTCGCCGCGTCTCGAGGCCTTGCCCTCCGCCTCGAAGAACGACACGCAGCTCGTCGGTCCGCTCCGTCAACAGCGCGCCACCTGGGGCGGCCAGCACCAGCGACGCCGCGAGCGACGGCTGCTCGCAGGGCGAGCTCGACAGCGACGCCGGCCCTGAACGAGCAGCCGACGAGGTGGGCGCGCCCGATGCCTAGATGGTCGAGGGTGGCCAGCACGTCGGCCCTCGGTGCGACCAGGACCCTCCGGGTCGCTCGGTCGACTCGCCGTACCCCCGCAGGTCGACGCGGACGACGTCTCGAGCTGGCGCTCAGCGTCGGCCAGATGCGGGTCCCACATCCGGCGGTCGGCGATGCCGGCGTGCGATGAGCAGGATCGGTGTCTGTCCGGTCGGGCCGGAGCGGTCATGGGCCAGCGGAGCATCAGAAGTCACCAGGGCAGCCAACTCCTCCTCGCGTCAGGGCGCCACACGATTGGGATCCGGTAGGGGCAGGACCAGCCGGAAGTGCGCACCGGGTGGACCGCCCACGAGGGACAGCGTCCCGCCGTGTCGCTCGGCGATGGTGCGGGCGATGGAGAGCCCCAGGCCGGTGCCACGGGTGCTTCGCGCGGTGTCGCCCCGGTGGAAGCGCTCGAAGACCGCCTCCTCCTGTCCCGGCGCCACGCCCGGTCCGTCGTCGACCACATCGACCGCCACGCCGGCCGGATCCGTCGACGCCCGCAGGACGATGCGGCTGACCGCATGGGTCATGGCGTTCTCCACCAGGTTGCGCACCAGGCGCCGCAGCTCGCCGGGGTCGCCCACGACCGGCGCGGCGGAGACCGCGGAGGTGTCGACGGCGGGCCCGCCGAGGCGGCGTACGCGCGCTGCCTCCTCGAGCACGACGTCCTCGAGGTCGAGCGGCTGACGCGTGCGCGGCCGCTCGTCGTCGGTGACCACGAACAGCAGGTCGCCGACCAGGGAGTCCATCTCGTCCACGTGAGCCAACAGATCCCGCAGCAGCTCTTGGTCGTCGACGGCGACGGGGTGTGCGAGAGCCACCTCGAGCTGGGTGCGCTGGGCGGTCAGCGGGCTGCGCAGGTCGTGGGAGACGTCGGCGATGAACCGCCGCTGCCGCTCGTTGGCCCCTTGCAGGCGCCCGAGCATCCGGTTCATCGTCGCGGCTAGCCGGCCGACCTCGTCGCGACGTCCCTCGCCCCCCACTCGCCGGGACAGGTCCTCCTCGGTGATGGTGTCGACCTCGGCGCGGATCAGGTCGAGGCGGTGCAGCGCCCGGCCGACGAGCAGCCACGAGGCGCCGACGAGCAGCAGCCACACCAGCGGTACGCCGACCAGCAAGGTCGCACGCAGGTTCCTGGTCGCCTCCCGGACGGACTCCAGGCTGGTGCCGACGTACGCGCGTACCCGGCCGCCGTCTGCCGAGGGACCGGTCGAGGTCCACAGCCGGTACTCCTCGGTCTCGTCGTCGTCCGGCCCGACGACCTCCTCGAGCTGCAGCCCTCCGGTTGCCGGGTCGTCGGTGAGGGGCGGCGCGCCCTCGGCGTTGGGGGAGACGGCGACGACCCGGCCCTCCTCGTCGACGACCTGCGCGACCGAGTCGTCGGTGACGTTGACGAGGACGCGCGGCAGGCCGCCCGACTCCGCGAGGGTGAGCAGGTCGGCGACACGGGAGCGGGCCAGGTCGTCCGCCGACTCGGTGAGGCGGTGCCGCAGCACGGCGTCGAGGGTGAAGGCGCCGCCGATCAGCAGCACGGCGGTGACGACCGCGACCAGCAGCGTCGTCCGCGTCCGCAGGCTCACGGCTCAGCCGCCCTCGGGGTCGAGCCGGTAGCCGACCAGCCGCACCGTCTGCAGGGCCGACCGCCCGAAGGGCTCGTCGATGCGCTGGCGCAGCTGCCGTACGTAGACCTCGACGATGTTGGGGTCGCCCTCGAAGGAGAAGTCCCAGACGTGCTCGAGGATCGTCGACTTGGGCAGGACCTCGCCCGCTCTGCGCATCAGGAACTCCAGCAACGAGAACTGGCGGGGCGTCAGGGCGATCGGCTGATCACCCCGCCACACCCGGTGCTCGGCCGGGTCGAGCCCGAGGTCCCCTGCGACGAGGACCGTCGGCCGTTCGCTGCCACCCCGACGGAGCAGGGCGCGGATCCGTGCCATCAGCACCACGAACGAGAACGGCTTGGCCAGGAAGTCGTCGGCACCCGCGTCCAGCGCCCGTGCCTCCTCCGCAGGCCCGGAGCGCGCCGTGAGCATCAGGATCGGCACCCAGTTGCCCGCCTGGCGCAGCCGCGCGCACAGCTCGTCGCCCGCGAGGCCGGGCAGCATCACGTCGAGGACCAGGGCGTCGTAGGCGTTCTCGGTGGCGAACCACTCGCCGTCCGTGCCGCTCAGCGCGACGTCGACGGCGTACCCCTCGTCCTCCAGGCCGCGCCGCACCGCCCGCGCCACGTGCTTGTCGTCCTCGACCACCAGGATCCGCACCTTCCGAGGATCCCACTGCCCGCTGAAGCCCCGCTGAACCTGCGCTGAGCGTGGGGATAGTCCCTGACGAATGGGTTGCGGGGCGGCGCGAACAGGAACCCAAACGACAGGGACTATCCCGCCGGAAAGCCGCTTCAGGGTGGCTTCAGGAGGACGGGCGCACCATGGGCGACATGAGGAAACGTGCAGCGGCAGTTGGTGGCGGAGTGGTCTTGGTGACGCTGCTGGTGGGGGGCGGGGTGGCTGTGGCCGGGGGCTTCGAGCGCGGCGAGGAGGACAGCCACGACTACACACCGGCACAGGCCGACGACGCATCCGCAGCGGCGTTGGACGCGACCGGGGGCGGTGAGGTCAACTCCGTCGAGCGCGACGACGAGAACGGCGCGACCTGGGAGGTCGAGGTCACCAAGACCGACGGTACGACGGTCGACGTGCGGCTCGATGAGAGCTATGCCGTCGTCGTCATCGAGGGCGATACCGAGGACGAGGGCGAGGGCGCCGGCGACTGAGCCGCACGCCGCAGCGCCAGGCCGAGGGCCGCGTACCCCAGCAGCCAGACGCCGATGGCGATGCGGCCGGCCACCATCGGGCCGAACACGGCCGGGAACATCACCACGAACACGTAGACCCCGAGTGCGAGCAACAACCACCGGGCCGGGCCCTCGAAGAGTCCGACACGAAGGGCGGCGATCCCGGCCACGACCGGACCGATTCCCAGCAGGATCATCGGCACGCTGTAGAGGGCGCCGACGAGCTCGCCGGTGGAGTCCGTGAGCAGCGCGTCGGCGGCCGTGATCGCCACCAGCTCCATCACCGTCAGCAGCACCAGGCCGACCAACGCGACCCAGGTGCCGACTCGCAGGGCCCGCGACGGGTGGCGCCGTTCGAGGACCAGAAGCCCGAGGAACAAGGGCAGCATCGCCACGTGCTGGAGCGCGAAGAACGCCTGGGCGACGGCGTACCAGGTCGCGTCGAAGGGGTAGCTGAAGCGCTCCTCGGCGACCATCGGCTCCCACGCGATGAGCACGACGGCGCTGGCCGCCCCCACCAGCGAGGCCACAGCCCCGACGAGTCCGTACCTGCGGAGACGGGCGTCGCCGTCGATGGTGCGCTGGCCTGTGGTGACGGTGCTGGTTGTCATGCCAGCACGCTAGGAACCAGCGTCGTCCCGGCGCATCGGAGGAAACACTCAACTCCCACCACTCACTCCTACACTCGGTCCGTGTCCAGGGCGGGGGAGCTCGTCGAGCGGGCGCGCGAGCTCTACCGCCGCGGCGCCGTTGGCGACGCGCTCCTCGCGTGCGAGCAGGCGGCCGACGAGGCGCGCCACAGCGGAGACCTCGCCGCGCTGGCCGACGCGGCCACCGTCATCCGTGTCGGGCACCGCGGCAGCGTCGCCGGGCGCGTGCACGAGCTCTGCGTGGACGCGCTGGCGCAGCTCGGCGAGAGCGACCCGGTGCGCACGGCCCGCGTCCGCGCCCAGCTCGTGGCCACCAGCGATCCCTTCGGCCCGATCGAGCCGCTCGACCTGCCACCCGAGAGCGATGATCCCGAGGCAGCCTTCCTGCGTCTCCAGGCCTGGCACGCCGCCCGCTTCGCGATCGACCACCTGCCCGAACGCCTCGCCGTCGCCGACCAGGCGCTCGACCTCGGCCGACGGACGGGCACCGACGAGTACGCCGCGTGGGGGCGCCGATGGCGGATGGATGCCTACGCCGTGCTGGGAGACCGTCTCGACCTGATCGCCGAGCTCCAGGCGCTCAAGCCTCTCGTGCGGCGTCTCGACCAGCCGGCCTGGACGTCGTACCTGCTGCTGGTGGAGGCCTCGCAGCGGCTGCTGGAAGGCCGGTACGACGACGCGGTCCGGCTGGTCGACGAGGCGCGGGACACCGACCCGCAGGGAGAAGCCAGCTTCTTCCACCTCGTCTTCTCCTCGGCGGTGGCGATGCAGACGGGTCGAGGACTCGCTGAGCTGACGAACGCGGTCCGGGCGATGGTCGACGACCTCCCCTACCTCGCGGGGGGCTGGTTCTGCACGATGCTCAAGTCCGGCGGCCGGCGTGAGGAGGCCGAGCTGCTGTGGCGGGCGCTCGCACCCCACGTGCGCCGTTTCCCTGACCGTGCCCCGGAGTGGGTGATCGCAGCGGTGGGCCATGCCGAGGTCTGCGCCTGGCTGGGGGACGCCGAGACGGCGCGGGTGATCTACGACCAGCTCGTGCCGTACTCCGGGCTGCACGCCATCGGCCTCGCCGCGACGCCGTACGACGGCCCGGTCGACCTCGCCCTCGGCCGGATGGCGGCGACGTACGGCGACCGCGACCTCGCTCGCTCGCACCTGCGGGCCGCGTTGCGCGCGTGCGAGGCCATGCACGCGACTCCGTGCCAGGCGCTCGTCCTCGCCGAGCTCGGTGCGCTCGGTGACGCCCCGGCGACAGCCCGAGCGCGCGCCCTGGCCGCCCGCCTGGGGATGGCGCCGTTGCTGGCGCGGCTGGAGGGCCCGGGGGACGACAGCCCGCTCACGCCCCGGGAGTCCGAGATCGCGGCCCTCGTTGCCGAAGGCCTGAGCAACGCCGCGATAGCGGGTCGGCTGACGCTCTCGGAGCGCACCGTCGAGAACCACGTCAGCCACGTGCTGCGCAAGCTCGACCTCACCTCGCGCGCCGGGATCGCGTCCTGGCACGTCGCGCAGGTTCGGTGGTTGAGGTGTGAGGCCGTTCACGGCCGAGCCTCGAAACCACGGTTCCTGAGGAGGTGGTTTCGAGGCTCGTCGCTGGCGCTCCTCACACCTCAACCACCGATGGATGGCCTTCACTACAGTGACGAAGGTGAACATCGTCTTCATCGAGCCGGCCTTCCCGCAGAACCAGCGGCGCTTCGTGGCCGCGCTGGCGGGGGTGGGCGCACACGTGGTGGGAGTGGGGGAGTCGCCGGAGCAGGACCTGGGCGACGACCTGCGCGGGCAGATGGCCGCCTACTACCAGGTCCGCAACGTCACCGACGTCCACCAGCTCGACGAGGCCGTCCAGTGGGCCCAGAACCTGATGTGGATCGACCGCCTCGAGGCGACCATCGAGTCCCACCAGATGGCGGCCGCCGAGGTGCGCGAGGCCCGGGGCATCCCGGGCACGAGCCTGCGCACGACGTGGCTGTGCCGCGACAAGCCGTCGATGAAGGCCGCACTCCGCCAGGCCGGCGTACCGACGGCCGCCTCCACAGCGGCCGACAGCCCCGGGGAGGTGCGCGCCTTCGCCGAGCAGACCGGGTTCCCCCTGATCCTCAAGCCCCGCAGCGGCGCCGGTGCCCAGGGCACCGTCCGCGTCGACTCGATGACCGACCTCGACCGCGCCCTCGGCGACTTCGGTGGCACGAGCTCGATCGCCGTCGAGGAGTTCGTCGAGGGCCACGAAGGCTTCTACGACACCATCGCCGTCGACGGCCAGGTCGTCCACGACTGGGCCACCCACTACTACCCCAACGTGCTCGAGGCGATGCGGCACCGCTGGATCAACCCGCAGTTCATCACCACCAACCGGATCACCGACTCGCCGTTCTACCACGAGGTCCGCGAGATGGGCCACCGCGTCATCGAGGCGCTCGGCATCACCACCTCGGCCACCCACATGGAGTGGTTCTACGGACCGAAGGGGCTGCGGTTCTCCGAGATCGGCTGTCGCCCCCCGGGCGTCGGCGCGTGGGACCTCTACTCCGCGGCCAACGACGCCGACGTCTACCGCGAGTGGGCCTACGCGATCGTGCACGGCGGGCCCGAGCGGTCGATGAGCCGCAAGTACGCCGCGGGCATCGTCGCGCTGCGGCCCGAGCGCGACGGCCACATCAAGGGCTACAGCGGTCTCGACGACGTCAACTGGCGTTTCGGCGAGTGGATCATCGACGCCCACCTGCCCGACATCGGTACGCCGACCCAGCCGGTCGAGGCCGGCTACATGGCCAACGCGTGGGTGCGGTTGCGCCACCCCGACTACGACACCGCCCGCTCGATGCTCGACGACGTGGGCCGCACGGTCCACGTCCACGCAGGCTGACGTGCACCCCGGTTGATGCACACAGTCCTCCTCGGCCCGCAGCGCTTCCTGACCACCGCCGGAACCGTCGTCCACTCCGTCGCGCCCGAAGGCCCGGTCGCCACCGTGACCGCCGGCTGGCAGGACCGCGAGGCCGCCGACGACGAGCTCGACGAGGTGATGGGCGGACGCAGCCGTAACCTCCACCTCTACGGCCGGCTCAGCGACGTACTGACCACCGACGACCACTTCGCCACGGAGGCCCTCAAGCACCGCGACGCCATGGACGAGCTGGCCGGCATCTACTCGCTCCGGCTCCAGCGGGCTCTGGACAGCGCGTACGTCGTGGCGCGGCGGCCGGCTCGCGGCGACATCGCGGAGTCGGCGTTCGACGACGCCGTCAGGGGGGTCCAGGACATCGACGCCTGGTACCTGCGCGCGGTCGACGAGCTGTACGGCGAGCTGGAGACCGCCGCGCCTCCCGAGAGCAGCGAGGAGATCGCCCGCCACCGCCACGAGGTCGCCGACCTGCTCCGCGACGCCACGGTGCTGGCCGTCGCCGGTGGCCACGTCGGCCTCCTGCTGCGCTGCCTGCGCCTGTTCGCCGTCGTACCCTCGCCCGAGGTGCCGCTCGTCGCCTGGTCGGCGGGCGCGATGGCCCTGACCGAACGGGTGGTGCTCTACAACGACCTCGGCCCGCAGGGCATCCAGGGCGCGGAGGTCTGGGACCGCGGCGTCGGTCGCGTCCGCGACGTGGTCGCGATGCCCCACGCGCGCCGACGGCTGCGGCTCGACGACCCCGTGCATGCGAAGGTGTTCGTGCGGCGGTTCGCGCCGGCCACGTGTCTGCTGCTCGACGACGGCACCCAGGTCGAGATCGGTGACGACGGCAAGGTCCCCGACGATGCTCGCGTGCTGACCGAGACTGGAGCCGCCTCCTCATGACCCGCGCCGCACCCAAGCTGGCGATCAACCGCCTGCTCGACCGCAGGCCGCTCGATGACGCGGCCATCGACCGCTTCATCGAGCGGCTGGTCACCGGTGGGGGCGCACCGGTCATCGAGGGTTCGCGCGCGACGTTCCTGTGGCGCGGGCACGCCGACGAGGTGTCCGTGCGGCATCGCGTGGTCGGGCTTCCCGACCCGCTTCGGCTGCGCCGGGTCAAGTCGTCTTCCGGGGACACCGACCTCTGGTACGTCAGCACGGACATCCCCGAGGGCTCGCGGATCGAGTACAGCTTCGAGATCACCCGAGACGACCACACCGAGTCATTCCTCAACGACCCGCTCAACCCCAAGCTCGCGCACGGCCCGTTCGGAGCGAGCTCGGTCTGCGCCGCGGCCGGCTACCAGGTGCCTGACTGGACCTTTCACGACCCGGAGGCCAGGCCGGGCGAGGTCGTCGAGCGCACCATCGCCAGCAAGGCGCTGCGCCGCCAGGTGAACTACCACCTCTACCTTCCCGCACGGTTCCGGCGGGTGATCCGCTACCCGCTGCTCGTCGTGCACGACGGCCTCGACTACCTCAACTACACCTCCGCCAAGACCGTGCTCGACAACCTGATCCACCGCAACGAGATCGCGGAGATGGTGGTCGCCTTCGTCTCGCCGGTGGGCGACCGGCTCGTCGAGTACGCCAACAACGCCCCGCACGCACGCTTCATCGCGCGGGAGCTGGTGCCCGACCTGGCCGCCGAGCTGCCCCTGGTCGACAGCCCCGTCGGGCGCACCCTGATGGGCTCGAGCTTCGGGGGCGTCGCCTCGGTGTCGACGGCGGCGCGCTACCCCGACGTCTTCGGCTCGCTGCTGCTCGAGTCGCCATCGCTGGTGTTCACCGACATCGGACAGGACCACGGCGGTGGCCCCGTCTTCGACCCGGTGGTGAAGTTCGTCAACCGCTACCGGGCGCGGCCTCGGCGCATCGTCGACCGGATCTACCTGACGTGCGGGATGTACGAGCCGCTGATCACCCCCAACCGGTCGATGGAGACGGTGTTCCGGCAGGCGGGCATGGAGGTCAGGTACGTCGAGGCGCGCGACGGCCACAATTGGGAGAACTGGCGCGACCGCCTGCGAGACGGGCTCGCGTGGCTGCACCCCGGTGAGCAGAAGTTCGTCTACGAGTGAGGATGAGTCGGATGGACAAGGCTGTCGAGCGCTGGCGTTCTGACCGGATGCACCAGGACATCACCCTGGCGCGGTGGGGCCACTTCGGGGTGCCGGTGCTGGTCTTCCCGACGGCCGGCGGTGACGCGGAGGAGGTCGAGCGCCACCACATGGTGGGCCACCTCGCCGGCCTGGTCGAGGACGGCCGGATCAAGGTCTACTCGTGCGACTCCGTCGCCGGGAAGGCGATGACCGCCGACGACGGGGACGCGGCGTACCGCTGCTGGCTCTTCAACCAGTTCCAGCAGGCCGTCGCCCACGAGGTCGTTCCCGCGATCCAGGCCGACACCGGCGGGCCGAACACCGTGATCGTGGCGGGCGCGTCGATCGGCGCCTTCAACGCCTTGGCCCTGGTCTGCCGCTACCCCGACCTGTTCCGGGCCGCTGTCTGCATGAGCGGTACCTACGACATCGAGCGGTTCATCGGCGGCTTCACCGACGACCTGTACTTCTCCTCGCCGATGCACTTCCTGCCCGGGCTCGAGGGCCCGGCGCTCGACCTGCTGCGCCAGCGGTTCGTGATGCTGGCCTCGGGGTCGGGCAAGTGGGAGGACACCAGCGAGTCGTGGCGCGCGGCCGAGGTCCTCGGCACCAAGGGAGTGCCGAACCGCGTCGACGACTGGGGCCCCGACTACGACCACGACTGGCCGACGTGGTGGCAGATGCTGCCGGAGTACCTCGAGCAGCTCACGTGAGAGACGCGCGTCACCGAGCTTCTTCCGCGCGCACTCGACGACCTGGCGCGCCTGGTCGCGCTGCCGTCCGTGGCCGACGGCGCGCACGCCGAAGCCTGCTCGGCGGCTGCCGACGAGGTGGTGGCGCTGTTCGCGGACGCCGGCGTGGGCGGCGTACGACGCGTGCCCACCGACGACGGCACCGACGCCGTCATCGGGCACTCGCCCGGGCCGGAGGGTGCGCCGACGGTCCTGCTCTACTCCCACTACGACGTGCAGCCGGCCGACCCTGCCGTCTGGGCGTCGTCGCCGTGGGAGCTGACCGAGCGCGACGGCCGCCTCTACGGCCGCGGATGCGGCCGACTGCAAGGGCAACCTGGTGATGCTGCTGACCGTGCTCCGCGCGCTGCCGAAGCCGTGGCCGGTCGGCGTCCGCGTGGTGTGCGAGGGCTCCGAGGAGATGTCGCTCGGCGGCCTGGGCCGCCTGGTCGGCACCGACCCCGGGCTGTTCGCCGCCGACGCCATGCTCATCGCCGACGCCGGCAACATCGAGCTCGGCACCCCGACGGTGACCACCAGCCTGCGCGGCACCGGGTCGGTGCTGGTGACCGTGCGCACGATGGCGGGGCCGGCCCACTCGGGGATGTACGGCGGCGCCGCACCCGACGCGCTCGCCGCCCTCGTCGCCATGCTCGCGACCCTGCGCGACGACGCCGGCGACACCACCGTCACCGGGCTCGACAACACCGGTACCTGGGGCGGCGCCGACTACCCGGAAGACCGGTTCGCGGGCGATGCCCAGGTGCTGCCCGGGGTCGGGCTGCTCGGGTCCGGCTCGGTCGCCGACACGGTGTGGGCGCGGCCGGCCGCCACCGTGCTGGCGATCGACGCGCCCTCGGTCGCGAACGTGACGGCCGCGATCCAGCACGAGGCCAGGGCGGTGGTGAACCTCCGGGTCCCGCCCGGCCAGGACGCCGCAGCCGCCCAGCGCCTCCTCGTGGAACACCTCGAGGCCGCGGCACCCTGGGGTGCCCAGGTCACCGTCGAGCCCAAGACGCTGGGCGAGCCGTTCGCGGCGCGCACGCAGGGCCGGGGCTTCGCCGCGCTGGCGGCCGGCATGCGCGCGGCGTACGGCCGTGATCTCGTCACCGCCGGCCAGGGCGGCGCCATCCCCCTGTGCAACGCCCTGGCGACGGCCCACCCGGATGCCGAGATCCTGCTGATGGGCGTGGAGGAGCCGGCCTGCCACATCCACGCCGCGGACGAGAGCGTCGACCCCGGCGAGCTGGAGCGGACCGCCCTGGGCGTCGCCCTGATGCTGGCAGAGTTGGGATCGTGAGGAGGTCGGTCTGGTGGCGCCCTGCTGGCCCTGCTCGCGTGCGTCGCGCTGGCCGGCTGCTCGTCGGCCGACAGTGGCCCAGGAGATGGAGCGGGGCCGCCGAGCCGACGTCCGCGCCCTCCTCGCCGACCAAGACGCCTGACGATGCTGCCCGCACCGGAGAGGACGCTCAGCGGCACGCTGACGGCCGAGCTCCAGCAGTCGAGCCGCGACGTCGCGCTCGGCCGGTTCCAGGTGTGGATCACCAACGGCCTCCCGCGGAGCATCAAGCCGCGGCGCATCGTCTACAAGGACGCGCTGCTGACCCGTCCGGTGCTCGGCGGCCGGCTGCGTCCGATCCCGTCGGGGTCCTACCGCGGCTACACCCTCGACCTGGTCGAGCCGGTGTGCGGCGGGAAGCGCCGGCACGGCGACGGTCACCGTCACCTACGACGAGGACGTCGAGACGTTCCCCGTCGAGGACGAGACGGGCGTCGTCGAGCGGTGGGCCGACGAACGCTGCGACGAGATCGCGATCGAGCGGATCGCCGACCTGGAGTGGACGTCCGGCATCGAGGTGCGAGGGCAGCGGCTCCGAAGCCGTGGCGCTGTTCAGGCTCACGGCGACGCCGACCGGCCGCGCGGGTGGTGGCGCGTTCACGGTCGACACCGTGGGCGGCACGCCGCTGTTCACCTCCGCCGACGGCGACTTCTGGACCGTCGGCCAGCGGGTGCGCAGCGACGGCCGGCCGTCACCATGGAGCTGCCGGCCCAGCCGGCCCGCTGCGACGCGCACGCGTTCGGCTCGGCGACCGGCGGCACGACGTTCTTCGTCAACGTGACCATCGGGCAGGTCGCGTCCGGCCCAGATCCGGCTGGCGATGAGCCCCGAGGTGACCGCCGAGGCCTTCGCGTACGCCGCCGAGGCGTGCGGGTGGGAGGAAGGATGAGGCTGGTCTGGAACGCCCGCACCCGCCGGCTGTTCTTCGTCGCGGTGATGCTGCTCGTGCTCACCTTCCCGCTGATCTCGACGATGCTCACCCGGGCCCGGGTCGAGCGGTCGGGCGTCGACGTCACGGCGACGGTCGTCGAGGCCGGCCACGAAGGGCGAGAGCTACCTGGTGGCCTTCCGGTTCCCGGAGGAGGTCGACCCCGACCAGCGCAGGTACTCCGCGGAGGTCGAGCGGGCGTCGTACGAGGAGGCGAGCGAGACCAAGCAGATCACGGTCCGCGTGCTCGAGGGCCGGCCGGAGGCCCACCGCGTCGAGGGCGAGATCCACAGCAAGGCTCCGTACTGGTTCGTCGGCGTGGCCGATCGTGCTCGTGCTGGTGGTCGGTCTGTGGTGGGTCAGGGTCGGCCGCCGCCGGCCCGCCGTGCGCATGCGTGCCCTCGGTCCTCTCGAGCCCGCCGGCGCCGACGACGCCGGGTCGCTGGAGCGGGTGCCCGACGAGGACATCTACGAGGCCGTCGGCACGCTGCTCTCCGCCGACGACGCCGAGGCCGTGCTCGACGTCGGTGAACGCCACGTGGTCGTCGCCCTCGACGGCCACCCCAACCCCGTCGACGTCGGCTCGCCCGCCCGCGTCCGCGGGGCCGTCATCGGCTGACCAAGTGGGGGGTCGGGACTGCCCATCGCGATACCGCGTGGGCCAGTGGGCTGGGTACCGGCGTTTCACGACGCGTGCGAGGCGCCGTGCGGGACATTGGGCGCGCCTGGCGCAAGGGCGAGCTGAAGCCCGTCGCGAGGCACACACGGAGGTCGGCGCCGTACCAGGCGTGGCCGTCACGAGGCCGGGCACGAAGTCCCGTCACGGGGATGCGTCCAGGGCCAGCGTCACCAGGTGTCGTGACCGGCGCTAGCGGCACCGCCCTCGACCGCGTGCACGCCGACAGCGTGCGGCACGAATGGCTCCGGCTCCGGAGCTGCCTCAACGGAATCGGAGAGAGTTCGCACCACGGTGACGTCGGGCACGAAGGCGCCGAGGGCGATGGTCGCCGTTCACTCGCGGAGCGCCGACGCGCGGCCACGTCCACGGGGTCTCGACGACTTGCGGCCGGACTGCGAGATGCCACTTCGTCGGTCAGCGAGACCTCGACGGTCGAGGCGTCGCCTCAGGGCACGGCTGGTCGCTTCGACTGGCGCTGGCCCCGCCTGGCACGTCCCTCGACGAACGCCTCGACGAACGCGACCGCATGATCGCTCTCGCCGGAGGCACGGACGTCGACTTGTGACCCGTCACGGACGTCGCACGAGGCGTCGGAGCGGGTCGTCGGGTCCCCAGTGAGCGATACCCCGGCTAACCGGGTATCCTCAACCAGCGACCACCACGGCGCGTACTTGCCCGTAACCGACGAACCGGGACAGGCTGGCGGGCATGTCGGCCACCGCCTCGTCGTACTCGATCACCATGCGCCTGCACACCGCGCCCGACCACGGGGTGGTGGGGAGGGTGGCGACGGCGATCGCGCGCGAGGGCGGGATCGTCACGGCGATCGACGTCGCCGACTCCAGCCACGACCGGCTCGTCGTCGACGTCACGTGCAGCGCCGCGGACGCCGACCACTCCGAGCGCGTGGTCGAGGCGTCGAGGCAGGTCGAGGGGGTCGAGGTCCACAAGGTCAGCGACCGCACGTTCCTGCTGCACCTCGGCGGCAAGATCGAGGTCACCTCCAAGGTCCCGCTGCGCACCCGCGACGACCTGTCGATGGCCTACACGCCGGGCGTCGGCCGGGTCAGCCAGGCGCTCTTCGAGCACCCCGAGGACGTCAGCCGGCTGACCATCAAGGGCAACACGGTCGCCGTGGTCACCGACGGCAGCGCCGTGCTCGGCCTCGGCAACATCGGCCCCGGCGCGGCCCTGCCGGTGATGGAGGGCAAGGCGGCGCTGTTCAAGCGGTTCGCCAACATCGACGCCTGGCCGATCTGCCTGGCCAGCCAGGACACCGACGAGATCGTGCAAGGCCGTCGAGATGATCGCGCCGGGCTTCGGCGGCATCAACCTCGAGGACATCGCCGCCCCGCGCTGCTTCGAGATCGAGGCCCGGCTGCGGGCGAGCCTCGACATCCCGGTGTTCCACGACGACCAGCACGGTACGGCGATCGTGGTGATGGCCGCGCTGACCAACGCCCTGCGCGTGGTCGACAAGAAGATCACCGAGGTGCGCGTCGTCGTCGCCGGCGCGGGCGCCGCGGGCTCGGCGATCGTCACGCTGATGCTGGCCGCGGGCATCTCGGACATCGTCGTGTGGGACCGCGAGGGCCTGCTGTCATCCGACGACACGTCGCTGCCGCTCGCCAAGGCGAGCCTGGCCGCTCGCACCAACCCTCGCAAGGTACGTGGCGACCTCCACGACGGCCTCCGCGGCGCCGACGTCTTCGTGGGCGTCAGCGCTCCGCGCGTGCTCGACCCGCTCTGGATCAAGGACATGGCCCCCGACGCCGTCGTCTTCGCCCTCGCCAACCCCGACCCGGAGGTCGACCCGGCGGAAGCCGACAAGTACGCCGCCGTCGTCGCGAGCGGCCGGTCCGACTACCCCAACCAGATCAACAACGTGCTGGCCTTCCCGGGCGTCTTCCGCGGCCTGCTCGACGCCCGCGCCAAGGAGATCACCCTCGACATGCTGCTGCGCGCCGCCGACGCGATCGCCCACGTCGTCACCGACGACGAGATCAACCCCAACTTCATCATTCCGAGCGTCTTCAACCCGGCGGTGCCCAAGGCCGTGGCCGCGGCCATCCGGGGTCGGTCGGCTGAGTGACCAACGGGGTGGCAAACTTGTCCGGGTGACCACTCTCGGAGACTTCACGGCCACCTCGATCGACGGCGCCGACGTCGACCTCTCGGCATACGACAGCCACGTCGTGCTCGTGGTCAACACCGCCTCCCAGTGCGGCTTGACGCCTCAGTACGCCGGCCTCCAGCAGCTGTACGACGACCTCGGCGACCGCGGGTTCACGGTGCTGGGCTTCCCGTGCGACCAGTTCGGCCACCAGGAGCCCGGCGCCGAGGCGCAGATCGCCGAGTTCTGCGAGACCTCCTACGGCGTGACCTTCCCGATGTTCGCCAAGATCGACGTCAACGGACCGAACACCCACCCGCTCTACGAGTGGCTCAAGTCGGAGAAGAAGGCGGGCGTCCTGGTCGGCGGCAAGATCACCTGGAACTTCGCGAAGTTCCTCGTGGGTCGTGACGGCCAGGTGATCGAGCGCTACAAGCCCTTGACCCAGCCCGCTGACCTGCGCGAGGACATCGAGAAGGCGCTGGCTTCCGAGAAGTAGGAACCTAGGGCCTGCTCATCCCCCGCCTCGGCCGCCCACAGCGCGGCCCCGACGATCCCGGCGCGGTTCTGCAGCTTCGCCGGCACGATCTCGGTCTCGATGTCGACCAGGTGCAAGAACTCGGCGGAGTCCTTGCTGACGCCCCCGCCCACGACGATCAGGTCGGGAGAGAAGAGCTTCTCGACGGTGCGGTAGTAGACCGTCAGCCTCTTGGCCCACTCCGGGTAGCTGAGTCCTTCGCTCTCCTTGATCGAGCTGGCCGCGCGCTTCTCGGCGTCGTGCCCGTCGATCTCGAGGTGGCCGAGCTCGGAGTTGGGCACCAGCACGCCGTCGTACACGATCGCCGACCCGATCCCGGTGCCGAGCGTGGTGACGATGACCAGCCCGCGACGGCCCCTGGCCGCGCCGAACCTCACCTCGGCCAGGCCCGCCGCGTCGGCGTCGTTGACCACGTGGACGTCGCGGCCGGTGGCCTTGGTGAACAGCGCGTCGGCGTCCGTGCCGATCCATCCCTTGTCGATGTTGGCCGCCGAGCTGACCACCCCGTGGCGAACCACGGCCGGCACCGTGACACCGACAGAGCCCGTCGAGTCGGGGAACTGGCCGAGCAGCTCGACGAACACCTCGGCCACGGCTTCGGGCGTCGAGGGCTGCGGCGTCTTGATGCGCACCCGGTCGCCGGCGAAGTCGCCGGCCTCGATGTCGACCGGCGCTCCCTTGATGCCCGAGCCGCCGAAGTCGACGCCGAAGGGAAGGTCTCTGCATTCGGTCAATCTCCCCTACCTGCGACAACCGAAGCAACCGAGCCCGCGTCACACTGGAAGGGTCCTCGATCGGGGACCCGTTGGGAGGCACACCATGTTTCACCACCTCGCCTGGGGTCCCAGGTCCCTCGGTATCTCGCTGGGCGTGCTGGCCTCCGTGCTGGCCGTCTCGGGCTGGCCCTCGCCGGCACGGTCGTGGCCGTGACGCCCGCGAGCGGTGCCGCCGCAGCTCCCATGTGCACGAGCGACAACCTGTACGTCGTCAAGGGCCGCCTCGAGGGCGCCGCGGGCAGCCGTTTCCTCACCATCCGCCTGACCAACGTGGGTGACGACGCCTGCTCGGCCGGTAGTGCCACCAAGGCGGGCTTCCGCGACTTCGAGGGCGCGCTCGGCGCGAAGGGTGAGCTCAGCGGGGGCAGCGGTGCGGTCACCCTCGACCCTGGCGAGACCGCCAAGACCGTCGTGCACTGGACCGACCCCGGACCGGTGCCGTCCGAGGACTGCCAGGAGGCGGCGGCGACCTTGGTCACCCTCCGCGTGCCGAGCCTCAAGCACACCTGGCGGCTGCCGCTGAAGGCCCAGGTCTGCACGGCGTTCGAGCTCCGCCCCGACTCCACCCCCCTCGCCGACTGAACACCGATTCGTCTGCGGATTACTTCAGATTTCCCCGCTGACGGGGCAGACGAATCGGTGTTGGCGGCGGTCGGGCGATAACCGCGGGCCCCGGACAGGCTTGCCGTGAGATGGTTCGCGGCGTGCCGACCACCCTGACCATCGACCAGCACCTCGCCGCCCTGCGCGACGCGGTGTCGGCGTTCGCGCGCCACGCGGGCGAGGCGGGGCTCGACGTACCGGTGCCGACCTGCCCCGACTGGACCGTACGCCGCCTGATCGGCCACCAGGGGATGGTGCACCGCTGGGCGGCGGCCAACCTCCGCGGCAAGTCCATCGAGATCGACGCGACCGAGCGGGCGGGCCGCCGGGCCTCCAGCCCCGTCGACTGGCTGCGCGACGGGGCCATCGACCTGGTCGCCGCGATCACCCAGGCGGCCGACGACGTGCGCACGGTCGTCTTCCTCAACGACGCCCCGCCCGCGCGGGCGTTCTGGGCGCGGCGGCAGTGCCACGAGACCACCATCCACGCCGTCGACGCGCTGTCGGCGGCGCTGGGCCGCTACCCCCGCGCGAGCGACACCTGGGTCGACCCGGCTGTCGCCGTGGACGGCATCGACGAGCTGCTGCGCGGCTTCATGACCCGCAACAAGAGTCGGCTGCGCAGTGACGAGCCGATCGCGATCGGAGTCCTGGCCGACGAGTCGCCGACGGGGTGGCTGGTCGAGGTCGGCGAACGTCCGGCGGTCGTCACGATCGCCTTGCCCGAGGAGGTCGCCGAGCGGGCCGACGTACGGCTGGAGGGAGCGGCCGTCGCGGTCTACCTCACGCTCTGGAACCGCTCCGACGAGCTGGACGTCGACGACCGCGCTCTCGACCCGTGGCGAGGCGCTCCCATCACGTGGGGGTGACAGTCCGGTCACGATCGGGTCGCGACGGCAACATCGGAGGAACGCACGTCGGCAAAGCCCCGTCGCACGGCCATGACGCCACCCGCTCGCAGCACTCGACTCCTGGCCCCGTCCGTCCTGCTCGCGCTGACCGCGGGCCTGGTCACCGCGTGCGGTGGCGAGGGCGCTGACGGCCCGCAGGACGCCGATCCGCAGAGCTACTACGACAACTACGAGGAGGCGGCCGACGAGGACGCCGCCAGCTCGTCGGTCAAGGCGATCGCACCGCAGACGACCCCGGCGTCCAGGAGCCCGGACCGCTCGAGGACAACACCTTCGTCGACGCGGGGATGAGTGGCTTCGTCGACACGGCCATCGACCCCGAGTCGACCTTCGCGCTGGACGTCGACAACGGCTCCTTCCGCATCGCGCAGACGCTGGTGGCCCAAGGTCTCCGGCCACCCGCCGAGTCGGTGCGGTCCGAGGAGTGGGTCAACGCCCTCCCGTACGGCGACCCGGCGCCGACCGACGCCGACCTCGCCCTCCGCACGGAGTCGGGGATGGCCGCGGGGCTCAGCGACGGCACCCAGGAGGTGCGGGTCGCGGTGACCGCGCGCGAGCTGGTCGCCGACGACCGGCCGTCGGTCAACCTGACCCTCGTCGTCGACCGCTCCGGCAGCATGGACATCCGCAGCCGGCTCGGGCTGGTCAAGAGCTCGATCGCGCTGCTCGCCCAGTCGCTGCGGCCCGACGACACCGTCTCCGTCGTCGCCTTCGACGACACCGTCGACCTCGTGCTGCCTCCCACGCGGGTGGAGGAGAACGAGGAGATCCTGGCTGCGGTGGACCGCCTGTACCCCGGCGGCAGCACCAACCTGGCCGACGGCCTCCGCCTGGGCTACGAGCAGGCCAGGTCGGCGTACCGTCCCGGCGGCGTGAACGTCGTCGTGCTGTGCTCCGACGGGGTCGCCAACGTCGGCATGACAGGCCCCGACAGCATCACCGCGACGATCGCCGAGGAGGGTCAGCAGGGCATCCACCTCGTCACCGTCGGCTACGGCATGGGCAACTACAACGACCACCTGATGGAGCAGCTCGCCGACCAGGGCGACGGCTTCTACCGCTACGTGGACACCTACGAGGAGGCCGAGCACCTCTACGTCGACGAGCTGACCTCGCTGCTCGCGCCGGTGGCCGACGACGCGCGCACCCAGGTCGAGTTCGACCCCGAGCTCGTGTCGTCCTACCGGCTGGTCGGCTACGACAACCGGGCCATGCTCGACGAGCAGTTCGAGGACCTGGCCGCCGACGCGGGCGAGCTCGGCGCCGGCCACCGCGCGAGCGCCCTCTACGAGGTGCGCCTGGCTCCCGGGGTCGCGCCGGGACAGCAGATCGGCGTGGCGCGGCTGCGGTGGGTCTCGGCTGCGACGCGGGCGCCGGGCAGCGCCGAGGCTCCGGTGCTGGCCGCCGATCCCGAGACGACGCCGAGCGACGACTTCGCCCTGGCGACGGCGGCCGCAGACCTCGCCGAGCTGGTGAAGCTGGGTGACCTGCCGGCGTACGGCGACCTCCGGACCACCTCCTACGCCGAGGTGCGGGACCGGGTCACCGCGCTCGCCGAGCGCGGCGTGCCCGGCGCGAACGACCTGCTCGCCCTCGTCGACGGGCTCGAGCGGAGCGGCGGTTGACCTTGCTTCTCCCGTTGGTCGAGGAGGTCGTGCGGACCTTCACGGCCTTCGGTCGGGACTATCCCGAACGACGGGCCGCAGCGATGACGACGGAGGCGTGGTCGCCCCAGGTTGCGGTGAGGGTCTCCTGGCCGCTGACCGGGGTGCCGACCACACGGGCGAGGACGAGCTCGAGATCGCCGGCGCGGGTGAGGGTCGGGTCGCCGGCGTCGACCAGCGTGACGCTGTCGACGCGTACGACGTCGCTCGCCGAGCCGCTGCCGACCACGCGGCACGTGGGCTCGAACGTGACGATCTCGCCGTCCTGCTCCATGGTCAGCGCCGCCTCGTGGCCACCGGTCGTGATGGCGCTCAGGATCGCCGACACCGCGACCGGGTCGGCGCACCCGTCGTAGACCCAGCGCTTGCCGAGCACCGAGTGGACCGTCGTACCGATCAGGTGCTCCTCGGCACCCTCCAGGGCCGCGCCGCGGTAGCTCATCGGGATCAGGTACGTCGGGGCGTCCGGCCGGTTGCCTGGGCCGCCCTCCGGGCCGAGCAGGAAGCACTCGACGCCCACCTCACCCGCTGGGTCGTCGAAGCGGAAGGCGGCGTGGGGCTTGCGCGCAAGGTCGCCGTCGAACCACGACCGGCTCGGCAGCCAGCCCTTCATCAGGTCGCGCTTGCCGGGCGTGATCGTCGCGTCGTAGAGCAGGGCCATGGGGTCACGCTAGCTCCGCCGTACGCTGGCGCGGTGGGAGCCCGGATGAGCGACCAGACGAGTTGCCGGTGAGCGAACAGGTCGCGTTCGGCAGCAGGACAGGCAAGGCGATCATCGCGGCCGCGGTCCTCGGATCGGGCATGACGTTCCTCGACGGCACCGTCATCAACGTCGCGCTGCGCACGATCGGCGAGGACTTCGACGCCAGCCTGGCCGAGCTGCAGTGGATCACCAACGGCTACCTGCTCAGCATGTCGTCGCTGATCCTGCTCGGCGGCTCGCTGGGCGACCGTTACGGACGGCGCCGGATCTTCGTGGTCGGCACCGTCTGGTTCGCGCTGGCATCGTTGCTGTGTGGCATCGCCCCGTCGGCCACCGTGCTCATCGTCGCTCGCATCCTCCAGGGCATCGGAGCCGCACTGCTGACCCCCGGCAGCCTGGCCATGATCCAGGGCGCCTTCGAACCGGAGAGCCGCTCCCGCGCCATCGGGTCGTGGTCGGGGCTCGGCGGGATCGCCGGTGCGATCGGGCCGTTCGTCGGCGGCGCCATGGTTCAGTACGGCTCCTGGCGATGGATCTTCTTCATCAACCTGCCGCTGGCCGTCGTCACCGTCGTCGTCGCCCAACGGGCCGTTCCCGAGACTCGCGACCCCCACGCACCCGCACGCTTCGACGTCGTCGGCGCGATCCTGGCGACGGTCGCGCTGGGCGGAATCACCTATGCCCTGATCCAGTGGGGTGACTCGTTCGCCCCCTGGGCCGCCGTGATCGGCGTGGCCGGGGCGGCGGGATTCCTGCTCGTCGAGAAGCGCAGTGAGATGCCGATGGTGCCGCTGGGCATGTTCGCCGACCGCACGTTCAGCGCTTCCAACGCGATGACACTGCTCGTGTACGCCGCCCTCGGAGCCGTGCTGTTCTTCCTCACCCTCCAGCTGCAGACCGTCAGCGGCTACGGGGCGTTCCTCGCCGGGATCGCCAGTCTGCCGATCACGGTCTGCATGCTCTTCCTGGCCTCGCGCGGGGGTGAGCTCGGCCAGCGCATCGGGCCGAGGATCCCGATGACGGTCGGCCCGATCGTGATGGGGGTGGCCTGCGTGATGTTGCTCGGCGTCGGCGAGGACGTGAACTACTGGCGCGACGTACTGCCCGGGCTCACGGTCTTCGGACTCGGCCTGTCGCTGATGGTCGCCCCGCTGACCGCCACCGTGCTGGCCGCCGCGCCCAACGACAACGCCGGCATCGCCAGCGGCATCAACAACGCCGTGGCCCGCGCCGGCTCGCTGCTGGCCGTGGCCGCACTGCCCGTCGCCGTCGGTCTGAGCGGCGACGACTACGCCGACGCGGCGGTCTTCGACGTGGCGTTCCGCGAGGCCACGATCATCTGCGCCGTGCTGCTGTTCCTCGGCGGCCTGGTGTCCTGGCTGACCATCCCGGGGTCGTTGGAGGAGGCCGACGCCGACACCAACCCGGATTCGTCTGCGGTTTGACGCGACTTTCCCCGCTGCAGACGGTGCAGACGAATCGGTGTGGGGTCCGCACCTACCCTGGTGCGGTGAGTGGGGGAGCACGCCGTGCGGTGGCCGCGACGGCCGCGGCCGTGCTGCTCTCGACCGGTCTGGCCGCCTGCGCCCCCGACGAGCAGAGCGACGACAGCGACGCCCAACCGCCACGCCGTACGCCGTCCCCCACGGCGACCGAGGCGAGCGAGACTGGCGAGACGGGGCCCACGGACGAGCCCACCAAGGGGGTCGGGCCGCGCAAGGGCGCGCTGAGGAGCCCGGACATCCTGGTGTTCAGCAAGGTCACGCTGACCGACGACATCATCGAGCGGATCCGCAAGGTCAGGGGCGTGCGCAGCGTCGAGCCGTTGTCGATGGCGCAGGTGAGCATCGAGAACCGCGTCATCAACCTGGCTGCGGTCGACCCCGCGTCGTACCGCAACTACACACGCATCGGGAGTGCGAACCTCGAGGAGCAGTGGGACCGCGTCGCCGCCGGCCAGCTCGCCCTCGTGAAGAAGCTGAAGGGACGAATCCCCGCGAAGAACGGCGTGCTCAAGCTCGGTGGCGGCCGCGACGCACCGCGTGTCGGAGTCGGCGCCTACGCGGCGCAGGTGCCCACCGTCGACGCGGTCGTCAACGCCGAGGTGGGCGAGCAGCTCGGCATGCAGCCGGGCAACGCGCTGCTCGTGGCGACCTACCCGCTGCGAGCGCCCGAGTCGGTGCGCAAGCCCATCGAGAAGATCGCCGGCGACAAGGCGTCGGTCCAGCGCCTCGACATCGCGGCCCGCCTCGGTCTGGACATCTCCGTGCAGCAGACCGCCCTGCTGGTGGGTTCGGTCGGCACGGCCGTCGGCATCTTCAACTACACCGTCCTCTCCGGCGGCCACATCGCGCCAGAACCGTCGTGGGTGCGCGACCACATCACGACCGAGACGGTGCCGATCCTGGGCTCGGTCACCTGCAACCGGCTGATCTTCCCTCAGCTGCGCGCCGCGCTCGCCGACATCGTCGAGCTCGGGCTTGCGAACGAGATCCACCCGGAGGAGTACGCCGGGTGCTACTACCCGCGGTTCATCGCCGGCACCACCAAGCTCTCCAACCACTCCTTCGGTCTTGCCCTCGACCTCAACGTCCCCGGCAACCAGCGCGGCACGGTGGGCGAGATGGATCCCCGCGTGGTCGCGGTCTTCGAGGAGTGGGGCTTCACCTGGGGCGGCCACTGGCGCTACACCGACCCGATGCACTTCGAGGCGAACGCGATCGTCAACCCGGGCTAGCCGCGGGCTCGCAGGTCGAGGCTCGTCGCTAGCGCTCCTCGCACCTCAACCAGCGAGCTTCGGTGGTTGAGGTGTGAGGCCGCAGGCCAGCCTCGAAACCACCTGCGCGGCGCGGCATGATCCGTACATGCGCGCCGCCCAGGTCGTCACGCCCACCGGTCCGGCGGACGTCGTGGTCCGCGATGTCGACGAACCCGTCCCCGGCGAGCACGAGGTGCTGGTCGACGTGCACGCCGTGGGGGTCTCGTTCCCGGACCTGCTGCTGAGCAAGGGCCAGTACCAGATGAGGCCCGAGCCGCCGTTCACCCTCGGTGTCGACGTCGCGGGCACGGTCGTCAGCGGCCCCGGCTTCGAGCCCGGGCAGCGGGTGGCCGGCGTGCTGCCGTGGGGCGGCGCCGGCGAGCGGGCCGCCGTACCTTCGGCGTCGGTGTTCGCACTACCCGACGTCTTCAGCTTCGAGCAGGGCGCCGCCCTCCCGCTGAACTACCTGACCGCCCACTTCGCACTGCTCGAACGAGGCGACCTCCGCGAGGGCGAGACGGTGCTGGTGCACGGCGCGGCCGGCGGTGTCGGTACGGCGACGATCCAGGTGGCGCGAGGCTTCGGCGCGCGGGTGGTCGCCGTCGTCTCGACGGAGGCGAAGGCCGATCTGGTGAGGTCCCTCGGCGCGGACGACGTGGTGCTGCTCGACGGGTTCAAGGACGCGGTCTCCGACCTCACCGGCGGGCGCGGCGTGGACGTGGTCCTGGACGTGGTCGGCGGCGATGCCTTCACCGACTCCTTGCGGCTGCTCGCGCCCCGAGGCCGGGTGCTGGTGGTGGGCTTCGCAGCGGGGCAGGCGATCCCGGAGGTCAAGGTCAACCGCTTGCTGCTCAACAACATCGACGTCCGTGGGGTGGGCTGGGGTGCCTACGCGATGGCCCGGCCCGGCTACATGCAGGAGCAGTGGGCCGCCCTGCTGCCGCTGATGGAGTCGGGGGCGATCGACCCGCCGATCGGGGCGACGTACAGCCTCGACGCCTTCGGCCGCGCGCTGCTGGACATCGACGCGCGGCGTGCGCTCGGCAAGTCCGTCGTGCGGGTCCGATAGTCGGGGTTCCTAGGGCCGCCGTTTAGGCTCTGCGGTCGTGAGCATCCTGGACGACGCCCGCGCGGGCATGAACCACGACATCCGGCCGCAGGACGACCTGTTCGGCCACGTCAACGGCCGCTGGCTCGACGACGAGGAGATCCCTGGCGACCGGTCGAGCTGGGGGCCGTTCGTGCAGCTGGCCGACACGGCCGAGAGCCAGGTGCGCGAGATCATCGAGGCCCTGGCCGAGCAGGGCGGGGACCCGGAAGGCTCGGAGGACTCCCGCAAGATCGCCACCCTCTACGCCTCGTTCATGGACGAGGCCACGATCGAGGAGCTCGGCCTGGAGCCACTCCAGACCGTGCTCGACGCGGCCGCCGAGCTGCGCGACGTCCGCGACCTGTCCGGGTTCCTGGGCGAGTTCGAGCGCACCGGTGGCAGCGGCCTGTTCCTGTCCTACGTCGACAACGACGACCGCGACGCCGAGCGCAACATCGTGTACTTCCGGCAGGGCGGGCTGGGCCTGCCGGACGAGTCCTACTACCGCGACGACAAGTTCGCCGAGATCCGCGAGAAGTACCTCGCCCACCTGGCCGTGATGTTCGGCCTGCTGGGTCATGACGACCCCGAGGGGGCCGCGGCGACGGTGCTCCGCGTGGAGACCCGGCTGGCCGAGGGCCACTGGGAGCGTGCGGAGACCCGTGACGTCATCAAGACCTACAACCTCAAGACGTACGCCGAGCTCGTGGAGCTCTGCCCGGCGTTCGACTGGGCGGGCTGGATCGGCAACCTCGGCGGCAGCCGCGACACGCTGTTCGAGGTCTGCGCGCGCCAGCCGTCCTACCTCGCGCACCTGTCGACCGTGCTCGACGAGACGCCCATCGAGGACTGGCGGACCTACGTCCTCGCCAGGATCGTCCGCTCCGCCGCGCCGTACCTGCCCGACGCCTTCGTGCAGGCCAACTTCGACTTCTTCGGCCGCACGCTCAGCGGCACGCCCGAGCTGCGGGCCCGCTGGAAGCGCGGCGTCGCGCTGGTCGAGGGCTCGATGGGAGAGGCCCTCGGGCGCGAGTACGTCGAGCGGCACTTCCCGCCGCGCAGCAAGGCGCTGATGGACGAGCTGGTGGCCAACCTGGTCGTCGCCTACCGCCGCTCCATCGCCGACCTCGAGTGGATGAGCGAGGAGACCAAGCAGCGGGCCTACGAGAAGCTCGAGACCTTCCGGCCCAAGATCGGCTACCCCGACAAGTGGCGCGACTACTCGACGCTGAAGTTCTACCCCGGCGAGCTGCTGCGCAACGTGGCCGCCGCGTCGTCGTTCGAGACCGCACGCCAGCTGGCCAAGATCGGGGCGCCCGTCGACAAGGACGAGTGGCTGATGCTGCCGCAGCAGGTCAACGCCTACTACAACCCCGGCACCAACGAGATCTGCTTCCCGGCCGGCATCCTGCAGAAGCCGTTCTTCTCGCCCGAGGCCGACCCCGCCGAGAACTACGGCGGCATCGGCGCGGTGATCGGACACGAGATCGGCCACGGCTTCGACGACCAGGGTGCGCAGTACGACGGCCTGGGCAACCTCAACGACTGGTGGACCGCCGACGACAAGGCCGCGTTCGAGGTGAAGTCGAAGGCGCTGATCGAGCAGTACGACGGCTTCGAGCCGCGCGCGCTGCCCGGCGAGCACGTCAACGGGGCGCTGACCGTCGGCGAGAACATCGGCGACCTCGGCGGCCTGGCCATCGCCCACAAGGCCTACGCGATCGCCCGCGCGGCCGACGGCGAGCAGGTCACCAGCGAGGACAGCCAACGGGTGTTCATGAACTGGGCCTACTGCTGGCGCACCAAGCGGCGCAAGGAGACCGCCATGCAGTTCCTGACCATCGACCCGCACAGCCCGCCGGAGTTCCGCGCCAACATCGTGCGCAACCTCGACGAGTTCCACACGGCGTTCGAGACCTCGTCCTCCGACGGTCTCTGGCTCGACCCGGAAGAGCGCGTCCGCATCTGGTGAGCGTGCCTCCGCAGGTTGAGGATGGACGCACGTCCTGTCACGAACCAGGGTGAGCCGTCGGTCACGTGACGAGGTCGTCGCAAGGGTGCGGACCTCCAGGACCGACGTCGAAACGCCTGTGGATCACGAACCTGCCCCGTCGCCGCACGCTGGTAGACATGCGGGCATGCCGTCCACCACCGCGACCGACGTCCGCGCCCGCGCCGAGGAGCACCTGCGCGCACTCGTCGGTCCCAGGGATGGACAGAGTGACGTCGTCCTCTACGACGACCAGTGGGCGGCGATCTAGGCGCTCGCCGTCGAGCGGCGGCGTGCGCTCGTCGTGCAGCGCACCGGGTGGGGCAAGTCCGCGGTCTACTTCGTGGCGACCCTCCTGCTGCGGAGCAGGGCGCCGGCCCGACGGTGATCGTCTCCCCGCTGCTGGCCCTGATGCGCAACCAGATCCCGGCAGCCGAGCGGGCCGGTATCCACGCGGTGACGATCAACTCTGCCAACAGCCTGCAGTGGGTGCCGTCCACGAACAGATCCACGCCGGCGAGGTCGACGTGCTGCTGGTCAGCCCGGAACGGCTGAACAACCCGGGCTTTCGCGACGAGGTGTTGCCCCGATTGGCCGCGATCGGCGGGCTGGTGGTCATCGACGAAGCGCACTGCATCTCCGACTGGGGCCACGACTTCCGGCCCGACTACCGACGGATCCGCACCCTGCTGGGCGAACTGCCCGCAGGCATCCCGGTGTTGGCGACGACCGCGACGGCCAACGCCAGGGTGGTCGCCGACGTCGCCGAGCAACTGGGCACCGACGTACTGGTGCTGCGAGGATCGCTCGACCGTGAATCCCTGCATCTCGGGGTGGTCGTCGGACCGCCGAGCAGCGGCTGGCCTGGCTGGTGCGACCACCTAGCTGAGCAGCCTGGCTGCGGCATCATCTACTGCCTGACGGTCGCCGCAACCCAGGAGGTCGCCGACTACTTCCGCTCGCGCGGCCACGACGTGCACGCCTACTCCGGCCAGACCGACGCCAGCGAGCGTGCAGGCTCGAGTGAGGACCTGGCCGCGGGTCAAAGGCGGTCGTGGCGACGTGGGCACTCGGGATGGGTTTCGACACGCCGCTGGGGTTCGTGATTCATCTCGGTGCGCCACCCTCGCCGATCGCGTACTACCAGCAGGTGGGTCGAGCCGGGCGTGGCGTCGACCGGGCAACAGTGGTGCTGCTGCCGGCCACAGAGGACCGTGACATCTGGGACTACTTCGCCTCGTTGGCATTTCCCGCGCGAGCGCTGTCCGCCAGACCCTGGACGTACTGGCCGAGGAGGGCGCCCGATGCTCGGCCGCGCTGGAGCCGCGGGTCGAGCTCGCGCGCAGCCGGCTCGAGACGATGCTGAAGGTGCTCGACGTCGACGGGGCAGTTCGGCGGGTCAAGGGCGGTGGACGACCACCGGGGAGGCATGGGCCTACGACGAGGACCGGTACGGCCGGGTCGCCGACACGCGCAAGGGAGAGCAGCAGGCGATGCTCGACTACATCGCCGGGGGCAGCTGCCGGATGCAGTTCCTTCGCGTCGCGCTCGACGACCCGAGGCGCGCAACCCTGCGGCCGCTGCGACAAGTGCGGCGGGATGACGCTGTCGGACTCCGTCACCGACGACGCCCTCGGCGCCGCCGCCGAACGGCTGTCGCGGCCCGGCGTGGTCGTCGCCCCCCGCAAGATGTGGCCGACCGGGCTGACCGCGTTCGGGCTCGACCTCAAGGGCAAGATCGCCGAGGCCGCCGAGGAGGGCCGGGCCGTCGCCCGGCTCACCGACCTGGGTCACGGCGGCGCGCTGCGCGACCTGTTCCGCCCCGACACCGCAGACGGGCCGGTGCCGGTGCCGCTGGTGAAGGCCGTCATCGAGGTGCTCGGCGACTGGCAGCCCGCCGGTGACCGCGATCGTGGTGGGTCGACTCGGCGACCCGGCCGACGTTGGTGCGTGACCTGGCTGACGGGCTCGCCCGCTTCCTCCAGGTGCCGATCGTGGGCAGCTACGCCATCGTCGACCACTCCGTCCCGCCAGGTCGCGGTGCGGTCAACTCCGCCCAGCGGGTGGCGGCAGTGAGCCGCCGATTCGCCTGGCGGCCGCGCCCGACGCGGCCGCCCCTCGAGGGCGCCGAGATGCTGCTGGTGGACGACCAGGTCGTGACGGGCTGGACCCTCACCGTCGCGGCCCGCGACCTGCGCGCCGGGGCCTCCGGCCTCATCCCCTGGTCCTCGCCACGACGGGCTGAGTCGGCACCGCTGCCGAGACTGCGCGCGAGTCGACACGTTCCTCCTGCGGGAATCGGGGCCGCGGCGCGGGTCGCGACGAGCCCCCGACGTGGCGTGAGCGCGACTCGTATGCGGACGTGTCGAATCGGGTCAGTGGAGGACGACCGGAGGAACGCCCTCTGGGCGTCCTCGTCGGTGAGCCGCGCCTCCACGCGCTTGCGCGGCGGGAAGAACGCCGGCACCAGGGTCAGCACGACGAGGACCCAAGCCACCCAGAACGTGTCGGCGAAGGCCGCCGCCGCATCCGCAAGGCCCGCCGCCACCGCCGCGGGCCCCGACTGCGTCGGTCAGCGACGGGTCGAGGGTGGCCGCCATCGCGGGCTTGGCCAACTCGGATGCGTTGAGGTGGGCGGTCAGGATCACCGAGATCACCGCGACGCCGACCGAGCTGCCGATCTGCTGGATGATGTTGAGCAGGGTCGAGCCCCGGGCGACCTCGTGGGCCTTGAGCGTCTTCAGCGCCGCGGTGAACAGCGGCATCATCGTGCGCCCATGCCGAGGCCCAGCACGAAAAGCTCGGCGATAGGAGCGGGTAGGGGGTGTCGCGGTGACCTGCGTCAGCCCGAAGAACCCAATGACGATCACCACCAGCCCGACGGGCACGATCCGTCCCACCGGGATTCGGTCGCTGAGGTTGCCGGCGATCGGCATCGTCAGCATCGCGCCGATACCTTGCGGTGCCACCAGCAGGCCGGCCACCAGAGCCGACTCGCCGCGGACCTGCTGGAAGTAGGTCGGCACTAGGAGGAGCCCGCCGAAGAACGCCGCCACGAACAGGAACATCGTGACGATGGAGACGGTGAGGTTGCGGTTCTTGAACAGGCGCAGGTCGAGCAGCGGGTGTTCGGGCCGGAACGTGTGGAAGACGAAGCGCGACCACCAGAGCATGCCGATGATCCGTGGTCACCCACACGCGGGTGTAGCAGTAGTCGCCGTTGGCGGCGCCCGGGATCGACGAGACGCCGTAGAGGAACAGGGCGAGACCCGGCGACATCAGCGCCATGCCGAGGAAGTCGAAAGACTCCGAGGGCTGGGGCGAGTCCTTCGCGAGGACGAACCGGCGTAGACCATGGCGGCGATGCCGAGCGGCAGGTTGATCAGGAAGATCCAGTGCCAGCTGGCGTGCTCGATCAGCCAGCCGCCGATGATCGGGCCCAGGATGGGGCCGAGCAGCATCGGGACGCCGAGGATGGCCATCAGCCGGCCCATCCGGTGCGGGCCGGCCGCCCTGGTCATGATCGTCATGCCGAGCGGCATCAGCATGCCGCCGCCGAGGCCCTGCAGCACGCGGAAGCCGATCAGCATCTCGATCGACGACGCCGCGGCGCAGAGCGCCGAGCCGAGCGTGAACAGGCCGATCGCGGCGAGGTAGAGGCGCTTGGTGCCGAACCGGTCGGCGGCCCAGCCCGGTCATCGGGATGACCGTGGCGAGCGCGAGGGTGTAGCCGGTGACGGTCCACGCCACCGTGGAGTAGGGGAGCGGGTCGTCGACGCCGGTGAACACGGTCTGGAACGTCGGCAGCGCGACGTTGACGACCGTGATGTCGAGGATCGACATGATCGCGCCGAGGACGACGACGCCGGCGATCTTGAGGACGGCACCGTCGATGTGGTCGGGGTACTCGGGAGCAGAAGAGGGGTGGAAGCCTGAGTCACCCGTCCAGACTAGGGACCGAACCCCCAGACACGGCGCAATCGGTTTCACCGAGTGGGCGCAATCCGGGGTGACGCGCGTCACCGGTGTCACCGGGTCCGGTTACCGTCGGCGGCGTGAGCCCGCCAGTCAACTCGTCGCGGCGTGCCGCTGTCGGGCCCGGCCACGGTGCGCGCCGCCGACCCGCCGCGGGAGTCGGCGGTGGAGTTCTCCGACGGCGTCCCACGGTCTCGCTGCCCGTTCGCGAGGCGCTGCCGGTGCTGGCCCAGGCCCGCCGGGGTGGCCGGGCCCACGACCCACGTCGCGCTGCTCGCCGAGGCGGGGGTGCTGGCGCTGCGCCTGGTCGGCGCCGGCCGGTTCGAGCCCGGCGACGGGAGCTGGGTGCCCTCGGCGCTCGACCCCGACGAGGACGCCCGGGTGCGCCGGCTGGCGGCCGAGGCGTCGTACGACGGGTGGCCGGCCGAGGGAGGCCGAGTCCGCCGTGCGCGACCTGGTCGCGGCCGTGGTCGACGCTTTGCCGCGCGGGACGCCGCCGAGGCGGCGAGGGAGGCTTCCGGCGGCGCCTCGACGCCGAGCTGGGACGCGACCGCGGCGGTGGCGCGGCCGGCCCTGCCCGCGCTCGTCACCATCTCGCTGCGCGTCGAGGCCGACGAGGAGGAGCTGCTCGCCGGCTCGGTGCGCCTGGTGCTCCAGGTCCACGACGAGCTCGACCCGTTCCACCTGTGCGACGCGGCCCTGTTGTGGACCGGGGGTCCCGACGACCACGGTTTCGGCGAGCGGGCCCGCACCCACGCGGCGATCGCGCTGCGTGCGGCGGCCCAGGCGTGGCCGGTCCTCGACCGGCTGCTGAGCTGCGCGTGCCCGACGAGATCACCCTCGACACCGACGAGCTGGTGTCGCTGCTCGACGAGGGGGTCGCCGCACTTCGCCGTGCCGGGGTCGACGTGCTGTGGCCGCGGAGCCTCGGCCGCGACCTGACGACGCGGGCCACCCTGGACCACGACGACGGGCCGGGCAGGGGCCAGGA
>CAVWXS010000009.1:0-43196 GCA_963758885.1 uncultured Actinomycetota bacterium
TCGATGCGTGGCAGACCAGCGGGGCGCCGACCGCCTCGACACCCCTGCAGGCGACGACCCATTGATTCGGGTCACTCGTCGAGAGCCACATCGGCCGCTGCCCGCCCGAGGCTCGCGTGTTCGGGCTATCTCGGAGCGTCTCGTTCGGACGGCCGACCAGGTGCTGATGATCGAGTGCCAGTCGGGATCGGTGACACGGACGTACGGCAACCAGCCCTCCCCGTTGGACAAGGCACGGCAGAACAGCAAACGCCTCGACCAGGTCCTGACCGACATGGGAGTCGGTCTGCGCCGCACCTACCTACTCGTGCGTCTGCGTCAAGAGACTGACGAGGGGCTGGAGGAAGCGCTCGCCAGCTCGAGCCACGAGTTGACCGCCCTGGAGCCGAACCAGCTGCGGGCACACGTGAACCGCTTGGCCAACGCCGTGACCTGACCCGCCAGGGCGGTGCGCCGCAGGCTCGGACATCATGCGTCCGCGGGTCAGCTTGCCGCGGCGACGTCGCCGGCTGCGGCGCGACTCTTCGCGCAGGTGCGGTACTTCCAGGGGCCGTACTTCCAGGCCTTGCCGCCCCCCGTCCACCTGATCCGGCACTGCTGCGGCGGCTTCGTCGGCTTCCCCGTGGGTTTGACCGTGGGTGTGGCGGTCGGGGTCGGGGCTGCCGTCGTCGTCCCGGTGGGCGCGGACGTGGGCCCGGACGTGGGCCCGGACGTGGGGGCGGACGTGGGGCGGACGTGGGCGCGGACGTGGGCGCGGACGTGGGTGCGGACGTGGGCGCGGACGTGGCGGGAGTCGAGGGAGTCGCGGTGCCGGCCAGCCAGGCGGCCTTGGCGTTGTCCCACACCGACACGTTGGTGGTCAGCGTGACGCCAGGGGGCAAGACGTTGGCACAGTCCCCCGCACTGGCGTACGGCTGCGCGCCGGTCCACACCAAGGTGACGTTCTGGTAGGTGCCGGCGGGCCACTTCTGTGACGAGCAGGACGAGTACGACGGCATGTCGAGGCGGAAGACGGTGTCACGCACGACGACGGTCCCCGCGGCGGCAGTGGACCACTTCCAGATGCCGTAGGAGCCCAGCCACACGTCGGGGGTTCCGGTGGTCTTGCACCGCCCCCGGGACACGTGCGTCGCCGAGCAGTAGTTCGGGCCCAGGGGCTGGGGCTGCACGTACACCAGCGAGTCGGTCAGCGTGAAGGTGCTGGGACCGGTCCCGTTCTGGGCGGTGCTCGCGCCCGAGGGTCGCTCGGCGAAGGCGGCGAAGCAGCCGTCGAACAGGGAGCGGGTGATCACCAGGGACCCGGGCAGCTGGCTGGTGCCGCTGCCCCCTTCGTTCTCGATGCAGTCGTCACGGATCGACTCGGCTCTGACGGAGTCCAAGGTGACCACGGAGTCGGCGCGGGTGGGGTTCGGGTCGAAGGCGTCCTCCACGTCGGTGACGCGGGAGTCCACGATGGTCAGGTAGTTGCCCGGGGTGTTGGTGAGGGTCTGCCGGAAGCCCTCACTGTCGGCACCTGGGGCGCCGCCGTCCTCACCGTTGTACCACTGGTCGCGGGTGGCGGAGCGGGGGATGTCGCCGTTGACGGTGCCGCCGGCGATGCAGCCGCGCGTCCACGAGTCGGACCGGACCGGGTAGGTCACGCCGGTGCGGTTCCAGACGGCCTGACGGAGGTTCCAGGCACCGTCGGTGTCGCTCTGGTTGATGCCGGCGCTCTGTGCTCCGGTGCGGGTCAGGCTGGTTGCCGGACAGGCATGAGCGGAGCTGGTGGACTGCTGGGCCAGGACGAGGGAACCTGCCACGACGACGGTTGCGAGCGCGGCTGTGGGCAGAGTTGTACTGAGTGCGGACACGGGGGGATGTCCTTTCGGGGGGATACAACACTGTTACGTCCGCGGAGCGCGTCGGTTGACTGAAAGCGCGCTATGGCGCTGCGCGAGGCGCACGACCCGTCGCCGGCGACACCAGCCAGAAGTGCTCGTCGCCGGCGGCGATGTCCTTCTCCTCGACGATCCCGAGGCCCCGCGCGTAGAACTTCATCGACACGACGTCCGGCTCGAGCCGGCTCCACTCCAGCGTGCGCACGATGTGGTCGTATCGTCCGCCCGGTGTGGTGACGTACGGCAGCCGCTGCACCACCCAGGCCTGGTCCTCGGCCTCGCCCTTGGCGAACTCCATGTAGGCGGCCTTCGACGGCCGCGGGTCCGCCGGCATGATGATCCCGGCCGCGGCGCCGTCGACGCCGGCCTCCCACGAACCCTCGCGGCTCTCGACGTTGCCGTCCTCGTCGTACGTCGCGGTGTCCTCGCCGAAGTACCAGACGTTGCCGTCGAGGTCGGCGGCGTACCAGTCGTCCGTCGCCTCGGCGAGGCTGCCGTCAGGTCGCCGTACGACGTCGCGCACGACGGTCGTCTCGACTCCCGCGACCAGCCGGGTCTTCGTCGTGATTCGCACCGTCTGCTTGAACTTCTCGCCGTCACCCGTGCCGCGCAAGCGGGTCACCAGGCCCGGCGTGAGTGGGTAGTACGGGTTCTCCGTCGGGTGCTTGAACAGCTCGGGTCGGGGTTGGCCGGTGCCGACCCGGCCGAGGGGGGCGAGGGCGCAGCCGCGCTCGTGGTCAGGAGTGCTGCGACCGTGGCAGTTGCGACTGCCAGGACGGCGATGGTTCGGTTGGTGGACATGCCCCCACGATGCCGAGCGGCCGCTGAAGGCAGCCTGAAGCTCCGGAGGCGTCGGGCGCCAGGGCCCGCACCCTGTCGATCAGGTCACCGTCGGGGCCCTCGCCGTACGCCACGGGTTCGGCGCCCAGCGACCGCAGGTAGTCGTGCTTGTCCGGACGTGCCGTGGCGATCACCCGGGCCGCCGCGCTCGCGGGCCAGCTGGACCAGCACGGTCCCGACGCCGCCCGCCGCGCCGTGCGCCAGCACGACGTCACCGTTGCCGACGTGGGTCTTCTCGAGCGCGTGGTACGCCGTCCCGGCCGCCACGGGCACCGACGCGGCGACCTCGAAGGAGACGTTCGCCGGCTCGGGGAGCAGCCCGGGCGCGGGCACCACCACGTGCTCGGCGTAGCCGTTGCCGGGGATGTCCGAGGCGACCACCTCGTCGCCGGCTGCGAAGCAGACGTCATTCCTCGGCTCGGGCCACCCAGTCCAGCACCTCGGCGGTGAAGTCCTCGGGGCGCTCCATCGACGGCAGGTGCGCGACGTCGGACCACTCGACCGCGCGGGCGCCACGCACGCCCTGCAGGACCGCGGCGGCGGCCATGCCGACCGCGTCGACATCGAGCCCACCTGAGATGACCAGCGTCGGTGCCACGATCTCGTCGAGCCGTTCGGTCAGCGGCGGGTCGAGCTCCTGCTCGGCCTCCCACACCTCGTCCGGCCAAGCGAGCATGACGTCGAAGGCACGGCGTTGCATCACCGCGACTGCCGCGCGCACGTCGTCAGGCGACTCCTCGGGCGTGCGCGCGCCGTCGACCCACGCGCGCAGGTTCTCTTCTACGGCGGCTTCGACGTCGCCGCGTTCCAGGGCCGCGTTCTCCGCGTCCCAGAAGGCGCGCAGGGCGTCGGTCTTCCCCACGAACAGCGCCCCACCCGGCGCGGCCAGCACCAGTGACGCAGCCAGCGACGGGCGCCGTACGGCGACCTCGGCGGCGACGCCGGCACCTTGCGAACACCCCACGAGGTGCGCCCGCTCGACCCCCAGCGCGTCGAGGGTGGCGAGCACGTCCTCGGCGTGCGACCAGGCGCCCTCCGGAGTCGTGTCGGACTCTCCGAACCCGCGCAGGTCGACGCGCACCACGTCGTGGGTGGCGGTGAGCGCCGGCCAGATCGGGTCCCACATCCGGCGGTCGGCGATGCCGGCGTGCAGGAGCAGGAGCGGGGTCTTTCCGGTCGGGCCGGAGCGGTCGTGGGCGAGCATCCCTGCAGACAACTCGCAGGTGCCGCTCCACGGCAACGGGTTATCGGATCGGCAGGACCAGCCGGAAGTGCGCGCCTGGCGGCGCGCCGACCAAGGTCAGCGTCCCGCCGTGCCGCTCGGCGATCGTGCGGGCGATCGAGAGCCCGAGGCCGGTGCCGCGGTGGGTACGCGCCGCGTCGCCGCGGTGGAAACGCTCGAAGACCGCTTCCTCCTGCCCGGCAGGCACGCCCGGGCCGTCGTCGATCACGTCGACCGGACGACGTCCGCGATCGCTCGACGCCCGCAGCTCGATCCGGCCGGCTGCGTGGGCCACGGCGTTCTCGACCAGGTTGCGCACCAGCCGCCGCAGCTCGCCGGGGTCGCCCACGACCGGCGCGGCCGACACCGCCGAGGTGTCGACGGTGGGCCCGCCGAGGCGGCGTACCCGCGCGGCCTCCTCGAGGACGACGTCCTCGAGGTCGAGCGGGCTGGCGGGTCCGCGGCCGCTCGTCGTCGGTGACCACGAACAGCAGGTCGCCGACCAGGGAGTCCATCTCGTCGACGTGGGCCAGCAGGTCGCGGTGGAGCTGGTCGTCGTCGACCGACCCGGGGTGCGCCATCGCCACCTCGAGCTGGGTGCGCTGGGCGGTCAGCGGGCTGCGCAGGTCGTGGGAGACGTCGGCGACGAACCGGCGCTGCCGCTCGCTGGCCTGCTCCAGCCGCTCGAGCATCCGGTTCATCGTCGTGGCCAGCCGGCCGACCTCGTCGTCGCCGGCCGTCGCCGCCCGACCCGTCGCGACAGGTCGGACTCGGTGATGGTGTCGACCTCCGCACGGATCCGGTCGAGCCGGCGCAGCGCCCGTCCGACGAGCAGCCACGAGGCGCCGACGAGCAGCAGCCACACCAGGGGTACGCCGACCAGCAGCGCGCGACCGCAGGTTCTGGCGTCGCCTCCCGGACGGACTCCAGGCTGGTGCCGACGTAGACGCGGACCCGGCCGCCGTCTGCCGACGGGCCGGTCGAGGTCCACAGCCGGTACTCCTCGGTCTCGTCGTCGTCCGGCCCGACGATCTCCTCCAGCTGCAGCCCTCCGGTTGCCGGGTCGTCGGTGAGGGGCGGCGCGCCGCGCGGCGTTGGCGGAAGCGGCGACGACCCGACCCTCGCTCGTCGACGACCTGGGCGACCGAGTCGTCGGTGACGTTGACCAGGACGCGCGGCAGGTCGCCCGACTCGGCGAGCGTGAGCAGGTCGGCGACCCGGGAGCGGGCCAGGTCGTCGCGCCGACCGGTCAGCCGGTGCCGGAGCACGGCATCGAGGGTGACCGCGCCGCCGACCAGCAGCACGGCGGTGACGACCGCGACCAGCAACGTCGTCCGCGTCCGCAGGCTCATCGGCTCAGCCGCCCTCGGGGTCGAGCCGGTAGCCGACCAGCCGCACGGTCTGCAGGGACGACGCCCGAACGGCTCGTCGATGCGCTGCCGCAGCTGCCGCACGTAGACCTCGACGATGTTGGGGTCACCCTCGAAGGAGAAGTCCCAGACGTGCTCGAGGATCGTCGCCTTGGGCAGCACCTCGCCGGCCCGCCGCATCAAGAACTCCAGCAGCGAGAACTGGCGCGGCGTCAGCGGCGATCGGCTGCTCGCCGCGCCACACGCGGTGCTCGGCCGGGTCGAGGCCCAGGTCGCCGGCCGCGAGGACAGTCGGCCGCTCGGCGCCGCCGCGCCGCAGCAGCGCGCGGATCCGGGCCATCAGCACCACGAACGAGAACGGCTTGGCCAGGAAGTCGTCGGCGCCGGCGTCGAGCGCCCGCGCCTCCTCCGCAGGCCCCGAGCGCGCGGTGAGCATCAGGATCGGCACCCAGTTGCCCGCCTGGCGCAGCCGCGCGCACAGCTCGTCGCCGGCGAGCCCGGGCAGCATCACGTCGAGGACCAGGGCGTCGTAGGCGTTCTCGGTCGCGAACCACTCGCCGTCGGTCCCGTCAGCGCGACGTCGACGGCGTACCCCTCGTCCTCCAGCCCGCGACTTACGGCCCGCGCCACGTGCTTGTCGTCCTCGACCACCAGGATCCGCACCTTCCGAGGGTCCCACCGCCCGCTGAATCCCCGCTGAACCTGCGCTGAGCCGCGATAGTCCGCGCGGCTTCAGGGTGGCTTCAGGAGTCAGGGAGCACAGTGGTCGCGACACGCATCAGACGGAGGAGATGGCCATGAGGAAGCGGCGGCAGCGGTCGGTGGCGGAGCGGTCCTGGCGGCCGCTGCTGGTGGGGGGCGGGGTGGCCGCGGCAGGAGGCTTCGAGCCGGGCGAGGAGGACAGCCACGACTACACGCAGGCGCAGGCCGACGACGCGCCGACGGCCGCTGCCTGGAGGCCACCGGCGGCGGCACGGCCAACGCGGTCGAGCGCGACAACGAGAACGGCGCGACCTGGGAGGTCGAGGTCACCAAGACCGACGGTACGACGGTCGACGTGCGGCTCGACGAGAACTATGCCGTCGTCGTCATCGAGGGCGACACCGAGGACGCGGGCGAGGACGCCGGCGACTGAGCCGCACGCCGCGATCACCAGGCCGAGGGCCGCGTACCCGAGCAGCCAGACGCCGATGGCGATGCGGCCCGCCACCATCGGGCCGAACACGGCCGGGAACATCACGACGAAGACGTAGACCCCCAGCGCCAGCAGCAACCACCGAGCCGGGCCCTCGAAGAGGCCGACGCGCACGGCGGCGATCCCGGCCACGACCGGGCCGACTCCCAGCAGGATCATCGGCACGCTGTAGAGGGCGCCGACCAGCTGGCCGGTGGAGTCCGTCAGCTGCGCGTCCGCGGCCGTGATCGCCACCAGCTCCATCACCGTGAGCAGGACCTGGCCGACCAGGGCGATCCAGGTGCCGACCCGCAGCGCCCGCGACGGGTGCCGCCGTTCGAGGATCAGCAGGCCGAGGAAGAGCGGCAGCATCGCGACGTGCTGGAGCGCGAAGAAGCACTGCGGCGATGACGTACCAGGTCGCGTCGAACGGGTAGCTGAAGCGGTCCTCGGCGACCATCGGGCTCCCAGGCGATGAGCGACGAGGGCGCTCGCCGCCCCGACCAGCGAGGCCACGGCCCCGACGAGGCCGTACGTGCGGAGACGGGCGTCGGCGTCGATGGTGCGATGGCCAGTGGCGACGGTGCTCGTAGTCATGCCAGAACGCTAGGAACCAGCGGCGTCCCGGCGCATCGGAGGAAACACTCAACTCCCTCCACTCACTCCTAGACTCGGTCCGTGTCCAGAGCGGGCGAGCTCGTCGAGCGGGCGCGCGAGCTCTACCGCCGCGGCGCCGTGGCCGACGCGCTGGCCGCGTGCGAGCAGGCGGCCGAGGAGGCCCGCCGCACCGACGACGTCGCCGCGCTCGCCGACGCCGCCACCGTCATCCGCGTCGGGCACGCGCGGCGCCGTCGCGGGCCGCGTGCACGAGCTCTGCGTCGACGCGCTGGCGCGGCTGGGCGAGAGCGACCCGGTGCGCACGGCGCGGGTGCGCGCCCAGCTGGTCGCCACCAGCGACCCGTTCGGACCGCCCGAGCCGCTCGACCTGCCACCCGAGAGCGACGACCCCGAGGCGGCGTTCCTCAGGCTCCAGGCCTGGCACGCCGCACGCTTCGCCATCGAGCACCTGCCCGAGCGGCTCGCCATCGCGGACCAGGCGGTCGAGCTCGGCCGGCGGACCGGCACCGACGAGTACGCCGCCTGGGGACGCCGCTGGCGGATGGACGCGTACGCCGTGCTGGGCGACCGGATCGACCTGGTCGCCGAGGCCAACGCGCTGCGCCCGCTCGTCGCCCGGCTCGCCCGCCCGGACTGGACGGCGTACCTCCTGCTCGTCGACGCCTCGCAGCGGTTGCTGGAGGGTCGGTACGACGACGCGCTGGCGCTCGTCGACCGCGCGCTCGAGGCGGACCCCGAGGGCGAGGCCGGCTTCTTCCACCTCGTCTTCACCACGGCCGTCGCGATGCAGACCGGCCGTGCGCTGCCGGAGCAGACCGAGGCGGTGCAGGTGGTGGTCGACGGCTGCCGTACCTGGCCGGTGGCTGGCTCTGCGTGATGTACAAGGCCGCCGGCCGGCGCGAGGAGGGCGAGGTCCTCTGGCGAGCGCTCGCCCCGCACGTGCGCCGCTTCCCCGATCGCGCGGCTGAGTGGGTGATCGCTTCCGTCGGGTACGCGGAGATCTGCGCCTGGCTCGGCGACACCGAGACGGCTCGCATCGTCTACGACCAGCTCGCGCCGTACTCCGGGCTGCACGCGATCGGCCTGGCCGGGCACGCCGTACGACGGTCCCGTCGACCTGGCGCTCGGGCGGCTGGCCGCGACGTACGGCGACGACGAGCGGGCGCGCTCGCACCTGACGGCGGCACTCCGCGCGACCGAGGCGATGCACGCCACGCCCTACCAGGCCCTGGTCCTCGCCGAGCTCGGTGACCCGGCGAGCACCGCCCGCGCCCGCGCGCTCGCGACGCGACTGGGCATGGAGCCGCTGCTGGCGTCGGCTGGACGGTTCGGGCGACGACAGCCCGCTCAGCCGGCGCGAGTCCGAGATCGCGGCCCTGGTGGCCGAAGGGTTGAGCAACGCCGCGATCGCCGGCCGGCTGACCCTCTCGGAGCGCACCGTCGAGAACCACGTCAGCCACGTGCTGCGCAAGCTCGACCTCACCTCGCGGGCCGGCATCGCGTCCTGGTACTCCCGCAGGTTCGGTGGTTGAGGTGCAGGCCGTCAGGCCCGAGCCTCGAAACCACGCGACTCCGAGTCAGGGGGTTTCGAGGCTCGGCGCTGGCGCGCCTCGCACCTCAACCACCGATGGATGGCCTTCACTACAGTGACGAAGGTGAACATCGTCTTCGTCGAGCCCGCCTTCCCGCAGAACCAGCGGCGCTTCGTGGCCGCGCTGGCAGGGGTGGGCGCACACGTGGTGGGCGTGGGGGAGTCACCGGAGCAGGACCTCGGCGACGACCTGCGCGGCCAGATGGCGGCCTACTACCAGGTCCGCAACGTCACCGACGTCCACCAGCTCGACGAGGCTGTCCAGTGGGCGCAGAACCTGATGTGGATCGACCGCCTCGAGGCGACGATCGAGTCCCACCAGATGGCGGCCGCCGAGGTGCGCGAGGCACGGGGCATCCCCGGCACGAGCCTGCGCACGACGTGGCTGTGCCGCGACAAGCCCTCGATGAAGGCGGCGCTGCGCCAGGCCGGCGTGCCGACGGCCGCGTCCACGGCGGCCGACAGCCCGGGGGAGGTGCGCGCCTTCGCCGAGCAGACCGGGTTCCCGCTGATCCTCAAGCCCCGCAGCGGCGCCGGGGCCCAGGGCACCGTCCGCGTCGACTCGATGACCGACCTCGACCGCGCCCTCGGCGACTTCGGCGGCACGAGCTCGATCGCCGTCGAGGAGTTCGTCGAGGGCCACGAAGGCTTCTACGACACCATCGCCGTCGACGGCCAGGTCGTCCACGACTGGGCCACCCACTACTACCCCAACGTGCTCGAGGCGATGCGGCACCGCTGGATCAGCCCGCAGTTCATCACCACCAACCGGATCACCGACTCGCCGTTCTACAACGAGGTCCGCGAGATGGGCCACCGCGTCATCGAGGCGCTCGGCATCACCACCTCGGCCACCCACATGGAGTGGTTCTACGGGCCGAAGGGGCTGCGGTTCTCCGAGATCGGCTGCCGCCCGCCGGGCGTCGGCGCCTGGGACCTCTACTCCGCGGCCAACGACGCCGACGTCTACCGCGAGTGGGCCTACGCGATCGTGCACGGCGGGCCTGAGCGGTCGATGAGCCGCAAGTACGCCGCCGGCATCGTCGCGCTGCGGCCCGAGCGCGACGGCAACATCAAGGGTTACAGCGGACTCGACGACGTCAACTGGCGTTTCGGCGAGTGGATCATCGACGCGCACCTTCCCGACATCGGTACGCCGACCCAGCCGGTCGAGGCCGGCTACATGGCCAACGCCTGGGTGCGGATGCGTCACCCCGACTACGACACCGCCCGCTCGATGCTCGACGACGTGGGCCGCACGGTGCACGTCCACGCCGGCTGACGTGCAGCCCGGTTGATGCACACCGTCCTCCTTGGCCCGCAGCGCTTCCTGACCACCGCCGGCACCGTCGTCCACTCCGTCGCGCCCGACGGCCCGGTCGCGACCGTGACCGCCGGCTGGCAGGACCGCGAGGCCGCCGACGACGAGCTCGACGAGGTGATGGGCGGCCGCAGCCGCAACCTCCACCTCTACGGCCGGCTCAGCGACGTGCTGACCACCGACGACCACTTCGCCACCGAGGCCCTCAGGCATCGCGACGCCATGGACGAGCTGGCCGGCATCTACTCGCTGCGGCTCCAGCGTGCTCTCGACAGCGCTTACGCCGTGGCGCGCCGGCCTGCTCGCGACGACATCGCCGGAGTCGGCGTTCGCCGACGCCGTCAGGGGGGTCCAGGACATCGACGCCTGGTACCTGCGCGCGGTCGACGAGCTCTACGGCGAGCTCGAGACCGCCGCCCCGCCTGAGAGCAGCGAGGAGATCGCCCGCCACCGCCAGGAGGTCGCCGAGCTGCTCGGCGGCGCGACGGTGCTGGCGATCGCCGGCGGCCACGTCGGCATCCTGCTGCGCTGCCTGCGCCTGTTCGCCGTCGTACCCTCGCCCGAGGTGCCGGTCGTTGCCTGGTCTGCGGGGGCGATGGCCCTGACCGAGCGGGTGGTGCTCTACAACGACCTCGGCCCGCAGGGGATCCAGGGCGCGGAGGTCTGGGACCGCGGCGTCGGGCGAGTCCGCGACGTCGTGGCGATGCCCCACGCGCGCCGCAGGCTGCGGCTCGACGACCCCGTGCACGCGAAGGTGTTCGTACGGCGGTTCGCCCCGGCCTCGTGCCTGCTGCTCGACGACGGCACCCAGGTCGACATCGGCGACGACGGCAAGGTGCCGGAGGATGCGCGGGTGCTGACCGAGACCGGCGCGGCCCCGGCGGGGGTCCTGTCATGACCCGTGCCGCACCCAAGCTGGCGATCAACCGGTTGATGGAACGCAAGCCCCTCGACGATGCGGCCATCGACCGGTTCGTCGAGCGGCTGGTCACCGGTGGGGGCGCTCCGATCATCGAGGGGTCTCGGGCGACGTTCCTGTGGCGCGGGCACGCCGACGAGGTGTCCGTGCGGCACCGCGTGGTCGGACTGCCCGACCCGCTCCGGCTGCGCCGGGTCAAGTCATCGTCCGGGGACACCGACCTCTGGTACGTCAGCACCGACATCCCCGAGGGCTCGCGGATCGAGTACAGCTTCGAGATCTCGCGGGACGACCACACCGAGTCCTTCCTCAACGACCCGCTCAACCCCAAGCTCGCGCACGGGCCGTTCGGCGCGAGCTCGGTCTGCGCCGCGGCCGGGTACCAGGTGCCCGACTGGACCTTCCACGACCCGGAGGCCAGGCCGGGCGAGGTCGTCGAGCGCACCATCGCCAGCAAGGCGCTGCGCCGCCAGGTGAACTACCACCTCTACCTTCCCGCACGGTTCCGGCGGGTGATCCGCTACCCGCTGCTCGTCGTGCACGACGGCCTCGACTACCTCAACTACACCTCCGCCAAGACCGTGCTCGACAACCTGATCCACCGCAACGAGATCGCCGAGATGGTGGTCGCCTTCGTCTCGCCGGTGGGTGACCGGCTCGTCGAGTACGCCAACAACGCCCCGCACGCACGCTTCATCGCCCGCGAGCTGGTGCCCGACCTGACCGCCGAGCTGCCCCTGGTCGACAGCCCGGTCGGGCGCACGCTGATGGGCTCGAGCTTCGGGGGCGTCGCCTCGGTGTCGACGGCGGCGCGCTACCCCGACGTCTTCGGCTCGCTGCTGCTCGAGTCGCCATCGCTGGTGTTCACCGACATCGGCCAGGACCACGGCGGCGGCCCCGTCTTCGACCCGGTGGTGAAGTTCGTCAACCGCTACCGCGCGCGGCCGCGGCGCATCGTCGACCGGATCTACCTGACGTGCGGGATGTACGAGCCGCTGATCACCCCCAACCGGTCGATGGAGACGGTGTTCCGTCAGGCGGGCATGGAGGTCAGGTACGTCGAGGCGCGCGACGGCCACAATTGGGAGAACTGGCGCGACCGCCTGCGAGACGGGCTCGCGTGGCTGCACCCCGGTGAGCAGAAGTTCGTCTACGAGTGAGGATGAGTCGGATGGACAAGGCTGTCGAGCGCTGGCGTTCTGACCGGATGCACCAGGACATCACCCTGGCGCGCTGGGGCCACTTCGGGGTGCCGGTGCTGGTCTTCCCGACGGCGGGCGGCGACGCCGAGGAGGTCGAGCGACACCACATGGTGGGCCACCTCGCCGGGCTGGTCGAGGACGGCCGGATCAAGGTCTACTCGTGCGACTCCGTCGCCGGGAAGGCGATGACCGCCGACGACGGGCGACGCGGCGTACCGCTGCTGGCTCTTCAACCAGTTCCAGCAGGCCGTCGCCCACGAGGTCGTTCCCGCGATCCAGGCCGACACCGGCGGGCCGAACACCGTGATCGTGGCGGGCGCGTCGATCGGCGCCTTCAACGCCTTGGCCCTGGTCTGCCGCTACCCCGACCTGTTCCGGGCCGCTGTCTGCATGAGCGGGACCTACGACATCGAGCGGTTCATCGGCGGCTTCACCGACGACCTGTACTTCTCCTCGCCGATGCACTTCCTGCCCGGGCTCGAGGGCCCGGCGCTCGACCTGCTGCGCCAGCGGTTCGTGATGCTGGCCTCGGGGTCGGGCAAGTGGGAGGACACCAGCGAGTCGTGGCGCGCGGCCGAGGTCCTCGGCACCAAGGGCGTGCCGAACCGCGTCGACGACTGGGGCCCCGACTACGACCACGACTGGCCGACGTGGTGGCAGATGCTGCCGGAGTACCTCGAGCAGCTGACGTGAGAGACCGCGTCACCGAGCTTCTTCCTCGCGCACTCGACGACCTGGCGCGCCTGGTCGCGCTGCCGTCCGTGGCCGACGGCGCGCACGCCGAGGCCTGCTCGGCGGCTGCCGACGAGGTGGTGGCGCTGTTCGGGGACGCCGGCGTGGGCGGCGTACGACGCGTGCCCACCGACGACGGCACCGACGCCGTCATCGGGCACTCGCCCGGGCCGGAGGGTGCGCCGACGGTCCTGCTCTACTCCCACTACGACGTGCAGCCGGCCGACCCTGCCGTCTGGGCGTCGTCGCCGTGGGAGCTGACCGAGCGCGAGGGCCGCCTCTACGGCCGCGGATCGGCCGACTGCAAGGGCAACCTGGTGATGCTGCTGACCGTGCTCCGCGCGCTGCCGAAGCCGTGGCCGGTCGGCGTCCGCGTGGTGTGCGAGGGCTCCGAGGAGATGTCGCTCGGCGGCCTGGGCCGCCTGGTCGGCACCGACCCCGGGCTGTTCGCCGCCGACGCCATGCTCATCGCCGACGCCGGCAACATCGAGCTCGGCACCCCGACGGTGACCACCAGCCTGCGCGGCACCGGGTCGGTGCTGGTGACCGTGCGCACGATGGCGGGGCCGGCCCACTCGGGGATGTACGGCGGCGCCGCACCCGACGCGCTCGCCGCCCTCGTCGCGATGCTCGCCACCTTGCGCGACGACGCCGGCGACACCACCGTCACCGGGCTCGACAACACCGGTACCTGGGGCGGCGCCGACTACCCGGAGGACCGGTTCGCGGGCGATGCCCAGGTGCTGCCCGGGGTCGGGCTGCTCGGGTCCGGCTCGGTCGCCGACACGGTGTGGGCGCGGCCGGCCGCCACCGTGCTGGCGATCGACGCGCCCTCGGTCGCGAACGTGACGGCCGCGATCCAGCACGAGGCCAGGGCGGTGGTGAACCTCCGGGTCCCGCCCGGCCAGGACGCCGCAGCCGCCCAGCGCCTCCTCGTGGAACACCTCGAGGCCGCAGCACCCTGGGGTGCCCAGGTCACCGTCGAGCCCAAGACGCTGGGCGAGCCGTTCGCGGCGCGCACGCAGGGCCGGGCCTTCGCCGCGCTGGCGGCCGGCATGGGCGCGGCGTACGGCCGTGATCTCGTCACCGCCGGCCAGGGCGGCGCCATCCCCCTGTGCAACGCCCTGGCGACGGCCCACCCGGATGCCGAGATCCTGTTGCTGGGTGTGGAGGAGCCGGCCTGCCACATCCACGCCGCGGACGAGAGCGTCGACCCCGGTGAGCTGGAGCGGACCGCCCTGGGCGTCGCCCTGATGCTGGCAGAGTTGGGATCGTGAGGAGGTCGGTCTGTGGCGCCCTGATGGCCCTGCTCGCCTTCGTCGCGCTGGCCGGCTGCTCGTCGGCCGACAGTGGCCCAGGAGATGGAACTGGGGCCGCCGACCCGACGTCCGCGCCCTCCTCGCCGACCAAGAGCCTGACGATGCTGCCCGCACCGGAGAGGACGCTCAGCGGCACGCTGACGGCCGAGCTCCAGCAGTCGAGCCGCGACGTCGCGCTCGGCCGGTTCCAGGTGTGGATCACCAACGGCCTCCCGCGGGAGCATCAAGCCGCGGCGCATCGTCTACAAGGACGCGCTGCTGACCCGGCCCGTGCTCGGCGGCCGGCTGCGTCCGATCCCGTCCGGCGCCTATCGCGGCTACACCCTGGACCTGGTCGAGCCGGTCTGCGGCCAGAAGCCCGGCACGGCAACGGTCACCGTCACCTACGACGACGACGTCGAGACGTTCCCGGTCGACGACGAGACGGGCGTCGTGGAGCGGTGGGCCGACGAACGCTGCGACGAGATCGCGATCGAACGGATCGCCGACCTGGAGTGGACGTCCGGCATCGAGGTGCAGGGCAGCGGCTCCGAAGCCGTGGCGCTGTTCAGGCTCACGGCGACGCCGACCGGCCGCGCGGGTGGTGGCGCTTTCACGGTCGACACCGTGGGCGGGACCCCGCTCTTCACCTCCGCCGACGGCGACTTCTGGACCGTCGGCCAGCGGGTTCGCAGCGACGGCCCCGCCGTCACCATGGAGCTGCCGGCCCATCCGGCCCGCTGTGACTCGCACGCGTTCGGGGCCGCGACCGGCGGCACCACGTTCTTCGTCAACCTCACCATCGGGCAGTCGCGTCCCGCCCAGATCCGGCTGGCCATGAGCCCCGAGGTGACCGCCGAGGCCTTCGAGTACGCCTCCGAGGTGTGCGGGTGGGACGAAGGATGAGGCTGGGCTGGAACGCCCGCACCCGCCGGCTGTTCTTCGTCGTGGTGATCCTGCTGCTGCTCACCTTCCCGCTGATCTCCACGATGCTCACCCGGGCTCGGGTCGAGCGGTCGGGCGTGGACGTCACGGCCACGGTCGTCGAGGCCGGCCAGAAGGGCGAGAGCTACCTGGTGGCCTTCTTGTTCCCGGAGGAGGTCGACCCCGACCAGCGCAGGTACTCCGCCGAGGTCGAGCGGGCGTCGTACGAGGAGGCCGCCGAGACCAAGAAGATCACGGTGCGCGTGCTCGAGGGCAGGCCGGAAGCCCACCTGGTCGAAGGCGAGATCCACAGCAAGGCTCCCTACTGGTTCGTCGGCGTGGCCGACGCGCTCGTGCTGGTGGTCGGCCTGTGGTGGGTCAGGGTCGGCCGCCGCCGCCCGCCGGTGCGCCTGCGGGCCCTCGGTCCTCTCGAGCCCGCGGCCGCCGACGAGGCCGGGTCTCTGGAGCGGGTGCCCGACGAGGACATCTACGAGGCCGTCGGCAACCTGGTCTCGGTCGACGACGCCGAGGCCGTGCTCGACCTCGGCGAACGCCGCGTGGTCGTCGCCCTGGACGGCTACCCCAACCCCGTCGAGGTCGGCTCGCCCGCCCGCGTGCGCGGGGCCGTCATCGGCTGAGCGGGATTGGGGGCATCGGGCATTTGCCCGATGTGCGATCCGCGCCGGGCCCCCATGATCGGCAGATCATCTGTTTCTCCGACGGACTCGTGGCCGTGGAGCATTCGACGCCCGCGCCCCGGCGCGGCCGGGGGGAGCGCCATGAACGAGTCCGATCGGTCCGCCAGGACGCCCACAACGGTGCTGGACCGGCCTGATCGGCGCCTTCGCGACGGTGGCTGCCTTGTGCGCCGTTGTCACGACTGCCCCTCCGTGCGGTCGCGACCGAGCCGGCGGGATGCCTGCATGGAAGGCTCGACCGCGCAGCAGTGGGACATCCGAGAGGGAACTGGTCACGGAGGACGACACCGTGAATCGCAACGACCCGACTCAGGGTATGGCCTTCAAGCCGAACGAACCGAGCGGCCAGGTCGAGCGAGGCCCGGCGTGACCGTCGAGGCCCCGGGGGTGCTGGACGAACGACTACCTGTCGAGAGCGGACGAGGACGCTCGAGACATCGGTGCCTCACCATACAACGCAAGCTGACCCGGGTGAGGGCGAATGGCGGCGTACGGCTCACAGCGCTGTGATGACGCCGCCCGAGCACGCCAAGACGTTCACGCTGCTCACCGGGACGGCGGCTTCACCTGGGTCCCGGTGGACGGCTACTTCGGCGGCGGACTCCTTCGAGTACGTCGCGCACCTTCGACGACAAGTGCATCGTGGGCACGGTGTCCATCTCCCCGACCGACCTGGTGTACATGAGGATGGACGACGTTCGCCCACTGGGGCGACGGCATCCGATCGACGCGAGCCTGTTCGGCGTCCTGGAGAACGACCTGAACTACAAGCCGTTGGAAACGAGCGGTGACAAAACTGCAGCGTGCCTTTCGGCTTGAGCTACAAGGCCTACGGCGACGGGACCGGCAACGGTCCGATCACCCAACCGGTGCGGTTGAAGCACGGCACCCTTCGGCTCCTGCCGAACGGCACTGTTCACCTACGAGCCGGACGCTGGCTTCCAAGGGACGGACTTCTTCCACTACAGCGTGCCCCGGCCTGGACCGGCGGCGACCCCGCCTACGCCTGCTGACTTTGTGCCCATGGGCTCATGTCGAGCTCCAGATCAACGAGGCGCCGCCAGTGGAGCAGCCGTTCGCATTCGACGACACGGTGATAGCCACCGAGGACGCGCCGCTGGCGATCTCCCCGGCCACGTTGCTGGCCAACGACCAGAACGCGGAGTTCGTGATCTTTGCGGCCGGACCCTTCGACAACCCTCGCGCACGCAGCAGTTCCGGACCCTCCACGGCACGGTCCTTGCGCTCTACTCCGGGTTCAACCACGCCACGTCGCTGACCTACACGCCGGACAAGGACTATCACGGGCCTGACCAGTTCAAGTACGTCGCGGCCCCCAATTTCCCGGGCGTACAGTCGAACGTCGGGCGTGTCTTCATCGACGTCCAACCGGCGCCCGATGCGCCGGTCGCCCACCACGACACCGTGGACTCTCTGCAGGACCAGCCGATCACCATCGACCTGCTGGCCAACGACATCGACGACGACCCCTTCGTCGCGCCAACCCACGTCGAGCCGTTCCAGTCGTTCTGCCTGTTCTGCCACGGCACGTGGGTGATCAACGCGGACAACACGGTGACCTACACCCCCACGCCTGGCCACGTCGGCACGGCCTTGTGGGACTACTCGCTGTTCGACGCGGACGGGCTTCGGGCCGACGGCGGCGTGCGGGTGAACGTGCTGCCGGACGATGCCCGTGACGACTCCTACGACGTCACCGAGGACACGGCGCTCGACGTAGCCGCGCCGGGAGTGCGAGGCAATGACCCCAACGCGTCGGTGGCCGCCGACAACCCCGAGGTGGTCGACGCACCCACCCATGGCACGGTGACGCTCAGGCCCGACGGGGGCTTCCGTTACGTGCCGGCCGGGAACTACGCGGGGCCGGACTCCTTCACCTACGCCTATCGCGACGGCACGACCGGCCAGCTCACCGACGAGGGCACCGTCGACCTCGACGTGGCGGCCGTCAACGACGCCCCGCAGGTCGAGCTGAACACGTTCTGCTTCGCAGGCCAGCAGCTCTGCCTGCCAGGGGAGGTCCGAGACGTCCAGGAGGGGGGCACCGTCACCGTCAACGGCATGATCCGGGACGCCGAGTTCAACGTCGGGCAGCTGACGATCACGTGGGGTGACGGCCAGCAGACCACGAGGACCTACCCGTGCGCGCCCGCGCGAGACGCCCTGCGCCTTCGGCACCACCCCGACCTACTCCAGCATCTGCGTGGGCTGCACCGGGATCCTGTACTTCAGCTTCACCCACAGCTACACCGACGACCCGCGCCGGCGACGAGGAGCTGTTCGACATCTCGGTCGAGGCCGACGACGGCAAGTCCGACACCGAGACGACCGTGGCCCGCGTGACCAACAAGGCACCGGTCGTCGACATCACCACACCCGGCCCGATCGCTGCGGCGGCCGGCAGCCCGGTGACCGTCGCGGGAACCGTCTTCGACATCGACCAGGAGACCCTCAGCATCGACTGGGGTGACGGCACAACCGCCGAACCCGTGACCTACGGGGGGTGCCTGCTCGTCTCGGGCGTCTGCTCGTTCTCGGCCACCCACACCTACCCCGACGCGAGTCCGCACACCATCACGGCCAGCGCGGACGACGGCGACGGCGGCGTTGGCAGCGACACGGTGCTGGTCTCGTCCAACCGCGCGCCGACGGCGTTCGACCTGGGGCTCGACATCGCCGAGGACGGCACCATCGGCGAGCCTGCCCCGGGCCTGCTCGTCCCCCCGACCAGCGACCCCGACGGGGACGCCCTCACCCTGGTCGGGCTCTCCGACCCGGCGCACGGCACCACGACCTTCAGCCCGGACGGCACCTGGAGCTACACGCCCGACGCCGACTACTCCGGCCCGGACTCCTTCACCTACACGGTGGCGGACGAGGACGGCCTCGAGGCGACGGGCACTGTCACCGTCAGGGTGGGAGCGAGCAACGACCCGCCCACGGCTGCGAACCGGTCTGCCACGACCGCGGAGGACACCGCGGTCGAGGTCTCGCCGGGCGGCAATGATGTCGATGGTGACGAGCTCACCTTCGCGGTGGTGGCTCAGCCGGACCACGGCAGCGTGACCGTCGAGAGCGGACAGCTCCGTTACGAGCCGGACGCCGACTACCACGGCCCGGACTCCTTCACCTACGCCGCCGACGACGGCCCGGCGACGTCCCAGCCGGCCACCGTCTCGATCACGGTGACGCCGGTGAACGACGCACCGACGGCGGCCGACACCTCGGCCAGCACCGAGGAGGAGACGGCGGTCGAGCTCGACCCGGTGGCCTCCGACGTCGACGGTGACCAGCTCACGGCGACGGTCGTCGACCAGCCGGCGCACGGCACGGCCTCGGTGACCGCATCCGGCAAGCTGCGCTACGTACCCGACGACGACTACAGCGGATCCGACAGCTTCACCTACCGGGTGGGCGATGGCACGGCGAGCTCCGAGAAGGCGACCGTGTCGGTCACGGTCGAGTCCGTCAACGACCTGCCGGCCGTCACCGCCCTGGCGAACGTCACGGCGGTCTACTCCGACCAGATCGCCGCGATCACCGTGTCTGCGTCCGACACCGAGACGCCCGCCGCTCAGCTGGTCTACAGCGCGACCGGTCTGCCGGCCGGGCTGGCGCTGGCGGCGAGCGGTGGCTCGGCGACCATCAGCGGCAAGGTCACCGCTGCACCGGGTGTTTTCCCGGTGACGGTGAAGGCCTGTGACGCCGCAGGCGGCTGCGGCACGGCGTCGTTCAGCATCACCGTCGCCGCGGAGACAGCGACCGTGCGTCTGACGCAGAACAACCCGCGGGCGGTGCTGACCGCGCGTGGCGGAGCCCCGGCGATGACGTTCACCGGCCGGATCACCGACGCGGCCGACGCGTCGTACGGCGACATCGGGCGAGTCCTGGCCACGAACGTCTCGCTGAGCCTGACGCCCGTCGGCGGCGGCACCCTGACGAACTGCCCGGTCTCCGTCACCAAGCGGGTGGCCGCCACGGCGACCACGCCGGGCTTCGCGGAGATCTCGTGCACGGTGGCTGCTGGCCTCAGGGCCGACGTGTACGAGGTGGACCTCGTGGCCGGCGGTTCCTTCGCCGGCACCGACACCTCCGTGGTCGCGGTGTACGACGCCACCGCGCGCGGCGCGAACGGCGCCGGCACGGTGACGCTGCCCAACGGCAACCGGGGTGAGTTCGCCTTCTCGGTGACGTCGGACAAGAAGGGCGCCAAGGGCAAGGTCGCCTTCGTCGAGAGGACTCCTGACGGCGCCATCGTCCACCAGGTCTGGGGGCCGAGCCTGCAGGCGATGACGGTCAGCGGGAGCTCGCCGGTCACGGCGTCGATCACGGGCAAGGCGGTCGTCGACGGTGTCGGCAACCACAGCCTGGTGCTCACCCTCGTCGACGGCTCGCCCGACAAGGTCGGCCTGCGGATCGCCCTGCCCTCCGGAGCGACGGTGGCCTCCCTGACCTTCGCTCCCGTCGCGGTCGGCGCCGGAGGGGTGGTCAGCGTCCGCTGAGCTGTCACCGCCTCCCCAGTCCGGGTCGTGTGCCTGACGCAGCGCCCTAGCGCTGCCTGGGGCACACGACCCGGACACTTGCCCGCCACCACCGAACCGGGACAGGCTGGCAGGCATGTCGGCCACCGCCTCGTCGTACTCGATCACCATGCGACTCCACACCGCGCCCGACCACGGGGTGGTCGGGAAGGTGGCGACGGCGATCGCACGGGAGGGCGGGATCGTCACGGCGATCGACGTCGCCGACTCCAGCCACGACCGGCTCGTCGTCGACGTCACGTGCAGTGCCGCCGACGCAGACCACTCCGAGCGTGTCGTCGCGACGGTCCGGGAGGTCGAGGGCGTCGAGGTCTACAAGGTCAGCGACCGCACGTTCCTGCTGCACCTCGGCGGCAAGATCGAGGTCACCTCCAAGGTGCCGCTGCGCACCCGCGACGACCTGTCGATGGCCTACACGCCGGGCGTCGGCCGGGTCAGCCAGGCGCTCTTCGAGCACCCCGAGGACGTCAGCCGGCTGACCATCAAGGGCAACACCGTCGCCGTGGTGACGGACGGCAGCGCCGTGCTCGGCCTCGGCAACATCGGCCCCGGCGCAGCGCTGCCGGTGATGGAGGGCAAGGCGGCTCTGTTCAAGCGGTTCGCCAACATCGACGCGTGGCCGATCTGCCTGGCGAGCCAGGACACCGACGAGATCGTGAAGGCCGTCGAGATGATCGCGCCAGGCTTCGGCGGCATCAACCTCGAGGACATCGCCGCGCCCCGCTGCTTCGAGATCGAGGCGCGGCTGCGCGCGAGCCTCGACATCCCGGTCTTCCACGACGACCAGCACGGTACGGCGATCGTGGTGATGGCCGCGCTGACCAACGCGCTGCGTGTGGTCGACAAGAAGATCACCGACGTGCGCGTCGTCGTCGCCGGCGCGGGGGCCGCGGGCTCAGCGATTGTCACGCTGATGCTGGCCGCGGGCATCACGGACATCGTCGTCTGGGACCGCGAGGGGCTGCTGTCCTCCGACGACACCGACCTGCCGCTGGCCAAGGCGTCCCTCGCCGCGCGTACCAACCCGCGCAAGGTACGCGGCGAGCTCCACGACGGCCTCCGCGGCGCCGACGTGTTCGTGGGCGTCAGCGCCCCGCGGGTGCTCGACCCGCTCTGGATCAAGGACATGGCCCCCGACGCCGTCGTCTTCGCCCTGGCCAACCCCGACCCCGAGGTCGACCCCGCGGAGGCCGACAAGTACGCCGCCGTGGTCGCGAGCGGCCGGTCGGACTACCCCAACCAGATCAACAACGTGCTGGCCTTCCCCGGCGTCTTCCGGGGACTGCTCGACGCCCGTGCCAAGGAGATCACCCTCGACATGCTGCTGCGGGCCGCCGACGCGATCGCCCACGTGGTCAGCGACGACGAGATCAACCCCAACTTCATCATCCCCAGCGTCTTCAACCCGGCGGTGCCCAAGGCCGTGGCCGCGGCCATCCGGGGGCGGCCGGCTGAGTGACCAGCGGGGTGGCAAAATCGTTCGGGTGACTACTCTCGGAGACTTCACGGCCAGCTCGATCGACGGCGACGACGTCGACCTCTCGACTTACGACGGCCAGGTCGTGCTCGTCGTCAACACCGCCTCCCAGTGCGGCCTGACGCCCCAGTACGCCGGCCTTCAGCAGCTCTACGACGACCTCGGCGACCGCGGGTTCACGGTGCTGGGATTCCCGTGCGACCAGTTCGGCAACCAGGAGCCCGGCACCGAGGCGGAGATCGCCCAGTTCTGCGAGAACTCCTACGGCGTGACGTTCCCGATGTTCGCCAAGATCGACGTCAACGGACCCGACACCCACCCGCTGTACGAGTGGCTCAAGTCGCAGAAGAAGGCCGGCGTCCTGATCGGCGGCAAGATCACCTGGAACTTCGCGAAGTTCCTCATCGGTCGCGACGGCCAGGTGATCGACCGCTACAAGCCCCTGACCCAGCCCGCAGACCTGCGCGAGGACATCGAGAAGGCGCTCGCTTCAGGGCTGAGGTCGAGGTCACCGCGTCTCGACGCGCCCGTCGCGAAATCGTTCGCGGTCGCGGGGCTTGCTCGACCTGGCGCGAGACGAGAGTGCGTTCGTTCCTCACGCACTCTCTTCGCGCTCATCCCCGCCTCGGCGCCCACAGCGCGGCCCCCACGATGCCGGCCCGGTTCTGCAGCTTGGCCGGCACGATCTCGGTCTCGATGTCGATCAGGTGCAAGAACTCGGCGGAGTCCTTGCTGACCCCGCCGCCGACCACGATCAGGTCGGGGGAGAAGAGCCGCTCGACCGTCCGGTAGTAGACGGTCAGCCGCTTGGCCCACTCGGGGTAGGAGAGCCCCTCCAGGTCCTTGACCGAGCTCGCGGCGCGCTTCTCGGCGTCGTGGCCGTCGATCTCGAGGTGGCCGAGCTCGGAGTTGGGCACCAGCACGCCGTCGTACACGATCGCCGACCCGATCCCGGTGCCGAGCGTGGTGACGATGACCAGCCCGCCTCGGCCCTTCGCCGCGCCGAACCTCACCTCGGCCAGGCCCGCCGCGTCGGCGTCGTTGACCACGTGGACGTCGCGGCCGGTGGCCTTGGTGAACAGGGCGTCGGCGTCCGTGCCGATCCAGCCCTTGTCGATGTTGGCGGCCGAGCTGACGACGCCGTGTCGGACGACCGCGGGGACGGTGACACCGACCGAGCCGGTCGAGTCGGGGAACTGGCCGAGCAGCTCGACGAAGACCTCTGCCACCGCTTCGGGCGTCGAGGGCTGCGGCGTCTTGATGCGCACTCGGTCGGCCGCGAAGTCGCCTGCCTCTATGTCGACGGGCGCACCCTTGATGCCCGAGCCGCCGAAGTCGATGCCGAAGGGAAGGGTCTGCATTCGTTCAATCTCCCGCACCGCCGACAACCGAAGCAACCGAGCCCGCGTCACACTGGAAGGGTCCTTGATCGGGGACCCGTTGGGAGGCAACGACCATGAAGCACCACCGCGCCTGGAGCCCCAGGTCCTGGCAATGTCACTGGCGCATCGCGTGGCCGCCGGGCTGGCCCTCGCCGGCACCGTCGTGGCCGTGACACCCGCCAGCGGCGCCGCCACGGCCCCCATGTGCACGCGCCGACAACCTGTACGTCGTCAAGGGCCGCCTCGAGGGCGCCGCGGGCAGCCGTTTCCTCACCGTCCGCCTGACCAACGTCGGCGACGACGCCTGCTCGGCCGGCAGCGCCACCAAGGCGGGCTTCCGCGACTTCGAGGGCGCGCTCGGCGCCAAGGGCGAGGTCAGCGGGGGCAGCGGCGCGGTCACCCTCGACCCCGGCGAGACCGCCAGGACCGTCATCCACTGGACCGACCCCGGACCGGTGCCCGCCGAGGACTGCCAGGAGGCGGCGGCGACCCTCGTCACCCTCCGCGTGCCGAGCCTCAAGCACACCTGGCGGCTGCCGCTGAAGGCCCAGGTCTGCACGGCGTTCGAGTTCCGCCCCGACTCCACGCCGCTGACGAGCTGACGTCCCGGCTGCGATGAGGTCTCGCCGTCACGTTCGTGACCGATCCCTCGTCGACGCGATCGCTGTCATCACTTCCCACGTTGCTGACAGGCGCTGCGCGAGACTCGAACCCCGCGTGACAAGCGGCTCGCGGGCGATAACCGCAGGCCCCGGACGGGCTTGCCGTGAGACGGTTCGCGGCGTGCCGACCACCCTGACCATCGAGCAGCACCTCGCCGCGCTGCGCGACGCGGTGTCGGCGTTCGCGCGGCACGCGAACGACGCCGGGCTCGACGTACCGGTGCCGACCTGCCCCGACTGGACCGTACGCCGCCTGATCGGCCACCAGGGGATGGTGCACCGCTGGGCGGCGGCCAACCTGCGCGGGAAGACCGTCGAGATCGACGCCACCGAGCGGGCGGGCCGGCGCGCGCCCAGCCCCGTCGACTGGCTGCGCGACGGCGCCATCGACCTGGTCGCCGCGATCACCCAGGCGGCCGACGACGTGCGCACGGTCGTCTTCCTCAACGACGCCCCACCCGCCCGGGCGTTCTGGGCGCGGCGGCAGTGCCACGAGACCACCATCCACGCCGTCGACGCACTGTCGGCGGCGCTCGGCCGCTACCCGAGGGCCGCCGACACCTGGATCGACCCGGCCGTCGCGGTCGACGGCATCGACGAGCTGCTGCGCGGCTTCATGACCCGCAACAAGAGCCGGCTGCGCAGCGACGCGCCGACGGCGATCGGAGTGCTCGCCGACGAGTCGCCGACGGGCTGGCTGGTCGAGGTCAGCCGGGCGCCGGCCGTCGTCACGATCGCGCTGCCCGGGACGAGGTCGCCGAGCGCGCCGACGTACTGCTCGAGGGGCCGGCGGTCGCGGTCTACCTGACGCTATGGAACCGCTCCGACGAGCTCGCGGTCGACGATCCGCGCTCGACCCGTGGAGGTCTGCCCCCATCACGTGGTGATGACGTTCAGGTCACGATCGGGTCGCGGCACCAGGATCGCGGAACGCGCGTCGGCAAAGTCCCGTCGCAGCCGACATGACGACACGACTGCGGTACGCCTGGATCCCGATCGTGACGGCGAGTGCGCTCGACGCCTGACCGCCTGCGGAGGGGAGGACGACAGGACCGGTGGTGCGACGGCAGCCACGACCGACGTGCAGGGCACGCTACGCACCGCGCAGGCCTCAGCCGACACGGCGCTGAGGCAGACACGTTCGTCGACGAGGGGGTCAGCGGGTACGTCGACGCCGGGTCCGACCCGCTCTCGACGTTCGCCCTCGACGTCGACAACGGCTCGTACCGGATCGCGCAGGCGTACGTCGCCCAGGGCACCCGCCCGCCGTCGGAGTCGGTGCGCGCGGAGGAGTGGGTCAACGCCTTCGAGTACGGCGACCCGGCGCCGACCGAGGCCGACCTCGCCGTCCGCACGGAGTCGGGCGTCCGGCCGGAGGCCGATGGCAGCCAGCTGGTCCGGGTGGCCGTCACCGCGCGCGAGGTCGCGGCCGAGGAGCGGCCGTCGGTCAACCTGACCCTGGTCGTGGACCGTTCGGGAAGCATGGGCGAGGGCAACCGCATCGGCCTGGTGAAGGACTCCCTCGCGTTGCTGGCCGGGTCGCTGCGCTCGGACGACACCGTCTCGGTGGTCGGGTTCGACGACCAGGTCGAGCTGCTGCTCCCGCCGACCCCGGTCTCCGAGAACGAGCGCGTCCTGGCGTCGGTCGAGGACCTCTACCCGCGCGGCAGCACCAACCTGGCCGAGGGCCTGTCGCTGGGCTACGAGCAGGCCCGGTCGGCGTACCGTCCCGGCGGCATCAACGTCGTCGTGCTCTGCTCCGACGGCGTCGCCAACGTCGGCATGACCGGCCCCGACGGCATCACCGCCAGCATCGCCGAGGCCGGTCGCGAGGGCATCCACCTCGTCACCGTCGGCTACGGGATGGGCAACTACAACGACCACCTGATGGAGCAGCTCGCGGACCAGGGCGACGGCTTCTACCGCTACGTCGACACCTACGAGGAGGCGCAGGACCTCTACGTCGACGAGCTCACCAGCCTGCTCGCCCCCGTCGCCGACGACGCGCGCACGCAGGTGCGGTTCGACCCGGAGCTCGTCTCGTCGTACCGCCTCGTGGGCTACGAGAACCGCGCCATGGACGACCACTCCTTCGACGACCTCTCCGCCGACGCCGGCGAGCTCGGCGCCGGCCACCACGCCAGCGCGCTGTACGAGGTGTGGCTGGCCCCCGACGTCGCCCCGGGCACGCAGATCGGCACCGCCCAGGTGCTCTGGAAGACCCCCAGCACGAACGCCCCGGCCACGGCCAGCGCCGAGGTGTTCGCCGCCGATCCCGAGGGCGGGATGTCGGACTCCCTTGCTCTCGCGACGGCCGTCGCCGACCTCGCCCAGGTCGCGAAGGGGTACGGCGCGGAGGATGAGCCGCCGGCCAGCGCGTACGACGTCCAGGCGCGCGCCGCCGAGCTCGCGTCGCGCGGCGTCCCTGGCGCGGCGGAGCTGGCGGAGCTCGCCCAACGACTGGAGTACCTGCGCTGACGGCGTGCTCCCCGCGGACTATCCGGAACGTCGGGAGGCAGCCACGACGAGGGGGGCGCGGTCGGCCCACTGGGCGGTGAGGGTCTGGTCGCCCTCGACGGGGGTGCCGACCACGCGGGCGAGGACCAGCTCGAGGTCTCCGGCGCGCGAGACGGTCGGGTCACCGGCGTCGGCCAGCGTGACGGTGTCGACGCGTACGCCGTCGCTCGCCGAGCCGCTGCCGATCACGCGGCACGTGGGCTCGAACGTGACGATCTCGCCGTCCTGCTCCATGGTCAGCGCCGCTTCGTGGCCACCGGTCGCGATGGCGCTCAGGATCGCCGACACCGCGACCGGGTCGGCGCACCCGTCGTAGACCCAGCGCTTGCCGAGCACCGAGTGGTCCGTCGTACCGATCAGGTGCTCCTCGGCGCCCTCGAGCGGCGCACCGCGGTAGCTCATCGGGATCAGGTACGTCGGGGCGCCCGACCCGCTGCCTGACCCCTCCTCCGGGCCTAGCAGGAAGCACTCGATGCCCACCTCTCCGGCCGGGTCGTCGAAGCGGAAGGCGGCGTGCGGCTTGCGAGCGAGGTCGCCGTCGAACCACGACCGGCTCGGCAGCCAGCCCTTCATCAGGTCGCGCTTGCCGGGGGTGATCTTCGCGTCGTAGAGCAGAGCCATGGGGTCACGCTAGCTCCGCCGTACGCTGGCGCGGTGGGAGCCCAGATGAGCGACCAGACGAGTTGCCGGTGAGCGAACAGGTCGCGTTCGGCAGCAGGACAGGCAAGGCGATCATCGCGGCCGCGGTCCTGGGATCGGGCATGACGTTCCTCGACGGCACCGTCATCAACGTTGCCCTGCGCACGATCGGCGAGGACTTCGACGCCAGCCTGGCGGAGCTGCAGTGGATCACCAACGGCTACCTGCTCAGCATGTCGTCGCTGATCCTGCTCGGCGGTTCGCTGGGCGACCGTTACGGACGGCGCCGGATCTTCGTGATCGGCACCATCTGGTTCTCGCTGGCATCGTTGCTCTGTGGCATCGCCCCGTCGGCCACCGTGCTCATCGTCGCTCGCATCCTCCAAGGCATCGGAGCCGCCCTGCTGACCCCCGGCAGCCTGGCCATGATCCAGGGCGCCTTCGAACCGGAGAGCCGCTCCCGCGCCATCGGGTCGTGGTCGGGACTCGGCGGGATCGCCGGTGCGCTCGGGCCGTTCCTCGGCGGCGCCATGGTGCAGTACGGCTCCTGGCGATGGATCTTCTTCATCAACCTGCCGCTGGCCGTCGTCACCGTCGTCGTCGCGCAGCGGGCCGTCCCCGAGACTCGGGACCCCCACGCACCCGAACGCTTCGACGTCGTCGGCGCGATCCTGGCGACGATCGCGCTGGGTGGGATCACCTATGCCCTGATCCAGTGGGGTGACCCGTTCGCCCCCTGGGCCGCCGTGATCGGCGTGGCCGCGGCGGTGGGATTCCTGCTCGTCGAGAAGCGCAGCGAGATGCCGATGGTGCCGTTGGGCATGTTCGCCGACCGCACGTTCAGCGCCTCCAACGCGATGACACTGCTCGTGTACGCCGCCCTCGGGGCCGTGCTGTTCTTCCTCACCCTCCAGCTGCAGACCGTCAGCGGCTACGGGGCGTTCCTCGCCGGGATCGCCAGTCTGCCGATCACCGTCTGCATGCTCTTCCTGGCCTCGCGCGGGGGCGAGCTCGGCCAGCGCATCGGGCCGAGGATCCCGATGACGGTCGGCCCGATCGTGATGGGTGTGGCCTGCGTGATGTTGCTCGGCGTCGGCGAGGACGTGAACTACTGGCGCGACGTACTGCCTGGGCTGACGGTCTTCGGACTCGGCCTGTCGCTGATGGTCGCGCCGCTGACCGCCACCGTGCTGGCCGCCGCGCCCAACGACAACGCCGGCATCGCCAGTGGCATCAACAACGCCGTGGCCCGCGCCGGCTCGCTGCTGGCCGTGGCCGCGTTGCCCGTCGCCGTCGGTCTGAGCGGCGACGACTACACGGACGCGGCGGTCTTCGACGTGGCGTTCCGCGAGGCCACGATCATCTGCGCCGTGCTGCTGTTCCTCGGCGGCCTGCTGTCCTGGCTGACCATCCCGGGGTCGCTGGAGGAGGCCGACACCGACATCAACCCCGATCGTCTGCGGCTTGACGCGACTTTCCCCGCTCAGAGGTGCAGACGAATCGGTGTGTGAGCCCGCCACCTACCCTGGTCCGGTGAGTGGGGGAGCACGGCGGGCGGTGGCCGCGACGGCCGCGGGCGTCCTGCTCACGACCGGTCTGGCGGCCTGCGCCCCGGGCGAGCAGAGCGACGACTCCACGTCGGCCGCCCCACGTCGTACGCCGTCCCCCACGGCGACCGAGGCGAGCGAGACTGGCGAGGCGGGGCCCACGGCCGAGCCCACCAAGGGGGTCGGGCCGCGGACGGGCGCGCTGAGGAGCGCCGACATCCTGGTGTTCAGCAAGACCACGCTGACCGACGACATCGTCGAGAGGATCCGCAAGGTCAAGGGAGTGCGCAGCGTCGAGCCGTTGTCGATGGCGCAGGTGAGCATCGAGAACCGCGCCATCAACCTGGCCGCGGTCGACCCCGCGAGCTACCGCAACTACACGCCGGTCGAGAGCGCCGACCTCCAGGAGCAGTGGAACCGGGTCGCCGCCGGCCAGCTCGCCATCGCGAAGTTGCTGAAGGGGCGCATCCCCGCCAAGAACGGCGTGCTCAAGCTCGGCGGCAGCCGCGACGCACCGCGCGTGGGAGTCGGCGCCTACGCGCCGCAGGTACCCACCGTCGACGCGGTCGTCAACGCCGAGGTGGGCGAGCAGCTCGGCATGAAGCCGGGCAACGCCCTGCTCGTGGCGACGTACCCGCTGCGAGCGCCGGAGTCGGTGCGCAAGCCCATCGAGAGGATCGCCGGCGACAAGGCGTCGGTCCAGCGCCTCGACATCGCGGCCCGCCTCGGTCTGGACATCTCCGTGCAGCAGACCGCCCTTCTGGTGGGTTCGGTCGGTGCTGCCGTCGGCATCTTCAACTACACCGTCCTCACCCGCGGCCACATCGCGCCCGAACCGTCGTGGGTACGTGACCACATCACGACCGAGACGGTGCCCATCCTGGGCTCGGTCACCTGCAACCGGCTGATCTTCCCCCAGCTGCGAGCCGCGCTCGCCGACATCGTCGAGCTCGGGCTTGCCAACGAGATCCACCCGGGGGAGTACGCCGGGTGCTACTACCCGCGGTTCATCGCGGGCACCACCAAGCTCTCCAACCACTCCTTCGGCCTCGCCCTCGACCTCAACGTCCCCGGCAACCAGCGCGGCACCGTGGGCGAGATGGATCCCCGGGTGGTCGCGGTCTTCGAGGAGTGGGGCTTCACCTGGGGCGGCCACTGGCGCTACACCGACCCGATGCACTTCGAGGCGAACGCGATCGTCAACCCGGGCTGTGACCTCGTGCGGCTCGCAGGTTTCGAGGACTCGGTCGCTTGCGGCTCCATCGCACCTCAACCAGCGAGTGTCGGTGGTTGAGGTGTGAGCAGTGGCCGTGACCAGGCCCGAGCCTCGAAACCACCAGTCCGTTCGGCATGATCCGTACATGCGCGCCGCCCAGGTCGTCACGCCCACCGGTCCGGCCGACGTCGTCGTCCGCGAGGTCGACGAACCCGTACCCGGCGAGCACGAGGTGCTGGTCGACGTCCACGCGGTGGGGGTCTCGTTCCCGGACCTGCTGCTGAGCAAGGGCCTCTACCAGCTCCGTCCCGAGCCGCCGTTCACGCTCGGGATCGACGTGGCCGGCACAGTGGTGAGCGGACCGGGCTTCGAACCGGGGCAACGGGTCGCCGGGGTCCTGCCGTACGGCGGCGCGAGCGAGCGGGCCGTCGTACCCGCCGGCTCGGTGTTCCCGCTGCCCGACAGCATCTCGTTCGAGCAGGGTGCGGCCATCCCGCTGAACTACCTGACGGCCCTCTTCGCGCTCGACGAGCGGGGCGGCCTGCGCGAAGGCGAGACGGTGCTGGTGCACGGTGCGGCCGGCGGCGTGGGTACCGCGACCGTCCAGGTCGCCAAGGGCCTCGGCGCCCGCGTGGTCGCCGTGGTCTCGACGGACGCCAAGGCCGATCTGGTCCGGTCGTTGGGCGCCGACGACGTGGTCCTGGTCGACGGGTTCGCGGAAGCCGTGCGCCGCCTCACCGGTGGCCGCGGCGTGGACATCGTCGTGGACGTCGTGGGCGGCGACGCCTTCACCGACTCCCTCCGGCTGCTCGCTCCGCAGGGCCGGCTGCTCGTCGTCGGCTTCGCCGCGGGCCAGGCGATCCCCGAGGTCAAGGTCAATCGCCTGCTGCTCAACAACATCGACGTCCGCGGCGTCGGCTGGGGCGCCTACGCGATGACCCGGCCCGGCTACATGCGGGAACAGTGGACGGACCTGTTGCCCCTCATGGAGTCGGGGGCGATCGACCCGCCGATCGGGGCGACGTACGACCTCGACGCCTTCTCCCGCGCACTCCAGGACATCGACGAGCGCCGTGCGCTCGGCAAGTCGGTGGTCCGCGTCAGTGGACCTTGAGCTTGATCTCGTCCGGGGCGTAGCCGGACTTCTTGGCCGTCACCTTGATCTTGCTCTTGCCCATCTTCGGGAAGCTCAGCTTGCACCTGCCGTTGGCTTGGGTCGTACAGGTCTTCTCCTGACCGTTCCACTTGGCTTTGACCTTGGCGTTGTTGAGCGATTCGCCCGCGTCGGTCACCTTGAAGGTCACCTCCACGGAGTTCTTGCCGTTCCACTCGCCCGGCGTCGCCTCCAGCGTGAGACCGGCGTACAGCTGCTGGTGCCAGATCCGCTCGCCGTCGTTGAAGAGCAGGTCGGCGCGCGCACGGGTGCCCTCGATGGCGATCTTGAACACCGAATCCACGGAGCCGGGGGCATTGATGGTGCGCACCGCCCCGAACTGCTTGGCCGTGGTGTTGGTGCGTACGGCGTGCAGGTCGTCGTCGTCGTCCTCGAAGGCGATCCACAGCCGTCCCGACGGCGCCGGTGAGATCGCGACGTGCGAGGCCCCCTGGGAGTGCGGGACCTTGAGCAGCTTGCTGGTGCCGTACTTCCACAGCACGACGCTGTCGCAGGTGGGGTAGCCCTTGCAGAATGCGACGTAGACACCACCGCCGTTGCGGGTCGCCATCGCGGTGGTCTGCGAGTTGGCGATCGTGCCGGGGTTCCCGCTGAACGTGGAGACGGAACCCGGCACCTGGATGATCGGACCGAGGGTCGGGTAGATGGTCCGCACGAACTCGCCCATGTTGGCGGCGCCGTCGCCGTTGGCGTACCACGCGGCGTAGACGACTCCGGCGTCCTGCACCAGCGTGACGTCGTAGGCGCAGCAGTCGGCCACCTCGAAGCTCGCCGGTGCCGCCGCACCGACCTGGTAGTGGATCGTGCTGCCCTGGGGGTAAGCCGCGACGAGTGTGCCGTCGGCGAGCGTGGTCGCGCCGCTGCCGGAGCTGGCGTACCCGGTGTTGGCCGCCACCGCCGCCGTCGGCGACAACGTCCAGCTGCCGCCGTCGGCCGGCGAGCTGGACTGCCAGAGGTACCCAGCGGCGTACGGGTCGTTGACGTCGGTGGTGCGGATGCCGCCGTACACCATCCGCATCCCGCCGTCGGGCGACCCGACGAGCTTGGGGTCGACCGTGAGGCCCTCCCATGCGCCGGTGGCGTCCGTGCGGCCGGTGAGCTTCCCGGCCTCGGAGACGTGCGCGACGTCGATGTACTCGACGGTGAAGTCGGACGCGTTGCGTTGCATCGCGACGTGCAGGGTTCCGTCGGCTGTCCGGTAGAGGCCGGGCTGGACGATGTTGGTCACCCCGCCGCCGGAGATGACCGTCCACTTGCCGGGTGGGCCGGCGTTGGTCGGTCCGGCGAGCCCGACCAGCGCCACCAACAGGGCCAGAACCATGGTGACGACCGACAACCGACGCAGGCGCATGACGCCCTCCCCTCGACGCGTGCTTCGCGCTTTACCCTGTCACCCCGCCCGATCCGGCGCCATGGTCTGTTCGGGCCAAGATCCGGGTCGCTGAGGGCGCCGTTTAGGCTCTGCGGTCGTGAGCATCCTCGATGACGCCCGCCCGGGCATGAACCACGACATCCGGCCGCAGGACGACCTGTTCGGCCACGTCAACGGCCGCTGGCTCGAGGACGAGGAGATCCCGGGCGACCGGTCGAGCTGGGGGCCGTTCGTGCAGCTGGCCGACACCGCCGAGGGGCAGGTGCGCGAGATCATCGACGCCCTGGCCGAGCAGGGCGGCGACCCGGAGGGCTCTCCCGACTCCCGCAAGATCGCCACGCTCTACGCCTCGTTCATGGACGAGGCCACGATCGAGGAGCTCGGCCTGGAGCCGCTCCAGACCGTGCTCGACGCGGCCGCCGAGCTGCGCGACGTACGCGACCTGTCCGGCTTCCTGGGCGAGTTCGAACGCACCGGTGGCAGCGGCCTGTTCCTGTCCTACGTCGACAACGACGACCGCGACGCCGAGCGCAACATCGTGTACTTCCGCCAGGGCGGGCTGGGCCTGCCGGACGAGTCCTACTACCGCGACGACAAGTTCGCCGAGATCCGCGAGAAGTACCTCGCCCACCTGGCCGTGATGTTCGGCCTGCTGGGTCATGACGACCCCGAGGCCGCCGCGGCGACGGTGCTCCGCGTGGAGACGCGGCTGGCCGAGGGCCACTGGGAGCGTGCCGAGACGCGAGACGTCATCAAGACCTACAACCTCAAGACGTTCGCCGAGCTCGTGGAGCTCTGCCCGGCGTTCGACTGGGCGAGGTGGGTCGGCAACCTCGGCGGCAGCCGCGACACGCTGTTCGAGGTGTGCGCGCGCCAGCCGTCCTACCTCGCGCACCTCTCGACGGTGCTCGACGAGACGCCCATCGAGGACTGGCGGACCTACGTCCTCGCCAGGATCGCCCGCTCCGCCGCGCCGTACCTGCCCGACGCCTTCGTGCAGGCCAACTTCGACTTCTTCGGCCGCACGCTCAGCGGCACGCCCGAGCTGCGGGCCCGCTGGAAGCGCGGCGTCTCGCTCGTCGAGGGCTCGATGGGAGAGGCGCTGGGCCGCGAGTACGTCGAGCGGCACTTCCCGCCGCGCAGCAAGGCGCTGATGGACGACCTGGTGGCCAACCTGGTCGTCGCCTACCGCCGCTCCATCGCCGACCTGGAGTGGATGAGCGAGGAGACCAAGCAGCGGGCCTACGAGAAGCTCGCGACCTTCCGGCCCAAGATCGGCTACCCCGACACGTGGCGTGACTACTCGACGCTGAAGTTCTACCCCGGCGAGCTGCTGCGCAACGTGGCCGCCGCGTCGTCGTTCGAGACCGCACGCCAGCTGGCCAAGATCGGTGCCCCCGTCGACAAGGACGAGTGGCTGATGCTGCCGCAGCAGGTCAACGCCTACTACAACCCTGGCACCAACGAGATCTGCTTCCCGGCCGGCATCCTGCAGAAGCCGTTCTTCTCACCCGAGGCCGACCCCGCCGAGAACTACGGCGGCATCGGTGCGGTGATCGGCCACGAGATCGGCCACGGCTTCGACGACCAGGGTGCGCAGTACGACGGCCTCGGCAACCTCAACGACTGGTGGACCGCCGACGACAAGGCTGCGTTCGAGGTGAAGTCGAAGGCGCTGATCGAGCAGTACGACGGCTTCGAACCGCGTGCGCTGCCCGGCGAGCACGTCAACGGGGCGCTGACCGTCGGCGAGAACATCGGCGACCTCGGCGGCCTGGCCATCGCCCACAAGGCCTACGCGATCGCGCGCGCGGCCGACGGCGAGCAGGTCACGCCCGAGGACAGCCAACGGGTGTTCATGAACTGGGCCTACTGCTGGCGCACCAAGCGGCGCAAGGAGACGGCCATGCAGTACCTCACCATCGACCCGCACAGCCCGCCGGAGTTCCGGGCCAACATCGTGCGCAACCTCGACGAGTTCCACGCGGCGTTCGAGACCACGTCCTCCGACGGCCTCTGGCTCGACCCGGAGGACCGCGTCCGCATCTGGTGAGCGCCAGCCCCCGCTGGTTGAGGAAGGCGCGTAGGCCTGTCACGAAACCCGGTGAGCGGCCGTGGCAACTCCCGGGCCTCGTGACGGTCGCTGCGCGACCTCCTCGACCAGCGAAGGCCTGTGGATCACGAACCTGACTGTCACCGCCCGCTGGTAGACATGCGGGCATGCCGTCCACCACCGCGACCGACGTGCGTGCGCGCGCCGAGGAGCACCTGCGGGCACTCGTCGGCCCAGGGATGGACGAGGACGTCGTCCTGTACGACGACCAGTGGGCCGCGATCTCCGCGCTGGCGGTCGAGCGGCGGCGGTCGCTGGTCGTGCAGCGCACCGGCTGGGGCAAGTCCGCGGTCTACTTCGTGGCCACCCTCCTGCTGCGTGAGCAGGGCGCCGGCCCGACCGTGATCGTCTCGCCGCTGCTGGCCCTGATGCGCAACCAGATCGCGGCGGCCGAGCGGGCCGGCATCCGGGCGGTCACCATCAACTCCACCAACAACGAGCAGTGGGAGCCGGTCCACGAGCAGATCCGGGCCGGCGAGGTCGACGTGCTGCTGGTCTCTCCCGAGCGGCTCAACAACCCGGGCTTCCGAGACGAGGTGCTGCCCCGCCTGGCCGCCACGTGTGGCCTGCTGGTCGTCGACGAGGCCCACTGCATCTCCGACTGGGGCCACGACTTCCGGCCCGACTACCGGCGCATCCGCACCCTCCTGGGCGACCTTCCCGACGGCGTACCCGTGCTCGCCACCACCGCCACGGCCAACGCGAGGGTGACGGCCGATGTCGCCGAACAGCTGGGCACCGACGTCCTGGTGCTGCGCGGCTCGCTCGACCGCGAGTCGCTGCGGCTGGGTGTGGTCCGGCTCAAGACCGCCGAGCAGCGCCTGGCCTGGCTCGCCGACCACCTCGCCGAGCAGCCTGGCTCGGGATCGTCTACTGCCTCACGGTCGCCGCCACCCAGGAGGTCGCCGACTACCTGCGCTCGCGCGGCCACGACGTGCACGCCTACTCCGGCCAGACCGACACCACCGAGCGGGCCGCCCTCGAGTCATCCTGGCCGCGGGCCAGGTGAAGGCGCTCGTCGCGACCAGCGCGCTCGGCATGGGCTTCGACGCGACGCTGGGATTCGTGGTCAACCTCGGTGCCCCACAGTCGCCGGTGGCCTACTACCAACAGGTGGGCCGCGCGGGGCGCGGCATCGACGAGGCGTCGGTGGTGCTGCTCCCGGCCACCGAGGACCGCGACATCTGGGCCTACTTCGCGTCGCTGGCCTTCCCGCGCGAGCAGCTCGTCCGCCAGACCCTGGAGGTGCTGGCCGAGGAGGGCCGCCGATGAGTACGGCGTCGCTCGAGACCCGCGTCGAGCTGTCGCGAACCCGGCTCGAGACGATGCTCAAGGTCCTCGACGTCGACGGCGCCGTCCGCCGGGTCCACGGCGGGTGGACCGCGACGGGCGAGCCGTGGGTCTACGACGCCGACCGCTATGCCCGGGTCACCGAGGCGCGTGAGCGTGAGCAGCAGGCGATGCTCGACTACCTGCGACCGACCGTTGCCGGATGCAGTTCCTGCGCGACCAGCTCGACGATCCCGAGCGGCGCCCTGCGGGCGGTGCGACAACTGCGGCGGGATGACGCTTCGGGCTCGGTCTCCGACGGGCCCTCGACGCCGCGGCCGAACGGCTGTCCCGGCCCGGCGTGGTCGTCGCACCGCGCAAGATGTGGCCCACCGGCCTCGCCGCGATCGGGGTCGACCTCAAGGGCAAGATCGCCGAGGCCGCCGAGGAGGGTCGGGCCGTGGCCCGGCTCACCGACCTCGGCCACGGCCAGGCGCTGCGCGACCTGTTCCGCGAGGGCACCGGGACGGCCCCGTGCCGGTGCCCCTGGTGAAGGCCTGTCGAGGTGCTCGGTGACTGGCAGCCGTCGGTGACCGCGATCGCCGTCGTCGAGTCGGCTACCCGGCCACGCTCGTGCGTGACCTGGCCGCGGGCTCGCCCGCTACCTCCAGGTGCCGGTCGTCGGCACCTTCGCGATCGTCGACCCCTCCGTGCCGCCGGGCCGCGGCGCGGTCAACTCCGCCCAGCGGGTCGTGGCGGTGACCCGCCGGTTCGCCTGGCAACCCGCCCCCGACGCGGCCACCCCTCGACGGCGCCGAGGTGCTGCTCGTCGACGACCAGGTCGTCACCGGCTGGACCCTGACCGTCGCGGCCCGTGACCTCCGCGCCGCCGGCGCCGCCGCCGTACGTCCGCTCGTCCTCGCCACCACGGTTAGCCGAGTCGGCGCACGTCACCGGCTCGAGCGCGTGCACGTCCTCGTAGGGTCGGCGGTCCAGTCGCGAACTGAGCGCCGATCAGCGGTCTTACTGCATGGACCGCTCGGCGAAGCAGTGCATGACCACGGGAGGACCCTCGGCCTCTCGCTGAGCCACTCCACGTGCTTGCGCGGAGGAAGAACGCCGGCACCAGGGTCAGCACCACCAGGACCCAGGCCACCCAGAACGTGTCGGCGAAGGCCGCCGCCGCTTCCGCGAGTCCGGCCGCCACGGCCGCCGCGCCGCCGACCGCGTCGGTGAGCGTCGGGTCGAGGGTGGCCGCCATCGCGGGCTTGGCCAGGTCGGAGGCGTTGAGGTGGCGGTGAGGATCACCGAGATCACCGCGACGCCGACCGAGCTGCCGATCTGCTGGTTGATGTTGAGCAGGGTCGAGCCACGGGCGACCTCGTGGGCCCTGAGCGTCTTCAGCGCCGCGGTGAACAGCGGCATCATCGTGGCGCCCATGCCGAGGCCCAGCACGAACAGCTCGGCGATCAGCAGCGTGTAGGACGTGTTCTCGGTGACCTGGGTCAGCCCGAAGAAGCCGATGACGATGACCACCAGCCCGACGGGCACGATCGGCCCACCGGCAGCCGGTCGCTGAGGGTGCCGGCGATCGGCATGGTCAGCATCGCGCCGATGCCCTGCGGCGCCACCGCAGGCCGGCCACCAGGGCCGACTCGCCGCGGATCTGCTGGAAGTACGTCGGCACCAGCAGGAGGCCGCCGAAGAACGCCGCCACGAACAGGAACATCGTGATGATGGAGACCGTGAGTCGCGGTTCTTGAACAGCCGCAGGTCGAGCAGCGGGTGCTCGGGCCGGAACAAGTGGAAGACGAAGGCGACCACCAGGGCCATGCCGAGGATGGCGGTCACCCACACGCGGGTGTAGCCGTAGTCGCCATTGGCCGCGCCCGGGATCGAAGAGACGCCGTAGAGGAACAGGCCAGCCCGGGCGACATCAGCGCCATGCCGAGGAAGTCGAAGGACTCCGAGGGCTGGGGCGAGTCCTTCTCGAGGACGAACCACGCGTAGACCATCGCGGCGATGCCGAGGGGCAGGTTGATCAGGAAGATCCAGTGCCAGCTGGCGTGCTCGATCAGCCAGCCGCCGAGGATCGGGCCCATGATCGGGCCGAGCAGCATCGGGATGCCGAGGATCGCCATCAGGCGGCCCATCCGGTGGGGCCCGCCGCCCGGGTCATGATCGTCATGCCGAGCGGCATCAGCATGCCGCCACCGAGGCCCTGGAGCACCCGGAAGGTGATCAGCATCTCGATCGAGGACGCCGCCGCGCAGAGCGCGGAGCCGAGCGTGAACAGGCCGATCGCGGCGAGGTAGAGGCGCTTGGTGCCGAACCGGTCGGCGGCCCAGCCGGTCAGGGGGATGACCGTCGCGAGGGCGAGGGTGTAGCCCGTGACCGTCCACGCCACCGTGAGTAGGGGAGCGGTCGTCGACGCCGGTGAAGACGGTCTGGAACGTCGGCAGCGCGACGTTGACGACGGTGATGTCGAGGATCGTCATGATCGCGCCGAGCACGACCACCCCGGCGATCTTGAGGACCGCGCCGTCGATCTTGTCGGGGTGGTCGGGAGCGTGGGGGTGGAGGCCTGTGTCACCCGACCAGAGTAGGGACGACGCCGACACCGGCCAATCGGTTTCACCGGGGCGCATCCGGGGTCGAGCGCGTCCCGGTGTCCGGGGCCGGTTACCGTCGGCGGCGTGAGCCCGCCAGTCAACTCGTGGGCGTCCCCGCTGTCGGGTCCGGCCACGGTGCGCGCCGCCGACCCGCCGCGCGACTCCTCGGTGGAGTTCTCCGACGGCGCCACCACGGTCTCGCTGCCCGTTCGCGAGGCGCTCCCGGTGCTGGCCCGGGCCCGCCGCGGCGGCCGCCCCCACCCCACCGTCGCGCTGCTCGCCGAGGCCGGCGTGCTGGCGCTGCGCCTGGTCGGCGCGGGCCGGTTCGAGCCCGGCGACGGCCGGTGGCTGCCGTCGGCCCTCGACCCCGACGAGGACGAGCGGGTGCGCCGGCTGGCCGCGGAGGCGTCGTACGACGGGTGGCCGACCGAGGCGGCCGAGTCCGCCGTGCGCGACCTGGTCGCTGCCGTGGTCGACGCGCTGCCGCGCGGCACGCCCACCGACGGCGACGCGGCGGGGCGTTCCGGCGCCGTCTCGACGCCGAGCTGGCCAGACCGTCCGGCCGCGGCGCTCGTCCGGTGCCGGCGCTGGTCACCATCTCGCTGCGCGTCGAGGCCGACGAGGAGGAGCTGGTCGCGGGCGCGGTGCGGCTGGTGCTCCAGGTCCACGACGAGCTCGACCCACTCCACCTGTGCGACGCGGCCCTGCTGTGGACCGGGGCTCCCGACGACCACGGGTTCGGCGAGCGGGCCCGAACCCACGCCGCGATCGCGCTGCGCGCGGCGTCGCATGCGTGGCCCGTGCTCGACCGGCTGCTCGAGCTGCGCGTGCCCGACGAGATCACCCTCGACACCGACGAGCTGGTGTCGCTGCTCGACGACGGGGTGGCGGCGCTGCGCCGGGTCGGCGTCGACGTGCTGTGGCCGCGCAGCCTCGGCCGCGACCTGACGACCCGGGCCGCGCTCGAGCACCGAGACGACGGGCCGCGGCCGGGGCCAGGAGAACCCGCTGATGACCGGCCTGTTCGGTCCCGACGCGATGTTCGCGTTCAAGTGGCAGGTCGCGCTGCACGGCGAGCCCCTCAGCGACGCCGAGATGCGCCAGCTGGCCAGCGCCGCGAGTCCGGTCCTGAAGCTGCGCGGCGCATGGACCGTGGTCGACCCGACGTCGCGCGCAAGGCCAAGAAGCGGCTGATCCGCACGGTCACGTCCGGTCCAGGCCGTCGCCGCCGCGCTCACCGGCACCGTCGAGGTCGACGACGGTGAGCAGGAGGTCGTCGTCGGCGCCAGTCTGCTCCAGGTCCGCGAGCGGCTGCTCGGCGCGGCCACCCGAGAGCCGGTCGAGCCGCCCGCCGCCCTCAGCGCCACGCTGCGCGACTACCAGCGGCGCGGCCTGACCTGGCTCGACCAGCTCACCTCGCTCGGGCTCGGCTGCTGCCTGGCCGACGACATGGGCCTGGGCAAGACCGTCCGGTGATCGCCCTCCATCTCGGCGCCGCGAGGCCGCGACGAGCAGCCGGCAGCGCGCGGTCCACGCTGGTCGTCTGCCCGGCGTCCCTGCTCGGCAACTGGGAGGCCGAGATCGAGCGGTTCGCGCCCGGCACGCCCGTACGCCGCTTCCACGGCGGCGGCCGGTCGCTCGCTGGCGTCGGAGACGGCTTCGTGCCGACCACCTACGGCACCCTCCGGTCCGACCCGGGACGCGCGGCCGGCCCGCGCTGCGCGACGTCGACTGGGGACTGGTCGTCGCCGACGAGGCGCAGCACGTCAAGAACCCGCGTCGGCCGCCGCCCGGGCGCTGCGTGCCATCCCGGGCACCGCCCGCGTGGCGCTGACCGGCACGCCCGTCGAGAACAACCTCACCGAGCTGTGGGCCATCCTCGACTGGGCGATCCCGGGGCTGCTCGGCAGCCGCAACGCCTTCCGCAAGGTCTGGGCCGCGCCGATCGAGTCGGGCGTCCACGCGGAGAAGACCCGGCAGTTCGCCGGTCTGGTCGCGCCCGTTCGTGCTGCGCCGCCGCAAGTCCGACCCGGGCATCGCGCCCGAGCTGCCGCCCAAGACCGAGACCGACCACCCGCTCGGCCTGACCCGCGAGCAGGTCGTCCTCTACGAGGCGTTCGTGCGCGACACGATGGAGCGCATCGAGCGCGCCGACGAGGAGTCCCGCCGCGGGCTCGTGCTGACGCTGCTGACCGGCCTGAAGCAGATCTGCAACCACCCGGCGCAGTTCCTCAAGCAGTCCGGCGCGGTGCGCCTCGCGGGCCGCTCCCACAAGCTCGACCTGCTCGACGAGCTGCTCGGCCACGATCCTCGCCGAGGGGGGGCGGCGCTGGTGTTCACCCAGTACGTCGCGATGGCCCGGCTGCTCGAAGCCCACCTGACCGCGCGGCGTCGCCCACCAGTTCCTCCACGGCGGCACGCCGTGCGGCCCGCGACGCGATGGTGGCGGCGTTCCAGGCCGGCGAGGTGCCGGTGTTCCTGCTCTCGCTCAAGGCCGGCGGCACCGGCCTCAACCTGACCCGGGCCGACCACGTCATCCACCTCGACCGCTGGTGGAACCCCGCCGTCGAGGACCAGGCCACCGACCGCGCCTACCGCATCGGCCAGGACAAGCCTGTGCAGGTGCACCGGATGGTCACCCGGGGCACGATCGAGGAGCGCATCGCCGAGCTGCTCACCCGCAAGCGCGCACTGGCCGACGCAGTCCTCGCGCGCGGAGAGACGGCGTTACCGAGCTCGGCGACGACGAGCTGCGCGACCTGGTCACCCTGCGGGCCGCAGCCGATGACTGGCGATGATCAGACCCGCCGCTCGCCGCGCGTCACGCATCCACGCTTGCGGCCCGACGCGGGGCCGCGCGAGCGACGACCTGGTGGGGCAAGGCGTGGGTGCGCGCGTGCGAGGAGTCGGCGTACGGCGAGGGGGACCTCAAGGTCGCACGCTCCTGGCCCGCTCGGGGTCGGTCGGCGCGATCACGGTGACCGCCGGACGGTTCCTCGCCGCGGTCGAGGACGGCGACCAGCTGTGGTCGACGAGCACCATCCTGCCCGAGCTCGACCAGGCCGATCGCGCGGCGTTCGTCGAGGCCGTCGCGGCCGAGGCCGGGCGGCTGCCGGCGCTGCTCGTCGGCGAGCTCCCGCACCTGCTGGTCGAGCACGCCGAGGAGTCCGGCGTCGAGCTGCTGCCCTTCGGCGGCGAGCTGCAGGCGTCGTGCACGTGCTCGGCCTGGGTCGACCCCTGTCCCCACTCGCTCGCCACGGCCTACCAGGTCGCCTGGCTCGCCGAGCCGACCCGTTCGTGCTGCTCGCCCTGCGCGGGCTGCCGCGCGAGGAGCTCCTGGCGCGGCTGCACGAGCGCGAGGCCCGGCGGGCAGAGGTCCCCGACGACGTCGCGCTCGCGCTCGACGCCGCCACCCGTGCCACCCGCATCCTCGAGCTCCTCGAGAAGGGCGAGACCGACATCGAGCACCTGCTGTACCAGGACCGGGTCTCGTGCGCCCCCCCTCGGGATAGGAACCAGGCGACCCCCCTCGGCGGCGGGATCAGGACGGGACCGCGCGGCGAAAACTCAGAAGTCGGCTCCGACGCAACCCAGGTCGATGATCTGGTTCCAGGTCAGCCGCTCGACGACGCCGTACTTGCTGGGATCAGGGCGTTGAGCTTCTGCAGTTTCACGATGGCCTTTTCGGTCTGCGGGTCGAAGTGGCCGGTCACATGGCTCGCGGTGATCGGTCGATGTCGAGCAGCATCTGCTGGAGGGCCCGGATGTAGATGCCGTCGCGGGTGCTGGGATACATCCCGGGGAGAGGGTGGGGAAGTCGGCAGGCCTGAGGACGCACAGGCAGGGGACGTGCATCCGTTGGCCGGGCTTGAGACTCGTGACCGCGTCACCTTTGTGGTCGACGCTCATCCGCAGCCCGCACGGCTCGGCCGCGGTAGTCGAAGGGCCCGAGGTAGACGACGTACTTGGGCGGCGGCTGGTCCTCCGGCCCGTAGAGCGGTGTTGCACGACTCGGCAGTCTCGAGGTACTTGGCCCCACCGTCGCTATTGGTGACCACCGCGCTCTCAGAAGGCCACTGGTCTCGCCGTACCCGACGACCAGGATCATGTCGCTGGTGCTGCACTCGAGGTTCTGCAGCGGGACCCCGAGGTGCAGCGGGTCGCCGGGAAGGGTCGTCAAGGTGGGGCCGGGGTCGGGTTCGTCGGCCCGCGCGTCGCTGGGATGCCGGTGGTGAAGCCCACCACGATGCCCGCGGTCACGCCCACGAGCGCCGACACGAGGAGCGCGACCGTCCCCCGAGCGTCCCATCGCATACTCATCAGACGCCTGAGGGCTCCGTTCAGTTGCATTCGCTGCACCAATCTAGCGACCTCCAGCGCCATCTCACGCAGCAGGCCGTGCATCGCCTGCGCGGGCAGCGGGCAGCTGTGCGGGGTGGAGTTGATCAGCCCGAACGCCGCGTGGGCCATCGCCCGGGCCTCGTCCGGCGACGGCGCACGATGGCGCCGGTCCAGCTGCTCGGCCCAGAGGTCGACGTACTCCCGCTGGAGGCTGCGCACCCGCTCGCGTGCCTCGGGAGGCAGGGACTGCCAGTCGCGGTCCTGCACCACGATCAGCGACCGTTCGGCGAGCGCGGGCTCACGTGCCAGTCGACGAGCGCCGCCAGCGCGCTCGCCAGGGCTAGCGGCGCGAGCCACCCGCTCCTGGCCCTCGGTCAGGAGGCGCTCGCTGATCGCGACGAGCATCTCGGCCAGGATGGCGTCCTTGGAGTCGAAGTGCTTGTAGAGCGCCGGCCCGCTCGGCCCCGACCGCCTTGCCGATGTCACCGACGGAGACGCCGTGGAAGCCGCGCTCGGCGAACAGCCGG
>CAVWXS010000010.1:0-65548 GCA_963758885.1 uncultured Actinomycetota bacterium
AGCCAGTCGTCGTCGGTCCACTCCGCCCAGGTCCGCGGCCGGGCGTTCAGCGCCTCGAGGGCCGCGTTGCCGGTCGGGTGCTTGAGCAGGAAGATCCCGTCGTCGTTGATCATGAAGAAGTGCGTCGCTTGGCAGTTGTCGGCGCTGCTGCCGGTGCGCGCGAGCACGTTGAGGAACGGCGTGCCGAGCTCGTCCTTGCCGTTGGCCTTGGTGAGCGGGCCGTCGTGCGTGGTGATGCCGGTGATCCCGGTGATGCAGGTGACCAGGATGGCTTCCTCGAGCGGCGACAGCGGCGCGGGGTCGTTGTGGCTCTCGTGGGTGAGCGACCCCGCATTGACCGAGAACCCTCGCGGGATCCGGCGGGTACGCCGCTCGGTCAGCGCCGACATCAGCGGGTAGGAGAACAGGTCCTCCATGGAGGGATGCGTCATCGTGCTCCCAGGTGAGTGATTCGTGCGGGTGGGGTTAGTTGAAGCGATCGAGCTCCGCCGTGATGACCGGGTAGACGTCGCGGGCGGCGTCCTTGCCGATGAACAGGTCCATGTGCGAGTAGTCCGGGATGACCGTGCGCGTGTAGAGCTCGGGTCCGTTGGCCTCGCTGCAGGTAGTCGTAGGTCAGCTGGCTGCCCTCGGGCTTGAACAGCCGGTTGTTCTCACCGTGCAGGAACGAGATCGGCAGCCGCAGGTTGTCCGTCGCGGACAGGTAGATGTCGTCGCCGTCGGCTGTGACGACGTGGCCCTCGCGGAGGACGCGGGTGATGTGGCGGAACGTCGTCATGTTGGCGACGCCGAACGCCTCGTGGAGGTGCTCGTGGGTGGCGTCGTTGAGCTGGTCGTGGTCGTAGGTCTCGCCGTACATGAACGTCTGCCGTCGGCAGAACGGCAGCCCGCACTCCTCGTCGCCCAGGGGTAGAGCTGCAGGGCGCATTCGTCGAGCCGCTCGGCCAGAGGGGTCGTCGGGACTCGTCGGTGTTGAGGGTGTCGATGCCGAGCGCCTGGATGGCGTTGCCGGCGTAGATCCCGGCGCGCATCTCGTTCAGCGCTCCGGCCCGCGGATGGAAGGTGACCACCGACGCCACGACATGGCGCACGCCCTGGAGGCCAGAGTCAGCGACATCAGCATGGTCAGCGAGCCGATGATGCGCCATGATCTGCACGGACTCGGCCCCCGAGACCTCGCGGACCTTCGCGACAGCGGCCGGATAGTCGTACTTCGCGATGTCGTCGAGGGTGAACTGGGTGCCGCCCGACTCGAGGGACGGGCTGGCCCGGTAGTCGAAGTACCCACACGTCGTAGCCGTGCTCGAAGAGGTACTCCGGGTAGTGCGTCTCGGTGGTGTCGATGGAGATAGGCGTACGACGACGTCCCGAAGCCCGGCGAGAGAATGACCGGCCCCTTGGCCCCACCGTTGAAGCGAGTCAGCCGCAGCTCGACGTCGTCGTCGGTGCGGAAGTGGTGGACCTCTGCCGGCCCGCATCGCAAGGGGCGGTGCTCGCGCGGGGGAGCGTCGGGGTTGAACGCGCTGGGCCTGGCGAAGACCCCGCCGAAGGTCTCGTTGAGCGAGCCGGCGAACATCCGGCCGAACTTCGCCAGCGCGCCGAGCTGGTCGAGCCTGCCGTCGCCGCCGATGCCCTTCATCGTGGTCAGCTGCTTGGCGAAGTCGGCCATGTGGATGGTGACGATGCCCTTGGCGGCGACCGGTCCCTCGCGGTCGCCCTCGTGGACCGTGACGTAGAGGGTGGTGGTGTCCTTCCAGAGGTCGAGACCGTCGTCGTCGATGATCTGCTTGTAGCCCTCGAAGAAGAACCGCCGGCCGTCGTCGGCGACCAGCGGCATCGAGTAGAGCATCTGGCGCGCGGCGGCGTGCTCCTCGTCGCGGACCAGCAGGTTGAAGCGTCCGCCCTCGACCTTCAACGGCGTGGGGGAGAGTGCGGGCGCGGTCACCGTGCCCGTCAGCTCGGCCTCGTGTTCGCGGTCGTTCACGAGCCGGTCGACGTCGTCGGCCTTCACCGTCACCGTGAACTCCAGAGGCGAGTCGTCGGCCTTGCCGCGCTCGAACCCTGCCGCGAAGTCGTCTACCTCCGAGGTGGATGCGAACCCCCGCATCGTCTCGGTGAACTGAACCCCGGAGCCGCTCATCGTCACCTGTCATCCTGGGCCGTCTGAAACCGCCTCAGGCCAGCCCTTCTAGCATTGGCCCTCGCGCAGACTAACCGCGATCGGGGGTCGGTGGGAGCCCGCTCACGGGGCGTGTTTCGTCAATGGTCACTTCGGACCGTCGGCAACACGCTCACCTGGGCAAACGATGGTCACCGGCAGCCCGCCTCCGGTAGCGTCCCTGATCGTTGGTCGAGTCCAGGCCACGATCGTTGGTCGAGCCGGGCGAGCCTCTGGGCGAGCCCGTGTCGAGACCACGGCATCGTTGGTCGAGCCGGGCGAGCCTCTGGGCGAGCCCGTGTCGAGACCTGGTGAGTGAAGAGCAAACGTCGCGAGCGGGGACTCCTAGATGGCCGAAAGCACCTCGACCGAGACGGTCGACGTCGTCGTCGTTGGTTCAGGTTTCGGCGGCTCCGTCGCGGCCTACCGCATGGCTGACGCGGGCCGCTCGGTCGTCGTCCTCGAGCGCGGCCGGGCCTACCCGCCCGGCAGCTTCCCACGGACGCCGAGCGCCACGGCACGCAATTTCTGGGAACCGGCGGAGGGCCGGCACGGCCTGTTCGACGTCTGGAGCTTCGAGGGCATCGACGGCCTGGTCTCCAGCGGTCTCGGCGGCGGCTCGCTGATCTACGCCAACGTGCTGCTGCGCAAGGACGAGAAGTGGTTCGTCCACGAGCAGCCGTTGCCGGGCGGAGGCTACGAGCACTGGCCGATCACCCGCGACGACCTCGAGACCCACTACGACGCGGTCGAGTCGATGATCGGCGTCACGCCGTACCCCTACGACGACACCCCCAAGACGATGGCGATCGAGGAGGCCGCCGAGGCTGCCGGCCTGTCGCTGCAGAGGCCGCCGCTGGCGATCAGCTTCTCGCGCCGGCCGGGGGAGGAGCCGGTGCGGCAGGGCGAGATCGAGACGCCGTCCTACGGCAACATCCACGGGCTGCCCCGCACCACCTGCACCCTCACCGGCGAGTGCGACGTGGGCTGCAACAACGGCGCCAAGAACACCCTCGACCACACCTACCTCTCGGCGGCCAAGCACGCCGGCGCTGACATCCGCACCCGCCACGAGGTCAAGGGCTTCCGGCCGCTCGACGGTGATGACGGGGGCGGCTACGAGGTCACGTACGTCGTCCACACCGGCGCCGACGGCGAGCCGGCGGTCGACCTGCCCCTTCGCACCATCCGCGCACGGCGGCTGGTGCTCGCCGCGGGCACCTTCGGCACGACGTACCTCCTGTTGCGCAACCGCCTGGCCTTGCCCGGCCTGAGCGGCGCGCTCGGCACCCGCTTCTCCGGCAACGGCGACCTTCTCGGCCTCGTCATGGACTCCTCCCGCGACGGCCTCGCGAGAGATCTGGGCGCCAACACGGGCCCGGTCATCACCACTGCGATCCGTGTCGGTGACGAGGTCGACGGCGACGGCACTGTCGGTCGCGGGCACTACCTCGAGGACGCCGGCTACCCGGCCTTCGCGGCCTGGCTGGCCGAGACCGGCAAGGGCCTGGGCACCTTGGCTCGGGCGTTCCAGTTCGGCTACCGCCGCGCGGTCGAGGACATGCTCGACGCGGGCGAATCCACCGTCGGCGCCGACCTGGCCGAGATGATCGGCCCGGGCAACCTCTCCGCGACCTCGCTGCCCCTGCTCGGCATGGGCCGTGACATCCCCGACGGCGTGATGCGGCTGGTCGGCGGGCGGCTCGAGGTCGACTGGACGATCGAGACGTCGATCGACTACTTCGAGGGCGTGCGCAACACGATGCGCAGCATCGCGGGCCAGCTCGGCGGCACCTACTACGACAACCCGGTCTGGTGGGCAAGCGCGTGATCACGGTGCACCCACTCGGCGGCGCGCCGATGGGGCGGCACCCGGGCGAGGGGCTGTGCGACCAGTACGGCGAGGTGTTCGGCCATCCCGGTCTCTTCGTGATGGACGGCGCGTTGATGCCCGGCCCGGTCGGTGCCAACCCGTCGCTGACGATCGCGGCCGTGGCCGACCGCGCCTGCACGCACCTGCTCGAACAACCGCTGGTCGAGGAAGGCGATGGGTCTCGACAAGCTCGACCGGCGTCTGGTCCGGACCCCACGCCGGTCGAGCTTGTCGAGACCACGCTCCCCGACGACCTGGTCGACGACGTGGTGGAGGTCGCGATGGCGGCCCAGGCGAGCGGGCTGCTGTTCACCGAGCAGATGAAGGGCTTCGTGGCGCTCGGCGTCGACGACCCGCTGACCGGCCACGACCGCGGCCGCGAGACCAAGGACCGACTGATGTTCGAGCTGACGATCTCGGTCGACGACGTCGACCGGTTCGTCTCCGAGCCCGGTCACCAAGGCTCGGCTGAGGGCTACGTCGACTCAGACCTGCTCGGTGGCCGGCTCGACGTCGAGCGCGGCTGGTTCAACCTGTTCGTCCAGGACGACGACCCCGACCAGCGCCAGATGCTCTATCGGCTCTGGCTGCGCGGACCGGGCGGCAACCCGATGACCTTCACCGGGGTCAAGGAGGTGCGCGACGAGGCCGGGCTCGACGTGTGGCGCGACACCTCGACGCTGTACGTGAAGATCCTCGACGGCCATCACGAGCCCGGCGACGACGACGCACCTGTGCTCGCCGCCGGCGTGATCACGATCCACATCCCCGACTTCATGAAGCAGCTGACCACGTTCCGAACCTGGGGCGACAGCCGCATCGGTGCCATGGAAGGCTTCGGCCGGCTCTTCCTCGGGCAGCTGTGGGACGTCTACGGACGGTTCTTCCGCGAAGGCGACGACCGGGACGACGACAGGAGACCCGAGTGAAGCGCGCCGAGCTGGCCGAGCACTTCTACGAGCTGAACTTCATGCCGCAGGACGCCTGCCGCTGGCTGTCGCCGAGCGAGCTGCGCACCTTCGCCGCGCAGACCCTGTCGTTGATCTTCGGCAACTACGCCGACAAGCGCGAGCTGCAGAAGGTCTTCGACAGCAACCTGATCGTGATGCCACCGGCCGACCAGCCGCTGCCCGAGGGTGGCGACTTCTGGTTCGACTACACCGCCGACATCGGCGACGGCTTCGAGGCGACGTACACGGTGGCGGCGCTGCTGGGACAACCGTCACTCAGGGTCGAGGGCCTCGACACCGAGCTGCCGCGAGGGCAGATGCTGGTGCTCGGCGGCGACCAGGTCTACCCGACGGCCTCGTCCAAGGCCTACGAGGACCGCACCACGGGTCCCTACCGCTCGGCCATGCCGGAGGCGACGCCGCAGCCGTTGATGCTGGCGCTGCCCGGCAACCACGACTGGTACGACGGCCTCACGGCGTTCCTTCGCCTGTTCACCCAGGACCGGATGATCGGCGGCTGGCGCACCGAGCAGAAGCGCAGCTACTTCACCGTCCAGCTGCCGCACCGATGGTGGCTGGTCGGCCTCGACAGCCAGCTGGACACCTACTTCGACGACCCCCAGCTGAAGTACTTCGAGGAGACGCTGACCGCCAACCTGCAACCCGGTGACAGCGTCATCGTCTGCTGTGCCACGCCGGCTTGGGTCAAGGCGTGGTCTGGCCGCCCGGACGCCTTCAACGGGCTGGAGTGGTTCGAGCGCAACTTCGTCACCTCGCGACGGGTGCCCGGCACCAACAGGACTCGAGCCACCGGTGCGCAGGCGCGGCTGTGGCTCAGCGGCGACAAGCACCACTACATCCGCTACGAGGAACGGCTCGAGGACCCCGCGGCGCCCGCGGGCACGGCGCGGCAGATCGTGACCGCCGGCATCGGCGGCGCTTACCTCGACGTGACCCACGGGATGGCCACCGAGGTACGGCTGCTGCCCCAGGCCTCGCGCAACTGGCGCGAGGGCGACCACGACGCGACGTTCGTGCAGCAGCCGGTGACCTACCCGAGCCTGAAGGACTCGCGCGCCTGGGTGACGCGGCTGGCCCAGCCGTGGCGCAAGGAGTGGATCGTGCGGCGCAACCCGGGTGTCTTCACGGTGTTCGCCATCACCCACTTCATGTGTTCCTGCTGCTGCTCCTGATCTTCTGGCAGGGCGTCCGCGCCTCCGAGACGGGAGTCATCATCGACTCCTACCTCTCGGCGACCCCGCGCGAGCTCTTCCGGTTCACCGGCGGGCTGCTCGCGGTGGTCCTGTTGGCGTTCGCGATCTGCCTGCTACCGATGGTGCGAAGACGACCGCCCTTGCTGGCGATCAAGGCGATGATGCTGATCCTCAGCCAGCTGGTGACGGCCTGCGCCTGCTTCGTCGGGTTCGGCCTGCTGCCGGTGGGCACGCTCGGCTTCCTGGCGGCGTGGATCAAGTTCTTCATCGTGATCGTCTGCATCTCCGCCGTCGGCGGCGTCGTCGGCGCGTTCTTCCTGGGCGTGTGGATCGTGGTCTACATGCACCAGGGCATGGAGTCCTGGGCGATGATGGGCCAGGCCATCGAGGAGGGCAAAGGCTTCTTGCGCCTCCGCCTCGGCGCCGACGGCGCCCTGACCGTCCACTCGGTCGTCACCGAAGAGCTGGTCACCGACTTCGACATCTCTCCCACCCCGGTGATGACCTCCAGCGGCCGCACCACCAAGATCCCGGTTCCCTCGGGCCCACTCCCGACCCCGCGCACCATCGAGCAGCCCTTCAAGGTCCTCCCGACCAACCCCGCGGGTTGAGGAGGGCCGCCTGGCGGCATTGATCGGTGGTTGAGGTGCGAACGCCGCCTCGCGGCATTGATCGGTGGTTGAGGTGCGAAGGCCGCCTCGCGGCATTGATCGGTGGTTGAGGTGCGAAGGCCGCCTCGCGGCCTGAGCCTCGAAACCACCACCTACTTCGTAACCCGCTCCAACGCCTCGCGGATGTAGGTCATGTTGGCCTTCTCGTCGCGCCGCAGCCTGAGCAGGAACAGCGGGAAGACCAGGCGGAACCACCCGTGCGGCCGTGCGTCGAAGTCGACCGACAGCCGGGTGCCTTCGGTGACCGACTCGAGGCGAGCCTTGAAGACCACCTCGAGCGGGCCGCCGTTGTGGGTCTCCCACGAGTCTGGCCGGTCGTACCTGACCATCGTCACCTCGACGGGCGGCCCGCCCTTCCACTTCGCGCGGAACCGCGTCCCGATGCCGACCGGTCCGTCGGTGAGCTTCTCGACCGACTCGACCGCCGGGTTCCACTCGAGCTCGTGGCGCATGTCGCTGAGGTAGTCGAACGCCTGCTCCGGCGTGCAGCGGATCACCGTGGAGCTGCGGATGACGGTCATGGTCGAGTCCTTCTCCGTTTCACTAGTGCCGTCACTAGTGAAACCACTAGTTAGAATGCGCCTCATGAAGCGATCGGTCAAGGGGCCGGTAGTCAGCCGTGCCGAGCGTGCGCTGGCCACCCGGCGTCGCATGCTCGCCTCGGCGCGCGAGCTCTTCGTCCGAACAGGGATACGCCGCCACGACGATGGACCAGATCGCCGCCGACGCCGGGGTGGCCGTGCAGACGGTCTACTACACCTTCCGGACCAAAGGTCTGCTGCTCCGTGAGGTCGTCGAGGTCACCGCGGCCGGTGAGGAACCGGCTGCGCCGATCATGGAGCGGGCGTGGGCGCGCGAGATGCTGTCCGCCCCATCGGCGCAGCGCGTGCTCGCCCTGGCCGTCGAGCACGGCACCGCCATCTACGAGCGGGTGGCGGCACTCTGGCCCGCGGTCGCCGCCGCAGCGGCCGCCGACCCGGACGTGGCGGCGTACTGGCGCGGTCGGCGCCGCACGCCGCGACGGCCAGCGGCGGATGGTGACCCGCATCGCCGAGCTCGACGGCCTACGTCCCGGGCTGGATCCCGACCAGGCGACCGACCTGGTCGTCGTCCTGCTGGGCCACGACGTCTACCGGGGCCTGGTACTCGATGCAGGTTGGCCACCGCCCACGTTCCGCGCCTGGCTGTTCACCACCGCGGTGCAGCAGCTGCTCGGCTCGGTCGAGCTCGACGTCGAGGCCACCGAGGACCTGTCGTACGACGCCTACTTGGGCGGCAGCGACCGCGCGTAGGAGACCCCGCGGTCGACCCAGGTACGTAGCGCGTCGTCGTCCTCGACCGTGTTCGCGTCGACCCGCAGCCAGCCCGCCATGCCCTTGCCGCGCATCTCGAACTCCTGGGCGCCGGGTTCCTGGAGGAGGGCCTCGGTGTCGTCCGGGTCGCAGCGAAGCATCAACCCGCCCTGCCCGCTCGCCGCGACCGCCATGTGCCCGCCGATCAGGAAGGCCAGCCCGCCGAACATCTTCATCTCGGTCAGGTTCTTCTCGCCCGCCACCTCGGCCCGGATCCGCTCCGCCAGGTCCTCGTCGTACGCCATGGCGACATGGTGCACCTCGGAACCGACGCAAGACAGCCGCTGGACGCGGCCATGCCGGTGTACGACAGTGGTGCTCAGCTACTTGGGCTACTTGGGCTACTTGGGGGACGGGGTCGCGGGTGGTGCTGCCATGACGAGGTCAGGGCCGGTCCGGCAGGCCGTGGTGGTGATCCACGGCATGGGGGAACAGCTTCCGCTGTCGACCCTCACGCGTTTCATCGACACGGCTCTTGCTCCCGGTGCGAGTGGCGAGCGCACGTACTACTCGCGCCCGGAGTCGATCACCGGGTCCTTCGAGTCGCGACGGTTCCTGGCCCCGCGCGAGCCGGTCGACCAGGACGAGCCGGAGCTCCACGCCCAGACCGACTTCTTCGAGTACCACTGGGCGGACAAGATGCAAGGCAACCGCCTCGACGACCTGTGGCCGACCTTCCGCCGCGTGCTCGTCCAGTGGCCCACCAAGGTCCCGGCGGGCCTTCGGGGTGTGTGGCTGCTGGCGTGGATCCTGATCCTGCTCGCCGCCTGGGCCGTGATCGACGGGCCACTCGAGGGAAAGGTCTTCGGCGAGGACGACCTGCTCGCGTCGATCATCGCCGCCTTGGTCTCGAGCAGCCTGGTCGCGGCTGGGGTCTCGTACCTGATCTCCCGGGTCCTGCCGGGCTGGCTGACCGCCAGCTTCGTCGACGTCGTGCGCTACCTCGACACCAGCCCCGCTCCTACGGGGTCCGCCGCGAGATCCGCAAGGGTCTTGTCGAGATGCTGCAGGCGCTCCACTCGGCGCGCCCTCCCTACGACCGCATCGTGCTCGTGGCGCACAGCCTCGGCGCCTTCATCGCCTACGACGCCATCGCGTACCTGTGGGGCACCACCAACACCAAGACCGACAAAGACCCCGTGAGCAGGGAGCTGTCGACGCTGGCAGCGCTCGAGGGCGCTGCCTCAGGCCTGCCCAGCGAATGTTCCCAGCACTGGCGAGGTCGACCCTGCACTGGTCACTCGCTTCCAGGAGGCGCAACGCGATCTGTGGGGCGGGATCCGGAGCCAGGGCAACCCATGGCTGATCACAGACTTCGTGAGCTTGGCGCGCCGATGTACTTCGCCGACCAGCTGATGGAAGGCAAGGACGGCCGCACCTTCGAGTCGCGGATCAGGCGTCGAGAGCTCCCGACGTGCCCGCCGCAGAACGAGGAGACCGACGACAACAACATCAACCACACCGATCGCTTCTACTCGTGGGAGAAGACACTGGTACGTCGGCAAGAAGGGCCAGCAGCAGCGGATCACGCGCCGCGTGCTCTATGAAGGCGCCCCGTTCGCTGTCGTCCGCTGGACCAACCTGTACTTCCCCGCGCAGCTCGGCTTCTTCGGCGACTGGTTCGGCGGCCGGCTGGCACCGGTGTTCGGTACCGGCATCAAGGACGTCCCGGTGAAGGGCAACACCCTCGGCCGGCCCGGCACGAACCTGCTGCGCCACCGCAAGTTCCCCGCAGCCGCCCACTCCTACTACTTCAGGTTCCCGGACGACGCCGCGCCCGACTCCGTCGCGACTCACATCAGGTCCGGGCTCGACCTAGCGTCCACCTCTTGGCTCCGGGCTGCGCCGGCGATCCCTGCGGCACCACTGGTCGAGGCGGAGCCGGAGCAGCCCACGGCGGGTGCGCCGTGATACACGTCGACCGCGGGCGGGTGCCGCGACCAAGGTTCTCGACTCCCCGGCCGCCCGACGCGAGCGCGACGAGGCCGCCGTCTTCTACAGCGGCGGCCATCCGGGTCAGAGGCGTTTCGACTTCCGCACCTACAAGTCGCCCGAGGTGGGTGAGGCGCTCGGGGAAGTGTTCTACAACAAAGTGCGCCTACTGCGAGGCCAGGTTCGCCCATGTCACTGCCAAGGACGTCGAGCACTTCCGCCCGAAGTCGAGCGTCGCGGAGAGTCCCGCTCACCCTGGGTACTGGTGGTTGGCCAGCGACTGGGACAACCTGCTGGTCAGCTGCCCGAACTGCAGTCGCGTGCGGATGCAAGATGGCGTGCGGACGGGCAAAGGCAATCGGTTTCCACTCGAGGACGAAGGAATGCGCGCGTTCCGACCTGCGGAGGAGACGCGGGAACAGCCGCTCTTGCTGGACCCGTGCCGGGACCGTCCCGAGGATCACTTGGTCTTCGACGAGTCGGGCATCGTCGTCAGCGAAACCGCACGGGGCCAGGCGTCAATCAGCGTGCTAGGACTGAACCGAGCCGCATTGGTGGAGCACCGCCGTGCCACTGCCGCCATGACGCAAATTCCTCATCGCTGAGGTCGAAACCCTGTCGAAGGCGCGCGAGTTCGTGCCTCGGGAGGCGCTGACGGCCGCAATCGAAAACTGGCGGAGCTGGTCCGGCCGGCCCAGGAGTTCGCCGGCCTCAATCGTCAGTTGGTGCTGCCAGCTCGGCGTCGCCTACAGCGACAAGGTCATGACGTGGCCCCGCAGGTTGCCAGCACGCTGATCCGGACGAAGACGGGGTCTCAGAAGGCGCGCGCGAAAGCGTCGTTCCACCAGTTCCAAATCGACCAGTCGAGCTTCTCCCTCGCCGACCAGAAGGGTCGCGAGACCTACCGGTCGGAGCGACGCATCATCGAGCGCGTCGAGATCCACAACGTGAAAGCGATCCGCGACCTCGATCTCGACCTGACCGTTCCCGGTAGCGGCCGCACGCCGTGGTTCATGCTGCTCGGTGAGAACGGGACCGGAAAGAGCACGGTACTGCAGGCGATCGCCCTCACGCTCGTTGGCGCCAAGGGGGTCGCCCGTCTGATCGAGTCGGGAGCCGTCCGGCCCGACGACTACGTGAGGTACCGCTGCAAGACGGGGACCGTGAGTGTGCAGGTAACGGGGTTCGTGGGACCTCATCGGCTCACGTTCCACCGCGACCGAGTCGAGCTGCAGAGTCCGACCGGTGACATCACGACTGTCACCCCGCAGCGACGAAGGGGCCGCCGGCGGTCAAGGGCAAAGGCTGGGACTCTCAGACTGGTGCTGCTCGGCTACGGCGCGACAAGGCTGTTGCCGCATCGGCGCCGGTGACGCCGCGGCCGCCAAGGACGGTGACACTTACTGGCGGATCGATAACCTCTTCGACCCCTTCGTGCCTCTGTATGACGCCGAGAGCTGGCTGGCGGGATTGGTCCGGAGGCAGCGGGCAACACAGCCGACAATGCGGCCAGGATCTCGTTCGACACTGCCGCGGTCGCTTGCGGGTACTGCTGAGCCTCGAGCCTGACGCGCACACGAGCGTCGAGGACGGACGCGTCGTGATCTTCCAGCACGGCGACAAGGTTCCGCTGCGGACGCTGAGCGACGGCTACCAGAGCGTCGTCGCCACCGCCATCGACATCCTCGAGGTCATCACCCGGATCTGGCCGAACCTCGACAGCGCGGAGGGCATCGTGCTTCTCGACGAGCTCGGAGCCCATCTCCATCCCAGTGGAAGATGCGGATCGTCGCTGCGTTGCGCGAGGCTCGTTGCCAGGGATCCAGTTCGTCACCTCCACGCACGACCCGCTGTGCCTACGCGGTCTGTCGGCCGGCGAGGTCGTCGTGATGCAGCGCGATGCGAAGGGCAGGCTCGAAGCACTGACCGAGCTGCCGTCGCCGGCAGACTTCCGCATCGACCAGCTGCTGACCTCGGACTTCTTCGGATCTGGACTCGACCGGCGACCCGGAGACGAACGACATGTTCGGCAGGTACTACGCGCTCCTGGCGCTGCCGAACCCGGATCCTGTACAGCAGCGACTCATCGCCGAGGTTCAAGAGCAGCTCAGGGCTCGGCGGTACCTCGGCACGACCTTCGGGAGATCGCTCATGTACGAAGCCATCGACCGGCTCGTGGCGGAGCACAAGCTGGCTCCGGTGAGGACGATCCCGAGCTCAAGCAGGAGGCGATCGACAGGATCGCCAGGGTCTGGGCAGAGGACGAGCCCGCGCCCGCGTCGCCATGATCCGGGTCGACCGCGGGCCCCGCCACCAAGGTCATCCCCGCGTTCACAGCGAAGAAGTTCAGGGCCGCGGGACGGCAGCATGCTGACCCTGGCCGAGCGGAGCTGGAGCGGGCGAGGCAGTCGCTTCGAGCGACCCGGGAACTACGCCAAGGAGGCAGAGGCTCACCAAGAAGAACTTCGGGTTTCGAGGTCTACAAGGACAGCGACACCCCTGCTGGCGCTCGTCTTCCGGAAGAAGTGCGCGTACTGCGAGAGCCGATTCGCGCACGTGACGCCCAAGGACATCGAGCATTTCCGGCCGAAGCGGAGATCACGACCGAGCAGGGGACCTGGCCCGGGCTACTACTGGCTGGCCGCGAGTGGGACAACCTGTTGGTCTCTGCCCCGACTGCAACCGGCGCGCAAGCACAGCGTGCGATGAGTGGCCAGGTCACGCTCGGCAAGGCGATCTCAGTTCCCGTCGGCGGGGAGGCGCGCCGGATCCGTGCGCCGAGCCGGAGCTTGGCCCGAGAGGAACGTCACCGGCTCCTGATCGATCCATGTCAGGAGGACCCCGCTGATCACCTGCCTTCGACAAGCACGGATGTGTTCTCCCGCGCGCGGATGCCGCGGGCCAGCCCGACCCCAAGGGTGCCAAGTCGATCGCCGTCTACGCCCTGCAGCGCAGGACCTGGTGGAGGCTCGGCTGGCCGAGCCTCAGCGACCTCGCGTTCGAGGTCGACCAGCTGGTCAAGGCCATCCGGAGGCACGATCCGCGACACGGAGAATGAGGATGACAAGGGTGTCGAGGAAAGCTCGACGATATCCGGGCAAGCTGAAGGGCGCATCCGCGAGATCTGGCCGACAGCGCTCCCTACCTCGGCATCTGAGGTGGTGGATCCGTTGCCAGAAGCAGGCGGGACTCCTGGCGGATCTGGAGCGGACAAGATCGACCTCAAGAGCTCTGGGGGCAACCTGCGCCACCGCTGGTTCCGTACCAGCAGAGCTAGACCTCGAGGTCGCGCCAGCACCTGCCCGACCGACTCGGTGGACTCGGCGGTGATCGGGTCCAGCACCAGCTGCAGGTGCGTCGCACCGACGTCAGCCAGGCCCCGCACGTGGTCGGCCAGCCCGTCGGGGGTCACGGTGGTGACGTTCGCGTCGTACTTGTCGCCCATCAGCCGGCCGTCACCACTCGGCAAAGTCACCAGCACGGCCGCCGTCGCCTCGACGTACCTTCCCTCCGGCATCGTGGCGTCGACCTCGGCCTTGACCTCCGCGAACCGCTCGACGGAGTTGTCGTAGATCGACCACCACACGTTCCACGAGTCCACGATAGGCAGGCCGATGCTCAGCATCCGCGGGGAGTTCGAGCCGAGCATGATCGGCGGCCCGCCCTCCCTGACCGGCCGCGGGTCGAGGACGCAGTCGTCGACCTCGTAGAACTTTCCTGAGTACGACGTCCGTCCCTCCCGGAGCAGCGGCACGATGATCGCCAGCGCCTCCTCGAATCTCGACACCCGCCGGTCGTAGGCGAACCCGAAGGCGTCGTACTCCCGCTTGTTCCACCCCGCCCCGAGCCCGACGATCAGGCGCCCGCCCGAGATCGCGTCGACGGTCGCTGCCTGCTTCGCGAGCATCGCGGGGGCGTGGAAGCTCGTCGACGCGACGAGCGGCCCGATCTCCACCCGCTCCGTCACCGACGCGATCGCCGCCAGCGTCGTCCAGGCCTCGTAGGGCCCCCGCGTCGACCCGTCCGCCAGGTCGTAGAGCAGGTGGTCGCCCACCCAGATCGAGTCGAACCCCACCGCCTCCGCCCGCCGCGCCAGGTCGGCGTACTCCGGCCACGGCACGAAGCGCTCGACCTCGGGCAGCTGCACACCGATCTTGCAGGGGCGAGTCATGAGCGGGACCTTAGCCGCGGTCGGGATCGCTGGTTGAGGTGCGAGCTTGCGAGCCTCGAAACCAAGATCCGCAGCGAACCCAGCAAGATGACGCCATGGACGAACACCCGGCCCTCGCCGTGGCGCGACGCTACTTCGACGTCTACGCATCGGGGGACCATGAGGCCATCGGCGCCTGCCTGACCGAGGACGTCGTCTGGATCATCCACGGGCACACCCGGGTCGAGGGCAAGGCCGCCTACCTCGCCGAGGTGGACCGAACCGGACCCGACGTCCGTCTCGAGGTGACCGCCGACCGCTACCTCCGCGACGGCGACGATGTCGTCGCCCTCGGCCGGGTGCGCGCGACGCAGCCCGACGGCCAGGTCGTCGACCTTGCCTTCGCCGACGTCGTGCACACCCGCGACGGCCTGATCACCAGCTGGACTCGAGTCGTCCCGCTTCCACGGCTAGTGACGTCCGAGTCTGACGTCGCTGCAGTGGCTAGCCTGGGGCATCAGGACGTGATGCGCCAGATGGCGGGGGACCGGCGTCACCCGCAGCGGCGACGGCCTCGACGGGGGCGCCGACCATGACCTCGTGCTGGCGCACGATCAGCCCGTCGGCGAGCTCCACGAGGACGTTGGAGACCACGACGTGGTCACCCGGGAACTCGCAGTCGAAGGTGAACGCGGCGCCGCCGTCGCCGACCAGCGACGTGCGGATGCTGACGCGGGCGCTCGCGGAGACGGCGTGCTCCCACATCATCCGCAGCGGTTCCTTGCCATGGAACACCAGTGGGCGGCCGGGCGGGTTGTCCGGCGTCACCATCGTCAGCTCGACGTCGTCGTCGTAGTGCGCCAGCAGCGCCGGGATGTCCCACGTGTCGAAGGCCCGTGCGTAACCCTCTGCGTCGAACCGGATCGGTCTGTGCGTTGATCGTCATCTCTTTCTCCTTCATTCGGGTGTCGGACGGCGATACCGTGGCGGTTGAAGCGCGCTTGAAGGCAAGGGCTGGGGTCGATGAGCCGAGTTTCCGGACTGACCATCGGTGAGGTCGCTCACCGGGCCGGTGTCGCGCCGAGCGCCATCAGGTACTACGAGTCGCTCGGGCTGATCGCGGCGCCGCCGCGCCTGCACGGCGAACGCCGCTACCCCGACGAGGTGTTCGCGTCGTTGGCCTTCGTCGCGGTCGCCCAGGCGGCCGGCTTCACGCTGCGGGAGATCCAGGTGCTGGCGGCGCACTCCGACAACGGCGCAGGCCTGGCGGAGACCATGCAGCTGATGGCCGAACAGAAGCTGGCCGAGGTCGAGTCGACGCTGGCCCGGGCCACCGCCATGAAGGAGTGGCTCGAGGTGGCTCGCGACTGCGGCTGCTCGGACCCTTCGGAGTGCAACCTGTTCCTCACGGACGACGACGTGGCCGGCATGGGTCGCGTCCGCCTGCCGCTCGTCGCGTCGGACACCGACGGCTGCCACCGCTAGTACAGAGCGACGTTCGGGTTCGGCTGTCACGTTTCGACCCGCTGTCTCGACTCGGGTGTAGAGAGATAGTCGAGACGAGAGGTGAGAGCGATGCACGTCTACATCGCAGGGGGCACGGGCGCGATCGGGACGAGGCTGATCCCGCAGCTGGTCGAGCGCGGCCACCGGGTGACCGCGACGACGACGAATCCCGCGAAGGTGGCCTGCTCGAGGGGCTGGGTGCGGAGGCGGTGGTGGTCGACGGGTTGGACAGCGCTGCCGTGGGGGAGGCGGTGGCGAAGGCCGGGCCCGATGCCGTCGTCCATCAGATGACGGCGCTGGCGGGCAAGCTCGACCCGAAGCACTTCGACCGGTCGTTCGCGCTCACCAACCGGCTGCGCACCGAGGGCATCGACCACCTGCTCGCCGCCGCCGAGGCTTGCGGAGTGCGGCAGGTCGTCGCCCAGAGCTTCACGGGCTGGCCCAACATCCGCTCGGGCGGCTGGGTCAAGGACGAGGAGGACCCGCTGGACCCCGACCCGCCAGCGGCGCAGAGAGAGTCGCTCGCGGCGATCCGGTACCTCGAGGAGACCGTGACGAAGGCAAGCGGCACGGTGCTGCGGTACGGCGGGTTCTACGGCGCCGCGTCCGACCCGGTGGTCGCGATGGTGCGGAAGCGGCAGTTCCCCATGGTGGGCGGCGGCACTGGCTACACCTCCTGGATCCACCTCGACGACGCGGCCGGCGCGACGGTGCTGGCGCTGGAGAAGGACGCCCGAGGTGTCTTCAACATCGTCGACGACGAGCCGGCGCCGGCCTCGGAGTGGCTGCCGTACCTCGCCCAGTGCCTCGGAGCGAAGCCGCCGCTGCGTCTGCCGGTCTGGGTGGCCCGGCTGGCGGCCGGTGAGGTTGCGGTCTCGTTGCTGACGCGGGCCCGCGGCTCGTCCAACGCCCGCGCGAAGCGCGAGCTGGGGTGGGAGCTGCGCTGGCCGTCGTGGCGGCAGGGCTTCCGGGACGGGTTGGCGACGGAGGGCTAGGACGTGAGCCCGGACGAATCAGCGGAGTTCGAGGAGTTGCGCCCGCTGCTGTTCTCGATCGCCTACCGGATCCTCGGCAGCGTGAGCGAGGCCGAGGACGCGGTCCAGGAGACCTGGCTGCGCTACCACGCGAGCACCTCGCCGCCGATCTCGCTCAAGTCGTTCCTGTCGGCGGTGGTGACGCGGGTCTCGATCGACGTCTGCGGTCGGCGCGCGTGCGCCGCGAGTCGTACGTCGGCCACTGGCTGCCCGAGCCACTGCTCACCGACGTCGAGTCGACGGCGTACCCCGACCCCGAGCACGCCGCAGAGCTCGCCGACTCCCTGTCGATGGCAGCGCTGCTGCTGCTCGAACGGCTGAGCCCGAGCAGCGCGCAGTGTTCGTGCTGCACGACGTCTTCGCGTTCCCGTTCGGCGAGATCGCCGAGGTGGTCGGGAAGTCCGAGGCCGCGTGCCGGCAGCTCGCGTCGCGCGCCCGCCGGTTGATGGACGACGGCAGGCCGAGGTTCGACGTCGACCGGCGCGAGCGAGAGCAGCTCGCCACCCGCTTCTTCGACGCCATGACGGCCGGCGACGTCGACGCGCTGCAGGAGCTCCTGGCCGCCGACGTCGAGGTGTACGGCGACGGCGGCGGCAAGGCTCCCCAGTGGATGCGGGTGATCGTGGGCGCGGACAACGTCGCGCGGATGTTCGCGGGACTGGGTAGGCGTTTCGCCGGCTCGGGGCTCCAGGCGGAGCAGCGCGAGGTCAACGGCCAGCCCGGGGCGGTGATGCGCGACGCCTCCGGTCGGGTGATCAACGTCCTGGCGCTGGACGTGCTCGACGGTCGGGTCCAGGTGGTCCGTTCGGTGATCAACCCCGACAAGCTCCGGCACCTCGGCCCGGTGGCCGACGCCTGGGCGCTGATGCGGGAGACACCGCCCTAGACGATCGGTGGTCGAGCCGTGAGGCCGCCCGTTGCCGATGGGGGGTCCGGGTGCATGATGCGCAGATGGACGATGCTGCAGACGTACGTCAGCTCTTCGAAGGTCTCTACGGATCCCTGGCCACGGGCGACGCCTCGCCCTGGGCGGATGCCCTCGCCGACGACGCGCTGGTGATCGGGACCGATGAGGCCGAGTGGTGGCAGGGCAAGGACGCGGCGATGAACGTGATCCGGGTGCAGGTGCAGGAGCTGCACGACGCCGGGGTGCGGTACAGCGCAAGCGATCCGCAGGTCAGCGCTGCGGCGGACGTCATCCTGGTGGCTGATCGGCCGACGGCTGTGCTCCCGGACGGGATCGCCCTGCCCATGCGCCTCACGGTGGTGGCCACCCGCGACGGGGGCGCACTCCTGATCCGGCAGCTGCACATCTCGGTGGGAGTGGCCAACGAGGAGGTGCTCCAACAGGAGCTGACGGTGTAGGGCTCGATTCTTACATCGTAAGGTTTACGTTGTAAGGTGTCTCCATGACCCTGACCGCCGAACGCCGCCTCGCTCTCGTCGCCGGCCTCGCCCTGCTCGTGATGTCGGTGCTCGCTGCCGTCGCGATCCTCGGTGTGGTCGACCCGATCGTCGCGAGCGACGACATCGAGGCCGCCATCGACGATGCGGGCTCGAGCTTCGCCTGGGCGGTCGCCGGGCTCGTCGCGATCGCCGTGCTCGACCTGGTGATCGCGTGGGCGCTGTGGCGGCTGTTCACGCCGGTCGACCGCCGGCTGGCCGGGCTCGCCGGCGCGGCCCGGGCGGCGTACGCGGTGGTCTACCTCGTCGCGATCGGCTACCTGGCCACGGCCGAGCCGGCGAACGTCGAGCGGTACCAGGAGCTGTGGGACCTCGGGCTGCTCGTCTTCGGCGCTGCACCTCGTGCTCGTCGGGGTGCTCTGCTGGCGCTCGGGGTTCGTACCGCGCGTGGTCGGCGTCCTCGTCGTGCTCGCTGGTGCGGCCTACTTCGTGGACTCGGTCGGGGTGCTGGTGTCGTCGTCGTACGACGTCGAGCTCGCGGCGTTCCTGTTCGTCGGCGAGGTCGCGCTGATGGTGTGGCTGCTCTGGGCCGGACTGCGCAGCCCGCGCACTACACCGCTGTCAGGGGCGGCCTGACACCTGTGTGGTGCAGGTGAGGGTCAATGCGGCGTTCGGTGGTTGAGGTGCGAGGAGCGCCAGCGACGAGCCTCGAAACCACCACCCTTCAGCCAGTGGCGCCGAACCGCTCCACCCGGATGGCCGCGGCGTCCACGCCACACTCGAGCAGCAACCCCTCGGCGTACTCGGCGAACCGCGACGACCCGCACACGTAGGCCAGCTCGGCTCCGACGAGCATGGGCGCAACCTCGGCTGCGGTCGCGGGACCGGCGGTCCGCGTCGCGGTGGCCTGCCGGGTGAACGCCACGGCGGCGCCGGCTCGGGCGAGCTCGTCGGCGTACGGCAGCGACTCGTGGTTGCGACCGACCGCGACCACGCGGAGCAGCTCGCTGCAGCCCAAGCGACGCGCGGTGCGGGTCATGGCGACGGCGGGTACGACGCCCGTGCCGCCGACGAGGCAGAGTGCGGGCGTGCGGGTGTCCCAGATGAACCAGCGCCCGATCGGCCCACGCATCTCCAGCACGTCGCCGACCTCGGCGACGTCGGCGAGGAACTCCGACACCTCGCCGCCCGGCAACTGCTCCACCAGGAACTCCACGAGCGGGTCGCCGTCGTCCGAAGCGACCGAGTAGGAGCGCTGCGCGGTGTAGTCGTCGGGCGCGCGCAGCCGGATCAGGTAGTGCTGGCCCGGCCAGTGCCGCTGCCGCTCGTCCACGTGCATCCGCAGCCGCACCATGTTCGGGTGAGGCAGCTCCTTCTCGATGATCCGGCCAGTCGTCCACGTCGTCGGGCGTGGCGTGACCTCGTCGATGGTCGTCACCGGTCGCCCTGGTAGCGCTGCTCGCGCCACGGGTCGCCGCGGTCGTGGTAGCCGTTGCGCTCCCAGAACCCCGGCCGGTCCTCGGCCATCAGCTCCAGCCGGTTGACCCACTTCGCGGACTTCCAGAAGTACAGGTGCGGCACCAGCAGCCGCACCGGCCCGCCGTGCTCGCGGGGGAGCGGCTTTCCGCCGTACTCCCAGACGACCCAGGCCTTGCCGTCCGTGAGGTCGGTCAGCGGGATGTTCGTGGTGTAGCCGGTCGTCGAGTGTGCCATCACGAACTTCGCGTCGTCTTGAAGGCCGGCCGCGTCGAGGAGCTCGTCGACGCTGACCCCGCGGAACACCACGTCGAACTTCGACCACGTCGTGACGCAGTGGATGTCGCCGCTGTACGCCGACCCCGGCAGAGCATGGATCTCGTCCCAGGTCCACGTCGTCGGCCGTCGGACCAGCCCGTCGACCGTCATCGTCCAGGTTGCGGTGTCGACCCGTGGGGTCGCTTCCGCGGTGAGTACGGGCCAGCCCTGGCCCGTGTCGTACTGACCCGGCGGCAGCCGTCCCTCCGGCCCCTCGGGGCGCTTGCGGAAGAAGCCGCGGGTCACCGGCACGAGTGCACGCTACCGCCGCACCATCGGTGGTCGTGGTGCCAGGAGCGCCGGCGAAGCGATCGGGTGGTTTCGAGGCTCGGGCCTAGCGGCCCTCACACCTCAACCACCGAGGGGTCAGTGGTAGGTCGGTGGTTGAGGTGCGAGGAGCGCCAGCGACGAGCCTCGAAACCACTGCTCTCAGGGGAGCTCGCAGCCGACGCGCACCTCGGCGACGCAGAGGTCGCGGCCCTTCTTGCCGTACGCCGTGTCCTTGCCGCGTCCGCCGTACAGGCGGTCCGAGCCGACGTCTCCCCGGAGTACGTCGGACCCTCGCCCGCCGATGAGGTGACGCCCCTGCGGGAGACGCCCTTGAGCCTGTCGTCACCGCGACCTCCCACCACCTGGGTCGTGCGGAATCCCGTGGCGTACACACGGTCGGCGCCGGGGCCGCTTCGGACCAGGACGAACTGGGCGAAAGCCGACACGCGGTCGGCCCGATCGCTGCCTTGCACGGTGAGGCCGTTCTCAGTATTGCCGTAGAAGTCCTCGATGCCCGCGAGCGCGGTGGACACCTCGCGCCCGTCGGTGGTGAGGCACTCCGCGGAGACGGCCATCGCGACGTAGGCGCGATGGCAGGCCACATAGGTGAGCGAGTCGTACCCCGGGCCCGCATCCACCAGGGCAGGCAGGTAGTTCTCCAGCCGCACGTTGTCGTCGCCGCCGCCCGTGGCGATCGTTGCCGTGGAGGAGGCCAGGTCGACGACGGTGCCCGAGATGTTGATGCCCTCGTCGGCGTCGGTGCCGACGAACGAGACGGGGCTACCCGGGTCCACACGGGTGCCGAATTCGTCGACGGACGTCCAGGTCAGCGCCGTCTGGTCGCCCACGCTCGCCCGCCGGGCTGCGTTGTCGATGGTGAGATGGCCCTGCCACGCGGCCGTGAGGTGGAGCAGGTCGGGGACCCCCGCTCCGTTGTCGATCGCCTCTCCCGCTGCTCCGTAGTAGTGAACGATGTCAGGGCCGTCGCCTGTGGAGACGATGTCGTGGTTCTCGACACCGGGCGTGGTGGTTCCGGAGAAGATCTGGTCGAGTCCACGTCCCATGTGTCGATGACGTCGACATCGGTGTCGGGGCCGTTCAGACCCAAGCCATTGTCGGCCAACACGTTCTGGCGGCTGTCGTTGCCGACGAAGGTGTCGGCGCCCGTGCCCAGCTCGAAGTCCCCTCCGACCCGCTCGTTGTACACCGCGTCGTTCCCGGCCCCCGCGTAGATCTTGACGATCGGGTCGTGGCTCGGCCCCGAAACGCCGTTCACCACGCAGATCGTGTCGTTGCCCCCGAGCGCCGACACCGTCCCGTAGTCACCGACCGGCGCCACGATCACGTCGTCACCCTCGGTCCCGATCGTGTTGACGCCGCCCTCGGTCGGCCCCACGATCGTCGCGGCCTGCCCCTGGCAGGTCACGACCTGGGCATGTACGCCGGGCCCGACCGCAGTGCTCGAGGTCGCCGCAATGACGACCACCGATGCCAGGAGGTACCTCATGGCTGGTGTGACGCAGATCCGAGCCTGGTTGTTCGGCACCGCGAGTTCTCCGTCTCAGGACCAGGCTGCGTAGGTCTCCAGACAGAGGTGAGCGACACCCGCCACGCGTAGCCTCGGGCCATGAGCGTCGAGCCGGCAGCACCGCCGCACGGGCGCCGTACCTGGGCATCACTCGCGCGACGCGTCGACCCACTGCTCGATCCACTGATCGGGCTCGTGGCGGCGGGGTTCGCGCTGGCGTCGCTGCTGACGACCGACGTCGACACGGTCGACCCGCGGTTGCACGAACCGAACCTGCTGGCCGCGGTCGCCACGGTGGTCGCGGCGGGATCGTTGGCGTGGCGGCGGAGCCGGCCGGTGGCGTCGTACGCCGCGTTTGTGGCGGGCGCGCTCGTGGTCAGCGGGACGTTCCACTACATCGGCCTGCTGTCGGTCCTGATGCTGCTCAGCCTGTTCTCGCTCGCGACGTACGGCAGCCGGCGCGAGGGGCTCGTCGGTCTGGCGGTTGGCATTGCGTGCTTCGTCGGGTTGGGGCTTGCGGGGGTACCGGACCTGCGGACCAAGGACGTGCTGCTGGCGGTCGCACTGCTCGTCGCGGCGTGGGCCGTGGCCGAGGCGCTGCGGTCGCGACGGGACCAGCAGCGCGACCGGGTACGCGCAGCCGTCACCGAGGAGCGGTTGCGGATCGCGCGCGAGCTGCACGACGTGGTGGCGCACAGCATGTCGCTGATCGCCGTCCAGGCCGGGGTGGGCGCGCACGTGATCCGTACCGATCCCGCCGCCGCCGAGCACTCGCTCGACGTCATCGCGGACACCAGCCGGCGCGCACTCGAGCAGACTCGGTCGATGCTGGGGATGCTGCGCGAGGAGAGCGAGGACGGGACCCGGCCGCCCACCCAGGGGCTCGACGACCTGCCTGCGCTGGTCGAGGACGTGCGGGCTGCGGGGCTGTCGGTCGAGCTGATGGTTTCCGGCCGTCCGTCGGGGTCGACCCGGCGGTCTCCTTGGCGGCGTACCGGATCGTGCAGGAGTCGCTGACCAACGTGATCAAGCACTCCGCCGCTTCTTCGGCGAAGGTCGTCGTCTCTTGCGACGGCGATCGGCTCGAGCTGGAGATCAGTGATCCAGGTCCGGCGCGTTCCTCGGCCAGGGTTGGTTCGGCCGGCCACGGACTCGTCGGGCTCGACGAGCGCGCTCGGCTGGTCGGGGGAGCGCTGACGTACGGCGCCCGGGACGACGGCTTCGGCGTGCACGCAACGCTTCCCGTCAGGGGCGCGCCATGATCCGGGTTGCGGTCGTCGACGACCAGGACCTGGTGCGGGCCGGGTTCGTGCTGCTGCTCCGCTCGTCGGAGGGCATCGAGGTCGTGGGGGAGGCGCGCGACGGGCTGGAGGCGGTGACGCTGTGCCGGCGTACGTCGCCCGACGTGGTGCTGATGGACGTGCGGATGCCGCACCTGGACGGCCTCGCGGCCACCCGGACGATCCTCGCCGACCCGGCCTGCCAGGACACGCGGATCCTCGTCCTGACCACGTTCGAGGAGGACGACCTGGTGCTGGAGGCATTGCGGTCGGGCGCGAGCGGGTTCCTGGTCAAGGACACCCGCCCCGACCAGCTCCTGGAGGCCATCGCGGTGGTCGCCGCCGGCGAGGCGCTGCTGCATCCCCGGGTCACGCGGCGGCTGATCGAGCGGTTCGCGGCGCTGCCAACCGGGCCCTCCGCGGTTGACGACGGGCTGACCGAGCGTGAGAGGGAAGTGCTGCTGGCGGTCTCGCAGGGCCTGTCCAACCAGGAGATCGCGGCGTCGCTGCACCTGGGCTATGGGACGGTCAAGACGCACGTGAGCCACCTGCTGACCAAGCTCGGCTTCCGCGACCGTGCGCAGCTGGTGATGTACGCCTACGAGTCCGGGCTCGCTGTCCCGGGACGCGGCTGACTCTGTCTGCAGACCTCTCGAGTGGGGTCGCCAGCCAGACGCGGTGGACCCCGCGCCGCGGCGAGGCTTCGGGGCGTCGAACACAACCCGCCGGCACCGTCCTCGGCCAGGAGGCCGTCAAGGCTGACCTCGCACCACCTCTGACGCGAGGTGACGGCCTACCTGGCCCTCGCCTACGGCCTGGCCCTCGCCGTGGCCATCGCCCTCCCGCACTCGGGATCAACATGCTGCTCAGCGTGATGGTGCCGGTCGTGACCGTCACCATCCTGACCTTCACCTACTTCAAGAAGGGCCAGCGCCGCTCGCTGTGGGCCGGCTTCGGGTTGCGCCGGGCAGGCTTCAAGAGCTGGGCGCCCGCGCTGTTCTTTGCCCTTCCTGCTGTGCGGGGCGGCGTACGGAACTGCGGTGCTGATCGGCGCCGGCCGCCTGACCGCGACTTCGACATCACCGCTGTCGGTGCGGTCAGCTGGACCCTCAACCTCGTGTCGGCCTGGTGGTCTCCACGGTGGTCATCCTGGGCGAGGAGATCGGCTGGCGCGGGTTCCTGCTGCCCCGCGTGCAGGAGCTGACCGACAAGCGTCGCGCTGCTGTGTCACCGGCTTCATGCACGGCCTGTTCCACCTGCCCCTGATCCTGATCGCCACGACGTACAACGCGGACGGCGCACGCTGGATCGTCGCGCCGCAGCCGTCGTGACGCATCACCGCCGGCGGTGTCTTCTACGCCTGGCTTCGCGACCGTTCGCGCAGCATGTGGCCCGTCGCCGTGGCCCACAACACGGTCAACACCGTCTTCGACATCGGCGCCACCGCGGTCATGGCCACATCACCCGCGAGCCTTGCCTACGTCGCCGGCGAGACCGGCTTCGCGACCATGGGTGCCTGTGTAGTGATGGCCGTCGTCGTGCTGATGCGGGCGAAGGTCTGGCAGACACCCGAGGCTCCCGCCCCGGTCCGTCAGGTCGCCGCGGAAGTCGTCGTCGTCGGCTGAGCCTGGCGCGCGACATGCGGACAGCCGAACCCACGGAAACGTGGGTTCGGCTGTTCTGCTGCCTCGAGAGGTGAACGCCGTTGGGTCGACGGCCGCCGTACGGTAGCCGGATGGACGCCATCGCCAGCTTGACGCGGACCGAGGCCGAGGAGCGCGCAGCGCTCATCGAGGTGACTCGCTACGACATCGCGGCCGACCTTCGGGGGCTCTTCGAGGGGGAGGTGCTGGAGGCGACGTCGACCATCACCTTCACGCTGCCGAGAGCCCGGCGCCTCGACGTTCGTCGACTGCGTCGCCGACATCCGGTCCGCGACGCTCAACGGCACCGCGCTCGACCCGTCGACGGCGGAGCGAGGCCGGCTGCCGCTGCCCGACCTCACGGCCGAGAACGTCCTGGAAGTCGCCTCGTCGCAGTCCGACACCGCGAGCGCCCACGGGATCCAGAGGACCGTCGACCCCAGCGACAAGCTCGTCTACCTCTGGACCAGCTTCGAGTGCGACATGGCCCGGATGGCCTGGGCGAACTTCGACCAGCCCGACCTCAAGGCGGTGCACGGCTTCAAGGTCAGCGCCCCGCAGACCTGGACGGTGCTCAGCAACTCGCCCAGCACCTCGGTGGAGGACCTGGCCGACGGCGGGCGCGTCTGGACGTTCGAGGACACCCCGCCGCTGTCGACGTACGTCACCGTGGTCAATGCCGGACCGTTCTACGAGCTGCGATCACGACGAGGCGGCTACGACCTCGGCCTGTACTGCCGGCAGTCGCTGAAGGACCTGCTCGACCGAGACGCCGAGGAGCTGTTCGAGCTCACGGAGCAAGGGCTCGCGTGGTTCGGCGAGCACTTCGGGATCCCCTTCGGCCAGGAGCGTTACGACCACGTGTTCGTGCCCGACCTCGGTGGGGCGATGGAGAACTGGGGCTGCGTCACCTGCGGTGACTGGGCCCTGCCCCGCAGCGTGCCGACGTACGACGAGCGCCGCGACATCGCCGACATGTTGCTGCACGAGATGGCCCACATGTGGTTCGGCGACCTGGTCACGATGCGGTGGTGGGACGACCTGTGGCTGAACGAGGCGTTCGCCTCCTGGGCGGCATGCTGGGCAGCCGAGGGCGCCACGCGTTACACCGACGGCTGGGCAACCTTCCTCGCCGGCCTGAAGCAGGAGGGCTACCGCCTCGACATGGGACCGGCCAACCACCCGATCCGGGGCGTCGTTCCCGACGTGGCGCAGGCGATGGCGAACTTCGACGCCATCTCCTACTCCAAGGGCCAGGCCGTGCTCAAGCAGCTCGGTGCGTACGCCGGCGACGACGCCTTCCTGGAAGGTCTGCGCGCCTACTTCCGGGACCATGCCTGGGGCAACACGACCCTCCAGGACCTCACCGCCGCGGTCGGCGCGGCGAGCGGACAGGACCTCGGCGAGTGGGAGGCGGCGTGGCTCGACCGCGCCGGTACCGACACGCTCGTCCTCTCCGGCGACACCCTGACCGTCGTCGGTCCCGACGGTCAATCGCCCCGGCCGCACCGGCTCGACATCGGCTGCTACGCCGACAAGGGTGACGGCCTTCGGCACGTGGCCGACGTCCCGGTGCAAACGACGGGCAGCTCCACGAAGGTCGAGCTGCCGGACTGCGACCTGCGGCTGGTCAACGACCACGACCTCACGTTCGCCGCCGCCCGGACCGACCAGCAGTCGCTGGACCTGATGCTCGACCGGGCCGGCCAGCTCCCCGACGTCGTCTCCCGGGCGCTGGCCGTGACGTCGGCCTACGACATGCTCGTCAAGGGCGAGCTCGAGTGCCGACGAGACCCTGACCTGCGTCCTGGGCGTGCTCGAGACCGAACGCCTGGCCGGCGTCGTCGAGCCGTTCCTGCAGCTGGCCGGGAGGGTCGCCGGCAGGTACACGCCGGTCGACCAGATCGATGCCCAACGGAGCAGGGTCGCCGACGTGGCCGCCGTACTCGCGAAGGATCCGGAACTCGCCAAGGGGGCCCTGCTCGAGCTGGCGAACAATGCCGTCACCGCCGAGCACTTCGCCCAGGTCGACGAGGCGGCTGCCGACGACCTCGGACTGGCCTGGCGCGTTGCGACGACCCGCGCTGCGCGGGGGGAGTACGACGAGGACGCCGTGGAGAGGCTGCTCGAGCGCGACCCCGACCCTGACGCGCCGTTCAACGCCCTGACCGTTCGTACGTCGCCGCCCGCTCGCGGAGGCCAAGGAGGAGGCCTGGCAGGCCTTCTACGTCGAACGGTCCGTGCCCGTCCGGGCTGAGCACGTACTGGATGGTGCAGGCGTTCTGGCAACCCCAGCAGCGGGAGGTACTGCTCCCGTTCACCTGGCGCTACCTCGAGGAGGTCCCCAAGCTCGCTGGCGGTCTCATGCTCAAAGTGGGAGCCCTGATCCGCGGCATGTTCCCCGACGTGGGCGACCAGGCGTTCCTCGACGCGGCGTCGGCCATGGCGCACGCCGACGGGACGGATCCGACGGTCCGCGGAGGCCTGCTTGCCGGCAGCGACAACCTGGTTCGGCGCCTCCGAGCCCGCGGCGAGCTGGACTGAGCTGCGGGAACGCCCCTGCGTCGTACAGGTCATGCGGGCCCGAACCGGGAGACGACAGCGTCCTCGACGATCGCGAGCATCACGCTCTCGTCGATGCCGAGGCTCGTGGAGTCTGCCTGGCGCACCTCCGCGGCCGTCACCACCACGAGATCGCGGCTGGGGACCACGACGACCAGCTCGCCGCCGAACCCCACCGCCCGGTAGGACGTCTCGCCGTCGAGGTCGCCCGTCCACCACTGGTAGCCGTAACCGTCGCCGAGGCCGTCGAGGGCGACCTGCTGACTCGTTGCCTGCTCCACCCAGCTCTCCGAGACGATCTGCCGGCCTTCCCACCGTCCGTGGTCGAGGAAGAGCTGGCCCAGCTTGAGCAGGTCCCCCGGGCGCAGCCTCAGCCCGAACCAGCCGGTGCTGGTGCCCTGCGGGTCCACGGGCCACGCGAACCGCGCTTGATCCAATGTCGCCAGGTTCTCGAGTGTCACCACGCGCCGGAAGGCGGGGGTGGTGTCGATGCCCAGCGGTCCGAAGAGACGGGACCGAGCGTAGGCGAGCGCCGAGGTCCCGGTGGCCTCCTCGAGGATCGCGGCCAGCAGGTGGGAGGTGCCGTTGGAGTAGACGAAACCCTGTCCTGGTGGCGACTCGGGGTTGCTGAGGATCTCGCGCACCCAGTTGCTCGCGCGTGCGAACTCCGGCGTCCCCAATCCGGCTGGGAACCCAGCCGTCATGGTCAGAAGCTGACGCAGCGTCGTACCTCTCACGGCCGGTGACATCTCGCGCACGTGGTCGGGCAGCAGCTTGTCAAGCGTGTCGTCCACGCTCCCGATGAGCCCCTCGTCCAGGGCGATCCCTACCAGGGTGGAGACCACGCTCTTGGTGACGGACTGGATGCCCCAGTAGGCGTCCGCGTCGGTGCCGAAGTACTGCTCGTGCACGATCTCGTCGTTCCGAGCGACCAGGATCGCCCGCACCTGGTCGAAGTCGCTGATGATCTCGGCGTGTTCTTCGATGCCGGCTGCCAGCTCGGCGCTACTGGGCGTCGTCGCCTGATGAGTGCTCGGCTCCGCTTGAGTGCAAGACGACACCAGGAGGCAACTGAGCGCGACGATGAGGCCGAGGCAGCTGCGGGAGAGGTTCGGCATCGCTGAGGTCCTTGCTGGGACCATCCTGCCCCTTTGCGGGTGCCGGGATCCAGATCGAGCTCTTGAACGCGCGGGGAGAGGCGGCACCCGGATGGGTGCCGCCCCTCTCGCAACGAAGCACCCCCGGCTTCGTCGCAGTCCGACCGCGTCTCCCCCGTGACGCGGGCGGAGACTCGGTCAGGCGGGCGGAGCGAAGAACTCCAGCGCGATGCCGTCGGGGTCGCGGAACGAGAGCCCTGACCCGTAGTGGGCGTCGACGATCTCGCCGTGGGCGACCCCGAGCTCGTCCAGCCTGTTACGCCAGTTCTCGAGCTCGGCGTGGTCGCCGCAGCTGAACGAGACATGGTCGAGTCCAGGTCCGCGCTCGTTGAAAGGCGCTTCGCTCGGCTCCACGTGCTTGTGCAGGCCGAAGAGTTGGCCTCCGCCGAGCGCGAACACGGTGTGGTGGAAGGCTCCGGCGTCCACGTCCTCGTCGAGGACTGGGTCGCTGCCGAAGAGGTCGGCGTACCAGGCGGTGCTGCGGGCCAGGTCGCTGACGGTGACGGCGACGTGGGTGATGCCTGGGAACTCGGGCATGGTGGTCTCCTTGGTGATGTCGTGTTCGAGCTGGTTCGGTGTGCTGGTCACGACTGGTCGGCCCCGAGGTCGGTCTGGATGTCGAGCAGGGCACGTGCGCCGTCGGTGACGGTGACCCGGTCGTCGCCGCCGAACGTGTCGATGTGAAGCCGGTCGGTCGGGTCGCCGCCGGTGATGCTGGTCTGAGCGGCCAGCCCGTTCACCTCGACCGCTCCGCCGTCGGCCGCCACGTCGACCCGGTCGGACCGGCCGAACCGTTCACCTGGACGGTGTCGTCCTTGGCGTCGGCAGCACCAGTGGTGGAGGCGAGGTCGATCTCCGCCGACGTGACCTCGGTGCCGCTGAGGTCGCCGATCGTCACGGTGTCCACGCCGCCGAAGGTCGCGAGGTCCAGCCGCTCCACGCCGTCGAGGTCCATCCGGATGTTCCCTTGGGTGCGGAGGAAGACAGCGCTCTGGCCGTTGGCCGACAAGGACATCTGCTCGTCCCCATTGGCGCCGTTGAAGGCCAGGGTGTCCCGGCCGAGGCCGCCGTCGATCGCGTCGTTGCCCTCGCCGGGGTTCCAGGCCGCGGTGTCGTCGCCGTTCCCGAGCACCTCGACGTCGGTGCCGACGCCGCCGTTGACGAAGTCGGCCCCGTTGCCACCGACCACGAAGTCCGTCCCGGCCCCGCCCAGGAGGAGGTCCTCCCCGTTGCCGCCGTCCAGGATCGTCGTTCCCGGCGCCCGTCGTGGCGACGTCGTTGCCGTTGCCGGTCGTGACGGTCATCGGTACGTCGGCGAGGGAGCCGCCGGAGATCGTCCGGAGGTCGTCGTCGCCCGCGCGCAGGTCCACCGACGCCGAGTGGAAGCTGCCTGATGCGAAGCGTCGGGTTCCGTTGTGCCGCCGAGGTCCACGACGACCGAGTCGAGCGCCGTGAAGTCGATGCTGATCTGGTCGGCGGCGTTCGTGCCGCTGATGGTGAGGACGTCGTCGACGACGACTGCTCCGGCTCGCGCAGGCGTCGCCTGCGCCGGGCCCCCCACCAGCGTCGTCGTCGCTACGATCGCGGTCGCCGCTGCCGCGGCCGCGGCCCGCCCGTGTGACCTCCGGTTCCTGTTCTGCACTCTCATGGTCTGCTCTTCTCGTCCTCGGGCCGGCTCTTGCCGACCTCTGGCGCTTCTACGGCGACTCGTCGACGTGGTTCCCACCGGCGAACCGATCCGCGTCGGCGTGCGTAAGCAGGCAGTGGGACGTAGCGCGGCCTCTTCCGAAGCGGCTTCGTGCGCTCGAAAACAGGGGAGTCCGGCACTGAACGGTGGGCTAGCGTGACGACCGTGGCCATGGACGACGCCGACCTGGCGTCGCGGTTCGCTTCCGGTGACGCGGACTCCGTCCGGGTCGTCTACCAGACCTACGGCCGGCTGGTCTTCTCGATCGCGTTCAAGGTGCTCGGAGACACAGGGCTCGCGGAGGATGCCACCCAGCAGACGTTCGTGCAGGCCTGGCGCGGCGCTGGAAGCTACGACCCGAGCCGCCCACTGGGAGCCTGGCTCACCACGATCGCCAAGCGCGTAGCCATCGACGTCTACCGGCGCGAGCGGCGGCATCGCAACCTCGACAACATCGACACCGCTGACAGTCCGTCGCTCATCACGCTGCCGCCGTCGATCGACCAGATGGACGACGTGGCGCAGGTACGACGGGCACTGGACGAGCTGCCGACGACGGACCGCGACCTGATCCGCATGCAGCACTTCGACGAGCTCAGCCACGCCGAGATCGCCCGCGAGCTCGAGATCCCGCTCGGCACCGTGAAGTCACGAACCTTCCGGGCGCACCGGCGCCTGGCGGGCCTCCTGGCCCACCTGCGTGCCGAGCCGGGAGAATCGTCACCGGCCGCTCGGGACGGAAGGGGGTTCCGATGGATGACTCCGACCTGACGCCGGCTGAGCGTGCCGAGATCGAGCGTGTGCAACGACGTGCTCGCGGACCCGGCGGTGTGGACGGAGCCGCCGCCCGATCTCCAGGAAGCGGTGGTCGCGGCGATCGCCGAAGAGGCCGGCGCCGGAAGGCGCCGCCGCTTCCGCTTCGCCGTCGCCGGCATTGCCGCAGCGGTGCTGCTCGCGGTGGGCGTGACCGTGGGCTTGTACGTCAACCGCGAGCAACCGGTCGAGTTCGCGGCGTCCCTCAGCGGCACCGAGCTCGCCCCGGACGCCACCGGCGACGTCACCCTCACCAAGACCCCCAGCGGATGGGACATCCGCCTCCACGCCACCGGGCTTCCTCGTCGCGAAGACGGGGAGTTCTACCAGGCGTGGCTGAAGAACGACGCCGGCCTGCTCGTGCCGATCGGCTCGTTCAACGACGGCCGCGACGTCACGCTCTGGTCAGGGGTCGGCCCGAGCCGACTTCCCGACGCTGACCGTCACCCAGGAGGTCGCCGACGGCGACCAGGCGTCATCGGGCCAAGTCGTGCTCATCGGTCAGGCGGACGAGTCCTGATCAGCCGCCGCTCTGCCAGTTCGGCTGGTAGGCGTGGGCGGTGGTGTCGGCTTCGTCGACAAACGCCCAGAAGTACCCCGAATTGATGATCCCTGGGCCCGTTGTTCGTCTGACAATGGCGCTGCGAGGAAGTTTGGAGGTTCACATGGTTGGGCGCCGGCTTCTCGGGATCAGTTGCTGCATCGCGCTGCTTGGGGCCGCGTCAGGGTCGCCGGCCGAGGCCGCCAAGCCGAACTGGCGGGGCGACTCGATGGTGACGTGGAACGCCGGCTGGGTCGGGCAGGGCGTGTACGTCGGCTACAACGAGTCGTTCGACAACCAGGACGCTGAGATCTCGATCCAGGGGTCGGGCACCTACCACTTCAGGTACCGCATCCGTAACACCGGGAAGCTGCGCAGCAGCTTCGACTCTTCGCCGGACGATGGAGCATCCGCCGGCGAAGTGCACGTTCAAGGTCACCCGCCGCGGCGTCAACATCACCAAGCAGATCGTCAACACCGGGTACACCGAGAAGAGCCTGAAGGCGGGCGACAAGACCACCTTCAAGGTGGTCGTTGGCGCGGCGGCGCACGACGACAACTGCTCTCTGCAGTTCATGTCCTACCCGACCGGCCACTACGGCAACCACGACGAAGTCGTCATCACCGTGGAGACACCACGTAGCGGATGTCTTCGCAGCGTGGGGAGACACCCTGGGGCCTGTGCCGCCCCGCAGCTCGACCCGCCGGCCAGCTGGTGCGCTTCCTCGAACGCCAGGACCCGGGCATCGGGCACCATTAGCCTCGGGGGGTGGCGAGCATGGCTGATCCACCGTCCTGCTCGGTGTGCGGCCGCATCCCGAGCCAGGGCGCGGAGTACTGCGGGGGGTGCGGCTCCCCGCTCCCTCGGCGCTGCACGAGCTGTGGCCACACCAACCCCGTGGACAACCTCTTCTGCGAGTCGTGCGGACAGCGGCTCGCGCAGGCCCCTGGAGCCACGGCCGCGCGGACCTCGGGAGGGTCCGAGCGTGCCGGCGAGCGGCGCTACCTCACCGTCATGTTCTGCGACTTGGTCGGCTCGACGGCCCTGTCCGCGCGACCTGGATCCCGAGGACATGCGTCGGGTGATCCAGGGCTACCAGGCGCGCTGCCTCGAGGTCATCACGGCGTACGACGGGTCCGTGGCGCAGTTTCTCGGCGACGGCATCCTGGCCTACTTCGGCTATCCCGCGGCTCACGAGGACGACGCGGCAGATGCGGTGCGTGCCGCCTGGGAATCTCCGCGCCATGGCGCCGCTGGCCGAGGAGCTCGGCGTCGACCAGCTCGCGGCCCGGGTCGGACTGCACACCGGGCTCGTCGTCGTCGGCGAGATGATCGGCCGGAACCGCGCGCCGTTCGGCGCCGACGTGCTCGCGATCGGGGAGACGCCCAACATCGCCGCCCGGCTGCAGTCGCTGGCCCGGCCGGGAGAGGTCGTGATCGGGGAGAGCACCGCAGAGCTGGTCAGGGGCTACTTCGTGCTCGAGTCGCTCGGGCACCCCGACCTGAAGGGCGCCGGGCGGCCGATCGAGGTGCTGCGGGTGTCGGCGGAGACGTCGGCGCGTAGCCGCCTGGACGTGATGCTCAGCCGCGGACTGATCCCGGTGTTCGGCCGGGATCGCGAGCTGGGTCACCTCGAGAGTGCGTGGCACGCCGCGCAGCGGGGTGCCGGCTCGGTGATGCTGATCGACGGTGAGCCCGGTATCGGCAAGAGCCGTCTCGTCCTCGAACTGATGGAGCGCGTGGTCGCGTCCTCCAACCCGGTGGTCGACCTGCGCTGCTCGCCACGACACGCCAACAGCGTCCTGAACCCGTTCGTCAACCTGCTCCAGCGGATCCTGGAGCCCGCGGACCTGGCCGACCCGGAAGGACTGCTCGACCAGGTCGAACGTCTCGTCGTCGGGTCCGGCCTGGAGCTCGCGGACGGTGTCCCGGTGGTGGCCGCACTGGTCGGCCTCACGCTCCCGGAACCCTACGCGCCGCTCCCGACCGCACCCGAGGTGCTGAAGGAGCGCACCCGGTCGGTGTTGACCCGGCTCATCCTCGGGCGGTCTCGTGGGGGGCTGCTGCTGCTCGTCGAGGACGTCCAATGGCTCGACCCGACCTCCCAGGAGGTGGTCGGGGAGCTCCTCGCGGCCGCGGCCGGTCACGGGGTGCTCGCGGTCCTCACGCGGCGCAGCGGCACCTCGCCGGACTGGCCCCCCGAGCCCGACGCGACCTTGACGCTCGACCGGCTGGACGAGTCGGCCATCGTCGCCATGGTGGAGGAGATCGCCGGCGGCGACGTCGAGCGCGACCGGCTCGTCCGTGAGGTTGTCGCCCGCACCGACGGCGTACCCCTCTACATCGAGGAGCTCACCGCGATGCTCCTCGACCTCTCGACCGAGCCGGACGGTGCCGACCAACCCATCGGGCCGGTGGTGCCGTCGACTCTCCGCGACTTGCTGATGGCCCGGCTGGACGGGATCGGTCCGGCCGCCGAGGTCGCGCGTCTCGCGTCCTGCGTCGGGCGCGAGGTGCCCCACGGATTCCTGCGGCTGCTGTGGAACCACGACGAGGCCCTGCTGGTCGGCCATCTCCAGCACCTGCTCGACTCTGGACTCATGCGGTTCCGGGGCGACGGTACGGCGCGGACCTACATGTTCAAGCACGCGCTGGTGCAGGAGGTGGCCCACGACACCCTGCTCAAGTCCGATCGCCAGCGACACCACTTGGCCATTGCCGAGGCGATGGAGGAGGCAGCGGACTCGGTCGCCTACACGCCCGAGCTGCTCGCGCACCACTTCGCGGACGCCGGTCTTCCCGAACGTGCCGTGCCGTACGCCCTCTCCGCCGGGCTGCACGCGATCGAGCAGTCGGCCAACCGGGAGGCCGTGGCCCATCTGCAGAGCTGCCTCGACCTCGTGCAGAGGCTGCCGGCCTCGGAGGAGCGCAACCGGCTCGAGCTGACCGTGCTCGTCCATCTGGGCGCCCCGATGATGTCGACCCGCGGCTACGGCTCGGTCGAGGTGGAGGAGGTCTACCGCCGGGCCGACGAGCTGGGCAACGATCTGGGTGACCCCTTGCCGCTGTTCGAGGCGCTGTACGGCATGTACCGCATGCATCTGCTGCGTGCGGAGTACCCGACCGCGCTCGGGATCAGTGACCGGTTGCTGGAGCTCGCCGACCTTTCCGGACGGCCGGCGTTCCAGGTGGCGGCGCAGCGGGCCGCCGGCAGTGCAGAGGTCTACCGGGGTGACGACCTCGACGACGCGCTCGAGCACTTGTCCGCGGCCGTACGCATCGACGGGAACCTCGTCCGCGCCCCCCTCAGACAGGGCCTCGAGCTGAACGACGTGGCCGACCCGGCGATCGTCTCCCTCTCGTACGGCGCGTGGGTCCTGCTGGCTCTGCGACGATCGGGCGGGAGCCCGCGCCATGAGCGACGACGCGATCACCCGCGCGGCTCAGCTCGGGCACCCCTTCACGATCTCGCTCGCGACGTGCTTCGACCTGTGGCTGCGCCAGTTCGACCACGAGGCAGCCGACGTGGCGACCCGCGCCGAAGCGGCCACGACGTACGCCAGCGAGCAGGGCTTCGACTTCTGGCTGGGCTGGGCCGCCCTGCTGCACGGGTGGGCGGTCGCGCGGCTCGGTGCTCCGGAGGACGGCATCGCGATGATGCAGAAGGGGCTCGTGGACTGGCAGGCGACGGGGTCCCGGCTGGGCACCAGCTACTTCCTGACGCTCCTGGCCGACGGACAGGCGCTGGCCGGTCAGACGGAGCAGGCGATCGAGACCCTCGGGGAGTCGGAGAAGTTCGCACTCGAGTTCGGCGAGCACTTCTGGCTGCCGGAGACCTACCGCTCGCGCGCCTCGCTGCTCGCGCCGTCCGATCCTGAGCAGGCCACAGACCTGTTGCGGCGCGCCGTGGCGCTGGCCGACCGCCAGGGCTCGGTGGTGCTCGGCCGGCGGGCGAGGCAGGCGCTCAGCTCGCCGCCGGGGGTGGCCACTCGAAGCTAGGTCCTGGCGGTCCGGCCGTCCGGACCGCACGGGATGCGCATCAGGGCGACGGCCTGGTACCGCAGCTGGTACATCAGCGGGACCGCCGCGAGGAGCTCGTCGGGCTGACCGTTGAAGGCCCGGTGCAGGCAGACCAGCAGCGCGCCGTACGTCTGGTTGAAGGTCTCGCTGAGCCGGCGCACCTCGCTGCCCGGCGAGAGCTCGGCGACGGACGGGTTGTCGCGCATCGGCAGGACGGCGTCCCAGTCGACCGCGAGACGCGAACCGGTCGGTGGTGCGTTGGTGACGTCGCTCTCGCGATAGTGGTAGCCGACGGCGATCTGCCGGAACCGGAAGTAGTGGGCGAGCTGGTCGCGGGCGCCGAGGCGGTGGGGGCTTTCGTGGATGGTGTGGTCGAGTCCCTCGCCCTGGTCCACGATGATCTCCAGCGCCGCCAGGGCGCTGTCCAGGTCGCGTACGACGACCGGGTCCCCGTCGCCGCCGTAGTAGAAACGCCCCGGCCCGATCTGTCGGTCGAGCCTGCCGGTGAAGACCGCCGGGCCGAGGGAGCGCAGCTCGAGCTCGATGCCGGCGTACAGCTGGCCGATGGTGTCGTAGCCCTCGACCAGCGGTCGGGCGTCGGCCGGCTCCGGGCGCTCGATGGCCAGGAACGTCTGCAACCGCCTCCGGCGAGAACCGGCGCAGCCCGACCACGAGCCGTCCGTCGCTGTAGGGCAGCTGGGTCGGGTACCGCGGCACGAACCCGGCGTGGTCCACCGACGGCTCGCCGCCCACCGCGTTCAGCACATTCGCGACGAGCACCATGTGCAGCATCTCCTCCATCACGACGCTGCGGATGATCTCGGCTGCTTCGACGTTGGTGCCCTCTTCGATGGAGTAGAGGGCGCAGAGGTACGCCGGGATCGTGGCGTGCTCGAGCATGAGCGCGTGCTGCAGCGGCGTCCCGGAGCCGCTTGACGTGCTCCGGGTCGAGGTCGCTCGTCGCTCATCAGAGCTCGTCGGCCATCGCCGCAGCGGTGCGGCAGGCCAGCGCCGCGAGCGTGAGCGTCGGGTTGGAGGTCCCGATGGTCGGCATGCTGCCGGCCCCGACCACGAACAGGTTCCGGTGGTCCCAGCTGCGCTGGTCGGGGTCGACGACGTGGTCGTCCTTGGTGTTTCCCATCTGGTGCGTCCCGCAGAGATGTCCGGCTCCGAGGGTGCAGTACGGGCGGTCCTTCCACGTGAACTGCTGGTGGGCAGCCATCGGCATGTCCGGGCCGGCGTACGCCGTGAGGTCGTCGGCGCCGAGCTCCTCGAACCACTGGACGGCGCAGTCCCGGGCCACGGCCGCGCCGTGTCGGGTCCAGTCGTCGAAGTCGTAGTGGATGACCGGGCGGGGCAGCCCCAGCGCGTCGGTGTAGGCCCCCGGCTTGATGGTGACCCGGTTGTCCGGGTGGGGGAGCTGCTCGAGCAGGAAGCCGAGCATCAGCTGACGCTGGACGTCGTGCGCGACGCGCTCGCGCAGGGCGGTGCCGAACAGCTGGTCGCCGTAGACGGCGGATTCGACGTCCGAGCCCGGTGACCCGAGGATCTGGAACCCCCAGTTGTCGATGTCGGTCCGGAACGACGAGTGCTGCGCGCGGAAGGGCCCGTCCCGCAAGGTCTCGATGCCGGCGGTCGAACCGGGCCCGCGGAAGACCCCGAGCGGCTCGTCGGTGCGCGCCCAGCTGAGCAGGAACGGGTGGTCCATCAGGTTGCGGCCGACCTGGTCGCTGCTGTTGGCCGCCCCCGACATCAGCAGGAGCTTCGCGTTCTCCACCGAGTGGGCGGCCAGAGACGTAGCGCCGTGCGGTGACGGTGTGCAGCTCGGAGGTCGGGAAGGGGTCGCCGCTCCAGCGCAGGTACTCGACGCCGGTCACCTGGTCGTCAGCGCCGACCAGCACCTTGGTGGCCACGGCCTGGGTCATGACGCGGGCGCCGGCCGCCACGGCAACCTCCAGCGTCTTCAGCGCGTTGTACTTGGCCTGCGCGGGGCAGCCGGGGATGCAGCTCGAGTTTCCCTCGCATCGGAGTCCGGATGTCGGGCCGCCCGACGGCGCCGACGGGAAGGTAGCCGCGACCGCCGTCGTACGCCGGGTTCGGAGTCGAGTTCCGTCCGCCGGGCACCGGCACCACACCGGTCGGATAGCTCTCCGTCCGATCCGCACCGGCTTCCCGTCGAGCCGCTCGGTCAACCACCGGTCGAGGTACGTCGGCGGGATCTTGTGCATCGGGTAGACGTAGCCGGGCGGGAACGGCGTGTTGGTGCGGAGCTGGTCCTCGACGTCGGCCGCGACCCCGATCTCGCGCTCGGCCTCGGCGTACCACGGCGCCAGCTCGTCGTAGGTCAGCGGCCAGTCGACGCCCACGCCGTACGTCGAGCGCATCGCGAAGTCGCTGGGAAGCATCCGGATGCAGTGGGCGTACCAGTGCAGCGTCGTCCCACCGCGGCTGCGCAGATAGTCGCTGCCGAACGGCTGCGGGCCTTCCTGGACGAAGTACCCCGCGGTTCCGGGGGGACCGCCGGGGGTGAGCGGGCGGATGTCGAGCACGCTGGGGGAGGGCGCCGCCGCGCTGTTCGCCCAGCCGGCGTTGGGGACCTTCACAGGCGATGCGAGCATCGCGGTGATGTTCGACTGGTACTCGGCCCACGTGCGCCCGGTCGCCTCCCCGGCCTCCAGGATCAACACGTCGAGGCCCGCCTCGGCGAGGCGGCGGGCCAGGATCGCTCCGGAGATGCCCGCGCCGACGATGAGCACGTCGCAGTCGGTCATGGCTGCCCGTCCAGTGTCGGAGGCCCGACCCAGCTGGCGAAGCCAGGAGCCTTGGCCCCCGTGGGATGGGCCCCGATCGCGGGCCACATCAGGCCCTCGGTCCAGCTGCGCGCGGACAGGAGACGGTCGCTGTCGAGGCTGCTCGCCCCGTGACGCTGGCGCCAGTCGGCCGGGAGCTGTACCCACCCGCCGGTGTACCAGAGCACGGCCAGGTTGCGGGCCAGCGGCCCCAGGTCCGGGTCGTCCATGACCCGCAGCCGCAGCTGCTCCTCGACGTCGTCCGTCCAGCGCAGCGCGAGGCAGCCCTCGTGGATCAAGGCGAGGGTCAGGTCGTCGCCGACGATGGCCACCAGCTCGTCGTAGTACGTCGGCGCCATGCCCGTGCCCTGCAGCTGAGCGACCGAGAAGCCGGTCAGCGCGGCCGACAGCGACAGGAAGTCGTCGTGCGGGTCGGAGGGGCTCACTATCGGCTCGGCGGTGAGCTCAGTCGCCGGGGTACTCGAGCCAGGCCTGCGACTCCGAGGACACCGGCGCCGAGGTGAACGTCTGGGCAGCCAACGGCTCCTGGGTCCCGATCACGGTGCGCACGTCCTCGTGCAGACGGTGGTGGTCGATCGAGGGGCCCATCTTGAGGTCGAACCGACGGCCCTCCTCCTCGGAGAGGAAGTAGGTGTCGAACCAGCCGAAGAAGTTCCAGTAGTTGGCCGCGAGCACCTCCTTGTTGTCGAGCTCGCGAGTGCCGTACTCGATCAGGGGCGAGAGATTGGAGGGCTCGGGGACCAGGTCGTTCAGCTTCGCGGTGACCTGGAAGATCATCGTCTTCGGATCGAGCGACTTGCCGGGTGGCGGCGGCGGTTGCGGCTCGTACACGCCGTACATCCAGGTCGTGCCACCGCCGGCGTTGAGCGAGGGGACGGTGTAGTCGAACGAGGCCAGCCACTTGGGCTCGCCGAAGTTCTCCTGCCCGGCCTGTACGGCGACCGGGTTGTCGCAAGGTACGTGCAGGCGGAAGCCACCGATGGTCTTGGTCTGGTCGCGGCCGAGCAGGTACTCCCGCAGGCTCATCCGCGGCACGGACGGCAGTCGGCTCTCCGGGTAGACGTAGACGTTGAACTCGACCTCGCGGGTGAAGCCGAGGAAGTTGGCACCACCCGAGGTGTAGGCCTGGAAGTCGAGCGAGACGAGCGCCCGGTCGGGCAGGTCGTCGAACTCGGCAAGCCGGAGACCGTGTCCGGCCGGCAGCTCCGGCAGCAGCGCCTCCACCTGGTCTCGGCGCGCCGGGTAGTACAGCCAGAAGGACTGGAGCGAGCTGTACCAGAACGGCATCTGGTAGATCTTCGGCTGCTCCGGCATGAGCTGCTTCCACGGGACCTGTGCCATGACCACCCCCAACGAATGGGCGGTCACTGGACGGCCCTAGCGGGGACACTAACGGCGATCGGTGCGCAGCGGGAGGTACCTCGGAAAGGATTTGCCTCGGCCCGATCAGTAGGCCGCGTACCGACACGAGCGGTGCCGCGGCACCCCCTCCGGCGGGCTAGAGTGCGCGGGTCTGGGTTCCGGCAGGAGGTAACCCGATGAGCGGTCGGCGCAAGGTCGACGGGCGAGGTGCCGTCGTGCGCCAGGCTCTCAGCAACCCAGACCTCCGGCGGGTGCTGGCGGCGTACCTCCTGTTCAACGTGGCCGAGTGGGCGACCTACATCGGTCTTTTGGTGTGGGGCTACGGCGTCGGCGGCGTGCGTGGCTCGAGCGCGATCGCTCTCGTGCAGCTGGTCCCCGCGGCCCTGCTGGCGGCCCCGGCAGCCGCGCTCCTCGGTCGGCTTCCGCGCGGACGCGCCCTCGCCGTGGGCTACGCCGCGCAGACCATCGGCTTCCTGACCGTCGGCGTGGCGCTGGTGACCGACGCGCCGGTCGTCGTCGTGGGCATCACGGCGGCCGTCTCCTCCGTCACCGTGACGCTGACCCGCCCCACCCACAACGCCCTGCTGCCGGAGGTCTCGCGGACCACCGGTGACCTCACGGCCGGCAACGCGGCATCCGGGTCGCTGGAGGCGCTCGCGACGTTCCTGGGACCGCTGACGAGCGGGCTGCTCGTGGCGGTCTGGGGGCCAGGGGGAGTGCTGCTCGTCATGGGCGCCTGCTCTGCGGTCGGCGTGCTGCTCACCGCCCGGTTGGTCACCACCGCACCGCGCCGCCGCGTCGTACGTCGCGCCCCGGGCAGTCGGGCGAACGGCGCGCTGGGGACCGTGCTGCGGAACCCTGCCGCGAGGTTGATGTCGTTGCTGATCGCCGCCGAGTACGCACTCGTCGGCATGATGGACATCCTTCTGGTCGTGTTCGCACTCGACGTCCTCGGGATGTCGGACGCCGGCCCGGGCATCCTGAACTCCGCGATCGGTGTGGGCGGCGTTGCCGGAGCCGCTCTTACGTTCATCCTGATCGGGCGGCCCCGGCTCGCCGGGCCGCTGGTGCTCGGGGCTTCGTGCGCCGGTCTCGCCTTCGCCCTCGCCGGACAGACCGGGGCGGCCGTCGTCGCCCTGTTCCTCGTCGCCGTCAGCGGCGCGGGCAAGCTGTTCTACGACGTCGCGTCCCGCACGTTCAGCCAGCGCCTGCTGCCCGACCACCAGCTCATCGCGATGTTCGGCTTGCAGGAGGCGTTCATGATGATCGGCCTCGCCCTCGGCACGGTGGCCGCCCCGGCGTTGGTCGAACTGGTCGGCGCGCAGGGTGCCTTCATCGCCGCCGGGTGTTTCCTGCCGCTGGTCGCGGTCGCGTCCTACCGCACCCTGCGCCGCCTGGACGCAGAGTCCGCCGTACCCGCCGACGTACTGGCGTTGCTCCTACAGGTGCCGATCCTGGCGGTGCTCGCGCCCCGGATCGTGGAGCGGATGGCCCGGGATGCTCGTGCTCGGGAGGTGCCCGCGGAGAAGAGCGTCGTCCGTCAGGGCGACGTGGGCACCCGGTTCTACGTCATCGCTTCGGGCCGCGTCTCCGTGGACATCGACGGGTCGGTGATCCGGGAGCTCGGGCCGGGCGACTGGTTCGGCGAGATCGCCCTGCTGCGCGACGTCCCCCGGACTGCGTCGATCACGGCAAAGACCGACGTGTCGCTCTGGGAGGTCGACCGGGAGTCGTTCCTCGCCTCGGTGACGGCAGTCTCTCGCTCGGTGGAGCTCGCCGACACCCACATCCGCGACAAGTACGTCTGAACCGGCGGCGGTCCCGGCCTCTATGGACTGCCAAGTGCCGTGTGTTGCGGGCGATGGGGGAAGAACGCCAGCTCCCGGGGCCTGCGGCCAGTGCCTCGTCCCTCGCGACGCGGTCGCATCGATCGGAGCTCAGGGGACGGCGACGCCCTCGATCCGCACAGGCCCCTGCGTGGGGTCGAGCTCGACGGACTGGTCGACACCGGCCGGGGTGATCATGTCGATCGCCTTCGGCGCGGTGCCGGGATCGATGCCGCAGATCGGGCTGACGACGCCCGCCGGGATGCGCACAGCCCGAACTGGAACGGCTGGGGCGTCGGCGGGAACCCGCGGGCCTGGTCGGGGCTGAACCCGTCCTGGCCGTGCAGCACGACCGTGAACTTCCACCCGGGTCCGGGCGTGCCGAGCGCGGCGAGGGGCACGATCATCGTGATGTACCGAGACACCTGACTGGCCTGGACCGACACCGGTGCCGAGCGACTGCCCCGCGGCGTCCACGAAGACCGGGCTGGCGAAGCCCTGGACCTCGATCCGGCGGCTCCACGCTGAGTTGTCGGCGATCGCGTAGTTGCGGCTGGGGAACGGCGGAGCGGTGGAGGTCGTGGTGGCGGCCGGGGTGTGCACGAAGACGTCGAGCAGCTGCGCACCCAACGGTGAGCCGAACGTGGGGGACAGGTCCCGCGTGCGCACGCGCAGCAAGGCTACGTCGCCGGAGACGATCACCTGGAACCGCTCGATGTCGAACGCGCCCGCGTGGAAGTCGGCGGACGTCGGGTAGGCGTAGGTGCCCGGCCCGTTGTCGTCACCGGACGGGTCGGTCACGTCGAGGACCGTCGTACCTGTGATGAAGTCGGAGACGACCGTGCGCCGGGCGTACCCGGTCGCACCGCCTGGACGTCGTCACCGCGACCGTGATCACCGTGGTGCCGAACGGCGCCGGGACAGTGGCCGAGAACGCGCCGCTCGCGTCGGCCTGCACCGTCACCACCGAGGTCGTGCCGCCGCTGTCGGTGGCGGTGGAGGCGACGTCCACCGTCGCGCCTGGCGCCGTGGTGCCCGTGACGTCGACCGTCGCGGTGGTCACCGTGGCGCCGTCGGCCGGTGCCGTGACCTGGACCGGAGCCGCGGGTGGCGGGGTCGGCTGGTAGCGCTCCCGGACGATCCGCGGCTGCTCGATCGGCCGGGACCTCCCCAGGCCTGGGTCAGGCGCACCTGCTGGGCCTGCGCCCAGGTCAGGGGCGACGCGGAGCCGGCCGCGCCGCCGTTGTCGAAGCCGATGGACGCGGTCTCCGGGTCGGTGCCGAAGGGCGACGCCGGCAGGTCGGGGTTCTCCCAGGCCTGCTCAGGGACCAGCCCGATCCCGGACGCGAACCGCTGCATGCCGAGCAGCAGTCGGGCGGCCGCAGCCGCATTGCCGGTCTGCAGGTGCTGCTCCGCGCGCTCGCCGCTCAGCACCGGCCACACGTGCCCGGAGCCGTTGCCGCCGGTCGGCCACGGCTTGCCGGTGGGCGAGCAGTTGGTGGCGTCGGGCTCGTAGCAGTCGCCGTACCCGTCCTCGGTGCCCGCGGTGGCGGTTCCGTATCGGTAGAAGCCGGGCCCGCTGTCCGTCTCGCGGCGGATGGTGTCGTCCACGACCGGCAGCGAGCGCTGGACGTCGGCGTCACCGGCCGGGAGGATGCCGAGCCGGGTCAGCTCGAGGAACCCGGCGTCCACGACGCCCGCTGGTCAGCGTCGGGGCCGCCGTTGCCGAGGTTGTAGGTGACCGCCTCGTTCGGGTCACCGTTCTTGGCCAGCCGGATGAAGTAGCGCCCGGTGGCGTAGGGCCCAGTCGTGGTGACCGTCCAGCCCTTGATGCTGCGCTGGAAGTGGTCGGCGGTGGCCCGATAGACCCGCGCTCGAGCGTGGTCGCCGTTGACGTCGGCAATGCGGCCGGCCGCGACCAGCCCCGCGATCTCGGCGGCAATGGTCGACGGCGAGTAGCCGCCCTGCTCCTCCCACCGCTCCGAGCCGAACGAGGGACCGTGCGCCACCACGAAGTCCGCTGCCTTCCGCACGTGGTCGGCCCACAGGCTGCCGTCGCGCTTCAACCCGGCCTGGTAGGCCATCAGGATCGGGTACGCCGACTCGTCGAGCTGATCGCCCCCGGTGTCGGGCGCCTGCTTGCCGTTGACCAGGGAGTTGCGCGGGAACCGGCCGTCGGCCAGCTGCTGGCGCTCGAACAGGAAGCGCACGGTGGCTCGTGCGGTGCTCAGGTCGCCGGCCGCCATCAGACCCGTGAAGGACTCGTAGAGGTCGCGGGCGAAGACCTCGCGGTAGGAGCCGAAGTAGACGGCCTTGCCACCCGGTGTGTCGCCAGCGCTGACCGCCTGCCCCCACGGGCTGGCGAGGGAGGCGACCACGGCGCCGGGGAAGGTCTTGTCCTCGCTGGCCTTCAGCACGTTCGCCGACAGCCAGTACGACGACCGGAGCCGGTCGCTCTCCGAACGCGAGAGGCCCGGGAACGTCGACGGCGGCGGGCGCAGCCGCTTGTCGTAGTCGCGCCAGGTCGCCTCGTAGCTGGCGGACGTCCGGCTCGAAGGGGGCGCGCGCGGACCGCCCCGCGACGTCGATCGCGTTGGCCGCGGTCGTGCCGAAGCCGAGCGAAAGCGTGAACCGCCGGTCGTTCCCGATGTCGACCTGCCCCGTCTGCACGACGTTGCCGTCGAGGGCTTCGACGTACGTCGTGGTCAGCGCGCGGTCCGAGTCGAGCTGCGCCAACCCATCGCTGGCGGTGCCGGCGAAGCCGCTACTGGCGGCCAGGAACGGCCGGTCGGCGCGCAGGGCGCCGTACAGCGGGACGGCGTAGTCGCGGTTCGCGGCGTTCGTCACCGTGTTGGGGTCCGAGCTGACCAGTGCCGTGGTGGCGGCGTCCACGACGGCGTCATCGGCGCCACCGTTGCTCGGCCCGCCCCCGCCGTTGCCGTTGATCGACGCGTCGTAGCGGACATATACCTTCAAGCCCTCGGCAGCGCCGTTGGCCGGCTCCAGCCGAGTGGAGACGACCACCGCGTCCCGGCCGGGTCGGTGACGTAGTCACTGACAAGCCGGTACCTGCCACTCTTCGCGGTACTCGTGACCTGGCAGGCCATCCCGCTCTCGTCGGTCGACCGCACGGTGTAGGTCATGTCCCGGCTCTGCAGATCGGTGAACGTTCGCCCGTCGGTGACCACGTACTGCAAGGTCTCCACGTTGGTGTTGTCGATGGTGGGGCTGTAGACGTCGGACAACACGCCGCCGGCGACGGTGTACCAGACCTTGGAGCGGGTGTTGCGGGCCGTGCCGAGGCAGTCCTTGCGGGCGAGGTCGAAGTGAGACAGAACCCCAGGTCCACCAGGCGCGGCCTCGCTGACAGTCACGGCTGCCGTGGAGATGCCCTCCGCCGGCAGACCGATGAGCGCCAGCGCTACCGCCAGCACCGAGAAGGACAACAGGCCACCGCGCTGACGCCACCCGAGCATGGCTACAGCCTCATCACTGCCCGTCACCTTGTCCAGCCCGACGGCACTGAGACCCACGTCGGTCAGCCCATCGGCACGGTTCGCCGAACCGAAGGTCAATCCGGACACGGCGTATGGCGCGAGTTCGGCGGTGAGCCATGGCCGCTGGTTCAGCGCGGAGCGAATTCCCGCACGAGGTCGTTGACGTACTCTTCGACGTTCGTATAGCCGTCGCGGTCGCGGTCGTCTGAGCTGTCGTCGGTGCCGGGTTCGAGGTCGTGGCTGGCTTCCCACGTGTCCGGCATGCCGTCGGAGTCCGCGTCGGCTGGTGGATCCTGAGCCGGCAGGGTCGGCCAGCCGCCGACTTCGGACACGTCATTGATCATGCCGCCGCGTCCGTCGTGCACGTCGTCGATCATCCGTTCGTCGACCGGGTCGAAGTAGGGCACCCTCGCGCCGGAACCCTTCAGCACGTCCTCGAGCGCCTGGTCCGCGCTCGTGGTCGTGACGAAGGGCAGATCCTGAGGCGGGGCCGCCACGACGAGGCCGCGGTCCTCGGGTGAGACCAGGTCGGTCTGCGGGCCATCGGCTGTGCCGTGGGGTCCGTCGTTGCCCTTGAGGTACAGGCCCCACTGGCCGGCGTCCTCGATGGGGTAGGCGTCGATCTCATACCGCTCCGGGTCGCTGTCGGGGCCGGCCTTGAAGTAGTTGCCCACGATTTCGACCTGAGGCGGGCCGTAGGGGTTGGAGGTCTGGAGGGCGGAGTCGCCGTAGTTGAAGATCACGTTGTTGACGACCTGGATGAGTCCCGGGCTGGTGACCTGCGGGTTGCGCGCGGTGTTGTGGGCGAAGAGGTTGTGGTGAACGCTGATGTCCTCGGTTGCTTCACCGCTGACGAGCAGGCCCTTGCTGTGCTCGCCGTCCGGGTGGGTGGCCTCGCGGAGCCCCTGGGCGATGATGTTCCAGGAGAACGTGATGTCGTGGGCGCCGTCCCAGGTGCTCACGTTCTCGTCCACCGCCCAGCTGAAAGAGTCGTGGTCGATGACCACGTCGTGGCCGTCCTTCCAGATGTTGACCCCGTCGAGGTTCTCGCCGGTGACCGAGGGTGGCGCTCCTGTCCGGAAGCGCATGAAGCGGATGACGACGTCGTGGGTGCGGATGTCGACCAGGCCGCTGGTGTTGTCATCGGCGGCCTTCAGGGTGATGCCCCCTCCGGGCGCGGTCTGCCCCGCCACGGTCAGGTACGGGTCGTCGATCACGATCTGCTCGCTGACGTCGATGGTCCCGGAGACCCCGAACACCACGAACCGCCGGCCCCCGGACTCCAGGGCGTCGCGGAGGCTGCCGGCGCCGGCATCGTTCAAGTTCGTGACCGTGATGACCCGACCGCCGCGCCCGCCGGGTGTGCCGCACCCGAAGCCCTCCGCACCGGGGAAGGCGGGCAACTTCCCACCACACGCTTCCCTGGTGTCTGGACTGGCTCTGCCGTTGGCGTCGTGGGTACAGCCCGCCAGGAGCAGGGCGGCGAGGGCGAACCCCACGCCTGCGCCCACCAGCCGACCGCTCCGGTTGGCTCCAAGCGCCATGGTGAACCGCTCCCCGCCGACCGCTGTCGGGCCGTCCTCACGAGGCTATCGGGACTCAGATTTCACGCGTCGGTCGAACTGCGTAGGCGCGATCGACCAGGAGGGTGAGCCAATCCTCCACCGGTCGCGGCTCGAGGCTCCTCCGCTGGATGGCGTAGACGAAGGGTCACCGGCCCAAACGGTGGACCGCAAATTCAGCGCCGCAATTTTCCGGACAGCGCCCGGTATGTCCTGGCTCAACACATCCCGGACATATGTCTCGCGACATACCGGACTGATGTCCCAGGACATGGCGGACACCGGCCGGAGGGTCGGGGTGTCGAAAGCCCGCCTGGTCACCACCGCTGTCACCGTCGAGAAGCGATCCGTCGCCAAGGTCGCCACCCGGCTGTCGCGAGCCACCATCAACCGCATCCTGACCCGCCACGGCGTGGTCACCCCGGAGCCGGAGAAACGCCCAAAGTCCTCATACCTCAGGTTCCAGGCCGCGATGCCCAACGAGTGCTGGGCGTCCGACTTCACCCACTATCGACTCGCCGAACCAGACGGCCAACCCCGATCCGGGATGGAGATCCCGCGGGGGAACGGGGGTCCCATTTGCCAGCACACCTTGGGTGCTCGTCAGTGGGGACGGTAGGCGTGGGCGCGGTGCGCGACGCGGTGCAAGATCACGATTCCTGCCTCCTCGTCCAGGCGGAGGATGACTCGATAGTCACCGCGGCGGGCCGATCGGTAGCCCTCGAGATCGCCGGTCAAGGGCTTGCTCATCCGAGCAGGGTTGTCAGGGAGAACCGCGGTGACGAACTCGACGACGGCCATGGCGATGCGTGGAAGCAGTCGCGCGAGGTCGCGGTCGAAGCGACTCGTCGCTGTCACCTGCCAAGGCTGGTCACCGCGCGAGGCGGTCACCGAGGCGGTAGCCCGTACCGTGCGCGGAGCTCATCGGCGCCGAGAGTCTCGCCGGCTTCGTACTCGCGCTCGCCCGCGGCGAGGTCATCGCGGATGCCAGGCTGCTGGAGCCAGAACAGTGTCTCGTGCAGGGACTCGAGGTCGTCGGCAGACATGAGGACTGCGGCGGGGCGTCCGTGCTTCGTGATCTGCACGATCTCGTGGGTCGTGTCAGCCTCGTCGACGAGGGCTGAGAGCTTGTCCTTCGCCTCGCTGAGAGGGATCGTCTTCATGGCTCGATATTAGCCTGAAGTCAGGCCAATCGGTAGCCTAATGTCCGGCTAGAAATCGGGCGCCCCCGGTAGGATTCGAACCTACGCTCCCGCCTCCGGAGGGCGGTGCTCTATCCCCTGAGCTACGGGGGCTCAGGTGCGGGGATGACCTTACCGGCGGGCGTGTGGGGGAGAGAAACCGGTGAGGCGAGGGGTGGTTTCGAGGCTCGTCGCTGGCGCTCCTCCCACCTCAACCACCGAACGAGCTGGCCGCCTTCGCACCTCAACCACCGATCTGGCGATGCGTGACGGCGGTCCGTTCCCTCACGGGGTCTCGTGACGGGCCGCGAGGCGGCCCTCCTCGACCAGCGAACGAGGTCGTGGTTTCGAGGCTCGGGCGTGGCCGCCCTCGCACCTCAACCACCGAACAGAGCGGGCAGTGCGCGCCCTCCTCGACCAGCGAACGAGGTCGTGGTTTCGAGGCTCGGGCGTGGCCGCCCTCGCACCTCAACCACCGAACAGAGCGGGCGGTGCGCGCCCTCCTCAACCAGCGGCTGATATCGATGCGGGGGCGCCCGCTGGGCGCCGATAGCCTTGGGCGGTGACTCCGGAGCAGGTTTCAGATGCGGTGGTTGGCGCGCTTCAGGCGCTGGCTGACCGCGGTGAGCTGACGCTGCCGGACGGGGTTCCCGGCTCTGTGACTGTGGAGCGGCCGCGGCAGGAGGGGCATGGGGACTATGCGACCAACGTTGCGCTTCAGCTGGCGAAGAGGGCTGGCACCAATCCGCGGGCGCTGGCTGAGCTGATCGCTGCCGAGCTGCAGGGCGCGCGAGGGGTCGCGAACGTCGAGGTCGCGGGGCCTGGGTTTCTGAACATCACGGTTGATGCCCAAGCCCAAGGGCAGGTCGCGGCGGACATCGTGGCGGCGGGGGCGGCGTACGGGCGGTCTGACGTACTCAACGGCGAGCGGATCAATGTCGAGTTCATCTCGGCGAACCCGACGGGGCCGCTGCACCTGGGGCACACGCGGTGGGCTGCGGTCGGTGACGCGATCGCGCGGGTGCTGGAGGCGGCGGGGGCGGAGGTCGCGCGGGAGTTCTACATCAACGACCGCGGGTCGCAGATGGACTTGTTCGGTGACTCGATCCTGGCGCGGGCGCTGGGGGAGGAGCCGCCGGAGGACGGGTACCAGGGCGAGTACGTCGCCGACCTGGCGCGAGCAGGTGCTCGCGGACAACCCCGGGATTCTCGAGCTGCCGGAGGACGAGCGGCGGGTGGCGTTCCGCGAGGAGGGGTACCGCATCCAGCTCGCGAACCAGCAGGCGGAGCTGGAGGAGTTCCACACGACGTTCGACGTCTGGTTCAGCGAGCGGGGGCTGCATGATGGTGGTTTCGAGGCTCGGGCCTGGAGGCCCTCGCACCTCAACCACCGGAGGCGGCTCGACCATGGCGATGGCGGCGATGTCGAGGACACGCTGGAGAAGCTGCGGGGGGAGGGGCATCTGTACGACGCCGACGGGGCGCTGTGGATGCGGACGACCGACTTCGGTGACGACAAGGACCGGGTGCTGATCCGGTCCAACGGCGAGCTGACGTACTTCGCCAGCGACACGGCGTACTACCTCGACAAGCGGGGGCGTGGGTTCGACCGGTGCATCTATCTGCTGGGTGCGGACCACCACGGGTACGTCGGGCGGTTGCGGGCGATGGCGGCGTGTGCGGGGGACGACCCGGACGCCAACATCGAGGTGCTGATCGGGCAGCTGGTCAAGATCATGCAGGGCGGCGAGGAGCTCCGGCTGTCCAAGCGGGCCGGCACGATGCTGACGCTGCGCGAGCTGATCGACCTGATCGGGGTGGATGCGCTGAGGTACACGCTGGCGAGGTACCCGGCTGACTCGCCGTTGACGCTCGACGCGGCTGAGATGACGCGGCAGGCGAGCTGACAACCCGGTGTTCTACGTGCAGTACGCGCATGCGCGGGTGAGTTCGATCCTGCGGAATGCGGAGGCCTTGGCGCTCGCCGGGTCTCGACACGCCTCGCTGGCGCTCGGCGGCTCGACCACCGATACAGGGCGCGTCGAGCTGCTCACCCACGAGAAGGAGGGGGAGCTGTTGCGGGCGTTGGCGGAGTTTCCGCGGGTGGTGCAGGGGGCGGCGACGTTGCGGGAGCCGCACCGGGTGGCGCGGTACCTCGAGGACACCGCGGCGGCGTACCACCGCTTCTACGACTCCTGCCGTGTCCTGCCGATGGGCGACGAGGAGCCGACCGACCTCCACCGCGCTCGCCTGATGCTCGTCGACGCGACGCGGGTCGTCCTCGCCAACGGCCTCGGCCTGCTGGGCGTCTCCGCTCCCGAACGGATGTAGGTAGACAGTGACCACGCACGAGGCCGGGTGGGCCCATGCCGCCGGCGCGCTCGACGGGCCGTCGTGGCTGCGCGTACCCGACGACGTCAACGCGCTGCACCCGTTGCTGTGGAGCAGTACGGCGCGGCGTACCGACGACGGGGGGCTCGAGGTCGGCGGGGTCGACGTCCGCGACCTGCTGGCGGAGCACAACTCGCCGGCGTACGTCCTCGACGAGGCGGACTTCCGCCAACGCGCGCAGGCGTTCCGCGACGCGTTCAAGGACTACGACGTCTTCTACGCCGGCAAGGCGTTCCTCTGCACGACCGTCGCCCGGTGGGTGCAGGAGGAGGGGCTCAACCTCGACGTCTGCAGCCCCGGCGAGCTGACGGTCGCGCTGAGGGCGGGCGTCGAGCCGGCGCGGATCGGCTACCACGGCAACAACAAGACCTACCCCGAGCTGCGGCGGGCGGTGCACGCGGGCGTCGGGCGGATCATCGTGGACTCGTTCCAGGAGATCGAGCGGCTGGCGGAGATTGTTCGTGACCGTGGTCCCGTGACGGGACTGCGCGCCCCTCAACCAGCAGGGGCTCGGCCGTGCATGATCCGGGTGACGGCGGGGGTCGAGGCGCACACGCACGAGTACATCGCCACCGCGCACGAGGACCAGAAGTTCGGGTTCTCGATCACCAACGGCGACGCGTGGCGGGCGGTGACGATGGTGCAGGAGGCCGAGGGGCTCGAACCTGCTCGGCCTGCACTCCCACATCGGCTAGCCAGATCTTCGACTAGCTCGGGCTTCGAGGTCGCGGCAAGGCGGGTCCTCGCCCTGCACAACAGGGTGAGCGAGGAGCTCGGCGTCACGCTGCCCGAGCTCGACCTCGGCGGCGGCTTCGGCATCGCCTACACCACCCAGGACGACCCGGCCGACCCGGCGCAGCTCGCGACCGAGATGACCAAGATCGTCGAGCACGAGTGCCGCGCGCTCGGCATCCCCGAGCCACGACTGAGCATCGAGCCCGGCCGCGCGATCGTCGGCCCGTCGGTGTGCACCGTCTACACCGTCGGCACCGTCAAGCAGGTCGCGCTCGACGGGGGAGCGGTGCGCACCTACGTCAGCGTCGACGGCGGGATGAGCGACAACATCCGTACGGCGCTGTACGGCGCCGACTACTCCTGCACGCTCGCCTACCGCAAGCAGCGACGCACCGCCCGTGATCGCGCGCGTGGTCGGCAAGCACTGCGAGGCCGGCGACATCGTGGTGATGGACGAGTTCCTGCCCGCCGACGTGAGTCCGGGCGATCTGATCGCGGTGCCGGGCACGGGCGCCTACTGTCGGTCGATGGCCTCCAACTACAACCACGCGCTGCGGCCGCCGGTGATCGCGGTGCGCGACGGGGAGACCACGGTGCTGCTGCGCCGCGAGACCGACGACGACCTGCTGGCTACTGACATGGGAGCCCCGGACATGGGAGTACAGCAACGATGAAGGTAGCCGTCCTCGGCTGTGGGTCGGTGGGCTCGCAGGTCGTGCGACTCCTCCTGGAGCAGGCCGACGACCTCGAGGCGCGCGTCGGTGCGTCGGTCGAGCTCGCCGGGGTCGCCGTACGCCGCATCGACGCGCCGCGCGAGGTCGACGTACCCGCTGGGTTGCTGACCACGGACTCCGCCGGGCTCGTCGCCCGCGACGACGTCGACCTCGTCATCGAGACCATCGGCGGCATCGAGCCCGCCCGCACGCTGATCCTCTCCGCGCTCGAGCACGGCAAGTCCGTCGTCACCGCCAACAAGGCGCTGCTCGCCGAGGACGGGCCGACGCTCTTCGACGCTGCCGACAAGGCGGGGCGCGACCTCTACTACGAGGCCGCGGTGGCCGGCGCGATCCCGATCCTGCGGCCGCTGCGCGAGTAGCCTGGCCGGCGACAAGGTCACCCGCGTGCTCGGCATCGTCAACGGCACCACCAACTTCATCCTCGACAAGATGGACAGCTCGGGCGCGGGGTTCAACGAGGCGCTCGAGGAGGCCCAGGAGCTCGGCTACGCCGAGGCCGACCCGACCGCCGACGTCGAGGGCTTCGACGCCGCCGCCAAGATCGCGATCCTGGCCAGCCTGGCCTTCCACACGCGGGTGACCGCCGCCGACGTACACCGCGAGGGCATCACCGAGGTGACCGCGTCCGACGTGCGTTCGGCCGCGGGAGATGGGCTGCGTCGTGAAGCTGCTGGGGATCGCGAGCTGTCCGACGGACGGTTTCGAGACGGGCTGCGCACTCCTCAACCAGCGGGCGGCGGCGTGAGCGTCCGCGTGCACCCCGCGATGATCCCGAGGTCGCACCCGCTCGCGAGCGTGCGCGAGGCGTTCAACGCGGTGTTCGTGGAGTCCGAGGCCGCCGGGCAGCTGATGTTCTACGGGCCCGGCGCCGGCGGCGCGCCGACCGCGAGCGCGGTGCTCGGCGACCTGGTCACCGTGGCCCGCAACCGCCTGGCCGATACCCGCGGCGCGGGCGAGTCGGCGTACGCCGACCGCCGCGTGCTGCCCATGGGCGAGACGATCACCCGCTACCACGTGGCCATCGACGTCGACGACCGCGCGGGCGTGCTGGCCGCCGTCGCGACGGCGTTCGCCGACCACGGCGTCTCGATCCAGACCGTGCGCCAGGAGGGCCGCGGCGAGGACGCCCAGCTCGTCGTGGTCAGCCACCGGCCACCGACGCCCAGCTGTCGGCGACCGTCGCGGCGCTGCGCGAGATGGACATCGTCCGCGAGGTCACCTCGGTGATGCGCGTCGAGGGCGGCGACGAGTGAGGCCGCCGCCCCACCAGTGGCGGGGGGTCATCGAGGAGTACCGCGAGCTGCTCGACCTCCCCGCCGGCGTCCCCGCGATCACGCTGGGTGAGGGCGGCACCCCGCTGGTGCCGTCGTCGTGGCTGTCCGGGCTCACCGGCGGCGAGGTCTGGCTCAAGGTCGAGGGCGACAACCCGACCGGCTCGTTCAAGGACCGCGGCATGACCACCGCGATCTCGTGCGCGCTCGCCGAGGGCGCCGAGGCCGTCGTCTGCGCGTCGACCGGCAACACCTCGGCGTCGATGGCCGCGTACGCCGCCCGGGCCGGCCTCAAGCCGCTCGTGCTCGTGCCCGAGGGCAAGATCGCCGCCGGCAAGATGGCGCAGGCGCTGATGCACGGCGCGCAGGTGATCATGGTCCGCGGCAACTTCGACGACTGCCTGCGGATGGCCCGCGAGATGGCCTGGCACTACCCCGTCGCGCTGGTCAACTCCGTCAACCCGATCCGTCTCGAGGGGCAGAAGACCGCGGCGTTCGAGATCGTCGACTTCCTCGGCGACGCCCCCGACTACCACCTGCTGCCGGTCGGCAACGCCGGCAACATCTCGGCGTACTGGCTCGGCTACCGGCAGTACCAGGACATCGGCCGCGCCACCAAGCTGCCCGTGATGCGTGGCTTCCAGGCCGAGGGCGCGGCGCCGCTGGTGACCGGCGAGCCGTTCCCCGACCCCGAGACCAAGGCCACCGCGATCCGGATCGGCAACCCCGCCTCGTGGAAGCTCGCCGAGGAGGCGCGCGACGAGTCCGGCGGCCGCTTCGACGTCGGTCTCCGACGCGCAGATCCTGGCCGCGCAGAAGGAGCTCGCCTCGCGCGACGGCGTCTTCGTCGAGCCCGCGTCGGCCGCCGGCATCGCCGGGCTGCTGCAGGACCTCGGCAGCCGTGACTCGTACGTCGGCGTCGACCGTGGTCGTGACCGTCACCGGCCACGGGCTCAAGGACACCGCCACCGCGCTGGAGGGCTTCGGCTCGGTCGTCGACGTGGTGGTCGACGCCGACGTCGCCGCCGCGGCCGAGGCGGCCGGGCTCGGAGAAGATCTCCGCGTGAGCTTCGTCGCGGGCCCGGTGCGGGTCGCCGTACCCGCCACGTCGGCCAACCTCGGCCCGGGCTTCGACTCGCTCGGACTCGCGCTCGACCTGCACGACGAGCTGACCGCGTCGGTGACCGACGAGGGGCTGGTCGTCGAGGTCGAAGGGGAGGGCGCCGGCACGCTCGCGCTCGACGAGACCCACCTGGTGGTGCGGTCGATGTGGGCGGGGTTCGCGGCGATGGGCGTCGCGCCGCCGGGCATCCGGCTGCAGTGCCGCAACGCCATCCCGCACGCCCGCGGTCTCGGGTCGTCGTCGGCAGCGATCGTCGGCGGGCTCGGGCTCGCGCGTGCCTTGGTCGCCGACGGTGCTGCGTCGCTGCCCGATGCGCGACCTGGTCTCGCTGGCGGCCGACCTCGAGGGCCATCCCGACAACGTCGCCCCGGCCGCGCTCGGGGGCTTCACGATCTGCGGCCGCGAGGGCGACCGCTGGTACGCCGTCCGGGCGCCCGTCGACTCTCGCGTGCAGGCGGTCGTGTTCGTGCCGCCGTTCGCGCTGTCGACCGAGCTCGCGCGCGGGTTGCTGCCCGGCGACGGTGCCGCACGCCGACGCGGCCGCCGACGCCGGGCGGACGGCGCTGCTGGTCGCCGCGCTCGGTGGCGCGCCGGAGCACCTGCTGGCCGCGACCCGCGACTACCTGCACCAGGACTACCGCCGGCCGGCGATGCCCGACTCGCTCGCGCTGGTCGATGCGCTGCGGGCCGACGGGGTGCCGGCGGTCGTCTCGGGGGCCGGCCCGACGGTGCTCGCGTTCGTCGCGGACGGCGTACCAGGGCTGCCTGACGCCGCCGATCTGGTCGCGCGGTGCCCGGACGGCTGGGTGTCGCGCCTGCTGGGCGTCGACCGGGCCGGCGTGCGCGTGCTGCCGAGCCGGCGGCGACGTGCACCGTCAGCCGCGCTGAACGGTGGCTAGCCCACCGCTGGCCCGGGAACCGGCGGGTCGGGAGAGATGCCACGCGTCGGCGGGCTGGTGCTAGGGTTGGCGCCGCGTCCGAGAGAACCGGTCCTCCCTGACCCGCCCTCGACGCACTCTCATCTCTTTCGGCGCCGAATCCTCGGCGCAGCCGACGGCGTCTGCCGGACGGCAGTGATACGTGGGAAGGACCTCACGTGACGGAAACCAACGAATCCACCGGCTCCGCTGCCGCCGACGCCCCGAGGGCGCCGCGAAGAAGCGCAGCGGTGGGCTCAGCACCATGCTCGTCGCCGACCTCAAGGCGATGGCGAGCGGCCTGGGCATCAGCGGTGCCGGCTCCATGAAGAAGCCGCAGCTGATCCAGGCGATCAAGGACGCCCAATCGGGTGGCCCATCGAGTGGCCGGGCGGGCGGTCCCAAGACAGACGAGCAGGCCAGAAGCGCCGACAAGGCAGAAGGGCCCGAGCAGCGCCGAGCGCGGTTGGACGTCGCGCCCGAGCAGCCGCGCGAGGAGCGCGAGCAGGACCGGGCAGCAGGACGGGCAGCAGGACGCGCGCAGGACGACCGCAGGCCCGGACCGCAAGGACGACCGCAAGGACGACCGCGGCAACCGCGACGACCAGCAGGACCAGCAGCGGCCAGAAGACCAGGGCCAGCAGGGCCAGCAGCCCAGAGCCAGCAGCAGCAGCAGACCAGCAGGGCCAGGCAGACGGGGAGGGCGGCAGCCGCCGCAACCGCCGCCGCCGGGGTCGTGACCGCGACCGCACCCAGCCGGGCAGCGGCCAGCAGGGCGGGCAGCCGGGCGGGCAGCAGGGCGGCGGCCAGCAGAGCCAGCAGCCGGGTCGCAGCCCGCGCAACGAGCCCGACACCACGATCCTCGACGACGACATCCTGGTGCCGGCGGCCGGCATCCTCGACGTACTCGACAACTACGCCTTCGTGCGCACCAGCGGCTACCTGCCCGGCACCGAGGACGTCTACGTCTCGCTGTCGATGGTGCGCAAGTACGGCCTGCGCCGCGGTGACGCGATCGTCGGCCAGGTGCGCCAGCCCCGGGAGGGCGAGCGCCGCGAGAAGTTCAACCCGATGGTGCGCATCGACGCCGTCAACGGCGCCGACCCCGACTCCGCCAAGCACCGGGTGGAGTTCTCCAAGCTGACCCCGCTGTACCCGACCGAGCGGCTGCGCCTCGAGACCGGGCCCGACAACCTGATCGGCCGCGTCATCGACATCGCCGCCCCGATCGGCAAGGGCCAGCGCGGCCTGATCGTCTCGCCCGCCAAGGCCGGCAAGACGATGGTCATGCAGTCGATCGCCAACTCGATCACCGCCAACAACCCCGAGTGCCACCTGATGGTCGTGCTCGTGGACGAGCGGCCCGAGGAGGTCACCGACTTCGAGCGTTCGGTCAAGGGCGAGGTCATCTCCTCGACCTTCGACCGCCCGGCGATCGACCACACCAGCGTCGCCGAGCTCGCCATCGAGCGCGCGAAGCGGCTGGTCGAGCTCGGCCACGACGTGGTCGTGCTGCTCGACGGCATCACCCGCCTGGGCCGCGCGTACAACCTCGCCGCCCCGCCGTCCGGCCGGATCCTCTCCGGTGGCGTCGACTCGGCCGCGCTCTACCCGCCCGAAGAAGTTCTTCGGTGCCGCGCGCAACATCGAGAACGGCGGCTCGCTGACCATCCTCGCCACCGCGCTCATCGAGAGCGGCTCGAGGATGGACGAGGTGATCTTCGAGGAGTTCAAGGGCACCGGAAACATGGAGATCCGGCTGCGCCGCGAGTTCGCGGACAAGCGGCTGTTCCCGGCCATCGACGCGGTCCAGAGCGGTACCCGCCGCGAGGAGATGCTGATGGGCAAGGAGGAGCTCGAGATCGTCTGGAAGCTCCGCCGCGTGCTGTCGGGCCTCGAGCCGGAGGCAGGCGCTCGAGCTGCTGCTCGGCCGGCTGAAGAAGTCCCAGACCAACATCGAGTTCCTGCGGCAGGTCCAGCAGACGACTCCGACGCCGGACTGACCCGGCTGATCGAGAGGTTTCGTGGCTCCAGGCCTTGTGACGGCCTCGTCGTCGCACCTCGACCGACCGGGATCTGCAGCCTGGGAACACCACGATTGGCTTCGGCGTTGATGGGGGTGGCAAACTCTGCCTGTTCGGTACCGGTTCACGCCCGCTCACAGGGGGCATGGCGACCCGGCGCCCCTTGAAAGGACACCCATGAAGAAGGACATCCACCCGGACTACTACGTGACCGAGGTGACCTGCACCTGCGGCAACACGTTCCAGACCCGGAGCACGGCGAAGAACGGCATCATCCACGCCGACGTGTGCTCCAACTGCCACCCGTTCTACACCGGCAAGCAGAAGATCCTCGACACCGGCGGCCGCGTCGCCCGCTTCGAGGCCCGCTACGCCAAGAAGCAGAGCGCCGAGACCCCGAGACGCAGAGCACCAAGTAGCTCTTCCACGACGCCGGCCACCGCTCAGCGGGGCCGGCGTCGTTCGTTTGTCACAGCACCCGCCCACCCGAGGAGAAGCCGTGTTCGAGGCAGTCGCCACGCTGGTCGACGAGCACGCCGAGCTCGAGCGGCAGCTCTCCCAACCCGAGACGCACGCCGACGCGCGGCTGGCCAAGCGGCTCAACCAGCGGTACGCCGAGCTGACGGCGATCGTGACCACCTGGCGCGAGTGGCAGCAGACCGAGGGTGACATCGAGGCGGCCCACGAGCTCGCGGACGACGACAACGACTTCGCCGCGGAGGCCGAGCGGCTCGAGACCCATCGCGAGGAGCTCGCCGAGCGGCTCCGGCGGCTGCTCGTGCCGCGCGACCCGACCGACGACAAGGACGCCATCGTCGAGGTGAAGTCCGGCGAGGGCGGGGAGGAGTCGGCGCTGTTCGCCGGCGACCTGCTGCGCATGTACACCCGGTACGCCGACCGCCGGGGCTGGGCGACCGAGGTGCTCGACGCGACCGAGTCCGACCTCGGCGGCTTCAAGTCCGTGACCGTCGCGGTGAAGGCGAAAGGCACACCGGAGCCCGGCCAGGCGCCGTACGCGCTGCTGAAGTTCGAGGGCGGCGTCCATCGCGTCCAGCGCGTGCCCGTCACGGAGTCGCAGGGCCGCGTGCACACCAGTGCCGCCGGCGTGACGGTGATGCCCGAGGCCGAGCAGGTCGACGTGCAGGTCGACGACAACGACCTGCGCATCGACGTCTTCCGCTCCAGCGGCCCCGGCGGCCAGAGCGTCAACACCACCGACTCCGCCGTCCGGATCACCCACCTGCCGACCGGCATCGTGGTCAGCTGCCAGAACGAGAAGAGCCAGCTCCAGAACAAGGAGCAGGCGCTGCGCATCCTCCGCGCGCGGCTGCTCGCGATGGCCCAGGAGGAGGCCGACGCCGCGGCCGGCGAGGCCCGCCGCAGCCAGGTCCGCACCGTCGACCGCTCCGAGCGCATCCGCACCTACAACTTCGCCGAGAACCGCATCTCCGACCACCGCACCGGCTACAAGGCCTACAACCTCGACGCGGTGCTCGACGGTGACCTCCAGCCGGTCCTCGACTCGGCCATCGAGGCCGACCTCGAGGCGCGGCTGGCCGCCGCTCGAGCGGAATGAACCGGAGCGCGACCTCATCGCCGAGGCCGTACGCCGCCTCGCCGAGGCGGGCGTGGCCAGCCCCGAGTCCGACGCCGAGACGTTGCTGGCCCACGTGCTCGGCACCGACCGCGGCCGGCTGGTCCTCGTCGACGACGTCGCCGACGACGACGCCGCGACGTACGACGCCCTGGTCGCCCGGCGAGCCGCTCGCGAGCCGCTGCAGCACCTGACCGGTCAGGCCCATTTCCGCCACGTGGAGCTCGTCGTCGGGCCGGGCGTCTTCGTGCCCCGACCCGAGACCGAGCTGCTGGCGGGCTGGGCCATCGAGCAGGCGGGCCGTTCTCGACGAGCCCGTCGTCGTCGACCTCGGCACCGGCTCGGGCGCCATCGCGAAGGCGCGTCGCCGACGAGGTGCCCGGCGCCCGCGTGCACGCGGTCGAGATGGACGAGCGCGCCCACCACTACGCGACGACTGAACCTGGCCGGCACCGGCGTCGACCTGCGGCTCGGCGACCTCGCGACCGCCTTCGACGACCTGGCCGGCACCGTCGACGTCGTGGTCAGCAACCCGCCGTACATCCCGCTCGAGGCCTGGGAGTCGGTGGCCGTCGAGGCCCGCGACCACGACCCGGCCCTGGCGCTCTGGAGCGGCGAGGACGGGCTCGACGCGATCCGTGTCGTCGAGTCGCGCGCCGCGCTGCTGCTCAGGCCCGGGGGAGTGGTCGGGGTCGAGCACGCCGACGTCCAGGGCGAGTCCGCGCCGGCGCGTGTTCGCCGCCACCGGCCGGTGGGCCGACGTCCGCGACCACCGCGACCTGGCAGGTCGGCCGCGATTTGTCACCGCGCGGCTGGCACGATGAGGGCCGTGCCACGTGACCGAAGAGCCCGACGACCTCGACGAGCGACGAGCCGACGGCGAGCGATGACCGGTTTCGCGACGGGCCTGACGGCCCGACGACCCGAGCCGGCCGGAGCCCAGCGCCTCGGCACACCTCCGACGACGAGCCGCGAGAGGCCCTCGCCACGGCCAGCCTGGCTGTGCAGCGCGGCGAGCTGGTCGTGCTGCCGACCGACACCGTCTACGGCATCGGCGCCGACGCCTTCGACGCCGACGCCGTGAAGTCCCTGCTCGAGGCCAAGGGGCGCGGCCGCGAGATGCCGCCGCCCGTGCTGATCAGCTCGGCCACCACGCTCGACGCCCTGGCGACCGGCGTGCCCGAGTACGCCCGCCGGCTCGTCGACCGCTTCTGGCCCGGGCCGCTGACGATCGTGTGCTTCCAGCAGCCCTCGCTGCAGTGGGACCTCGGCGACACCCGCGGCACCGTCGCCGTGCGGATGCCCGACCACCGCCTCGCCCTCGACCTGCTCGAGCGCACCGGCCCGATGGCCGTCAGCTCGGCCAACCTCACCGGCCACCCGGCCGCCACCGACGCCGACCAGGCCGAGGAGATGCTCGGCGACCAGGTCGCGGTGATCATCGACGAGGGCCCCTCACCCGGCGGCCTGGCGTCGACGATCGTCGACGTGCGGGGGCGCAGCGGCAAGGTGCTGCGCACCGGTGCGATCTCGCTCGAGGAGCTCAACGACGCCCTCGACGGCCTCGACGCCACCATCGAGGACGACGGACGAGCTAGCGTCCCCACCAGCGCATCAGGGCCCCCGCGGCCCAGGCACGCACATCGCTGCGTTGTCGTCGATCGCAGGAGCCTCTACAGCTTCACTCCTCCGCCTTGCGCTGCACGCACCTGGACCACGGCTGCCCAGGACGCCCCGTGGGGAGGACCGCATGCGCGAGTACGTCCTGGTCTTCTTGGTGGCGGCCTCCGTCACCTACTTGCTGACGGTGGTCGCCCGCGAGATCGCGCTGCGCACCGGGGCGGTGGCCAGGGTCCGCGACCGCGACGTGCACGCCGAGCCGATCCCCTACCTCGGCGGGCTGGCGATGCTGGGCGGCCTCGCCGCGGCGTACCTCATGGCCCGCGAACTGCCGTTCCTCTCCAGCCGCAGCGACCCGTTCGTGTTCCGCGACGCCGGCCTCGTGCTGATCGCGGGCGCGATGATCTGCGCGATCGGCGTCCTCGACGACCTCTTCGAGCTCGACGCGCTGACCAAGCTCGGCGGCCAGATCGCTCGCGGCCGGCTTCCTGGTCGTTCCAGAACATCCAGTACCAGTACCTCGCCCGACAGCAGCGGCACCCAGTTCTCCCTCGACGCCGCTCAGGCCGCGTTGCTGACGGTGTTCATCGTGGTCGCCACGGTCAACGCGGTGAACTTCGTCGACGGTCTCGACGGCCTGGCCGCAGGCGTCGTGGGCATCGGCGCGCTGGCGTTCTTCGTGTTCTGCTACCAGCTGACCCGCTTCAACGACCAGTCCGTCGCCGACCACCGGCGCGCTGCTGTGCGCGATCGCTGGCCGGGGCCTGCGTCGGCTTCCTGCCGCACAACTTCAACCCGGCCCGCCTCTTCATGGGCGACAGCGGGTCGATGCTGATCGGACTGGTGCTCTCGGCCAGCGCGATCACCCTGACCGGACAGTTCCCGCCCGACCAGATCAGCCAGGGCGCCATGGGCACGCAGGCCAACTTCCTGGTCACCCTGCTCCCGCTGCTGTTGCCGCTCGCCATCCTGGTGGTGCCGCTCGCCGACCTCGTGCTCGCGGTCGTACGCCGGACCCGCGCCGGCCGCTCGCCCTTCTCGCCCGACAAGCAGCACCTGCACCACCGCCTGCTCGAGATCGGCCACTCCCAGCGCCGGGCCGTGCTGATCATGTGGATGTGGGCCGCGCTGATCGCCGGCGGCATGGTGCTGGTCAGCCTCTACACCGGCCCGTGGATGTGGATCTCCCTCGGCGCGATGTCGGCCCTGACCGTGCTGATGACCTTCGTGCTGCCGGTGGTGCGCAAGCCCGCGGTGCTCGATCGCGAGGCCAGCGAAGCCACCCCCTGACTAGGCCGAGGACCGCGCCGTGAATAGGGTGGGGAGACCCCCGCATCGCACCCCTCCGGACTTTGTGCTAGTTTTCACAAGCACCCCGACCGACGACCAGATTGGCCGCCGACCGATGATGACGAACCCCCGCCACCGCCCGCTTTCGGGCCAGGTCGAGGTCCGTCACGCGCTGTGGTACTTTCGCGCAGTCGCCGGCCGTCGGGGGTGCGCTTGCCGGTGACACCGACGTCCCCGACGGAAGCGATCTGGGTGGATGGCCGATGACGGCTCGCGCGACGGCCAGCCCGATGGCCTGCGGGGCCGTGATCTCATCGGGCTCGGGGGCATGCTCGCCGGCTCCGTCATCGCCTGCACCGCGCTCGGCTACCTCCTCGACCAGGCGATCGACATCGACTCCGGTGTTCACGCTCGTGGGCATCGCGCTCGGCATGGTCGCCGGCGGCGTCGGCTTCTGGGCGCGGGTTCGCTCCGCACTTCGAGACCCGGGCTCGTCATGAGGTGGTCCGATGAACGACGCTCGACCATGACCCCTCCGGCCACCGACGGCCGGCCGACCACTGACCCAGACGGCCGACAGCTGGTCCCGCGCGCGGCGACCTGCCCGCCAAGGCGACGCTGCTGCCGGGTCCTGCGCGACCAGAAGAAGACCATCGCGGTGGCCGCCGTGCTCGTCGTGGCGACGTACTGGATCGCCGGCCAGTTCGGCGAGTGGGAGCTCGCCGGCTGCATCTCCGGCGGCGTGCTGCTCGGCCTGGTCAACCACCTGATGACCGAACGCTGGCTGCTGGGCATCATCATCTCCGGCGCCCAGCCCACGCGCAGCCAGATGATCGCCTCGACCCTGACCCGCCTCGGTGTGCTGACCGTCGTCGCCGTCGGTGCCGCCGTCGCCTTCTGGCCCAACGGCATCGGCCTGCTGCTGGGCCTGGCCATCTTCCGCCTGATCGCCCTGGTGATGACGGGGCTGCCGCTGCTGAAGGAGTTGAAGCAAGGATGATCAACGCGCTCGTGCTCCCCCTCTGTCGACCGGGCTGCGCCTCGCCGAGGGCGGCGAGGAGGAGTCCGGCAGCGGCATCGAGATCGGTCACCACGTCACGCGTGAGTTCGCCGGGATGACGTTCAACATCGACACGATCTTCTCCACGCTGGTCGCCGGCGCGATCGTGCTGATCATGGGCTTCATCCTGCGCGGCCGCGCTGACCAAGGACCCTGACGAGGGGCGCGTGCCGTCGCAGGCTCCAGCTGATCTGGGAGAGCGTCGTCGGCGAGGTCAACCGCCAGGTCGAGGACAACCTCGGCAGGATCCACCCCTACGTCGCCCCGCTGGCGATCTCGCTGTTCTTCTTCATCCTGATCGCCAACTGGCTCGAGCTGGTCCCAGCAGGCCCAACGACGACGCGCCGCACCTGCTGGCGGCCCCGACGGCCGACACCAACCTGACCTACGCGCTGGCCGCGGTGACGATCGTCAGCGTCTGGACCTACGGCATCCGGATGAAGGGCGTCAAGGGCTACTTCGGCCACTTCCTCGAGCCGTTCCCGGTGCTGCTGCCGCTGAACATCCTCGAGGAGCTGGTCAAGCCGATCACGCTGGCCCTCCGTCTCTTCGGCAACATCTTCGCCGGCGGCATCATGCTCGCGCTGATCGGGCTGATCCCGATCTGGGCCAGCTGGGTGCCCAACCTGCTCTGGAAGGCCTTCGACATGTTCATCGGAGGGATCCAGGCCTTCATCTTCGCGTTGCTGACCGTCTTGTACTTCGCGATGGCCGGAGCCGGCCACGACGAGCACGACGAGGAGCACGACGACGAGCACGAGGCGCACGACGAGCAGCACGAGGACAGCAAGACCCCCGCACTCGCGCACTGAGCGCTGGTACGGCAACGTAGTCGACACTGAGATATTGATTTGGCGCCGGGCGACCGGAGCCAACACAAGAGGAGAGGCAGTTCCCATGGCAGTAAGTGATGAGGCCGTCCAGCTCGCCGGCGCGTTCGTCGGCGGTGGCATCGCCCTCGCCGGTGGCGCGATCGGTGCCGGTGTCGGTGACGGTCTGGCCGGTTCGTCCTACATCCAGGGCGTGGCCCGCCAGCCGGAGGCGCAGGGCCGTCTCCAGACGATCTTCTTCCTGACGGTCGGTCTGGTGGAGGCGATGTTCTTCATCAACCTCGCCTTCATGGCGATGTTCGTCTTCGTCCTCGCCTGATCCTCAGCCGACGAGGTTCGGCAGGACACAGGCACATCCACGCAAAGGACCGAAGAGATGACAGGCGCTGTGGTTCACCTCCTCCCGATGACCGAGAGGGCCGAGAGCAACTTCCTCGTGCCCAACGCCACGTTCCTGGTCGAGCTCGCCGCGTTCGCGCTGCTGTTCTTCCTGCTGGCGAAGTACGTCATCCCGCCGATCAACAAGGCGATGACCAACCGCCAGGAGGCGATCCGCAAGCAGTTCACCGACCTCGAGCAGGCCCAGGCCGACGCCAACGCCGCCGAGGAGGAGTTCAAGGCGCAGATCGCCGATGCCCGCCACGAGGCGGCGCGGATCCGCGAGGAGGCCCGCGAGCAGGGCGCGCAGATCGTCGCCGAGATGCGTGAGCAGGCGCAGACCGAGGCGGCTCGCATCGTCGACAACGGCTCACGCCCAGGTCGCCGCCGAGCGGCAGCAGGCCGTGGCCTCGCTGCGCGCCGAGGTCGGCACGCTGGCCACCACCCTCGCCGGCCGGATCGTCGGCGAGAGTCTCGAGGACGACGAGCGCAGCGGCCGCGTGGTCGACCGCTTCCTGGCCGACCTCGACGCGCTGGAGGCCTCCAAGGCGGCCGCACGGCTCGCGCGAGCGGGGCCGGCTGATGCTCCGAGGCGCCTCCGCCGAGGCCCGGGCCGAGCTGGCGTCCCAGGCTCGGGACCTCCGGCACCCTCGAGGACACCGCGACGCTGGGTGACAGCTGCTCGCGGTGGCCGGCGTGCTGAGGTCCGAGCCGGCGCTGCGGCGGGTCTTCACCGACGCCTCGATCGAGGGCGAGGCCAAGGCCGGCCTGGCCGGCAACGTGTTCGCCGGCAAGATCGGCGACAAGGCGCTCGACCTGGTCAAGGTGGCCGTCCAGCAGCGCTGGACCAGCTCCCGCGACCTCGCCGGCGGTGCTCGAGGAGCTCGGCATCCAGGCGCTGGTCCGCTCGGCCGGCGCCCAAGGGCCCGCGCGTCAGCGACGAGCTGTTCGCGGTCGCCCAGCTCATCGACGCCAACCCCGACCTGCGCGGCGCGCTCTCCGACCCGGCTCGCTCCGACGACGACAAGACGGCCCTCCTCGACTCGGTGCTCGAGGGCAAGGTGCTGCCGGCCACGCTGCGGCTGGTCGGCCAGGCCGTACGCGGCGACGAGCCGGTCGGCCGCGCGCTCGAGTAGCATCCAGCACGTCGCCGCCGACGTACAGGACGAGCTGCTGGCCGTCGTCCACACCGCGCGGCCGCTCGGCACCACCGAGATCACCCGCGCTGACCCAGGCGCTCGGCAAGGCCTACGCCACGACCGTGCACCTGCACGTCGTCGAGGACCCGGCGCTGATCGGCGGCCTCCGGGTCGAGATCGGCGACGACGTGATCGACGGCAGCGTCGTCAGCAAGCTCGACACCGCCCGCCGGCGCATCGCCGGCTGACGCCACCAGGACCGACACCCCAGACCACCCGCTCCAGTAGCAACAGGGAAGAGGCAACAGAGATGACGGAGCTCTCCATTCGTCCGGAGGAGATCCGCGACGCGCTGCAGAAGTACGTCGACGACTACAAGCCGTCGGCTGCCAGCCGCGAGGAGGTCGGCACGGTCGCGCGAGTGCGCCGACGGCATCGCTCGCGTCGCCGGGCTGCCCTCGGCCATGGCCAACGAGCTCTGGAGTTCGAGGACGGCACCCTCGGCATCGCGCTGAACCTCGACACCCGCGAGATCGGCGTCGTCGTCCTCGGTGACTTCGACAAGATCGAGGAGGGCCAGACGGTCCGCCGCACCGGCGAGATCCTCTCGGTCCCGGTCGGCGACGGCTTCATGGGCCGCGTGATCGACCCGCTCGGCACG
>CAVWXS010000011.1:0-22626 GCA_963758885.1 uncultured Actinomycetota bacterium
CCACCGCCGGCCGGGGACAGCGCCTCAGCGAGGTCGCACGAACGGCGTCCGGGCCGTCCGCGGTCCGGTGCCGGCCACGTTCTCGGCCGCCACGGCGAACCGGTAGCGGCCCGCCCGCAGCGTGAGCCTGAGGTGATGCCCGCGAGGCCCGAGGAGGTAGGTGCCGTAGCGGACGACCTTGCCGTTGGGCCTGGCCTTCCACACGATCACGTCGTAGGCCGTCACCGGTGCGCCTCCGGTCGAGGCCGGCGGATCCCACGAGATCCGCACGGTCAACGGGTACCCGGTCCTCCCCCGCTTGACCGAGACGTCGAGAGGTGCGGCCGGGACGACGTACGACGCGGTCGGGCTCGCGGTCGGCGTCGCTGTGACGCCGGGCTTGATCGAGGTGGTGCCGCTGGGCGTGGCGGGTGAGGTCACGGTCGGGCTGGCGGTCGCCGTCCCCGTGGACGTGGGGCCGGACGTCGGGCCGGACGTGGGGCCGGACGTGGGGCCGGACGTGGGGCCGGACGTGGGACTCGAGCGACGGCGACGGGGTGCCGGAGAACGAGCCGGTCGTCGCCCCCCGGCTGGCCGCCGGGCCGCTGCCGGCGCCGTTGACGGCGAAGACGGACAGTGTGTAGGAGGTGTTCGGCGCCAGGCCGCCGAAGGTGTGGGAGTGCGTGGTCGCCGAGACGGTGGCCGTCTGCCCGCCGGCGGTCACGACGTACGCCGTGACCGGCGCGCCGCCGTCGCTGGCGGGGGCGTCCCAGACGATGCGAAGCCCGTGCGCCGCGCCGTCGCGCTCGACGGCGACGACCACGGGCGCGCTCGGCGCCGTCGCGGTGTGAGCCGACCCCGGGCAGCCGGCGACGGAGAGTGCGTAGCGGCCGACCGAGCCGTAGTCGCTGTAACCGAGAGTCGGATCGACGAGGCCGGTGCCGTCGACCTCGAAGTAGTAGGTACCCGGCCCGACCGACTGCGCGACGGCCGCGTCCATGCCGGTCAGCAGCGGCGACCAGGTGCCGCCGCGGGCCGTCGCCGGGGCCGACGACGGCGAGCTGCGCGCCGGATGCGTCGAGCAGCCGCAGCCTGGTGTCGAGGTCGGGACCGAGCGCGGCCGGGGCCAGCATGGCCGACAGCGTCCCGGAGCACGACCGCGTCACGGCGAACACGTCGAGGTCGGTCCGGCTGGTCACGAGTCCCTCGACCGTCACGTCACCCTCGCCCAGGCCGTACGCCGATGCGCGGCCGTCGCCGTAGTCGTCGCCCAGCAACGTCGGGCCATGCTGCGCGATCACGGCGAAGTCGTCCTGCGTCTGGGTCGCGCCGACGTAGTCGCCGTTGGAGAACTGGGTCAGCGGGGTGTAGCCCGCCCCCATCAGCGGCGACCAGATCTTGGTGCCGGTGGAGTCCTGGTAGTACGCGGCCGCGCCCAGGCCGTCGTGGCTCAGACCGAGCGTGTGACCGATCTCGTGGCTGACGATCTCGGCGACCTGCGCGGCCGTGTAGGTGGGCTTGGGCAGCGCGAAGGCCGGCTCGTAGTACTGCGCGGCCATCACGAAGTCGAAGACCCCGACGTAGGCGACCCCGGCGCAGCCGCCACCGCAGAGGACGTCGCGCATCGCCAGGTCACTGGTGATCGAGGCCCGCATGCCGTAGGCAGGGTCCTCGTCGGAGCTCCGGACCAGCCCGGCGGTGCCCGGGTCCTCGGTCGTCACGTCGATGTTGAACGTTGCGTAGTCCTCGGCGACCCGCGCCCAGACCTCCTGCACCACGTCGAGCTCGGCGTCGGAGAAGGCGGCGTTGCCGTCCCGGGTGTACGCCGCCACGTCGATCACCGGGTGGCTCGCGTCGTTCCACGCCGTGCCGCTGACGTGGTGCCCGTCGAAGTCGAGGAAGACCTTCCGCGTGGCGTTCGGTCGCGAGTGGAGCCGGAAGCTGTCGGCGTACGGGAACGCGGCGGCCTCCGTTGCCGGAGCGGCGGCGTCCACCGGGTCCGCGTGGTCGCGGTCGACGTAGAACAGCCGGCCGGACCGGTCGACCCAGGCCGACGCGTCGCTGGTGAGCAGGTCGCGGAGCAGCCCGGCGCTCAGTCCGCCGCGTGATGCTGCGACGTCGAGGTCGTCCCCCAGGCCCTGCACCGCGGCGAGGCCGTGCGCGGGAGCCGTCAGCAGTGCGCGTTCGGGTGCCGCAGGACGGGAACCCGCTCCCGAGGCCGGTCCGGACATGAGCAGGCCGGCACACACCGGCACGGCCAGGAGCAGCACGACGCCGGCGACGGCAGGGCCCGCTGTCGGGATCGTCGCGCGCACCCCGCCAGCGTGGCGGAATCAGTCGTGCTTGACCGGCGAATCGAGCGGAATACACCTATTCGGCCCGCGCTGCGGCTAGACCGTCCGGGCAAATTTGCCTAGGAGGGTGCTGAACAAGACGTCCGTCGCGCAGCAGGGCGGACTGTTCAGCAGACTCCTACACCTCGTAGACGGCCCCGGCGACGGCAAGGGCGATGTCTCCCGCGAACTGCTCCTTGGCCTCGGCGATCGCCAGGGCGGGATCGAACCAGGGCGGCACGTGGGTGAGCACCAGTCGCCCCACGTCACCCAGCGCGGCAGCTCGGCCGCAGTCGGCGCCGGTGAGGTGGAGGTCTGGCGGGTTGTGGTCACTGCTGCGGAACGAGGCCTCGGCGAGCAGCAGGTCGGCCCCTGTCGCGAGCTCGTCGAGGCCGGCGCAAGGGCCGGTGTCGCCGGAGTAGGCGAGGGTGCGTCCGGCGGCACGCACGCGGAAGCCGAACGCCGGCACGGGGTGGACGACGGCCACGGCCTCGACGGTCATCGGGCCGATGTCGACGGGCCCGGCGTGGTCGCGGAAGTCGAACTCGCCGGTCATGCCCGGGTCGACGGGCAGGCCGTACGCCGCGGCCATCCGCTCGGCCGTTCCCACGGGGCCCCAGACCTGGAGGCGCGGCTGCGGACCGTTGGGGTGGTAGCGGCGCAGCACGTGGTAACCGCAGAGGTCCGCGCAGTGGTCGGGGTGGAGGTGGCTGAGGAAGACCGCGTCGACGGCCAGCGGGTCGACGTACCGCTGCAGGGCGCCGAGAGCCCCGGAGCCGAGGTCGAGCAGCACGCGCCAGGTGCGGCCGGAGTCGTCGTCGTGCTCGACGACGTAGCAGCTGGCCGGCGAGTCGGGGCCTGGATAGGAGCCTGAGCAGCCGACGACGGTCAGCCTCACGGAACCAGTCCGATCAGGCCGGTGCTCCCGACGAACTGTTGTGCGTCGCTGAGCTCGGGGCCGAGGAACCGGCGCCCGATGCGCTCGAACTCCTCGGGCGCGCCGGTGGTCAGGAACCGGTAGGTCGGCTCCCCGGACTGGCGCATCAGGTCGGTCGCGACGAGCATCTTGTAGACGTCCTTGGCGCACTCCTCGGCGCTGCTCACCAAGGTCACGCCGTCGCCCATCACGTAGGAGATGACGCCGGTCAGCAGGGGGTAGTGGGTGCAGCCGAGGATCAGCGTGTCGACGCCTGCGGCCACCAGCGGGTCGAGGTAGTCGTGCGCGACGCCGATCAGCTCGTCGCCGCCGGTCACGCCCGCCTCGACGAAGTCGACGAACTGCGGGCAGACCTGGGTCGTGAGGGTGACCTGCGGGGCCGCGGCGAACGCGTCGTCGTAGGCCATCGACTCCGCCGTCGACCGGGTGCAGATCACGCCGATGTGGCCGGTGCGGCTGGCCGCGACCGCGCGCCGGGTGGCCGGGAAGATCACCTCGACCACCGGGACGTCGTACCGCTCCCGGGCGTCGCGCAGCATGGCCGCGCTGGCGGAGTTGCAGGCGATGACGAGGGCCTTCACGCCGAGGGAGACCAAGTGGTCGAGGCACTCGAGGGCGTACTCGCGGACCTCGCCGATCGGCTTGGGACCGTAGGGCTGGCGCGCGGTGTCGCCGACGTAGAGCACCGACTCGTGCGGCAGCTGGTCGATGACCGAGCGCGCGACGGTGAGCCCGCCGAAGCCGGAGTCGAAGATGCCGATGGGTGCCTCGATCTGCACCCGGCAAGGCTAGGGGCTGGCCCTGCGCCACGCATGGCAACGCGACCGAGATCACGAACACCGCCTGCGTCGCCCCGTACCCTGTCAGCCATGCGTTCCCCCCTGCGTACGGCGCTGGCGGTCGCCATGTTGTCGGCGCTGGCGGGTGCCGCTCCCTCGGCGGCCTCTCCCGTCCCCCTCCGCGCTGAGCGGTCGACCGGCGAGATCGCCCGGGTGGTGGTGATCTCCGTCGACGGTCTCAACCCTCGCGCGATCACCCTGCTCGGCGAGGCGGACGCGCCAACCTTCCATCGGCTCGTCGCTGAGGGTGCGACCACGTTCAACGCCCGCAGCGAGGTCGAGATGACCCTCACCCTGCCCAACCACACGGGCATGGTGACCAGCCGTCGAGTCGACCGGGCTCGGGGCGGACACGGCGTCATCTGGAACGACGAGCGGCTGCGGCCCCGGACCGTGCAGACAGCCGCCGGGCGTCAGGTCGGCTCGGTGTTCTCGGCGCTGAAGTCGGCCGGGCTGGGCAGTGCGATGTTCGCGGCCAAGCCGAAGTTCACCCTGTTCAACCGGTCGTGGCCCCAGAGCATCGACCACACCCTGATCAGGGCCGACAACACCGACCTGGTGGACGCCGCCCGTCGGGACCTGGCGACCACCTGGCGGGCTTTCACGTTCCTGCACATCTCGCTGCCCGACGTCGCCGGACACGCTCACGGCTGGATGTCACCCGAGTACCGCAAAGCCGTCCGCCAGTCCGACTACCTGATCGGCCGCGTGCTCGCCACCATCTCGGCCACCCCCGAGTCGAGCGACCACACCCTGGTCATCGTCACCGCCGACCACGGGGGCATCGGCCCCAGCCACTCCGACCCACGCAAGTTCGCCGACTACCGGATCCCCTTCCTGGTCTGGGGTCCTGGTGTTCCGGCCGGCGTGGACCTCTACGACCTCAACCCGACCACGTACGCCGACCCCGGCAAGCTCCGCATCGGATACGGCAAGGCGAAGCAGCCGGTGCGCAACGGCGACGTCGGCAACCTGGTCCTCGACGTCCTCGGCCTGCCGCCCATCCCCCACAGCGAGCTCGACCACGACCAGAACCTCGACGTCTTCGCCACTCCCTGATCACCGCTGGTTGAGGAGAGACGAAGTCTCGTCACGAAACCTCGCGACCGGTCCCAGGACCGTCACCAGGTCTCGTGACAGGCGCTAACGCGCCTTCCTCGACCAGCGACTATCGCGACCACAGCTCGCTCCCCAGCGGCCACGGGTTGTGACGACAACCGAACAGGCCCTTGGACTGCTGCATCATCACCGGCGCCAGGCGTCCTGGCCCGGGACAGCCGAGGTGGCCGTGGCCGAGCCAGTGGCCGGTCTCGTGGTTGACGACGAGGTTGCGGTAGTCGCGCAGGGACTTGCCGGCGCCGTTCCACGACGGTGAGGCGAACTTCCATCGCGTCTGGTTGATCACCACGAAGCGGCCGGCACGGCAGCTCCACTGCACGCTGCACACGCTCGAGAAACGCGGCAGCCAGCTTGCCTCGGCCAGCACCAGGGAGAAGTCCGAGGGGCCGTTGACGCGCTTGAAGGCGACGCCCGCGTTCCGCCAGCCGCGCGGGTCGGCGTACGTCTGGGCCGCGAGTCGGGCGAACTCGCGAACGCTGGTGGTCAGGCGACCTCGCGTCTCGATGCGGTAGGTCACCGTACGGCGCGCCGCGACGCGGTAGCCCACCCTCCCGTCGCCTCGCGCGGTCGCCTGCGCCCACTCGTATCCGCGCTTCTTGACGTAGACACGCGCCTTGATCCGCCGACCCACGTCCGCCACGCCCAGCCGGTAGGTCTGACGGGTGGCGCCGGGGATCTCGATCTCGTTGCGGAACCACTGGAAGCGGTAGCGGTCGGGGGTGAGGTTCCACACGCCCCGCGTCACTTTCACGGTGCGTCCGTACCGCAGCACGCCCTCGATCGCGATCTCGTTGCGCAGGCGCAGCTCGGTCGGGCCGCTGGCCGACTCGTTCGCAGCCGGCGCGGCCGTCGATGCCGGAGCCGGCGCCAACAAGGCGACGAGCAGGACGCCGAGCAGCAACGCACGCATGCTGGTCACCCTACGAGCACTGTTCGGTGGTTGAGGTGTGAGGGCCGCCAGGCCCGAGCCTCGAAACCTCCGATCCCTCAGGTGGTTTCGAGGCTCGTCGCTAGCGCTCCTCGCACCTCAACCACCGATCGTGGGCTAGGCCCAGAGCTGCCCGTCCAAGGCCTCCTCGGCCTCGTCGACCGTACCCTCGTAGGCGCCGGTGGAGAGGTACTTCCAACCGCCGTCACAGACGACGAAGGCGATGTCGGCTCGCTCGCCCGCCTTGACCGCCTTGGCGCCCTGAGCGAGCGCGGCGTGCAGGATCGCGCCCGTGGAGATGCCGGCGAAGATGCCCTCGAGCTCCAACAGCTCGCGGACCCGGCGTACGGCGTCGCGCGGCCCGACCGAGAAGCGCGCGTCGATCAGGGTCTCGTCGTACAGCTCGGGGACGAAGCCCTCGTCGAGGTTGCGGAGGCCGTAGACGAGCTCGCCGTACCTGGGTTCGGCGGCCACGATCCGCACCTCCGGCTTGTTCTCGCGGAAGAAGCGGCCGACGCCCATCAACGTCCCGGTGGTGCCGAGGCCGCCGACGAAGTGGGTGACCGTCGGCAGGTCGGCCAGGATCTCGGGACCGGTCCCGTCGTAGTGGGCACGGGCGTTCGCCTCGTTGCCGTACTGGTAGAGCATCACCCAGTCGGGGTGCTCGGCCGCGATCTCCTTGGCCCGGCGGACCGCCTCGTTGGAACCGCCGGCCGCGGGCGAGGAGATGATCTCGGCTCCCCACATCCGCAGCAGCTGGCTGCGTTCGGTGGAGGTGTTCTCGGGCATCACGCAGACCAGCCGGTAGCCACGCAGCCTGGCCGCCATCGCCAGCGAGATGCCGGTGTTGCCGCTGGTCGGCTCGAGAATCGTGCAGCCCGGCCGGAGCAGCCCCTGCTTCTCCGCGTCGACGATCATCGCCAACGCGGCGCGGTCCTTGATCGAGCCGGTCGGGTTGCGGTCCTCGAGCTTGGCCCACAGGCGGACGTCGGGGCTCGGCGAGAGCGTCGGCAGCCCGACCAGCGGGGTGTTGCCGACCGACGACAGCAGGTCGTCGTAGCGGGTCATCGCAGGAATCGCATCGGGTCGAACTCCTCGAGCGGGATGATCCGCACCCGAGGGAGCGGCGACAAGAACGCCTCGACGTGGTCCTCGAGGTCGTAGACCTCCAGCCCCAGCTTGGTCAGCTCGGTGCTCATGTACTCGCGCAGGCCGAGGAGGCCTACCCGTCGCCCGGACCCGAGCAGTGCTCGCGCCTGAGGGGCGAAGTCGCCGTCGTGGCTGCACAGCATCACGTCACCGTCGATCTCGAGCAGTGCCTCGAGGGTCCGCTGGATGCCGATGTCCACGACCTTCTGGTCGCTGCGCCCGGCGAGTGGGATCGGGCGGTAGTTCATGGCGAGCAGGGCCTGCAGGAAGGGTGTGTGCAGCTGCCCGTTGGTGGCGTTGAGGAAGAACAGGCCCGTGGCCGGCTGCCCCCACAGCTGCTCGACGTAGGCCGTCACGCGCTCCCAGCGCGGTCGTTCCTCGGGCGTCGGCCGGCGGTTGAGCAGCGAGTTGCCGATGGTGGCGTCGATGTTCTCGCCGTCCACCAGGACGAAGGTGCGCTGCTCACTCATGTCCCGATGGTCCCCGATGTCCTCAGCCGCCGGCGACGGCAGGCAGCACGACGACCTGGTCGCCGTCGCTGACCTCGGCGTCGAGGCCGCCGAGGAAGCGGACGTCCTCGTCGTTGACGTAGACGTTGACGAACCGGCGGAGGGTCTTGGCCGCACCCTGCTCGCCGCTGGCTTCGAGGAGGCGCTCCCTGATGCCCGGGTGGTTGGCCTCGAGGTCGTCGATCACCGCCGCCAGCGTGGCACCCTCGGCGGTGACCGCCTTCTGGTCGGCGGTGTAGGTGCGCAAGATGGTGGGGATCCGGACCTCGACGGCCATGGTGCTCCTTCGATCAGGGGGCTAGCTCGGGGACGACCGTGACCTCTTCCTCGGTCACCTCGCTGTCCACGATCCTGTACGACCTGAACTCCACAGGACCCTCGTTATTCCCGTGCTCGCGGGTGCTGACCAGCACGTAGTGGGCGTTCGGCTCGCTGGCCAGGCCGATGTCTGTGCGGCTCGGGTAGGCCTCGGTCGCGGTGTGGGAGTGGTAGACGACGACGGGTTCCTCGTCGCGCGCCCACATCTCCTTGTAGAGCGCGAGCAGCTCGGTGGAGTCGAACTCGTAGAACGTCGGGCTGCCCGCGGCGTTGACCATCTCGACCAGCCGCTCGGCCCGGTCGCTGCCCTCGGGGCCAGCGACGATGCCGCACGCCTCGTCGGGGTGGTCCTTCTTGGCGTGGGCGACGATCGCGTCGTACGTCGCCTGGTCGATGGTCAACATGACGCGGCCAACCCTAGGCGACCGCCGGCGCGAACCCCGCCAGCGGTTCCAGCGTCGGACATAGCATGGGGACCGTGTCGTCGTACGTCGCCACCGCACTGCTCGTCGTCGCGACGACGTTGCTGGCTCCGACTGCGACCGCCCGAGCCGCGGCCACGAACTGCGGCGGAGTACCCGCGACTCTCGTCGGCACGTCCGGCGACGACCTGCTCACCGGCACTGCCGACGTCGACGTGATCGTGGGCCTCGAGGGCGACGACCGGGTCGAAGGGCTCGGAGGTGACGACGTCCTGTGCGGCGGGCAGGGGACGGACACCCTCCTGGGTGGCTCGGGAACCGACCTCCTGCTCGGCGGCCTCGGCGCCGGCGTCCTGAGCGGCGGTGCCGGTGACGACCGGCTCGTCGGAGTCCTGATGGCGGGCGCGGAGGAGCAGTCGGTTGCGGGTGGCCAGGGCAGCGACCACTACTTCATGAGGTTCGTGATGCAAGGCCACTCAGTTCTTTTCGGAGTCCGAGGCACGGTGGACCTGCGGCAACGCCTCGCCCGGGTGGATGCCTTCGGGCCCACGACCATGCCCGTGAAGGGCATCGAGGAGGTCCAGGTGGCCAGGGGCCGGTGGACCCTCATCGGCTCCGACCTGGACGAGACGTTGGTGGGCGGCACCTCGCGCGGCGCCTCGGTGGTGATCCACGCCGGTGGCGGACACGACCTGCTCGCGGGCACGCTCCAGGACGACCTGCTCGACGGGGGACGTGGGTTCGACACCGTGCTGGCCTCCGGCGGCGACGACACCTGCGTCTCGGTCGAGCGGGTCTTCGGCGGACGCTGCTAGCTAGTGACCCGGACGAACCTCGCCGCAACCTCGCCCGACAACGCGTCCGCGATCCGCTGCGTCATCGAGGCCGCCATCTCCGGCATCGCGTCGCGCGGGAACCAGCGCACGTCTCGCGACTCGTCGTCCGCCACGTGCGCCTCGCCGGAGACGTAGGTGCAGGCGAAGGTGAGGTCGAGGTACGACGCCCGGTCGCCGTTCGCGTGGACGACCCCGGGGTGCGCGCTCGTCGAGGCCAGCCTGTCGACGCTGACCACGACGCCCGTCTCCTCGAGAGCCTCGCGCGCCGCCGCGAGGCCCGGCTCCTCGCCCGGCTCGGGGATGCCGGTGATCGGTGTCCACTCGCCGTTGTCGGCCCGCTGCACCAACAGGATCTCCTGGTCCTCGGCGGGACCCCGCGTGACGACCGCGGTGATGCCGGGCAGCCACATCTCGTGCTGCCCGATCATCTTGCGGATCTCGACGATGAACTCCGGGATCGGCATCCCGCCACCCTAGGTCAGGACGACAGTGCGTCGACCAGGGTCTCCTGGAGGTACCCGACCCACAGGTAGATGTCGTGAGCCTGACCCCGCGGGTCGTCCTCGGGCACGGCGGCCCAGTAGCCCTCGTCGCCCTCCTCCACCTCGAGCCGGGTGGCGAGCGCGAGCCGGATGTCGGTGAACGACCGCATCCACTTCTCCGCGGTCGGCTCGTCGAGCTCGACGTCGATGACCAAGCCGTCCTCGGTCAGCTCGGACGGGAGTCCGGCGTCCTCGAGGCAGTCGATCACGGTGATCGCGGCGTCCGCCTTGCCGTCGCGCAGGGTGCCCTCGGTGAACCGCCGGAAGTCGCCGGCGGCCTCTGCGTCGTCGGGGTACGCCGTCGGGAACAGCCGGGCGAGGACCGGGTCGTCGGGCTCCTCGGTCGGTCCGGTGAAGTCGAGCAGCGCCTCGAGCGGGTCGGCGGTGGTATGCGGCACGGCGCGCTCGTTGCGCAGCAGCTCGACGAGCTGGGAGGCCAGGGACCGCAGCAGGTCGGCCTCGAAGCCCGAGAAGTTCGCGATGACGAGGCGGCTCTTCCGGTGCCGGGTGAACCCGGTCATGGGAGGCGCGTCACTGCTTCTCCATGGTGGCCCAGAGCCCGTACTCGTGCATGGCCTGCACGTCGCGCTCCATCTCCTCGCGGCTGCCGTGGCTGACCACCGACTTGCCGTCGTTGTGGACCTCGAGCATCAGCTTCTCGGCCTTCTTCTTCTCGTAGCCGAAGTACTTGGTGAACACGTAGGTCACGTAGGACATCAGGTTGACCGGGTCGTTCCACACGATGGTCACCCACGGCGTGGCCAGGACCGTGATGTCGTCGGTCTCGGGGGTGGTGGTGGGGTCGACCTGGACCGGACTAGCTGTCGACACGTCCTCCATGTTGGCACATGCCCCTTCGTCGGTGGTTGAGGTGCGAGGCCGTTCACGGCCGAGCCTCGAAACCACCGTGGCCTGTGGTGGTTTCGAGGCTCGTCGCTGGCGCTCCTCGCACCTCAACCACCGAGGGATCGGCCCTACGTCTGGGCCGGTGACCTCGACGGCACTGCTCACCGACCACTACGAGCTGACCATGGTCCAGGCGGCGCTGGACAGCGGCACGGCGCACCGGCGGTCGGTGTTCGAGCTGTTCCCGCGCCGTCTCCCCGAGGGCCGTCGCTACGGCGTGGTGGCGGGTGTGGGGCGGGCCCTCGACGCCATCGAGGCGTTCACGTTCGACGACGAGGCGGTCGCCGCGCTGGAAGGCGTCGTCGACGACGAGACCCGGGAGTGGCTGGCGTCCTACCGTTTCTCCGGCGACGTGTGGGGGTACGCCGAGGGCGAGGCGTACTTCCCGTACTCGCCGCTGCTGATCGTCGAGGGCTCCTTCGCCGAGGCGGTGCTCCTCGAGACGCTCCTGCTCTCGATCTACAACCACGACTCGGCGATCGCGTCGGCCGCGTCGCGGATGACGTCGGCCGCCGGCGAGCGACCGTGCATCGAGATGGGCTCGCGGCGCACCCACGAGGAGGCGGCCGTCGCGTCGGCCAGGGCGGCGTACCTCGCCGGCTTCGCGAGCACCTCCAACCTGGCGGCCAGGCAGCGGTACGGCGTCCCCAGCGCGGGGACGAGCGCGCACAGCTTCACGCTGCTCCACGACAGCGAGTCCGACGCCTTCCGCGCGCAGGTGACCTCGCTCGGCAAGGGCACCACGCTGCTCGTCGACACCTACGACGTGCTCGAGGCCGTCCGCGCGGGCGTCGAGATCGCGGGACCCGAGCTGGGCGCCGTCCGCCTCGACTCCGGCGACCTCGGGGTGCTCGCCCACCGGGTCCGCAAGCAGCTCGACGACCTCGGTGCCACGAAGACCCGGATCGTGGTCACCAGCGACCTCGACGAGTACGCGATCGCGGCGCTCGCGGCCGCGCCGGTCGACGGCTATGGCGTCGGCACCCAGCTCGTCACCGGCAGCGGGCACCCGACCTGCGGCTTCGTCTACAAGCTCGTCGCCCGTGAGGGCGACGACGGAGCGATGATCTCGGTGGCCAAGAAGAGCCCGGAGAAGATCTCCATCGGCGGCCGCAAGTTCGCGTTGCGCCGGCTCGACGAGCAGGGCGTGGCCGAGGCCGAGGTCATCGGCATCGGCACTCCGCCCGAGAACGACGGCAACGACCGGCCGCTCCTCGTCGAGCTGGTCCGCGACGGGGAGGTCGTCGGCCGCGAGCCGCTCGTCGACGCGCGGGCCCGTCACACCGCCGCACTGGCCGAGCTCCCGTGGTCGGTGCAGCAGATGTCGAAGGGCGAGCCGGTCATCGCGACCATTCACCTGGAAGGCTGACCGCATGGCCCTCGTCACCTGCGACTTCTTCTCCGACGTCCTCGAGGTCGGCTGCTCGATGACCGTCGTGCTCCCGCAGCCGACCGAGGAGCAGATCGGCGTCGAAGGAGACCCGGACAGTCGACCAGTCCCGCGCACGGACTTCCCGGTGCTCTACCTGCTGCACGGCCTCTCCGACGACCACACCGCGTGGCTTCGCTACACCTCTGTCGAGCGCTACGCCGCCGCGGCGGGCCTGGCGGTCGTGATGCCCGCCGTCAACCGCAGCTTCTACGCCAACGAGGCCAGCGGCGGCCGCTACTGGGACTACGTCGCGGAAGAGCTGCCGCAGATCGTCGGCAACTTCTTCCGCGTCTCGCAGGACCCCGCAGACACCTACGTCGCCGGGCTCAGCATGGGTGGGTACGGCGCCATGAAGCTGGCGCTCACCCACCCCGGCCGGTTCGCCGCCGCGGCCACCTTGTCGGGCGCCCTGGACCTCGACGAGCTCTCGTCGCGGCCCGAGCGGGTCGACCTCTTCGAGCGGATCTTCGGCACGTCGATCCCCGACGACGCCGACCTCTTCAAGCTGCTCGAGAAGGCCGACGCCCAGGGCCTGCCCCGCATCCACGTCTCCACCGGCACCGAGGATGCCCCCGGCCTGGTCAAGGGCAACCGCCGCTTCGTCGCCATGCTGGAGGACAAGGGCGCCGACGTGACCTCGGACTTCCGTCCCGGCGAACACGTCTGGCAGCTGTGGGACGACCTGCTGCCCGAGGTCATCGACTGGATGCTCGAGCCCCCACCTAGCGCCTCACTAGGCTCGGGCGCATGAGGCGCGCGCTGATCGTGGTCGACGTGCAGAACGACTTCAGCGAGGGCGGATCGCTGCCCGTCGCCGGCGCGGCCCGGGTCGCGCACGAGATCGCCCACCTGCTGCACCGGTGGGTCGAGAAGTCGCCGGAGTCACCGGCGTACGACGTCGTGGTGGCGTCCAAGGACCACCACGTCGACCCGGGCGACCACTGGGCGCACGACCCCGACTTCGTCGACTCCTGGCCGGTGCACTGCAGGGTCGGCACCGACGGGGAGGCCTTCCATCCCAACCTGGACCCCCAGCCGTTCGACGCGATCTTCCTCAAGGGCGAGCACGAGGCGGCGTACTCCGCCTTCGAGGGACATACGGCGACGGGCACGAGTCTGGCCGAGTGGTTGCGCGAGCAGCAGGTCGAGGAGGTCGACATCTGCGGCCTCGCGACCGACCACTGCGTGCGCGCGACCGCGATCGACGCGGTGGCCGAGGGCTTCACCACCTCGGTGTTGTCCGACCTGTGCGCGGGCGTGGCTCCCGAGACCACCGAGGCGGCCTTGAAGGAGATGCGCGCTGCGGGCGTGACCGTCGAGTAGCGCCGTCTAGCTGCCCTGGTCGGCCAGCACCAGCTCGATCATGGGGACCATCGCCGTCATCAACGCCTCGAGCGCGGAGTGGGGGCGCACCATCACGCGGAAGTCGTCGACGAGGCCGTGGGCGTCCAGTCGCAGCAGGTCGACTCCCTCGACGCGACGGGTGCCGACCTTGGCCTCGAACATCAGCGCCATGCCCCGGCCGTCCTCCTCGAGGAAGGTCCGCACGTAGCGGAAGTCCTGGAAGACCCGGGAGACCGCTTTCAGCAGCACGAGCGTGGCCGGCTTGCCCTCGTAAGGCTCGAAGACTGCCGGACTGCGGAAGACGACGTTGTCGGCCAGCATCTCGCCCGCCGTCGCGATGTCGCCGCGCTCCAGCGCCGCTTGGAAAACCTCGGGTGTCACCTGGTCTCACTCCCCTAGAACTCGTTCGCACGAAGTGTGCCTCTCCCCGGGCCTGGCCGACGGCAATTCGCGCTATCCGGTGCCACCCCACTTCTCGGCCAAGGTACGGATGACGTTGAGGTTCCGGTTGGTGGCCACGCCGAGCAGCTTCTCGACCGTCGCGTTGCTCAGCCGGCCACGCGCTGACGGGGTCACGACGAGCAGGTGCGCACCCCGGCCTCGGATCACCGCGAGGTCCTCACCGTGGTCGAGAGCCTCGAGCTTCTTCACGTCGGCCGCCTTCGGCTTCTCCTTCAGCAGGGAGACGTAGTGGGCGCCGGTGTTCTGGTGCAGCTCGGCGATCTCCGAGGCGTCGGCCGCGATCTGCCTCAGCTCGGCCGTGGTGAAGACGATGGTCGGCACCTCGAAGCCCGCGTGCTTGCGGAACGACCGCTCGAGGGCCTGCTCGACCTTGGCCGGCGACCTCATCGACGCGCTGAACCGGACGTTGCCGGTGTTGATGTAGGTCTCCACGTCGGTGAAGCCGCACTCCTCGACGGCCTCCACGATCGCCGCCTTCGCGAACTTCCGGTTCGGGCCGAGGTTGATGGCGCGGAGGAACGCGACGTACGTGGGCACGCGCCCATCTTGACGGAGTCGCGTGGCGAGCGAGCGACTCCACTGGATCAGAGGTTGCCGCGCAGGTCCTGCTCGCGCTCGATGGCCTCGAAGAGCGCCTTGAAGTTGCCCTTGCCGAAGCCGAGCGAGCCGTGTCGCTCGATCAGCTCGAAGAACACCGTGGGCCGGTCGCCGAGCGGCTTGGTGAAGATCTGCAGCAGGTAGCCGTCCTCGTCCCGGTCGACCAGGATCCCGCGCCGCTGGAGCTCCTCGATGGGCACGCGCACGTTGCCGATGCGGGCCCTCAGCTCGGGGTCCTCGTAGTAGGAGTCCGGAGTGTTGAGGAACTCCACGCCGTTGGCCCGCAGGGCGTCGACCGAGGCGAGGATGTCGTTGGTGGCGACGGCGAGGTGCTGGGCGCCGGCACCGCGGTAGAACTCGAGGTACTCGTCGATCTGCGACTTCTTCCTGGCGATCGCCGGCTCGTTCAGCGGGAACTTCACGCGGTGGTTGCCGTTGGCCACGACCTTCGACATCAGCGCGGAGTAGTCGGTGGCGATGTCGTCGCCGATGAACTCCGCCATGTTCACGAAGCCCATCACCCGGTTGTAGAACTGCACCCACTCGTCCATGTGGCCGAGCTCGACGTTGCCGACGATGTGGTCGAGGGCCTGGAAGAGCCGCTTGGGCTGTCCGTCCTTGTTCACCCAGGTCGGGGACGCCGCGACGTACCCGGGCAGGTACGGGCCGTCGTACCGGCTGCGGTCGATCAGGGAGTGGATGGTGTCGCCGTACGTCGCGATGGCGGCGACGCGGACCGTGCCGTGCTCGTCGGTGACGTCCTCGGGCTCGCGGACGACCGTCGCGCCGGCCTGACGGGCCTGGGCGATGCACTTGTCGACGTCGGGCACCTCGAGGGCGATGTCCGTGACGCCGTCGCCGTGCCTGCGGTGGTGCTCGACCAGCGGGCTGTCGGGGTCGACCGCGCCGTTGACGACGAAGCGGATCGAGCCGGAGCGCAGCACGAACGACTTGTGGTCGCGGTTGCCGTTCTCGGGACCGGAGTAGGCCTCGAGGGTCATCCCCCACGCGGACTGGTAGTAGTGCGCGGTCTGGGTGGCGTTGCCGACGCAGAAGACGATGGCGTCCCAGCCGGTGACCGGGAAGACGTCGCCCTCCTCGTCGTACTCGACGAGACCCACGAGCTGCTTGAGCTGGTCGACGGTGAGGTCTGCCTTCAGCTCGTCCTCGGTGAGGGCGCCGCCGGTGCTGGGGGTCTCGTGAGTCGTGGTCATGCGTCCCAGGGTGCCCCGGCAGGGCAGAGTGTGCAACAGTACGACGAAACCCTAGGCAGTTTGTTCAGTCACGGAGGCCCACGTGGACGCGTTGGACGTCAAGGTGATCGACCTGTTCGCCGCCGAACCGCGCATCGGGGTGCTCGAGGCCTCCCGCCGGCTCGGCGTCGCCCGCGGCACGGTCCAGGCCCGGCTCGACAAGCTCGCCACCTCGGGAGTCGTGACGGGCTGGGGCCCCGACCTCGACCCCGAGCAGCTCGGCTTCCCCGTCACCGCGTTCCTCACCCTGGAGATCCGGCAGGGCGCCGGGCACGAGACCGTCGCCGCGCACCTGGCCGAGATCCCGGAGGTGCTCGAGGCGTTCACCATCACGGGCGCCGGCGACATGTGGGCCAGGGTGGTCGCGCGCTCCAACGCCGACCTGCAGCGGGTCATCGACCAGGTGCTCAGCCACGAAGGCATCGACCGCTCCACGACCGTGATCGCGCTCGCGACGCAGATCCCCTACCGGATGCTGCCCCTGGTCCGCTCGACTGCCGCTGGTTAGGAGGGACCGCTGGTCGAGGAAGGCGCGCCTAGCGACCCTGTCACGAAACCCGGTGAGGAGACAACGGACCCGTCACCGGGTCTCGTGACGGGCCTGACGGCCCTCCTCGACCAACGGCCCGGAGCGGCAGCCGGCGGTCCAGCCACCTGGCGCCGAAGGCCAGCAGCAGCATCAGCGCCGAGATGCCGATGCAGTTGAGCAGCACGATGCCGAGGCCGTGCTGGTCGACGTCGACGAAGGGATAGGGATACCAGTCCACGAACGCCCCCCGCACCAGCGTGTAGACGAGCCAGCCCACGGGCACCACGAGGAACGCCCAGATGTCGCGCGTCGTGATCAGTCCGCGCGGTCCGAAGACGACCCAGCCCACCAGGCAGAGCAGCGGCACGACGATGTGCAGCAGCTTGTCGGCCAGCAGGTCGGCTCCGTCGAGGTCGAGCAGCGGACGCAGGAGGAACCAGTGCACGACCCCGCCGCCGACCGCGAGCACCAGCGCGTCCAGCCGCAGCGCCCGGAACACCCGCCCCTCCGACTCCGCTGGGCGTCGGCGGCGAGCACGGCCGACGTACCGGCCACGAGCACGTTGAACCAGATCGTCAGGTAGCTGGCGAACCGCACCAACCTGGTGCCGAGGTCGGGGTCGTTCGCCTTGGCCACGCCCGGCTCGGTGTCGAGGTGCTGCCCGCCCTGGATGATCAGGACCAGCTGCAGCACCACGGCGCCCGCCGCGACGAGGAACGTCACCAGGTGGAACGCGCGCGCGTTCGCGGGCGACCGCAGAGCCATGGAGCCAGCGCTATGTCCGTCGGCCAGAACGCTACGACGTGCGACGCGCGGCCATCTCGCGCAGGCGGACGATGCGCTCGCGCAGCTGGTCGGCGGTCGCCACGGCGGCCGCAGGGCCGCCGCACTCGCGGCGCAGCTCGGCGTGGGTCATCCCGTGGGCCTGGCCGGTGCGGTGGTGCCAAGCGGCGACCAGGCCGTTGAGCTCGCGGCGCAGGACGGCAAGCTGTTCGTACGTCGAGACCTCGGCGACGGTGTCCGGCTCGGTGACGGGCGTCCTGCGGCGGTCGTTCTGGCGCTGGCGCAGCAGCGCGCGCATCTGGTCGGGCTCGAGCAGCCCCGGGATGCCGAGGAAGTCCATCTCCTCGTCGGAGCCGACGTGCACCTCGCCCTCGTGCCCGAAGGTGGCGCCGTCGAACAGCGCCTGGTCGAAGCGCGCCTGCGACCCCAGCGCCTCGAAGCTGCCGAGCAGGTCGTCCGACGCCGACTCACCGGCCTCGGCGCGCGCGAGCAGCTCGGCCTCCGCGTCCATCAGGTCGGCCTCGTCGGTGATCACGCGGCCGAGCACGTGGTCGCGCTGGCGCTCGAGCTCGGCGGCGTAGCCCAGCAGGTTCGGCACCGACGGCAAGAAGACCGACGCCGACTCGCCTCGACCACGGGCCCGCACGAACCGGCCCACGGCTTGTGCGAAGAACAGCGGGGTCGAGGTGGTCGTGGCGTAGACGCCGACCGCCAAGCGCGGCACGTCGACGCCCTCGGACACCATCCGGACGGCAACCATCCACCGGGCGTCGGACTCGGTGAACTTCGAGATCTTCTTCGAGGCCGCCTTCTCGTCGGACAGCACCACCGTCGGCGCCTCGCCCGCGATCTGCTTGAGCAGGGCGGCGTACGCGCGCGCGGAGTCCTGGTCGGTGGCGATCACCAGGCCACCGGCGTCGGGCACGTGGCGGCGTACTTCGGAGAGTCGTTTGTCCGCGGCGGCGAGCACCGCCGGGATCCAGGAGCCTGCCGGGTCGAGGGCGGTGCGCAGGGCCTGCGCGTTGAGGTCGTTGGTCAGCGGCTCGCCGAGGCGGGCGGCGATCTCGTCGCCGGCCCGGGTGCGCCACTGCATCTCACCGGAGTAGGCCAGGAACAGCACAGGACGCACGACGTGGTCGGCGAGCGCGTGGGCGTAGCCGTAGTTGTAGTCGGCCAGCGAGCGCGGCACCCCGTCGTCCCCGGGTGCGTAGGTGACGAACGGGATCGGGTTGATGTCGGAACGAAACGGCGTGCCCGTGAGCGCCAGCCGCCGCGTCGCGGGCTGGAACGCCTCGCGGACCCCCTCGCCCCACGACAGCGCGTCGCCCGCGTGGTGCACCTCGTCGAGGATCACCAGCGTCTTGAAGTTGTCGGTGCGGATGCGCATCGCCAGCGGGTTGACCGCCACGCCGGCGTAGGTGACCGCGATGCCGACGTAGTCCTTCGAGGTCTTGCCCTTGCCCGCGGAGTACGTCGGGTCGACCGGGATGCCCGCCCTCGCGGCAGCCTCCGCCCACTGCAGCTTGAGGTGCTCGGTCGGCGCCACGACCGTGACCCGGTCGATGATCCGGCGACCGAGCAGCTCGGCGGCCACGGACAGAGCGAACGTCGTCTTCCCCGCGCCGGGCGTCGCGACGGCGAGGTAGTCCTTGGGTGACCGGGCGAAGTAGTCGGTCATCGCGGCCGACTGCCAGGCGCGCAGGGACGGTGCGGTCCCCCACGCTGCTCGCTCGGGCCACGCGGGTCCGAGAGAGGTCACTCCTGGGAGTCCCCTCCGGTGTCGTCCTTGAGGGAGCCCCAGATCTCCTCGCACTCGGGGCAGACCGGGAACTTCTCCGGCGCCCGGCTCGGCACCCAGACCTTGCCGCACAGGGCCACCACGGGGGTGCCCATCACCATCGCCTCGGTGAGCTTGTCCTTCTCGACGTAGTGGGAGAAGCGCTCGTGATCGCCTTCGTCGGTCGGGACGGTACGGCGGTCCTCCCTGACGTCTGTGTCGACCGCCGTCGAGGTCGAGAAGCCGATCTTGGTCACCCCCGGAGTCTACGACCGAGGCTGGACAGGTCTCGGATCGACGGGCCAAGGTGGATGACCATGCGCACATTTCTCGGAACGGCCGCGGCCGTCGTACTCATGTCCTCGCTGGTGCCGATGGCCTCCTCGGCCGGAGACGAACCCGCACGAGGCGGCCGGTCTCAGCTGGAAGCGTGTCGACCTCCCCCACTCCCACCAGAGCCTGCGCGGCCTCGACGCCGTCAGCGCGAAGGTCGCCTGGGTCAGCGGCGACGAGGGTGGCGTCTGGCGGACGACCGACGGCGGCAAGACCTGGAAGGACGTCCGGCCCGACGCCGAGAAGGAGCTGGCCTTCCGCGACGTCGAGGCCGACAGCGAACTGGTCGCCCAGGCGCTATCCATCGGGCCACGCGGCCAGAGCCGGATCTACAAGACCACCGACGGCGGCAAGTCGTGGGACCTCACGTTCAAGAACACCGAGGCGACCGCCTTCTACGACTGCCTGGCGATGTTCCCGGACGGCATGCACGGCCTGGCGATGAGCGACCCGGTCGACGGCAAGTTCCGCGTGATCGTGACCAAGGACGCCGGTGACACCTGGAAGAAGGTCAGCCCGGCCGGGATGCCGAAGGCGAAGGACGGTGAGTTCGGGTTCGCGGCCAGCGGCACCTGCGTGGAGACGGCAGGCATCAAGGATGCCTGGATCGCTTCCGGAGGCACCGCGTCGCGGGTGTTCCACTCGAGCGACTACGGCATCACCTGGTCGGTCGCCACGACCACCATCCCGCCGAACGCCGACGGCGGTGGCGTGTTCTCCCTCGCCATGCGCACCGCCACGACAGGCGTGGCGGTGGGCGGCAACTTCCTCGAGGAGGACAACGGCAAGCGGATGACCGCGCGTACCTCCGACGGCGGCGCCACCTGGTCGCGGGGCGGGAACGTCGGCGGCTACCGCTCCGGCGTCGACTGGGTGCCCAACTCCAAGACGGCGATCGCCGTCGGTCCCAGCGGCACCGACGTCACCACCGACGGTGGCAAGACCTGGACCCCCATCGGCCAGACCGGCTTCCACTCGGTGCAGTGCGTCGGCACCCTGTCGACCATGTGCTGGGCCAGCGGCGCCGACGGCACCATCGGCAAGCTCGTCGGCCTCCCCCAGGGATAGGTCCGAGGTCGTCGCTAGCGTCTCCTCACCCACTGATCGGTGGCCGAGTCGGCGCACCGAGTCTTCGGCGCTCGAAGATGCGCCGACTCGACGACGAATCGCGTGAAGATGCGCCGACTCGGCTAGTTCAGGTCGGGGTCCAGAGGCCGGGTGGAGTGCCAGGCCATCTCGCCGGGCTGGCGGCGGAGCACGTCGCGCCACAGGGCGTGGGTGTCGTCGCGGAAGCAGTCGGGTGGCATCGAGGGGACGACGTACCAGCTGCCCTCCTCGATCTCGCCCTCGAGCTGGCCGGCGCCCCAGCCGGCGTACCCGGCGTAGATCCGCAGACCCTGGAGGCTCCCGTCGATCAGCTCGACCGGGGTGTCGAGGTCAATGACCCCGAGGTCGTCGGTCACCTCGCGGAACCCGACGGGGGCATCGTCGACCGATCGCAGGAGACCGACCGCGAGCGCGCCTTCGGTCGAGACCGGGCCCCCTCGGAAGAGCACCTCGGGCTCGGCTACGACGCCGGCCCACGACTCGAGGACCTCGGCCACCGGCACCGTCGACGGCCGGTTGAGAACGACGCCCAAGGCACCGTTGTCGTCGGCGTCGAGCAGCAGGACGACCGTCTCCGCGAAGTTCGGGTCGAGCAGCATCGGCGTCGCGACCAACAGCTGCCCGGCCCGAATATCTGGGCGGAGGTCGGCCATGCGTCCAGTGTGCCGCATGGCGAAGGAGCCCGTGCTGGTGTGGCACTGTCTCGTTCGGGCTCACCGTAGGGTGATCGCATGCCGCGCGTGAGGGGCAAGGCAACTGTCCGGGGCCGCCGGGCGCAGTACTCCGCCTCCACCAAGCGAGCCCTGGTCGACGTGGCCGAGGAGCTGTTCACCGAGCACGGGTACGCCGGCACCTCCCTCGATGCGATCGTCGCCGGCGCCCGCGTCACCAAGGGCGCGCTGTACCACCACTTCGTCGGCAAGCAGGCGCTGTTCGAAGCGGTCTTCGAGCGCGTCGAGGCCGGGGCGTCCAAGGCCATCCACGACCACATCAAGGGCCAGGACGACCCGTGGCTGAAGGCTCGGGCCGGGCTACGCGCGTTCCTCGAGGTGGTGCGCGACCCGACCTACCGACGGGTCGTCATCCAGGACGGCCCTGCCGTGCTGGGGTACGAGCGGTTCCGCGAGCAGGAGGAGCGCTCGACCTTCGCCAACGTGCTGGCGATCGTCGGGGCGGTGCTGACGACCGGTCAGCTCGCGATGGACGAGGCGATGCAACGCACCTTCGCGCGGATCTTCTTCGGCGCGATGTCATCGGCCGGCGAGTCCGTGTCGCTCGCCGAGGATCCCGAGGCCGCCGCCGACCGCGTCGAAGCGGCGATCGGGACCATCCTCACCGGCCTCCAGTCGCTGGCCGAGACGGGCGTGCAGGGGGGCGAGCCGCCTACTTCTCCCAGGTGACGTTGCCCGGGGCGCCCGGCACCAGCTCGACCCAGACGTGGCCGGCCGGAACCGCGAGCGGCTTGCCCTTGAACTCGAGGCTGAGCGCCGAGGTGAGCTTGTCCTTGTGCCAGGTCGCCCGGATCACCCGGCCCCCGTGGAACAGCCAGGCCGGACCCTCTCCTACGAACTGGGTCTCGGGAACTCGGTTGCCGGCCGGGTCAAGGTAACCCGCGTCGCCCACCCGCACCTGCAGCGTCAGCACGCTGTCGGCCGGGAACTGGTCGTCGGGACCGGCGTTGGAGTTGACGTTGACGTAGTGCTCGCCGTCGTACCGCCACTCGGTGGCGTGCCCGCCCGAGAAGGCTGCCGCGAGCGTCGTGGCCTTCTTGCCCTGAGGCAGGTCGCTGCCGTCGCCCCACGGCAGGTAGTCGGCCGGGCGCACGGCCGGCTGCTTGAACGACTTTGGCGGTCTCGTCGAGGTGGGCGAACAGGTTGTACGGCGCCGAGCGCGACGTGTCGCGGTAGGTGCCGGGACCGCCCTCCTGGACGAAGGGGATGCCGGCGTCGGTGATCCGGCGGATGGTGACCCCGGCCGCGCCACTGGTCACGACCGAGGCAGGTCTATCGGGCACGATGCCGATGTCGCTGGCCCGCATCGACCGCACCGGGCCGGCGTTGGCGGGGACCTGGGAGTAGTAGAAGACCGCGAGCCGGGTGATCCCGCCCTCGACCAGCTCCTCGACGACGAGGTCGGCCTTGCTGAGCCCGACCTGCGGAGAAGCTGGAGGTGCTGTTGTCGATCTTGGTCAC
>CAVWXS010000012.1:0-21062 GCA_963758885.1 uncultured Actinomycetota bacterium
GTGTCGATGGAGCCGTCGGCCATGCCCTGCCAGCCGACCTCCTCCTTCACCTCTGGGTAGGTCACGTTGCAGCGGAGCGCCTCCTTGCCCACCTGCCCGATCACGTGGGCGTTGGAGACGTAGCCGGTCCAGGGTTGATGGCGATCCGCAGGTCCCCGCAGTCATAACCCCCCTTCGCCGGGGTCGGCTTCCTGGATGTCGCCCCCACCGCAGGCGGTCCATGCCCAGCCTACGACCGTCGCGAAGGCGGCGAGCCGGGTGCGGCGTGGCATCCTGCCATGTGCGTCTTCCTTCCTTCGTCGCCGCCACCACCGCGGAGGAAGCTGAAGGTGTGTTTGTTCATCAGCGGCCGTACTGTGCCGCTGCGTATCGGGCGATCCGGTCGAGCATCACGCCGAGCGCCGCGATGGCGATGCCGGCGCAGAGGCCCTTGCCGAACAGCTGTCCTGCGAGAAGCCCGAGACGACGATGTAGCCGAGGCTGTCGTCGTCGACGATGACCCCGATGACGACCATGGACAGCACGTAGAGGAGGCCCTGGTTGGTGGCCAGCACGAGCGACTCGCGGGCCATCGGCAGCTGGACCTTGGAGATCATCTGCCAGCGCGTGCTGCCGGTCGACCGGGCCGCCTCGACCGTGGTCGGCGCGACGCCGCGAATGCCGTCGGCGACGAGCTTGGTGGCGATCGGGACGGCGTACGCCGTGGCGGCCATGATCGCGGTGAAGCGTCCGGGTGCGAACAGGGCCACTGCGGCACGAGGTAGACGAACGGCGGGATCACCTGGAACGCGTCCAGGAACGGCCGGATCGACACGTCGGCCCGCCGGCTACGTCCCATCGCCACGCCGAGGAAGACGGCGATCACCATCACCAGCGCCGTCGCGATCAGCGTCATCGACAAGGTGACCATCGTGTCGTTCCAGAGACCGGTCCAGAAGATGACGGCCTCGCACACCACCGTGATCGCCGTCGGCCGCCAGCCGCCCAGCACGTACGCCACGGCCAGCAGCACGATCGCCATCAACCACCACGGGGACTGCGACAGCAGGTCCTGCAACGGGTTGATCAGATACAGGGTGACCTGGTCCTTGACCCAGATCGTGAACGTGTCGACGTCGCCGACGAACCAGTCGGTGAACTCGTTGATCAGGCGGGTCAGCTGAGGCCCGCTGATCCACTTGAGCACCGGCGTCTCGCTGACGTCGGGGAACACCGCAAGGTTGAGCTGCTGGCGGGAGAGGTACACGCACACGACGACCGGGATGAACAGCACGGTCAGCAGCAGCCAGCGTCCGGCGGTGGTGACCCGCGGCAGCCGCTGGCCGCGGCCGGCGTCCTCGGTTGCCCACCTCGGTAGCCGCTCGAGCACGACGGTAGTCAGCATCACGCCCATGCCGCTCGCCGAGCCGACGTTGCTGCGGCCGGTGCCGCGCTCGCTGGCGGCGGTCGTCGTGCGGTCGAGCATGATCGCCATGAAGACGATGGCGAGTCCGGCGACGGAGGCCGCACCCACGTTCAGCGTCTGGAGTGCCGCGACCACGGGCTTGCCGAGTCCGGGCCCGTTGACCAAGGCGGCGATGGTGGCCATCGACAACGCGGCCATCATGCACTGGTTGATGCCGACGACGATGGTGCGGCGAGCCATCGGCAGCTGCACCGGACCGAAGCATCTGGCCCCCCGTCAGTCCCAGCGACCGGGCCGCCTCCTGCGTGGTCGGGGAGACCGAGCGGATGCCGTGCTCGGTGATCCGCACGATCGGGGGCAGCGCGTAGATGACCGTCAGCACGAGCGCGCACGCCGAGCCGATGCCGAAGAAGAGCGCGAGCGGGGCCAGGTAGCAGAACGGCGGGAACGTCTGCATGATGTCGAGGACCGGCGTGACGGAGTTCGACACGGGTTTGCTGCGAGCCATCCAGATGCCGAGCGGGATGCCGATCACCATGCAGATCACGACCGCGAGCAGCGTGATGATGAGCGTGTCCATGCTGTCCGACCAGAGGTCGACGACGCCGAAGAAGAGCAGGGTGGCGGTGACCAGGATCGTCGAGCGCAGTCCTGCGAACGCGTAGGTGATCCACGCCCCCAGGGCGACGACCCCGAGCCAGCCGATCTCGGGAACCGGACGCGGGAACGCCGGGATGGCGATGAGCTCCTGGAAGAACAGGACGATGGCGTTGAGGGCGTCGGAGATGCCGCCGAAGACCCCGCCGACGAGCCAGTTGTCAGCGCCCTCGAGCTGCACCCAGTCTCGGGCATCGTTGAACTTCTGGTGCAGCTCGGTGGTGTCCTGGAGACCCAGGGCCTTGGTCATCTGGCCCTGGAGGGCGAAGTAGCCGATGAGCCAGAAGACGAGGATGCCGAGGAGCTTCAGGCCGGTACGACGCGGCTTGTGCCGTTCGACGTACGGGAGCTGCTCCTTGATCGTTGCGATCTCAGTGGCGTCCCGGACCTCGGTCGCGGACTCCGTCATTGCAGGCCCTCTTCGGCGACGACCACGCGGAGGATGTCCTCGTCGTCGACCACGCCGACGACCTTGTCGCCCTCGACCACACGGCACGGACCGTGGTGGTCGAGCACGACTCGGGCCGCGTCGCGCACGATCAGGTCGGACTTCAGCACGGGGCTGTCGGGGCCCGCCTCGCCCGGCTCGCCGTCGCGCATCACCCACTTGAGGGTCAGCACGTGGGACTTGGGCACGTCGCTGACGAAGTCGCGGACGTAGTCGTCCGCAGGCGCGCCGACCACCTCGTCGGGCGTTCCGATCTGGATCATCTCGCCATCGCGCATGATCAGGATCCGGTCGCCCAGTTTGAGCGCCTCGGCCAGGTCGTGGGTGATGAAGACCATGGTCTTGCCGACCTCGTGGTGCAGGCGGATGACCTCGTTCTGCATGTCGCGGCGGATCAGCGGATCGAGGGCGGAGAAGGGCTCGTCGAACATCAGGATGTCGGGGTCGGCCGCGAGCGCGCGGGCCAGCCCCACGCGCTGCTGCATGCCGCCGGAGAGCTCGTCGGGGAAGTTGTTCTCGTAGCCCGACAGGCCGACCAGGTCGACCATCTCCTGGGCGCGGTTGCGGCGCCCGCCCTTGTTCTCGCCGCGCACTTCGAGGCCGAAGGCGATGTTGTCGACCACCTTGCGGTGCGGCAGCAGCCCGAAGTGCTGGAAGACCATCGACACCTTGCGGCGCCGGGTGTCGAGCAGCGCCTTGTCAGCCATCGCGGTGATGTCCTCGCCGAAGAGCTTCACGGTGCCGGCGGTGGGCTCGATCAGCCGCGTCAGCAGCCGGACGAGCGTGGACTTGCCGGAGCCGGAGAGACCCATGACCACGAAGACCTCGCCGGGGGCGACGTCGAAGCCGACGTCGCGGATGCCGACCACGTGGCCGGTCTTCTCCTGCAGCTCCTTGCGCGAGAGCTGGGCGTCGGGGCCCTTCATGATCGAGTCGGCCTTCGGGCCGAAGATCTTCCAGAGTCCGTCGACGTGCACCGCGGCGTCATCGGCGCTCAGGGTGGGCGTGGAGGTGGGTTGGGCGGTGGCCGTCATTGCGGTGTCCCCTCGGGATTGCGGGTGTCGCCGGGTGGGTAGAGCGGGCTGCCGTCGCGGTAGCTGTACCAGGGCGCTTCCGACGGCGGCAGAGGAGTGTTCCCGAGGATCAGGTCGGCGGCCTTCTCGGCGACCATCATCACAGGGGCGTAGATGTTGCCGTTGGTGACGAAGGGGAAGACCGACGCGTCCACGACGCGCAGGCCGTCGACCCCGTGCACGCGCATCGACGACGGGTCGACCACCGACATCTCGTCGACGCCCATGGCGGCCGTGCACGAGGGATGCAGCGCGGTCTCGGCGTCGGCGCGCACCCAGTCGAGGATCTGCTCGTCGGTCTCGACCGAGGGCCCGGGGGAGAGCTCGCCGTCGTTGTACGGCGCGAAGGCCGGCTGGTTGAGGATGTCGCGCGCCACCCGGATCGCCTCGACCCACTCGCGCCGGTCGGTGGGCGTGGACAGGTAGTTGAACACCATCGACGGGTGCTGCTTGGGGTCGCGCGAGACGATCCGGACGCGACCGCGGGTGTCGGCGTACATGGGGCCGATGTGCACCTGGTAGCCGTGGCCCTCGGCGGGCACGCTGCCGTCGTACCGGATCGCGATCGGCAGGAAGTGGAACATCAGGTTGGGATAGTCGACGTCGTCGTTGCTGCGCGCGAAGCCACCGCCCTCGAAGTGGTTGGTGGCGCCGAGCCCTCGACGGTGGAAGAGCCACTGGTAGCCGATGCCGGGGCGCTTGTGCCACCGCAGCCCGGGCGCGATCGACACCGGCTGCTTGGAGGCGTACTGGATGTAGACCTCGAGGTGGTCCTGGAGGTTCTCGCCGACCCCCGGCAGGTGGTGGACCACGTCGATGCCGAGGCCGGCGAGGTGCTCCTGGTCTCCGATTCCCGAGAGCTGGAGCAGCTGCGGGGTGTTGATGGCGCCGCCGCACAGGATCACCTCGCCCGCGGCGACGCTGCGCGGCCGGCCGGCCCGCAGGTAGTCGACGCCGACGGCGCGTTTGCCCTCGAACCGAACGCGGGTGCCGAGCGCGAGCGTGTGGACGGTCAGGTTCTTCCGGTGCCGCACCGGGTGCAGGTAGGCCCGCGCGGCCGACAGGCGGCGGCCGCGGTGGACGTTGCGGTCGAAGCGGGCGAACCCCTCCTGGCGGTAGCCGTTGACGTCGTCGGTGAGGTGGTAGCCGGCCTGCTGCACGGCCTCGAAGAACGCGCCGAAGAGCGGGTTGGTGGCCGGCCCCTGCTCGAGCACGAGCGGACCGTCGCCACCGCGCCACTCGTCGGCGGCGACGGAGCCGTCGACGAGGAGGCGGGTCTCCATCCGCTTGAAGTACGGCAGGCAGTGGGCGTAGCCCCACTCCTTCATGCCGGGTTGCGCGGCCCAGCGTTCGTAGTCCATCGGGTTGCCCCGCTGGAAGATCATCCCGTTGATGCTCGAGGAGCCGCCCAGCACCTTGCCGCGTGCGTGGACGACGCGGCGGCCGTTCATGTGCGGCTCGGGGTCCGTGCGGTACTTCCAGTCGTAGTAGCGGTTGCCGATCGGGATCGGCAGCGCCGCGGGCATGTGCACCAACGGGTCGATCCGCCAGTCGGAGTGGCCCGCCTCGAGGACCAGCACGCTGGTGCCGGGGTCGGCGGAGATGCGGTTGGCCAGCGCGCAGCCGGCGGAGCCACCGCCCACGATCACGACGTCGTACTGGTCTGCGCTCATCAGCCCCCCTGCCCGGCCTAGTCCTCGAACCAGTGCTGGACGGCGGGACGCAGGTTGTGCCAGACGTGCTTGGTCTCGCGGTACTCGTCGAGACCCGCCTCGCCGAGCTCGCGACCCACGCCGGACTGCTTGTAGCCGCCCCACTCGGCCTGCGGGACGTACGGGTGGTAGTCGTTGATCCAGACGGTGCCCATGCGCAGCCGGTTCGCGACCCGCTGGGCCTTGCCGGCGTCCTGGGTCCACACCGCGCCGGCCAGTCCGTAGATGCTGTCGTTGGCGGTCGCGACCGCCTCGTCCTCGGTGCTGAAGGTCTCGACGGTGAGCACCGGGCCGAAGGACTCGTCCTGCGTCACGGTCATGTCGCTGGTGCAGCCGTCGAGGACCGTCGGCAGGTAGTAGAAGCCGTCCTGGAGGTCCGGATCGTCGGGTGCCGAGCCCCCGCACCGCAGCACCGCGCCCTCGGCGACCCCTGCGGCGACGTACGCCGCCACCTTCTCGCGGTGCGCCGCGCTGATGAGCGGCCCGGTCTCGGCCTTGGGGTCGTGCGGGCCGCCGAGGCGGATCGACGCGGCCCGCTCCACCAGCCTGTCCACGAAATCGTCGTGGATGCTCTCCTCGACCAGCAGGCGCGCGCCTGCCGAGCAGACCTGGCCGGAGTGCAGGAACACGGCCGTGAGCGCGAAGTCGAGGGCGACCTCGAGGTCGGCGTCGGCGAAGACGATGTTGGGGTTCTTGCCGCCCAGCTCGAGGGCGATCTTCTTGACGGTGGCCGCGGCCGCCGCCATCACCTTGCGCCCGGTGACCAGACCGCCGGTGAAGGAGACCAGGTCGACGCGGGGGTCCTCGGTCAGCGGCGCCGCGGCGTCCGCCCCGGCCCCCAGGACGAGGTTGCCGACGCCCGCGGGGAGCCCGGCCTCCTCGAGCAGCCGCATCAAGATGATGCTGGTGTGCGGCGTCAGCTCGCTGGGCTTGAGCACGAAGGTGTTTCCGGCCGCGAGGCAGGGCGCGACCTTCCACGACGCCTGCAGCAGCGGGTAGTTCCAGGGCGCGATCAGCGCGCAGACGCCGAGCGGCTCGTGGACGACCCGGCTCAGCACGTCCTCGCGCCCGGTGTCGACGATGCGGCCGGCGTTCTCGGCCGCGATGTTGCCGTAGTGGCGGAACACCGAGACCACGTCGGCGACGTCGTACTCGCTCTCGACCAGACGCTTGCCGGTGTCCTTCGACTCGGCGAGCGCCACCTCGGCGGCGTCGCGCTCGAGGAGGTCGGCCACCCGCAGCAGCAGGTCGCCCCGCTCGCGGGCGGAGGTCGTCGGCCAGGGGCCGTCGTGGAAGGCGTCGTACGCCGCGCCGACGGCCGCGCGCGGCGTCGTCGGCCGTGGCCTCGTCGATCTCGGCGACGAACGAGCCGTCGGCCGGGCAGCGGATGGTTCGCCGGCCCCCGGCCGATGCGGTTGCCCACGCCCCGTTGATGTAGAGCTCAGGCATCAGGCCGTACCATCCTCTCGCCGTGGCCCCTCTGCCACGGTTGCGCGATCCGCAACGCAGTGCTCATGCCGCAACGACTCGCTTACCCGGAGAATAGGTGACCTGCGCCACACGTCAAGGGTGCCGACCCGATTGTGACCCCGCCGCTCCCTTCCCCGCCAGGGGTGGGTGTGGAGCCCGCGGCGGGATAGTCCCTGTCGTTTGGGTTGTTTGGCGGGCCCAGAACCAACCCAAACGACAGGGACTATCCCGAGCCGGCGGTGCAGGGTCAGGTGCGCTGACCCCAGCCGAGGCGGTGGGAGACCTCGAGGGCGGCGGCGACCAGCAAGGGGACGGTCTCGGCGAGGCGGTCGTCGTCGAGGCGGAAGGTGGGGCCGGAGATGCTCATCGAGGCGATGATGTCGCCGTGGGCGCTGCGGATCGGGGCGGCGGCAGCGGTGAGCCCGACCTCGAGCTCGTCGACGGCGAGGGCGTAGCCGTCCGCGCGTACCTTGGCCAGCTCGTCGCGGAAGCGGGGGCGGGTCGTGATGGTCGTGTCGGTGAAGCGGGGCAGCTCACGCAGCGCGGCCTTGAGCTCGGCGCTCGGTGAGCTCGCTGAGCAGCACCTTGCCGTTGCTGGTGGCGTGCAGCGGGATGTGCTGGCCGACCCAGTTGTGCGACTGCAGGGCAGAAGAGCCGGCGACCTGGTCGAGGTAGAGCGCGGAGGTCTCGGAGCGGACGGTGATGTTGACCGTCTCGCCGGTGTCGGCGGCGAGCTGCCGGCAGACCGGCCGGGCCTCGGTCACCAGGTCCAGGCGCGCGGTGGTGGCGCCGGCCAGGCGCAGGTTGCCGACGCCGAGCCGGTAACGGCCGCGGTCGCCGTCCTGCTCGACGAGACGGTGCGCCTCGAGGGTCGCCAGCAGCCGGAACGCCGTGGACTTGTGGACCTTCAAGCTCGTTGGCGATCTCGGTGACGCCGGCCTCGCCGTCACGGGCGAGGAGCTCGAGGATGGACAGCGCCCGGTCCACCGACTGCACGGTGGCCGGCGCTTGATCGGCGTTCTCCGAACCGTTGGTGGTAGCGAGCTGACTCGCACCACCCGCTCCGGCCACGCTCGCCATGCGCGCACCCTAGCCGAGCGTGTTGCGTATCGCACGCGCCGTTCCGGTCACCGCAACGCAGGCCCTCGGTTGAGTACCCGGAGATCAGGCCTTCAGTCACTGTCAGGGGTTGCAACCCCTGACAAGCGCAGGCACACCCGGAGATCCGGGTATTCGATCCACGCCGCTAGCGGAACACCACCGTGCGGTGGCCGTTGGGCAGCACCCTGGTCTGGGAGTGCCAGCGCACTGCCCTCGAGAGCACCTGAGCCTCGACGTCGCGGCCGACCGCCACCAGCTGTTCGGGGCTCAGCGCGTGGTCGACCCGGGCGATGTCCTGCTCGATGATCGGGCCTTCGTCGAGGTCGCCGGTGACGTAGTGGGCCGTCGCGCCGATCAGCTTGACCCCGCGCTCGTGGGCCTGGTGGTAGGGCTTGGCGCCCTTGAAGCTCGGCAGGAACGAGTGGTGGATGTTGATGGCGCGACCGCTCAGGTGGCGGCACAGGTCGTCGGACAGGATCTGCATGTACCGAGCCAGCACGACCAGGTCGATGTCGAGGTCGTCGACCAGCCGGACGAGCCGCGCCTCGGCGTCCGCCTTGGTGTCGGGCGTGACAGGGAGGTGCAGGTAGTCGATGCCGTAGGACTTGGCCAGCGGCTCGGCGTCGAGGTGGTTGGACACCACGAGCGGCACCTCGATCTGGAGGTCGCCGGTGGTGGTGCGGAACAGCAGGTCGTTGAGGCAGTGCAGCTGCTTGGAGACCATGATCAGGGTCCGGTACGGCGTCCGGGCCGACCAGAGCTCGTAGGTCATCGCGAACTTCTCGGCCGTCTCCGCGAACGCGCTGCGGAGCGCGTCGTCGTCGGTGGTCCCCTTCTCGTTGCCGGCAGTCTCGAAGCCGACCCGCATGAAGAACCGGCCGTGCTCCCGGTCGCCGAACTGCTGGCTCTCGCGGATGTTGCCGCCGTGCTCGAGGAGGAACGAGGTGACGGCGTGCACGATGCCCGGCTGGTCGGGGCAGGCCAGGGTGAGGACGTAGTCGCCGAGGGCAGCCTGGCTCGACGACGTGCTGGTGGTGGTCATGGTCGTCCTTCGCCCTCAGTCCCCGAGCTCGGCGCGACGGCGGGTGACGTAGGCCGCGAGCTCCTCACGGATGCTCTCGTCCAGCGGCGGTGGTTCGTACTCGGCCAGCCTCTTCTTGTAGATCTCGCCGGCGCGGGTGGCGGTGTCCTTGGCGCCGTTGCGCATCCAGCGTTCGTAGTTCTCCGAGGACGAGAGCATCGGGCGGTAGAAGCAGGTGCGGAACCGCTCCATCGTGTGCGCCGCACCCAGGAAGTGGCCGCCGTGGCCGACCTCCTCGTGGGCGCCGAACGCCATCGAGTCCTCGTCGACCTCGAGCGGGGTGAACTCGTGCTGGAGCATCTGCACCAGCTCGACGTCGATGATGAACTTCTCGAACCCGGCGACCAGCCCGCCCTCGAGCCAGCCGGCGGAGTGCATCACCCAGTTGGCGCCGGCCAGGAACGTCGGCAGCAGCGTCATCAGCGCCTCGTAGCCGGCCTGCGCGTCGGGGACCTGCGAGGAGGTCAGGCCGCCACCGGTGCGGAACGGCAGCCCGAAGTGGCGGGCGATCTGGCCGGTGCACAGCAGGCCGATGCCGGACTCCGGCGTGCCGAACGTCGGCGACCCGGACTGCATGTCGATGTTGGAGAGGAACGAGCCGAAGACGACGGGACAGCCCGGCCGGATCAGCTGGGAGAGGGCGATGCCCGACAGCGCCTCGACGATCTGCTGCACCAGCGCCGCCGGGATGGTCACCGGCGACATCGCGCCCATCAGGATGAACGGCGTGAGTACGACGGGCTGGTTGGCCGCGGAGTACTCGAACTGCGACTCGAGCATGCGGTCGTCCCAGCGCAGCGGCGAGTTGCAGTTGATCAGCGAGATCGATCGCCGGCGTCTCCTCGATGGCCTCGCGGGAGCCGAAGAGGATCTCGGTCATCGCGATGGTGTCCCGGGCGTTGACTCCCGAGACCACGTTGCCCATGTAGAGCTTGTCGGTCAGGGTCTGCAGCGCGTAGACCATGTCGAGGTGGCGGCTGTCGAGCGGGGTGTCGTTGGGCTCGTTGACCACGCCGCCCGCCGAGTCCAGGGCCGCGAAACCCTGGGCGAGCCGGGCGAAGTTGCGGAAGTCCTCCATCGTGCCTTCGCGGCGTACGTCGCCCTCGCGCACGAACGGCGGCCCGTAGACCGCGCCGAACGCCATCGAGTCGCCGCCGATGTGCACGCTGTTGGCGGGGTTGCGGGCCTGGAGGTCGAACTCCCGGGGCGCCTTCGCCACCTGCTCGAGCACGAAGTCGGGGTCGAGGAAGACCGTCTTGTCCTCGACCTTCTGGCCCGCCTGGCGGAACAGGTCGAGCGCGCGGTCGTCGAGGAACTCCACGCCGATCTCGGTCATCAGCCGCCGCCACCCCTTGTCGAGGGTGGCCATCGCATCCTCCGAGAGCACCTCGTAGCGCGGCATGCGGTTGACGAACATCGAACCTCCTGGAGTACCTCATGATGTGGGACCACGGTTCCACATCATGGAACTCAGGGGAAGACCCCGCCAGCACCGACCGGCGGGCTGCCGCGGCTCAGCAGGTGAACCCGATCTTCCCGACGCCGATGTGCTGGCCGATGTCGCTCGTGGTTCTGCGGGTCGGCCGCGCGGTAGTTGATCTGCACCTGGCTCGACCGGACCCGCCCAGGTCAGCGTCACGTCGCCGGCGCCGAGCTGATGTCGCCGCTCGACCGTGCTCCGGAAGGGGTCGGCCGAGGTCCCGGTACCGATGACGTTGGCCGCTTGACGGCGGTGAAGCCGCCGGGAGTGACCTCGATCTCGTCGATCCACTCGGTCGTCGTCCTTGTCGATGTCGGTGATGGTGAGCGACAGGCTCGTGACCGGCTGGTTGAACGTCAGGGTCAGCGTGATGGTGTCGCCCTGGGTCCACGCCCTCGCGGGTGGTGCAGCTTGAGGTAGTTCCAGCGTCGGCGAGTGGCTCACGCGTGTGGACCTGGCCGGTGTCGCCCGGCGTCTGGTCGTTGCCGGCAGCCCCTACGGAGGAGAACACCACCGACGCGCTCGACCGTCGACGGCGGAAACGTCAGGTTGACGGGTTTGGTGCCGGCCACGAGCGCGAGCCTGCCCCGCGACGCAGGGCCCGCTGGCGGCGTACGCCGGTGCGGCCACCGCTGTCACCAGGAGGGGCGTCGTCCAGACCGCGCCCTTGGTGAGCGTCCGACGGCTGAGGGCGGAGCCCTCCGGTGATGCGCCTTGATCTCGGCGCGCGTGCCAGCCCTTCATTTTCAACCCCCACGAGCCCGCAGGCTCCGACGACGTGCATGTACCGCTGCCCAGGTGGGCAGCCTGGGCGAGATTAGGTCGCCCGACACCGCCGCGAACTGGATGTCGAACGAAAATTGAGCAACTGTCGGGAACGCCAGTTCCAACCGGTGTCAGCGACGTCCAGATGTGGGCTTCTGCCCTCGAAATCCGTGTCAGTCCAGGACCAACAGGCCCTGACGCAGGAGACCCTCCAGGCATTGCACGATGTCGGGAGCGCACTCGCTGCGCGGCACCTCGTACTCGGCCGCGAGGGTGTCGATCAGCTCGCCCAGGTTCGCGCACTGGGCCAACAGCTCCCAGACGTGCAACGCCGTGCCGTCGAGTCCGGCGTACTCCCCACTTCGGGTCTGGAGCACGATCAGCTGCCCGTCGACCCAGCCGTCGACCACCCCCGGGCCTGTCGAGGTCGTGCCTGGCGGGTCCAGGCCATCAGGCCCTCCTCGGCTCGGCGCGGGCCCGAGGAGACGCGGCGTGCTGCTCGACCGCGGCGGCCAGGCGGCCCAACGGCAGCTCGCCGGCCGGCACCCCGAGCACGAAGGTCGGGACCTGGTCGGCGAGCCGGCACACCTCCGCGAAGTGCCAGGCTCGAGCCCGCGGAGTGTCGAGGAGCTCGCGGTTGTACGTCGCGCCGGTGAAGTACGCCTCGAACTTCGAGAAGCCCTCGAGCCGGTCGATGCGTACGTCGTCAGCGGAGTGCTGGACGAGCACGAAGACCATGCCGAGCCGTTGCGGGTCGGGGGCGAACCGTTCGGGCAGCGGGTAGGCGTACTTGTCGACGCCGTCCGCGACCCGCGACGCGTCGTCGGTCGGCCAGCCCAGCGCACGGGCGCTGCTGCCCCAGATCCGCATCCGCGCGGGACCGGGATGCAGCAGCGGCCTGCCGTTGGCGTCCCACCTCAGGGCAGCGAGGTCGTCGGTCAGCAGGCTGTGTCCGCGGTCGGCCAGCGCACACGCGAGGCTGGACTTCCCGGCGGCCGGTGGTCCGGCGAAGCCGACCGCGTGGCCGCCGAGCACGACCGCCGCAAGGTGGAGCGGCACGGTTCCGCGCTGCTGCAGCAGCGCGGCGGTGACCCGGCCGTCGAGGCTGGCTTGTACCTCCCCCTCGTCAGCCCCGTCGGCCCGCGAGATGTCGACCTGCCGCCCGGCGGTCACCGTGAAGTCGGCGACGCCCGGTACCCGGATGACCCGCGCCCGGGGAGCGGCGCCGACGGGCGCGGCGGCTGCCTCCCAGACGAGCTGGGAGGCAGTGCCTCGGACGAGCCGAAGGCCGTGCACTACGGCTTCGTGCACCCGGCCGGCACCGTGACCGGGATCTGCTGGGTGAAGTCCAGTCGGAGCGTGCCGGTCTGGGTTCCCGACCCGAGGTTGTAGGTGTAGGTGATCACCACGTAAGTGTTGTCCTGGAGCAAGCGCCGGGCCGCGTCCGGGTACGCCGGGGAGCCGAACAACGCGCCAGGGGCGTCCACGCAGAGCGGCTTCGGTTCGTCCGCGCCCGAGAGGTTGTTGTAGTAGCCCGGCAGCAGGTTGTTGTCGGTGGGGCTCTGGGGGACGTAGTCGAACGCGTCGCGCCCGTTGGTGGTCGGGACCCCGACGAGCACCTGAGCACCCGCGTTGATGGTCGTGTTGGTGGTCCACGTGTGGACGGGTGCGTTGATGCGGGGATTGGTCGCCGGTGAGGTGTACGTCGAGAAGACGTCGACCTTCGTGACCTTGACCTGCGTCGTGCCGGTGTCGGTCAGCCGGAAGGTGAACCCCCACTTGCCGTTCGCGCCGCTGTACCTCGCCTCGGTCCAGACCCCGGCCACCAGGGCGCCCGAGGCCGCCATGGCCGGCGCGGCCACCGATGTCACCAGCACGGGCGCCGCCCATGCCGCGCCTCTGGTGACTGTCCGCCGGCTGACGCCGTGGACCTCGTTCGGTGCGCCTTGTTCGCGGCGCGCGTGCCAGCCCTTCACCGATGACCCCCCAGGTCGCATGGCCCCGATGCCGTGCCGACGCCGCTGCCCAAGTGGGCAGCCCGGGCGAGGGTAGGTGGGCCAACCGTCCCGTGAGAGCGATGAGGGTAGAACTTTCCCGGACTGTCGAGAACTCCACCTCCAACTGGTGTCACAGGCGTCCGGATGTGGGTTTCCCGCGCTGAAACCGGTGCTAGGCGCCCGGCCTCTCCTCGTGCGGTTGCGCAACCCGTGACGTCCTGTCTAACCTCATCATGTGGGACCGTAGTTCCACATCATGGAACCGCGGCACCGCGGTGGGACAGAGGAGGAGGGTGACCGGTGGCCCAGACGACGACGGAGCCGGCGAGCAGCGGGACCCAGGCGCTGGACCGCGCCGTCCAGCTGGTCTCCTCCGTGGTCCAGGCCGACGAGCCCCTCACGTTCGCCGACCTCCAGGAGTCCAGCGGTCTGGCCAAGTCGACGACCTCGCGGATGCTCGCGGCGCTCGAGCGCGGCGGCCTGCTGGAGCGTGACGACGCCGGTGGTTACGTCGCCGGCAGCCTGTTCTGGCTGTACGCCGCGCGGCACGACCCGTGGGAAGAGCTGGTCCGCCTGGCCCGTCCGGTGATGGAGCAGGTCGGCGACGACACCCAGGAGTCGGTCCACCTCTCGGTGATCCGCGGCGACAAGGTCGTGCAGGTCGCCCAGGTCGACTCCCGCTACCTGCTCGGGACCCGCGACTGGACCGAGATCGACGTACCTGCCCACACCTCGGCCCTCGGCAAGGTCTTCCTCGCGTGGGGAGTGCTCTCGATCCCCGACGCGCGGCTCGACAAGCTCACCCCCGCGACCATCACCAGCAAGGCCGGCCTCGACCGCGACTGCGGCGCGACCAGGAGCCGGGGCTACGCCACCACCGTCGACGAGCTCGAGGACGGCCTGACCGGCATCGCCGCCCCGATCCGCGGAGCGCGCGGCGACGTCGTGGCGGCGCTCGGGATCTCCGGGCCGACCAGCCGCCTGTCCGGCCGCCTCGACGAGCTGGGCCGCAACCTGACCAGCCGTGCCGCCGCGCTCGAGTCGGTGCTGCACGGACCCACCAGCCTCACCAACACCCACACGAAAGGCGTCGCATGAGCACTCCCGACGAGATCCTGCGGGGTCTCTACGACGAGACCCTGGTGGGCAACGCCCCGCGGGTGCTGGAGCTGACCGAGGAGGGCCTGGCGCTCGGCATGGAGCCGCAGACGCTGCTCTTCGACGCGCTGATCCCCTCGCTCGAGGAGGTCGGCGCGCGCTTCGAGCGCGGTGACTTCTTCGTGCCCGAGATGCTGATCGCCGGCCGGGCGATGGCCGGTGCGATGGAGCGCCTGCGTCCGCTGCTCGCCGAGACCGGCGTCCAGACCATCGGCAAGTTCTTGATGGGCACCGTCAAGGGCGACGTCCACGACATCGGCAAGAACCTGGTCAACATCATGCTCGAGGGCGCCGGCTTCGAGGTCATCGACCTCGGCGTCCAGGTGGCGCCCGAGAAGTTCGTGTCGGCCATCGAGGAGCACCAGCCCGACATCGTCGGCTTCTCGGCGTTCCTGACCACCACGATGCCGATGTTCAAGGCCAACATCAACGCCCTGGAGAAGGCCGGCCTGCGCCAGGCGGTCGTGGTGATGGTGGGCGGTGCGCCCGTCACCCAGGAGTACGCCGACGCCGTGGGCGCCGACGGCTACGCCGCCGACGCGTCCGCGACGGTCAAGAAGGCCAAGGACCTGCTGCAGAAGCGCCGCGCCAAGGTGCTCGCATGACGGCGACCGCCGAGCCGCTGGAGACCAGGCTCCGCAGCGCCTCCAAGGAGGTCGTCCTCGGCCACGGCCACCGGTTCTGCATCATCGGTGAGCGCATCAACCCGACCGGCCGGCGGATCTTCCAGGAGCAGCTGCGCGCCGGCGACTTCTCGGCCATCGAGCGTGACGTCAAGGCCCAGGTCGAGGGCGGTGCCGACGTCCTCGACATCAACATGGGCGTGCCGCTCACCGACGAGCCCGACCTGCTGGCCAAGGCGATCCAGATGGTCCAGTCGCTGACCGACCTGCCGATCTGCATCGACTCCTCGGTCGTGGAGGCCCTCGAGGCCGGGCTCTCGGTCTACCAGGGCCGGGCGCTGGTCAACTCGATCACCGCCGAGGACGACCGGATGGCCGCGATCCTGCCGCTCGTGAAGAAGTACGACGCCGCGATCATCGCGCTGCCCAACGACCACGACGAGATCCCGATGGAGGCCGACAAGCGCCTGGTGCTGACGGAGAAGATCATCCGCGTCGCCACCCAGGAGTACGGCATCGCCCAGGCCGACATCGTCATCGACCCGCTGGCCATGCCGATCGGGGCCGACACCGGCACCTCGCTGGTGACGATGGAGTGCATGCGGCGGATCCGCGACGACTTCGGCGTGAACATGACGTGTGGCGCGTCCAACGTGTCCTTCGGCATGCCCGCCCGCCACACCCTGAACTCCGTGTGGCTGCCGATGGCCATGACCTCCGGTCTGACCAGCGCGATCATGGACGCCCGGACGCCGCAGGTCGTGGAGGCCGTCAAGGCAGCCGATGTGTTCCTCAACCACGACGACTGGGGCATGGCCTGGATCTCCGCCCACCGAGCCCGTCAAGCTGCCGGACAATCAGCTGGGCAGGCCGCCGCGGTATGACCTCACGTCATGACCTCATCTCATGACTGACCTCGGCGACGAGCCCGGGGAGCTCGAGTACCCGCTCGAAGCCATCCGTCGCGAGGGGCTGCTCGCTCCTCGCGGCGCCGAACCCGCGGTCCACGACGGCACCGGTCGCGTGCAGCTGTCGTTCACCGTCGAGGACAGGGAGGCGCCCCCCACCCAGCGCAGCGTGCGTGTGCCGCCGGGTGTGAGCGTCTTCGACTCCGCGTCGTGGAACGGCATCGCCATCGACTCCACGTGTGGTGGCCACGGCACGTGCCACAAGTGCAAGGTGCGGGTCGAGCCGGCCACGCCGGTCACGCGGCACGACGCACGCACCTTCAACCCCGCCGAGCTCGGCGCGGGCTGGCGGCTGGCCTGCCTGGTGCAGGCGACCCGCGACCACGACGTCGTCGTACCCCCGCTCGTCACGCGCCCCAAGGCCGCGACCGTTGGCGTCGGCCGGCAGGTGATCCTGCGACCCGCGGTCCAGAAGCGCTACGTCGAGCTGACCGAGCCGACGCTGGAGGACCAGCGTCCCGACCTGGTGCGGCTGCTCGACGCCATCGACGACCTCGAGCCGGTGCCCGACCTCCACGTCCTGCGCCGACTGCCGAAGGTGCTGCGCGAGGCCGACTTCAAGGTGACCGCAGTGATCGTCGACGAGGCACTCATCGACGTCGAGCCCGGCGACACCACCGGCGTCCGCTACGCGATCGCCTTCGACCTGGGCACCACCACGGTGGTGGCCACCCTGCTCGACCTGGTCACCGGCACCCCGGTGGCCGTGGCGTCGATGCTCAACAAGCAGCAGCCCTTCGGCGGCGACGTGATCTCCCGGATCAGCGCGACGATGCTCGACCCTGCGGCGCTGGGCCGGCTGCAGGAGGCGGCCGCCCAGACCCTGTCGACACTGGCGGAGCAGGTCTGCCGTGAGGGCGGTGTCGACCGGCTCCACGTCTACGAGGCGGCGCTGGCCGGCAACGCCACGATGACCGCGCTGCTGCTCGGGATCGACCCCGAGCCACTCGGGGTGGCGCCGTTCGTGCAGACGACCGCCACGCCCCCTGTCGTGCTGGCGAGCGAGATCGGCCTCGAGCTCCACCCGGGAGCTCGGGTCGCGTTGTTCCCTGCCCTGGGCGCCTACGTGGGCGGCGACATCGTGGCCGGCATGCTGGCCACCGGCATGGACCGCGACAAGCGGGTCCGGCTGTTCATCGATGTCGGCACCAACTGCGAGATCGTGTTCAGCGACGGCGAGCGGATCCTGTCCACGGCGGCGCCCGCCGGGCCGGCGTTCGAGGGCGGCGCGATCCGGTGCGGCATGCGCGCCGCCGACGGAGCCATCGAGGTCGTCAAGCTGCCCACCGATGGGTCGTCCGACGTCGAGCTGGGCGTGATCGGTGACGTCGAACCGCGCGGCCTGTGCGGCTCCGGGCTGGTCGACGCGGTCGCCGAGCTGGTCAAGGCCGGCCTGCTCGACGCCAGCGGTCGCTACGCCACCGACGAGGTCGCCAAGGAGGTCGCGCCGGGTCTCGCCGACCGGCTCACCTACATCGGCCAGGAGCGCGTCTTCGTGCTCCACCGCGAGCGACCCGACAGTGACCCCTCCGAGTCCGTCGTGCTCTCCCAGCGCGACGTACGTGAGCTGCAGTTCGCCAAGGCGGCCATCTCGACCGGCTGGACCCTGCTGATGGAGCAGCTCGGCCTCGAGCCCCCAGACATCCAGCAGGTGCTGCTCGCCGGGTCCTTCGGCAGCTACCTCTCGGCGGCGTCCGCCGTCCGCATCGGGCTGGTGCCCAAGCTGCCGGTGCTGCGCATCGTCGCGGCCGGCAACGTCGCGGGCGAGGGCGCGAAGATGGCTCTGCTGTCGATTCGCGAACGCGCCGGCGCCCTGGCGCTGCTCGAGGAGGTGACCTATGTCGAGCTCTCCGACCGGACGGACTTCAACGACCGGTTCGTCGACCTCCTCGCCTTCCCGAGCTGACCGGCCCCGGCGGATCGCCCTCGTCGCATGCGGTGCGCTGGCCCAACCCGCCGCGCAGGTCGTCGCGCGCCGCGGGTGGCCGGTCGACGTACACCCGCTCCCGCCGTTGCTGCACAACCAGCCGCACCTGATCGCCGACGAGGTGCGCCGGCTGGCGACGTCCCTGGCTGCCGACTACGCCGGCGTCGCCGTTGGCTACGCCGACTGCGGGACGTACGGCGCCCTCGACCAGGTCTGCGATGAGCTCGGGCTGCGGCGGTTGCCCGGCCTGCACTGCTACGACCTGTTCGCGGGGGAGTCCGACCTGTCGGCGCAGCTGGACGCCGAGCCCGGCACCTACCTGCTCACCGACTTCCTGGTCCGCTCCTTCGAGCGCACCGTCGTGCGCGAGCTCGGCCTGGACCGCTGGCCCGAGCTGCGCGACGACTACTTCCGCCACTACACGCGAGCGGTGTGGCTCGCCCAGGAGCCGGACGCCGAGCTGCGCACCCTCGCCCAGCGGGCCGCCGACCGCATCGGGCTGCCTCTGACCGTCGTGCCGACCGGGACCGGTCGCCTGGAGGCAGCCATCTCGGGTCTGCTGGAAGGCCTCGTCGCCGACGGTCTGAGGCAGCCCGTGCCGTAACCTCGTGCCAGTGAGAATCGCAATCGCGGGCCTGGGCTACGTCGGTCTGGCCAACGCAGCGATCCTGGCACGGCACAACGAGGTCGTGGCCGTCGACGTGCTCGCCGAGCGCGTCGATGTCGTCAACCGGCGCGAGAGCCCGTTCCACGACCCCGAGCTCGCGCACTTCCTGGCGACCGAGGAGCTGGACCTGCGAGCCACGCTCGATGCCGAGGAGGCCTACCGGACCGCCGACTTCGTGGTCATCGCGACGCCGACCGACTACGACCCCAACACGCTCGCCTTCGACACCTCGTCGGTCGAGTCCGTGATCCGCACCGTCGTCGAGGTCGCACCCAACGCCGTACCCGTGGTGAAGTCCACGGTTCCGGTCGGGTTCTGCGAGCGGATGACCAACGAGCACGGCAGGCAGGTGCTGTTCTCGCCGGAGTTCCTGCGCGAGGGACATGCGCTCCACGACAACCTCTACCCGAGCCGAATCATCGTCGGCGACGCGACGGTTGAGGCCAAGGTCTTCGCCGACCTGTTGCTTGCGGGCACGGCGTTGCAGGACAGCCCGGTCCAGGTCGTCGGTTCGACCGAGGCCGAGGCGATCAAGCTGTTCTCCAACACCTACCTGGCGATGCGGGTGGCGTTCTTCAACGAGCTCGACACCTTCGCCGCCCAGCACGGCCTCGACCCGCGGGAGATCATCGACGGGGTGAGCCTGGAGCCCCGGATCGGCCTCGGCTACAACAACCCGTCGTTCGGCTACGGCGGTTACTGCCTGCCCAAGGACACCCGACAGCTGCTCGCGAACTACGACGACGTCCCCCAGCGGCTGATCGAGGCGATCGTCGACTCCAACGACACCCGCAAGGACTTCGTCGCGGCTCGCGTCATGGACCTCCAGCCCCGTCGGGTGGGGATCTACCGGCTGGTCATGAAGGACGGTTCCGACAACTTCCGCTCCTCCAGCATCCTGGGCATCGTCGACCGGCTCCGCGAGGAGGGCGTCGAGATCCTGGTCTACGAGCCGGCTCTCGAGGCTGCCGAGTTCGACGGACTCCGTGTGGTCGAGGACCTCGAGGAGTTCAAGCGCGCCGTCGACGTGATCGTGGCCAACCGGCAGACCGCCGAGCTGACCGACGTCGCCGACAAGGTCTACAGCCGCGACATCTTCCACGTCGACGACTAGGGGTCGCCGTACCCTCAGCGCTTCGACCCCAGCTGGTCGAGCAGCTCGGTGCGCCACCTCTCGGTCTCGGCGACCTGGTTGAAGGTGAACACGTGCACGCCTTCGACGCCCATCTCGGGTGCGGAGAGCTCGGCGGCGCACTTCCGCAGGAACTTCTCGCCGGTGAAGCCACCGGGCGCGGCCAGCCGCGCGAAGGTGCCCTTGTGCTTGACCAGGAAGCGCGTCGACTCGCCGACGCCGATCTTGCCGGCCATCGTCAGCAGCTTGGTGCGGTCGACCGGCCCCGGCAGCCCGAGCAGCAGCGGCATGGTGATGCCACGCTTCCTCATCCGCCGGACCCACTTGGTCAGCACCTGCGGGTCGAAGGTCAGGTTGCTGACCACGTGGGTGGCGTAGCGGCGCTTGTCCCACATCGACTGGATGGTCAGGTCGTCGTCGATGGTCGGGTGGGACTCCGGGTATCCGGTGATGCCGACGTGGGGGAACGGGCTGCCCAGCTCCTTGAGGTCCTCGAGCATGCTGAGGGCGTCGGGGTAGGCACCGGGCGGGTCGGCGTCGCCGCCGGGCACGAAGACCCGGGTGATGCCCTTGCCGGTCAGCCGCTCGCAGATCTCCCTCAGCTCGGCCTTGTCGCGCACCATCCGGGCGGCGAGGTGGGGCACGGCGACGTAGCCGTGACCGGTCAGCCGCTCGGTCAGGTCGAGCGTCGGCTCCAGCCCTTTGCTCGGCGAGGCGGTGACGGTAAGGGTGCGGTCGACGGGGACGTGCTCGAGGAGCTTGTCCTCGATCGTGGCCGTGGGGAGCACCTCGTAGCGAGCGTGCTCGAGCATGCGGATTGTCGTCGAGCTACTGCGGTCTTGTTGCGCATGATGCACCCTGTTCCGTGATGCGCATCGGTCGTCGTACTCTATCGGGGCGGGCGTCTCGCCGTCGACCATCGCGATGGCGACGATTGGGAGGCGTCTTCGCGCATGGGTTAGAGTTCCACCCGCTTCAAGTGCAACGCCAGGCCCCGTAGCGCAGTTGGTTAGCGCGCCGCCCTGTCACGGCGGAGGCCGCGGGTTCGAGTCCCGTCGGGGTCGCAGCAACACATCAACGCCCGGACCACCAGGTCCGGGCGTTCGTGCGTCCCTCACGCCCCATAGCGACCGCTGATCGGCGACGATGGGGCCATGCCGGTCGAGCTGGGGCGCGAGGAGTTCGAGGAGCTCGTGGGTGAGGCCCTCGACGAGATCCCCGACGAGATCGCCATCTTGATCCAGAACGTCGTCGTACTCGTCGAGGACGACGCGCCGCCCGACGACCCCACCCTGCTCGGCCTCTACGACGGTGTCGCGCTGCCCGACCGCATCTCCAACCACACCGGCCTGCCCGACCGCATCTTCATCTTCCGCAAGCCGCTGCTCGACATGTGCG
>CAVWXS010000013.1:0-25279 GCA_963758885.1 uncultured Actinomycetota bacterium
GTCAGTGCTTGTTGTCGGCGGCCCAGAGGTCGGTGAGGCCCTTGAAGTGGGCCATGAACTGGTCGCGCTCGCGTTCGGGGTACGTCGCGTCCACGGTCTCGCGCAGCAGCCGCTCGAAGTCCTTCGAGGTCACCCAGTCGTGCACCTGCTCCTCGAGGTGCGGGAGGTTCTCCGAGCACCACTGCCAGTAGCGGGCCGTGTCGAAGTGCTCGTCCGCGAGTGCGAGGTAGGCGGTGATCTTCGCGTCGTACGACAGCGACTCGTCGTCCGCGATGTCGAAGTACCTGCGGGTGTGCAGGTCGACACGGCCCTTCCGGCCGGTGGCCAGGGTGAACACCGACCAGCGCACCAGTGCGGTGATCGCCCACGGGAAGTAGTAGTGCAGCGAGGTGACCGCGACGTCGGGGCAGGCGTTGGCGTAGTCGATCGGGTACACCTCGTCGCCCTGAACCAGCATCTCGCAGGAGTTGAACTCCCAGCCGAAGAAGGCGTTGACGATCCGCGAGATCGCGACGGTCTGGTTGCCGGCCGCCTCGCCGAGGAAGCCGTGAGACACGGCGTACCTGTTGTGCATCGGCTCGTCGGGCCGGAAGTTCATCACCATCGTCTCGGGGCCGATCGACAGCGCGCGCGCGAAGTGCTCGTAGTCGATGGTGGCCTGGAGGTGCATGAGCATCTCGCCGGAGTCGTCGTAGGCCTGGTGGAGGTCGTCGCGGTTGTTGATCCGCGAGACGCCGCGCCAGCCCCCGCCGTCGAAGGGCTTCATGTACATCGGGTAGCCGAGCTCGTCGGCGATCTTGTCGAGGTCGAACGCCTGGTTGTACTTCTTGGCCGTGTAGGCCCAGCGGACGTTGTCGACGGGGTTCTTGTAGGGCACCAGGATCGTGCGCGGGACCTTCAAGCCGAGCCGCAGCATCGCGCAGTACGCCGAGTGCTTCTCCATCGCCTGGAAGGTGAACGGGCTGTTGAGCAGGTAGGTCCCGTTGACGAGCGCGGCCTTCTTCAGCCACTCGCGCGGGTGGTAGTACCAGTAGGCCAGGCGGTCGATGACGAGCTCGGTGCGCACCGGATCCATCAGGTCGAACGGCTCGATGGTCAGTCGCTCGCTGCGGAAGGTGTGGGTGCTCCCGTCGGAGAGCTCGACCTTGCCCACGCGGGCGAGGACCGCCTCGAAGGCTTGCGGCCAGTCCTCCTCGGCTCCGAGCAGCAGTCCGATCAGGTGGTCAGGCATCGTGGCTCCCTTCCGACGGGTCCAGCACTTCCAGGCGGATGCGCTTGTTGTCCTTGCCCTTGCTCTCGGTACCGGCGACGCGTACGGCGCCCACCTCGGCGGTCGTGAGCACGTGCGTGCCGCCGTCGGCCTGCTTGTCGAGACCGACGATGTCGATGATGCGCAGCGGGTCGATCGACTGCGGGATCAGGTTGGCGCTGGTGCGGATCAGCGCGGGGTCCGCGTCGGCCAGCGAACGCGGCACGAAGTCGACCAGGATCTCGCGGGCCTTCTCGATCTCGTCGTTGATGCGCTTCTCGACCTTCGCGCCCAGGTCGGCGGACATCGAGGGGAACGGGAAGTCGAGGCGTCCCTTGAGCGGCTCCATGTTGCCGCCGGTGACCGGGATCGCGTAGTCGGCCCAGATCACCCCGCACAGGATGTGCAGCGCCGTGTGGGTGCGCATCAGCTGGTGGCGGCGGGTCCAGTCGAGGCGACCGAGAACCTCGGCGCCGGGATCCGGAAGGTCGCCCTCGACCACATGCCAGATCGCGCCGCCGTCGCGGCGTACGGATTCCACCGTCAGCGTGCCGGTGGATGTCTCGATGGTGCCGACGTCGTAGGGCTGGCCTCCGCCCCCTGGGTAGAACGCCGTGCGGTCGAGGCGGACGCGGTGGTTGCCGGCGTCGACCTCGGTCACCCGGGCGTCGAACTCCGTCGCGTAGGCGTCGACCGCGAACAGCTCGCTCGCGGCCAGGTCTGCTGGCGCGTTCCCAGGGACAGCCATGTGTTCGACCTTAGTCGTGCACGACGGAGGAGTGCACGGCGTAGGGCGCCAGGTTGAGCAAGCCGTGCGACCGAGCTTGCGAGGTCGCAGCCGGCGCGTCGAAACCCCGTGAGTCATCAAGCAGCCGCGCCCCTCAGCGCGACCTCCTCGACCAGCGGAGAGGAGCGGGTCGTGCATCTGGGGAGCATTTCGTGCACGTGGTGCGGCGCGGGGCTCCCCGAACCCCGTCCCATCGCCACCAGGGCGGGATCGACGTACCTCTCCCGGCGGGCAAGGATGGCCGCATGGCCCAGGAAACGGCACCGTCCCGCGCAGGAACCCTCGCCACGCCCGCCGACCTGGTCGACGTCGCGCACCTCGTCACGGCGTACTACACCGGCGTCCCCGACCCCGACGACATCGACCAGCAGGTCGCGTTCGGGACGAGCGGGCACCGCGGCAGCAGCCTCAGGACGGCGTTCAACGAGACGCACATCCTGGCGACCACGCAGGCGATCTGCGACTACCGCAAGGAGCAGGGGTACGACGGCCCGCTGTTCATCGGCCGCGACACCCACGGGTTGTCCGAGCCGGCGTGGGCCACGGCCCTCGAGGTGCTCGCGGCCAACGACGTGACGGTGCTGGTCGACGCCGACGACCGTTACACGCCGACCCCCGCCGTCTCCCACGCGATCATCAAGGCGAACGGCGGCCGGCAGACCGGGCCTGGCCTGGCCGACGGGATCGTCGTCACGCCGTCGCACAACCCGCCGGCCGATGGCGGCTTCAAGTACAACCCGCCGCACGGTGGACCGGCCGACACCGACGCCACGTCGGTCATCGCCGCCCGGGCCAACGAGCTGATCAAGGCTGGTCTGGCCGATGTACGGCGCATTCCGTTCGCGCGGGCACGTGCCGCCGCGTCGTCGTACGACTTCCTCGGCGAGTACGTCGGCGACCTGCCGTCGGTGGTCGACATCGAGGCGATTCGCCAAGCGGGCGTGCGGATCGGGGCCGACCCGCTCGGCGGCGCGTCGGTCGACTACTGGGGCGCGATCGGCGAGCGGCACGGCCTCGAGCTGACGGTGGTCAACCCGCTCGTCGACCCGACCTGGCGGTTCATGACGCTCGACTGGGACGAGAAGATCCGGATGGACTGCTCCTCGCCGTCGGCGATGGCGTCGCTGATCGGGCGCAAGGACGACTACGACATCGCGACCGGCAACGACGCGGACGCCGACCGCCACGGCATCGTCACGCCGGACGCCGGATTGATGAACCCCAACCACTACCTGGCCGTCGCGATCGGCTATCTCTTCGGGGGCGCCCGCCCGGGCTGGCCGGACTCCGCGCGGATCGGGAAGACGCTGGTCTCCTCGTCGATGATCGACCGCGTCGCCGCTGGCATCGGGAAGCCGATGGTCGAGGTACCTGTCGGCTTCAAGTGGTTCGTGCCGGGGCTGATCGACGGGTCGTTCGGGTTCGGCGGCGAGGAGTCGGCGGGCGCGTCGTTCCTGCGGATGGACGGCTCGACCTGGACCACCGACAAGGACGGCCTGCTGCTGTGCCTGCTGGCCTCGGAGATCCTCGCGAAGACCGAGCAGACCCCCAGCCAGCACTACGCGCAGCTGGTTGCGAAGTACGGCGACCCGGCGTACGCCCGCGTCGACGCCCCGGCGACTCGGGAGCAGAAGGCCAAGCTGGGCGCCCTCTCCCCCGACGACGTGACCGCGACCGAGCTGGCCGGCGAGCCGATCGTCGACAAGCTCACCGCGGCTCCCGGCAACGGCGCCAAGATCGGCGGCCTCAAGGTGACCACCGAGAGCGCGTGGTTCGCCGCCCGCCCGTCGGGCACCGAGGACGTCTACAAGATCTACGCCGAGTCGTTCAAGGGTCCCGAGCACCTGGCCGAGGTCCAGGCCGAGGCGCGCGAGGTGGTGTCGGCCGCACTGGGGTCGTAGGGATTGCTGGACGAGTTTCCCACCGGCGCCCCTCGCGACCGGTCGTCGTCAGTAGCCCAGGCCGTGTCCGAACGGGAACAGCTCGCCGGTGTCCGTCAGCGCGCGGGATGGAGACCGGCAGCCGGCCGGTCGGGTTCACCTCGCCGAAGAGCACCCGCGCCAGCGACTCGATCTGGTGAGCGGTGTAGCCATAGGTGTCGAGCACGGTCGGCGCTTCGGCGAACGAGGCGACGTCGTAGGGGTTGCGCATCGCGGCGACCACGACCGGCTTCTCGGTCGCGAGGAGTGCCTGCACCAGTCGAGTCTGCGCCGCGGCGGCCGGAGTCGGCTGCCCGGTCGTGGCATTGATCGCATAGGCGTTGTTGGTCGACACCACGACGAGGTCGCTGCTCTGCGCCGCGGCGACGGCGGCGTCGATGTGGGTGGTCGTCGGCGTGGTGCCGGACTCCAGGACCTGCGTCGTCGCACCCCGCGCGACCAGCGCGTTGGCGATCCCCTGGGTGGTGCCGACACCCCAGCCTGCGACGAGCACGTTGCGGGGGCCGGCGGTGAGCGGCAGCAGCTCGTCGTCGTTCTTCACCAGCGTGGTGGTGTGGTCCGTGATCGCCTGCGCCTTGGCCAGGTGCTCGGGCGCGCCCATGATCGTCGGTGCCGCCGCCGGGTCGACCATCGGGTCGGCGAAGATTCCGTGCCGGAACTTGTGCAGCAGCACGCGGTAGACCGAGGCGTCGAGCCGCTGCTTGCTGATGGTGCCGTCCCTGACCGCGTCGAGCACGGCGCCGTACGCCGTGTCCATCTGCGGCGGGATCAGCAGCTGGTCCGCGCCGGCGAGGATCGCCTCCACCGGGGCGACGTTCGGCGGGTAGTCAGCGGTCGCGCCCCCCATGTCGAGTGCGTCGGTGACGATCAGGCCCTTGAAGCCGAGCTCGTCGCGCAGCACGTCGGTGAGGATCGCGTGACTCATCGTCGCCGGCGCGCCGGACGGGTCGACCGCCGGGAACACGACGTGGGCGGTCATGATCGTGTCCACGCCCGCCGCGATGGCGGCCTTGAAGGGCGGCAGGTCGATCGCGTGGAACTGCTCCAGGCTGTGCGTGACCTCTGGCAGCCCGAAGTGGCTGTCGACGCCGGTGTCGCCGTGGCCAGGGAAGTGCTTGGCGACTGCGGAGACCCCGCCCGCGTGGAACCCCTTGACCTGGGTGGATGCCAGGTCGGACACCAGGTCCACGTCGCTGCCGATGGAGCGGATCCCGATGACCGGGTTGTTGGGGTTGATGTTGACGTCGGAGACCGGCGCGTAGTCCTGCGTCACGCCGACCGCCTTGAGCTCCTCGCCGATCACCTTCGCCGAGTCGAACGCGTCCGTGGTCGACCGGCCCGCGCCCAACGCCATGTTGCCGGGCATCTGGGTCGCCGGGGCGAGGAACCGCGCGACGAGCGCGCCACCCTCCTGGTCGACCGAGATCTGCAGCGGGATGCGGGCCGGCTGAGCCAGCGCCGCAGCCTGGAGCCCGTTGGACATCGTGGCCACCTGGGCGGGGTCGCCGATGTTGTCGTCGCTGGCGCAGCCGGCGCAAGCGACCCGGGTCGAGTAGTAGATGACCCCGCCGGGCTGGTACTTCGCGATGGCCTGCGCGGGTGTGTCGACGCCGTACAGCCGCTGGTTGACGGCCTTGGCCGCGTCGCTCACCGTGGTGGCGTGCCGACCGGCCACCTCGATGACGAAGAGCTGGCCGACCTTCTGCTCCAGCGTCATGTGGTTCATCAGCGAGATCACCCGGCCGCGGTACGGCGCGTCGCCGGAGCTTCCTGGATCACCGGCCATGGCCGCCGGTGGCCCGAACGTCGCGGCCACCATCAGGGACAGGCCGATGACCAGCAGCCGGAACGGTGTCCAGGTGCGGCGGGTGGATGCTGACCGAGCGAACACAGGCGCCTCCGAACTCGTCTGCCCCCCGAGATGAAGGACCACACGACACTATGCCCGACGGCCCAGGTTGGGAACCGGTGTGGGACAACGGAAGATCGCAGGCGCCTGGCACCTGCGATCTTCCGCTGTCATCGGACTGCCTCGATCGTCAGCGGCCTTCCCTGAAGAACGAGCGCAGGTCACTGACGATCGCGTCCGGGTTCTCCATCACAGCGAAGTGACCCCCGCGGTCGAACTCGGACCAGTGCTGGATGTTCGCGTTGTCCCGCTCGGCCAGCGACCGGATGGTCTGGAAGTCGTCCTTGAAGACGCTGACCCCGAGCCGACCCGTGCTCACCACGGGTTCGCGCTCCACGTGCGCCTCCTCGTAGTGGTAGCGGACCGAGCCGGCGGCCGTGTTCGTGAGCCAGTACAACGTCACCTGCTCCAGCACCTGGTCGGGCGTGACGAGCGACGTCCCGTTGCCGAAGCTCTCGAAGAGCTCGGAGTAGGCCAGCTGGCCGACCGGGCTGTCGGACAGGCCGGCGGCGATCGTCTGCGGACGCGAGCCGTTCATCGCGTTGTAGCCGCCGACGGACTGGAACCACTGCATGTGCTCGAGCGCCGCGTACTCCTTCGGCCCGAAACCCTCGAACTCGGCCGGGTCGCCCGACGGGAAGGAGAACAGCTGCAGGACGTGCGCGCCGAGGAAGCCCTCGGGGTCCAGGATCGCGAGCTCGCGGCCGACCAGAGCACCGCCGTCGGAGCCGTGCACGCCGTACGACGAGTAGCCGAGCCCGCGCATCAGGGCGTCCCAGGTGCGGGCGACGCGAGCCATCGTCCAGCCGCCGTCGGCGACCGGGGTGGAGAACCCGAAGCCGGGCATCGAGGGGATGACGACGTCGAACGCGTCGTCCGCCCGGCCGCCGTACGCCTCCGGGTCGGTGAGCGGACCGATGAGCGGCAGGAACTCCAGGAAGGACCCCGGGTAGGTGTGCGACAGCAGCAGCGCACGCGCGCCTGGTACCGCGGACCGCACGTGCACGAAGTGGATCGTCTGCCCGTCGATCTCGGTCAGGTAGTTGGGGTGCGCGTTGATGCGCGCCTCGACGTCGCGCCAGTCGAACTGCTTCCAGCGCTCGACCATGTCGCGCAGGTACGACGACGGGGTGCCGTAGTCCCACGAGTCACCGGGCGCGGCAGGTGCGAACCGGGTGGTCTCGAGCCGACGACGCAGGTCGTCGATGTCGGCCTGCGCGACGGCGGCGGTGAAGGGGCGGATCTCGATGGTGGTGGGTGTGGTGTTCATGTCTGCGACGCTATGACCGATTCCGGAAGATATGATTCCGGAAATATCGCTGGAGGAGGAAGAACTTGGGAGAGACCGCCACCCGCACGCTGGCGCTCCTCTCACTGCTCCAGTCGCGGTCCGAATGGTCGGGCGCAGACCTGGCCGGCCGCCTCAAGGTGTCCGACCGGACGATCCGCAACGACGTGGCCCGGCTCCGGGAGCTGGGCTACCCCGTCGACGCCGTCCGCGGACCTGGTGGCCGCTACCGCCTCGGGGTCGGCGCGAAGCTGCCGCCCCTTCTCCTCGATGACGAGGAGGCCGTGGCGGTCGCGGTCGGGCTGCGAGCGGCAACCGGCGTCTCCGGCGTGGAGGAGACCAGCGCGCGTGCCCTCGCCAAGCTGGAGCAGGTGCTGCCCGACCGGCTCCGCCGCAAGCTCAACGCACTGATCAAGGCCACCACGGCCGGGCCGGCCAACACCTCCAGCAACGTCGAGGACCCGGAGGTCGACGCGGCCGTCCTCGACGCGATCTCACTCGCGATCCGTGACCACGACGGCCTGCGCTGCGACTACCGCGACGAGCCGTTGGAGATCGAGCCGTACCACCTGGTCGCGTGGCAACGCCGGTGGTACCTCGTTGCCCGCGACCCACGGCGGGACGCGTGGGCGCCGTACCGCGTCGACTGGTTGCGACTCAAGACCCCCGGTGGCCGGCGGTTCGCTCCGACCGAGTTCCCCGGCGACATCACCGAGTTCGTGGTCCGCGAGGTGGCGCGCACGGGCTGGGCGGTGCACGCCCGGATCCGCGTCGACGCCCCGGCCGACGAGGTGGTGGCCCGGATCAACCCCGCCGTCGGCACCGTCGAGCCGCACCCCGACGGCGGCAGCGTCCTGGTCACTGGTGGCGACAGCCTCGAGGTCGTCGCGGTCTGGATCTCGATGCTGGGCATGCCCTTCCATGTCAGCGACCCACCCGAGCTGGTGCAGCACGTCAGGGACCTGGCCGAGAGGTACGCCGCCGCGCTGCCGTGATTGCCGATGAGAGGCGCGGTGGTGTGGGGGCTGGGCCTTGTCTCGCCGACACCTCCTCGGAGTGGACGGGTTCTCGTCGATGCCATGGCCCGTTGTCGGTGGGACGATTCGTGCTCATTGGGTTTCAGGAGGGATCGGTCGTCATGGCGTTTGTTGGTAAGGCGTCGGCTCGAGGCGTTCCTGCGCGCTCCCCTGTCGGTGCGCAGCGCGATGGGGGTGATCGTCGCCGCGACGGCGGTGAGTGTGGTGGTCGGTGGTGCGCTGATCCGGGTGGTTGATCCTGAGGAGTTCCCGGACCTGGGTACCGAGATGTGGTGGGCGTTGCAGACGGTGACCGCGGTGGGGTACGGCGACGTGACCCCGAAGAACACGGCTGGGCGATTCCTGGGGGCACTGTTCCTGCTGGAGGCGATCGCGTTCGTGACGATCGTGACCGCGGTGATCACCTCCAGCTTCGTGGAAAGGGCGCGCCAGCAGCGGATCGCCGACATCGAGACCGCTGAGACAGTCGGTGACGAACAACTGACTGCCCAGCTCTCGGAGATCACCTCGTGGCTGGACCGGATCCAGCAGACCCTCGACTCCGGAGGATCGGCGGAAGTCACGCTCAGATGAACGGTCCGGCCCCCTTCGGGGGTCAGTGCCCGGCCAGCAGGTTCTTCAGCACGGCAATGGTGACCGCGCCCGCAAGCACGACCAACGAGTAGGCCACGGCTCGGGGGCGGGACGCGCCCGCGCCTCGAGCGACGGCGAACCCGATCAGGGAGATCAAGGCGGCGAGGAGGTACTCGGCGCCCTCGAGCTCCGCGGAGTCGGGCAATATGAGCACACCGAAGGAGACCACCAGCGCGACGCCACCCGCGCCGAGCAGTTGGGCACCAATCAGTTCGATATCGGACGAGCGAACCGTGCCAGCCCCCACCATCCGTGCCGAGACGCGGAAGGCGAACCAGTGCACCAGCGCGAGGCCAAGGGTGACCCCCAGATGAGTCCGAACACCTTGGTGGGGCCGACGCTCTCCGGTACCACGATCAATGAGGCCATCAGGCAGATCGCCACGTACAGCGCATGGCCAAGGCTTCCTTGCGGAACTCCCACCTCTCCTCACTCACGCCCGACACCGGGGCGGCGGCGCTGTCGGCCATGGCGTCATGTTCCCATCTGAAGACCGACCGTGTCGTCACACGCGCATGCGGCTGCGCGGCTCTACGGACCAGCGTCCACCTGCTCGTCGCGCAGGTGACGCTTTGCCGCCCCGCGTGCAGGGCTCGTCCGCGACAGCCAAGGACCGTTGAACCGCTTCCGCTGGAGTGTGGAGATGCCTCAAAAGGGGTACAGGAATAGAGACGCTGGGTCCGCGGGGGTAGGACCCGCCGTCGCAGCCATCCGGCTGGTTCCGAGAACCAGCCAGGGCCACAACGAACCGCCCCTCCATCCCGGGTGGGCGGTTCGTGCACTTTCTATGCCGCGGTTGATCGCGACTCCCCTTCGTGGCGCAGTCGAGAGATGACCACGAGCAGCTCGCCTCCGGCTCTCGCGACGCCCACGACGCATCCTCCGACTCGCACTCGCAGGCGGTGATCCTGATGACGCTGGCTGTTCGACGTTGGGGCAGCTCGTGTCTTCCTGACGATCGTCGCCGACAACGCGGGCTCGGTCGCAGTCGCCCGTCGAGCCGGGTTCGTTCATGAGGGGAAGATGCGCGCCCACAGTGTCTGGCAGGGCGAGCGTCAGGACGTGATGCTCTTTGCTGCGCTACCGCTCGAGTGGTCAGGCTGAGCCAACCGCTCATCGCGAGATGAGTGCGAGTCGCGTCGGCGTAATCGGACGTACCAATCGGTTCTGAGGGGCACCGCTCACGCGTGGACGAGCGTCCATCAACGGTCGGTTGGTACGTCCGTCTTCGTGCACCCTCATCAGCGTTCCGCTCGGTCCTCTAGGACGTAGTACGGAGGTGCGACCCCTTGCTCCCTCCGCATGAAACCTGCGGCGGACCCCGTCGCGACTCAGAAGAAGTCGCGGATGTGGATCGGCCGGGGCACCAGCACCCGGTCGAGGGCCTCGTCGTTCTCCATGCCGCCGGAGAGGTGCCCGGCCATCCGGAGGTTGGCGCAGGTCTGGGCGCCGGCCCAGGCCAGCGCGAGCCCGCCGGGTGTCAGGACGGGACCGTCGGCCGCCGCGGCTGGCGCGCAGGTGGCCTTCCCCCGCTCGATCACCAGGCGCCAGGCCCCGTTGGTCGTCCCGACGTGATCCCCAGCGACGGAGAACGCGACGTCGCCGTCCACCGGCCAGTCGCGGCCGGCGAACGCGCCGGGCACGTCGTGCACGCGCAGCATGTACGGCTCCCGCTCCACGACCTTCCAGTGCGCAGACGGGAGCCACAGCCGGGCCACGTCGTGGCCCGACGTACGCAGCCGCACCTGGCCGACCACGCTGCCGAACGACCCGAGCACGTGCCACAGGGCGCCGTAGGCGTCGCCGCTCAGCGCGAGCAGGTCGAAGACCTCGAGCGTCGACGAGTCGCCGGACCCCTGGCCGCGCCGCCAGCTGGCGAAGCCGATCACGTCGCCCGCGTGGTCGACCGCGAGCGTGACCCCGGTGAACGCGTCGATGAAAGCCCTGGCATCGGCCGGGAACGACGGGCCGCGGCGCGTGAGCGGGCCGTTCTGCGCGGCCGCCCAGGCGTCGTACACCTCGCAGACCGCGTCGAAGTCGGCGGGCGTCGCCCGGCGGGTGCGCACGCCGGCCGGGGCACCGATCCGGGCCAGCGTTGCTGCGGGGACCTCGACCGTGTCGTAGGAGGAGATCAGCTCGTAGCCGAACTTGCGGTAGATCCCGGGCGCGGTGCAGAACAGCGTCGACACCGCCTCCCCGCGCTCCCGTAGGCCGTCGTCGAGGGCTACCCGGAACAGGTCGTCGAGCAGCTTCGCGCCCCGCCGCTCGGCGGCCACCGCGACGCCGGCGATGCCTCCGGTGGGTACGGCGCTGCCGCCGAACCACGAGTGGTACTCACGGGTCACCACCCGCGCCACGAGGTGGTCGTCGTCGAACGTGCCGAACGCGTGGTAGCCGGGGCGCGGGAAGTCGTCGGCGCTTGGCGGCGTCGCGCCCGGCGGTAGGTCGCCGAACGCTTCGCGGATGAGCGCGATCGACTGGTCGAAGTCGTCCCGGGTGAGCGGCCGGGTGGTCAGGGGCATGGCCGCAGCCTAGGAGGCGTCGCGGTTATCTGCTCGGCAGTCACGTCGAGGGGCACATCTCCTCGATGCTTGGAGAACCGATAGCCAGCGATCCCGAGCAGGGCGAACGTGAGGATGATCAGGCCGAGCAGCACCTCCATGGCGCACCTCCCTTGAGTCCCTCGACGCTACGGTCGGCGTCGTTCCGTATATGCAGCCACCGCAGGTCGAGGGGGCCTCCCTTGATTCCGATTCGGCGTCCGCTCATCGGCATGTCAGGGCACCGGCGACCAGACGGCGACCGCTCTTGCGGATGAGCGGTGTCATGGGAGGCCCTTGCCCGGGACTGTCTTTTCGCTACGTTCCCCTGTGGGAGGTCGAAATGAGCAAACAGGGATGGCGGGAGTTTCTCGACGCCGGGGACGTCGAGGATTGGGTGGTGTTGCACGGTGGAGCGACGGCTGTGTTCCGTGTCCCGTCGCTTGGCGAAGCGGTGGAGCTTGCCAGGGCGGTAGCGCAGGTTCCAGGTCTTGAGCGCTCGGGCGTAGTGCTGACGATCGCCGATCACCATCTCGCCGTGCGGTTGAGTCGCCACTTCTCACAGTTGGAGCGGCAGCATCTCGACCTTGCGCGGGCAATCACGGCGGTGACACAGGCGCATGAAGCCGTTCCGGATCGAGCTGCTGCGCAGGAGGTCCAGCTCGCGATCGCTGCGAAGCCCGACTCGGTCGATAGTGGGTTCTGGCGCGCCGTGCTCGGGTATACGGGCGTGGCCGACGTCTGCGCGGTCGACCCGTTGGGCCACGGTTCGTCGGTCTGGATGCAGGAACTCGACGCGGCCAAGCCGTTGCGGCACGCCATGCATGTCGACGTCTCGGTCGCGCGCGAGCACGTAGAGGCGCGTCTCGCGGCGGCGCTCGACGCGGGGGGCCGCATCGTGGACGACTCCGAAGCCCCGGAACAGTGGACGCTCGCCGACGGCGCCGGCAACCGGGTGTGCATTTGCGCATGGCCCGACGGGTCCACCTTGCCCGCAATGCAATAGGCGCCGCCACGATATCCACCGAACAGTGGAGTCCCACTTCAACCTGAGGCGGCCTCGGCGCGTTCATCGGGAAGGAGGTCCCGATGTCGCAGGACGCGCAGCAGTCGTTCGAGGGTTGGGCGCGCGCCCGGCAACAGCTGCTGCTGCGGTGGGCGTGGTACCTGACCGGTGACTACCACCGCGCCGAGGACCTCGTGCAGGAGGCATTGGTCCGCGCCGCGGACCGATGGGACTCGCTGCGCGAGGGCAACCCCGACGCGTGGGCGCGCACCGTGATCTTCCGGACCAACATCTCGTGGTGGCGGCGGACCCGCCGCGAGCGACTGACAGCGGAGCCGGTCGACACGGCGCTCGAGCCGGACTCCACGTCGGCCATCGTGCTCCGGGACGCTCTGGGGCAGCTCACTCCGAAGCAGCGCGCGGTCGTCGTGCTCCGTCACCTGCTGGACCTCAGCGTGGCCGAGACCGCACGCACCCTCGGCGTCAGCGAGGGCACCGTGAAGAAGCAGAACTCCGTCGCGCTCGACCGCCTCCGCACCCTCGTGCTCGACCGTTCCGAGGAGGACTGATGGACCTCAAGCACGCCGCCGACACCCTCGAGCTGGCTCCCACCGGCGTCGCGGAAGGTACGTGGACGGCCGGGCGACGCCGCCGCCGCCGTCGTCACGTCGTTCTCGCCGGGACCGCTGCCGCACTCGTCGTCGCCGCCGTGGGGGTGGGCGCCGGTGTAGCCCTGGACGGCAACAGGACCGACCGCACGCCGCCCTCGACCGACGGGCCGAGCCCCGACTCGCCGCACGTACCTGCCCCCCTCACCCCGGAGACCACCCAGCGGCTACTGATCGACGGCGCCTGGCGCACCACGCTCGCGGGTACACCGGCCCTCACCGTCGACCCGGACCGCACGGTGCCGCTGTCGGAGCGACCGCTCGACCACGCCGTACTGGCGATGGCCGACCCCGACGACCAGGCCGGCGTGCTGGTCCTCGGCGACGACGGCTGGTGGCGGCGGGTCGACACCGACCCCGCCCTGGTGCCCGCTGCGGACGGCGGCGGCAACAGCTCACCGGCCCTCCAGCCCACGTCCCTCTCTCCCGACGGATCCATGCTGGCGCTGCCGCAGCCCCAGGCGCTGGTCGTCGTCGACCTGGCGACCGGCACCAGCAAGAGGTACGGCGTCCCCGGGTTTGCCCACTACGTCGTCTGGCAAGGCAACGGGTGGGTGTTCGTCTCCGACGAGGGCGAGTCCTCCAAAGGTGTCGTCTCCCTGGAAGGCGGTGGGTTCAGCTCAACCAGCACCGGTCCCTCCAACGTGTCGGTCGACGATTCCACCGACAGCCTGAGCTGGAGCCAGTACTCCGCCGTACTCGACTACTACAGCGCCCCGGACGTGCCCGCCGCATTCCCCAACGCGGGTGGCCTGTTCCAGACGCATCCGATGGCCGACGACGACATCGTGGTCGGCGGCCACTACCAGGGCAGCCGCAAGAACGGGTCTGGCGACCCGCCTCTCGGCACGGGCCTGGCGGTCCTGGACCGGCACAACGGCGACGCACTCGCCTACCTGCCGATCAGTCCCGCGGCAACGAACTCCGCGCCGCTCGGCTGGCGCGACGGCCTTCCGGTGCTGATGCTGACGCTGCCCCAGGCCGGCCAGACGTACCTGGTCGCCTGGGACTGGCAGGTCGGTGAACTGCAGCCGATCGCCGCGGTCGACTCCCCCAGCGTCTCGTGGGGTACCGGGGAGCTCGATCTCGCTGGTTGAGGTGCGAGCCCGTGAGACTGGCGACGCTGAACATGCCGCACGCCGGCAAGTACCTGATCATTGCCCGGATACCGGCCCGTTGCTCGTGGGACGAGTCCCGCGTGAGGTCTAGTTCATCCCGCAGTCGGGCAGCGCAGCGGCGCTAGATTGTGAGCGAGGGGAGGTCGAGATGATCCCGACCATGATTTTGCTCGGCCTCATCCTCGGGCGATGGTGGCGGCCAGCACTCGCGACGGCAGCCATCGGGTGGCCTCTGCTTCTCGTCGCGACGAACGTGATCGCCTTCGATGACGTAGGGATGTTGGTCGGCGCAGCGCTATTGGCTGTGGCCAATGCTGGCGTCGGGGTACTCGCTCATCAGGGCTGTCTCCGAACGTACCGATACCTGCGTCGGCGAAACTCCGCTGCCCTCTCCGGCTGACATCCCGTCGGCCGAAGCGCCTCATCTGCCACTGACCGGTCGTGCCGAGCACCATGGCGCGGGCCCTCGCATGCGCACGACGGTGGTGTTGCGCTTCTCGAGGCCGACGACGTTCAGGGGCGTGCGAAGGACCAGACCGGTAGGACCGAGCTCTCGGCGGCGGTCAACCCGAGCTCGACCAACAGCGGTCGCAGGACCTGATCGACGTATGGGGCGTTCTCTGAGCCGGTGGTGTGGGGAACATCTCGTGCACCTGGCTCACGACATCTACCCCAGATCGTCACCCGCACGAGGTGACCACCCGATACGTGCTCGCGCCGAGGTCGAGCGTCGCAGTCCGATGAGTCCCGCGCCGCTCGCTGGTCTGTCGAGTCATGGATTCCGCAAGTGCGAGGAGAACCTCATGACCGCCACCTACACCTTCGACGTCTTCATGAGCCTCGACGGCTACGGCTCGTACGGTCCCGGCGGCGACTGGGGCGGGTACTGGGGAAAGCAGGGCCCGGAGCTGCTCGAGCACCGGCTCGGGTTGTACGGCGGCGAGCAGCGGATGGTCTTCGGCGCCAACACGTTCAAGGCGTTCGCGCGGATGCTGGCCGAGAGCACCGAGGACTCCGAGGTGCGCGACCCCTGGGTGACGCGCATGAGGAGCCTCCCCACGACGGTGGTGTCCTCGACCCTGGAGGGCGACCTCGACTGGCCGGACGCGCACGTCGCGAGCGGCGACGCGGTCGAGGTCGTTGCCCGGCTGAAGGACGAGTCGGACGTGCCGTTGCGCTCGCACGGCAGCCTCTCGTTGAACTGGGCGCTGATGGCCGCCGGCCTCGTCGACCGCGTGGAGGTGACCGTCTTCCCCGTCATCACCGGCCGGAGCGGCGACGAGCCGATCTTCGGTGGGGCTGCCGACTTCGACCTGGACCTGTTGGACGCGCGGACGCTCGACGGCCGCACGCAGGCGCTCGTCTACCGGCCCACCCTCCACTGAGGGAAGCGGTCCTAGTCTGCTGTCGTGCCGGACGAGGAGCAGACCGCCGCGACGTCCAGGCTGTTCACGCCACTGCGGATCGGCACCTTCGAGGTCGCCAACAGGATCATGCAGGCGGCGCATTCGAAGCAGTACTCGGACCGCTTCGAGTCACCGCGGGAGACGGCGTACTTCGTCAGGCGCGCCGAGGGCGGCTGCGCCCTCTTCGTCGCCGGCAACCACCTGGTCGACGCCAGTGGTTCGATCCGGCACTTCCAGGACGCCTTCGACCCGCGCTCGGTCGACGCGAACAGGCAGCTCACCGACGCCGTGCACGCGGCGGGTGCGCGCATCCTGGTGCAGCTGAACCACCACGGGGCCCAGACCCAGCCCGACGGACCGGTCGGGACCTCGACCCGCCTACTCACCCTCACGCGTCATCTCGCCGTCCACCGGCCATGCCACGACCCAGGCGACGCGAAGCGACATCGCCCGTCTCGTGGAGTCGTGGGCACGCAGCGCGGAGCTCGCACGTCTCGGCGGCTTCGACGGCGTCGAGCTGCACATGGCCCACAGCTACCTGCTGCACCAGTTCCTGTCGCCGCTCTACAACCGGCGTACGGACGACTACGGCGGCGACCTCGAGGGACGCACCAGGTTTCCTCGCGAGGTACTGCGCGCCGTCCGGTCGCGCGTCGGGGACGACTTCACCGTCGGGATCCGCATCGTCGCGAGCGACTTCCACCCCGAGGGCCTCGACGTCCATCAGTCGCTCGGGTCGATCCGCCGCCTGCGGTCGGAGGCGCGTGTGGACTTCATCGACCTCGCCGCCGGCGGCTACCACAACGTGCACTACGTGTTCCCGTCGTCGGGCATGCCTGCCGCCTGGCTGCGGACGGAGGTCGCTGCCGTGAAGGAGGCGAACCCCGACGTGCCGGTCTTCGGCGTGGGCGCCGCGGCCTCGGTGGAGGAGGCCGCCGAGGTGGTCGACTCGGGCATCGCGGACATGGTCGCGCTCACCCGGGCGCAGCTGGCGGACCCGGACCTCGCGCTGCCACCGCCCACGACGCGGTGCGCCGGAAGCAGTAGGTGTAGATGCGGTCGGCGTAGCGGTCGAACAGCTCGCCCAGCGCCTGGGCGCTGCCCGAGCGAAGCTGCTCGACGAGCTCCCGGTCGCTGGTATCCAAGGTCTCCATCTCTCGTCCCACGACCAGTTATGTCCGCAGCCGCGGTGGAGTTCCCTCCTGGTCCGGGAAATTGGTGGCAGAAAGCCAGCTGGCGACGGGTCACGAGAGCGCTCGCGACCTGGAACGGCTCGGCGTGTGAAGCGCTGACTCAGCGAGCGTCTATGTCCGCAACCGGGCGGGAGTTCCCCGAGTCTGGAGGGATGCGCACCGAGCCGAGCTGGCGGCGTGTCACGAACAGCACCCGAGACAGGTCGGCGCCACTGAGGTCCGCGCCGCGCAGGTCTGCTCCGAGCAGGTCCGCGTCGGTCAGGTCGGCGCCACGCAGGTCGGCCCCGATGAGCAGCGCGCCGCGGAGGTCGGCGCCCCGAAGATCCTCTCCTCGCAGGTCCGCTCCGACGAGGTCGGTCCCGGCGGCCGCGAGCGGGGCGTCGTACGGCGCCCGGGCGGCCTCGGCGACCGCGCGCAGGACGGGCGCGACGCGCGCCCGCAGGGCCTCCACCTCCTCGGGCCGTGGGCTCGCGGCTGCCAGCCGCTCCGTCTCGGCGAGCAGGCCGGCGGCGTCGGCGCCGCGCTCGAGAGCCTCGGTGAGGTACCACCCGATCTCGTGGACCTGCTCGACCTCGTGGAACGCCTCGACCCGTCCGGTCTGCGTCACGGACTGTCCCGCCCCGAAGCAGTCGTAGGCGACGCAGCCGCGCATCCCGGAGTCGAGCAGGCGGTCGTGGATGCGGCACCCGTGGTCGGCGGCCAGGTGCCGGCATGCCTCGCCCGCCGGCTTGTCGAAGGCGAAGTCGGCCGACCTCGCGAACGGCAACACCACACAGCACAACCCCACGCAGCGCGTGCAGTCGGCCGTCAGCTCCACGCCGCCAGGCTGTCACAGACCGAGGAGGCGATCCGGCCCAAGTCGCGCCCAAGTCCGCTACAAGACGACACCGGCAGGCTGCGTGTCATGACATCGACACCCACCGCGCGCCGCACTGCACGTCACCTCGGCCAGGCCGTCGGCGTGCTGCTCCTCACCGATCTGGCCGGCGGCCTGCTGGCCGTGGCCGCCGACGTGAACACCTGGTCCGACGCCTGGGGCGGGAAGGCCCTGCTCGCCGCCCCGCTGCCGATGATCGCGGTCCAGGTGCTGCTCACCTGGGTGGCCGTCCGCACCCAGGGTCGAGGCGCGGTCGCCGCCGCGGGTCTCCTCGCCACGGCGTGCCTGGTCAGCGTGGCGTCCGGGTTCTTCGACGGCGGTCTCGGCAACGACGCGCTCTCCCCCGGCCTCGCGGCGTTCCAGGTGCTGCTGCTGGCCGTCACGGGCGCGGTCGGAGTGCTCGCCCTGCTCCGAGCGACCGAGGCCGCGCGTGTCCGGGAGCCCGCCGCGACGACGAAGGCGTTCGCATGACCAGCCCGACCACACCACGTCCGCAGATCATGCTGCCGGGCCAGTCGTCCGTCGCGGAGGGCCCGCACGACCAGTCGGGGATGTACGTCATCCACCACGCCTTCCGCCGCGACCTCGCGGCGTTCGAGTCGGCCGTCCGGGCCACGCCGGTGGGCGACACGGCGACCTGGCGGTCCTTGGGCGAGCGGTGGCGGACCTTCGCGACCGTGCTGCACCACCACCACTCGGTCGAGGACGAGCACCTGTGGCCGACGCTGCTGCAGAAGGCCGCGACCGCCGGCGACGAGGAGGGGACGGCGCTGCTGCATGCCATGGAGTGCGAGCACGACGGCATCGACCCCGCGCTGACCGCCTGTGCGGAAGGCTTCCGGGCGATGGCCGAGCATCCCTGCGACGACCACCGCAACGCTCTCGACGTGCACGTGACGTCAACCCGGTCGGCGCTCCTGGAGCACCTGGCCCACGAGGAGACCGAGGCACTGCCCCTGCTCCAGCGCAGCCTCACCGTCGAGGAGAACGCGGCGTTCGAGAAGCAGGCCCAGCGGGCCTACCCGCTGTCGATGCTGCCGTTCCTGCTCCCGTGGGTCTCAGCCGGCCTGCCGGCCGACGTCCGCCAGCGGATCGTGGAGGACGCCGGGCCGGCGTACGGCGTGCTGTTGCGGTTGTTCCGGGGCCGGTGGGAGCGGAGGGAGCGGAAGGCGTTCAGGTACGTGTGAGGACCACCGAGGACGAGCGGCGGTTCAGCTCGTGCACCCGGCGGTCACCCGGCACCCGACGTTGTCGTCCATGGGCAGGTAGAGCGTCTGGGTGCCGCCCGAGATGGTGTAGGTGATGACCAGGTAGGTGTTGTCGGCCCGGAGCCGCTTGCAGGAGTCCGGGTAGAGCGGGTCGGCAGGGAACACCGGGAACCCGTCCTTGGCGACGCAGTCGATCTTGCCGTCGACGTCGGTCGGGAGGAAGTCGTTGTAGTACTCGGGCAGCAGGTCGCCTCCCGAGCCCGCGGGAGGCGTGTTGAACGGCGTCTTGGAGTTGCAGAACTTCACCGGGTTGAGGGCGGTGGCGTTCGTGCCGACGGTGGTGTTCATCGCGATGGTGTGGACGAGCTGGTTGGCCGTGGTGTTGGTCGCCGGTGCGTGGTAGGTGGTGTAGACGTCGATCTTGGTCACCTTGATCTCCGCGGTGCCACAGTTGACGAAGTCGAAGCAGAGGCTCCACTTGCCGTTGGCTCCGCTGTAGACCGCTTCGGTCCACTTGGCGGTCAGGCACGACGTCGAGGCGGCGAACGCCGGGGCGCTCACCGCCACCAACGCCACCGGCGCCGCCCAGACTGCCCCCCGGGCAACGGTGCGCCGACGGACGGCACGAGTCGTCTCCACCGCGGCAGGCTCGCTCTGCGGTCGCTTCCAGACTGTTCATGTGTTTCCCCCCAACCCGCACGAAAGCGGGCCCGATTGCGTGGATGTGCTGCTGCACACCGGGGCGAAAGATTAGGAGCACGGGGAGCGATGTCCGTGCGGGATTCCGCTGCGTAACCGGTTTGAGGACGGTCTGTTACCGCTCGGTCTAATCAGGTCCGAAGACTTCGACAATCACCCACCGATTTGCTTGCCGTGGCCAGACCGGGGGGTCCAGCCTTTCGGCGACTCGTCCGGAAACCTCCCCGGACTCTGGCGAGCAACGGGTGCCGGCCGCCGACTACTCCTGCTGAGCTCGCAGGACGTCGGCGGTCGGCTCTACCCAAGACTGCAGTGAGACAGCGGAGCCCGGCGGTGGTGGTCCCGGCTCGCCCCCCGCGAACCTTGGGTCCTCCACCGCCGGTCAGCCCCCCCAAAGGGGCGTCCTCAGGCCGCCTGCTGCAGGCGGTGCACCTCTCGGGTGAGCGACGCCTGGATGAGGCGTCGTTCGCGCGGGGTGCCTGTCACCATCTTGTACAGCTTCCCGAGCTGGCTGGGAAGGTTCTTGGGGGTGGTACTTGCCAGCCAGCCGTTGGGCAGCGACAAGCGGACCACCTTGTGCCACGCGGAGTACACCTGCTGCGGCAGCGGGCGGGCGCAGTAGTTGAGGCCGTACTTCTCGAACAGGGCCTCGACCTTCGGGGCGATCTCGGAGTAGCGGTTGGACGGCAGGTCGGGGAACAGGTGGTGCTCGATCTGGTGGGAGAGGTTCCCGGACATGATGTGCATGAGCGGGGAGCCGGAGATGTTGGCCGAGCCGAGCATCTGGCGGATGTACCACTCACCGTGGGTCTCGCCCTCGATCGACTTCTTCTCGAAGGTCTCCACGCCCTCGGGGAAGTGACCGCACATGATGATCGAGTGCGCCCAGACGTTGCGCACGACGTTGGCGGTGAAGTTGGCGGCCAGGGTGTGCAGGAACGACGGGCCCGACAGGATCGGGTGGACGACGTAGTCCTTGGTGGCCTGCTTGCGGATCTTGTCGACGACCTTCCGGGCCTGCTTCTTGAACGCGGGGTCCTTGGTGCGGCCGGACTTCAGCGCGCCGCGGAGCTCGAGGTCGTAGGCGGCGATGCCGTACTCGAAGAACATCGCGTTGAAGGCGTTCCAGAGCGGCTGGAGCAGGTAGAAGGGGATCCACTTCTGCTCCTCGTCGACGCGCATGATGCCGTAGCCGAGGTCGTTGTCCTTGCCGACGACGTTGGTGAAGTTGTGGTGGAGCTCGTTGTGGGAGACCTTCCACTGCTCCGCCGGCGTCGCGTGGTCCCACTCCCAGGTCGTGGAGTGGATCTTGGGGTCGCGCATCCAGTCCCACTGGCCGTGGAGGATGTTGTGGCCGATCTCCATGTTGTCGAGGATCTTGGCCACCGACAGGCCGGCGGTGCCGACGATCCAGGCGGGCGGGAAGATCGAGAAGAGCAGCACGGCGCGGCTGCCCAGCTCGAGGCTGCGCTGGGTCTTGATGACCTTGCGGATGTACTTCGCGTCGCTCTCGCCGCGGCTGTCGATCACGCTCTGCCGGATGGCGTCGAGCTCGATGCCGAGCATCTCGATGTCCTCGGGCGTGAGGTGGGCGATCGGGTTGTCGGACTTCTTCTGGATCGTGGTCATCGGGTCTCCTTCAAGATGGAGGGTCGGGGGTCAGTGGTCGAGGTGGCAGTCGCCGGCGGCGGCGTGGATGCAGGTCTGGATCTTGATGGCGGGGCCTTCACCCGGGACGGCGGTGGTGACGGCGCCGGTGCGCAGGTCGCGCACGCTGCCCTCCTTGAGCGGCAGCACGCAGCCGTAGCAGATGCCCATCCGGCAGCCGCTCGGCATCAGCACGCCGGCGGCCTCGGACGCGTCGAGGATCGGGGTGTCGCCCGCGGCCTCGACGACGGTGTCGTTGCGTGGCGAAGGTGACGGTGCCGCCCTCGCCGGGGTCGGCGAGCCGGGTGGTGCGGAACTGTTCGGTGAACAGCGTGAGGCCGGCTTGCTCGTGATGCGCGGACAGGGCGTCGAGCAGACCCGAGGGTCCGCAGCCGTACGTCGTGCGCGCACCGAGGTCGGGCACGAGCTCGGTCAGCCGGTCGAGGTCGAGCAGGCCGTGCTCGTCGTCGTACCGGGCGACGAGCCGGATGGCGCCGGCGTCATGCAGGGCCTGCAGGTCGCGGCGGAAGATCGAGTCGGGCCGGCTGGGCGCGACGTGGAGCACGACGATGTCGTAGTCGGCGCTGCGCTCGGGGCGGAGCACGCCGGAGTCGGTGCGACGGGAAGAGGTTGCGCAGCATGCCGATGACCGGCGTGATGCCGGAGCCGGCGGTGACGAAGAGCAGCTTGCCGACCAGGCCGTCGGGGAGCACGAACTCGCCCTGGGCCTGCTCGAGGTGGACCAGCGTGCCGGGCTTGAAGTCGTGCACGAGGTGGTGGCTGACGAGCCCGTCGGGGACGGCCTTGACGGTGATCGAGATCAGCCCGTCGGGGCGCGGGCCGTGGGTCAGGGAGTAGGCGCGCCACTGGCGGACGCCGTCGACGTCGATGCCGATGCGGAGGTACTGGCCGGGGACATGGCCGGCCCAGTCGGCGCCGGGCTTGATCAGCAGGGTCGCGGCGTCGTGGGTCTCGGGGATGTACCGAGACGACCCGGCCGCGGAGCTCGGCGCCCTGGCGCAGCGGCGCGAAGAGGTCGAGGAAGTCGGCCGGCACGAGCGGGCTGCTGGCGGCCTCAGCCACGCGGCCCAGCTGGGAGCGCAGGGCGCGCCAGGGGGTCGGAGAAGCGGCGGAGGGAGTCACAAGACCCAGCATGCCCGATAGATGTGACAAACTCATGATCCTCACGGGTGAATCGGTCGCCTCGTTTTGTGCGCAGGAACAAGAGATGGCCTCACGAACCCCACGACGTACCGCTGGTCACGGTGTCCTCCTGTCCCCCGAGGTGATCGCCGACATGCGCGCCCACCTGCCCGAGGTCGCCGACCGCACGGTCGCGGCGATCATCGAGGAGGTACCCAGCTACGAGGGCGCGCTCAGCGGCAGCATGGGCGAGATCATCCGCAACGCCGTGCAGCTGGCGCTGGGCGGGTTCTTGTCGCTGGCGGGCGGACGGCGCGGCGCCGACCCCGGTACGCCGACCGCGCCGGCCATGGAGGGCGCCTACCAGCTCGGCCGTGGCGAGGCCCGCAACGGGCGGTCCACCGACGCGCTGCTGTCCGCCTACCGCATCGGGGCCAGGGTGGCGTGGCGGGAGATGTCGGCGCGTGCCGTGGCTGCCGGCATCCCGGCCGACCGGCTCGCGGGCTTCGCGGAGCTGGTGTTCGCCTACATCGACGAGCTGTCGGCCGCGAGCGTGGCCGGGCACACCGACGAGCTGGCCACGACCGGCCGCGTGCGCGAGCGGCTGCTCGAACGGCTGGCCGCCGACCTGCTCGACGGGTCGCCGACCGAGCATGTCCAGGAGGCGGCGGACCGGGCCGAGTGGACGCCGCCGAGCACGCTGACCGCGGTGATCGTGCCGGAGGCGCAGGCGAGGCCGGTCCGCGGCGCGCTGCCCGGGGTGGTGCTCCAGGCCGTCGACCGCAGCGACATGCCCGAGGACTCCACGCTGCTGCTCGTCCCCGACGCTCACGGTCGCCGGCGAGCGGGTCTGCTTGCGACGCTCACCGCGCGCGGGTGCATCGCGGGCCCGGCGCGTCCGTGGCTGCAGGTCCGGGCGTCGTACGACCGGGCGCTCCGGGCACACGCCGACGGACTCTCGGGCGACACCGAGGACCACCTGACCCGGCTGGTGCTGACCGCCGACCCCGAGGCGCTCGCCGACCTGCGCGCGCGGGCGCTCGCGCCGCATGGCCGACCTGCGCCCGGCCGTGGCCGAGAAGCTCGCCGACACCCTCCGCTCCTGGCTGCTCCACCACGGCCGCCGCGAGGACGTCGCCGCCGAGCTGTTCGTGCACCCGCAGACGGTCCGGTACCGGATGAACCAGCTCCGCGAGCTCTACGGCGACTCTCTCGACGACCCCGACACCGTCCTGGAGCTGACGATCGCCCTGTCGGCGTAGGGGTGGTTTCGAGGCTCGTCGCTGGCGCTCCTCGTACCTCACCACCGATTGCTCGGTGGTTGAGGTGCGGAGGCCGCCAAGGCCTGAGCCTCGAAACCACCCCGACAGGGCTCAACCAGCGAATGCGTCGTCGCCGTGGACCAGGCGGCCGGCGACCCAGGTGGCGGCGACGGGCATCGTGCGGAGGCGGGCGGCCTGGTCCTCGGGGGTGCCCGAGGGGTCGAGCGGGTCGGCGTCGAGGAGTACCAGGTCGGCGCGAATGCCGGCGTGCACCGAACCCTGGCCGTCGACGGAAGCCGCCAACGCCTCCATCGGGGTCAGCGCCTGTTCGGCATGCCAGGCGGGTCGTTCGTCGGCAGAGCGATGGACGGCAGCGGCGATCGCCAGCCACGGGTCGAGCGGTGAGACGGGCGCGTCGGAGCCCATCGCCAGCTCGGCTCCGTCGTCGACCATCCACCGCAGGGGGAAGCAACGGTCGGCGCGGTCGGGCCAGATCAGCTCGGTGATGTCGCGGTCGTCGAGCAGGTGTGCGGGCTGGACGCTCGCGACGACGCCTAGCCGTGCCATCTCGGTCACGTCCTGCCGGGTCATCAGCTGGGCGTGCTCGATCGAGCCCGCGCGCCCCAGTCTCTGCGTACGCCGCCACTGCGTCGTGGCAGGCGGCGTCGCCGATGGCGTGCACCGCGGTATGCAGCCCGTGCTCGGTCGCGCGGGTCATCAGCGCGCGCAGCTCCTCCGGCGACTGGTTGGGGGCGCCGTGGCCCGACCCGTCGGCGTACGGGTGCTCGCACCACGCCGTGCGCGTGTTGAGCGAACCGTCGCTGATGATCTTCAGCGGTCCCATCGTCAACAGGTCCTGAACAGGTCGGGCCCTCGACCAGCGGGTCGCCGGTGCGCAGCCCTGCCGCGACGGCCGCGTCGAGCCCGTCGGGGTAGACGCCGCGACGTACGCGAAGCAGGTCGACGCCCTGCTCCCATCGGGCCGGCCAGGCGTCGAGCCCTTCGCCGTACTCGAGCTCCACCACCCCGACGACGCCCAGGCCGCGGCGTGCGGCTCCATCCGCACGTAGGCCTCGGGCGAAGTCTCGTCGCCGGCGATCTCGTGGATCCGGGCGTACGCGGCGTACCACTCGCTCTCGAGCAGCACGTCTCGCGACGAGCCAGCCCAGCAGCTCGAGCGCGCGGGAGTTCAGCCAACCGTGGTGCGCGTCGCCGCTGACGAGCACGACCGGGACGTCGGGAGCGACCTCGTCGAGGGCGGCGACGGTGGGCTGACCGGCCAGGTGACCGGGCGGTGGCCGTAGCCGACGACCGGCTCCCCGTGCGACGGCCGCGAGCCGACCCCGCAACCTGGCTGAGCGCCTCGTCGGCCGAGCGCGTGCCGACCAGGTCGAGGCGGCCGGAGGTGGCGGTCCACATGGCCAGGTGAGTGTGCTGGTCCCAGAGTCCCGGCACCAGCCAGCGTCGCCTTGGGCGTCGACCGCGGCGAACCCCGCGGGCCGGTGCAGGTCGCGGTCGATGTCTCGCACCCGGCCGCCCTCGACGAGCAGGTCGACGGGCCCGGCCCAGCCCGGGCCGTCCTCCAGCTCGACGATCCGCGCGCGCCGTAGCAGGAAGTCCATGCGCGCAACGTAGGGGTACCGGAGGGCGGGTTGTCCACAGGTCGGCG
>CAVWXS010000014.1:0-23204 GCA_963758885.1 uncultured Actinomycetota bacterium
CTCGTACGCCGGGCCAACCGGAAGGCAACCGGGCCCTTCGTCGTCGACGCCGACAGCCTCCCGCAGACCATCGACGTCGTCCGCACCCGTGCGGAGGCGATGGGGATCGACGTCGTGGTTGCCGACCTCGACCAGGGCCTGCCAGAGGGCGAGCTGTGCGGGCTCCTCCTGTCCTACCCAGGGGTCTCCGGCCGGGTCGTCGACCCGCGCCCGCTCATCGAAGCGGCCCACGACCGCGACGCCCTCGTGGTCGTCGCCGCCGACCTCCTGGCGCTGACGGTGCTGGAGGCGCCGGGCGAGCCGGGGCCGACGTGGTCGTCGGCTCGTCCCAACGGTTCGGGGTGCCGCTGTTCTACGGCGGCCCCCACGCCGGATTCATGGCGGTCGCCGACGGGCTGGAGCGGCACCTGCCGGGGCGCCTCGTGGGCGTCTCGGTCGATGTCGAGGGCCGGCCCGCCTACCGCCTGGCGCTGCAGACCCGCGAGCAGCACATCCGCCGCGACAAGGCGACGTCCAACATCTGCACCGCGCAGGTCCTGCTCGCCGTCGTCGCGTCGATGTACGCCGTCTACCACGGGCCCGCCGGACTCCGCGCGATCGCCACCCGCACCCACCGCTACGCCGCGGTGCTGGCCGCAGCGCTGCGGGAGGGCGGGGTCGAGGTCGAGCACGCCGAGTTCTTCGACACCGTCACAGCACGCGTGCCCGGCGGGCCGAGGAGGTCGTGGCAGCGGCCCGCGAACTCGGCGCGCACCTGCGCCTCGTGGACGCCGACCACGTCGGTGTGTCCACCTCCGAGACCACGACGCGCTCGACGCTGACCAGCGTGGTCGAGGCGTTCGGCCTGACGGCCGACGTCGCCGCCCTCGATGCCAGCACGGACGACGCGCTGCCCGACGCCCTGCGCCGCGTCACGCCGTACCTGACCCACGAGGTCTTCTCGAGCCACCACAGCGAGACCCAGATGCTGCGCTACCTGCGGCGCTTGAGCGCCCGCGACTACGCGCTCGACCGCGGCATGATCCCGCTGGGCTCGTGCACGATGAAGCTCAACGCGACCACCGAGATGGAACCCGTCTCGCTGCCGGGCTTCGCCGACCTGCACCCGTTCGCGCCGGCGGAGGACGCGCTGGGCTACCGCAGGCTGGTCGCCGACCTGGAGTCGTGGCTGGCCGAGGTGACCGGCTACGACCGGGTCTCGATCCAGCCGAACGCCGGCTCGCAGGGCGAGCTGGCCGGACTGCTCGCCATCCGTGGCTACCACCGGGCCAACGGTGACGAGGCCCGCAACGTCTGCCTGATCCCATCGTCTGCCCACGGCACCAACGCCGCCTCCGCGGTGATGGCCGGCATGAGGGTCGTCGTAGTGAAGGCGGCGACTGACGGCTCGGTCGATCTCGACGACCTGCGCGCCCAGTGCGAGACACACAGCGCGGACCTGGCCGCGATCATGGTGACGTACCCGTCGACCCATGGCGTCTACGAGGACACCATCGCCGAGCTCTGCGAGATCGTGCACCAGCACGGCGGCCAGGTCTACGTCGACGGCGCCAACCTCAACGCGCTGCTGGGCTACGCGCGGCCGGGCGAGTTCGGCGGCGACGTCTCGCACCTCAACCTCCACAAGACCTTCTGCATCCCGCACGGCGGCGGCGGGCCGGGCGTCGGCCCGGTCGGCGTACGCGAGCACCTGGCGCCGTACCTGCCCTCCCACCCGATGCACCCCGAGCCCGAGAAGCGTGAGGGGATCGGCCCGATCAGCGCGGCGCCGTACGGCTCGGCAGGCATCCTGCCTATCTCGTGGGCCTACGTCCGGTTGATGGGGGCCGACGGCCTGACGCGCGCCACCGCGAGCGCCGTGCTTGCCGCCAACTACGTCGCGGCCCGGCTGGGCGAGCACTTCCCGGTGCTCTACCAGGGCCGGGACGGGTTGGTCGCCCACGAGTGCATCCTCGACGTCCGCGGCATCACCAAGGACACCGGCGTCACCGTCGACGACGTGGCCAAGCGGCTCATCGACCACGGCTTCCACGCGCCGACCATGTCGTTCCCCGTCGCCGGAACCTTGATGGTCGAGCCGACGGAGTCCGAGGACCTCGCGGAGATCGACCGCTTCTGCGACGCCATGATCGCGATCAAGGCCGAGATCGACCGCGTCGGTGCGGGGGAGTGGAGTCCCGAGGACTCCCCGCTCCGCAACGCGCCCCACACCACACGGGCGCTCCTCGACAAGTGGGAACGCCCCTACGAGCGTGAGCTCGGCGTGTTCCCGGCCGGTCAGGACCCCGACAAGTACTGGCCGCCGGTCGCCCGGATCGACCAGGCGTACGGCGACCGCAACCTGGTGTGCTCCTGCCCGCCACCCGAGGCTTTCCAGGACTGAGGAGATGGCGCTGTCGACCGCACCCGCCGAGCTGCAGGCCAGGCTGGCGCACATCCAGGGGCACGTGCGCCTGCCCTCGGTCGTAGCCGGGGTGGCCGCTGCCGGAACTCCTGTGTGGACAGGTGGAGCGGGCGACGTACCCGGCTCGCCCGCGGACACCCAGTACCGGATCGGCTCCATCACCAAGACGCTGGTCGCCGTCCTCGTCATGCGCGCACGCGACGAGGGGCTTCTCGCGCTCGACGACCCGATCTCGCGGTTGGTCCCGGAGACGGGGTACGCCGACGCGACGGTGGGCTCGCTGCTCGCCCATCTCTCAGGCATGCAGAGCGAGCCGGGCGGGTCCTGGTGGGAGCGTTCGCCCGGCGTCGCGACAGACGTCCTGCTGCGGGTCAACGACGGCACCGGCCGGATCGCCGATGCCGGGGCGTTCTTCCACTACAGCAATCTCGGGTTCGCGCTGCTCGGCGAGGCCGTCGCGCGACTACGGGGCGCCTCGTGGTGGGACGTCGTCACCGCCGACCTGCTCGAACCGCTCGGCATGACCCGCACGTCGTACCTGCCCGTCGCGCCGCACGCCCAGGGTTACAGCATCGTGCACTTCACCGGTGAGCTCACCCGCGAGCCGCACCAGGACACCGTCGCGATGGCGCCGGCCGGTCAGGCATGGAGCACGGTGACCGACCTGCTGCGCTGGGCCGACTTCCTGGCCACCGGCCACCCCGAGGTGCTCGCCCGCGACACCCTCGACGAGATGGCCTCCCTGCAGCCGTCTTCCGACGGTTACGGGCTGGGACTCCGGCTGATGGAGATCGACGGACGTGGCCTGCGCGGGCACACCGGTTCGATGCCCGGCTTCCTGGCCAGCCTGTTCGTCGACGCGGCGACACGTGACGCCTGCGTCCTGATGACCAATGCCACCTCGGGCATCGGCACCGAGTGGGTGCCCCGGATGCTGTTGGGCGACGACGCGCCCGACCCCGTCGAGCCGTGGCGTCCGTCGACGGCGCTCCCGGCGTCGCTCGTCGGGGTGCCGGGGCTGTGGTTCTGGGGCAACACGGCGCTGGAGCTGCGCTGGCACCGCGACCAGCTGCGCCTCCACGAGCTCGGCGACCCCGACGACGCCTACGTCTTCGAGGTGCGCGGCGACCGGATCGTCGGCATCGAGGGGTACCACCGCGGCGAGGTCCTGCACGTCGTCCGCCGTGCCGACGGCTCCGTGCTCCACCTGGAGTGCGCGACGTTCGTCTACACCCGCGTGCCCTACGACCCCGACGTCGACATCCCCGGCGGCCACCCCTGACCGCGAGTCGGCGCAGATCGCCCTGAAATGCCCGCCGAGTCGGCGCAGATCGCCCCGCACCACGTGCCGAGTCGGCGCGGAAATCGCAGGACTCGGTGCGGCGTCTCACCCAGTTGGCCGGGAGGTTTCGGGACGATCTGCGCCGACTCGACGGGACCGGAGGGGCGACTTGCGCCGACTCGACGGGACCGGAGGGGCGATCTGCGCCGACTCGACGGGACCGGAGGGGCGATCTGCGCCGACTCGCGGTCAGGTGGTCGGGATCTTCTTGACCTCGAGGTCGTAGAAGAAGGCCGGGTCGCAGGTCAGCGGGACGACCTTGCCGGCGTAGGTGGCGACGAGGTCGGTGCGCAGCTGGCGGTGGAACCCGCGGGTCTTGATCAGGAAGCCGGCGTCGTCGAACTCCTCGTAGACCGAGCTGCGCGCGCCGTAGCGCACGGCGGTGCCGTGGATGACAGCCTTCTTGCCGTTGACCTGGACCGACGCCTTCACGGAGCCGTCGAGGAGGAACTTGTCGTCGGTGTTGCGCGAGCTGCCGTTGCCGTCGTCGGGGCCGCCGATGACGACCTGGACGGTGTTGCCGTAGCGCTGGTTCTCGTAGACGCTCGTCCAGACCTGGACGCCGTGCGCGTCGCCTGCGCACTCGATGACGATCCCGCGCTCGCGCTTCCACTCCGGTGCCGCGGCGTGGGCGGCCGGGACGTGGACCAGGCCCACGAGGGCGGTGGCAAGGAGGCCGGCCGCGGCAGCGAGGCAGCGCCTTGTCTGCCCAGTGATGGATGTGGCCATGATCAATGTGCTCCCTGGTTGTCTCTGTCGATGTCGAGACCAAGACGCGGGCACCCGGGAGCGAGTTGCAGGTTCGGCGCTGTGGCGTGCGTCACCCACGCAGGGAGACGGTCGACCCGGTGCGGGCCTTCGACACGACGAGCTGGGTGGGGATGCGGTCGCGCATCTCGGCGACGTGACTGACCACGCCGACCACGCGGCCACCGTCGCGTAGGGAGTCGAGGGTGTCCATCACGTCATCGAGGGTGTCGGCGTCAAGGGAGCCGAAGCCCTCGTCGACGAAGAGCGTGTCGAGCGTGGCCCCGCCGACCTCGTTCATGATCACGTCGGCCAGCCCCAGGGCAAGCGCGAGGGACACCACGAACGTCTCGCCCCCCGACAGCGTCGCCGGGTCGCGGCTCTCTCCCGACCAGTCGTCACGGACCAGGAGGCTCAGGCCGCCACGCCGCTCGCCGGCACCCCGGCGTCCGGTGTGCTCGAGGGAGTAGCGGCAGTCACTCATCGTGGTGAGCCGGGCATTGGCGGCGTCGACGACCTGGGACAGCCGGTAGCCCAGGACGTAGGCCGACAGCCGCATCTGCAGCCGGTTGTCGCCCGACTTGCCCTCGACGAACGACGCGAGGCCGGCGACCAGGTCGAGCTCCTCGCGAACCGGGCGCCAGGCCGCGAGGGCCTCGGTCAGGCGTTCGTGAAGCTCGGCGAGCCTCGCCGCGCGCGCGGATTCGCGGTGAGCGGTGTGGCGGGCGTCCTCGACAGCCGCGAGCGCCTGGCGATGAGCGCTGGTGAGCTCGTCGAGGTCGGGAGCGTCGCCCGCCGCAGCCGCCACGACGTCGGGGTCCTCGAGGACGGCTGTCACGGCGGAGACGCGTCGTGCGTGGTCGTCGATGGTCGCCCTGAGCGCGGCCGCCTGCTCGTCGGTGAGGACGGCGGCCAGCGCGGCGTCCGCGGCGGTGAATCCGGCCTCGCGCGCGGCCTGCTCGAGCGTCTGGTCCGCGTCGTCGAGGGTACGTCGGGCGGCGTGGGCGGTGGCGGTGCTGTCGCTCAGCGTGTTCAAGGCGCCGAGGGTCTCCTCGAGGTGGCCCAGCAAGGCGGCCAGGTCGGCGTGGTCGTCGCCGAGCACCTGGTGGAGCTCTTCGGTGGCATCGTCGAGCCGTTGCCGCAGGGCTGTCAGTGACGCGTCGAGCTCGGCGAGGCGGGCGGTCTGCTGCGTCAGAGTCCGGGTGGTGGCTACGACACCGGCCTCGGCGGCGGCCAGCCGGCCCTGGAGGGCGAGCAGGCCGTCTGCGGCCTGCTGGGCCGTGGTCAGACCCGCGCGTGCCGCCGCCAGCCGGCTGTCGAGCAGGTCGGTGTCGTCGGTGCCGGCTGCCTGTTCGGCCACCGCGGCCTGGGTCTCGAGGGCGCTGGCCCGGTCGGCCCGGGCCACCGTCTCGACCTCGGCGTCGGCCAGCCGGCGCCGCAGCGCCCTCTCGGCAGCGGCGTCGGGGGCGTCGGCTGCCGGAGTGGCCGGGCGGGGGTGGTGATCGGATCCGCAGACGGGGCAGCTGCCGCCGACCGCGAGCCGCCCGGCCAGCTCGGCGGCCATCCCGTCGATGCGGGCCTGCTGGAGGGTGAGCAGCTCCTCGTTGAGGGCTTGGCGTCCGGCGACGGAGTGGTTGAGGTCGAGCTGGGCCACGACCAGCTCGTTGCGCAGGGCGAGCAGGCTGCGCCCCGCGGCCAGCCGGCGCTCGGCGTCGGCCACCGCCTGCGTGGCCTCGGGCAGGCGCGAGGCGACTGCCCGTGCCACACCTGCTTGTTCGCGTAGCGCCTCCACCTCGCGAGGCTCCGCCTCTGCCCTGACCGCGAGCTCGGAGACCGCGGCTGCGGCGGCCAGCCGGAGTGCCTCGAGGTCACGCAGGCGACCGGCGAGCTCGAGCCGCTCGGCCTCGCGCGGGGCGAGCACCCGGGCGGCGGCTGCGTCGCGTGCTGCCTGCTGGACGCGCTGAGCGACAGCCGCGGGCTCGAGGTCAGCCGGGGAGACCTGGAGCAGTGACGCCACTGCCTCACGGGCGTGTACGGCGCGCGCCTCGGCCGCGACGAAGGCCGCGCGGCAGCGCTGGGCCAGCCGGTGCAGAGGGAACACAGCGCGGGCTCGCGCGGCCTCGTCGAGGCAGGTTGCGGCGGCTGCGACCTCGCGGTCACGACGGGCGAGCTCGTCGCGCTCGCGAACCGCAGCGGCATGACGCCGCCGCAGGACTGTCACTTCCCGCGCGGTTTCGAGGCCTGCCCGCGCGACCTCCTCGGCTGCTTGGCACGAGGGCGCCACCTCGGTGGCGGCCTCGGCCCGATGGCGGGCGGTGCCCAGGAGGGCGGCACTCCACTCGGTGGGCTCCTCGGTGTGGTCGGGCAGGGCGACGCCAGCTGTCTCGCTCAACCGGTGGACGAGCGCGCCGACCACCCGGTCGTGGTCGTCGCTGCGCTGGCCCAGGTCGAGCCGCCGGTCGCGGAGCCAGCGCTCGACCTGCTCGAACCGCTCGGTGCGGAAGAGCTGTTGGAGCAACCGGTGCCGATCCTCGGAGGATGCGCGAAGGAACGCCTGGAAGCGGCCCTGCGGCAGCATCGCCACCTGGGTGAACTGCGTGAGGTTCATGCCCACCAGCGCGGTCACCAGGTGACCGGTCTCGTCGAGCCGCGTGGAGAGGGGCACCCAGGAGCCGTCGACGCGTTCGCTGATCACCACCGAGGCCTGCTGCTGAGTGGTGCCGGAACCGCGCTTCTTGGGGCGCGACCAGGCCGGGGAGCGGACGATGCGGAACCGCCGGCCGGCGAGGGTCGCGTCGAGCTCCACGCAGGGTGGTGTGTCGGCGGCAGCCTGGTCGGACCGCAGCCTCCTGGCGTCGTTGCGCTCGCCCGGGACCGCGCCGTAGAGGGCGAAGCAGACGGCGTCGAGCACGCTGGTCTTGCCGGCCCCGGTGGCTCCCGACAGCAGGAACAGACCGGCTGCGCTCAGGGCGTCGAAGTCGACCGTCGTGGTGTCGGCGAACGGACCGAACGCCGTCACCGCCAAGCGGTGCAGCCTCATCCGGCACCCGCCGCGGCGGAGAGCAGGGTGTCGACGTCGATGTCGTCACCACACGCGTCGCAGGCATCCTGGAGGAGCGATGACTCGGCGTCGCTGGCGGGAGCGCCCCGCAGCTCGCGCACGAAGTCGAGGGCGATCGCGTGGTCGGAACGTACGCCGGGTCGTGCGGTGGGCACGGAAGTCACGTCGCGCTCGCCGGGCTCGAAGGCCAGCACCAACGCGTGGGCGAACCGGCGACGCAGCTGCTCCATGGGCTGCGGTGGCCGTACCTCGTCGGTGAGGGTGGCCTGCACCCAGAACTGCTCGTACGGCGCCAGGCCGGGGTCGGCCAGCAGCTCGGCGAGCGTGCCACGCAACCGCGCCAGGGGCCTGGGCACCGGAGCCTCGACGAACTCCGCTGTCACCGAGCCGTCGGCCCGGAGGTCGACCAGCCACGAACCCTTGGTCTGGGCATGCTCGGAGAAGGAGTAGGCGATCGGCGACCCGCTGTAACGGATGCGGTCGGAGAGCACCTGTGCGCCGTGGAGGTGACCGAGGGCGACGTAGTCGACCCCGTCGAACACTCCGGTCGGCACGCGGGAGACGCCGCCGACGCTGATGTCGCGCTCGGACTCGCTGGGCTCGGCGCCGGCCACGAAGGCGTGGGCGAGGACGACCGACCGGGTGCCGGTGGCGCGGGCGGCGAGGTCGCGGCGTACGCGCTGCATGGCGGCCGACAGCGCGGCCTCGTGGGACCGGGCGGGCAGCTGCCAGGGCTCGGCCAGTGCGAGCGGGTCGAGGAACGGCAGGCCGTAGACCGCCACCGGCCCGTGTTCATCCGCCACTTCCATGGCCGATCCGACGCCCGAGGCATCGGTGCGGATGAAGACGCCCGCGGCGTCGATCAGCCGGGAGCTGAAGCCGAGGCGCTGGGCGGAGTCGTGGTTGCCGCTCGTCAGCACGACCTGGGCGCGCGAACGGGCCAGCCGCACCAGCGACTCGTCGGCCAGCCGCACGGCGTCGACCTGGGGGAGGGCGCGGTCGTAGACGTCGCCCGCCACGACGACCAGGTCGACCCGCTCGGACTCGACGACCTCGAGCAGGTGGTCGACGTACGCCGCCTGGTGCGTGAGCATCCCCTCGCGGTGGAACGACCGGCCCAGGTGCCAGTCGGAGGTGTGGAGGATGCGCACGAGACGACGGTAGGAGCCGACGCCGACACAACCCGGGAGCCCACGCCCGCGAGATCGAGGGTCGTGTGGCTGAGAGTGCGCTGTCGCGCACTCTCAGCCGCACGACTCGACCAGCGGAGAGTCAGGCGACGTCGAACCGGTCGTTGTCCATGACCTTGGCCCAGGCCTTCACGAAGTCGCGCACGAGCTTCTCCTGCGCGTCGTCGGCCGCGTAGACCTCGGCGAGTGCGCGCAGCTGCGAGTTGGACCCGAACACGAGGTCGACCGCAGTGGCCGACCACTTGACGTCACCGGTCGCGAGGTCGCGGATCTCGTAGAGGTTCTCGGTCGACTCCGAGACCTTCCACTCGGTGCCGCCGGCCAGCAGGTTGACGAAGAAGTCGTTGGTCAGCGCGTCGGTGCGGTCGGTGAGCACGCCGTACGACGACCCGCCGGCGTTGGCGCCCATCGCGCGCAGACCGCCCACCAGGACCGTCATCTCCGGCGCGCCGAGCCCGAGCATGTAGGCGCGGTCGACCAGCAGCGTCTCGGGAGACACCTTCTCGCCGGCCCGCAGGTAGTTGCGGAAACCGTCGGCGCGCGGTTCGAGCTGACCGAACGTCTCGACGTCGGTGTCGGCCTGGGAGGCGTCGGTGCGGCCGGGCGTGAACGGCACGGTCACCTCGTGGCCGGCGTTGCGGGCGGCCTGCTCGACCCCGGCGGCCCCGCCGAGCACGATCACGTCGGCGAGCGAGACCCGCTTGCCGCCGGACGCCCCGGATGACCGGTCGTTGAACTCCTGCTGGATGCGTTCGAGGACAGGCAACACCTCGGCCAGCTGCTCGGGCTGGTTGACCTCCCAGCTGCGCTGGGGCTCCAGACGCAGGCGGGCGCCGTTGGCGCCACCCCTCCTGTCGGTCTGCCGGTAGCTCGCGGCCGAGGCCCACGCGGTGGAGACGAGCTGCTGGATCGACAGACCGGAGTCGAGGAGCGACTGCTTCAGGGCCGCCACGTCGGCGTCGTCGACCAGCTCGTGGTCGACGGCCGGCACGGGGTCCTGCCACAGCTGCGGCTCGGCGACCCACGGGCCCAGGTAGCGGGTGACCGGGCCCATGTCACGGTGCAGCAGCTTGTACCAGGCCTTGGCGAAGGCGAGCCGGAACTCCTCGTTGTTCTCGTGGAAGCGGCGCGAGATCTTCTCGTACGCCGGGTCCTCGCGCAGGGCGAGGTCGGTCGTCAGCATCGTGGGCCGGTGCTTCCTGCTCGCGTCGAAGGCGTCGGGGTGGGACTCCTCGGCGTCCTTGGCGACCCACTGGTGAGCGCCCGCGGGACTCTTGGTGAGCTCCCACTCGTGACCGAAGAGGTTGTCGAAGAACCCGCTGCCCCACTGGGTGGGCGTCGGCGTCCAGGTGACCTCGAGGCCGCTGGTGATGGCGTCGGGACCCTTGCCGGTGCCGTGGGTGCTGTGCCAGCCGAGACCCTGGCTCTCGATCGGGGCGGCCTCGGGCTCGGGACCGACGTGGTCACCCGGACCCGGCGCCGTGGGTCTTCCCGAAGGAGTGGCCGCCGGCGATCAGGGCGACCGTCTCCTCGTCGTTCATCGCCATCCGGCGGAACGTCTCGCGGATGTCGATGGCCGCCGCGACCGGGTCCGGCTGCCCGTTGGGGCCCTCCGGGTTCACGTAGATCAGGCCCATCTGCACCGCGCCCAGGGCGGGGGCGAGCTCGCGGTCGCCGCTGTAGCGCTCGTCGCCGAGCCAGCTGTCCTCCGGGCCCCAGAAGATCTCCTCGGGCTCCCAGACGTCCTCGCGGCCGAAGCCGAAGCCGAAGGTCTCGAAACCCATCGACTCGAGCGCGACGTTGCCGGCGTACACCAGCAGGTCGGCCCACGAGATCTTGCTGCCGTACTTCTGCTTCACCGGCCACAGCAGCCGGCGCGCCTTGTCGAGGTTGGCGTTGTCGGGCCAGCTGTTCAGGGGAGCGAAGCGCTGGCCCCCGTCGCCGGCGCCGCCGCGGCCGTCCTCGATGCGGTAGGTACCGGCGGCGTGCCAGCTCAGGCGGATCATCAGGCCGCCGTAGTGGCCGAAGTCGGCCGGCCACCAGTCCTGCGAGGTCGTCATCACCGCGAGCACGTCCTGCCGCAGGGCCTCGACGTCGAGGCTGCCGAACGCCGCGCGGTAGTCGAAGTCCTCGCCCATCGGGTTGCCCTTGGGCGAGTGCTGGTGGAGTACCTGCAGGTCGAGCTGGTTGGGCCACCAGTCCTGGTTGGTGTGGGGGCGCCCCGACTTGGGCTCGGGTGCGTCGATGACCGGGTTCTCGCTCTCGGACACGTCGGTCCCTTTCTGTTGTCTCGATTCCTCACGGACGATCTGGGTCAGGTGGCGCAGTCGGGGCATCGGCCCCAGTAGATGACCTCGGCCTCCTCGATGACGAAGCCGCCCGCGTCGGAGGCCGTCAGGCACGGGGTCTCGCCGACCGCGCAGTCGACGTCGGCGATGACGCCGCACGAGCGGCACACCACGTGGTGGTGGTTGTCACCGACCCGCGACTCGTAGCGCGCCACCGAGCCGAGCGGCTGGATGCGGCGAACGAGGCCCGCGTCGGCGAGCGCCCGCAAGGAGTCGTAGACCGCCTGGTGCGAGACGTCCGGCAGCTCACGGCGTACGGCGCCGATCAGGGCGTCGGTGTCGGCGTGGGGCAGCTGTGCGACAGCCGTCAGCACCGCCACCCGCGGACGGGTCACCCGGAGGCCGGCCAGCCGCAGCCGCTGCTGCTGGAGCTCCGCCGCCGAGGTCACCCTTCGATCCAAACGCGCTTTCCTGAATCAGTCAAGAAAACGCGTCGGCGTGTCGCGCAGAACTTCGCGGGCGTTTCGGGACGTTCGTGACGGTTGCAACGACCCGAACGTCCGGGATACCCGCTCGAGCGGGTATCCCCCCACCTCACGCGTACCGGACGGTGCGGGTGGGCGAGGTGAAGCCGTAGAGCGCGAGCCCGGCTTCCTTGGCCAGGGACACGGCCAGGCTCGTAGGCGCGCCGACGGCCACCAGGCAGCCGACGCCGGCGGCGACGGCCTTCTGCACCAGCTCGAAGCCGGCGCGTCCGCTGACGACCAGGCAGGCCTCGGCGGGGGAGTGGCCGGCCAGCACCCGGGCGCCGGTCACCTTGTCGACGGCGTTGTGGCGGCCGACGTCCTCGCGCACCACGAGCCGCTCGCCCTCGGCGGTGAACAGCCCGGCCGCGTGCACTCCACCGGTGCGGCTGAAGACGGCCTGGCCCTCGCGCAGGCTGTCGGGCAGTCGGCGTACGACGTCGGGGGAGGGGAGCGGGCCCGTCCAAGGGGTCCGGGCGCCGCGGACGCTGTCGAGCACCTCGGTGACCGAGTCCTTGCCGCACACGCCGCACGCCGACGAGCCCGCGCTCATGCCGGTGTGCCGGTGCCCGATGTCGGCGGCTCCTGTCAGGGTCACGGTGACGACGTTGAACTCCTGCTCCGGAGTGAGGTCGACGTCGGTGCAGTAGGCGATCCCGCCGATGGTCGGACCAGGGTCCGAAAGAGCCGCGATGGCCTCGTGGCAGCAGAATCCGGCCGCCAGCTCGAAGTCGTGGCCAGGCGTGCGCATCGTCACCCAGACCCGTTGGGCGGGGGAGCCGGGCCAGGTCAGCCGGATCTCCAGGGGTTCTTCGGTGGCCAGCCGGTCCTCACGGGCGCGCTCGGTGCCGTCACCGTGCTCGGTCACCCGCGATCGGACCGTCGGGCCGGGTCGACGCGGCCGGGCGTCGAGGTCGGACGCGTGCTCGGTCATGAGCCGAATGCCCGTCGCGCTGCCAGGCGACGTTCGAGGTCCCACGTCTCGTCCACCAGCTCGCGCCTGATCGTGGTGTCGACGTCGTCGCCCTCGAGCAGGGTGTGGGCCCGCGCCACGGTCTCCTCGGTCATCGACCAGCGCGGGTAGTAGACGTTGGTGGCCAGCGCGAGCATCGCCCCGCTGCGCACCCCGGTCGTCGCGAGCAGCTCGTCGAAGTAGCGCGCTACGTAGGGATCGGTGAGGTGCTCCTGGCCGATCTGCCACAGCCCGATGCCGATCGCCTCGAGCTCGTAGTTCGGCACCTCGACCTCACCGGTGAAGCGCTGCCACGCCCACGCCTTCGCCTCGGCGTCGGGGATCGAGGCCAGCGCTCTCGCGTGCTCGACCTGCGACACCGCCGTGGGCTCGGCGGCGAGCGCCGCGGCGAGCTGGTCGCGGTCGACACCGCCGAGCCTGGCCAGAGTCCGCAGCATCCGCCAGCGCAGGTCGAGGTCGACGACGATCCCCTCGGGCAGGGCCGGGCCCTCGACCAGCCAGTCACGCAGGAGCCCCAGGTCCGCGGCCACGGCCACCTGCTGCTGGAACGCCGCGAGCTGCAGGGTGCTGCCCGGTGCGGCACCGGCCACGCAGCGCGCCGCGACGTCGTGGATGCGCGCGCGGGCGACGACAGGGTCGACCGCGATCGGGACCAGATCCGCGACCGCCCAGATGAGGGTCTGGCCCACGCCGTCGTCGGTGTCCTCGGCCGGCAGCGCCGCCTCGAGCAGGTCGAGCGCCGCGGACGGGTCGAGCAGCGCGTGCTGGACGGCGTTGCGCACCGACACCCAGGCGCTGGCGCGCAGCAGCGGGTCGCGGGTCGCGGGCAGCACCTGGGGGAGCGCGGCGAGCGTCTCGGGGTCGAGCAGGGTGACCGCCCAGGTGTCGACGTACGGGTCGAGCACCACCGGGCCGTCGGGCACCGCGATCTCGACCGTGTCGGCATCGAGGACGAGACGGTCGATGGTCCAGGCTCCGGGCTGGTCCGCGGGAGCCGTCGCCACGGCGAGTGCGTGCTCGCGATCAGCAGGGTGCCCCGCAAGAGGCGTACGTACGACGACCCCGCGCGCCCGGTCGAGGACGACTCGATCGGGGCCGGCGGTGAGCAACCAGCCGTCGCAGAACGTCGACAGGTCACCGGCTCCCGCCCGCTCCCAGGCCTCCATCAGGTCGGCCATGGTGGCGTTGCCGAAGCGGTGCTTCTCGAAGTGGTCGCGAACGCCGCCGAAGAACACCTCGTCGCCCAGACGGCCGTTGAGCTGCTTGATGATGCTGGCGCCCTTGGCGTAGGAGATGCCGTCGAAGTTCTGCAGCGCCGTGGCTCCGTCGGCTGCGCCGTTGCCGGCGACCGGATGCGTGCTCGGCCGCTGGTCGGCCGACAGCCCCCACGAGCGACGTACGTAGGACTCGCTCAACCAGCTCTCGGTGAACTCCGTGGCATCGGCCGCCACCCGCGCTCCCATGTACTCGGCGAACGACTCGTTGAGCCACAGGTCGTCCCACCACACGGGGGTGACGAGGTCACCGAACCACATGTGGGCCATCTCGTGGATCAACGTGGTCGCCCGGTTGACGTGGTGGGTGCGCACGACCCTGCTCTGGAACACCAGCGGATCGCGGAAGGTCACGCACCCCGCACTCTCCATGGCGCCGGCGTTGAACTCGGGCACGAAGGCCTGGTGGTACTCCCCGAAGGGATAGCGCACCCCGAACAGCCGGTGCAGCTCGTCGAAGGACTGCCGGGTGAGGGTGAACAGCTCGTCGGCGTCGTGGTCGAGGTGTCGCGCGATCGAGGCTCGGGCGCTCAGCCCGAGCGGGATGCCGTCGTGCTCGTCGCGCAGCACGTGGTAGGGCCCGGCCACCAGGGCCACCAGGTACGTCGACAGCGGCAGCGTCGGCGCCAGCTCCCAGTGGCCGGGCTCCAGCTCGGTGGCGGGGGTGTTGCCCAGGACGACCCAGTCGTGCGGCGTGCGCACCCGGAGCGTCCACACGGCCTTCAGGTCGGGCTGGTCGAAGCACCCGAAGATGCTGGGCGCAGCGTCGAGGAACGTCATGGCGTAGGTGTAGTGACGGCCGTCGGCCGGGTCGACCGCCCGGTGCAGGCCCTCGCCGTCATGGCGGTAGCGCATCACCGAGTCGACGACCACGTGGTTCTCGCCGGGCTCGGTCTCGATCGGCACGCGCCCGTGGTCGAGCAGCGCCACGTCGACGGGCCGTCCGTTGACCGTCACGGAGTTCAGCGCCACGGGTTGGACCTCGAGGAACGTCGGTCCGCCGAGCGACACCAGATCGATCGTGCTGACCGCCCCGAAGGTCTCCTCACCCCGGTCGAGGTCGAGCACCACGTCGTACGACGCCACGTCGATCAGCGCGGCTCGGTCGCGGGCCTCCGTGTGCTTGAGGCTGGTCGGTTGGGACGCCGCGGGCGGCCTTGCGCTGCTCACCACATCAGCCTAGGAGACACGACGACAGAGTCGCGGACAACCAACTGCCCACCAATGGCGTCAGACTGTGCGGACCCAACGATTTGGGCGGGGGCAACGGGGCCACCGGTGCACGAGAGGAAGCCGATGATGAGACGTCCACGTAGCCCAGGTGTCCGGCCAACTGTCCGGGTTGCCCTGCTCACGACCCTCGCGCTCGCGGTGCCCACCGCGATGATCGAGGGAGGCGCCGTGAACCCTGCCCATTCCGCGCCCCTCGCGGCCGCGGTGGAGGACTGCACGGCTCCCTACCCGATCTCGACGCTGACCGTCGACCAGGACGTGACCGGCCTGACCGTCACCCAGGGCGTCACGCCCACCCCGTTCACCGGCAAGGTGCTCGGCGTCCTCAAGGACGGTGTGCTGCCCGGTATCGACATGGTGATGGCCCGCCTCGACTCCCCGACCATCCAGCAGGTCGGCGGGATCTGGCAGGGCATGTCGGGCTCACCGGTCTACGCCGTCGACGGCCGGCTGATCGGCGCCGTGGCCTACGGGTTCTCCTTCGGCGCCTCGCCGGTCGCCGGCATCACGCCGTACGAGCAGATGCAGACCTCGCTCCAGCGGAGCTTGCCCAAGAAGGTGCGCGTCGGCCACCGCACCGCCGAGCTGCTTGCGCGCGAGGCGCATGTGACCAAGGCCCAGGCGCGGCAGGGCTTCTCCCAGCTGCCCACGCCACTGGCCGTGTCGGGGGTCCCCTCGCAGATCCTCGACCGCAAGCGCACGCATGACTGGCAGCCGAAGAGCGCCACGCTGGCGGGGTCGTCCCCGGCGGCGATCGTCCCCACCGCGACCGACGTCGTCGCGGGTGGCAACCTCGGCGTCACCTACTCGACCGGTGACATCACCCAAGGCGCTTTCGGCACGATCACCTCGGTCTGCAACGGGCTGGTCCGCGGCTTCGGCCACCCGTTCAACCTGCTCGGCAAGACGACGTACGGCATGTCGGGCGCCGAGACTCTCGTACATCCAGGAGGACCCCGCGGGGCCGCCGTTCACGGTCGCCAACTTCGGGCCGACGCTCGGCACCATCAACCAGGACCGCAACCTCGGGGTCTCCGGGCCGCTGGGCGTCGTGCCCAGCGGTGCCGTCGTCAGGTCCGTGCTCAGCCACGGGACCGCCCTCCGCACGAGCGAGAGCGTGGTGACGGTCCAGGACGCCCTCGCCCAGACGACCAACTACGCGCTCGTCGTCAACCACCTGCGGGTGCTCGACTCGTTCCCGCCCGGTGCGGAGGTGCAGAGCTGGACGATCACCGGGCACGACGGCTCGGTGCCCTTCACGCTGCGCGGCGGCAACCGCTACGCCGACACGATCGACATCACGGGGATCGCACAGTGGGACCTCCCCGACCTGGTGTGGGCGCTCGGGTTCGTCCCCAACGTCACGATCGACTCGGTGACCGGCGCCTCCACCGTGAGCGACGACCCGTCGGTCTTCCGTTTGCTGCGCGTCGAGCAACGCCTCGCCGGGGCTTGGGTCAAGCTCGACAAGGAGACCCCAGCACGGGTCAAGGCGGGCAAGAGGCTTCGCCTGCGAGTGGTCCTGGGGAACCCGGACGGCAACGAGATCGTGCCGCTGGCCTACCGGATCCCCGCGAAGGCGGCTGGACAGCGCGGCCGGCTGTTCCTCAACCCCGGCTTCCCGTTCCCCTTCGAGTCGGGCGACATGCCGACGACGGTCACCGGGATGAAGAAGCTGTTGCGCACCTTCGTCCGCAACGACCAGCTCGAGGGCAGGCTCAGCTTCTTCACCGAGGTCGGCTCCATCGAGAAGGTCAAGAAGACTGCGCCGGCCCACCGGGTGGTCACCGGTCAGCGCCGGGTCAAGGTGATCGTCGAGTAGGAGCGCACTCCTGACGGCGTCAGCCGGAGATTCCCGTCGCGGCCTCGCGGCGGGCGTCTCCGGCCGCCTGAAGCTCGCCGGACGGCGAGACCGCCGCGGCACCGACGCCGCCGAAGTACATGTGTGGCTCGGCGTACTCGTGGCTGGGCAGGCCGGCGCGCTCGACCGCTGCCCGGATCGTCTCGTCCGCCTCGTGCTCGACGACGAACCGAGCGGCCGATCGCTGGGCCGATCGCTGGGCCGATCGCTGGGCCGGGCCGTCGTCGACCAGACGCAGGTGGATCCGCGGCGCGTCGATGGCCGACTGCAGGTCACGGTCGTGAAGGCAGCCCTGCCCGAGCACGAGCATCAGGGCGGTGGTGATCCGGTCGGCGCCGGGGGAGCCGATGGCGAGCACCCGGCCAGGCTCGGAGCGGGCAGTGGTCGGGGCCATGTTGGAAGCCAGGCGGGTACCCGGCTCGAGGGCGTGCACGCCGAGCCGGTTGAGCTCCACCTCGCCCAGCGCGTTGTTCAGCAGGATGCCGGTGCCGGGGATGACCAGCCCCGCGCTGTAGCCGCTGCTCATCGTGATCGTGCACGCGTTGCCGTCGGAGTCGACCGCCGAGACGTTGGCCGTGGACGACGAGCCCCGCAACGCGGAGAGGCCGTGCTCACCCACCTGGGCCAGCAGATCGGTCCCGTCGGCCTCGAGGTCGCGGGAGAAGTCGTGGACCGAGGTGCGGTAGGACAGCACGGCCCGCTGGATCTCGATCACGTCGTCCCAGGTCCAGTCGCCGCGCCCGTCATGTCGGCGGGCGAGCTCCCCGAGCATGACCGCGAGCATCGGGCCACCGACCGCGGGCGGCGGGTTCACCGCCACCGTCCAGGAGCCTGCGCGGGTCAGGTGGGCCGGGCGGACCACGGGCTCGTACGCCGCCAGGTCGCCGGCCGTGACCAGCCCGTCGTGCTCGGCCATGGTGGCGGCCAGGGCGCGGCCCACGTCACCGGTCGAGAACAGGGCCGGCCCGTCGGCCGCCAGGCGGTCCAGGGTGTCGGCGAGGGCGTCGTTCGCGCGCTCCTCGCCACCGCTGAGCTGCGCGCCACCCTCGCCCGTGACCAGGGCCCTGGCCTCGGCGTCCTCGGCGAACAGGGTGTCGGCGACGAACGCCAGGTAGCGCGAGGCGGCCCGACCCATCGGGTAGGCGCGGGCCGCGGCCGCCGAGGGCTCGACCAGGCGGGCCCAGGGGAGTGCGGCGAAGCGCTCTGCGGCGACGGCGAAGGCCGGGATGATGCCCGGAGTGGCGACCGAACCGTGGCCGGCCATCATCGTGACACCGCCGCCGTAGTCGGTGCGCACCTCGCGAACCCCTCGTCCGAACCGCGCGGGGTCGGCGCCTCGCCCGGGCATCTCGACGTTGCCGTCGACGACGACCGGCTCGCCGTCCGAGGGCCAGACCGAGACATAGGCTCCGCCACCGAAGCTGACCATCCCCGGCTCGGTCGCCAATGCGGTGAAAGCGGTCGCGAGGGCGGCGTCCACGGCGTTCCCCCCGTCGGCGGCGACCGCGAGCCCGGCGTCGAGGGCCTGCTGGCCGGTGGCGGCGACGGCGACTCGACGACCTGGTCGGCGATCTGGCCTGGGGTGCGGCACCCCTCCATCTTGGCCCACGGCGGCGCGCAATGAACCCGGGGACCGCCGTTCGCAGCGGAGGGGGTGTGGCCGCGAACGGCGGCGTCCACGGGGCCTGGGGTCAGGCCATGTGTCTTTCACCGTTGTCGGGGGGGACAGCACCCCTGGGCCGGGCGACGAGCGCGCATCGGGGGACCCCATGCAGGAAAGGCTGTCCTGACCAATCTACCCGCCGGGCGCACCACGTCCATACCCAACTTCGCGGGTGGTTCCTCGTCCTGGGGTAGAGCCTCGGGGCCGAGGCGCTCAGAGCCGGATGAGCATCTTCCCGATGTTGGCGCCCCGGTGCAGGTCGAGGAAAGCCTCGACCGTGCTGTCGAGCCCGTCGACCACCGTCTCCTGGTAGGCCAGCTTGCCGTCGGCGAACCATGCGCCAGCGCGCTGGTAGAACTCGGCCGCGACGTCGCCGTGGTCGAGCACGATGAATCCCCGGATGCTGAGCCGTTTGGTGACGACGAGGAACATGTTGCGCGGCCCGGGGGAGGGATCGGTCTCGTTGTAGGTCGCGATCGCGCCGCAGGCGGCGACTCGGCCGAAGTCGGCCAGCGCGGAGATCGCCGCCTCGAGGTGCTCACCGCCGACGTTGTCGAAGTAGACGTCGATGGGGGCGTGCTGCTCGAGCAGCTCGGTGACCGGGCCGTCGTGGTAGTCGAAGGCCGCGTCGAAGCCGAGCTCGCGGGTCACCCAGTCGATCTTCTCGGGCGAGCCGGCCGAGCCCACGACTCTGCCGGCACCGAGCAACCTGGCCATCTGTCCGGCAGCGGACCCCACCGCACCCGCTGCGCCCGAGACGAAGACGGTCTCGCCCTCGCGCACGGGTGCGATGCGGGTCAGGCCGACGTACGCCGTCAGACCAGGCATGCCGAGCACCCCGAGGTAGGCCGACGCCGGCACGCGCGTCACGTCGACGACGCGCACCTGTCCGGCAGGGAGCAACGCGTGCTCGCGCCAGCCCGCCTGGTGCAGCACCGTGGCCCCGACGGGCACGCGCTCGTCCCCCGATGCCAGCACCTCGCCGACCGCACCGCCCTCGAGTGGCGCGTCGAGGCGGAACGGCGGCAGGTAGGAGCGGGCGTCGTTCATCCGCCCCCGCATGTAGGGGTCGACCGACAGGTAGGTGTTGCGCACCAGCACCTCGCCCGGACCCGGATCGGCCAGGGTGGTCTCGACGGTGCGGAAGTCGTCGTCGGTGGGCCAGCCGAAGGGCCGGGAGGCCAGGTGGATCTCCCGGGTGGGAGTCGTCATGGGCCTGATCCTCCCACTGTCTCCCGGTGCCCCGACAGGTGCGCGAGATCACCCCGGCCGGGAGTTGGGCAGGGCTTTCGACATCCGTAGAATGTAAGGGTCGCGCAAGCGCAATTGTTCATTACACTCCCAAGTCGAACCGGGCCCCTCGAGGGCCCACGAAGGATGGATAGCCATGACCTCGCAGCTGTACCTGGCCCGTGGGATCGCCGCAGGGATGATCCACTCCGACCAGGATCCTGCGCTGTTGAGGTCGGCCGAGATCGCCCGCGGGGAGGCCCGTCGCGCGCGCCGCGGCCGGCGCATCGCCCGCTGACCCACGGGTCCCGCGGCGCGTGCCGTCTGGCACGCTGGCGACCATGACCTCGGCAGACCAGCAGCCCACCGGTGACGAGACGTTGCGTTGGGTCGACCTGACGCGGATGGGCAAGGAGCGCTACAAGGCCACCAACCGGCGCGGGGGAGTGCTCCCCATCGGGTCGGGGGACGATCCCGACTTCAGCCCGGTCGAGCTCTTGCTCGCCGCGCTGGCCGGCTGTGCCGCCGCCGACATCGACCTGATCACCGGCAAGCGCGTCGAGCCGACCACCTTCGAGATGCGCTCGATCGGCCACAAGGTGCGCGACGAGCACGGCTCGCACCTGGTCGAGCTGACCATCCAGCTCGACGTGCGCTTCCCCGACGGTGACGCCGGCGACCACGCCCGAGAGCTGCTCCCGCGCGCGATCCAGCAGACCCGCGACCGGCTGTGCACGGTTGGCCGTACCGTCGCCCTGGGCGAGCCGGTGGAGTACGTCGAGGAGGACCTGTCGGCCCTCGAGATCAGCCGGCGCTGACTCCCCGTCAGCTGTTGCGGCCCCGGGCTGCGACCGCCCACGGCTCGAGCCCGTCGCCGGTGTCGGCCCACAGCGTCTCCGCCAGGTTGACCGCGGCACACACGTGGTTGGGCACCACCCGGACCCGGCTGCCCAGCGGCGGCGGGGGAGCGGCGTACCCCTCGACGACCGCGTGGTGCTCCGACAGCAGCACGACGTGCGCAGCAGGGTGGTCGAGCAACCGCGCGGCACCGGTGTTGTACGCCGCCCGGTCGGCGGCCAGCGCCTTGCCGCCGGCGTCGAGGACGAGCCGTCCGCCGGCGTGGCTGACGACCGTCGCGTGGCAGGTCAGGGCGATCTGGTCAGGCGTCGCCGAGCCGAGCTCCCACTGCTGCGCATCGTTGAGCGCGTAGACGCCGGGTCGCAGCTCGGTGGGCACCCCGGTGGTCAGGCTCGCCTCCAGGGTCGGGGTCGAACCACCGCTCAGTACGTGGGGCTCGATGCCGACCATGTGCAGCGAGGCGGCGGCATCGGCCAGGGCCGCCGCTTCCTGAGCGGCCGCCGTTCGCCGGGCGTCGGGGGAGTAGCCGTGGCCCGGGAAGGTGAACACCCCTCGCACCTCGAGCCCCGCATCACGCGCTGCGACGGCGACGTTGCCGGCACCGGAGGGGGCGACTCCGGTGCGGTGCTGTCCGCGAGTCGACCTCCACGAGCACAGCCAGGCCCGGGACGCGACGGCCGAGCTCGACCGCGGACTCCGCGCTGTCGACTCCCACCGCGACGGTGGCTCGCTCAGCCAGGGCGGCCAGCCGCCTCGACTTCTCGTCGTCGACCCACAGGGGATAGGCCACGAAGACATCGGCGACGCCCGCCCCGATGAAGACCTCGGCCTCGCCGACGGTGGCCACGGTCAGCCCGACCGCACCGGCCTCCAGCTGCATCCGGGCGATCTCCAGCGTCTTGTGGGTCTTCGCATGTGGCCGAAGCGCGACTCCAGCATCGGCGGCGGCCGCCGCCACTCGAGCGATGTTGTCCTTGAGTCGCGCCACGTCGACCACGAGGAACGGTGTCGAGGGCTCCACCACGGCCGCCAACCTACCTATGCTGCGGCCATGAGCGGTTCCGGAACCAAGGACCACGCACGCGCCAACCGGGTGAGAGCCGTCTAGGGCCAGCATGGAGTTCCAGCGTCTCAGCGTGGTGCGCCTGTGCACCCCCTCAGGCGGCTCGCCGCCCGACGGCCCTGACGACGACGCCATCCAGGCCGCTCACCTCGCCTACCTCCGGTCGCTCCAGGAGCGCGGGATCGTCGCGATCAACGGTCCGGTCCGAGCGGTCGACACCAGCGGTTGGCGTGGGCTGACGATCTACACCGTCGACGTCGAGGAAGCGCGCACGCTCGCGATGCAGGATCCGGCGGTGCAAGCCGGATGGTTCGACGTCGTGGTCGACCGCTGGCTGGTCAAGGCGGTGCCGCAGACCGTCGGGACACGGGTCGACCTCGAGCTCTGACAGGTTCGGCAGGGATGTCGGTGGCGACACCTAGCGTGGTCGGCATGAGCACTCTCACCAACCGCCCGCACACCGCCTTGGTCGTCGTCGACGTGCAGAACGGCGTGGTCGCCGATGCCCACGACCGCGACCGGGTCGTCGCCAACGTCGCGACCCTGGTCGACCGCGCCCGCGCACGCCAGGTGCCCGTCGTATGGGTGCAGCACAACGCCGAGGACCTCCCGGTCGGGAGCGACCAGTGGGCCTACGTCCCCGAGCTGCTGCAGGGCGAGGGGGAGTCGGTGGTGCACAAGCAGTTCGGCGACTCCTTCGAGGAGACCGACCTCGAGGACGTCCTGGCAGGTGCCGGCGTCGGCCACCTCTTCGTGGCCGGGGCCGCGACGGACGCCTGCATCCGCAGCACGATCCACGGTGCCGTCACGCGCGGTTACGACGTGACGCTGGTGGGCGACGCGCACACGACCGGCGATCTGACGTCGTACGGCGCTCCGCCGCCCGAGGCTGTCATCGCCCACACCAACCTGTACTGGTCCTTCCACGAGGTTCCCGGTCGCACCACGGCGGTGGTCGACACCGCAGACGTGCAGTTCACCGGTGACGACGATCGCGATGCCGCGATCCTGGCGGCGACCGGCGACGACGACGACCTCGACGGGATACACGCTCACCAGTCGATCGGCGACTGACGGCCAACATGACGGAACGAACTTCATCTGTCTCACCGGTGATACCATGACTGCCATGGAGTCGGTCACCGTTCGCGAGCTGCGCAACCATGGGGGAGAAGTCTTGGACCGGGTTGCCCGCGGGGAGGTCCTCGTCGTCACGCGTGATGGCGCCGAGGTGGCCGAGTTGCGCCCCCGAGCTCGCCGTAGCCCTTCCCCCGCCGATCTGATCGAGCGGCGCCGCCACCTGCCCATCGTTGACCCTGAGGCTCTTCGCCGAGACGTGGACTCTGTCCTGGACGCCTCCCTGTGACACCGCCAGACGGGCGAGGCTTGCTCGACACCTCAACCGTGATCTTGCTCGGACGGCTCCAGGATCCGTCCGACCTCCCGCAGGAATCAGTCGTCAGCGCGGTGACGCTCGCTGAACTCTCGGTCGG
>CAVWXS010000015.1:0-36987 GCA_963758885.1 uncultured Actinomycetota bacterium
GGGGGCGTTGAACGCCTCGAGCGTGTAGCCGTCGAGACGGCGCAGCAGACGCTTGATCGTCGTCATCGGATGCTCCTCGGTTGGAGGTGTTGTTTCTCGGACACCTCCATGGTGCGGGATCACTTGGATCGATCCAAAGTCTCGAGCGACGTGTTCCGAGTCACGTGGTTTCGTGACGGGCCCGAAGTCGGAATCCAGCGTCCCTCCTCAACCAGCGGTGCCACGGCAGGCGGCGACGGCCAGCCGGTCCACCAGGTCGTTCATCGGGTGGCCCGAGTGGCCCTTGACCCAGTCGAAGGCGACGTCTCCGCGGTCGTTCACCAGGTCGACGAGCGGCTCCCACAGGTCGCGGTTGGCGACGGGCTTCTTGGCGCTGTTGGTCCAGCCGCGTTGCAGCCAGCCGCGCCACCAGCCGTCGCGGAAGCAGTTGACGACGTACGTCGAGTCGCTGACCACCAGCAGCGGGCCGTCGAGGGCCCGCACCGCCTCGAGCGCCGCGCGGATCTCCATCCGCTGGTTGGTCGTGCGGGCTCGTGGCCGAGTCGTGGGTGTCGCGGCTGGGCAGCGCCCACGCCCAGCCGCCCGGTCCCGGGTTCCCGGCGCAGGCGCCGTCGGTGTAGACCTCGCGGGCGCCGACCGGCACGGGCATGGGCTGGGCGGGGGCGTCGTAGCGAGTGCGCGGCGGGGTCACGAGGGCACGGTAGCCGCCAGTACGGTCCGCCCCATGAGCGCGATCGACGGTGTCTCCGAGACCTTCGACGCGTCCGCGTGGGACACCGTGCCCGGCTTCGACGACCTCACCGACGTGACCTACCACCGCGCCCGGGCCCACGGCACCGTCCGCATCGCCTTCGACCGCCCCGAGGTGCTCAACGCCTTCCGGCCGCACACCGTCGACGAGCTGCTCCGCGTCCTCGAGCACGCCCGCATCTCGAGCGACGTGGGCTGCGTGCTGCTCACCGGCAACGGGCCGTCGGCCAAGAACGGCAAGTGGGCCTTCTGCTCCGGCGGCGACCAGCGGATCCGCGGCCGCGACCGGCTACCAGTACGCCGAGGGCAGGACGCCGAGACCGTCGACCCGGCGCGGGTCGGGCGGCTGCACATCCTGGAGTGCCAGCGGCTCATCCGCTTCATGCCCAAGGTCGTCATCGCCTCGTCAACGGCTGGGCCGCCGGCGGCGGGCACTCCCTCCACGTGGTCTGCGACCTGACGCTCGCCTCGCCGCGAGCACGCGCAGTTCAAGCAGACCGACGCCGACGTCGGCTCGTTCGACGGCGGCTACGGGTCGGCGTACCTGGCCCGGCAGGTCGGCCAGAAGTTCGCCCGCGAGATCTTCTTCCTCGGCCAGGAGTACTCCGCCGAGGACGGGTGCGGATGGGCGCGGTCAACAAGGTCGTCGCCCACGCCGAGCTCGAGGCGACCGGCCTGGAGTGGGGCCGGCTGGTCAACGGCAAGTCCCCGCAGGCCCAGCGGATGCTGAAGTACGCCTTCAACCTCGTCGACGACGGCCTGGTCGGTCAGCAGGTCTTCGCCGGCGAGGCCACCCGCCTGGCCTACATGACGGACGAGGCCGTCGAGGGCCGCGACCAGTTCCTCGAGAAGCGCGACCCCGACTGGTCGCGGTTCCCCTGGTCCTACTGACGGTCGACCGCGTTTACGTCTCATCGGAACCAGGCCGCCTCTCTGACACTGCTAACTAGAGTTGACATGTGGTCACGAGTGGTCAGGAGTAGCGCCTTCGATCGCTGGCTACGAAAACGAAAGACCGAGCGCGGCCGCTCGGGTTCTGGTGAGCATCGACGTCTTGCTGCCGGGAACCAGGTGACGTCAGCGTGCTCGGCGGCGGCCTCTCGGGGCTGAGGATCGACGACGGCCCGGGCTACCGGGTGTACTACTTGCAGGAGAGCGAAACGCTGATCCTGCTGCTGTGTGCCGGTGACAAGTCCAGCCAGGACGGAGACATCAAGACAGCCCAGCGGATCGCCAAGGAGTGGAAGAACAATGAGTAAGACTGAGAAATTCGCTCGGTACGATCTGCCGTCACGGTCATTGGCACGAGGTCTGCCGCTGCCTAGCTCGAGGCCTCGTCGAGGAGGCCGGGGACGATCGGCGTTCATCGCGCACGCGCTTCCCGATCGCACGACTCCGCTACACCAAGACCACTGGCCAGTGGGCCGATCTACTGGCGCGATGGCAACCTCGACTTCCAGCGAGTAGAAGCGCAAGCGCCCGACCAAGAACGTCCAGGCGCTGCTCGACTACATCGAGTCCGGCAGCGACCCGATCTTCGGGGCGACTGCAGCCCGCTGACGGACGCGAACCGTCCGGAAGTCTGCCTATCCTCGGCCGCATGCCGCTGACGTTCGTAGGGACTCTCGACCGCGACGCCCTCCTCCGCGCCACTGACGCCCTGACCGAACTCGTGTCCGCGCCGGAGGTGGCCGAGGCCTGGGATCGCGAGTCGGCCCTGCCCGGGATGACGGTCGGCGGAGTGACGCGGCACCTGGTCAGCCAGCCGGGGACGCGGTGGCGTTCCTGCGCATCCAGCCCCCACCTCCCCACGCCCCGGTCGTCTCGTTGGCCGAGCTGTACGAGCGGACGGACTGGTTCGCGGCGGCCGTCGACGCCGAGGAGAACACCTCGATCCGCGACGACTTCAACGAGATGGCGGCGGGTGGTCAGGCGGAATCCCTCGCGATCCTCGAGCAGGCCCTGGCCGACCTGCCAGACGCCCTCGCGGCGGCCGGGGACACGACGTACGTGCCCTGGCAGGACAGCTCGCTGGCCACCGACGACTTCCTGGTGGTGCGCCTGATGGAGATCGTGGTGCACACCGATGACCTCGCCGCGAGCATCGGTCGCCCGACGCCTGCCTTCGCCGACGACGTGCTGCACCCGGCGCTGGCACTCCTGGCGATCCTGGGCGCCCGGCGGCACGGCCAGGACGCCGCCCTGCGGGCACTGTCGCGAGAGGAGCGGGCGGCTCGGCCGGCGGCCGCGTTCTGACGTCTCGGTCGTGACACCAGTTCTCAGCCGCGTAACACGCGCGAAATCGTGTTGTCCGACCATGGCCGGCATGACCTTGCGGATCCACCCAGCCGACTTCGACGACCCGCGTTTGGCTGCGTTCTTGCAGGCTCACCTGGACGACACCGCGCCGACTGCACCCGACGAAAGCCGCCACGCGCTCGACCTGTCGTCCTTGCGGCGCCGTCCATCAGGCTGTGGGTGGTCCGCGAGGAGCAGGAGCTGGTCGGCACTGGCGCGTTGGCTGAGCTGGTGAGGTCACGAAGAGCTGAAGAGCATGCGCACCGACCCGGCCTGCCGCCGGAGGGGCATCGGGAGGTATCTCCTCGGCCACCTGATCGACGATGCCCGTCGTCGGGGGCTAGCGCGACTCTCCCTGGAGACCGGGAGCATGGCCTTCTTCGCGCCCGCCCGTAGGCTCTACGCCGCGGCCGGCTTCGTCACGTGTCAGCCGTTCGGAGCCTATGTTGACGACCCGAACAGCACCTACATGACCCTCGCGCTCTGAGTCGGGAGCGGTCGGCGCGAGTAGGGCGCCGGCGTGGGCGGGCAGGGTCAGCGAGGGACCGACCAGGTCGACGCCCGACTCGGTCTCGAACAGCAGCGTCAGGCCGTCGTCCACCTCGGTGGTAGACCGTCTGTGCGCCGAAGTTGACGACGATGGCCACGTCACCGCGATCCATCGTGAACAGCCGCGTCTCATCGTCGGCCGTGCAACTGATCCGCGCGAACGACGGGTCGGTCAGCTCGGGCCGCTCGCGTCGCAGCGCGGCCAGTCGGCGGTAGACCTCGAGCATCCGGGCGTGCCGGGGCTCGTCGAGCTCGGACCAGTCGAGCTGCGAGCGCCTGAACGTCTCGGGGTCCTGCGGGTCGGGGACGACAGTGGGGTCCCAGCCCAGCCTCGAGAACTCCTCGATCCGACCCTTCGCCGTCGCCTCGGCCAGCTCGGGCTCCTCGTGGGAGGTGAAGAACTGGAACGGCGTCGACGCGGCCCACTCCTCGCCCTGGAACAGCATCGGCGTGAACGGCCCGGCCAGCGTCAGCAGTGCGGCACACGCCAGCTGGTCGTCGTCGAGCGAGTCGACGATGCGGTCGCCGACCGCGCGGTTGCCGACCTGGTCGTGGTTCTGCGCGCACACCACCAGCCGCCATGTCGGCATGGCCGCGGTGTCGATCGGCATGCCGTGGTCGCGACCGCGGTACGACGAGAACGTGCCGTCGTGGAAGAACCCGCGCTCGCACACCTTGGCCAGCGCCGACAGCGGCTCGAAGTCGGCCAGCCACCCGGTCGTCTCCCCGGTGAGCGCGACGTGCAACGCGTGGTGGAAGTCGTCGCTCCACTGCCCGTCGAGCCCGTACCCGCCCGCCTCGCGCGGCGTGACGAGCTTCGGGTCGTTGAGGTCGGACTCCGCGATCAGCGTCAGCGGCCGGCGTTGGTGGGCCGACAGCGCGGCCACCTCGATCGCCATCTCCTCGAGCAGGTGCACGTCGGAGGTGTCGCTGAGGGCGTGCACGGCGTCGATCCGCAGCCCGTCGACGTGGTAGTCCGTCCAGCCACATCCGGACGTTGTCGAGGATGAACCGGCGCACCTCCGCCGAGCCCTCGCCGTCGAGGTTGACCAGGTCGCCCCAGGTGTTGCGGCCGGCCTTGAGGTACGGCCCGAACTCCGGCAGGTAGTTCCCCGACGGGCCGAGGTGGTTGTAGACCACGTCCTGGATGACGCCCAGGCCGGCCTGGTGGCAGCCGTCCACGAACCGCTGGTAGCCGGCCGGGCCGCCGTACGGCTCGTGGACCGCGTGCCAGAGCACGCCGTCGTAGCCCCAGTTGTGCACGCCGCTCATCGCGTTGACCGGCATCAGCTCGACGAGGTCGACGCCGATGCGAGCGCAGGTGGTCGAGCCGCCCGAGCGCCGCGTCGAACGTCCCCTCCGGGGTGAACGTCCCGACGTGGAGCTCGTAGACCACCGCGCCGCCCAGCTGCCGACCGGTCCAGGCCTGGTCGTGCCACGCGTGGGCCGTGGGGTCGAAGGTTCGCGAGCGCTGGTGGACGCCCGCCGGCTGACGCCGCGACCGAGGGTCGGGTCGGGGCGTGTCCGAGTCGTCGATCAGGTAGCCGTAGTCGACCTCCTCCCCAGGGTCGGGAACCGCGCCCGCGGGGACCCACCAGTCGTCGTCCCCGCGTGTCATGTCGACGGTGGCATCGCCCACCGACAGCCGGACCCGCTGCGCACGCGGCGCCCACACGTCGTACGGAGATCTGTGGAGAACTCGCGTCATGACCCGTCCCTCACGAGCAGCGCGACGGGCAGGTCGCGGAGCACGTCGTCGAGGCGCGTGGTCACGACCCGGTCAGTCAGCACGTCGCGCCACGTCCCCTCGAGTGCGAGCACGGTGTCGCCCCAGCCGCCACGTTCGTCCAGGCCGACCGGCAGCCGGGTGACGACCGTGACCGCTCCACCGCGGTCGAAGGCCAGCACGTGCTCGGCGGCGGAGCCGGAGGCGGGCACCGCGGCGTACGACGCGAACAGCTCGGGCCGGTCGCGGCGCAGCCGCAAGGCGGCGGCCGTGACTCGGAGCTTGGGGTGGCCGCCGTCGGCGAGCAGCGCGACCCGGTCGTCGTAGTCGACGGGCCTGCGGTTGTCGGGGTCGGCCAGGCTGTGGTCCCACAGCTCGGTGCCCTGGTAGACGTCCGGCACCCCGGGGATCGTCAGCGCGAGCAGCTTGGTGGCGAGGCCGTTGCTGCGACCGGGCGCGTCGAGCGCCGCGACGAGACCGTCGACGACCGCACGTACCTCGGCGGAGTCGAACGCCGCGTCGACCGCGGCTTGCATCGCGCCCTCGTACGTCGCGTCTGGGTCTGTCCAGGTGGTGTGCTCGCCGGCCTCGCGCATGGCCTTCTCGGCGTACTGGTGCAGGCGTTCGCGGCTGGCGGGCCACGCGCCGACGACCGCCTGCCACAGCAGCGACCCGAAGCCGGGGTCGGGCAGCGGCACGAGCGCGAGCAGCCGGTCGAGCGCGGCCTGCCAGACGTCAGGCACCTCGGCCAGTACGGCGATCCGCGCCCGCGTGTCCTCGCTGCGCTTGGTGTCGTGGGTGGTCGTCGTGGTCATCGCGTCGGGCCAGTCACGCTGCCGCTCGGCCATCGCCGCGTGGAAGTCGGAGGGTGTGATCGCGAAGTGAGCCGGGTCGCCGCCGACCTCGTTGAGAGATGTCAGCCGGGAGTAGCGGTAGAAGGCGCAGTCCTCGACGCCCTTGGCCATCACCATGCCGCTCGTCTGCTGGAACCGCAGCGCGGCGGGGTGCGCTGGGTCGGCGAGGACGGGCGCGAGCTCGTCGAAGGTCTCCGTCAGGTCGGGGCGGTGGTGGCGCGCCGCCGCGAACGCTGCCGCGAGGTGCTCGATGCCTTCGGGGAGGTAGCTGCGGTAGACGGGGAAGTTCGCGAGGATCTCGGCGACGGCGTCCTCGAGTGTCCTGGTGGTTTCGAGGCTCGTCGCTGGCGCTCCTCGCACCTCAACCACCGAACCAGCCGGTGGTTGAGGTGCGAGCTTGCGAGCCTCGAAACCACCACCGACGAGGACCTCCCGCACGATCCGACGTACCTCGGCCAGCAGCGCCCCGTCGGCGACCGCGCGCTTGGTGTCGTGGGTCAGGTCGGACCACGAGACGGTGCCACCGCGCAGCCGGGCCTCGAGAGTGTCGAGCGGCGCCTGCCCGTCGGGGTCGACGAGCACGCGGTCGACGAGCCCGAGCGCGTCGTACCCGGTCGTGCCGGCGGTCGCCCACGACGTCGGCAGCGCCTCCGCGGGTTGGGTCCTGAGGAGCCGAGGGACGAGGCGTCTCAAGGCGAGGATCTTCTCCACGACGACGTACGCCGAGGAGGTGAGGCGGGCCAGATCCTCGAGGTACGCCGCGGGGTCGAGGAGGCCGTCCGGATGGTCGACGCGCAGTCCGTCGACAAGACCCTCGGTGAACCACCGCTCGATCTCGCGGTGCGACTCGCCGAACACCCACGGCTCCTCGACGCGGACGCCCGCGAGCGTGGTGATGGTGAAGAAGCGGCGGTAGTTGAGCTCGCTGTCGCCACGGCGCCACGAGACCAGCTCGTAGTGCTCCGCCGGCTCGGGGTACGCGGTGGAAGGAGTCTCGCCGCCGTCGCCCAGCACGGGGACCATGACCCGGCCGCCGAACGTCTCCCAGTCGACGTCGAAGGCGTCCGCGTACGCCGAGTCGCGGCCGAGGCGGAGCAGGTCCCACCACCAGGCGTTCTGCTGCGGATCGGCCATGCCCATGTGGTTGGGCACGATGTCGACGATCACGCCCATCCCGAGCCGGTGCGCCTCCTCGGAGAGGTCGGCCAGCGCCGCCGGGCCGCCGCGGGACTCGTCGACGCGCGTCGGGTCGACGACGTCGTACCCGTGGGTCGACCCGGCTGTCGCCTGCAGCAGCGGGGACAGGTAGACCCAGTCGACACCGAGGTCGTGGAGGTACGGCAGGACTCGGGTCGCCGCGTGCAGGTCGAAGTCAGCGGTGATCTGCAGGCGGTAGGTGCTCCGCGGTGTCCGCATCGGTCAGGCGTCGCCAGACTTCGTCGGTCGCGGGCCGCTGCGCTTCGCGGCGGCCGGCGCCGGTTCAGAGTGACTGAGTGCCGCGACGGACGCGGCGACCGAGTGGTCGGGTTCCGCCTCCGGCTCGGCGTGCTCCTGGAGGACGACGACCGTCCGGGTGTCGATCGCGAACGTCGCTCCGGCCGCCAGCGTGGTGGCGCTGTCGGCCGCACCGCTGGTGTCGATGACGACGTCCCACGCCTTCGCGAACTCCTCCGGCGGCAGCGTCACCTGCGCCTCGCCGTCGGCGTTGAAGTAGATGAGGAAGTGGTCGTCGGTGATGGTGCGGCCGCGGGCGTCCTTGCCGGCGATGCCGTCGCCGTTGAGGTACATGCCGAGGGCCTGGGTGCCGCTCGTCCAGTCGTCCTGCTCCATGGCGCGCCCGTCGAGGTGCAGCCAGACGATGTCGTTGAGGCGCTTGCCGTCGCCGGTGCGCACGGTGTTGCCGGTGAAGAAGCGCTTGCGCCGGAACGTCGGGTGCAGGTGCCGCAGCCGAGCGACCGCCGCCGTGAACTCCACGAGCGGCTTGTCGATGGTGTCCCAGTGCATCCAGGCGATCTCGGAGTCCTGGGCGTAGGTGTTGTTGTTGCCGTCCTGGCTGCGACCCATCTCGTCGCCGTGCAGGATCATCGGCACGCCCTGGCTCAGCAGCAGCGTGGCGAGGAAGTTGCGCTGGGCCTTGGCCCGCTCGGCCTGGATCTCCGGGTCGTCGGTCGGACCCTCCGCGCCGTGGTTCCACGAGCGGTTGTGGCTCTCACCGTCGTTGTTGTCCTCGCCGTTGGCGTCGTTGTGCTTCTCGTTGTAGGACACCAGGTCGCGCAACGTGAACCCGTCGTGGGCCGTGACGAAGTTGATGCTCGCGACGGGCCGGCGTCCGGAGTGCTCGTAGTAGTCGGCCGATCCGGCCAGCCGCGAGGCGAACTCGCCCAGCGACGGCTCGCCGCGCCAGAAGTCGCGGATCGTGTCGCGGTAGGCGCCGTTCCACTCGGTCCACTGGGGCGGGAAGTTGCCGACCTGGTAGCCGCCGGGGCCGATGTCCCACGGCTCGGCGATCAGCTTCACCTGGCTGACGACAGGGTCCTGCTGCACGAGCTCGAAGAACGACGAGAGCCGGTCGACGTCGTAGAACTCGCGAGCCAGCGTGGCCGCCAGGTCGAAGCGGAACCCGTCGACGTGCATCTCGGTCACCCAGTAGCGCAGCGAGTCCATGATCAGCTGCAGCGAGTGGGGCTGGCGCACGTTGAGGGAGTTCCCCGTGCCGGTGTAGTCCATGTAGTAGCGGGCGTCGTCCTCCATCAACCGGTAGTACGACGGGTTGTCGATGCCCTTGAAGCTCAGCGTCGGGCCGAGGTGGTTGCCCTCTGCCGTGTGGTTGTAGACGACGTCCAGGATCACCTCGATGCCGGCGGCGTGCATGGAGCGCACCATCTGCTTGAACTCCTGCACCTGCTGGCCGATCTTGTCCTCGGCGTCTGCGGCGCTGGAGTACTCCTGGTGCGGCGCGAAGAAGCCGAGGGTGTTGTAGCCCCAGTAGTTGCGCAGGCCCTTCTCCGCCAACGTCGCGTCGTGCACGAACTGGTGCACCGGCATCAGCTCGAGGGCCGTGACGCCGAGCTTGGTGAGGTGGTTGGTGACCGCGGGGTGGGCGAGGCCGGCGTACGTGCCGCGCAGCTCCTCGGGGATCTCGGGGTGCAGCTGGGTGAGTCCCTTGACGTGGGCCTCGTAGATCAGGCTCTCGTTGTAGGGGATGTTGAGGCGGCGGTCGCCCTCCCAGTCGAAGAACGGGTTGATGACGACGCCGTGCAGCATGTGGGCGGCCGAGTCGTCGTCGTTGCGCGAGTCGGGGTCGCCGAACTCGTAGCTGTACAGCGACTGGTCCCAGTCGATGGATCCGGCGGTCGCCTTGGCGTAGGGGTCGAGCAGCAGCTTGTTCGGGTTGAAGCGCAGGCCACGCTCGGGCTCGTAGGGGCCGTGCACGCGGTAGCCGTAGCGCTGGCCGGGCTGGACGGTCGGCAGGTAGCAGTGCCAGACGAAGCCGTCGACCTCGGTCAGCTCGACGCGCGTCTCGGCTCCGCCGGCCCCGTTGGCACCGTCGAAGAGGCAGAGCTCGAGGCGCTCGGCGTGCTCGCTGAAGATGGCGAAGTTGGTGCCGCTGCCGTCGAACGTCGCCCCCAACGGGTAGGCGCTGCCGGGCCAGGTCTCCACGTGCTTCCCTTCGTCCGGACGTGCGGGTGCCACGTCCGCCACTCTTGCGTGTGCCGCGCACACGGTCGACCGGTACCCCGATTGGATCGATCCAAGCACAGCGTGGCAGGCGAGACCTCATCCGGATCGGGGAGCGGCGGCTGGGCTGGCAGCGGTCACGACGGGTACCGCCAGGTCTGACGGCTCGCTGGACTGCCAGGACTCGGAGGTACAGACGATGAAGAACCCGATCAGCAACCCCACCGCCGGCGTTCGGACCCGTTCACTGTTGCAGACACTCGCCCTCACCGTGGGGGCCGTTTTCCTCCTCGTTGGTGTCCTGGGTTTCGTCCCCGGCATCACCACGCACTACGACTCCATGGAGTTCGCCGGCCACGAGAGCGGCGCCAAGCTCCTGGGCATCTTCCAGGTCTCGGTCCTGCACAACATCGTGCACCTGCTCTTCGGCGTCGCCGGGATAGCGATGAGCCGTCGTGTGGAGTCGGCGTTCACCTATCTGGTCGGGGGAGGGACGATCTACCTCGTGCTGTGGGTCTACGGCTTGGTGGTCGGCCAGAACCACGACGCCAACTTCGTGCCGGTCAACAACGCCGACGACTGGCTGCACTCGCACTCGGCGTGGGCATGGTCGCGGCGGGCTTCCTGGGACGCAATGCCGGCCGGAAGTCACGCTTGGGCCTCTGAACCGTCCACTAGGCGAGGTCGGCCACCAGTGCGCAGTGGTCGGACATCGGCAGCCGCATCGGGCCACCCGACCGCGCCCTAGGGCCGTCGTCCGTGGTCAGGAGGTGGTCGATCTGCAGCGCCGGTGACGTCGCCGGGAACGTCGCGCCGGTGGCGAGCGGGCGGAGACCGGTGATGCGTTCGGCGGTGCGGCGGCCCATGTTGAGGTCGCCCATCAGGACCAGCGGGACGTCCGGGCGGTCGCCGATCCCGCGGAGCAGCACGCGCAGCTGGCGGACGTTCCAGATGCGCAGGAACGACAGGTGGGTCGTCACCACGCGCAGCGGGCCCGACAGGCGACTCGACCTCGGCGACCACGGCGACGCGCGGCTCGTCGCGAACCCAGTCGGGCAGCCGCTGCCCGGGCCAGCGATGGGGCACCCGGAAGGGCGCCGGCGGCAGCCGCACCACCTGCCATCCGGTGACGGGATAGCGGCTCAGGAATGCCACGCCGTACGCCGCGGAGTCCGGCGGCTCCTCGCCAGTCGCCGCGGTCCACCGCGCGGCTCCCGTGCAGGGCCGCGACGAACCGGTGGTCGACCGCCCCCATCGCCTCGGCGGCGACCGCCGTGAGGTCGGGGTGCTGCGAGCGCGGCTGGTTGCGGTCGACCTCCTGCAGCCCGAGCAGGTCGGCGTCGAGCCGCTTGATCGCCTCGACGAAGCGGCCTTCGTCGACCCGGTCGTCCTGCGGGGAGCGACCGCTGAGGATGTTGAAGGTCGCGATGCGCATGTCGTCCAGGGTGCCCGACCACGGGGTCTTTCATGCGAACGGGTCTGCAGGGTACACAGGTCCGCGTGACCGAGCCGACCTCCGAGGCACTGCGCGAGAGCCTCAAGCGCGTCGCCGTCGCCCTCAAGGAGATCGGCTGTCCCTATGCGCTGACCGGTGGGTACGCTGCGTGGGCGCTCGGCGCTCCCGAGAACGCTCACGACGTCGACTTCCTCGTGCCCCGACGACGTCGGAGCGATCGTGGAGCGGCTGCACGAGCGTGGCCTCGAGGTCGAGCACCCTCCCGAGGACTGGCTGGTCAAGGTGCGCACCGACGGCGTGGTGATCGACCTCTTGCATCGCGCCAACGGCTTCGACATCGACGGAGGGGCTGGCCAGGGCCGACACGTTGCACGTCTTGTCGGTGGAGATGGCCGTGCTCTCGGCCACGGATCTGGTCACCGAGAAGCTGCTCGCCCTCGATGAGCACTACTGCGACCTCTCCGCCGTGCTGCCGACGTTGCGGGCGCTGCGCGAGAAAGTGGACTGGGCGGTGGTCCGCGACCGGTCCGCCGGAGCGCCGTTCGCAGAGGCGACGCTCTTCCTCCTCGAGCGCCTCGAGGTGATCGGGTGACCCAGCAGCCGGAGCGACCGGGCGCGGAGGCCTGGGTGCCGGATGACCCCACGCTTCCTGCCCTGGCCGCGGCAGTGCAGGGCTGCCGTGGCTGCGAGCTCTACCGCGACGCGACGCAGGCCGTGATGGGGGAGGGCCCCGGCCACGCCAAGGTGGTCCTGCTCGGTGAGCAGCCTGGTGAGCGGGAGGACGTCGAGGGCAAGCCGTTCGTCGGCCCCGCCGGCAAGCTCCTGGTCGAGGCGTTGGGCGACGCGGGCATCGACCCGCGAGGTCTTCCGCACCAATGCCGTCAAGCACTTCCGCTGGTCGGGCACACGCGGCAAGCAACGCATCCACAAGAACCCCGGCAGGTCCACATCGCCGCGTGCGGACCGTGGATGGTCGCCGAGCTCGACCTGGTCAGGCCCGCAGGCCTGGTGCTGCTCGGCGCCACCGCGGGCAAGGCGGTGTACGGCGCTTCGTTCGGGTCGGCGAGGCGCGCGGCCGCCTGGCCGACTTCCCGGCGAGCTGCCCGGGCACCAGCAGCCGACCACGCGCCCTCGTGGGTGCTTGCGACGACCCACCCGGCCGCCGTGCTCAGGTCGCGCGAGCGCGACGCCGACTACGAGCTTCTACGTCGCCGACCTGCGCGTCGCGGCGAGGTCGATGGCGCCCGCTAGCCTCACGGCCGTGCGGATGTTCGTGGCGGTCGTACCTCCCGACGATGCTCTCGACCACCTCGACGAGTTCCTCGATCGCCGGCGAGACGCGGCGGACTTCCGGTGGGTGCTGCGTGAACAGCTGCACGTGACGCTGGCCTTCCTGGCCGAGGTCCCCGAGCGGTCGCTCGACGACCTGGAGGTGCGGCTGGAGCGAGCGGCCAAGCGGCGTACGGCGTTCGGCACGGCGCTCGTCGGTGGCGGCGCGTTCCCCAACGTAGGCAGGGCTCGCGTGCTCTGGGCCGGCCTCGAGCTCGACGAGCCCGGCGGTGTCGAGCTGTCGCGGCTGGCCACCGGTGCGCGGGCTGCGGCGACGAAGGCGGGCGTCGGCGTCGACGGCGCGCGGTTCAAGCCCCATGTGACGGTGGCGCGGCTCAAGCACCCGCAGGAGGCGACGGCGTGGGTGCGGCTGCTCGACACCTACCGCGGACCGTCCTGGACCGTTGGCACGGTCGACCTGATCGCGTCGTACCTGGGTGAGGGCCCGCGCAAGCGACCGCGGTACGAAACCGTGGCGTCGTTCCCACTAGGGTCGCCCTCGTGAACTCACCCCACGGAACCGCTCGGCTCCCCCGCTGCGCTCCTCCGTCTCACGCTTCCGCGGGGACCCCGAAATGAAGATCGCTGTCGCCGCTGAGACCCGCGACGGCGAGTCCCGGGTAGCGATCGTCCCGGAGCTCGTCGACAAGCTGACGGCCCTGGGATACGACGTCGCGGTCGAGCCGGGCGCGGGCATGCACGCGCTGCTCGCCGACGAGGAGTACGCCGCGGCGGGCGCGACCATCGCCGACGACGCGATCGAGACCGCCGAGCTCGTCGTCTCGGTGCAGCCGCTCTCGGTCGACCGCATCCGCCGGCTCCGCCGGGGTACGGCAACGATCTCCTTCCTCCCGACGACCACCGAACAGGACGCCGTTGTCGACCTGCGCGACTGCGGCATCACGGCGTTCGCGATGGAGCTCGTGCCGCGCATCTCCCGGGCGCAGTCGATGGACGCGCTGTCCTCGCAGGCGCTGGTCGCCGGCTACCGCTGCGCGATCGTCGCGGCCGGCATGCTGCGCCGGTTCTTCCCGCTCAACATGACCGCAGCCGGCACGGTCCAGCCCGCCGAGGTCGTCGTGCTCGGCGCGGGCGTCGCGGGCCTCCAGGCCATCGCCACCGCCAAGCGTCTCGGCGCTGTGGTCCGCGCGTACGACGTTCGGGCCGCGGCTGCGGAGGAGATCCGGTCGGTGGGCGCCAAGTCGATCGACCTCGAGCTCGAGACGCTCGAGGGTGCCGGTGGCTACGCGCGAGAGATGACCGAGGACCGCGCGGCCCGGCAGCGCGACCTGCTGACGCCGTACATCGCCGCCGCCGACGCGCTGATCACCACCGCCGCCGTACCGGGTCGGCAGGCTCCGATGCTGGTGACCGCCGAGATGGTCGAGCAGATGAAGCCCGGCTCCGTGGTCGTCGACCTCGCGGCCGAGACCGGCGGCAACGTCGAGGGCTCGGTCGCCGGAGAGGTGGTCCGCATCGGTAACGCCCAGGTCTGGGGCGGCCGCAACGTGCCGTCGCAGATGCCCGGCCCGGCCTCCCGGCTCTACGCCCAGAACATCGTCAACATCGTCACGCTGATGACCGCGACGGGCGAGGGCGACCAGTCAGGCGCCTTCGCGCCCGACTTCGACGACGAGATCGTGACCGGGTCGTGCGTGACCCACGACGGCGAGATCCGGCACGAGCCCACGCGGGCGGCCCTTGAAGGTCCAGCGGAAGGGACCCTGTCATGAACGAGGCGGTCGTCTGGCTGACGATCTTCATCCTCAGCGTGTTCGTGGGCATCGAGGTGATCTCGAAGGTCTCCTCGACGCTGCACACGCCGCTGATGTCGGGCGCCAACGCCATCCACGGCGTGATCCTGCTCGGTGCGATCATCGTCACCGGCAGCACCGACAACAACCTGGCCCTGGCGGTCGGGCTGGTCGCGATCGTGCTGGCCGCGGTCAACATGGTCGGCGGGTTCCTGGTCACCGACCGGATGCTGCAGATGTTCGTCCGCAAGAAGCCCCCGAAGGCTGTGTCGACGGCTGGGCCCGGGGAGGCCGTCAAGTGAGCATCCCCGTCTGGGCGCAGCTGGTCTACCTGGCCGCTGCGGTCTGCTTCATCCTCGCGCTCAAGGGGCTGTCCGGCCCGAAGACGGCGCGCAACGGCAACCTCATCGGGGCAGTCGCGGCCGTCGTGGCGTGCGCGGTCCCGTTCTTCTACCTCGACCTCGACCACGTGCCGCTGATCCTCGCGGCCGTCGCGGTCGGCACTGCTGCCGGCGTCTACGGCGCCCGCACGGTGCAGATGACCCAGATGCCCCAGATGGTGGCGCTGTTCAACGGCGTCGGTGGCGGCGCGGCGGCGCTGGTCGCCCTGCTCGAGCTGCACGAGATCGTCGAGGCGTCCGCGGCGGGCGACGATTCCGGCTGGTTCACGCTCGCCGCAACGGCGTTCACGGTGCTGGTCGGCTCGGTGTCCTTCGCCGGCTCGATCATCACCTTCGCCAAGCTGCAGGAGCTGATGACCTCGCGACCGGTGCTCTTCCCCGGCCTCCCGGTCATCTTCGGAGCTACCCTCATCGGCGCGGTCGTTCTTTCCGTGCTGATGGTCGACGAGCCGGCCATGTCGCTCGGCGTCGTGCTGGCGCTGCTCGGGCTGCTCATCGGCGTCCTTCTCGTCCTGCCCGTCGGCGGGGCCGACGTGCCGATCGTGATCTCACTGCTCAACGCGTTCACCGGCCTGAGCGTGGCGGCCAGCGGCTACGTGCTGTCCAACACCCTGCTGCTCGTCGCCGGCACCCTCGTCGGCGCGTCCGGTACGTTCCTGACCCTGCTGATGGCCAACGCCATGGGGCGCTCGGTCGCCAACATCATGTTCGGCGCGCTGAAGGGCGGGTCGACCCTCGGTGCCGGCGAGGCCTCCGACCGGCCCGTGAAGAGCGCGAACGCCGAGGACATCGCGATCCTGCTCGCCTATGCGGAGCGCGTGATCATCGTCCCCGGCTACGGCCTCGCCGTCGCCCAGGCCCAGCACACCCTGCGTGAGCTGGTCGACGTGCTGATCGAGCGCGGCATCACCGTCGACTACGCCATCCACCCGGTCGCAGGCCGGATGCCCGGCCACATGAACGTGTTGCTCGCCGAGGCCCAGGTGCCCTACGAGCAGCTCAAGGAGATGGACGACATCAACGGCGACTTCAAGAACGCCGACGTCGCCCTGGTCGTCGGCGCCAACGACGTCGTCAACCCCGCCGCCAAGACCACCCCCGGCGCCCCGATCTACGGCATGCCGATCCTCAACGCCGACGAGGCCAAGCAGGTCATCTTCATGAAGCGCTCGATGCGCCCCGGCTTCGCGGGCATCGAGAACGAGCTGCTCTTCGAGCCCACCACCACCTTGTTCTTCGGCGACGCCAAGGAGTCCCTCGGCAAGCTGCTGAACGCCGTCAAGGCGCAGTGACTCCAGTCGCTGGTTGAGGTGCGAGGGGCGCCAGCGACGAGCCTCGAAACCAGCAGATCCTCTCGGTGGTTTCGAGGCTCGTCGCTGGCCGCTCCTCGCACCTCAACCACCGAGGTATGCGGCATGACCTCGCCGCCCGTACGTCGTTGAGAACGGCATGAGCGACCCTCACGACGACCGCATGGGCCGCCCGGACGGTCACCGCTACGACGCGCCGGAGTCCGACGAAGACCGGGCGGGCAAGTCCTGGGCCTACCTCGTCCTCGGACTCCTCGTACTCGTGATCCTGGTGCTCATCGCCACGGGGACGGTGCAGATCTTCCCGACCTGAGCGGCGTACCTGCACCTGCGTCGAGCCTAGGCTCGGTCGCGTGAACGTCGACGACGTACGCCGCCTCCGGCTCGGCACCTTCGTCCGCCCACCCGAGGAGACCGGTGGGGCGCCGAAGGTCGAGGCGGTCTACGCCTACGCCGTCCCGCACCGCGACGGACTGGTGCTGCTCGACACCGGCATCGGCGCGGCCGACGAGGAGACCGAGGCGTGGTACCGCCCGAGGCGGGTCCCGCTGGCTCACGCCCTCGCCGAGCACGGCTGGACGCTCGATGACGTGACGCTGGTCGTCAACTGCCACCTGCACTTCGACCACTGCGGCGGCAACCCGATGTTCGACGGCCGCCGTGTGGTTGCGCAGCGCAGAGAGCTGGCGACCGCTCGCGCCGGCGGCTACACCGTCGAGAGCCTGGTCGACTACGCCGGCGTCAGCTACGAGGAGCTCGATGGCGAGGCCGAGCTGCTCCCAGGCGTGCACTGCATCCCGACACCCGGCCACGTCGACGGCCATCAGTCACTGGTGGTCGAGTGCGACGACGGATCGATCGTGCTGGCCGGGCAGTCCCACGACGCCGCGTCTGCGTGGAGCGCCGACGCCCTTGCTGCAAGGGCCCGGAAGCTCGGCCACGAAGACCCGCTGCCGTCGTACCCCGACTGGATGCCGCGCCTCCTCGACTTCGACCCGCGCAGGGTCGTCTTCGCCCACGACGCGGCGGTCTGGACCCCGGGCTGACCCGAAAGGTGCAGTCAGCCGGCCAGCCCGTACAACCGGTCGCCCGCGTCGCCGAGGCCCGGGACGATGTAGCCCTTGTCGTTGAGCTTCTCGTCCATCGCGGCGGTGACGATCGTGACCGGCACGTGGAGCCCGGCGAGCTCCTTCTCGATGCGCTCGCAGCCCTCCGGCGCCGCGAGCAGGCAGATCGCGGTGATGTCGTCGGCGCCACGGTCGGTGAGGAACCTGATCGCCGCCGCCAGCGTGCCGCCGGTCGCGAGCATCGGGTCGAGCACGTAGCACTGGCGGCCGGACAGGTCGTCGGGCAGCCGCTCGGCGTACGTCGAGGCCTCCAGCGTCTCCTCGTTGCGCATCATCCCGAGGAAGCCGACCTCGGCGGTCGGCAACAGCCGCATCATCCCGTCGAGCATGCCGAGGCCCGCGCGCAGGATCGGCACGACGAGTGGCTGTGGCTCGGTCAGGCGCACCCCTGACGTCGGGCCCACGGGCGTCACGATGTCGACCGGCCCGACCCTGACGTCGCGGGTGGCCTCATAGGCGAGCAGCGTCACCAGCTGGTCGACCAGGCGGCGGAACGTCGGCGAGTCGGTGTTCTCGTCGCGAAGGTTGGTCAGCTTGTGTGCGACGAGCGGGTGCTCGATGACGTGGATGCGCATGGCACGCACCCTAGTGGGCGGCAAGCGAGCCGCCGCAGGGGCAAAGGGGGTTGGTTCGTCGGAAGCGGTCTGCCACCCTGGACGCGTGTCCGACACGGAAGACACCCCAGTCGATTCGCCAGTCGATTCGCCGGTCGACTCGCCTGTTGACCCGCTGGTCGACCAGCTGGGCGACGGCATCGACTTCGCCCTCGCGGCCTACCGCGAGGAAGGTGTCTGGCAGCTCGCCGAGCTGGTCCACGACGTGCTCGGTGACGTCGAGGCACTGGCCCACGCGCTGCGCCGGTTCCCGGGCGACGGCGGGGCGGTCGGCCTCGTCGCCGTCGACGAGGACTTCTTCCTGATCCTCCGCGTCGCGGGCGCGACCACGCGCATCCTGCTCTCCGACGTGACCGCGGCCGACGAGTGGGAGCTCGCGGCCTCCGCGGTCGAGGCTCTCGGCCTGCCGGTCCCCGAGGACGACGACGAGCAGGTACCGGCCGGAGACCTCGACCTGCTCGGCGACCTCGGCATGAGCGCCATGGACATGGGCGTGCTGCTCGACGACCTCGAGCTCTACCCCGACGAGATGTTGTCCGACGTCGCTCGGCGGCTGGGATTCGGGGAGCTGTTCGACGAGGCCGTCGGGCTCGCCTCCGCGTGAGCGCCGACCGGTGAGACCGGCGTACGACGCCCTCATGCAGGCCGCCCTGGCCGAGGCGCGGTCGGCATGGTCGACAGGCGACGTACCGATCGGGGCGGTCGTGGTCGACGCCGACGGCGAGGTGATCGGCCGCGGGCGCAACGTCCGCGAGCGCGACCACGACCCGACCGGCCATGCCGAGGTCGTCGCGCTGCGGCAGGCGGCGGCTGCGCGCGGCTCCTGGAGGCTCGACGGTTGCACCCTTGTGGTCACCCTCGAGCCCTGCACCATGTGTGCGGGCGCGATCGTGCTGTCCCGGGTCGCGAAGCTGGTGTTCGGCGCGTACGACGAGAAGGCCGGCGCCGTCGGAAGCCTCTGGGACGTCGTCCGCGACCGCCGCCTCAACCACCGTCCCGAGGTGATCTCGGGGGTCCTGGCCAACGAGGCAACGGCGCTGCTCGACGAGTTCTTCGCCGAGCAGCGCCGTTAGCTTCTCTTCGGTGGTTGAGGTGCGAGGAGCCGCCAGCGACGAGCCTCGAAACCACCCGGTCGCGGTGGTTTCGAGGCTCGGGCCCTTCGAGGCTCGGGCCTGGCGGCCCTCACACCTCAGGAACCACGTGGCCGCCCTCGCACCTCAACCACCGATGGGGATCAGGCGGACTTCCGACCGCGCCGCGGAGGGCGTAGGCCCACACCAGCAGGCCGGCGGCGCAGATGAGTCCGCCCCAGACCGCACCCTGGCTCGCGAAGAGAGCAGCCAGGGGGACGATCACGGCCAGCAGGGTCCACCAGCGGACCAGGCCGGCCCGCACCATCGCGAGCACCGAGAGCGGCACGCCGATGACGAACCCGGCCATCGCGGCGATGCCGAAACCGGGCACGCCCCACATGGTCGACTCCATGTAGCTCTCGACCGCCTGGGTGCCCTCGAGGCCGAACTCGTGACCGATCGCGGAGGCGTACCAGTCGGTGATCAGCATCCCCGGCAGGGTCACCATGCCGGCGAAGGCGAGCAGCGCCGCGACGTTCGCGAGCCAGGCGCCCTTGGCGCGGACCAGGCCGGCACCGAGGAACGCCGGGAGGATCCAGAAGGCGTAGGCCCAGTGGTAGCCCGTGGACTTCCACTGCAGCGGACTCGGGTTCTCGATGTAGACCTTGATCATCTCGGCGCCGTTGGTGCCGGCGGCCGGGTCGCCCACGGCGCCCACGATCGTGAACGCGGCGGCGAAGACGGGTGCGGCGACCAGCAGGCCGCGCCGTACGGCAATGGCCTTGGAAGAAGAGGCAGGCGCCGCGGACGGCGTCGTGGTGAAGGCGGGGTCCTGGTGGTTCGTCATGGTCGTCATGGGAAGACCTTCTGACGAGGAGGCCTCGGCGCGGATCGGTCGCGCGACGGGTTCTGTCCTCGTCCGCGCGGCTGATTCTCGCCTCGATCGCTGGTTGAGTGCGGGAGCGCCAGCGAGCGTCTCGAAACCCGGTGACGTCGAGGCCGTGTCCGTCGACCGGGTTCTCGCACAGGCGCTGCGCGCCGCCTCGACCAGCGATCGGTCAGTCCCATCCCCGGAACGACCACGCCGTTCTCGTAGGCGAAGATCACCGCTTGCACGCGGTCACGTAGGGCGAGCTTGGTGAGCACGTTGCTGACGTGGGTCTTCGTGGTGCCCTCGGAGACGAACAGGCGCCGACCGATGTCGAGGTTGGAGAGACCGCGAGCCAGCAGGCCGAGCACCTCGAGCTCGCGCGGGGTGAGCTGGGCCAGGCGCTGGTCGACCGGCCGGGTCGACGGCTCGGCGCGGCGGACGAAGGCGTCGATCACGCGGCGGGTCACCCCGGGGGCGAGCAGCGAGTCGCCGGCGGCCACGACGCGGATCGCGGCCGCGAGCTCCTCGGCGGGCGCGTCCTTGAGCAGGAAGCCGGACGCACCGGCGCGCAGCGCTTCGAAGACGTACTCGTCGAGGTCGAAGGTCGTCAGCACCAGCACGCTGGTCGGCACCTGCGCCTCGACGAGCTGCCGCGTGGCGGCGAGCCCGTCGAGCACGGGCATCCGGATGTCCATCAGCGTCACGTCCGGCTGGAGCAGGGTGACGATGTCGACCGCCTCCTGGCCGTTGGAGGCCTCGCCGACCACCTCGAGATCGGGCTCGGCCTCCAGCAGGGACTTGAAGCCGGCACGCACCATGCCCTGGTCGTCGCAGATGACGATACGAGTGACTGGGCGCGTCATTCGGGTCCTTTCAGGGGCAGGGTCGCCGTCAGCAGGGTGCCCCCCGCAGCGGCCGGCTCGAGCCGTACGGTGCCGCCGTACAGGGCAACGCGTTCGCGGATGCCGACGAGGCCGTGACCTCCGTCGGAGGGCACGCCCGGCAGGCCACGGCCGTCGTCCTCCACCTCGACGTCGAGTCGCGCAGGACTCCATCGCAGCGAGACCGTGACGTGCCGGGCGCCGCTGTGGCGCAGGGCGTTGGTCAGGCCCTCCTGGGCGATCCGGTACGCCGCGAGGTCGAGGCCTGGGCTGAGCTCGACCGGTGTGCCCTCGACCTGGAGTCGCGCAGCGAGCTCGCCGGTGCTCACCTGCTCGACCAGCCGGCCCAGCTCCGAGAGGCCCGGCTGAGGTGCGAGGGACGCGGACTCGCCGTCGCTGCGGAGCACGCCGAACAGCCGGCGCATCTCAGCCAAGGCTTCGCGCGCGGTGGCCTCGACGGCGGCGAGGTCCTCGGCCTCGCGCGCATGGTCGGGGCCGAGGCGGCGGCGTACAGCCTGGGTCTGGATGGTCACCACGCTGATCGAGTGGGACACGATGTCGTGGAGCTCGCGGGCGATGCGGGTGCGTTCCTCCTGGGCGATCCGTGCGGCCTCGAGCTCGCGTTCGGCCTCGAGCCGGTCCGCCCGCGCGACCGCCTCATCGGCCCGGGTCGCGCGGTCGCGGGTCAGCGAGCCGACCGTCCAGGGCCCGGCGAAGAAGACGAGGCCGGCCGCGAGGTCACTGGGTTCGAGGCCCTCGGCGATGCTGACTCCGATGAAGGGCAGGAGCACGATCGCCAGGCCGACGTAGGAACGCGGCGGCCGGGTCTCGTAGCCGACCGTGAAGCACACCAGCACCAGCGACAGCAGGATGGAGAACTGCCCCTGCGGGTTGGTCAGGATGTTGGCCGTCACGACCAGCGCGGCGACGAGGATCGGTGCCTGCCGGCGCCAGGCGAGCAACAGCATGGCCGCGCTCGTGGCGGCGACCCGCCACCACGGCTGGTCGGCCGTTCCGGCCACGCCCTCGGCGAGGGTGAACGCGACGAAGGCAGCCGCGATCGCCACGTCCACCAGGGGCGGGCGCTGGAGCAGGCGGCGGGTCACGGTCGAGAACGCTAGGCGACCCGGTCGCCCCGCACATCGGTCGCACGACCGATTACGGTCGTGTCGTGCCGGACCTCCCGTACGTCGACGCGCACGAGGTGGACGTCGCGGCACCCCCCGACCGCACCTGGGAGGCGCTGACGACGTACGTCGACGGGGTCCTCGCGACGGGCCACGCGTCTGTCGTCACCCGGTTGCTCGGCGCCGAGCCCGCGTCGGGTTTCGCGGTCCGCTCGCGCGTGCCGGGGGAGTCTGTCGAGCTGACCGGTCGGCACCGGTTCTCCCGCTACCGCCTGGTGTTCACGGTGCTCTCCGGCGCCGTACCCGACCGCTCACGGCTGGTGGCCACGACGTACGCCGCGTTCCCGGGGCCGCACGGGGCGGCGTACCGGTTGCTGGTGATCCGCAGCCGTCTCCACGTGCTCGCGACGAGGCGGATGCTCGAGGCGGTTCGCCGCCGTGCGCAGGAGCGCTGATCGATTTCCGGAGGCCCTCCGCCGTCCGGTACCCTCTCCGGCGGTGGCGTGTCCGAGCGGCCTAAGGAGCACGCCTCGAAAGCGTGTGTGGGTGCAAGCCCACCGTGGGTTCAAATCCCACCGCCACCGCCAGCCAATGCTCACAACGTCATACGAACCGTGGCATCTATGCCTCGGTTCGTATGACGTCCTGGATCGGGGGCGGCGCGGATGAAGACCTTGTACGTCGTCACGCACCCGGAGGCCACCCACCACGTCGAACGCGTCGTGGGAGGCCAGTTCGACTCGGACCTGACCGCCACCGGTCGCCGCCAGGCATCCGCGATCGCGGCGCGACTTGCGGAGACCCTTCCGGGCGACGCGGCGGTGGAGCTGTTCACCTCCGACCTCAAGCGGACTGCTCAGACGGCAGACGTCATCGCCACCGCGCTCGAGGTCGAGCCGGTCCTGATGAGTGACCTGCGGGAGAAGTCCTTCGGGGTCGCCGGGGGCAAGCCGCAGCAGTGGCTCGAGGACCGGTTCATCCCACCACCAGCGGTGGGCGACCGGATGAACCACTACGAGGGCGTCGACGGTGCCGAGACCAGGGCCGAGGCCGGTGTGCGCATCTACCGCGCGCTGGAGACGATCGTCGCCCGCCCGTGCGTGCACCAGGTCGTCGTCACCCACGGGATGGCGCTGACCTTCGTGGTCAGCGCCTGGATCCGGATGCCCCTGGAGGCTGCTGGTTACGTGGCCTTCCGCTCGACCAGCGGAGGGATCACGGTGCTCCACGAGGACGACTTCTTCCACAACCGTGCCGTTGTCTCGTTGAACGACACCTCGCATCTCCCTCCTGCGTGACCGAACAACGTCATACATTCTGGTCGCCATAGCGACCACTTCGTATGACGTCCCGCAGGCGTTGGGCGAAAACCCGGGCAGCGGTGGCGTCGACCTCGCCAGCCTCGCCGCTCTGGACGGCGATCGCCGCCCGGACCAGGGTGAGCTCGGGCTCGGCGAGCCTCTCCGCGGCCCAGCGACCGCCGTCGAGCTTGGAGACGAGCGACCCGTCGACGGCGTAGCGCCAGGCGCGGCAGGCGTTCAGGACGGCGTACTCCGTGGGCACGTGCTCGACGGCCCACGTGAGCTCGTCGGCGAGCCGGCTCATCACCAACGGGCGTGGGACCTCGGGGAACGGCGGAAAGCCGAGGCGATGACAGACGGCGAAGTGGAGCACGAGGTCGGGATCGCCCGGGTGGCCGTGGCCGTCGAGGACCTTCCGGTCCGGGAGTGCTGTGGTCACGTGCAGCTCGAACGGCGGCCGCGGCGTCGGCTGCGAGACGGCCTCGCGCCTCACCACGCTGAGCTCCAGGCCGATGGCCGGGCACGGCAGGGCCTCCTCGGACCACGCCTCCGCCAACGATGACTTCTGCGTCGACGTCAGGCTCCGGTCGACCACCACCAGGACGTCGATGTCGCTGCGGTCGGGTCGCCATCCGCCGAGCATCAGCGAGCCGTGCGGGTACACCCCGACCAGAGCGTCAGCGAGGATCTCTCGCGCCGACTCGGTCAGGGAGAGGAGATAGCTCTGTGCCGAGACGTCCACGAGCGCGAAGGTACGCCGTGGCCATCGCCAGGCACACCAGCGACATGACCGACCAGGTCAACACCGGCCCGCCACGTGCGAGCAGCTGGGTGCCGAGCATGGGAGCGACGATCCCGGCCATGCCCCAGCTGGTGCCGAATGCCGCGAGGTACCTGCCGCGCGCGTGCTCCGGGGCGATCGCCGACACCAGGGTGTAGACGCGACCCAACAGGACCAGGTCTCCGAGGCTCCAGACCACGGTGGCGACGACGTACGCCGCCAGGCTGCCCGCCAGTCCCGTCAGCAGCAGCCCCGCCGCCAGGACGACGTGTCCGACTGCCAGGGCCGCCGGCTCGTCGAGGCGAGTCAGCCAGGCGATGTTCAGCAGGGGCTGCCCGAGCACGATGGTCGCGGCCGACACCGTGAGCAGCAGCCCCACCGTCGAGGCGGACAGGCCGCGGGCGGTGACGGTCAGCGGAAGGAGGATGACCACCTGGAGGTAGACGACAGCGAACGCGGTGCCGAGCGCGATCATCAGCAACAGCCGGCGGTCACGCCACGGCTGGATGCGCGTTTCGTCGTCCGGGGTCGGATGTCTGGGCGACCGAGCCGGCAGCCGCCACCTCACGACGGCAGCGCACGCCAAGCAGGTCACGGCATCGGCGACGAACAGCCAGCGGAGGTCGAAGCCCGCGAGCACCGCCGCCAGCAATCCGGCAGCCATGCCAGCCGCCGCGATGGCAGCGGCCAGCAGGCCGAAAGCGACCGGACGCTGCTGTGGTGACGTCGCGTCGGCGACCAGTGACTGGCTGGGCGGCTCGTAGACCTCGAACGCCAGCCCGAGAAGCACGACGGCGAAGGCCACCTGAACGAGCGACTGCGACGCGGCGACGAGGAGCTGCGCGACGGCGGTGGCCGCCAGGCCGCCCACGATGGTCGCCCTCGGCCCCCATCTGTCCGACAGCCGCCCGCCGACCAGCCGCGAGGGGATCGTCGCGAGGCCGAACGCCGCCAACAGGTATCCAGCCTGGGCGACGGACGCCCCCAGCTCTGCGACCAGCGTGAGCGACAGGAACGGCAGGGTGAAGGCGCCGAGGCGGTTGACGGCGCGAGCCGCCACGAGCAGCCAGACGGTCGCTGGCAGGTCGCGCCACGCTGTAACTGTCGAACGCGCTATTGTCAGTGACATCATCCAAACGCTACGCCGAAGAGAGTAACTGGTCAAATGACGTTCGACAGTCACCTGCTCAACCTGGTCGACGTAGCTGCGCGCCTCGTCAACGGCCTCACGCCGGGTCTGGACCGTGGCCATGACGTCGCCATCCCCCGCGGGGAGGCGCGGCCGCAAGCGGTGGCGCAAGCGCTGGGAGGGAACGGCCGGCGTACTCCGCCCGTGACGACGAGGCAGGCCACGGCACTGGCCGCCCACGCGACCCAGATGAGGAAGGTGTTCGAGGCCGTCGAGCGCGACGACCTCTCAGAAGCGGCGCGCTTGCTCAACGCGCTCCTCAAGCGGACCGGCGCCCGCCCCCAGCTCGACCCGCTGGATGCTGGTGGCTGGCACGTCCACTTCCACGGCTCGACCGACGCCCTCGCGACCGGCTGGGCTGCCGGTTGTGCGACGGGCCTGGCCCTCGCCATCGGCAGTGACCTCGCCGGCCGCCTCGGTATCTGTGAGGCCGAGCGGTGCGACCGCGTCTACGTCGACACCTCGAAGAACAGCACCCGGAGGTTCTGCTCCACGACCTGCCAGAACCGCACGAAGACCGCCGCGTTCCGCCAGCGACGGAAGTGACCTCAACCAGCGATCAGGCGACCCAACCCCAGCAGGTCCAGCGTCCGCGCCATCGCGCGGCCCATGCCCGTTGCCGCGGGGTCGTCGACCAGCTCGTCGCGCTCGGGCCCGTCGGTGAAGCAGTGCACGGTCAGCGCCTCGGGAGTGCCAGGCAGCAGTACGCCGCCGTCATGTCGTACGCCGCCCACGCTGCCGGTCTTGTGGGCGAACGGCGTGTCGTCGACGAGCGGGCGGGCCAGCGAGTCGCGGTGCCACTGCTGCTCGAGCATCGCTCGGGCGACGGCGTGACGGGGCTCGGTCACCATCCGGTCGATGGCGGCGGCGTGCTCCCGGGGCACCACCACGCTCAGCCCTGCCCGCGACGGGAGTGAGGGTGAGGAGTCCCACGACTCGCAGCGCGGGTCGGCGTACCGGCCCGTCACCCAGCGCCGCATCCGCGACGCGCACCCCGAGGACGCCAACGCGTCGTTGACCACCTCCAGCCCGCCGAGGGTGTCGACGACCGCGTTGGTGGCGGTGTTGTCGGAGAGCGCCGTCATCAGCTGGGCCACCGCGTGCAGTGGCAGCGCGACCGGAAGCGGCCAGGTGGCGAGCACGCCGTCGCCCACGGCCACGTGCTCGGGCGTCACCTCCACCGGGCGGTCCCACGACAGCGATCCAGCCGCGACGGCGAGGGACGCCAGTTCGAGCAGGAACGTCTTGATCGTGGACGCGCCGCTGTAGGCGAGGTCGCCGCGGACGTCGACCTCGACACCGTGGCCGCGCAGCACCAACGACCAGGCTGGCACCTCGGACAGCTCGTCGTCCCAGATCGCCACGACGTCATCAGGGATTACCTGCTCCACCACGGCCAGCACGCTACCCAGCGCGCCGCGCCCATGCTCGCTCGGTGACCCAGTCGATGGCTCCATCGATGTCCCCGACAGCGACCTCGCCGTGCCCGTGCTCCACGATCTCGCCTACCCCGCGCTGCTCAGGAGTAGCGGTGGCTCTTGGCCGAATGGCCCTTCTCGCGGGTGCAGGTGCGTCCGCTCATGTTGCGGTGCCCGCACAGCTGCTCGTCGGGCTCTGCCTCGGCAGCGACCGGCACGGGTTCGACTGACGGCTCGATCGTCTCGCGGGGTGGCGTGGCCAAAGCCACCGGGGAGGTCGCTCGGGCGCTGACGGCCTGGCTGGCGCGTGCGACGGCCCGGTCGTAACGTGCCTCGCGCATCGCGCGGAGGTTGTCCATCTTGCTCATCGTCGGCTCACCTTGGTGACCCTACGGTGCCGTACCGACGTACCCGGGAGGACGCTCGGTCCCGTCAGGTCTGATCTCGGCCGCCCCGCTGCCAGCGCCGAGCCGAGAGGTAGTCGAGGGAGAGTCCGGAGGCTGTCGCGTCGTCGGTCAGGCGGCGAGCTGCCGCGCTGGGGGCGAGGTCGACCAGGCCCGCGAGGCCGATCCGCGTCTCGGTGTCGTCGGAGAGAACCAGGCCGAGATACAGCCACGCCGGAGCGACGTCGGCCGGCACCAGTTCCGCGCTGGGCGGGCGAGCTGCGAAGTCGGCCCGCACGAACGAGGAAGGCTGTCCGGCCTCCGGCCTGGGCCGGTCCCACATGGTGCCGGTGACGCAGGGCTCGAGCGGGTGCACGCTCACCTCGGCGTACCAGCCCGCCTGGGCGAACGGCTCCTCGTCGGCGAACCGACGGGCGGCCGCCAGGTCGGGCAGGTCGACGACGTGCAGGCTCCCGGCGTGCCTCTCACCGTCGTTCGAGAGCACCGGCCCCCGCGCGACCAGCACGTCGGCCCACCTGTCCATGTAGGACTGGTGTTCCTCCGGCAGCTCGGTCTCGAGCTCGCCGTCGAACTCCGGACCGTCGACACCCACGACGAGGAAGTGCATGCCGGGGAGTCTGTCAGTAGCCGTCCCGCCTGGGTCAGGCGTCAGCCAGCGAGGTAGCCCAGCCCCTGGATCCGCGTGATCTCGGCACGCAGGTCGGGGTGGCTCGCATGGTCGACGGCGCGGCCACCGAGGACGTACGCCGGCTGCTCGCCGCCCGAGCCGCGGCCCGCGTCGAACACCACGACCAGCCGGTTGGCGGCCCCGGCCGAGACCAGGGAGCCGAGCACGGCCACCGGGTCGCCGCGGTCCTCGAGCGACAGCATGCGCGTGCCGTCGGGAAGCGTGGGCACCTGCGCCGAGGGGGCGCCGGCGGTGACGACCTGGTCGACCGTGAAGCTCGCGGAGTCGGCTGCCGCCGCGATCTCGGCTGCGGCGACGCCGCCTTGGGCATGGCCGACCAGCATCACCGTGGCGTCTTCGACGTCGGCAACCGCGGCCTCGATCGCGGCGATGGCCTGGGCGGCGTACGACGACGGGTCGGCGCCCACGAGCCGCAGGCGGCGTACGCCGGGTGCCGCGCCGTCGGGACCGGGCAGGTAGGCGATGAACCGCGCGTCGCCGACCTGGTGCACCGTCACCTTCGCGGTGTGGGACAGGGTCGTCATCAGCTCTTCGAGCGTGCGGGGCGCGGAGGAGCCGGCCGAGACACGGGCCGAGGACGGCCGAGGCACTGGGCCCCTCGTCCGAGACGGGCAGCTCGGCCTCGGCCGCCATGACCGGTCCGGCCACGTCTCGCACCGCAGCCGTGGTCACGCCCGCGAACGGCTCGACCCCGATCGCGCGCAGCCCGCCCGCCGCCGCCATCCGGCCGCGGTCGCCCGCGAGCAGACCTGAGGTCAGCAGCGAGCGCAGCTGCAGGGCCTCGACCAGCCCACCACCCCCACTGGTGATGTGGTCCATCAGGTCGGGGTTGGCCTCAGCGAGCTCGCTGAGGTAGTCGGCGATGCCGTCGCGGTCGAGCGCGTCGGTCTCGATCAGGCCCGCCGAGACGATCGCGCCACCGAGCGCGACGTTGGGCGCGAGGTAGCCGATGGCGCGGCCGGCGATCGAACCGAGCGTCTGGTACGCCGCCTCCTGGAGCTCGTCGATCCAGCGGTAGGTGAGCACCGTGGCGCGCACCACCAGCGCGTCTGCGTCGAGCTCGATGGACCGGGTGAGCAGCCCGTGCTGGCCGGTGGTCGCCGAGCGGATGTCGTCAGCGGCCTCGTCGTAGGACGTCTTGGACAGCTCGCTCGACTCGGCCACGCCCTCGTCGCGCAGGATCTCGGCGCCGAGCTTGGCGCGGGCGCGCATCTCCTGGCCCGAGGAGTCGAACAGGTCGGCGAGCCGGAGCATGCGGTCGTACTTGTCGGCCAGGTCGGCGGCCTCCGCCGGCGTCTTGGGGGTCTCGCTCATGAGGTCACCTCGGCGATCACGGGTGCCAGCGCGCCGCCCAGCTCGCTCGCCTCGACGGCGCGCAGCCGCACCAGGGGAGTGTCGGACTCGGTGTCGGTGTGGGTCTCGAGAGAGTGCCAGCCGTCGGAGAGCAGCAGCCACGACACCACCCCGACGACCGTCGGCGGGCCGTCGCCGACGTGGGCGACGAGCGCCCGGAGGCGGCCGCGGGTCTCGCGGCTCAGGGTCTGGAGCAGGCCGGCCACGTCGGCGTCGGGAAGTGGCCGCCCGCTTTGGACCACGGCGCCGGCGTGGTGGTCGGCGAGCACGGGAACGAGGTCGCCGCGGCCGCTGTGGAGCGCCTCGCCGGCGGCGTCGAGCAGCTCGAACGGCAGGTCGACGGTCGGCGGGACTCCGCTCGCCGTCATCGGCAGGTCGCGCGGGAGCGCGGCCACCCGCCCGAGCTCGTCACCCCACTGGCTCGCCGGCATCCAGGCGATCTCGAAGACCAGGCCGTCGGCGGTCGACAGGGTCGCGACGCCGAGCGCGGACTGGCGGTGCCACGACTTCACCTGCACGCCCTCGACGACGACGTCGAGGTCGACGGCGACGTCGGGTGTCGCGAGCAGACCGATGGCTCCGGCCAGACCTGGTTCGAGCTGCCCGTCGACCATCAGCCGTCGGCGCTCGAGCGAGCCGGCCGGCTCGTGCAGCGCGTCGTGCGCCGCGTCGTACGCCGCCTCCTCGGCGCTGCCGCGCGTGTGGCCGAGGCGGTCCTCGAGCGACGTGGTGGTGGCCGTGGCCATCTCGAACGGAAGCGGCGCGCCTCCGGCCATCTCCGCCACCAGTCGCAGCTCGGTCAGGGTCAGGGGCAGCCGACGGGGGAGCCCGTCGAGGGTGGAGACAGGTGCGGCGGGTGGCGTGCCGAGGTCGACGGTCACCATGCCTCAGAGCCCCGGCAGCTCGACGTGGAGCCAGTCCTGGTGACCGGGAGGCGGTGCGGAGAACGCGGCGAGGGCTTGGTCCTCGCGGGTCGGCGTCGGCCGGACACGGTCGAGGTCGGAGCCGGAGGCGTGCACGCGGGCGATGCGGGTGCGGGCGTCGGCGACGAGTGAGGAGGCGCGGCGCTCGATCGCGGCGATGGACTCGGTCAGCCGGTCGCACTCGGCCAGGTGCTTCTCGAGCGACGCGGCCGCGGTGTCGTGGGCGTTGGCCACCTCGCGGAGGCGGGATGCGCGGTCGCGGACCCGCCGGCGCATCGAGTCGGCCGCCCGGCCGGTCCAGGCGACCTCGTCGCTGTGGGTGACCAGCTTCTCGGCCATCGCGCGGACGTCCTCGCCCTGCTCGCGCAGCTGTGCCGCACGTCTGCGCATCACCAGGGTGTCGCCGTACATGCACTCTCCTCCGGGGTCAGAGCCACCGTTCCCCCGAGTGGACCCAGCCAAACCAACAGCCAAACCAACAGCCAACCCATCCGCCGCGATCACGGGCCGCGGGTGATCTGGAAGACCTGGCTGGAGACCTCCTGCCCCGTGGCGGACCCCACGAAACCTTCTTCCGCGAGGCTGGCCAGCTGGTCCTGGATCGACGCGTCATCGCTGGCCTGGACGGCCAGCGCCCCGCCCACGTAGTGGCCGAGGTCGTGGTCGACGACGACGCCCACGGCCCCGTCGTCGAACCGTACGGTCACCTGCTCGGCCGAGTCGGGGTTGTCCTCCCCGTCGAGCAGAGGCACCACGTCGCCATGGTTCTCCAGCGAGAGCACGTGGGTGCCTGGTGGGAAGCCGTCGAGGTGGGCGGTCGGAGCGCCAGCGGTGACGACATGGGTGACGGCGTACGGCGACCCCTGCGAGGCGATGGCTGCCGCGACCATCCCGCCCTGCGAGTGGCCGACCAGAGCCACCGGCTCGCCAGGCCGGACGCCGGCCTGCTGAAGGGCGTCGAGGACGCCCTGCTGGTAGGCGTTGTCGTCTCCGCTGACGAGCAGCAGGTTGGTGCCGAGGTCGCGGACGTCGGCGTCCTGGTTCCACGGCGTCGTGGCGAGGTCGTCGGTGCCGGGCAGGTAGACGACGTGACGCACGCTGCCGTCGGCGGACCGGATCGTCTGCACCTCGACCGTGCCGCTGCCCCCGGGAGCCTCGGTGAGTGCGCTGACCTCGGCGAGGTGGTGGAGCAGCCCGGCCAGGTCGGCCGGCTGCTCCTGGGAGCCCGGCACGGTGAGCGAGCTCGGGGTGGTGACTGCGTGTCCGTCGGGGTAGAGCGCGGCCAGCAGCCCGGCTGCCGACTCGGTGTCGGGCACCAGCAGCGGGGTGCCGAACGGGCCGCCCGGCACGAAAGGCGTCAGCCCGTCCCAGAGCCCTTCGAGCAGTCCGCCACCGCCGTTGGCGAGGTGCTGGACGACGTCGGGATGGTCGTCGATCCACTCCTGCACCTCGTCGAGCGACTTGTCCGCGAGCTCGTCGCGGGTCTCGGAGGGCAGCTCGGACCAGAGCAGGTAGAAGCCCGCACCCCACACCAGGAGCACCGGCGCGCTCGTCGCCACGGCGTATCCGGCGAGGTGGCCGAGCTGGTGGTCGAGCCCCTCCCACACCCGCGCGACGAGCTCGTCGGTCAGCTGGGTGGCCCGCACGGCGACCCGGATCGTGATCGCGTCGGCCTCCCAGACCGCCGAGGCCCCCAGGACGCCGTCTGGTCCGCCCGTGGCTTCCAGCACGGCCGCCTCGGCCATGGCGAAGGACGCGGGCGACAACAGCGCCGACTCGAGCAGGTCGCCGTCGAGCAGCACCTGGGCCCCGTGGCCGGCCCACTCACGCATCCGGCTGCCGGCCTCGTCGTAGTCGCTCGCCAGGGTCAGCGCGTGCTCGCAGGCCACGGTCATCCCGTGGGACCCGCCGGTGACGCCGGTGACGACCGGATCGGGGGTCACCGGCGACCTCGGACCACGGAGACGAGCCGGGCGACCTGGACGCCGAGCCGCGACGGCTCGACCGCTTCGACCCGGACGCCGGGCCGCCCGGCCACGCGGGTCGGGGTCAGCGCCCGCCAGCCGTCGGCGAACAGCAGCCAGCTCACCCAGCCGGCCCGCGCACCGGCCCGGGGGTCGCGCCCAGCCACGGTCGCGAGCAGCCGACCTGCGACGGCGGTGTGGAGGCGGACCAGCTGGTCGCGCGTCGTGCGCCGGGTCGTCGGAACCGGCCCGCCGCACGAGCTCGTCGAGGAGCTCGGGGCGGTGGGTGCGCAGCGCCTCGCCGGCTCCGAGCAGCACCTCGAGGGGTACCTCGACCTCGGGCTCCGGCGGGGACGGTGCCTCGGGCACGGGCACGGTGGCGATCATGGCGAGCCGCGTCGCCCACTCGTCGATCGCCCAGCACGCCACCTCCGCGCGGGAGCCGGACGACGTCACGGCGGTGACCCGGCCGCCGCGCAAGGCCTGGCTGCTGCGGACCTGGACCCAGTCGCCGGGGCGCTCGCCGCGGCGTACGGACACATCGACGACGCAGGTCACCTCGGGGGCCATCACAGTCGCGGCACCTCCACCTCGAGCCAGAGGCGGCTGCCACGTGGTGGTGGCTCGAAACGCTGGAGCCACGCAGCGGTCCAGTCGTCGAGCTTGTCGCGCGCGGCGTCGACGAAGCGGATGACCCGGCGCTCGATCTCCTCGATCAGCCGCTGGAGGCGCTCGACCTCGCGCGCGTGGCGCTCCAGCGCGTCGGCGGCATCGTCGTGGAGCGCCGCCGAGCGCCGCAGCGCCAGAGCCCGGTCGCGCACCCGCTCGCGCAGCGCACCGCCGGCCTCGCCGAGCCACCCGACGGCGTCGGTGCGCGAGACCAGCCGGTCGGCCTCGGCACGGATCTCGCCCGCCAGCTCGCGCAGCCCGCTCGCCAGTCTCCGAATGGCGGTGGGGTCGCCGTACATGCCTGCCTCCCGAGTGGCTCGCTGGTGTGGGCAGGATGCCCGCGGGACCGCGTCGCCGAAACCTGCACCTGCTGTGCCTGTGGACACTGCCGCCGACGCGGATGAGGATGGCCAGATCCGGAACCGGGAGGGAACCGATGAACCTGTCATCCGTACGCCGTCGGGTGCTGGCCGCGGGGGCCGCGATGGGGGTCACCGTGGGCCTGCTCGCCATGCCACTCGCCGCCGACGCCAAGCCGAAGACCGACCCGCCGGGCAAGCAGCCCGTGACGGTGATGACGCGCAACCTCTACCTGGGCGCCGACATCCAGCGCCCGGTGAGGGCCGCGGTCGCGGCCCAGGCGGCCCCCGGCAGCACGACCCAGAGCGTCGTGGTCGCTCTGGCCAACGCGACACACCTGACGCGGGCCATCGTCGACCAGACGACTTCCCGCTCCGCGCCGGCCTGCTGGCCGACGAGATCGTGGCCACCGAGCCCGACCTGGTCGGGCTGCAGGAGGTGGCCTGGTGGCGGCACGGTCCCCTGCAGCTCACGCCTGAGCTGCTCGGCGTCCCGAACGCAGAGACCACCGACTACGACTTCCTGGAGATCCTCCTCGACGCTCTCGCCGACCGCGGTGCGGACGTACCTGCCCGTCAGCATCGCCCCGCGCGCAGACGTCGAGGCGCCGAGCTTCACCGGGTTCGGGAGCGCCGACGCCCGCGACGTGCGGCTGACCATGCGCGACGTGGTGCTGATGCACGTCGAGGACGGGTTGTCGGTCTACGACGAAGGCCAGGACGTGTACGACGTGAACCTCCACGTGTCCTTGCTGAACCGGACGATCGACTTCGACCGCGGCTACCAGTGGGTCGACGTCCGCGCCGGCGCGAAGCGGTTCCGGTTCGTCAACAGCCACTTCGAGGCGTTCAGCTCCGACATCGCCTTCGCGCAGGCCGCCGAGCTGCTGGACGAAGCACCCGCCGAGCACCGGCCGACGATCTTCGTCTGCGACTGCAACTCCGACCCGCTCAACAGCTCGATCAAGGGCCCGCCGGTCAACGACACGCTGCCGCACCAGGCGGCGTACCAGCTGATCACGGGTACGGGCGACTACGCCGGCGAGAGCGACTTCACCGACGAGTGGCTCGAGTGGGCACCGGCCGAGGAGGGCTGGACGTCCGGGCTGTCCGAGACCGTCGACGACGCCGACGGCTCGGACTTCGACCACCGCATCGACATGGTCTTCGCGCGCACCGCCCACGGCGACCCGCTCGTCGTCGACCGCGGCCTGGTCACCGGCACCACTGTCGCCTCCAAGGACCCCGCCACCGGCCTGTGGCCCTCCGACCACGGCGGCGTCGTACTCCGCCTTCGCGGTTTGTAGGCGAGGGCCGTTGGTCCGCGGAAGGGCCGTCAGGCCCGTCACGAGACCCCGTTCGCTACAGGGGTTTCGGCGTACAGGCGCTAGCGCGCCTTCCTCAACCAGCGGGGATGCTCGGCCGTCGATAGACTCGCGCCTCAGCCGCCCGGAGAGGGGTGACTCGTGGCCTTCGACGTCCATGCGCTCGACCTGTTCGTGCTGGTGGGCTCGGCCGTCACGATCCTGGCGATCCTCGCCGTACGAGTCTCCTCGCGCGCCGGACTCCCCAGCCTGCTGATCTACCTCGCGATGGGGGTGGTGCTGGGTGAGGCGGGCGTCGGCATCGAGTTCGAGAACGCTGCTGTCGCCCAGGCGCTCGGGTTCGCCGCGCTGGCCATCATCCTGGCCGAAGGTGGCCTGACCACCCGGTTGCGAGACTTCAGGCCGGCGATGCGGATCGGCCTCTCGCTCGCGACCATCGGCGTCGCGGTGTCGGTGACGGTGATGGCGGTCGGTGCCCACTACGTGCTCGGACTGCCGTGGGAGCTGGCCTTCCTGCTGGGTGCGGTCACCTCGCCCACGGACGCCGCAGCAGTGTTCTCGGTACTGCGGGCCGCACCCATCAAGAAGCGGCTGTCCGGAGCCCTCGAGGCCGAGTCCGGGCTCAACGACGCCCCCACCGTCGTCCTCGTCACGCTGATCTCCAGCGAGGCGCTGGGCGAGCACGGGATCGCCGTCACGGCCGGAGTCATGGTCTACGAGCTGGTCATCGGCCTGGCGTGCGGCCTGCTGGCGGGGCTCGGCGGTGCGTGGCTGATGCGCCGGGCCGCGCTGCCGGCGTCCGGCCTCTACCCGATCGCGGTGCTGACCCTGACCTTCCTGGCGTACGGCTCGGCGGCGTTCGTGCACGCGTCGGGGTTCGCCGCGGTGTACGTCGCCGCGCTGGTGCTGGGCAACTCCGAGCTGCCGCACCGGGGCGCCACCCGTTCCTTCGCCGAGGGCGTCGCCTGGCTCGCCCAGATCGGGCTGTTCGTGATGCTGGGTCTGCTGCTCTCGCCCGGGCGGATCTCGTGGGAGACCACCGGGGTCGCCCTGCTGGCCGGACTCATCCTGACGGTGCTCGCCCGTCCGATCTCGGTGGTGGTCAGCTCGCTGGTCCAGCCGATGCCGTGGCGCGACGTGGCCTTCTTGTCGTGGGCGGGACTCCGCGGCGCCGTGCCGATCGTGCTGATGACCATCCCCTTGGCCGAAGGCGTCACCGACTCACCGCGCTTGTTCGACGTGGTGTTCGTGATGGTCGTCGTCTACACGTTGCTGACCGGCCCGACCCTGCCCATGGTGGCGCGGTGGCTGGGCGTCGACCGGCGGCACGAGCCCCGTGACATCGAGCTCGAGGCAGCGCCGCTGGAGCGCATCGCCGCCGACATGCTGCAGGTGACCATCACGCCGGCGTCCCGGCTCCACGGCGTGGAGGTGGGTGAGCTGCGGCTGCCCGTGGGTGCCTCGGTCTCCATGGTGATCCGTGACGGACAGTCGCTCGTCCCCGAGCGTCGTACGGTCCTCAAGCGCGGTGACGACATGCTCGTCGTGACGCCGCGCCGGCTGCGAGAGGCTACCGAACGCCGACTCCGTGACGTCTCCCTCGGGGGGCGGCTCGCGCGCTGGCTGCCCGAGGACTGACCCGCGAGTCGGCGCAAATGGCCCTGGAAACCACGCCGAGTCGGCGCACTTCGGCCCTGCGTCTTCACCGAGTCGGCGGACGTTGTCGGCACCTCCGCACGCTGGTCAAGATCGGCGCCGACTCGGCGCGTCTGCCGGGGCGACTTGCGCCGACTCGGCGCGTCTGCCGGGGCGACCTGCGCCGACTCGGCGGTCAGGCCTCGGGCGGCACGCAGATCTCAATGTCCTCATCGACCCCCACGGTGCGCTTGCCCGTGACGAGCTTCTCGAAGCCGTCGCCCACCACGACGATCACCCCGACGCCGGTGGCGTCGCGGCGCACGACCTGGGCGTCGGGGCCGAGTCGGGTGCGGACCAGGCGTACGTCGGGACGTCGCGGGTCGTCGGTCCAGATCTCGGCGATCGCGACCTCACTCCCCTCCGGGGCGTTGCCGAGGTCGCCACGCCCGAAGCCCTGGTCGGCGAACAGCCCGAGGGTCCGGTCGGCCAGGCCGGCGCGCTCGCCGGCGTTCAGCACGGTGACGGTGACCTGGCTGGCCCGGATCCGGGAGCCGGCAGAGATCGTGGTGGGCTGGCACTTGCCGCTCTCCTCGTCACTGGGGAGCGGCTCTGTCATGGCCGACCAGCCCCACAGGCCACCGGCCACCAGCATCGCGCCCAGCACCGCGATGGTGACCAGCGTCTTGATGTGAATGTTCACCGCAGTCCCCCGACCCCGCCGACTCAGCCGGTGACCGGGTGGACCCGCGCGTGCAGGACGTTGCGTTGTTGCAGGGCGGCGCGCAGCGCGCGGTGGAGGCCGTCCTCGAGGTAGTACTCGCCGCGCCACTCCACGACGTGGGCGAACAGGTCGCCGTAGAAGGTGGAGTCCTCGTCGAGCAGCGCCGCCAGCTGCAGGGTGTCCTTGGTGGTGACCAGCTCGTCGAGCCGTACCTGCCGCGGTGGCACCTCCGCCCACGCGCGCGAGGTCATCCCATGGTCGGGATAGGGCCTCCCCTCGCCCACGCGTTTGAAGATCACGCGGGAAGTCTAAAGCGAGGTGGTGCATCGCAACTCCCCCGTTCGCATGGGGGCCACCAGTGCGGGTCGTGTGCCTGTCAGTGCGTTCGAGCGCACGCTGAGGCACACGACCCGGTGGTTAGTCTTCGCGCATGAGTACGACGCCGCCCGAGACCCC
>CAVWXS010000016.1:0-105666 GCA_963758885.1 uncultured Actinomycetota bacterium
CAGCTCGACGATCTGGCCGGCGTACATCACCGCCACCCGGTCGGCGATGTTGGCCACGACGGCGAGGTCGTGGGTGACGTAGAGCGCGCTGACACCGTGGGTGCGGCAGAGCTCGGCCATCGTCTCGAGGACCATCGCCTGCGTGGTCACGTCGAGACCGGTCGTCGGCTCGTCGAGCACCAGCACCTTGGGCTTGGGCAGGAACGCCATGGCCAGCGCGACGCGCTGCACCTGGCCTCCCGAGAGCTGGTGGGCGTAGCGGCTGAGGAACTCGTCGTCGCTGGGCAGGCCGACTTCCTCCAGACCGTCGCGCGCGCCCTGCATGCGCGACTCCGCAGTGCCGATGTTGCGCAGCTGCATCAGCTCGACGATCTGCTTGCCGATCCGGATGGCCGGGTTGAGCGCCGACGCGGGGTCCTGCGGCACGTAGGCGATCTCCTCGCCGCGGATCTTGCGCACCTCCTGCCACGTCATGCCGAGCACGTCGCGACCCTCGAGCAGCACCTTGCCCGAGGAGATGAAGGCGCCGGCCCGCGAGTAGTTGAGCAGGGACGTGCCGACGGTCGTCTTGCCGGAGCCCGACTCGCCGACCAGGCCGACGACCTCGCCGGGCTTGAGCACCAGGTCGATGTCGTCGACGACGTCGACGTCCTTGCCGGTGAGGTCGACGCCGAGGTCCTCGACGACCAGGCCGCCCTTCGGGGTGCCCGGTGCTGCTGCGGACTGGTCACGGTCATCAGTTGTCTCCCCGCTGCGCTACCTGGGCGATGCCGTCGGCCATCAGGTTGGTGCCGATGCAGAAGATGGCGATGACCAGCACCGGCGCCAGGACCCCCCACGGCTGCGTCGAGAGCCCCAGCCGGTTCTCCTGGATCATCTGGCCCCAGTTGGCCGCACCGGGGTCGGCCGAGAACCCCAGGAAGCCGAGGGCACCGACCAGCGCGATCGAGTAGGTGAGCCGCAGCCCGCCCTCGGCGAGCAGGGGGGCGTTCATGTTGGGGAGCACCTCGGCCAGGATCACCCGGCTGCGCTTCTCGCCGAGTGCCTCCGCCGCGATCACGAAGTCGCGCGACACGATCCCCAGGGCGACGCCGCGCGCGAGCCGCGCGACGCGCGGGGCGTGGGAGACGCCGACGAGCACGATCAGGATCCAGACCGACGGCTGCTCGACGGCGGTGAGCACGACCAGCGCCAGCAGGATCTGCGGGAAGGACAGGACCACGTCGTTGAGGCGCATGATCACCTCGTCCCACCAGCCGCCGCCGTAGGCCGCGACCACACCGATCGCGATCCCGAGCACCATGCCGAGCAGCGTGCCGAACACCGCGATGAAGAGGATCTCCTGGCCGCCGTACATGACCCGGCTCCAGACGTCGTGGCCGAGGTAGTCGGTGCCGAGGAGGCCTACGTCGCTGTAGGGCGGGCCGGTCATCTCGTTCTCGCCGTACGGCGCGAAGTACGGCGCGAAGATCACGAAGGCCACCAGCAGGAGGGTGATGCCGAGACCGACCGTGAACCTCTTCTGCCGCAGCGCCTTGCGGAACGTCGACGGCTCCGCGGGAGCGATCGGCGGAGGAGGGGGTGCCACTTCCCCGGTGATGTCGGATACGTCGTCTGGGGTACTCATGACGAGATCGCCGTCCTCGCGCGCGGGGTGAGCAGGATGGACAGGATGTCCGCGATCAGGTTCACCACGACGTAGACGCTGGCGATGATCATGCTGAGCGCCTGGACCACCTGCACGTCGTGGTTGCGGACGGCGTCGACGAGCTGGAGGCCGATCCCGGGGTAGGCGAACAACGTCTCCACCACCACGACGCCACCGGCCAGGAAGGCCAGCTGGAGCGCGATCACCTGGATGCCCGGCACGATCGCGTTGAGCAGCGCGTGCTTGCGCATCACGACCTTCTCGGGGATGCCCTTGAGGCGGGCGAGCTCGACGTACTCGCTGTCGATGACCTCGAGAAGCGATGAGCGGACGATTCGGGAGACGTACGGCGTCACCCACAGCACCAGGGTCAGGGTCGGCAGCACCATGACCTTCCAGTTGTCCCACGGGTGCCCCGTCGGCGAGCTGATCGTCACCGCCGGGAAGATGTGGAAGACCGTGGTCGAGAACAGGGCGAGCAGCAGCACGCCGATGACGAACTCGGGCAGTCCGGCCATGGCCAGCAGGATCGTCTGGATCACGGTGTCCGGTCGCTTGCGGCGGTAGTGCACCGAGATCATGGCGATGGCGAACGACAGCGGGATCATCACGATCGCCGCGAGGAACACCAGCACCGCGGAGTTGACCACGCTGCTGGAGATCAGCTCGCTCACGGGCTGCCCGCTGGCCAGCGACGTGCCGAGGTCTCCGGTGAGCAGACCCCCGAGCCAGTCGAAGTAGCGCGAGACCAGGCCCTGGTCGGCGCCCAGCATTTCCTCGAGCTCCGCCACCCGCCCGGGATTGGCGTTGTAGTCACGGCCGAGGATGGCGCGGACCGGGTCGCCGAGCGTCGCCGTCGCGACGAACACCAGGATCGACACCAGCCACAGCGTCAGCACCGCCAGGCCGAGCCGGCGAGCCAGCCACACCGCCCAAGCCGCGGCGCCGTGCTGGCCCCGCGGCGGTGCGACCTCCTCCAGGGGATCCGGGACGAGGGTCGCCATCTCCAAGTCGGCCATCAGTGAGCCCTACTGGACCGAGACCTTGTTGAACTTGTAGGACCCGAGCGGGAGGTACTTGCTCGGCTCGAGGCCCTTGACGTTGGCGCCGTAGCCGTCGACGTTCTGGCGGAAGCCCCAGATGATCAGGCCGCCCTCGTTGTACTCGATCTCCTGCGCGTCGTGGAGCAGCTCGCCGCGCTTGGTCTCGTCGAGCTCCTGGGCCGCGGCGTTCACCAGGTCACGGTGCTCCTGGTTGTCCCAGTGGGTCTCGTTGTAGGTGCCGCCCTGGTCCGGCGGGAACGTGCCGACGACAGCCTGCGGGATGTAGTTGCGGGTGTTCCAGAAGTCCTGGGCGAAGGTGTACTGGAGGTACTGGTCGTCGTAGAACGGCGTCTTCTTGGTGACCTTGACGTCGACGCCGGCCAGCTTGGCCTGCTCCACGAACAGGTTGGCCGCCGCCGGCGCGACCGAGCCGATGTCGTCGCCCGTGAACAGCTCGACCTGGAGACCCTCCTGGCCCGCTTCGCTGAGCAGCGACTTGGCCTGGTCGATGTCCTGCTCGCGCTGGGGCAGGTCGCTGGCGTAGTCCACGTCGAACGGTGCGTACATGTCGTTGCCGAGCGAGCCGTAGCCGCTCAGCGTCTGGTCGATCATCTGCTGGCGGTCGACGATCAGCCGCATCGCCTGGCGCACCTTGACGTCGTTGAACGGCGCCTGGTCGACGCGCATGGTGAACGGCACCCAGGCGCCCGTCTCGGAGACCAGGACGCCGCCGCCGGCCCCCTTGATGGTGTCGATGAGGTTGTAGGGCAGGCTCTCGACCGTCTGGATCTGGCCCGCCTGCAGAGCGTTGACCATGGCGCTGGGGTCAGGGAAGTCCTGGATCTGCAGCTCGTCGACGAAGGCCGCGTCGCCCCAGTAGTCGGCGTACTTGGTGAAGGTGCTGGTCTTGCCGGGGTCGAAGGACTTGTAGGCGAAGGCGCCGGTACCCACGGGGTTCGCGATGTCGAAGTCGGTCGGGATGATGCCGACGGTGTACTCCGCCAGCAGCCCGTCGAGGATCGCGTAGGGCACCTTCAGCACCAGCTCGAGCGTGGTCGCGTCGACCACCTTCGTGGACTCGAAGTCGAGGATCTGGGAGAGCTGACCGCCCCCGGAGAGCGGCGCCTTCGGGTCGGCGACGCGCTGGATGCTGAACCAGGCGTCCTCGGCGGTGACGTCCTTGCCGTTGTGGAACGTCACTCCCTGCCGCATCTTGACGGTCCACTTGGTGCCGTCGGCCGACGACTCGACGGACTCGGCGAGCGCCGGCTCGATCTCGTAGTTGTTGTTCCAGAAGAGCAGCGGCTCGAAGAGGTTGTTCACCCGCGCAATGTCCAGGGTGGTCACCGGCGCGTGCGGGTCGAGGGTGTCCTTGCTGCCACCACCGGTGGCACCGTGGATCAGGATGCCGCCGGAGCCCTGCGGCCCGCCGCCACCCCCGCCTCCGCCGCCGTCGTCATCGCCTCCGCACGCTGCGAGGAAGCTGCTGCCGGCGACGGCAGCGACGCCGAGACCGGAGTACTTGAGCAGCTGGCGGCGGGAGAAGTCCCGGTTACGGCGCTCTATCTGGTTCACTTCGTGACTCCCTGGTGCACTATGCGAACGATAGTGATCTGTGCCACATTAGGGCGGGTGGATGCGCTGGTCAATGAGTCAGCAGAAACGGAAACCGGAATGTCACCGACCTCAGCACGCCACCCGGGGTCGACCCGGGTGCAGTCGGTCGAGCGGGCGGCCGCTGTTCTCCGCGCCGTGGCGGCCGCCACCGGGCCGGCCGGCTCGGCCACCGCGCTGGCCGAGGCAGTCGGGACTCAACCGCACGACGACGTGGCGCATCCTGACCACGCTCGAGCACGAGCGACTGGTGACCCACGACCGGGAGACCGGCACGTACTCACTGGGATTCGGCCTCATCGACCTGGCCGGCCAGGCCGACGGCGTCGCCCTCGTCCGGCTCGGCGCGTGTCGTGTTGCAGCGCCTGGCCGCCCGGGCGCAGGAGACCGCCGCCCTGGCCGTCGTGCGCGGTGGCGTGTTGACCTACGTCGCCGAAGCGACCGCCGGTTCCGTGGTGGCGGCCGGGTGGCAGGGTCGGGAGGTCGCCCTGCACGCGACATCGACGGGAAAGGTCCTGCTGGCCTACTCCCATCCCGCCGAGCTCCGTACGCTCCTGAGACTGCCCCGCGGTGGGCGGCTGCCTCGGTACACCCCGTCGACGATCACCTCGCTCACCACGCTCGAGAAGGAGCTCGCGCTCGTCCGCGACCGCGGGTACGCCGTGTGCCGGGGCGAGTTCGAGAGCACAGCGTGGGGTGTCTCGGCACCGGTGCTCGATCTCGCCGAGCGTCCCGTCGCGGTCGTCAGCGTGTGGGGGCCGAGTGAACGGCTCACCGAGGACCGGTTCGAGGCGCTGGGCGCGCTCGCCATCGCAGGCGCGGCGGAGATCGCCGGGCGGCAGACCTCGGCCCCGGCGTGAGTCGGCATGGAACGACGCGGTCCTGGTAAGGTGTCAGCGTGATTTTCGCACATGACACCGAGCTGTCGCTGCTCGCCGCGGTTTCGCTCGTGAACTCCGCGGAGCCGCCCGACACGCTCACCTCCCTGGCCGACCTCGAGGAGTTCTGGACTCGGTTCGCGCTACACCGGCCGCCACGACCGCGACGACGCCGAGCTGGCCGCCGTACGCCGCCTGCGCCCGCGCCTGCGCGAGCTGCTCACCGCCGAGCGCGACACGGCGGTGACGATCGTCAACGACCTGCTCGAGCGAGCACACGCCACGCCGAAGCTCGTGCGGCACGACGACCTCGACTGGCACCTGCACGTCGTGGAACCCGAGACGGCCGCTGGCCGAGCGGATCGCCGCCGAGACCTCGATGGCGATGACCGACGTCATCCGGGCCGACGAGATGTCGCGGCTCGGCGTCTGCGCCCAGGACGACTGCCAGAACATCGTGCTCGACCTGTCTCGCAACCGATCCAAGATCTTCTGCGGCAACAACTGCAGCAACCGTGCTGCCGTGGCGGCCTACCGCGCCCGCCAGCGCTGAGGCAAGCCTCATCGTCGAGCCATGAGGTTCTCAGGGCATCGAGAGGCAGGACGGTGCCGCCGGCCACCAGCGTGCCGATCGCGTCGAGCGGCCAGGGGCCGGTGTCGTCGTCGAGCGCCTCCCCCACGGAGATCGGTGCGGTCGCCGATCACGAACGCCTCGGCCGAGACCGGCACCTCCGCGGTTGGCGCGGGGTCGGTGCGGCCGGCACGCATCAGCACGTCCCACTCCAGGTCGTGACCCTCGGGGAGGTCGCCACGCCAGACGACGGCGTCGGGCGGGCTGCCCGCGGCCGCCAGCGCATCGGCGAGGCTCGAGTCGGAGCCCTCGGCCAGCACCACCGCCGGACGGTGCGTCGCGAGTGGCGCGGCCGGGTCGTCGTACGGCTCGGAGACGACGTGCACGGCCCCCAAGCGCACCGTGGCCAGGGCGGCGACGAGTCCGTCGGCCCCCATCGGCAGACGTGAGAGGACCCGCTCGCCCGGCCCCACACCGAAGGCGCGCAGCACCCCGCCGAACGCCGCGACGTCCTCCAGCAGCCGGGCGAAGGTCAGCTCGATGCGCGCCGCGGTCACCCGGTCGACGCGGAGCGCGACCTCGTCGGCGAGGCCTCGGACCACGTGGCGGTCGAGGGCGTTGAAGCACAGGTTGAGGGTGCCGTCGCCGTCATCGAGTGCGGTGGATCCAGTCGATCTCCACGACGCCCTCCTCGTGTTTCCGTGGTGCCCTGGTGGTCGGGCCGACGGATTCCCTAGATTGCTCGCATGACCCAGGCCATGTCACAGACCCTCGCCGGCGGCCCCACCCTCCCGCAGGAACGCCGCCTCGTCACCGACATCCCCGGACCGCGCTCGATCGAGCTGCTGGCCCGCAAGAAGGCCGCCGTGGCCGACGGGGTCGGCACGACGCTACCGGTGTTCATCGAGGCGGCCGGTGGGGGCGTGCTGGTCGACGCCGACGGCAACTCGCTGATCGACCTGGGGTCAGGCATCGCAGTGGTCTCGGTCGGCAACGCCGCTCCTGCGGTCGTCCGCCGGGTGACCGACCAGGTGGCTGCGTTCACCCATACCTGCTTCATGGTCACGCCGTACGCCGGTTACGTCGAGGTCTGCGAGGCGCTGGCGGAGCTGACACCTGGCGACCACGCGAAGAAGAGCGCGCTGTTCAACTCCGGCGCCGAGGCCGTCGAGAACGCCGTCAAGATCGCGCGCGTCGCCACCGGACGTGACGCCGTGGGCGTCTTCGACCACGCCTACCACGGCCGCACGAACCTGACGATGGCCATGACGGCGAAGAACATGCCGTACAAGAACGGCTTCGGACCGTTCGCGTCCGAGGTCTACCGCGCCCCGATGTCCTACCCGTTCCGCGACGGACTGTCCGGCGAGGAGGCAGCGGCGCGCGCGATCGACCACCTCGACAAGCAGGTGGGTGTGGGCAACCTCGCGTGCGTGGTGATCGAGCCGATCCAGGGCGAGGGCGGCTTCATCGAGCCGGCGCCGGGGTTCCTGCCCGCGCTGTCGGCATGGGCGGCCGAGAACGGCGTGGTGTTCATCGCCGACGAGATCCAGTCCGGCTTCTGCCGCACAGGCGCGTGGTTCGCGTGCGACCACGAAGGCGTGGTGCCCGACCTGGTGACCACCGCCAAGGGCATCGCCGGCGGTCTGCCGCTGGCCGGCGTCACCGGCCGCGCCGAGCTGATGGACTCCGTCCACGTCGGCGGACTCGGCGGCACCTACGGCGGCAACCCGGTCGCCTGCGCGGCGGCGCTGGGCTCGATCGCGGAGATGAAGGAGCATGCCCTGGACGCCCGCGCGCTCGAGATCGGCAGCCTGATCCGCGGCCGTCTCGAGAAGCTCGCCGCAGAGCACCCCGTGATCGCCGACGTCCGCGGCCGTGGCGCCATGCAGGCCATCGAGCTGTGCACTCCGGGAACCAAGGATGCCGGACGCCGCGAGGGCCGCCGCCGCGTCGGCCCACTGCCACAAGTCCGGCGTCGTCACCCTCACGTGCGGCACCTGGGGAAACGTCTTCCGCTTCCTCCCCCCGCTGGCGATCTCCGACGGGCTGCTCGACGAGGCCTTCGACGTGGTCGCGGAGGCGTTCGCCGCGACTGCCTGACGTCTCTCGGTGGTTGAGGTGTGAGGCCGTTCACGGCCGAGCCTCGAACACCACTCCAGGCGAATGGTGGTTTCGAGGCTCGTCGCTGGCGCTCCTCACACCTCAACCACCGAAGCGCTCGGTGGTTGAGGTGTGAGGGCCGCCAGGCCCGAGCCTCGAGACCACCGCCGATAGCCTGGCAGGCGTGACGAGTCCGGTGACCGTGCTGACCGAGCGTTTCCAGCGCGCCCTCGAGAAGGCTTTCGGCGCTGAGTACGCCGACGCCGACCCCGTCATCCGGCCGAGCCAGTTCGCCGACTTCCAGGCCAACGCCGCCCTCGCGCTGGGCAAGCGGCTCGGCGACAAGCCGCGAGACGTCGCCCAGCGGATCGTCGAGCACCTCGACCTCGACGGCATCGCCGGCGAGCCGGAGATCAGCGGTCCCGGTTTCGTCAACGTCCGGCTGAGCGCCGAGTGGATCGCCGCGGAGGTGACGAGCCTCGACGGCCGTCTCGGCGTACCCACCCAGGAACGCCAGACGATCCCCGTCGACTACTCGGCTCCCAACGTGGCCAAGGAGATGCACGTCGGCCACCTGCGCACCACCGTCGTCGGCGACGCGCTCGTCCGTACCCTGGAGCACCTCGGCCACCGGGTCATCCGGCAGAACCACGTCGGCGACTGGGGTACGCCGTTCGGGATGCTGATCGAGCACCTGCTGGTCGTGGGCGAGGACTCCCCCGAAGCCCGGCTGCTGGTCACCGACCCCAACACGTTCTACGCCGCCGCGAACGCCGAGTTCGGAGGCGACGCCGACTTCGCGGCCAAGGCCCGGGCAAGGGTGGTCCGGCTCCAGGCCGGCGACCCCGACACGCTGCGGCTGTGGGAGGAGCTGGTCGACCTCTCCAAGGAGTACTTCAACCGCATCTACACCACGCTCGGGGTGACCCTGACCGACGAGGACCTGGCCGGCGAGTCGACGTACAACCTCGAGCTCGCCGAGATCTGCGACGAGCTCGAGGCCAAGGGCCTGGCGACCGTCAGCGACGGCGCCCTGTGCGTCTTCCTCGATGGCTACACCGGCCGCGAGGACAAGCCGGTGCCGCTGATCATCCGCAAGTCCGACGGCGGCTACGGCTATGCCACCACCGACCTGGCGACCATCCGGCACCGGGTCCGCGACCTACGGTCCGACCGCATCCTCTACGTCATCGGCGCCCCGCAGGCGCTGCATCTCAACATGGTCTGGGAGACCGCCCGCCTCGCCGGCTGGCTGCCCGACGACATCGAGGTCGTGCACGTCCAGATCGGCAACGTGCTCGGGCCCGACCGCAAGATCCTGCGCACCCGGGCCGGCAACCCGCTCAAGCTCATGGAGCTGCTCGAGGAGGCGATCGCGCGCGCCCGCCAGGTCGTCGACGAGGCGCGCCCCGACCTCGACCTGGACGTCCGCGCGGCCATTGCGCCACAGGTCGGCATCGGGGCGGTCAAGTACGCCGACCTGTCCGTCGCCCACGACAGCGAGTACGTCTTCGACCTCGACCGGATGGTCTCGCTCACCGGCAACACCGGGCCCTACCTCCAGTACGCCGCCGCGCGGATCCGCTCGATCTTCCGCAGTGCCGGCATCGACCCGGGCCAGGCCGACGCCCCGATCGTGCTCACCGAGCCCGCCGAGCGGGCCTTGGCCCTGGCCCTGCTCGACTTCGGCGACGTCGTGGTCCACGTCGGTGACCGGCTCGAGCCGCACCGTCTCTGCGGCTACCTCTTCGACCTGGCCCAGCACTTCTCGGCCTTCTACGAGCAGTGCCCGGTGCTCAAGGCCGACACCGAGACCCGGGCCTCGCGTCTGGCGCTGTGCGCGACGACGCTCGCCGTGCTCGACCAGGGGCTCGACCTGCTCGGCATCGCGCGTCCCGAGCAGATGTGACCCGGCGTGGCCTCCCCCACCCTCTCGGTCCTCGACCTCGTGCCCGTGAGAACCGACCAGACGACCGGTGACGCGCTTGCGGCGACACGTAGCCTGGCGCGCGTCGCCGACGACCTCGGCTTCCGCCGCTACTGGCTGGCCGAGCACCACAACGTGCCGTCTGTCGCCGCGACCAGCCCGCCGGTGCTCGTCGCGATGGTCGCGGCGGCCACCGAGCGCATCCGGGTCGGCTCCGGCGGGGTGATGCTGCCCAACCACGCGCCGTACGTCGTCGCCGAGCAGTTCGCACTCCTCGAGGCGGCCTACCCCGGCCGCGTCGACCTCGGCATCGGCCGCGCGCCGGGCACCGACCCGGTCACGGCGTTCGCGCTCCGGCACGGAGGCGGTGGCGTCGAGGACGACGCGGTCGAGCGCTTCCCGTCGTACGTCGACAACATCATCACGATGATGTCGCCCACCGGCGCGGCGCTCGAGCTCGGCGGGAGGGTGCACGCCCTTCGCGCCACACCGCGCGCGCAGGCCGCGCCGCCGGTGTGGCTGCTTGGCTCATCGGACTACTCGGCCAGGCTGGCCGCCTCCCGCGGGCTGCCGTACGTCTTCGCCCACCACTTCTCGGGACGCGGGACGGCAGAGGCGCTGGCGCTCTACCGCGACGGCTTCGTGCCGAGCGAGGAGAACCCCGAGCCCCGCACCTTCCTGACGGTCAACGCCGTCGTGGCCGAGACCCGGGAGGATGCTGCGCGCCTGGTCCTGCCGAACCTGCTGGCGATGGTGGCCTTGCGCACCGGTGGCGTGCTCACCTCGCAGCTGCTCGTGGAGGACGCCGAGGGCCGAGGCCTGCCCGACGAGCACCTCGAGCTCGCCCTGTCGATGCTCGACCGCTGGATCGTCGGCAGCCCGGACGACGCTGCCACGCAGGTGCTCGAGCTCGCCACGACGTACGACGTCGACGAGGTGATGCTCCATCCCGTCGCCGGCGCCACCATCGGGACGCCCGCCGACCGTTCCCCCGCCCGCGAGGCAACCCTGCGGCTGCTGTCCGAGGCGCTCGGCTAGAAGGTATTGCGGCACCGTCACTCCGCGATCGGTTCCCAGACGAGCTCGGCAACGTCCATCACCAGATCCGGGCTCTGGCTTCGTGGATCGTCCGGCGTCCGCACTTCGCCGACACACACGCACACCACGTCGTTCAGCCAGCGATAGCGATCGCTGTCACTGAGGTGGACGACCGATCCGACGATCTGCCGTCGCCCCGGCGGGTAAGCGCGTCCGTAACCATGGCTCTCGAACATGACGGTGGCGTTGTCATCGGTCTCGATGACGGCCCGGAAGTCGGGGCAGAACGGCCCGTCGGGAGTTCGGCGGTAAGGGAAGTTCACGCCCCGAAATCGACCAGCGACGCGACCCTCGCACCGACCGTCGGCCAGGTACAGGTGTTGCTGCCACCCGCCCTCGAGCTCGACCGACCATCCCTGCGGATAGGAGAAGCGAACCCGATAGAGCTGCTCGAGCCTCATCTCTTCTTCTCAGTCGTCGGCCAGGCTGTTGCGCAAGGTGGTGACCACGGGCCGCGGTGCCGTGTCGACGGCGAGCCGGAAGACGTCGGGACGGTGGTAATGACCGACCGGGTCGAACTGCCGTCGCGCTGACCGCACGGCGGTGAGGTCCAGCTCAGCCACCAGCACTGTCTCCTCGTGCCGAGCCGGTCCGGCGAGGATCTCCCCGTTCGGCGCGACGATCACGGTGTTGCCGGGCTCCACCCACTCATCCCCGGAGTCCGCCGGCCACACCTGCTCGCGGCCGGGGAAGTCGGCCGGGATCTGGTCGACACGCAGGCACGGGTTCACCCCGATCACGTAGCAGCGGCCTTCGCGTGCGATGTGTCGCATCGTGGCGACCCAGCCATCTCCTGGCGCGAGCGTCGGCGCCACCCACACGTCGACACCCTGCGAGTACAGGTAGAACCGCGCCAGCGGCATGTAGTTCTCCCAGCAGATCAGTCCTCCGATGCGTCCGAAAGGCGTCGCGTAGGTCTCGAGGGTCGAGCCGTCACCCATGCCCCAGACCGTGCGCTCCGACCCGGTCGGCATCAGCTTGCGGTGCTTCCCGAGGAGGTGACCGTCGGGGTCGAAGTACAGCAACGTGTTGTAGATCGTGCTTCCCGTGGGTTCGCGTTCCTGGACCCCCATCACCAGATACGCGCTCGCTTCACGAGCCATTGCCCCGAGCCGCTCGGTTGTCTCGCTCGGGACCACCACGGCCTGTTCGGAGAGCATGGCGAACCACTGCTCGTCGCCGTCCCAGATCGGCCTCGAGTCGATCCAGATCGGCGTACCGGGCACGAAGGCCTCGGGGAACACGATCAGGTCGGCCGCCCGCACCGCGCTCTGGGACAGCAACGCCTCGACCTTGTCGAGCGTCGCCGTGCGATCCATCAGTACGTAGGCCGCCTGCACGGCAGCCACGGTCAAAGTCGCCATCTCGGACCCTCCGACCCGCACGATACGCCGCACGAGAGTGGCGCAACTTCATCGCGCAGACGCGCAGAGGGTGTCCCCAGAGACGGTTCGCGAGTAGACGACCTCGCGGCCGTCGCGGCGATGGGTCACGAGGCCGGCGCGGTGGAGCACGCTCAGGTGGGAGCTCACTCCACCGGGGCTGACGCCCAGCCGCCGGGCCAGGGTCAAGGTGGCGGCGGGCCGGTCCAGCTCCCGCAGAATGGTGGCGCGACGTTTCCCGATGAGCGCGGCGAGGGCGTCACCGCGGCCCGGCTCGGTCGTCCAGAGGTCGCCGATACCGGGCGGCTGGTAGGTCAGCGCAGGGTCCCAGGGCGGGTCGGTGCGCGGCCAGACATCCCACGCGAAGACCGAAGGGATCAGCAGGAGCCCGCGTCCGGCGAGGTCGATGTCCGCTGGCGCCTTGGCGGTGGGGTGGACGCGAAGCTCGTCACCGTGCCAGGTGACGGTCGGGTCGAGGTCCTCGAACGCAGACACCGAGCCGCTGGAGACCAGTCGTCGCGCCCGCAGCGCGATCTCGGCCTCCAGGATCGCGGTCACGCGAGTCCACTGCGGCTCGATGACGGCCTCCCAGAACACGCGCATCTGGTTCGCGAGCGCCTGCAGCGCCGCCGCTGGGTCGTCGACGAAGGGACGCGCGTCGGCCGGCGGCCCAGCCGGGTAGGTGAGCTCGATCTCCCGGACCACGTCCTCGACAGGGCCGCCAGCGACCCGCTCGAGCTCCTCGTCGATGTCAGGGTGGGGCCTGGTGGGTGGAGGCGCGTCGAAGTTGGGCCAGTACGACGCCCCGAAGGGGGACACCGCGTACAGCAGCGACAGGTCGAGGCTCTCCACCCGGGGGCGTGCCCACGCCGCCCAGCGACGGTGGAGCGGGAAGAGCTCGGGGCGCCGGACGACGTACGTCGCCCCGGCGATCTCGATGAGCGGGGCGATCGCGAACCGAGTGCGCAGCAGGTCGTCACGTCCGAAACGGAACCGGACCATGGATTCAGGCTACGCTGAATCTTTCCGGGATTCCCAGGGTCCGCTTCTATAACGGTGCCATGAACACAGTGGTATTCGACATCAGCATGTCCCTCGATGGATTCATCACGGCGTCCGACCAGACCATGGCTGAGCCCATGGGTCGTGGCGGGGAGCGTCTGCACGCGTGGCTCTCCGAGTGGAGACGAGCGCGACCTCGACGTACTGGAGACCGGGGTCGGCTCGGCCGGCGCGGTCATCACCGGTCGTCGGAACTTCGAGCACGCGCTTGCCTGGTGGGGCGCCGACGGCCCCACCGGCACCGCCCGGCTGCCGGTCTTCGTGGTGTGCGGTCAGGTGCCGGCCGATGTTCCCGACGGCAGCGTGTACTCCTTCGTCACCGACGGGATCGAGAGCGCCTTGAAGCAGGCCGCCGACGCTGCGGGCGATCGGGTCGTCTGCGTGATGGGCGGCGCCGAGACGGCGCGCAGCTATCTGGCTGCGGGCCTGGTGGACGAGCTGTCGATCCACCTCGTCCCGGTCCTGTTCGGCAGCGGCACCAGCCTCTTCGACGGCCTGGAACTCGGCAGGCACGTCGCGTTGGAGAACGTCTCGGCCGACCAGACACAGCAGGCCACACACCTGCGCTTCCGGATCGTCAAGTAGCAACCGGGCACGAGTCGGCGTAGCGCAGGGCTATCCCTTGACACTGCGGGAGTGCTAAGCCGGGAGCATGGACACCCCCACGCTCCTCAAGGAGCTGCAGCCGACCGTCGAGGACAACCTCAACCGGCACCTGGGGGTGGCCCAGGAGTGGATGCCCCACGAGTACGTCCCGTGGAGTGATGGCCGCAACTTCGCCCTCCTCGACGGCGAACCGTGGTCGCTGGAGCAGTCGTCGCTCTCACCGATCGCCCGGACCGCGCTGGAGGTGAACCTCCTCACCGAGGACAACCTGCCCAGCTACCACCGTGAGGTCGAGCGGGCGTTCGGCCGGGAGAGCGCGTGGGGCGAGTGGGTGAACCGGTGGACGGCCGAGGAGGGCAGGCATGCGTTCTGCATCCGGGACTACCTCCTGGTCACGCGAGGCGTCGACCCCGACGAGCTCGAGCGGGCCCGGATGCAGACGATGCAGACCGGCTTCGACTCGGGAGAGAAGCCGCTCCTGAACGTGTGCGCCTATGTGTCCTTCCAGGAGCTCGCGACCCGCGTCTCGCACCGCAACACGGGCAAGATCACCGAGGACCCGGTCGCCGAGCGGTTGCTCACCCGGGTGGCCAAGGACGAGAACCTGCACATGATCTTCTATCGCAACATCGTCGAGGCCGCGCTGCAGATCGCACCCGGGCCAACCATGCGGGCGATCGCCGACGAGGTCGTCGGGTTCGAGATGCCGGGCGCCGTGATCCCGGGCTTCGCACGGAAAGCGGTGCAGATGGCTTCGGCCGGCATCTACGACCTGCGCATCCACCACGACGACATCGTCATGCCGCTGGTCCGGCAGTGGCGGCTCTTCGAGCTCGAAGGTCTCGACGAGGAGGGTGAGCGAGCCCGCGAGGAACTGGGCGCCGCGATCGCCGTGCTGGACGAACAGGCCACGCGGTTCGTGGAGCAGCGCGAGCAGGCGGCCGCGAAGCGGGCTGCGCGCAGAGGCTAGGCGACCCCTAGGAGCTTGCCGAGAGCTCCTGCTGGCCCCACGGCGATCCGTACTCGGTCAGCAGGTCGAGGAACGGCACGGCGTCGAAGGCCTCCGGGCCGAGCACGCCCGCGCCCGACCAGGTGCCGCGCGAGAGCAGCTCCAGCGCCACGACAGGGTTGATGGCGGTCTGCCACACCACGCACTGGTGGCCGTACTCCGCCATCGTCTGCTCGTTGTCGACGACGTGGTAGAGGTACGTCGACCGCTTCTCGCCGTCTTTCCCTGTCCCCGTGACCCAGAGGCCCGCGCAGGTCTTGCCCTTCATCCGCGGGCCGACTGTCGCGGGGTCGGGCAGCACGGCCGCCACCACGTCGCGCGGGCTCACCTCGACACCCTTCACGCGGACCTTGTCGGTGCGGTCGAGACCGAGGGTGTGCAGCACCTTGAGGATGTTGATGAACTCGTCGCCGAGGCCGTACTTGAACGTCGCCCGCTTGCAGTCGACCCAGCGCGGCATGAGGAGCACCTCCTCGTGCTCCACGTTGACGCACTCGACCGGCCCGATCCCCTCAGGGAACTCGAAGACCTCCGGCTCGGAGAACGGCGGGGTGGTGTGCCACTCGCCGTCCTGCCAGACCACGGGCGGGTTCAGGCACTCCTCGATCGTCGTCCACATCGAGAACGACGGCGCGAAGATCTCGTTGCCGTCGTCGTCGGTGACCACGAGGTTGGCGCCGTCGCGGGTGCCGAGCTCGTCGATCTCGCTGAACAGGTGGTCGGCGGCGTACCTCGCGAACACATCGGACAGCCCTGGCTCGACGCCGATGCCGACCAGGGCGAGGCGCCCCGCGGACTCCCAGTCGGACGCGACCGCGAACTGCTCGTCGCCGAGCTTGACGCCGGTCTTCTCGTACGGCGCCTCGGGGTGCGGCTTGGACAGCGACATCGCCATGTCGAGGTAGTCGGCACCTGCCTCGAACGCGCCGTTGAAGATCGACATGTTGAAGACGGGGTCGACAGCGTTCATCACGTGGGTGATGCCGTGCTCGCGGACCAGCGCCGCCACGGACTCCTGCGAGGACGCGTCGATCTGCGCGGCGACGTACCGCTCGTCCTGGGCAGCTGCCTTCTCGGCGCGTCCCAGGTCGTAGTCGGCGACGACGACCTGCTCGAAGAAGTCACGGCGGGCCGCGATGGCGGCGAACGCCGCGCCGACGCCGCCGGCGCCGACTAGAAGGATCTTCATGGACGGTTCCTGTTCGATGGTTGAGGGGTGGTTTCGAGGCTCGGGCGTGGCGGCCCTCAGACCTCAACCACCGGGAGAGCTCGGTCGGTTGAGGTGCGAGGAGCGCCAGCGACGAGCCTCGAAACCACCACCGAGGAAGCTCACTCGCCGATGTAGTGCATCACGTGCTTGATGCGGGTGTAGTCCTCGAAGCCGTACATCGAGAGGTCCTTGCCGTAGCCGGAGTGCTTGAACCCGCCGTGGGGCATCTCGGAGATGAAGGGGATGTGGGTGTTGACCCACACGCACCCGAAGTCGAGCTTCTTCGACATCCGCATGGCGCGGCCGTGGTCCTTGGTCCAGACGCTGGAGGCCAGGCCGTACTGCACGCCGTTGGCCCAGGCGAGGGCCTCGGCCTCGTCGGAGAACCTCTGCACGGTGATGACGGGTCCGAAGATCTCGGTCTGGATCTGCTCGTCGTCCTGACGCAGGCCGGAGAGCACCGTGGGCTCGTAGAAGTAGCCCGCCTCGCCCTGCTGCCTCCCGCCGGTGTTGAGAATGGCGTGGTCGGGCAGACGGTCGACCATGCCGCTGACGTGCTTGAGCTGGTTGGCGTTGTTGACCGGGCCGTAGAGCACGTCCTCGTCGTCGGGCATGCCGGTCTTGATTCCCTTGGCCGCCTCGGTGATCGCGGCGACGAAGTCGTCGTGCGCACCGGGCCCGGCAAGGACTCGCGTGGCGGCGGTGCAGTCCTGGCCGGCGTTGAAGTAGCCCGCCTCGGCGATGGCACTCGCCGCTGCCTCGATGTCGGCGTCGTCGAAGACGATGACCGGTGCCTTGCCGCCGAGCTCGAGGTGGACGCGCTTGACGTCGGCGGCCGCCGAGCCGGCGACCTCCATGCCCGCGCGTACAGATCCGGTGATGGCGACCATCTGGGGCGTCTTGTGCTCGACGAGCCGGCGCCCGGTGTCTCGGTCGCCGCACACGACGTTGAGCACGCCCGGCGGCAGGAACTCCTGGGCGAGCTCAGCCAGCAGCGTGGAGCTGGCAGGCGTGGTGTCGCTCGGCTTGAGGACGACGGTGTTGCCCGCCGCCAGCGCCGGGGCGATCTTCCAGATCATCATCATCAGCGGGTAGTTCCACGGCGTGACCTGGCCGATCACGCCGATCGGCTCACGCCGGACGTAGGAGGTGTGGTCCTCCATGTACTCGCCGGCCGACTTGCCCTCGAGCACCCGGGCGGCGCCGGCGAAGAAGCGGAAGTGGTCGGAGGCGTAAGGCATCTCCTCCGACATCGTCAGGCCGAGCGGCTTGCCGGTGTCCTTGGACTCGACCGCGTTGATCTCCTCGGCCCGCGCGTCGATCGCGTCGGCGATCTTGAGCAGGGCGGTCGCGCGGTCCTTCGGTGTGCTGTCACCCCACGACTCGAACGCCTCGGCCGCGGCGGCGTACGCCTGGTCGACGTCCTCGTCCCCGGACAGCGGCGCCGTGGCGTACACCTCGCCCGTCGTCGGGTCGATGACGTCGTACCTCTCGCCGGACACGCTGTCGACGAGCTTGCCGCCGATGACGTTCTTGAAAGCCTGGTCAGCCATGCTGTTTCCCCTCAGGAAGCCTTCAGTGATGGCTGGGAGCCTAGCGAGGGGATGCGAGAATCTACAGGGCCGCCACGCACGGAAACCTCCGTCACGGGTACGTAGAGACACGAGAACCGCACTTCGACCCGCGTCGAGACGGCGGATCCCGAAGACAGGTCGACACTCGGGGCCGTTGAGGAGACAGATGCGCAGGTCGTGGATGGTGCCCGCCGTGTGGGCGGTGGCACCCCTGATGTACGTCGTGCTGGTCGGCTGGCTGATGCTGCACGGCCACCTCGACGTGGCCGCCGTCCTCATCGTCGTGGCGGTGCTGGGGCTCCTCGGCCTGGCCGTGTGGCGCTGGCGGGCAGGTCACCGGCGCTGGGCGGCCCTGCTCGCGGCGGGCGCGGTCGCGATCGTGGCCGCCACCGGGGGCTACGCCTACAGCCTGAACAAGAAGATCGACCTCATCCCTCGCGTCGACGACGGCATCCTCGGCACCAACGAGGACCAGCGACCGCCCAAGAAGCCCACCAAGGCGGTCAACATCCTGCTGATGGGGGCGGACAACCCTCAGCGGCTGGTGAAGAAGCCCACGGTCGCCGAGCTGCTCGAGGACGGCAAGTGGGACCCGGGCTCCTACCGCAGCGACACGATGATGGTCGTCCACGTCCCGGCCAACCGGAAGGCGGCGTACGTCGTCTCGGTCCCCCGCGACTCCTACGTGCCGATCTACGACGCCGAGGGTGAAGAGCAGGGCCGCAACAAGATCAACGAGTCGTTCTCGGCCTACGGGCCCTTCGGCACCCTGCGCACGATCGAGCAGCTCAGCGGCGTACGGCTCGACCACATGGCCGTCATCGACTACGCCGGCTTCAACGACCTCACCGAGGCGATCGGTGGCGTCGACGTCTACGTCCCCGAGACGGTGGAGGACACCCAGCAGGACGTCACCTGGGAGCAGGGCTGGACCCACCTGCAGGGTGAGCGGGCGCTGCAGTACGTGCGGATGCGGCACGGGCTGCTCGAGGGCGACTTCGACCGGATCGACCGCCAGCAGAACTTCCTGCGCGCCGTCCTGCGCAAGACCCTGGCCGACGGCACCATCGGAGATCCCATCAAGCTGAACAACACGCTGGGCGCGATCACCGACCACCTGGCCGTCGACTCCAGCTGGTCGACCAAGGACCTGCGGAACCTGGCCCTGAGCCTGCGGGGCATCGACGCGTCCAAGGTCCGCTTCATGACGCTGCCGCTGCTGCGCTACCAGGACATCCCGGGCGTCGGCAGCTCCAACATCGTCGACCTGCAGGCAGCCAAGCGGCTGTGGCAGGCCGTCCTCGACGACCGGGTCGGTCCCTACCTGAAGGACAACCCCCAGGACGAGCTTCCCGACCCCAAGGACGTCAGCTGATCGAACGGTCCGCTGGTTGAGGAGGGCCGTCAACCACCGCTGGGTTGAGGTGCGAGGAGCCCAGCGACGTTCGCTGGTTGAGGTGCGAGGAGCGCCAGCGACGTTCGCTGGTTGAGGTGCGAGGAGCCCTCGAAACCCCGCAACATTCCTCAGAAACCCTTGTGGAGAAGGGGTCCTGAGCCGGTTCGACTGTCGGTGGCCGCTGGGTCCTAGGTGGGCGTGCCGAGGAGCAGGACCACAGGCTGTCCATACCCGGAGAGCGCAGGCGGATTGCCCGACAGGAGAGCGTTTACGGCCGCCTCAGCAGTCTTCCCCCCGCGGCGGTTGATCGCGATCTGGGCGGCGATCTGCGGCGCCGCGAACGACGTGCCGCTCCACACCGCCCATGAGTCGCCTTCGCCTCCCTGGGGGTAGGCGTCGTTGCCTCCGAACTCCGGGTCTTCTTGGCCCTTGACGAAGGTGGAGACGATCCCTTCGCCGACGGCTGAGCATGTCACCCAGTCACCGTGCGTGGACCACGCCGCACCTTCGAGCTGGTCTGAACCGGCATCTTCCACGGCTCGCAGGGCAGCGACGGAGACCACGTCGGGCAGCGCAGCTGGGTACACCCGGTCCGTGTCGCCGTAGTTGCCAGCGGAGGCGACTATCGCTGGTGGGTTGTCGCGCGCCAGGATCTGCTCCACCGCCGTCTGCAGGAACGGGCAGGGACGGGCGTCGTCCACCGCCTTCATGCCGAGGGAGAGGCTGATGACGTGCACGTTGTCCTCGGCGGCCCGGAGCATGGCGCAGGCAACCGCCTCCTCGCTGGCGAGGCCGTCGCTCTCGAGAGCGCGGTACACGACGATCTTCGCCTGCGGATCGACCTGGCGAACGATGCCAGCGACGAACGTGCCGTGCCCAGCCCCGAAGTCGAGAAGCTCGTTGTGCGGCAGGGTGTCCAGCTTGTCGACGACATCGTCGGTGTTGCCGGCGTTGTTGTGGCGCGCGACCTCATTGAGCCAACCGTCACCGCGCAGCTCCTCGACGATCCCGGTGTCGATCACCGCGATCACGATCTCGCCGTCCGCAGACGTGGGGACCGCGCCCTCCGGAGGGAAGTCAGCCACGGTGACCGAGGTGGGAGCCGGTCCGTCCACTGATTTCACGACCATGTGCAGGGCGGCGAGCATCGTCGGTGAGACGTCCATCCCTTGGCCCCTGAGAGAGGCAAGCGCTTCGTCGACTGCGTCACGGGCCTCATCATCGGTGCCGGACTGGAACTCGTACACCGAGACGTGGTCGTGCAGCGCTTGGCAACGAGGGTCGTTCGCCGAGAGTGGGCGTTTCTCAAAATGACGCTCTGTGAGCCCGCGGACGGCCTCGTCTCTGGTATCGCCGTTGGGGACGAGAACCTGGCGGGAGACCACGAGCGCCTGGCCGTCCTCAAGCCTGTTGACGACCTCGAACGTGAGCGCACCCTCCACGACGCGCCGCTCCCTGAGCATGTCGTCAAGGTCAGTCTCAGAGGGAATCACCTGTCGCTGGCTCCCGAGCTGCTGGACTTGGGTGCGGGTTCGTTCTTGGTCTAGGGCGATCTGATCCTCATCGCGCGTCGGAACTTGCATGGAGCTGCCTCCCTCGTGATCGCACGGCGATCCGTGCAGCGGCTGGTTCCTGCTTACTCCTGATGCGATCGGACGGCAATTGGTACGACTGGCCAGACTCACCGGTCTTGACAGGTGTGGGCTGAGGGCCAGACGCTCGTCACCGTCGGGGTCATCCGTCGTCTTCCCGACCTCATGGAGGCGAGACCCGCCGTGCCTGGCCCGACCGACCTGCTGACGCGGGCCGAAGCGGCCTATCAAGGCGCTGTGGCTGACCCGGCAACGGCCGGGGCGGTGGCCGAGGCAGTGGCGGCCGAGGCCCGTCGAGCGGGGAACGTCGAGGCAGAGGTGCTCGCTCTTCGTGCGCAGGCCTGGTGTGCCGTCCGTGCGCAGCTGGCTGAGGAGCGCGCCCGGCGACTGCTCAACCGGGCCGCCCGGCTGGCCGAGAGCGCGGGACTCGATGAGCGGCTGGCCGAGGTCCTCGTCGTCCGGTCGGCAGTGAACGAGGAGCTGGGCGCCACCCGCTCGGCCGAACGCGACCTCCTGCGCGCCCGACGGCTGCTCGGCGACAAGGCGCCGCCGGCGCTGGAGCAGCAGACGGCGGTCATGCACCAGAACGCGGGTCGCATCACCGAAGCCGCTTCGATCTACCGCAAGACCCTGAAGCGGCGCGACCTTCCGGTCGACATCCGGGCCAAGATGTCCAACAACCTCGCCATGATCGAGGCCCAGCTCGGCCGGTACGGCGTGGCGCTGGCGCTGACCGGTCGGGCCCGCGCCCTGGCCGAAGACGTCGGTCCGTTCCTGACAGCGGTGTTCGCCGAGGGAGAAGCCTTCGTGCTCGCGCAGGCGGGCCGACTCCCGGAGAGCCTGGCATTGTTCGAGGAGTCGGAGCGACTCTTCGACATCGCGGGCCTTCCGCTCGGCGAGCTGCACGCCGAAGCGGCCGACGCCATGCTCGACCTGCGGCTGCTGCCGGAGGCCCGCGTCGCGGCCGACCGCGCCTTGCGCGAGTTCATCGAGTCCGACGTCCCCCTGATGCGGGCCGAGGCCCAGCTGCGGGTCGCCCGCGTGGCCTTGCTCGCCGAGGACGCCGAGGTCGCCGTCGAGGCGTCCAGGAACGCCGTGGAAGCCTTCCGCCAGCAGCGCCGCACGGGCTGGGCCGCGCGCTCCGCCGTGGTGGGGGTCGAGGCGCGCTTGGTGGCCGGCACCACAACCCACGCCGACCTCCTTGAGGTACGCCGAGCGGCAGCCACGCTCGAGCGGCTCGGGCAGACCGTCCTGGCGGTCGACGCGCACCTGACCGCCGGCCGTGCGGCGACCCTGCTCGACCGCGATGCCTGGGCGCTGGCGAGCTTCGGGCGTGCGCAGGAGCTGGCCCGCGGCTCTTCGGTGCTGACCCGGCTGCGGGGCAGGCTCGCCGCGGCCTCCGCGGCGGAGCTCCGGGGCGAGCCAGGGGTGGCCGTGGGCCACTGTCGCCAAGGCCTGGCCGACCTCGACCGGCACCGCGGCCAGCTCGCGTCGACCGAGCTGCGGGTGCTCGCCTCGGCTCACGGCGTCGAGCTCGGGCAGCTGGCCCTCCGCGCCCTTCGAGGAACCTCGTCGCCGGTGAAGGTGTTCGACTGGATGGAACGCAACCGAGCGACCGCCCTCCTGTCGCTGCAGCGCGCCGGTGTGGACGGTTTCGCCGAGGAGTTCGAGCTGCTGCGTGAGATGACGGGGAGCATCGAAGCCGGTGGGGGCGGTGCGTCCGAAGCGCTTCTCGCCCGACGCGCTGCTCTCGAGCAACGACTCCGGCGTCTGACCTGGGGAAGGACGGGCGCCGAGGACGCCCGGACGCGACGGACCTCCACCCGCGAGCTGCAGGCGCTGCTCGGCGATCGGGTCCTCGTCGAGTACGGCGTTCTCGACGGCCAGGTGCTGGCAGCCGTCGTCACCAGTAGCCGGGTCGATGTCGTGAGCGTTGCCCCTCTGGTGAGCGTGCGCCAGGAGCTCGACCCGCTCGGCTTCTTGCTCCGCACCATGGCGCGCCGCGCCGGGCACCCTTCCGGGGCCAACCTCGTCCGGCTCGCGCGGGAGCGGGTGGCCAGCCTGCGCCGGATCCTGGTCGACCCGCTGGCCCTGCCGTTGGACCAGGAGATGGTCGTCGTGCCCGTCGATGTGCTGCAGAGCGTCCCGTGGTCGGCCATGGTGGACGCGCCGGTGTCCCTGAGCCCGTCGGCTTCCTTCTGGGCGAGCGCGCGGCAACGCTCCCGGCCCGCCTCGGGAAAGGTCCTGCTCGTCGCCGGACCGGGGCTGCCCGCCGCCCAAGGCGAGGTGCTGCGCCTGGGCCGACTGCACGAGCACAGCGAAGTGCTGAGTCCGCCAGAGAGCTCGGTCCGCAGGGTCGCCGAAGCACTGGAGGACGCCGACACCGCCCACTTCGCCTGCCACGGCGTGGTTCGCGCGGACAACCCGATGTTCTCCGGTCTTCTACTCAGCGACGGCTACCTCACCGTGCAGGAGCTCGAGCTGCGCGACCTCGCGCCGTACCGCGTGGTCCTCGCGGCCTGTGAGTCGTCCGCCGACATCGCCTATGCTGGCGGCGAGCTGCTCGGCTTCGTCAGCGCACTCATTGCCCGCGGGACGGCCGGCGTGCTCGGCAGCATCCAGCTGGTCCCCGACGAGGCCACGGCGCAGTTCATGCTCCGCGTCCACGAGCACCTCCGCGACGGGGTGACCTTGGCTGCGGCGCTGCACGGCGCCCGCGGGTCGCTCGACCGTGACGACCCGGCCGATCTCGTCAACTGGTGCGGCTTCACCGCCTACGGTGCGGCCTAGTCGGGCCTGCCCGCCGGCCGGCGCTCGGCACGAAGCTCTGTGCGAGAAGGTCACGTAGGTGTGTCGTTCCACTCATCATCGGCGTCGGACCGGCTGACTTTGAGCACTCGCAGTACCACGACCTGCGCACGCGCTTCTACGTGTTGGAAGACAAGGAGTCCAACATCGTTGTCGAAGTCTCACAGCCCGTCACGGACACCTTGCCATTCGACTACGAGCCGGTCGTGGATAGTTTCCGATTCGCGTCCGACTGACCCGTCCGGTAGGGCCGATCTGCGCTCAGCAGCCGCCAACACTGGGATGATCCGCATCCGCTCATCGGCATAGCGCGCGGATCGCGGCAGATCAGTGAGTCCGCGTGGCGCTCGCAGGTACTTCTCGGCATGCTCATCGTCGGCTGCGGAGGTGAGTCTGATCGAGCGACGAGCACGACGGATGTGGCCACGTCGGTCGCGCCGCCCAACCTCACGCGCTATCTCCTGAAAGCCGACGAGGTCCCGGGCCTGAAACCGATGTCGTCGCCGCAGACCGACGTCTTGGCCCAGCTCAACCGTGATGGGCGGCTGGACATGAGGAAGCCTGGCTCGTTCAGCCGGCCGCCCGCAGGGCCATCCGGGCAACCTTGAGGGCCTCTGACTTACTGATCAGGGGTGGGTATGTGAATGACCCCTCGAGGGGTGTCCGCAATCTGCCGACCTCGACTCGGACGATGAGTTTTCCGCGACGCGCGACTACGCCGTATCCGTTGTGCTTGAAGTTGCCGATGCGCCGGTAGTTCCAAACCACGCTCTCTCTACCCACTTGTGGCGCAGCTACGCGTGTGCGCCATGTGGTCCAGACCCCGTCGCATTCGGTGCACACCCACTCCGTGGTCTTGGGGCATCGTTTTGGATAGGAGGCGTTGCGCTTGACCGCACGATGAGCCTCGCTGACGTCTTCGTAAAGAAAAACACCAACCTGAGCTTCGCCCGATACTGAGTTGGGCAAGCCGTGCTGCAGACCGGAGTAAGACCGAACGCGGTCGTCGGCAAAGCTGAGCATTTGCAGGTCGGAGCGGCATCGCGCTGGCTTGGCTCCCAGCGCCCGCGCGCTCCCTGCCACGGACGTGAACCACCGACCCCTACCATCTAACTTGGACTTGATTGCAGCCTTTGAGGGGAAGTCTGAAGACCTGATCTCGGCCTCTGCCGTAGAGGGCGCGAGCATGGCGCCCACGAGTGCGATGACGAGGACGACAACGCGTGGAAATCGGCCGGACCCGAAACTGCGCGTGGTGTCGGTCTTCATATGACCCCCGTGAGTGCGGTCGCCTCGCCAATGTGGCACCGGATGAAGGGCTTCAAACGATACCGCTGGGTCCGTCGCACCGGGCGGAGACTTGCGGCCGAAGTGACGCACGCTCATCGGCCATGACAGTGCGGATCGCTGCCCGACAAGTCGCTGCGGTGTGACTCAGTGGCGATCGGTGCCCGGCCATCGCAGCAAATCCTCACCGGAGAACACACGATCGTGTCGCTGCTCGAGACCTGAGACTCTGGGGCCAACAATCGGGTTATCAGCCAGGAGGAGCCTCATGCCACGACAGGTCATCACGAGCGCAGACGCGCCTGGTTCGCCGCTCTTCAGCCAGGGAGTCAAGGCCGGACCTTTCGTGTTTCTCTCGGGAATCGTCGGCATCGACCCGAGCACCGGCAGCCTGGCCGGCGAGACGATCCAGGAGCAGACACGACAGGCGTTGACGAACTGCGAGGCGATCCTCCAGGCCGGTGGAGCCAGTCTGGATGACGTCGTCGAAGTCGGGATTCTGCTCAGTAACCCAGCCGACTTCGCCGGCCTCAACGAGGAGTACGCACGGTGGTTCCCGTCCGACCCACCAACCCGGTACGGCATGAAGCTAGGCGTCGACGTGCCTGGGCTTCTGGTGTCGATCCGCATGACGGCGTACACCGCCTGACTGAGCCGACCAAGGGCGGCTCATCGAGGTTCATGCATCTACACGGGGGGCGTGAGTCGGTCGGCGACAAACGATGCAGTCACCATCGCGGCGGATGGACTCAGGTTTGGTCAAGCCGAGTCGGGCGCACCACACGCTCTACTCCTGACACGCGTGCGCGGGGCTAGTGCGTGACGGGAACGCAGGTCAGTGATGGCGCAGCCGGGTTTCAGCCTGCTGCGGACGCCTCGCGTCGCTTGTTCTCCTTGTCGACGGCTACGGCGATGTCGCGGACCAACCGTGAGTGCCAGCGCTCATGACCGGCGAGGTCGTCGGTCAGCGCGTGACAGTCGGGGCAGGACGTCGGCAACGCAGACTGTTCCATGGTGTCTCCCCTCCCAACAGGGTCTGGCCCCACGTTGCACGAACCCCGGTCGGCCGTCCACGATTCGTAGGACGTTCGGCTTGCGGGACGTCGCCGCGCGAGCGACGCCGGAACCTGCGTCCTTCGGCACTGCAGACGCGACGCGAGGGCCGGGCCTAGCGCTCGGGACTCGGAATCCAATCGACGACGTCGAAGGTCGATCAGCCCGCCGCTCGCCGGAGGTCACGACAGTGCTTCGCGCTCGATCCATCGACGCGGCGTCGCCGTCGTTGCCGAGCTCGTTGACCTGGGTCGGCGCGGGCAGCCCGGCCGCCTCGAGGACGGTCGGTGCCACGTCGATGACGTGCGCGAACTGGTGCCGCACCTCGCCCTTGGCCGAGATGCCGTTGGGCCAGTGCACAACGGTGCCGTTGCGGGTCCCGCCCCAGTGGGAGGCCACCTGCTTGGTCCACTGGTACGGCGTGCACATCGCGTGCGCCCACCCCACCGCGTAGTGCGGTGCGGACTCCGGCCCGCCGAGCTTGTCGAGCTGGGACATCAGGAACTCCGGCGTCTCGAGCTCGGCCGACCCGTTGAGGCTGATCAGCTCGTTGAAGGTGCCGTGGATGGTGCCCTCGGCCGACGCTCCGTTGTCGCCGATGATCACGTAGATCAAGGTGTCGTCGAGCAGCCCCATCTGCTCGACCGCATCGACCAGGAGGCCGACGTGGTGGTCGGTGTGCTCGAGGAAACCGGCGTAGTTCTCCATCTGCCGCCGCAGCACGGGCTTGAGTGCCTCGTCCATCTCCTCCCAGGCGGGGATCACGTCGTGCCGCTCGGTGAGCTCGGCGTCCTGCGGCGATGACCCCGAGCTCCTTCTGCCGGGCGAAGGTCCGCTCCCGCAGGGCGTCCCAGCCCTCGTCGAACCGGCCGGCGTACTTGTCGGCCCACTCCTTGGGCACGTGGTGCGGGGCGTGGGTGGCACCGGGGGCGAAGTACATGAAGAACGGCTTGTCCGGCACCAGCGCCTTCTGGCCGCGGATCCAGCCGATGGCACGTTCGGTGAGGTCGGTCGGTGAGGTGGTACCCCTCCTCCGGGGTCGCCGGCGGGTCGGTGGGGCGCGTGCCCTTCCACGAGGGTCGGGTAGTACTGGTCGGTCTCCCCGCCCAGGAAGCCGTAGAAGTACTCGAACCCGTTGCCCGGGCGAGGGCCACCGGTCGAACGGTCCCGCCGGAGCTGGTCTCCCAGACCGGCACCTCGTGGCACTTGCCGAGGTGGGCGGTCGCGTAGCCGTTGAGCTTGAGGATCTCGGGCAGCGGCGCGCACGTGTTCGGCCGCATCGAGTTGTACCCCGGCGCCGAGGTCGACATCTCGGTGATGCCGCCCATGCCCACGGTGTGGTGGTTGCGACCGCTGATCAGTGCCGCTCGGGTCGGGGAACAGATGGCCGTCGTGTGGAACCGGGTGAACTTCAGACCGTCGGCCGCGAGCCGCTCGATGACGGCGTGTCCACCGGCCCCCCGAAGGCACTCGAGGCGCCGAACCCGACATCATCGAGCAGCACCACCAGCACATTGGGAGCTCCCGCCGGTGGACGCAACGGCTCGATCGCCGGGAAGTCGACCTCCGGATCCTTGGCGTCGTACAAGATCGTTCCCGCGTACGCCGCATCCGGCATGGGCAGGATGGAACGACTCGGCTCGACGACATCCTTGGACATGAAACCTCCGCTGACCGTCCGGGTCTGGCTTCTGGCTCTCATGCGAACCTGCTCCGAGGGCATCGATCCTCACCCAAGACGGGTGAACAACGGCCCGGTCATGCTGGGACGACCCGCTCATCGGCATAGGACGTGCGCACGAGCAAGACCAGAGGGTGTCTTGAGGACTAGTGGGGTTGGCGAGCCGTGTCCCGCCGCCGTGCTACCTATCCTGGCCGCGTGACCGCTCCCGCTCCAGCTCCGGCATGACCGAGCCGACTCGCGTGTACGTCGACATGGTCGGCGACCTCTTCCATGCGGGGCACGTGGCCCTGCTGCGTGCCGCCCGGGAGCTGGGCGACCACCTCGTGGTCGGGGTTCTGTCCGACGAGACTGTTGCCGCTTACAAGCGACAGCCGATCATGAATCTCTCGGAACGGTTGGCGGTGATCGAAGCATGCCGCTACGTCGACGAGGTCATCCCGAACGCTCCTGATCGACTGACCCCTGACTTTCTCCGCGAGCATGGGATCGCGCTCGTCGTTCACGGTGACGACCTGGACGCCGTCGCCGCCACGGATGTCTATGGACCAGCCGTGGAGACCGGCCGACTCCACCTGGTGCCGCGGAGCGGCGCGATCTCCACGAGCGACCTGATCGCCCGGGTGCTCACGCGATCAGGTCATCCCACGCACGAAAGCCGACCTTGACCGTGGTGCGATGACCAGCGGCATCCGCGAGGCCGAGGGGCTGTTGGCTGTCCCTGCTGTGACGTTGGCTCGCGCTGTTCAGGCGGACGAGTAGACCGCCTCACCGTCGATCCACGTCGAGACCACACGGGTGGCACCGATCTCCTCGCGCGATCCCGCGAAGGGGTCGCGGTCGAGCACGACGAGGTCAGCGGCCGCTCCCGGCGCCAGCACGCCTGCGCCGTCGATCTCGTCGCGGCGGTTGATCCACGCGGAGCCGGAGGTGTACGCCGCGTACGCCGTCTCCAGGTCGATCGCCTGCTCGGGCAGGAACGCGGCGGCCTGCTCGCCGTACGCCGCGCGGTTGACCGCGACGTGCATCGCCTGGAGCGGGTCGGGGCTGCTGACGGGCCAGTCGCTGCCCATCACCAGCCGGGCCCCCGCGCGGTGGAGGTCGCCGAACGGGTACTGCCACCGCGAGCGCTCCGGACCGAGGAACGGCAGCGTGAGCTCGGACATCTGCGCGTCCTCGCAGGCCCAGAGCGCCTGGGCGTTCGCGGCCACGCCCAGCCCTGCGAAGCGCGGGACGTCGTCGGGGTGGACGACCTGGATGTGCGCGATGTGGTGGCGCCGGTCGGCCCCCGTCCCCACGAACGCGTCGAGCGCCTCGCGCGAGGCCCGGTCGCCGATCGCGTGCACGTGCACCTGGAACCCCGCGGCGTCGAGGGCGGCGACGGCCGCGCGCAACGCGCCCGCCTCGACGAACGAGTGCCCGCGGTTCTCGGTCTCGCGTCCCTCGGCGTCGAGGTAGGGCGTCAGCATCGACGCCGTGTAGTTCTCGGCCACGCCGTCCTGCATCACCTTGATCGCTCCCGCCTGGAAGCGCCCGCCGCTGAGCGCCTCGCGGCGGCCGACGAGGTCCGCGACCTGCTCGATGCCGAGCCGCCGCTCCCACCACAGCGCGCCGACCACGTGGGAGCGCAGGTCGCCGTTGGCCGCGGCCTTGACGTACGTCGCGCCGGGATCGTCCATGCCGGCGTACGAGCCGACGATGGCGTCCTGCCATCCCGTCACGCCGACGGAATGGAGGTAGCGCTGGCCCTCCAACAGGCCGGCGTAGTAGTCCTCGCCGCTCGTGCGTGGCCCGTGCCTCGACACCAGCCACATCGCGCCCTCGTGGAGCGTGCCGGCGGGGTTGCCGTCGGCGTCGCGCTCGATCCGGCCGTCGGCGGGGTCGGGCGTGTCACGGTCGATGCCGGCGAGCTCGAGGGCACGCGAGTTGACCCAGGCGCCGTGATGGTCGCGGTTGGGGAAGAACGCCGGCCGGTCGGGGACCACCGAGTCGAGGTCGGCCACGGTCGGGGTGCCACCGGGGAAGGCCGGCATCGCCCAGCCGCCGCCGAGGATCCACTCCAGCTCGGGGTTCGCCTCGGCGTACGCCTTGATCGCGGCGAGGTACTCCTCGCGGGTCTCGTGCTCCGACAGGTCGCAGCGCAGCCGCTCCAGCCCGCCTTGGATCGGGTGCACGTGGGCGTCGGTGAACCCGGGGCTGACGAGGCCGCCTGCCAGGTCCACGACCGTCGCGCCCGTGGTTTCGAGGCTCGTCGCTGGCGCTCCTCGCACCTCAACCACCGAACGGATGCGGCCGTCCTCGACGACGACGTCGGCCCTTCCGAGGTACCGGTGACCGTCGAAGACCGCCCCGTTGACGAACGCCGTGGTCGCCATTCAGCGTCCTTCCAGCAGCGGGCCGGCCGGGTCGTGGCTGATGCCGTGCTTGCGCGCGGCCAGCCCGGAGAGCGCCTCGAGGCAGACCCGGTTGGCGAGGTACGCCGTGATCTCGGCGTGGTCGTAGGGCGGCGACACCTCGACCACGTCGATGCCGGCGACCGGCAGCTCGCGGCAGATGCGGCGTACGGCGTCCAGCAGCTCCCGCGAGGTCAGTCCGCCGGGCTCGGGGGTGCCGGTGCCGGGCGCGTGGCCGGGGTCGCACACGTCGATGTCGACGGAGAGGAAGACGGCGTCGCAGTCGTCGAGCGCGATCTCGAAGGCCTCGTCGAGACACGCCCCGAGTCCCCGCTTGCCGATCTCGGTCATCTCGTAGGACCGCATGTTCTGCTCGGCCATCCAGCCGAGGGTCTCGGGGCCGGGCCAGTAGCCACGCAACCCCACCTGCAGGAACCGGTCGCCGCGCAGGGCGCCCGACTCGATCAGCCGCCGCATCGGCTGGCCGTGGCCGTAGAGCGAGCCGAACTCGATGTCACCGGTGTCGGCGTGGGCGTCGAAGTGGATCATCGACACCCGGCCGTAGCCGAGGTGCCGCGCCACCCCCGTCGCATCGGGCAGCGCGATGGAGTGGTCGCCGCCGAGGACGAGCGGGACGGCCCCGGCCGACGCCACGGCGTACACCGCGTCCTCCAGGGCGCCGAGTGCCCGCTCGATCTCACCCGGCGGCATCTCGACGTCGCCGGCGTCGACGACCCGGATGTCCTGGAGAGCGTCGACACGCAGGGCCATGTGCGGGCGTGAGCCGTCCTGCGGCAGGTAGTCGGTCTGGCGGATGGCCATCGGGCCGAAGCGGGTGCCCGGTCGGTTCGAGGTGCCGCCGTCGAACGGCGCCCCGACGACGACCACGTCGGCGGCCGCGAGGGCGTCGGCGTCGTCGAGGTCGACGCGGTCGACGCCGAGGAAGGTGATGTCAGGACCGAACTGGGCGCCGTACCGGGTCATGAGGAGTTCCTACCAGTGGCAGCCGTCCGGCGCACGCTTCGGATTTCGTGTCCAAACGGGTGTAATGCGACGGATTCGCTTGCCGGGTTGTCAATGCGGACGGCATGATGGTGCGGGAGACTCATCCGCGCGCACCACATCGCGCCGCACCGCGACGGCCTCATCCCGCCACCACCCCAGCGCCACCCACAACCTCACGAGGGACACCGATACCTGTGTCGAGCGACATGCCCGCCTTCTACTCCGACGAGGACTTCGCCCGCCTGCAAGCGGCCGGCCGCGACCACCTCTGGCTGCACTTCTCACGTCACTCCGTCTACGAGCAGGGCGAGATGCCCGTCATCGTGCGCGGCGAAGGCGCCTACCTCTACGACGCGAAGGGCAAGCGCTACCTCGACGGCCTGGCCGGTCTCTTCGTCAACCAGCTGGGCCACGGCCGTGCCGACATCGCGGAGGCGGCCGCCAAGCAGGCCGCCCAGCTGGCCTTCATGCCGCTGTGGTCCTACGCCCACCCCAAGGCCATGGAACTGGCCGAGCGGGTCGCGGGCTATGCCCCCGGTGACCTCAACCGCGTCTTCTTCACCAGCGGCGGCGGCGAGGCCGTCGAGTCCGCGTGGAAGCTCGCCAAGAACTACTTCAAGCTCACCGGCAAGCCCACCAAGCACAAGGTGATCAGCCGCGCGATCGCCTACCACGGCACCCCGCAGGGCGCGCTGTCCATCACCGGCATCCCGATGATGAAGGCACAGTTCGAGCCTCTGGTGCCCTCGACCTTCCGGGTGCCCAACACCAACTTCTACCGGGCGCCCGACCGGTTCCAGACCGGTGCCGCCGGCGACCTCGAGGCCTTCGGCCGCTGGGCGGCCGACGAGATCGCGGTCGCGATCGAGAACGAGGGTGCCGACACCGTCGCCGCGGTGTTCCTGGAGCCGGTGCAGAACTCCGGCGGTTGCTTCCCGCCGCCTCCCGGCTACTTCCAGCGGGTCCGCGAGATCTGCGACGAGTACGACGTGCTGCTGGTCTCCGACGAGGTCATCTGCGCCTTCGGCCGGCTCGGCCACTGGTTCGGCGCGGAGCGCTACGGCTACCAGCCCGACATCATCACCTGCGCCAAGGGCATCACCAGCGGCTACGCCCCGCTCGGCGCGATGATCGCGAGCGACAAGCTGATGGCGCCGTTCCTCAAGGGCCACGAGTCGTTCATGCACGGCTACACCTTCGGCGGACACCCGGTCTCCTGTGCGGTCGCGATGGCCAACCTCGATGTGTTCGAGAACGAGAAGGTCCTCGAGCACGTCCGCGACAACGAGCAGGCCTTCCGCACCACCCTGGAGCAGCTCAAGGACCTGCCGATCGTCGGCGACGTCCGCGGCGACGGCTACTTCTACGGCATCGAGCTGGTCAAGGACAAGGGCACCAAGGAGACCTTCAACGACGACGAGGCGGAGCGCCTGCTCCGCGGCTTCTTGTCCAAGGCGCTCTACGACGCCGGCCTCTACTGTCGCGCCGACGACCGTGGCGACCCGGTCATCCAGCTGTCCCCGCCACTGATCTGCGACCAGAGCCACTTCGACGAGATGGAGCAGATCCTGCGGGTCGTGCTGGACAAGGCCGCCACGCTGCTCTGAGCTCCTCGCCGGCCACCAAATTCGGGCGACGCCGTCGGCGCTGGGTGAAACACTCCCCGAGTCATGAGCTCCTCGGCTGCTGTTGTCGTCCGCTGGTTCCGCGCGCCCTCTGCGCTGGCGGGACGACTGGCGACCCAGTCGTTGCTGTTCGCCCTTGGCGAGGGCACGTTCATGACCGGCTCTGCGGTGTTCTTCACCCAGGTCGTCGGCCTGAGCGCGGCGCAGGTCGGGCTCGGTCTGACGATCGCCGGGGTCGCGGCCTTCATCGCCGCACTGCCCGCGGGCAAGATGGTCGACCGCTACGGCGCCAAGCGGATGTGGGCGTTGAGCGCCACGGGCCAGGCCGGCCTGTTCGCGGTCTGGCCGTTCATCGACGACTTCGGCGGCTACGTCGCGATGGCGGTCGTGATGGAGGTCGTCGGCTCCTTGGGCGGCGCCGCCCACGGCGCCTACACGATCGATGTCCTCCCGCCGGACGAGCGGGTGAAGTCGCGGGCCTACATGTACTCCGCGCTCAACGTCGGCTTCACCCTCGGCTCGCTGCTCGGCGGCATCGCCCTGGCCTTCAACTCCAACACGGTGCTGCAGGCCCTGCCGTGGTTCACCACGTGTGTGTTCCTCGTCAACGCAGTCGCGATCTTGCGGCTGCCCAACGCCTCGCACGACGAGCGGAGCCCGGAGGAACGCAGGGAGAAGCTCCCCGGTCCCGGTCCGCTGCGCAACCCGGGCTGGATGATCACGACGTTCTTCGGCGGGGTGCTGTGGACCAACCAGGTGCTCCTCAACATCGTCATCCCGTTGTGGCTGGTCGAGGAGACCGACGCCCCGCGGGTGCTGCTCGCCTTCCTGTTCGGCACCAACACCGTGATGTGCATCTTCTTGCCGATGGCCGCGGCCCGCGGCGTCAAGGACGTGACGACCGCTCTCCGTGCGATCCGCGTCTCGTCGGTGTTCTTCGTGGTCTCGTGCCTGATCACCTTGGCGACCCACGACACCGTCGGCTGGAAGACCATCGCGCTGGTGTGGCTGGGCCACGTAGCGGTGACTGGCGCCGAGCTCTATCTCTCGGCGGCGAGCTGGTCCTTCGAGGCCGAGCTGATGGACCCGCGACGACGTGGTGAGTACCAAGGGGCCGCAGAGTTCAGCTCGACGCTCGGCCGGGTGTGGGCGCCGGCGCTCTACACGTTCCTCGCGATGAACTGGGGAGCCGGCGGCTGGCTGGTGATCGCAGCTGTCGTGGTGGTCGCGACCGTCGGCATGCATCCGTCTGCGCGGATGGCCCAGCGGTTCCTCGAACGCAACGGCGCACCGCTGGACGGGGCCCACCCGCGCAGCCCCGCAACAGCCGCGGTGCCGCCGCCGTCGCTGCTCGAGGATCCTCCTCTGTCGTCTCAGCGGTGACGATCGAGACCGAGCCGAGAAGATCGGGTGGCGATGTCGAGAACCGACGGCCGGCTCCGTCCCTGCTCTGAGCGTGACCAGAATGGGTCGCACCAGCACCGAGGAGAGACACCATGGCCAAGTACCTGCTGCTCAAGCACTACCGCGGCGCCCCGGCTCCGGTCAACGACGTGCCGATGGACCAGTGGACGCAGGAGGAGATCTCGTCACACGTTCAGTACATGCGCGACTTCGCCGACCGGCTCGAGGCGAACGGCGAGTTCGTCGACGGCCAGGCGCTCGCCCCCGAGGGGTCGTGGGTCCGGTACGACGGGGAGGGGCGCCCGCCGGTCACCGACGGGCCGTTCGCCGAGACCAAGGACCTCATCGCCGGCTGGATGGTGATCGACGTCGACACCTACGAGCGCGCCGTCGAGCTGGCCGGGGAGCTGTCGGCAGCCCCCGGAGCCGGAGGGAAGCCGATCCACGAGTGGCTCGAGGTGCGTCCGTTCCTGGCCGAGCCGCCCACCATCACGGAGTGAGCACCCCGGTAGACGAGGTCCTGCTCCGGAGCCTCACGCCCAGCGTGCTCGGGATCCTCGTCCGCCGCGGAGCCGACTTCGCGGCGGCCGAGGACGCCGTGCAGGAGGCGCTGGTCGAGGCGGTACGCGCCTGGCCGGCCGACCCGCCGAGGGACCCCAAGGGCTGGCTGGTCACCGTGGCCTGGCGCCGGTTCCTCGACGCGACCCGGTCCGACGCAGCCCGGCGCCGCCGTGAGGACCTCCTCCATCTGGACCCAGCGGAGCCGGCGGCCGGGACGGAACTTGGGCCAGCGTTGGACGACACGCTCCAGCTCTACTTCCTGTGCGCCCACCCGTCGCTGACGTCGTCGTCCGCGGTCGCGCTCACGCTGCGCGCCGTCGGAGGGTTGACCACCCGCCAGATCGCCCGGGCCTACCTGGTACCCGAGACGACGATGGCGCAGCGCATCAGCCGCGCCAAGCGCACCGTCTCCGACGTCCGGTTCGACCAGCCAGGCGACGTCGCCACGGTGCTGCGCGTCCTCTACCTGGTCTACAACGAGGGCTACTCCGGCGACGTCGACCTGGCCGTCGAGGCCATCCGGCTCACCCGCCAGCTCGCGGCCGCGATCGATCACCCGGAGGTGGCGGGGCTGCTCGCCCTGATGCTGCTCCACCACGCTCGACGCGAAGCCCGAACGGCGCCCGACGGCAGCCTGGTGCCGCTCGCGGAACAGGACCGCCGGGCGTGGGACACCGCGTCGATCGCCGAGGGCGTCGCCATCTTGCAGTCGGCCCTCGCCCGCGACCACCTGGGCGAGTTCCAGGCGCAGGCCGCCATCGCGGCACTCCACGCCGACGCGCCCACCGCCGAGGAGACCGACTGGGTCCAGATCGTGGAGTGGTACGACGAGCTCGTGCGTCTGACCGACAGCCCGGTCGTCCGCCTCAACCGCGCGGTCGCTGTTGGCGAGGCCGACGGACCGCGCGCCGGCCTCGCGGCGCTCGCGGCTGTGGACGACTCGCTACCCCGCCACACGGCGGTGGCGGCGTACCTCCACGAGCGCGACGGCGACCTGCCCACCGCGGCACGGCTGTACGCCGAAGCGGCCCGACACGCACCCAACCTCGCCGAGCGCGACCACCTGACACGTCAGGCCGCCCGGCTCAACGCTCGGCTCCGAGGGGCATGAGAAATGCGAGGGAGAACCCCTCGCACTTACAACTTATAACGCACTAGGGGGCTTGCGGCAAGGCCCCTGTCGTCACGCAGAATCGCCGGTCCTGGCCACAGCTACGAACTGGAGTGACGCATCCGTGAGCCCCATCAGTGACCCTGTGACGACGAGCGCCTTCGAGCTCTCCGACGACGTCGCAGCCAAGAACGACCCGGCGCTGATCGCTGGCGACGAGCAGCACTTCGCAGCGATCGAGAGGTGCCTCGAGGAGACGATCACCGACCTGACCGACCGTGTCGACGCCGCGCGCAGGGAACCCGGTGGCAGCGGCCAGGAGGCCATGGACCGCGACCTGGAGGTGCATCGGCTGACCGCCCGCCTGCGCACCCTGCGCCGCTACGGACTGGACCTGTGTCTGGGCCACATGGTCGGCGAGGACGGCACGGACCCTGTCTACGTCGGGCGGCTCGGCCTCACCGACAGCGCGGGACGACGACTGTTGCTCGACTGGCGCTCCCCCGCGGCTGAGCCGTTCTTCGGCGCGACCCACGCCAACCCGATGGGTCTGGCGAGCCGCCGCAGGTACCGCTGGACCAAGGGCCGGATCACCGACTTCTGGGACGAGGTGTTCGACGCGGAGGGCTTCGACGGGCACGCCGCTGCCCTCGACGACCAGTCCGCCTTCATCGCCAGCCTCGGGAGCAGCCGGTCCCCGCGGATGCGTGACGTGCTGGGCACCATCCAGGCCGACCAGGACGCGATCATTCGCGCGGGGTCCCGAGGCGCGCTGGTCGTCGACGGTGGCCCGGGCACGGGCAAGACCGTCGTCGCCCTGCACCGCACCGCCTACCTCCTGTACGCCGACCCGCGCCTCGGCCACCGGCGTGGCGGAGTGCTGTTCGTCGGGCCGCACCAGCCCTACCTCGCCTACGTCGCCGACGTCCTGCCCAGCCTCGGCGAAGAGGGCGTACGCACCTGCACCCTGCGAGAGCTCGTCCCCGAAGGTGCGACCGCGGCCATCGAGACCGACCCCGAGGTGGCGCGCCTGAAGGAGTCCGCTGACCTGGTCCAGGCCATCGAGCCGGCCGTCAGGCTCTACGAGGAGCCGCCCTCCGAGGGGATGGAGGTCGAGACCCCCTGGGGCGACGTCTGGCTGAGTGCGGACGAGTGGGCCCAGGCTTTCGAGTCGCCGGACCCCGGTACGCCGCACAACGAGGCGCGCGACCAGATCTGGGAGGAGCTGGTCGCCATCGTCGCCGACAAGCTGGACGACGAGGAGGTATCGCCCGACCGGCTGCGCAGGTCGATGCTCCGCAACGATGCGCTCGTGGACACCCTGGGCAGGTCGTGGCCGCTGCTGGAGGCGGCCGACCTGCTCGGCGACCTCTGGTCGGTACCCGCCTACCTGCGCATGTGCGCACCCCGTCTCGACCCCGAGCAGGTCCGGAGACTGCAGCGTCCGGAGCCGCAGGCCTGGACCGTCTCCGACCTCCCGCTCCTCGACGCGGCGCGGCAGCGGCTCGGTGACGCCGAGTCCTCACGGCGCAACCGCCGGCGCGAGGCCACCCTGGCTGCCGAGCGCGAGGAGATGTCCCGGGTCGTCGACGAGCTGATCGCCACGGACGACTCCGATCTCCACGTGATGTCGATGCTGCGCGGGGACGACCTGCGCGACAAGTGGGTCGACGAGAGTGCCCTGCCGGGCCCCGACACGGACGTGCTCGCGGGCCCGTTCGCGCACATCGTGGTGGACGAGGCTCAGGAGCTGACCGACGCGGAGTGGCAGATGCTGCTGCGCCGGTGCCCGTCGCGGAGCCTGACCATCGTCGGGGACCGCGCCCAGGCCAGGCACGGCTTCACGGAGTCGTGGCAAGAACGGCTCGCGCGTGTCGGGCTCGCCCACGTCGAGCTGGCCTCGTTGAGCATCAACTACCGCACGCCCGAAGAGGTGATGGCCGAGGCCGAGCCGGTCATCCGGGCCGCGCTCCCGGACGCCAACGTGCCGACCTCGATCCGGAGCAGCGGCAGCCCCGTCGTCCACGGGTCCGCCTCGGACCTGCGGTCGGTCCTCGACTCGTGGCTAGCCGAGCACACCGACGGGATCGCGTGTGTCATCAGCGTCCACGAGCCCGACGACGTCACGCTGCGGGCGCCGTCCCGCGTGCGGTGGCTGAGCCCGGAGCTGTCGAAGGGCATGGAGTTCGACCTGGTCGTCCTCGTCGACCCTGACACCTTCGGCGACGGCATCGAAGGTGCCGTCGACCGTTACGTCGCGATGACGCGTGCTACCCAGCGCCTGGTCGTCCTCGCGCAGCGGGTCAGGAGCGCGGCGTGACCGCGGCGGTGGGGGCGGGCATGCAGCCGGCGTGAGCGCTCGGTGCGGGCTCGGTTGCGGGCCTCGCCGGCCAGGACGATCGCGATGGAGATGACGAACATCAGGGTGCCGACGACGTTGACCTGCATGGGTACGCCGCGTTGGGCGACGCCCCAGACGTAGAGGGGGAAGGTGGTGGTGGTGCCCGCGTTGAGGTTGGTGACGATGAAGTCGTCGAAGGACAGCGAGAACGCCAGCAGCGCGGCGCCGAGGATGCCGGGGAACACCAACGGGAAGGTGACTCTCCAGAAGGTCTGGGACGGCGTCGCGTAGAGGTCGGCGGCCGCCTGTTCGAGGACGTCGCTCATGCCCGCGAGCCTGGCGCGCACGGTGACCACCACGAACGAGATGCAGAACATGATGTGGGCGATGAGGATGGTCCCGAAGCCGAGTGCCCCGCCGAAGCCGGCAGCGACGAAGAGGGCGAGCAGCGAGGAGCCCATCACGATCTCGGGGGTGGCCATCGGCAGGAAGATCAGCAGGTTCGTGCTCGAACGACCGGAGAACTCGTATCGCACCAGCGCGAACGCCATCAGCGTCCCGAGGATGGTCGCGACCACCGTGGTCAGCAGCCCGATCTCGATCGAGCGGACGACGGCCTCGCACATGCCGGGGTCGGCACAGGGGTTGAGCCAGTTGTCCAGGGTGAATCCGTCGAACTGGTAGATCAGCCGGCTGTCCGGCTCGTTGAAGCTCATCAGGATCACGATCGCGATGGGCACGAACGTGTAGGCCAGCACCAGCAAGCCCAGGATCAGCACGAGGTTCGTCCTCACCCAGCGAAGGGCGCTCACAACAGCTCCTCCGTCCCGGCACGCCTGACGTAGAACAACACCATCACGACGATGATCAGCATCAGGATCATCGAGAGCGCGCCGGCGGCCGGATAGTCGTTGGCGTCGGTGAACAGGTTCTGGATCACGTTGCCGACCATGCGTTGGTTGGGGCTGCCGAGCAGCTCGGCGTTGATGTAGTCGCCGGCCGCCGGGATGAAGGTCAGCAGGGTCCCGGACACCACACCGGGCAGCGACAGCGGCCAGGTGACCTTCCAGAAGCCGACGAACGGCGAGGCGTACAGGTCACCCCCCGCCTCGATCAAGCGGTGGTCGATCTTGTCGATGCTCGCGAACAGCGGCAGCACCATGAACGGCAGGAAGTTGTAGGTCAGGCCCGCGATCACCGCGACGGGCGTGGCCAGCAGCCGGCCGTCCTCGCCGAGGATGTGCACGAACTGCAGGGTGTTCACGATGAGACCGTCGTCGGCCAGGATCAGCTTCCACGACAGGGTACGGACCAGGAAGCTGGTGAAGAACGGGGCGATCACCAGCACCAGCATCAGGTTCTTCCAGCGCCCCGCCTTGAACGCGATGGCGTAGGCCAGCACATAACCCAGCACCAGGCAGAACAGGGTGGCCACGCCGGCGTACACGAACGACCGCAGCAGGGGCTGCCAGTAGTCCTGCAGCGCGTAGACGTAGTTGCTGAACTGCCAGGTCATCTCGTAGCCGGCGAACACCGACCCGTCGGGGTCGTACAGGCTGGTCGCGACCAGGGAGTAGAACGGGATGACGAAGAACAACGCCAGCCAGATGACTCCGGGGACGAGCAGCAGATACCCGACCCGCCCGCGCTTCCTCATCTGCCCCCCGCCTCAGTCGTCGCCGAGCTGGGCGCCGGCCGAGGCGTCCTGGCTGCGGTCGAGGAGGAAGGCGTACTCGGGTCGCCAGGAGAGCTCGACCTTGTCGCCGGTGCGGAACAGCTTGCGGCGGCCGGTGTTCTGCTCGAAGACGACGAGCTCCTGACCCCAGGGCATCTTCACCAGGTACGTCGTGGAGACACCGGTGAAGGACACGTCGGTGACCACACCGCCCGGGATGGTGTTGCCGGGGGCGTCGAGCGCCTCCCCCTCGTCGCCGATCAGCACCTTCTCCGGGCGGATCCCGACCCAGCCCTCGCCACCGTCGGTGTGCGCCCGGTCTGCGTTGATCGAGACACCGATGCCGTGCATGTCCACGCTGATCTGATCGCCGGAGCGGCCGGTGACCCTGCCCTCGACCAGGTTGGTCTGGCCCAGGAAGTTGGCCACGAACGTGGTCCGCGGGTTCTCGTAGAGCTCCTCGGGGGCGCCCATCTGCTCGATCACCCCGGCGTTCATCACCGCGATGGTGTCGGCCATCGTCATGGCCTCCTCCTGGTCGTGGGTGACGTGGATGAACGTCAGGCCGACGTCGGTCTGGATCCGCTTCAGCTCGACCTGCATGGCGCGGCGGAGCTTGAGGTCGAGTGCGCCCAGCGGCTCGTCGAGCAGCAGCACCTCGGGGTGGTTGACCAACGCCCGCGCCAGCGCCACGCGCTGCTGCTGGCCACCGGAGAGCTGGACCGGCTTCTTCCGCGCCTGGGAGCCGAGCTCGACCAGCTCCAACATCTCGTTGACCTGCTTGTCGACATCGGCCCTCTTGCGCCGACGCAGGCCGAAGGCGACGTTCTCGAAGATGTCCAGGTGCGGGAACAGCGCGTAGGACTGGAACACCGTGTTGACCGGTCGCTTGAAGGGCTTGGCGTAGGTGATGTCCTGCCCGGCCAGCGTGATCGTGCCCGAGGTCGGCGTCTCCAGACCCGCGACCATCCGCAACGTCGTGGTCTTGCCGCACCCCGACGGACCCAGCAGGGCGAAGAACGCCCCTGCCGGCACGTCGAGGTCGATCGAGTTCACCGCGGTGAAGTTCGCGAACTCCTTGGTCAGCTGGCGCAGCTCGAGGCCCGAACCGCCACCGGACCCAGACGGGTCGGACCCGCTGCTGGTGCCCGTGACATTGCCGGGGTCAGCCACCTGTGACATCGGACCAGTCTCCTTCGTACTGCTTGATCTGGTTCTCGTCGAGGGCCATGAAGTCGAAGGTCTTCGACAGCGTGTCCTCGTCGGGGAAGATCAGCTGGTTGTCGACGAGGGAGGGATCGATCTTCTCCATCTCCTCGCGGGCGCCCTCGACGGGGCAGATGTAGTTGACCCAGGCCGCCAGCTTGGCCGCGACCTCGGGCTCGTAGTAGTAGTCGATCCACTTCTCGGCGTTCGCCTGGTGGGTGGCCAGGTTGGGAACGAGCATGTTGTCGCTCCAGATCGACAACCCCTCCTCGGGAGTGACGAACTTGATGTCGGGGTTGTCGAACTGGGCCTGGATGACGTCGCCCGACCAGGCCTCGCAGGCCACGATGTTGCCGGCTGCCAGGTCCTGGATGTACTCGTTGCCGGTGAACGCGCGCACCTGGCCCGCGTCGACGGCGACGGCCAGCCGGTCGATGGCGTTGGCCCACTCGTCCTCGGTGAAGTCGCTCGGGTCGGCTCCCGTGACCTTGAGCATGAAGCCCATCGTGTCGCGCATCTCGGAGAGCAGGGTGATCTTGCCCGTCAGGTCGGAGCGCGTGAGCAGCTCCTCGAAGGAGCCGACGGCATCGGTCTCCGCCGCGTTGTAGGCGATGCCGGTCAGCCCGCTCTGCCACGGCGCGGAGAAGGTCCGATCCTTGTCCCACGCCTTGCCCCGCAGCGGCTTGATCAGGTTCTTGTGGAGGTTGGGCACCTTGGCGGGTCCAGCGGCTGGATCCACCCGAGCGCGATCATCCGGGCGGCCATCCAGTCGGTCAGCATGAACATGTCGCGCTTGACGGTCTCGCAGTTGCCGAGCTGGTTGCGCACCTTGGCGAAGAACTCGGCGTTGTCGTTGACGTCGTCGGTGTACTTCACCGTGATGCCGGTGCGGTCCTCGAACACGTCGCGGGTGTTGGTCGGCCCGTCCGCGCGAGGATCGATGTACGCCGGCCAGTTGCTGACGATCAGCAACTTGTCGGTCTCCGACATGTCCTTGGCCACGCAGGTCGCAGGATCCTGCGCTGCCCCGTCGGTGCCGAACAGCGGCAGCACGGCGATGCTGGCGACTCCGAAGACTCCGAAGCCCGCCCCACGGATCAGGTTCCGTCGGCCGAGGCGTGGTTGCCTGGTCGGCTCGGCAAAGTCCGGCATGGGCCCCCTTCCGGCGCCGCGCACCCCGGGGCAGGCGCGCGCGTCAGTGCGGATCGTGTCAGACGGGCGGTCCGACGACAAGCGATCCCGTCGGCCGCGTCGGCACCAGCGACGGAATCCTTCGCCCCGATCCGAGTGTCTTCGTTGCCCGGGGGGATGACCGGTGCCACCCTGGGGCCGTGAAGCCAGCACGCGATGTCCCCACGCGCCGTCCGCGTCCCGACCGGCGCCGCCCATGAGCCGCGCTCGTCGTTCCGCCATCACCCTCGACGACGTCTCCAAGCGCATCATCGAGCAGCTCCAGCAGGACGGCCGCCGCTCGTACGCCGCCATCGGCAAGGTGGTCGGGCTCTCCGAGGCCGCGGTGCGCCAGCGCGTGCAGCGCTTGACCGAGAGCGGTGTCATGCAGGTCGTGGCCGTCACCGACCCGCTGCAGCTCGGCTTCGCCCGGCAGGCGATGGTCGGCATCCGGGCCCGCGGCGAGCTCGAGGTGGTCGCCGAGGCGCTCGCCGAGCTGCCGGAGGTCGACTACGTCGTCATCACCGCGGGCAGCTACGACATCCTGGCCGAGGTCGTCGCCGAGAGCGACGACCACCTGCTCGAGCTGATCTCCCTGAAGATCCGCACGATCCCCAACGTGGAGAGCACCGAGACGTTCATGTACCTCAAGCTGCAGAAGCAGACCTACTCGTGGGGCGTGCGCTGAGCAACCACTACCGGGGCAACCACTACCGGGCGCTGTCCTGGTGGCACGAGTCGACGCCCACCGAGCTCACCGACTGGACACCCCGGCCTTCGCTGCCCGGAGACCGCGACGTCGACGTCGCCATCGTCGGAGCGGGGTTCACCGGCCTGTGGACGGCCTACTACCTGGCCGAGGCCGACCCGTCGCTGCGGATCGCGGTGCTCGAGGCCGAGGTCGCCGGTTTCGGGGCATCGGGTCGCAACGGCGGGTGGTGCTCGGCGCTGTTCCCCGCCTCGCTCGACAAGCTCGCCGCGCTCGAGCGGCGATCCGCCCGACCGAGACGGCGCGCTCGCGCAGCACGCCGCGATGCGGGCCACGGTCGACGAGGTCGGCCGCGTTCTCGAGGCCGAGGGGATCGACGCCCACTGGGCCAAGGGGGGCACCGTGGTGCTCGCCCGCACCCGCGCCCAGCTGGCCAATGCCCGAGCCGACGTGGCGCACGCCCGCCGCTGGGGGCTGGGCGAGGACGACGTCCGGCTGCTTGCCGGCCAGGAGGCCCGCTCGCTGCTGTCGGCCACGAAGGTCCGCGGGGCGACGTACACGCCCGACTGCGCGGCCGTCCACCCCGGCCGTCTGGTGGCCGGCCTCGCAGCGGCCGTGGAGAGGCGCGGGGTGAGCGTCTACGAGCGCACGGCCGCGACCAGCCTCCAGCCAGGTCGCGTCCGCACCCAGCACGGCACCGTGCGTGCCGACGTGGTCGTGCGGGCCACCGAGGGCTACACCAGGAGCCTGCAAGGCCGCCGTCGCGAGCTGGCGCCGGTCTACTCGCTGATCGTCGCCACCGAGCCGCTGCCCGCCGAGACCTGGGAGCGGATCGGGCTACGGCGGCGCGAGACCTTCTCCGACTACCGCCACGTGATCATCTACGGCCAGCGCACCGCCGACGACCGGATGGTCTTCGGCGGCCGCGGGGCGCCGTACCACTTCGGGTCGGCGATCAAGCCGGGCTTCGACCGCGACGACCGCGTCTTCGCCGCGCTGCGGGCGACCCTCGTCGAGCTGTTCCCCGTGCTGTCGTCGGCGCGGATCACCCACACCTGGGGCGGCGCCCTCGGCATCCCGCGCGACTGGTGCGCGTCGGTGGGGCTGGACCGCTCGACCGGGCTCGCGTGGGCCGGGGGCTACGTCGGCGACGGCGTGAGCACCACCAACCTGGCCGGCCGCACGCTGCGCGACCTGGTCCTGCGCCGCGACACCGACCTGACGCGGCTGCCCTGGGTCGGCCACCGCTCGCGCCGCTGGGAGCCCGAGCCGCTGCGCTGGCTCGGCGCGAACGCCGGCCTGAGGGCGATGCGGGTCGCCGACCTCGAGGAGGGGGTCACCGGCCGCCCGAGCGTGGTGGCGCGAGCGATGTCGCCGCTGCTGGGTGGCCACTGACGTGCGGCTGCATCAGCCTCGGCTCGGGCCGATCGTCGCGGCCCTGGTGGCCCCGGCGCTCCTCGCCCGCGGCGGCGCCCGCCGCCGGACCTCCCGTCGTCCGCGTCGTGGTGGGCGACGAGGTCGCCGAGGGAGAGCCGCTCGACGTGACGCTCGTGCTCGACCGGCGAGTCGGCCACGACGTGACGGTCCGGGTCGACACCCGGTCGGGGCGGGCCCTCGCCCCGGATGACTACCGGGGAGTGCACCGGCGGGTGACCGTGCCGGCCGGCGAGCGGGTCGTGCACCTCACGGTGCCGACGACGGGAGACCGGCTGGACGAGGCCGCCGAGGACTTCGACGTCCGGCTCAGCCGCCCACGCGGGGCCGACCTCGGCCAGCGGGCGGCGACGGTGGCCATCGTCGACGACGACCCGCTCCCCCGCGTGCACGTCGAGAGCGCGACGTTCACCGAGCCTGCGCTCGGTCACCGCCTGGGCTTCACCCGCATCGTCCTGTCGGCGCCGAGCGGCCGCCTGGTCGTCGTCCAGCTCGTCACCCGCAACGGCACGGCTCGAGCCGGCCAGGACTTCGTCCGTCTCCACCCCACCGTCGTCTTCGAGCCCGGCGACACCAGCGAGCCGGTCAGCGTCGAGCTGTTGTCCGACGAGCGGGTGGAGTCAGCCGAGACGATGCGCCTGGCGGTGATCGAGGCCCGCCACGCGACGGCCGTCGCGGGCGGGAGGATCACGATCCTGGACGCTCCGGGCGGCTGAGACCGCGATTCGTCTGCGGATTCCTGCCCTTTTTCTCGCTGGGCGTCGCAGACGATTCGGTGTGAGACGTCATCATGGGCGTGTGGACGAGGAGTTGCCGGTCGTCCGGCTGTCTTCCGCCGGCCAGACGTACGTCGCCGTGGTCGGGCTCCTGGCCGCGCTGAGCACGATGGCCGACGGCCGCCTCTGGTACGTCGCCCTGGTCGTGCTGACCTTGCCGCTCACCCCCGTGGCCCTGTGGGTCGGCTTCTACGCCGCCCTCGCCATGGGGGCCGTCGTCGGACACGGCCCCGATGCGCTCTCCTGGCCGGTCGGCGCCGTCTGGGTCCTGGTGTGGTCGGCGACGGCCTGGCTCAACGCCCGGATCTTCGAGAAGGTGCTCAGCCGCGGCTGGGCCGGACGCTGGGTGCCGACGCCGGACGACGCGTCCTGACGCCTCAGAGACCGTTCGCGGCCGTCTGCGCCGGCCGGGCAGCGTCGAACAGCCACGCCTGGAAGAAGCCGTCGAGGTCCTCGCCGGAGACCTGCTCGGCCAGCGCCGCGGAACTCCTCGACGCTGCCGTTGCCGCCCGCGCGCTCGGCCGCCCAGGTGCGCAGGATGGTCCAGAACTCGGTCTCGCCGATGCGGTGGCGCAGCGCCTGCAGCGTCATCGCAGCCGCGCAGGTAGACCTCCCAGGCGAAGATCCGGCGGGCACCGGGATCGCCGATGGCCAGCTTCCAGAACGGGTCGTCGGCGCCGAACGCCTCCCACGTCGACTCCAGCCACAGCTGGGCGTCCCCGCCGCCGTGCGCCTCGTCGTAGGCCTGCTCCATGAACGAGGCGAAGCCTTCGTTGAGCCAGATGTCGCGCCACCCGTGCACGGCCACGGAGTCGCCGAACCACTGGTGCGCGAGCTCGTGCACGACCGTGCTGAGCCCGGTCGGCTGGTAGGTCGGCCGCGTCTGGTTCTCCAGCGCGAAGCCGGGCTGGAGGCTGGTCACCAGGCCGCCCGTCTGGCTGAACGGGTAGTCGCCGAGCTGGGTCTCGAGCCACGCGACGATGTCGGGCGTCCGCTCCATCAGCGCCAGGGAGTCCTTGCCGCACCTCCTGGGGCAGCCCCCGCGAGACGGCGACCAGCCACGGCAGGCCGTCGTGGGTGCCCTGGGAGACCTCGAAGCGCCCGGCGGCGAAGAACGCCAGGTACGGCACCATCGGCTCGTCGGCCTTCCAGTGGTACGTCGCGAGCGTCGCCGCGGACCTTGCGTGACACCAGCCGCCCGTTGGCCACGACCTGCTTGCGCTGCGGCACGGTGACGCGGATGTCGACCAGCGCCTTGTCGAGGGGGTGGTCGTTGGCGGGGAACCACCACGGCGCCATGTGGGGCTGGTTCATGGTGACGACCTCCTGGTCGCTCGCCAGCCAGTTGCGCTCGCCGCGGTAGCCGTAGCGCTCGGGGAACCCGGCGTACGCGACCACCACGTCGACCCGCTGTCCTGCTCGCAGCGGCTGCTTCGGCGTGATCACCAGCTCGTGGCGCGTGGACGCCTGGTCGTAGACGGCGTTGCGCCCGTCGACCGTCACCCGGTGGACGGGGAGGAGGAAGTCGAGGTTGAAGGTCTTGAGGTCCTCGGTGGCCAGCAGCGTGATCCGGGTCCGGCCGCGCAGGTGCCGGTCGCCGAACCGGTAGACGTCGTGGATCCGGTAGTGCGCGACGTCGATGCCGCCGTTGCCGTCGAGCGGGAAGTAGGGGTCGCCGATCCCGTCGGCGCCACGAACCGCCTCACGGACCTCGGCCTCGACCGCGCCCGACGCCGCCAGGGGCTGGGCCGTGGGGAGGAGGAGCACCAGGGCGAGCGGCTCCGAGCAGGCGGCGGGTCGAGGTCACCCTGCGGACCCTATCCAGGCGCACCTCGTCGAGAAAAAGCTTGGACGACCGGTGCACCTGCCTGTCACACTCGGCACCGGTCACCGGAACTCGCCGGTGCCCGCAGCACGTGCTTCAGCGAGAGGAGCGTGACATGTCCATCACTGTCCTTGGCCTGTCCTCGACAAGCCTTTCCTCTCACCTCTGGAGCACTTTCAGCGATGTCTTCTCACCCCGAGTTCCCGGCCCTCTGGTTGACGGTGGGCCACGCCTGACGCCGACACCTCAGGTCCAGCCGATCCCCTCGACGGGATCGACCCCAGCTTCACCTTCGACTTCCGCACCTACGACGAGATCGGCGACGGCCAGCGCTGGACCACCTGGTTCGACGTCGAGCCGCTGTGTCGCGGCCCCGAGCCACGCCCCTCCTGGGTCGTGGAGACCCGCGGCGCCATCGACACCGAGCTCGGCATCCTGAAGACCGGCAAGGAGGCCGACGTCTTCCTCGTCGAGCGCGCCGACCCGCTCGACCCCGACGGCGGTGTGGTGATGGCGGCCAAGCGCTACCGCGACAGCGACCACCGCAGCTTCCACCGCTCCGCGTCGTACGCCGAGGGGCGCAGCGTGAAGCGGTCCCGCGACGAGCGCGCCCTCAAGCGCAAGAGCACCTGGGGGAAGATCGTGGCCGCGGGCGAGTGGGCGATCGCCGAGTGGGACGCCCTCAAGCGGCTGTGGCTGCTCGGCGCGGCGGTTCCCTACCCGGTCCAGATCGACGGCACCGAGATCCTGATGGAGTGGATCACCGTCGACGGTGAGACTGCGCCGCGGCTGGCGCAGACGCGCCCCGAGCCGGAGCTGCTCGCGTCGTACTACGACGCAGGTTCGCGAGTTCCTGGCCCTCCTGGTCCAGAACGGGATCGTGCACGGCGACCTCTCGGCGTACAACATCCTGGCCGCGGGCGAGCGGCTGGTCGTCATCGACCTGCCGCAGATCGTGGACCTGGTCGGCAACCCGAACGGCATGGACTTCCTGCTGCGCGACTGCACCAACATCTGCGGCTGGTTCAAGGCGCGCGGCCTGGAGGTCGACGAGCAGGAGCTGTTCGGCGAGCTGATGGCGCACGCCTTCTGAGCCGATGAGCCTGGAGTGCTCGCCGCCCGGGTGCGACATACCCCCGTCCACTGACGTGTCCGTCCCACGTCGCACCCGGGGACGTCTGGTGTTCCTCGACGTCGGACCGGCGAACCTGACCTCCAGGATGCCCCCACGGCAGGGTCGTGGGCATGCACCTTTCGGCCCGTTGTTAGCCCATCTGGGCTATGCCGACCTGGGGTGATCGGATGATGCTCCGGAGGCCGTCCACGCGCTAGGCCGCCCGGTGCGCCCGGTAGGTTCGCCACGTGAGGCGCAGCCGAGGCCGCGGCGTCCAGGTCGACACGCTGGCCGACTTCGACCACCGGCTGGCGGCCGGGGCGACGACGCTGCGCGGCTGGCGGGTCCGCGCGGTCGACCTGAGCGACCGGTCGGCCGAGCTGCGCGACCTCCGCGTGGCGGGCGCACTGTTCCTCGGCTGCCGGTTCGCGCCGGGAGACGCCGCGCCGCGCCGAGGCCCGCGGCGCGATCGTCGTGCCCGACCTGCCGCGGCGCTCCGGTCGACCTCCACCGCGACCACCTCTACCGGCCCGAGGACCTCTACGACGCCGCCGACGTACGCCGAGAGCCTCGACGCCCGCGCGTACGCCTGGTCGCAGACCGCCCACGACCGCGACGCCTCGATGGCCAAGGCGCTGCACGACCACGCGGTCGACGAGGCGCTCACCGAGTGGGTCGCCGGACGCCGGCTGGTCGGCGTGATGGGCGGCCACGCGCTGGAGCGCGGCGACGCGGCTACGCGGACGCTGCGCGGCTCGGGCACGCGGCTCGGGCGCGGCGCACGTGGTCGCCACCGGCGGCGGGCCGGGCGCGATGGAGGCCGCGAACCTGGGCGCCTACCTGCGCCGGCGGCAGCCGACGGGCGACGCTGGACGAGGCGCTCGCCCTGCTGGCCGCGGTCCCGTCGTTCCGCCCGTCGGTCGACGGTGGGTGCGCGCCGGCGCTTCGCCGTGCGCGAGCGGTATCCCGGCGGCGCCGACTCGCTCGGCATCCCGACCTGGTTCTACGGCCACGAGCCGCCCAACGTGCTTCGCCACCGCGCATCGCGAAGTACGTCCGCAACGCCCTGCGCGAGGCGGTGCTGCTGGAGGTCTGCCACGCCGGCATCGTCTTCCTGCCGGGCGCGGGCGGGACCGTCCAGGAGGTCTTCCAGGACGCCTGCGAGAACTACTACGCCGACGAGTCCTCGGTCGCGCCGATGGTGCTGGTCGGCCGCGACCTACTGGACCGAGGAGCTGCCGGCCTGGCCGCTGCTCGCAGGCGCTGGCCCGCGGGCGGCCGATGGAGAGCACGTCCACCTCGTCGACTCCGTCGAGGAGGCCATCGAGGCGGTGGAGGCCTGCCGTCCCGGCGCGCCTAGGCACGTCACGCCGGGTTACAGCGTTGTAGCCACCCTGCTGGAGCATGGGCAGTACGCCAGCCTGGCGCACATGGGCGGCGCAGCCTCAGGACTCGGTGGCGGCGAGCTGGCCGCAGGCGCCGTCGATCTCGCGGCCGCGGGTGTCGCGCACGGTGGTCGGGATGCCCTTGCGCCTCCAGCCGCCGTACGAACTCGCGCTCGTCGGCCGGGTCGGAGCGCCGTCCACTTCGAGCCGGGCGTCGGGTTGAGCGGGATCAGGTTGACGTGGACCCAGCCCCAGTCGCCGTACGACGTTGAGCACCTCGGCCAGCAGGTCGGCGCGCCAGCGCCTGGTCGTTGATGCCGCGCATCATGGCGTACTCGATGGAGACGCGACGCTTGGTGACCTTGGCGTAGTTCCAGGCCGCCTCGACGGTCTCGGCGACCGAGAAGCGGGTGTTGATCGGGACCAGCTCGTTGCGCAGCTCGTCGTCGGGCGCGTGCAGGCTCAGGGCCAGCGTGACCGGGATGCCCTCCTCGGTCAGCTGGTTGATCCGCGGGACCAGGCCGACGGTCGAGACGGTGACGCCGCGGGCGGACATGCCGAGGCCGGCGGGCGACGGGTCGGTCAGGCGGCGTACGGCGCCGATCACGGCCTTGTAGTTGGCGAGCGGCTCGCCCATGCCCATGAAGACGACGTTGGAGACGCGGCCGGGACCGCCCGGGACCTCGCCGCGCGCCAGCGAGCGGGCGCCGGCGACGACCTGCTCGACGATCTCGGCGGTGGACATGTTGCGCTGCGAGGCCGCCCTGGCCGGTGGCGCAGAACGGGCAGGCCATGCCGCAGCCCGCCTGGCTGGAGACGCACATCGTGACGCGGTCGGGGTAGCGCATCAGCACCGACTCGACGAGGGCGCCGTCGAAGAGCCTCCACAGCGTCTTGCGGGTGGTGCCGCGGTCGGCCTCGAGCGTGCGCAGCGGCGTCATCAGGTCGGGCAGCAGCGCCGGCGACCAGCTCGTCGCGCTGGGCGGCCGGCAGGTCGGTCATCTCGGCCGGGTCGTCGACCAGCCGGCGCGAAGTAGTGGGTGGAGAGCTGCTTGGCGCGGAAGCCCGGCAGTCCCATCTCCTCCAGCAGCGCCTTGCGCCCGGCCTCGTCGAGGTCGGCGAGGTGCCGCGGCGGCTTGGCGCGGCCGCGCGGGGAGCTCATCACGAGCGGGAGCTGGGGGCGCTGGGTCTGATCTTGGGACATCACCGTCGAGTATCCCGCCTGGACCGCGAGGGCGGCGAATCAGAGGTCGCGCTGCACCATCAGCCAGAGCACCAGCGTCGCAGCGCCGGCTACGACGAGCGCCGTGACGACCACCCCGATGAGCATGTAGGTGCCGAACCGCCGGGTGCGCGCGAGGCCACCAGCCCGAGCGGCACGACCAGCGCGACCAGCACCATCGGGAACAGGTCGTTGGTGGTCTCGTCATCGAACACGAGGTGGAGCAGACCGACGAACAAGGCCGGCACCAGGGCGACGAAGGCCAGCCCGGTGAAGAAGCCGGTGAGGGCGGTGAACGTCGGATGGTCGCGGTGCCACCAGTCGGGCGGGCGCTGCTCGCTGCCGGTCCGGGCGGTCCTCAGGGTCCCCTTCACGTCATGTCCCTTCACGTCATCTCTTCAGAAGCTGCTGAGCACCGAGGCGCACAGCCCGGACATCCCGATCGACGAGATGGCCGTTCCCATCAGCAGCCCGGCCGCCCAGGGCCGGGTGGCCTTCCAGATGAGCAGCGGCGCCGGCACCACGAGAGGCGCTACCGCTGCGAAGAACAAGAAGTCGTTGCCGTTGGCCGTTCCGCCGGCACTGAACAGGATCACTGCGACGAACCACAAGAAGATCCCGGCGCACAGACCGAGCACGACCCCCAGCACGACCTTCGCCGTCGAGGACATCGCGGCGAGTCGCTGGGCTGGTAGACCTGGCCGCTGTTCGTACGGGTTCGCGGCTGCTGCCGGGGCTGGTCCGGGATCCTGCCGCGCCGGGCGGGCTCGCTCGGCTCGTCGGGGGGCTCGGGTCAAGTCACGGATCCTCCGGGGGGCGGGGTCCCATCCAGACTAGGCGGAGCCGACCTCCCGAGGGATCACCACGCGATCCACGGCACCCAGAGCGAACCGCTCGCGATGGCCCAGACCAGACCCGCCACCGCCAGCACGGCGAGCACGCCGAGGTAGCCCAGCACGTTGCGCGTGTCTCCGAGCAGGCAGCGCGAACGCAGCAGACCGGCCCGCCGGGCCTTCGTGTAGCCGACGATGCCGAGCACCGCGAAGAACCCGAGGGCCACCGGCCCCAGCAGCCAGCCGAGCAGGGCGACGGTGGCGAAGATGCACAGGCGAAGCGGGTCGTAGGGCGTCGGCTGCCGGCCTGACCGTCACCTGCCCGCGTCAGGCTCGACCAGGCGGGGGTCGCTCATCCGGACGTCTCCACGAGCGGCGCCCTTGGCCGCGGTGGAGATCCGGCTGGCCGACAGCGGCGCCCAGGCCTGGACGGCGCAGAACGGCGCGCACTGGTGCGCGCCGGTCGTCGCCGTTGACGGTCGCCACGTGCACGCAGCACTGCGTGAGCCGCTCCTCGATCATCGTGTTCATGTCCATGAACGGCTTGACCGTCACGCGCAGCACCCGCTCGCCCAGCATCGCCCGCAGGCGCTTGCCGTGTCGGCCGCCGGGCAGCGCGCCCGCGGCCAGAGCGGTCAGCGTGCCGATCCCGAGGTCGCAGTTCTGGCAGATGTCGCGCCAGATCGTGGCCATCGACGGGTGGCGACAGCGACGACTGCTCGCTGAGCAGGTCGAGGAGCGAGCCCTTCACGACCTCCCTCATCGCCGTCGGGGATCGCGTCGTCGGCGATGCGGTTGGCGAGCAGGTCGGGCTCGAGGTCGAGCCACTGCTTGAGCCGGTCGTGGCCGATCAGGCGCGGTCAGCGACTGCCAGGTGCCCGAGTCGTCGCTGAGCAGGTAGCCGACCGAGCAGCAGTGCGGGTGGGAGCACGGCAGCGCCGTCAGGTCGCGCCAGGTGACCTCGCCGGCGGTCTGCTCCTCCAGCCGGGCGAGCACGCCGGTGTGGGTGAGCCGGTCGAGCGGGTCGATGCCCGCCGCGCCCGGCCGCTGCCGAACACCGGTTGGATGGTGACGCCGCCGACGTACGGCGTGTCCAGGGCGCGCTTGATCACCGTCGCCGATCTCGTCGTCGTTGACGCCGAGCGCGGCGGTCATGGTGAGCGTCGTGAAGATGCCCGTTGGCCGACAGCCGCTCGATCGCGCGCTCCTTGAACCGGCGGATGTCGGCACCGCGGTGGTACGTCGACGCCTCGGCGGACTCGCCGTCGTACTGCAGGTAGACCTCGACCCGCTCGCGGTGCCTCGTCAGCAGCGTCGAGCAGCTCGTCGTCCTGGGCGATGCGCAAGGCCGTTGGTGTTGATCAGGATCCGCACGATCGGACGGGCGGTGAGCTCGTCGAGCAGCTCGCCCAGCCACGGGTAGAGCGTCGGCTCGCCGCCGGAGAGCATCAGCACGTCGATGCGGTCGTTCTCCCGCGAGAGCCGGGCGTCGATGGATGCGAGCACCTGCTCCAGCGGCGCCACCGACGCGCGCGCCGGGCGAGGACTCGGCGAAGCAGGTCGGGCACTTGCAGGTTGCAGTGGTCGAGGAGGTCCTCGAGCAGGATGCAGGTGTGCTGGGTCTGCATCTCGGGCAGGCCGTCGCTCGTAGGCCGACGGGCACCGGCTTGAAGTTGCCGCGCACGTCGGGCTCGTGGACCTTGGTGGGCGCCGTCCACTGCTCGAGGTAGCGCAGGATCTCGGGCGACTCGTCGTAGAGCGTGCGGATCAGCCCGTGGGTCGCGCATCCCCGCTCGAGCCAGATGCGGCCGTCGCGCTCGACCAGCCAGCCCGAGAGCCGCTGCACCTCGGCCAGCGGCCGGTCGGGGCCCTCCTCGTGGCAGAGCGGGCAGAACGCGTTGACGTAGCGGTGGATCCGGTAGTCGCGCAGCGGCATCCCGCTCATCGGGTCCCTGTTCGAGCGCAGCGAAGCGAGCATTCGAATGGGGTATCCATGCGTCCACCTTGTCGGCGGTCGAGCTTGTCGAGACCCGCATGGCGCCACGATAGGCGCCTTGCCGGACCTGCCAGACGATCCGGGCGGCGATCAGCGGGATCGTGGCGAGCAGGAACAGCTGCGGCCGCGTCAGCCCCGCCCAGGCGACGTCGTTGCCGCGCACGAACTCGACCAGGAAGCGGAAGACGCCGTACGCCGCGACGTACCAGACGAACGACTCACCCTGGGGCAGGCTGCGGCGCCGCAGCCACCACCAGATCGCCGCGAACGCCAGCAGGTGGAAGGCGATCTCGTAGGCGAACGACGGGTGGAGGGGTACGCCGGCCGGCGAGCTCGTGCGCGCCGCTGCGGCCTCGTCGAGGGTGATGCCCCACGCGTGGCCGGTCGGCGTGCCGGGCTGTTCGGTCAGGAGACAGCCGATGCGGCCGACGGCCATGCCGAGGGCGACGGCGGGGGCGAACAGGTCCCCGGTGCGGACGCGGTAGCCGGTGAGGCGCTTGGCGACGTGCACGCCGAGCCAGGCGCCGACCAGGCCACCCAGGATGGAGCGGTTGCCGTAGAGCCAGTGCTCGGTCAGGCTCGCGTTGCTCGCGGAGGTCGACGTGCTGGAGCCAGGTGCCCAGCCGCATGAACACCGCGCCGCCGACGAGGGCGCCCATGACGACGTAGAGGATGCGCTCGTCGGTCTGGCCGCGGCGGCGGGCCTCCACGACGAAGACCACCCCAGCCGCGAGCACGCCGAGCAGCACGAAGAAGCCGTGCGTGCCGACGGGCAGCTGGAGGCCCAGCAGGTCGCCCAAGGTCGGGTACACGCGTCAGGACACCAGGCCGGGGACGATGAACGAGCTGCACAGGCCGGCGACCACCAGGGTGCCGATGGCCATGCCCATCACGAAGCCGGCCGCGGCCTGACGGGTGCGCCGGAAGCAGAGCAGCAGGATCGACGCCGGCAGCGGCAGGATGAACAGCGCGAAGATCAGCCAGTCCGGCAGCGACTTCGTGGAGTTCTCCATGCTCAGCGCGACGATGAAGATGACGAACATCCACACGAAGGTGACCACGAGGCCGATCACGATGCCGACGGCCACCGCCCAGCCCCTCACCTGGGCCGGCTGCTGGGCGTGCGGCGGCTCCTGAGGCGGCGGGGCCTCGCCGTACGGGTTGCTCACGGGGCCAGGGTGCAGAAGACTCGTGGCACCCAGGGTGAGGTTCACCGTCGGCAGAGACGCCTCGTCAATCACGTCTAGCATTTGAGATCGGACCTCGCCTGCCGCATTGCTCTGGGGGGAACTCTGCGCAAGGCGGCCGATGAGCCCCGACGCTTGGGACGCCTGCGGGGGCGTTGCCGGATTCGACAGGGCTCGTGCCTCCCTGGTGGCGCCACCAGGCGGACGCGAGCTGGCTCCTCGCTCGTACCCCCGGCGGGCGGGGAGATCCCCTCGTGAGCAATCCGACGTACCGTTGAGGAGACCACTGCCCGGCCCACCTCTCTCACGGGGCCGGCCGGTCCAGGGGGAACGACCATCTCCCACGGCCGCCCGTCCTCCCCACAGAGGATGGGCGGTCCCTTGTCCGGCTCTCTGGCACATCACTAAGCCCCGGCGTGCTCCACCGCTGCACCGCACGGCTCAGCGCCGACTGATCGAGGGTGGCGCGCCGAACGTGCGCAGGACGTGTTCGAGCGTGGAGGCGAGCAGTTCCTGTGTCGCCTCGCGGGTGGCCTCGCCGCGTAGCCAGCGTCGTGTCGCGGCGCGGTTCAGGCCGGTCCAGCACTCCAGCGCGTAGCGCAGCCGGGGCGAGTCCTGGGCGATGTCGGCGTGGAAGGTCGCGAGCAGCGCGACGGCGCGGCCTCGGAGGTCGGCGACGACACGTCTCACCTCGGGGTCGGCGATGTCCTCGCCGGGCGCGATCGTGCCGAGATAGATCAGTGCGGTTCGCCTCGGTCCAGTCCAGCCAACGTGAGACCGAGTCCGCCACCCGTGCGCGGGCGCTGCGACCCACGGGCGGCCGCAGCGATTCCTCGCGGATGGCGTCGAGCCGCTCGAGCAGCGCGAGGTAGACCTCCGTGCGTCCGCCGAAGTAGTGGTGCACCAGGCCGCGCGTGACACCGGCCGAGCGCGCGATGTCCTCGACCGAGACCTCTTCGTAGCCACGCTCGGCGAACAGCTCGTTGGCCGCGTCGAGCATCTGTTCGCGCCGCTGCTCGGGTTTGAGTCGCCTGCGCTTCGGGGTCGTGCTCACCAGGGCAGTGTGCCAGGAATTGGCGATCCGTCAAGACACTGTTAGCGTTTCGCTCGTAAAGAAGCGGCGTGGCCGCCCTCGCGTCGCAGGTCGCGCCGCATCAACCAAAGGAACACAATGCGCAAGATCATCCTCGGCCTCGTGGCTGCTGCCGCGATCGCCACTCCGCTCGTCGCTCGCCACCGCGGCCAACGCCACCGTCGCCGTACGAACAACGGCGTCGGTCACGGTCGACCAAGGGCGACGATCATGGCGTCGGTCCGGCTCGACATGAACGACGGCCGCGTTCCAGACGGATCGCGATGGCTCCCGGCGCTAGCTCGCTTCGCGGCTCCGACGACGAGAACACCGCCGAGTACAAGCTGACCTGACGTGGGCTGCAGCCGAGCTGCGGGTGAGGGTCCAGCACGACGACGGCAGCGCCATCCTGCGATCGAGCCCGATCGACGACTCGCCGAGATCTAGAACGGCGTCGGGCAGCAAGGTCACTGCGGCGGCGGCCTGGCTGCGAGCTCGACGCGAGCGAGCACTCACCGAGAAAAAGCACGGTCAGACACCCGACCAGGAGGCTTCGACCACGTGCTCTGGTGCAGGGCACCGGCAAGCCGTGGATCTGCGTCGCAAGTCGCGGCGTGGACGGGAGCAGGCTACTCCGGACCGAGACGTCGTGTTAAGTTCAACGACACGCGCATCAGCATCGGGGTCGAAGAGAGACGACGAGGCCCCGGCTCCTGACCGCATCTGATCCACCCGCATCACCCAGCAGCCCGTCCCGCTTCGGCGGGGCGGGCTGTGCTCGGGCCTGTCCGGACCGGAGCACTCGCCCGGCCGCGGTCGGGGCGGGGCCCCAAACGCACGTAACCGAATCCGTGGGTCGCCGCGAGCGCGTCAGCGGCTCTGCGGCGACCCTGAAAGACGGGTCCCCCTGCGCAAAAAGCGAGACCTAGTTGCGCCTTTGGTATCGGGGGGTACGGGGACCCCAACCCCCGCGTCGCGGGCCCGCTGGTAGTCCGGGCCCGCGACGCGGGGACCACGGCCGGACAACCGCATCACCACACCACAGACAGAGAAGAACCCATGAACCAAACCCAGACCCAGCGGCGGACGCTGCCCGCCGTCGAGTGCGCCCCCTGGTGCCGTGACGGGAAGGGACACACCACCGCCCTCGAGCCCGACGACCAGGCGTGCATCAGCGATGAGCACACCGTCGAGCTGACCACCGAGCCGCGCGTGCGGTTGGCCGGCGCCAGCACCCAGCTGGAGACGCTGGAGGTGTATCTGCTGCGCGAGCGCGACGCGCGGAGCTCCACCATCGAGGTCTCCAAGGGTGACATCCCGATCGCGAGCCTGAGGCTCGACGAGGCCCTCGAGCTCGGCCGGATCCTCACCGGCATGGCCCTCGCAGCACGGGTCTAGTCGCATCGGGCGGCTCGTCGCCCGAACCATGAACTCCGCGCCGCCACCCCCCCGGAGCACAGGCGACGCGGACACGGACTCCCCGCTCGCCATGTGGGGTGCGAGCGGGGAGTCCCTCGTGGAGCAGGTCTTACGCGTCCTGGGCAACCGCAGCCGCGCACTGTTATATGGCTGTTAGATCGGAGCCTCGAACCGGCGCTCTCTGAGCGTGAACTACGTCAGAAGACGGCGTAGTGGAGCAGCAGCCAGATCGGCGCGATCGTGGCCAGCAGGGAGTCGAGGCGGTCCATCAGCCCGCCGTGGCCGGGGATGACCTGGCTCATGTCCTTGATGCCGAGGTCGCGCTTGATCACCGACTCGCAGAGGTCGCCGAGCGTGGCCATCACCGCGGCGATCAGGCCGAGGGCGACGCCGACCCACCAGTCGCCGTCGAGCATCCACACGACCAGGCCGACGCCGGCGGCGACGCAGAAGAGCACCGAGCCGGCGAACCCCTCCCAGGACTTCTTCGGTGAGATGACCGGGAGCCATCGGGTGCCTGCCGAACAGCACGCCCGCGATGTAGCCGCCGATGTCGGAGGCGATGGTGACCAGGATGAAGACGATGACGCCCTTGACGCCGTCGTCCCAGCGGTCGAAGTCCCAGGCGCCGCCCTCGGCCAGCAGCAGGGCCACGAACGAGCCGAGGAAGGGTACGTAGATCAGGACGAAGACCGAGGCGGTGGCGTTCTGGACGTAGCCGGGAACACCGCGACGCAGCAGCCACAGCATGGTCACCAGGGCGGTGACAGCGGTGGCGGTGACCAAGGCCGGGGCACCGAAGAAGTAGGCGACGACGACCATCACGACGCCGCCGAGCATCAGCGGCTGCTCGGGGACGTCGATGGACTTGGCCATCAGGCCGCGGTGCAGCTCCCAGATCGCGACCACCACGGCGGCGGCCACGATGAACATGAAGGCGGTCTTCCAGAACGCCAGCGACACCGCGATCGCGGCGAGCAGCACGATCGCCGAGGCGATGCTGGCGGGGAGGTCGCGGCCTGCGCGGCCGTGGTCCTTCTGCGCGGGCGCCCCCGGCGGCGTACCGGCCTGGGTCATGTGCGCGACTCCCTCAGACCTCGAGGAGCTCGGCTTCCTTGTGCTTGAGCAGGTCGTCGATCTTGTCGGTGTGGTTCTTGGTCATCGCGTCGAGCCGCTTCTCGGCGCCGGTGACGTCGTCCTTGCCGGCCTCGCCGTCCTTCTCCAGCTTCTCCAGGCCCTGCTTGGCGTGGCGGCGAAGGTTGCGGATCGCGACCCGGCCGTCCTCGGCCTTGGTGCGGGCGACCTTGATGTACTCCTTGCGGCGCTCCTCGGTCAGCTCGGGGAACACGCAGCGCAGCAGCTTGCCGTCGTTGGCCGGGTTGACGCCGAGGTCGGAGTCGCGGATGGCCCGCTCGATGTTGCCGATCGCGCCCATGTCGTAGGGCGAGATCAAGATGATGCGCGGCTCGGGCGAGGTGAACGACGCGAGCTGCTGGATGGGCGTCGGGGTGCCGTAGTAGTCGACCATGATCTTGCTGAACATGGCCGGGTTGGCGCGGCCGGCGCGGATCGCCGAGAAGTCCTCGCGGGTCGCCTCGACCGACTTGTCCATCTTGCCGTCGGCCTCGTTGAGGATGTCGTTGATCACGGGTGCTCCTTGCTCCGTCGTAGGTCTGGTCGTGGGCTGGGCTCGGCGTGGGCCTCAGCCGGCGCTCACGAGCGTGCCAATCTTCTCACCCCGGGCCGCTCGCAGGATGTTGCCCTCGGGCTCGAGGCCCATCACGATCATCGGCAGCTTGTTCTCGGCGGCGAGGGTGAACGCCGTCTGGTCGACCACCCGCAGGTCGCGGCTGATCGCCTCCTCGTAGGTCAGGGTGTCGAAGCGGGTCGCGGCCGGGTCCTGCTTCGGGTCGGCGGAGTAGACGCCGTCGACGCCGTTCTTGGTGAACAGGACCGCCTCGCAGTGGGTCTCCAGCGCCCGCTGGACCGCCACGGTGTCGGTGGTGAAGAACGGCAGGCCCATGCCGGCGCCGAAGATGACGACGCGGCCCTTCTCGAGGTGCCGGATCGCCCGCAGCGGGATGTAGGGCTCGGCGATCTGGCCCATCGTGATGGCGGTCTGCACCCGGGTCACGACGCCGCGCTGCTCGAGGAACTCCTGGAGGGCCAGGCAGTTCATCACGATGCCGAGCATGCCCATGTAGTCGGCGCGCACGCCGTCCATGCCGCGCTGGCGCAGCTCCTTGCCGCGGAAGAAGTTGCCGCCGCCGATGACCACGGCGATCTGGAAGCCCGCCGCGGACACTGAGGCGATCTCGCGGGCGATGCGGGAGACGACGTCGGGGTCGACCCCCAGTCGGCCGCCCCCGAACTCCTCGCCCGAGAGCTTGAGCAGGACGCGTTGGTACTGGGTCACGCGGTGGCGTTCCTTCCGGTCGGATGCAGCGACTGTGCCGACAACGAAGGGGCCGGTCGCGATGCTCTTGCTCGAGTCATCGCAACCGGCCTCCTCAACGTCAGGGGCGAACCTACCGATCAGGCCCGATCGATTAGGCCCCGACCTCGAAACGCGCGAACCGCTTGAGCGAGGTGCCGGACTCGTCGAGCACGGCCTTGACGGTCTTCTTGCTCTCGGTGACCGACGGCTGCTCGAGCAGGACGACGTCCTTGAAGAAGCCGTTGAGGCGGCCCTCGGTGATCTTGGCGATCGCCTGCTCGGGCTTGCCCTCCTCGCGGGAGGTCGCCTCGGCGATCTCGCGCTCCTTGGCCACGATGTCGGCGGGGACCTCGTCGCGGGTGAGGTACTGCGGGCGCATGGCCGCGATCTGCATCGCGGCACCGCGGGCGGCGTCAGCGTCGCCGTCGTAGGCGACGAGGACACCCACCGCGGGCGGCAGGTCGGCGGCGCGCTTGTGCAGGTAGGCGACGACCGGGCCGTCGAAGTGGACGTACTGGCCGAGCTCGATCTTCTCGCCGATCGAGATGGCCAGGCCCTCGACGAGCTCGCCGACGGTCTGGTCGCCGACGGCGACGGCCTTGAGCGCCTCGACGTCGGCCGGCTTGGCCTCCGACGCGGCGTCGGCGATCTTCTGGGCCGCGACGACGAAGTCGTCGCTCTTGGCGACGAAGTCGGTCTCGCACTTGAGCTCGACCAGCACGCCCGGGGCGTGCGCGACGAGGCCGGCGGAGGCCTCGCGCTCGGCGCCGCGCTTGGCGGCCTTGGCGGCGCCTTTGGTGCGCAGGATGTCGATCGCGGCGTCGAAGTCGCCGTCGGCCTCCTCGAGCGCCTTCTTGCAGTCCATCATGCCGGCGCCGGTCGGTCTCCCGGAGCTTCTTGACGTCAGCGGCGGTGAAGCTTGCCATGTCTGTCTGTCCTCGAACTTCCTCGAAGTCGGTGGTGGGGATCAGGCCTTGGCCTCGTCGGTGGCCTCGGCGGCCGGCGCCTCCTCGGCGGCCTCGGCAGCGGGGCCTCCTCGGCGGGGGTCCGGTCGACCGGGGCTCCTCGACGCGGGGTCTCCTCGGCAGCCGGGGTCTCCTCGGCGGCCGGGGTCTCCTCGGCAGCCGGGGCCTCCTCGAGCGACCGGAGTCTCAGCGACCGGCGTCTCCTCGGCGACCGGCGTCTCCTCAGCAGCCGGCGCCTCCTCAGCAACCGGGGCCTCCTCAGCGACCGGGGTCTCCTCGACAGCCGGGGCCTCCTCGGCAGCGGCGGCTCCTCGACGGCGGGCCTCCTCGACGGCCTCGACGGCCTCGGCAGCCTCGGCGCCTTCGGTGCTGGCGCCGGTCGACTCGGCCGCGGGAGCCTCGGCCGTGGCGTCGCCACCGGTGGCGGCGACGGCGGCCTCGTCGGCGTCGCCGCCGAGCAGCTCGCGCTCCCAGTCGGCCAGCGGCTCCTCGGCGCCGGCCTCGGCGCCCTCGACCTTCACGCCGGACCGCGCGATGAGGCCCTCGGCCACGGCGTCGGCGACCACGCGGGTCAGCAGACCGACCGCGCGGATGGCGTCGTCGTTGCCCGGGATCGGGAAGTCGACCAGGTCGGGGTCGCAGTTGGAGTCGAGGATGCCGATGATCGGGATGCGCAGCTTGCGCGCCTCCTCGACGGCGAGGTGCTCCTTGTTGGTGTCGACGATCCACACCGCGGCGGGCGTGCGGGTCATCTCGCGGATGCCGCCCAGCGACTTGTTGAGCTTGTCGCGCTCGCGGCGCATCTGCAGCAGCTCCTTCTTGGTGCGGCTGCTGCCGGCGACGTCGTCGAAGTCGATCTCGTCGAGCTCCTTGAGGCGGTTGATCCGCAGGTGCACGGTCTGGAAGTTGGTGAGCATGCCGCCGAGCCAGCGCTGGTTGACGTAGGGCATCCCGACGCGCATCGCCTGCTCGGCGATGGCCTCCTGGGCCTGCTTCTTGGTGCCGACGAACATGATCGTGCCGCCCTTGGCGACGGTCTCCTTGATGAAGGCGTAGGACCGGTCGATGTAGGCCAGCGACTGCTGCAGGTCGATGATGTAGATGCCGTTGCGCTCGGTCATGATGAAGCGCTTCATCTTCGGGTTCCAGCGTCGGGTCTGGTGCCCGAAGTGGACGCCGCTCTCGAGGAGCTGGCGCATGGTGACGACTGCCATGAAGGGTTCTCCTGTGTGGGGAGACGCCCCCGTCTGCCCGTCCTTGAATCAGGGCGGGCCGGGTGCGTTCTCCGGTTGTTTTCCAGTTCTGTGCGGCCGGCGGGTGCCGGTCGCCCTGACGCCTGCACGAGATCCGACCCGGCCATCGCTGGCTGGGACCGAGGAACCTCGTCCACGGGCGGTCGGTGCCCCAGAAGTCAGAGCGCCGTCGTGGTCTGCGGACGTGCGAAGTCAGCTCCCTGAGGAGCTGCTCGGACCAGGGTACGCGAGCCCCGTGACGGGGGCCAATCGGGCGACCGGAGCCCCCCGGGCCCCCCGAGCGTCCACAGCACCGCTGCCTGTACGCCGCCTCCACAGGCCGTCGAGCGCCGCCCGCGCGCAGTCCGCACGCCGACACCCTCGGAGGATGTCTCGTCGCCCGACCGGTCGCCTGGCTGCTCCTCCTCGTCCTCTGGGCCTCGCTGCTGGTCCTCGGCCCCGCGACGGTCGCCGACGCCGACCCTGTCGGGGTCTGGCCGCTGCAGCCGGAGCCGGAGGTCGTCCCGCGGCTTCGACCCGCCAGACGTCGTCTGGGGAGCGGGCCACCGCGGGGTGGACCTGCTCGGGAGCCCGGGCCAGCCGTGCACGCCGCCCTGCCGGGGACGGTGACCTTCGCCGGGATGCTCGCCGGCCGGGGCGTGGTCGTGGTCGACCACGGAGACACCCGCACGACCTACGAACCGGTGACCTCGTCCGTCGACGTCGGCGCCGCCGTTGCCCAGGGAGCAGTCATCGGCAGGCTTGCCTCGGCCTTCTCGCACTGTCCCCCGCTGGTCGTGCCTGCACTGGGGCTGGTTGCGGGGAGAGACCTACCTCGACCCGCTCGGCCTCGTCGGCGCCGGGCCGGTGCGGCTGCTGCCCCTGTGGCGAGACGATCCCGTCGCGTCCGGGTCCGCCGTCAGCGCGCGCTGGCCGGCCCTTGCCTGGCCCAGCCCGTACGCCGCCATCCTGCTGCGGCTGGCGAGCTGGCCCGCCGCCTCCGGCGGGTCCTCAGGCCCGCGGGTGTGCCTGCTGGTAGGCCTTGCGCAGCCGGTCGGAGGTGACGTGGGTGTAGAGCTGGGTGGTGGCCAGGCTCGCGTGGCCGAGCATCTCCTGCACCGCTCGCAGGTCGGCACCGCCCTCCAGCAGGTGGGTGGCGGCCGTGTGACGGAGCCCGTGGGGTCCGATGTCCGGCGCACCGGGCACCTCGGCGATGCGCTGGTGCACCAGCGTGCGGACCGCCCGCTGGTCGATCCGGCGGCCGCGGGCGCCGACGAACAGGGCGGCACCTGCGTCCTCGGCGACGAGGCCCGGGCGGCCCACGCTCAGCCAGCGGTCGAGGGCGCGGGCGGCCGGGTGGCCGAACGGCACGCTGCGCTCCTTGCGGCCCTTGCCGAAGACGCGGACCAGGTTGCGTTCGCGGTCGACGTCGTCGACGTCCAGCGAGACCAGCTCTCCGACGCGGATCCCCGTGGCGTACAGCAGCTCGAGCATCGCCGCGTCGCGTAGCCCGAGCGGGGTCCCGTCGTCGGCAGCCGCCACGGCGCGGCCGACCAGCTGCTCGGCCTCGTCTGCGCGCAGGACCGGTGGGAGGGTGCGGCGGGCCTTCGGCGAGCCCAGGCTCGCGCCGTGGTCGGCGTCGGCCCGGCCGGTGCGCGCGAGCCACGCGGTGAACACCCGCGCTGCCGTGGCGCGTCGCGCCAGGGTGGTGCGCGAGCGACCGGTCACCTGCTGGTTGGCCAGCCAGCTGCGCAGGGTGCGCAGGTCGAGCCGGCCGCGGCTCGGTCAGTCCCAGCCGCGACGCGTGGGGAGCCAGGCTGGTGACGTCCGCGAGGTACGCGCGCACGGTGTGCACGCTCAGGTCGCGCTCGACCGCCAGGTGGGTCTCGAAGGCGGCCAAGGCCGCCGACATGGGCTCAGACAGCTCGCCGGACAGCTGGTCGTCCGAGGTTTCGGAACGGGTCCGGCTCACCCAGCCGAGGGTAGCGAGCGACGTCCGCGGATCGGCGCACCTTGGTCGTGACGCTCCATGTGGCGCTGGATGACCCGGTCGACCTGGCGGTCGATGCCCCAGGCGCGCTCGAACTGCTGGACGGTCATCGTCGCCAGCTGCTCGCGCACGAGCTGGAGGAGGTCGGCGGCGTGCTCGCGGGTGCCGGCGTCGACATTGACGACGAAGGCGCCGTCGTTGCGACGGATGACGGCGAGGTAGCCGACGCTGAGCTGATGCCCGCGGACGCGGGCGGTGGCGGCACGGACGGTGCCGATCGCGCGCGCGATCGGGCCTGGCCGGCGGTAGGTCGATCCGGATGTCACCTCGGCTGCCATTCCAGACGGCAGGACGGTGGCGACGTACTCAGACCGTGCTCGGGGGGAGAGCGCAGAGGTCATGGGTTCATCGTAGGAACTTCTGAGGTTTTCGCAGCCGAATCGCCAGCATCGGACCCGCGGATCCGCCAGCCGTCGGCTCCGTGCTCGACGAACCCGCCACGCTCGAGGCGTCGCAGGGCCGAGCGGGTGTCGAGCAGCCCGATCCCGGCGGTGCGCGCGATGGAGTCCGAGTGGGCCGGACCGCCGCAGCGGCACGGCCTCGAGCACCTGCCGAAGCCGATCCGGCAGCCGGTCGCGGGGCTGCTCACGAGCACGAGGTGGCTCGGCGAGGTGTTCGCCGCTCGCGCCGACCTGCTCGAGCACGTCCTCACCCCGGGTGACCAGGCTCGCGGCACCCTTGCGGACCAGCTGGTGCACGCCCTCGGACTGGGCTGCCGTCGACCGGGCCCGGGACTCCCATGAGCGGCCGATGGAGCCGCGCCGCCCAGCCCGCCGTGTTGAGCGCTCCGCTGCGCACGGCAGCCTCGACCACGACCGTGCCGCGGGCGAGGGCCGCGATGATGCGGTTGCGGCTGAGGAAACGGATGCGGGTCGGCGAACGACCGGGCGCCAGCTCCGAGACGACGGCCGCGGTGGTGGCCAGGTGGTCGAGCAGGGCTCGGTGGGCGGCGGGGTAGGCGCGGTCGACGCCGCACGCGAGCACCGCCACCGTGCGGCCGCCGGCGGCGAGGGCGCCGCGGTGGGCGGCCTGGTCGATGCCGAAGGCCGCGCCGGAGACGACGGTGTAGCCGGCACGGGCGACCCGCGCGCTGATCTCGCCGGCGACGCCGGTGCCGTAGGTCGTGGCCGAGCGCGAGCCCACGACGGCGACCGAGGCGTCGAGCTCGTCGAGGCGCATCGGCCCGCGCACCCACAGCCCGAGCGGCGGGCCGCCGCGCTCGTCGAGCGTCTCGGTCGTCATCAGCTGGTCGACCTGGGTCGGCCACTCGTCGTCGCCCGGGATCACGAACCTGATGCCGAGGCGGTGGGCGCGGTCGAGGTCGCGCTCGGGGTCGGTCGAGGCGAGCCGGGCCGCGACGTCGGCGAGCACTCCCCCACCCGGGTCGCGCTCGGCGGCCAGGTGGTCGCGGACGGTGGTCGCCCCGAGCTCGGCCACCAGGGACACGAGGCGAGGGTCGCCGGGCTCGCCGAGCTCGCCGAGCGCCACGCGCGCGAGCCGCTCGCGCTCGTGGGCCGCGGGGTCGAAGGGACCGGCCGGGCTGGTGTGGTGGCGCGTCATCCGGCGGCCCGCCGCCGCAGGCTCGCGTCGAGCAGCGGGTCGCCCGACCGCAGGCGGAGCGCGGCTTCGAGCTGCGCGAAGCCCGGCGCGTCGACCCGGTCGAGGTCGGCGATGGTCCACGCCAGCCGGTGGACGCGGGTGGCCCCGCGCCGGGTGAGGCGGCCGGCGTAGATCTCCTCGTCGACCCTCTGCTGCAGCTCTGGAGCGAGCGGCCACTCCCGCTGGAGGACGGGGCCGGGCGCCTGCGAGTTGAGCCGCCAGCTGCGGTCGGCGTAGCGCCGGCGCTGGCGCACGCGGGCCTCGGTCACGCGCTCCCGGACCTGCTCCGAGGTCTCGCGTCGGGCGAACCGGTCGTTGCGCTCGTGGGGAGAGGCCGGCTCGACGTGACGGGTGATGTCGACCCGGTCGGTGATCGGCCCGGTGATCCTGGCGCGGTAGTGCTTGCGAGCCGGCTCGAGGCACTCGCAGCGGTTGCGGTCTTGCCGTGGGTGGTAGTTGCCGCACGGGCACGGGTTGCACGCCATCACCACCAGCCCCCGCGCCGGGTAGGTGGCGCTGTCGTCACCGCGGGTGATCGTCACCTCGCCGCTCTCGAGCGGCTGTCGCAACGCCTCGATCACGTCGGAGCGGAACAGCGGGAACTCGTCGAGGAACAGCACGCCGTTGTGGGCGCGGCTCACGTCGCCGGGCCGGACCCGCCCCGTGCCGCCACCGAGGAGGCCGACCTTGCTGACGTCGTGGTGTGGCGAGAAGAACGGCGGCCTGACGATCAGGTCGTCCCCCGGGACCAGGGCACCGGCCAGCGAGTGGAGTGCCGTCAGCTCCAGCGCCTCCTCGGACGTGAGGTCGGGCAGCAGGCTGGGCAGGCGCTCGGCCAGGGTCGTCTTGCCGGCGCCCTTGGGCCCGATGAGCATCAGGTGGTGGCCACCGGCCGCGGCGACCTCGAGGGCGTACTTGGCCTCCGGCACGCCCTCGACGTCGACGAGGTCGAGCTCGTCGAGCCGCGACTGGCCGCGCCAGCTGAGCAGGCTGCCCGACGAGAGGCCCGCCACCGGAGGGGCGTCGGGCACCGGCTCGTCGTTGAGCTGCGCCGAGACCTGGGCCAGCGACCGCATGCCGAACACCACGACACCCGGCACCATGGCCGCTTCGCGCACCTGCGGCTCGGGGACGAACACCTGACGGATCCCGTGGCGCGAGGCGGCCAGCACCATCGGCAGCACGCCCGGCACGCGAGCGCAGTCCGCCCGAGAGGGTCAGCTCGCCCACGAACAGGGACTCGCGCAGCAGGTCGGCCTTGACCTTGCCGTGGGCCGCCAGCACGGCCACCGCGATGGCCAGGTCGAAGTGGGTGCCGCGCTTGGCCAGGTCTGCCGGCGAGAGCAGGATCGTGATCCGCTTGCTGCCCGGCCACTCCAGCCCGCTGTTGACGATGGCCATCCGGCACCGCTCGCGCGCCTCGTTGATGGCGACGTCGGCGCGGCCGACCACGGTGGTGCCGACCACGCCACTCGAGACGTCGGCCTGGACCTCGATCAGGTGGCCCATCGCGCCCTGGAGCCAGGTGGCGTAGGCCGTCGCGACCGACATCAGCCGATCCCCCGGACGTGCTCGAGGACCGACGGGCCCTTGCGCGGCCTCGTCACCGCCACCAGGTCGACGCGGACGTCGCGAGGGTCGGCCGCGTGGGCGGCCAGCCACTCGTCGGCCACCCGACGCAGGCGCTCGACCTTGGCGTTGTCGACCGCCTCGTGCGGCAGGCCGCAGGCGTCGCTCGTGCGGGTCTTGACCTCGCACACGACCAGCACGTCGCCCTCGCGCAGGAGCAGGTCGATCTCGCCGGTCGTCGTGCTCCAGTTGCGCTCGAGCAGCACCATGCCGGTGCCGGTCAGGTGCCGCGCGGCCAGGGTCTCGCCGTAGTAGCCCGAGGCCCTGTCTTGGTCTTGTCGGTCGCTGCTCTCGTCCATCTGGCTGCCTCCTCGGAAGCAGCCTGGACGGCGAGACGGACAACGCCGCCCCGGTCAGCCGGATCCTGTGGATACGGCTTGCCGGAAGCGGCGTTGTGGACGGCTGGCGGGTACGGGCAGCCAGCGGAGTTGGTCAGTCATCATGCGAACAACGTGACGCCCGACACCGAGGAAGTCGATGAGGGAGTCCTTGGTCCGATTCGGCAATGTGTTGACGTTGAAGAAGATGACATCGAGCCGCTCAATCTTGTTGCTGTGGAACCCGATCCGTTCTCGTCGGTCGCCGTGTTGGTCAAAGCGGGTGGTCGTCGGGGCTACCACCTCGTCGGTGATGAACGCCGGGCGGAAGTCGACGATCGAGTACATGTTGGAGCCGCCGAAGCTCGGCTGGATCTTGAACACCGGCACGTAAAAAAAGCGCGGTGAATCGAAGATCGAACGGTCGAATAGTGGCGGGTCGGCCTCTGAGTAGTTCGGGTCCATGAGGTCCTGAAGCGATGTCTCGTCGTCGAGCAGGAAGCAAGACAGCGTGTCGTCGTTCAGGTGGAATGTGGGGTTGCTGGGGATATTGACGGTCAGTTCGTTGGAACCGCCGTCAGGGTCGCAGTTGTCCTTCGTCGGGGCGGTGGTCAGCGACCCTGGGTACCCGCCAGCTCCGGTGATGAGTCCCGCCGTGGCGTCGTTTGGCGCCAAACCACCAGTGATCGTGTCCAGGCAGTTAGTCCCCGTGCGCAGTGTGTTGTGCACGGAAATGACCGCTTCGTGTTCACCCTCAACGCATTCCCCTGACGACGAAGGGGTCTCGGCCGCCCAGGCGTGCTTGACCGGCGTCAAGGGAGGCTCGAGCCCTACGGCGATGTTGATGGCGATGTCGTCGGAGCTGGTGTTGTCGGAGCGAGGGAAGTCCAGGGTGCCGAAGTTTCCGGAGTTGACGTCGGCGTCGCAGGCCAGAACCGGCGTGCCGACCTTGATCGGCAGCGCCTCGTCCTTGTCCGACCATTGCCCGGTTGCATCAGGGCCTCGCCACACCCGGATGTACCAGAGGCCCTCCGTGGCGGTCACCCCCGCCGGAATGTCCAGCTGGACGGTCACGGCGCCGTTGGGCGCAGGGTTGGGCTTCGTGTAGCCGGTGCCGGGTGTATTCGGGTTCAGGTTTGTCTGCGGGGTGATCCCGTATTGCCAGAAGGTCGTCAGTGGGCCCTGGAAGATCGGCGGGCACGGCGGGTGCGTCACTCCTGAAGAACCCGATCTTGCGAGCGTTGCTCCAGAACGTGCCCGTGAACCTCACCTTGTTGCCCGTCGAGTCCTTCACGAGGTAGTCAACGTCGGCATTGGCCGAGTCGGTAAGGACCTGGCTGTCGGGGGTCATGCGGATGGTGTTGACGTCGTCGTCCTCGTACAGCTCCGGCACGCCAGTCGCCGGGGTGTGCCCGGGGGCGGGATCGGCGAGCGTCTGGTTGCCGTAGTCGCACCCCGTCACGGCGAACATCGGCATCACGCGAAGATCCCCCGTGAACACGTTCACGGTGGCGTTCCCTTGGACGGTTGCGCCGTCGATCCCAATGATGTTGGCAAGCCCGTAGTCGACGCGATTCTCGGGAGCAACGATCTGCAGACCATCACTCTCGTGGCAGCCGGGACCCGGAGTCGCCGTGCACGCGCTGACATACCGGACGTCCCCGTTGGTCATGTCGGTGTCGACTAGATCATCGGCCGTGACGCAGTCATCAGTTCTCCAGCACGGACGACCGTCGTCCTGAGGCTGATTGTCATTGAGAGCCGCGACGACGGCATCGATCGTGTCGGAGTCGACAGCTTGCCCGACCTTGTTGGTGGCCGTCGCAGGCAACTTGGCTGCCGCCGCGTAGGCACCGTAGTCCGCTTGGCTCTGGATGTCCGTCCGCCGTGCGACGAGCATTTCCGATGTCAATGCTGAGAGCACCAAGAGTGAACAGCATCGCGCAGGCGATCGCGAAGAGGACGGCGTACACGCCACGCTCATCTCGTCGCCGAAAGCGCCAGCGCCGTCCCAAGAATCTCATCAGCATGACCCACTTGAGGTTGTGTCCTCGATCATGGCCTTTACCGTTCGCGTAATCGTGCCGTCAGAGGGCATCGGCCAGAAGCCCACGACGTTTGCTTCTGACGTCACGGTCACCTCTACCTGAGTGATCCCGATCTCAGCGGCAGTGTTGGTCGTCGGTGTCATGACCATTGTGGTGGTTGCGTCGCTGGAACCCACCTCGTTCCGGACGAAGGTAAGTGCCTCACCTGTTCCCCAGCAGTCACCGACTGCCAAGCGGCGTGCGACGTGGCTGGTCGCGCCTCCCGTCGTCTGGGCGACGTAGAAGTACCAGCCGTACTGAAGGATGCCCAAGACGAGCGGGATGAAGACACGAGCACGACGAGGGCGAACTCGACCGCGGCGGCGCCCTCCTGACCCCGTCGTCTCCGCACCATGAAGCGTCGCGCCACTAGTTTTCCTCCGAGCCACCGACCGGCGCAGAGCCCGGACAGGGGCCTGCTCGTCGGAGACTAGGACTATTGAAGAGGCTCCGAGAGGCGAACAGGTAATGTCGCCGAGCCTCGGTCTAGACCTTTTACCACTTCCTTTACCTCGGTGTCACCCCTGACTCGGGGTGGATTCGGCGGGGCCTGGCCCCCTGGACGGCGCTCAGTCGATGAGCCGGATGATGCGGTTCCCGGTGCCGAGGTAGTCGATCAGCGGGATGTCCCCGTCGGTTGGCAGCGCTTCGTCGCTGAAGAAGACCACCTTGATCTGCTTGATGTCCTGCCCCTGCACCCAGACGCCGTTGTCCGTGGTGCCCGTGTGTGCTCCCTTGATGGAAGACGCGGTTGCGGTCTCGTCGGTGAGGAACGCGGCCCGGAAGTCGATGATCGAGTACTTGCTGGAACCTCCCGAGGTCGGCTCGATGGCGAGAACGGGGACGTAGAAGAAGCGTGGCGACCTCAGGATCGAGTCATCGAGCACCGCGCCGCCGGAGTAGCTCGCCCTCGCGATGTCCGCGATCGACGTCGTGCCATTGGTGAAGAAGCACGTGAGGACGTCGTTGTTGATCTTCGGGTTCGAGTGGATGGGAAGCGTTCGTTCGCCAGAGCCGCCGGCCGGGTCGCACCCAGTGGCAGTGTCCTCGCGCAGCACACCCTGGCCGTAGGTCCCACCCTGGACCAGGCCTTCCGTGGCCACGTTGGCGGCGAGACCCGTGTCGGTGTCGACGCAGTTGACACCCGGCACCAACGTGACGGCACCGTTCGGCGCCGTGAGTGCCCCGTCGACCCCGTTGCTGCAAGTGCCGGCGAGCGTCGGGTTGGCAACCGCCCACTGGTGGATCGTGGGCGACAACGGCGACTGGAGCCCGAGGGCGATGTTGGCCGGGATCTGGTTGGCGGTCGGCACGTCGGTGCGAGGGAACTTCAGCGTCCCGAAGTTTCCGGAGCTCGAGCCGGCAGCGCACTCGAGCACCACCTCGCCGACGCGGATCGGCAGCGCTTCACTGACCGGTGACCACTGTGCCCGCCGCGTCGGTGCCGTCGAAGACGCGCACGTACCAGAGCGCATTCGTCTGGGCGACCACGTTGGGGATGTCGACGGTGACGGTCCTGCCAGGGTTGGAGGTGTAGCCCGTGCCCGTGTTCAGGTTCGTCTTGGTGGCGTCTGTCGACAGCCACCAGGCGTTCTGCTTCACGACGAGGGTCGGGTTCGTGTCATCGAGACGGAAGAAGCCGATGTAGCGCGAGTCGCTCCACTTGGAGGCGTCGAAGGTCAGCGTGTTGCCGGTCGAGTCCTTGACGAGGTTCGTCACCACGGCGCCCGTGGAGTCCTTGACCACCTGGCTGTCAGCCGTAAGCCTGGTGGTGTTGGTGTCGGAGTTGAACGCGAGCACGACCGTCGGAGTCAGGACGTGGCCGGTGGCCGGGTCCGCGATCGTCTGCAATCCGTAGTCGCAGCCCTGGACCGCGTACATCGGCATCACCCGCTCGCCGGCCGTGAAGACGTTGACCAGGGCGTCGGCGTTCACGCTGCCGCTCGGCACGCCCATCACGTTGGCGAACCCGTAGTCCACCTTGTTCCTCGGCGCGGTCACCTGCAGGCCCTTGACGGTCGAGGCGTACCCCGAGCCGCACGCCGGTGCCACTGCAGAAGCGGATCTCACCGTTGAGCAGGTTGCCGTCGGTGAGCTGCGCCGACGTCACGCAGGTCTTGGGTCTCCAGCAGGTGCCGCTGTCGTCCTGCGGTTGGTTGTCGTTCATCGCGATCGCGGACGGCGTCCACCATCGCCGTGGGGATCGTCATCCCCGACTTGGCCGTCTCGGTCTGCATCCGCGCGGCCGCGAGGGCGCCGTAGTCCGCCTGCGTCTGGGTGTCGGTACGACGAGCGAAGGCGTTGCCGAGGTCGAGACAGAGGGCCGCGATGATGAACAGGACGGTGCAGACGATCGCCGTGATGACGGCCGCGGCGCCGCGGTCGTCGCGGCGTCGGGGGCAGTATCGAGACTGCGGAGCCCGCGGTCAGCATGTGCCGCTCGAGGTGGTGTCTTCGATCATCGTGGTGACGGTCCGCGAGACCGTTCCACCGTTCGGCATGGGCAGGAACCCGATGAGGTCACCGTCAGCGGTCACCGTCACCGTCAGCTGCGTGGCACCGATCACGGCACTGGCGTTCGTGGTCGGCGTCATGACCAGGGTCGTCTGGTTCCGGTTCGAGGCAACCTCGTTCTTGGCGAACGTGAGCGCCTCTCCCGATCCCCAGCAGTCGCCGACGGCAAGCCTGCGCGTCAGGTGCGTCGCCGCGCCCCCGGTCGTCTGGGCGACGTAGAAGTACCAGCCGTACTGGATGACACCCAGGAGCAGCGGGACGAGGATGGCGCCCACGATCAGCCCGAACTCGACCGCGGCAGCACCCGACTCGCTCGCGCCGGTGACTCAGCTTCACGAATAGCGCATACACGGCTTCCCCCCGGGCCTACACCGGCGACCACGATGCGGGTCGCGCACACCAAATGGTGGACCCCGTGGAAAGCCGCCGTGGCGGCTTTCCGGAAGCCGCATCATCGGTCTAGACGCGATGCATGGTCACTTCGGGCTAGTTGTGTCCACCCGATCGGATCATCCCTTCGGCGGGTCGATCTCCGCGGGGCTCAGCTCCTCGACGTTGACGTCCTTGAACGTCAGCACCTTCACGTTCTTGGCGAAGCGCGCCGGGCGGTACATGTCCCACACCCAGGCGTCGGTCATGGAGACCTCGAAGAACACGTCGCCGGACTCGGTGCGGGCCTTCACGTCGACCTGGTTGCAGAGGTAGAAGCGGCGGTCGGTCTCGACGACGTACTTGAAGATGCCGACGACGTCGCGGTACTCGCGGTAGAGCGTCAGCTCCATCTCGGTCTCGTACTTCTCGAGGTCCTCGGCGCTCATGCTGACTCTCCTCGCTCCTGACCGGCAACCATGGCAGCGACTACTCCGACGTTAGTGCTCTCGACAAGCTCGGCCGGCGTGGGGGCACCCGGGGCGTCGAGCGGCGGCTCCAGGCCGGCCGCCCGGCGGACGTTGACGAACCGCATCCGGTGCACGGGCGAGGGGCCGTGCTCGAGGAGCGCGGCCGCGTGGGCGTCGGTGATGTAGCCCTTGTGGGTCCTGAAGTCGTACGACGGCCACTGCTCGTGCATCTCGCACATGATGCGGTCTCGGGTGACCTTCGCCAGCACCGAGCCGGCCGCGATGCAGGCCGCGACGCGGTCGCCCTTCCACATCGCCAGACCCGGCACGCCGAGCCCGTCGACGGGGAAGCCGTCGGTGAGCACGTAGTCGGGAGCGACGGCGAGCAGCGCGACGGACCGCCGCAGCGCCTCGACGTTGGCGACGTGCATGCCGAGGCGGTCGCACTCCTCGGAGTCGATGACGACCACGGACCAGGCCAGGGCCCGCCGGACGATCTGGTCGTAGCAGCGCTCGCGCGCCTTCTCGGTCAGCAGCTTGGAGTCGGCCAGGCCGGGCACGATGCCCGCCTTGGTGTCCGGCAGGATCGCCGCACCGGCCACCAGCGGGCCCGGCGCAGGCGCCGCGGCCCGCCTCGTCGGCGCCGGCGATCCGGGCCAGGCCGACTCGCCGCAGGGCACGCTCGTAGCCGTAGAGGCCGGCGTCGCTGCGCACGGTCGCTCCCCGGGGCAGGTCAGCTCACTGCCGCTCCTCCACCGCCGCCGGCTCGTCGGCCCGGATCGGGCACCGTGTCGAAGCTGTCGGGGCGGTGCAGCCACGAGAAGTGGTCGCGCGGCCACAGCAGCACGAAGACCTTGCCGACCACCAGGTCGGTCGAGACGTACTCGTCGCCCTCGGTGCAGTCGGTCCGCCGCGGCAGATGTGCCAGGAGGAGTCGGCCGAGTGGCTGCGGTTGTCGCCCATCACGAAGATGTGCCCCTCCGGCACCGGCCCGGCGTCCCAGCTGCAGCCGATCATCGGGCCGAAGCAGGCCTCGCCACCCTTGGTGGCGTAGTCGCCCTCGTCGAGCGGCACGCCGTTGACCTCGATGCGGCCCTGGTCGTCGCAGCAGTGGATCCTGTCGCCGGCCACGCCGATGACCCGCTTCACCAGGTGCCCGCCCGAGGGGTAGAGGCCGACCCTCTCCATCAGGCGCGCGACGGTGCCCGTCGGGCCGGCGGCGTCCTGGGGCGGCAGCCAGCCGCCGGGGTCCTTGAAGACCACCACGTCGCCGCGCTCGGGCGAGCCGCCGAACCAGTAGGAGACCTTCTGCACCAGGATCCGGTCGTTGCGCACCAGGCCGGGCTCCATCGACTCCGACGGGATGTAGAACGCCTGGACCAGGAGGGCCTTGATCAGGATCGCCAGACCCAGCGCCACCACCAGCAGCAGGATCGTCTCCTGCCACAGCGGGAGGTGGTGCTTGCCCTTGGGCTTGACCGGCCCCTCGCCCTCGAGCTCGGTGGAGCCGTCGGTGCGGTCAGTGGTCACCGGACGAGCCTAACGAGCGGCCGGAAGCCCGCAGCGGTACGGCGCTGGTCATCCGGCGTCGGGGATCCTGTCGAAGCTGTCGGGCCGGTGCACCCAGGTGAAGTGCTGGCGCGGCCACAGCAGCACGAAGACCTTGCCGACCACCAGGTCGACGGGCACGAACTCGTCGCCGGGGGTGCACGTCGTGGACCCGTGCACAGGTGTGCGGAGGAGTCGGCCGAGTGGTTGCGGTTGTCGCCCATCACGAAGATGTGCCCCTCCGGCACCGGACCGGCGTCCCAGCTGCAGCCGTTCCTCGGCCCGAAGCACTTGCCGCCGCCCTTGCGGGCGTAGTCCTTCTCGTCGAGCGGGACGCCGTTGACCTCGATGCGGCCCTGGTCGTCGCAGCAGTGGATCTTGTCGCCGGCCACGCCGATGACCCGCTTCACCAGGTGTCCGCCGGAAGGGTAGAGGCCGATCTTGGCCATCACCTTGGTGACGGCGTTGGGCGGACCGACCGCCTCGGCGCCGCAGCCAGCCGCCGGGGTCCTCGAAGACCACCACGTCGCCGCGCTCGGGCGAGCCCCCGAACCAGTAGGAGACCTTCTGCACCAGGATCCGGTCGTTGCGCACCAGGCCGGGCTCCATCGACTCCGACGGGATGTAGAACGCCTGGACCAGGACGGCCTTGATCAGGATCGCCAGACCCAGCGCCACCACCAGCAGCAGGATCGTCTCCTGCCACAGCGGAAGGTGCTTCTTGGGGGGCGGGCCCTCGAGCTCGACGGAGCCGTCGGGGCGCTCGCTGGTCACCGGGAGAGCCTAGTCACGTGATGGTGCCGAGACGGGCAGGCGCTCAGGCCTCGCGGCGCTCCTTGATCTTGGCGGCCTTGCCGCGCAGGTTGCGCAGGTAGTAGAGCTTGGCGCGGCGGACGTCACCGCGGGTGACCACCTCGATGGTCTCGAAGATCGGCGAGTGGAGCGGGAAGGTCCGCTCGACACCGACGCCGAAGGAGACCTTGCGGACGGTGAAGGTGCGGCCCACACCCGAGCCGTGGACGCGGATCACCACGCCCTGGAAGATCTGGACGCGGGAGCGGGAGCCCTCGACCACCTTGACGTGCACCTTGACGGTGTCACCGGCCCGGAACTCGGGGAGGTCGTCGCGCTTGATGGCGTTGCCGAGCTCGGCGACGGCCGCGTAGTTCTTGACGGTCATGGTCTCTCCTCACGGTTGCCACAGGTCAGCCGCGGATCGATACGTGTTGAGTTGATGTGCGGTCCCAGCTTGGTGATCAGTGGCCGGCGGCGTCAGCTCCCCCTGTGGCAGGTGCCCGACGCGGATCCCCCGGTTGGTGATGGGGCGGTCCTTCGGCCGACTGGGCCAAGGAGGAAGTCTGCCAGAGATCAGGCGCTGTCAGAAATCGGGCCGAATTCGGGGCTTCACCATCGAGACGACGCCCGGGCCCGGCCTGCCGGCCAGCCGGTAGCCCGCCTTCTTGTACATCTTCTGGTTGCGCCTGCTGCCGGCCCCGGTGAACAGCTCGTACGACGTCACCTCGGGCGGCGCGTCCTCCTCGATGCGCGCCAGCAGCCGCCGCCCGAGCCCGCGCCCCTGGAGGTCGGGAGCCACCATCAGCCGGCCGATCCGCCAGACCTCGCCGTCGCTGGACCCCGCGCACGGCGCCCACCAGCCGGTCGTGCGACCGCGCGGGCAACCAGGACCGAGCCCTCACCGAGCCAGGCGCGCACGTCGTCGAGGACTCTCGGCCAGCGCCGGGATGGGCACTCCAGGGTTGCCTGCTCGGCCTCGGTCATCCAGCAGGCCCGCTGCAAGGTGAGCAGCTCCCCCGCGTCGGCGGGCTCTGACCCGCAGCACCACGAAGGTCGTCCAGCACCGACGAGGGACGCAGCAGGTCAGGGCGACGGTCGGCGGTCCGGCGTTCGGCGCGCTCGTGCCGCCACCGCGCGATCGCGCCGTGGTCGCCGCTCAGCAGCACGGCCGGGACCTCGTGCCCCCGCCAGACTGCGGGCTTGGTGTACACCGGCGCCTCGAGCAGCCCGTCCTCGTGCGACTCCTCGGTCAACGAGTCGGGGTTGCCCATGAAACCGGGCACCAGCCGCGCCACGGCCTCGCAGATCGCCAGGGCGGCCACCTCGCCGCCGTTGAGCACGTAGTCGCCGACCGACAGCTCCAGCACCTCGAAACGCGACGCCGCGTGGTCGGCCACCCGCTGGTCGATGCCCTCGTAGCGTCCGCACGCGAAGACCAGGTGGTCGCGCGTCGCCAGGTCGCGCGCGACCTCCTGGGTGAAGAGCCGGCCCGCTGGTGTCGGGACGACGAGCGTGGCGCCGGACGGCCCGACGTCGACGGAGTCGAGCGCCTCGCCCCACGGCTCGGGCTTCATCACCATGCCCGCGCCGCCGCCGTACGGCGTGTCGTCGACGCTGCGGTGCCGGTCGTGGGTCCAGTCGCGCAGGTCGTGCACCTGGACGTCGAGCAGCCCGACCTCGCGCGCCTTGCCCGCCAGCGAGAGGTCGAGGGCGTCGAAGTAGGCGGGGAAGATCGTGAAGAGGTCGATCCGCACGCTCAGGCCTCCTCGTACGGCGCCACGAGGCCGGGCCGGTCCGCGACGACAACGCGGCCGGCCGCGAGGTCCACCTCGGGGACCAGCGCCGCCACGAACGGCACCAGCGTGGGGCGGCCGTCGGCGGCCCGTACCTCGAGCAGGTCCTGGGCGCCGTGCACGACCCCGGTGACCTCCCCGATCGGCCGGCCGTCGAGGTCGAGGACGGCCAGCCCGACCAGCTGGTGGTCGTAGAACTCGTCGGGGTGGTCCGGCGTCGCGTCGGCGGGCACGTGGGCCAGCAACAGCGTGCCGCGGGCGCCCTCGGCGGCGGTCCGGTCGGGCAGCTCGGCGAAGTGCACCAGCAGCGCGGTCTGGTGCCAGCGGACCGAGACCACCTCGAGCGCGGTGAGTCCGCTGGCCGAGCCGCGCGGCGGCTCGGCGGTCAGGACCGTGCCGATGGCGAACCGCAGGTCGGGCTCGTCGGTGCGGACCTCGACGGTCACCTCGCCTCGCAGGCCGTGCGGCTTGCCGATCCGCCCCACGACGACCTCGACCGTTCCGGTGGCGTCCACGGGGTCAGCATAGGAACGCGCCGCTGCCCCGCGGTGACCCAGACGCAGCGACCGGGCGCCACCGCGAGGGTGACGCCCGGGTCGGCGATCGGTGCGATGACGTGGAGCGGGTCAGCGACCTCGGTCGACGTCGACGAAGTCGATGCGGGCCCCACCGCGGCCGGCGAGAGCGCCGATCACGGTGCGGAACGCCGTGGCGGTGCGGCCGTTGCGACCGATCACCTTGCCCAGGTCGTCGGGGTGCACGCGCACCTCGAGGATCGACCCGCGGCGCAGCTGCTTGTCACGGACGGTGACGTCGTCGGGATTGTCGACCACGCCGCGGACCAGGTGCTCCAGCGCCTCTGCGAGCATCATCGCGCTCAGGCCTCGGACTTGTCGTTCGTCTCGGTCTCGGCCGCCTCAGCGGCCTCCGCGGCGCCCTCAGGGGTCTCGTCGGCCGGCACCGGAGCCGGAGCCTCCGCAGCAGGTGCTGCCTCGGCCGGAGCCTCCGCAGCGGGCGCCTCGGCAGCCGGTGCTTCCTCAGCGGGAGCCTCGGCAGCGGGAGCCTCGGCAGCGGGAGCCTCGGCGGCCTTCTTCTCGGCCTTCTTGCGGGTGGTGGTCGCGCCCGCCTTCGGCTCGCTGGCCGCGTCCTTGAGCGCCTCGTTGAAGATCTCGAGCTTGTCGCGCTTGGGCTCCTTGACCTTCAAGGTGCCCTCGGTGCCCGGCAGGCCCTTGAACTTCTGCCAGTCGCCGGTGATCTTGAGGATCTGCTCGACGGCCTCGGTCGGCTGGGCGCCGACGCCGAGCCAGTACTGAGCCCGGTCGGCGACCACGGCGATGTACGACGGGTCCTCCTTGGGGTGGTACTTGCCGATCTCCTCGATGACCTTGCCGTCGCGCTTCTTGCGGCTGTCGACGACGACGATGCGGTACTGCGGCACCCGGATCTTGCCCAGGCGCTTCAAACGGATCTTGACGGCCACGTCTGTGGTGTCTCCTCGGAAGTTGTCGTGGTGAGAGCTCCGCAACCGGGTGGGGACCAGGTCGGAGATCTCGGGGCGCCGTACGCGGGAGGATGAGAGGGCCTACCCGCCACGGAACTCAGCGCGTCATTCTGCCAGAGGGCGGGAATGCCTCTAAATCGGCAGGTCCAGGCGCTACCTTCCTCGCGATGAGCCATGACGCGCCGCCTGCCGGTGAGCCGGAGGTCCCGCCCGGCCAGCCGAGCGCGCAACCGCCGCCCGGCTGGCCGTACGGCGACCCGCCTGAGCCGCCACGGGCCTCGCCGCAGGCGTCCGCCACAGCTGGCGCCGAACGACCACGCAGAGGCCCGTCCAGGAAGGCCTGGTACGTCTTCGGCACCGGACTGATCGTGCTCGGGTTCGTGCTGATGATCGTGTTCATCGCGCTCGCGGTGACCGAGGGCGTTCGGGTGTTCTCCGGCGCCATCGACGTCCGCGTGCCCGGGCAGAGCCAGGTCGACCTGCCGCCCGACGACGAGCGGATGGTGTGGGCCCGTCCGGGCGACCAGCGCAGCTGCACCACCACCGACACCGACGGCTTGGACCTGCCCCTGGAGCCCAGCGGCTCGGTGAGCGTGAGCATCAACGGCGACGAGTGGGTCGGTGTCGGCACCTTTCCCACCGGCAACGGCCACGTCGTCGTCGACTGCGACGGCGACGACGGCGTGATCCGCATCGCCAACGTCTTCGACACCTGGGGACTGGTCGGCAAGATCCTGGGCGCCGTCCTCGCCCCGATCCTGTTCGGGTTCGCCGGCGCCGCCGTGCTCACCGTGACCGGGGTGCGCCACTACCGCTCGAAGTAGCAAGACCCGAGGGAACCCTCCTGGCCCTCCGGGTGTCGTCACCCCCGCAAGCACCCGCCGGACCGGCGGATCGGTGCCTGCGACACCCATCTCGCGTGGGCCTTCGGCCCACCCACCAGGAGGTTCCACCATGTCCAAGCAGCTCATCACCCTTGCGCTCGTGTTCGCAGCATGCGTCGTCGCCGTGTTCGCTCTCGTCGGCAGCCCGGCTCAAGCTCACAACTACACGACGCTCGATCACCCAGCGCTCCCCTGCAACCTCTCCGAGGAGGCGGTCGCCAACTGGGGCGAGACCAGCGCGCACCTGCCGCTCGCGTGCACCTACGACGAGTGACCCGCCGGCTCAGCGAGCCGGCCGCGCATGGCTCGCCAAGACTCGGAGGGCGGCTTCCATCGCCTCCTCGCCGGCCGCCAGGTAGCGGTCGGCGAGGTGGAAGTCGCGCCAGGTCCCGGGTCCGAACTCGGGGGTGACAGGTACGTCGGCCGCCGTCGTCTGCTGCGCCGCCGCGGCGTGGGAGGCAAGCTCCAGGGACTCCACGACCGGGTCGCGGTCGCGTGGCGCGCGCGCCTGGTTGGGCGCTCCCGGCCACTCGGGCAGGGTGCGGCTGCCCAGGAGGTTGACGCCGATCGTCACGTCGACGTCGGTCAGCCCCTCGGTCGGCACGGGCGCGAGCACCACCGCGTCGACCAGCCGCTGGTCCCCCCGCCGAGCCGGCTCGTGCACGCCGGGGACCGTCATGGCGGCGACGAGCGCGGGCGCGACCGGCCCGTCCCTCATCAGCACCGAACGCCGCCCGGCGAGGTCGGCGGCAAGCACGGAGAGCGGCATGTCGAGGTCGGCGAAGGTGGCGTCGCCGACGGTCGCGCGGGCCACCGTCTCGAGCTCGGCGACGCCCTCCGGGCCACCGCGCCGGAAGATCGTCTGGACGGCGTCGGCACCGAGGTGCTCGCGCATCAGGCGCTCGACCCCGTCGGCGTGGTGACCGAGGGCCACCCAGGCCCCGATCCACGCTCCGATGCTGCTGCCCGCGACGGCATCGATGACATATCCGGCCCGTTCCAGGCTCCGCAGCACGCCGACGTGCGCCCAGCCCTTCGCGCCGCCAGCGCCGAGGGCGAGCCCGATCGAGGCCCTGGCCAAGCGGCGTCCCGCGCGGGTCGGGTCGTCGCCCGGTTCGACCACCACCTGGCGCTCGCAGTAGGCCAGGAGCTCCGTGAGGCGGGGGTAGTCGGCGTGGACCCGCACCAGCACGGGCGCCCTTCCGGCGCCGTAGATCTCCGCCAGCACGTCGGGCAGCTGGCCTGTCGCGTCGATCAGCTTGAGGGGCTGTGGGCTGGCAGCACTCGGCGACCGCGGTCGCGGCCGCCTCCTCGGCCCAGCCGCCGGGAGGCTTCACCAGCGCGGTGACCCGGCCCAACGGTCTGGCTACGGTGCGGGAGACCAGCCGGCGGCTGACCATGGCGGCCAGGTTGACCAGCAGCACCGGGTGGCGCGACGCGGCGGCCAGGAAGTCGTCGCGCGAGAGCTCGGAGACCACGCTCGGCATCTCTGCCACCAGGGTGGCCGAACGCGGCCTGCGCGTCAGGAGGGCGATCTCGCCCACGACGTCGCCGGCGCGCTGCCGCCCCAGCGAGTTGCCTCGGTCGCCGTCCAGGACGCGCAGGACGCCGCGCTCGACGACGTACAGGCTGTCGCTGAGGTCGCCGGCGTGGCAGAGCACCTCCCCAGCGACGAGCTCCACCGAGCGCAGCCTCGCGCGCAAGTCCTCACGGGCGGTCTCGTCGAGACCGTCGAAGAGCGAGGCGCGCAGCTCCCCGGTCATGGTTCCGATGACTGCTCGGTGAACATCATCCGCACCTCGTAGACGCCGTCCTCGAGGTCCGTGCGCAGGTCGTGGCCCTGCCGCCGGCGGAACACTCGCAGCATCCCGAGGTTGGTCATCAGCACGTCGGCGGTGAGCCCACGCACGCCGTGGCCACGGGCGTACTCGACGGTGCGGTCGTGCAACGCCGAGGCGAGACCCTGGCCCTGCCACTCCGGCTCGACCATGTAGGCGACCTCGGCGAGCATCTCGCGGGGGTCGACGTAGTAGCTGCTGGTGGCCACGATCCGCTCGTTCTCCGGCGGCCCGACGACGGCTGCGAAAGCCATCTCCTCGGCGTAGTCGACGTTGCACAGGTGGTCGGCCGCGTCGTCGGTCAACGAGCTCAGCTTCTGGAAGAACCGGGTCTGCACGTCCCTGTCGGGCATCCGGTGGAACAGCTCCTGCAGGGCACGACGATCGACGGCGCGAGTCGGCCGGAGCAGCACGCGCCGTCCGTCGCGCAGCGTCAGCTCGCGCTCCTCGTCGACGGGGTACGCCGTGTGGCTGCGCAGCTGCTGGCCGGCGGTGACGATGCCGCGCTCCTGCGCCGCTGCCAGCAGCCCGGGCCGGTCGTCCGGGTGTGCGATCGCGATGAGGGCCAGGGCTCGCTCGGCGAGGGACTTGCCGAACAGGTACGCGGTGCCGTACTCGGTGACCACCCAGCGCACCAACGGGCGGGCCAGCGCGACGGGTTCGTCGGGTCCCAGTGCGACGCGGATCGCCGGCTGCCCCGCAGGCGTCTGCGCGGCCAGGCAGATCACGGGTGTGCCGTGCGCCGCCCGGAGGGTGCCGCGGTGGAAGTCCGGTCCGGTCGACAGCCCGCCGTACAGCTGCCCGTCGAGCCGCTCCGTGCACACCTGTCCCGACAGGTCGATCGAGAACGCCTGGGTGACCGAGACCATGCGCTCGTGCCGCGCGATCTCCACCGGGTCGCAGACGTGCTCGATGGAGCGCAGGGAGAACCGCTCGTCCGACTCGAGCAGGTCGTAGAGCCTCCGGGTGCCCATCGCCCAGCTGCCCACGACCGAGCCGGTGATCACTCCCTTCTCGACCAGCTCGGCGACCGGCTCGGTGATCACCTCGGAGTGCACCGACAGGTCGTGCCGGTTGCTCAGGTGCCGCAGCATCTGGTTGGGCACCCGGCCCAGCCCGATCTGCAGGGTGGACCGGTCGTCGACGAGGCGGGCGACGTAGCGCGCGATCTGCTCGCCGACTCCCTCCGCCGGCTCGTGCAGGTACTCGGTGACAGGGGTGTCGACCCAGACGGCGTGGTCGATGCGCTCGGCGGGGATGAGGCTGTCCCCGCGCGTCCGCGGCATCGCCGGGTTGATCTCGGCGATGACCGTCGTCGCCGCCAGCACCGCGGCCCGGGTGATGTCGACCGACACCCCGAGGCTGCACATGCCGTCGTCGTCCGGCGGGGCCACCTGCACCAGGGCCACGTCCAGCGGCAGGTGCCCGTCGGTGAACATCGCTGGGACGTCGGACAGCGACATCGGGACGTACTCGATCAGACCGGTCGGCAACAGGTCGCGGACGTCGCTCCCGACGTAGAAGACCCGGTGCCGGTACGCCGTGTGGGCCTTGCCCTCGGAGTCCGTCCGACCCACCCGGTCGGTCAGGCCGTGCACGAGCGTGACGTCGGCCGGCGGGTCGGGCAGGGCCTCGAGAGCCGCGACCAGCTGGCGGGGTGTCGCGCACGCGGTGCCGACGAAGACCCGGTTGCCCGGGCGGACGAGACGCACGGCCTGGTCGGCCGTCAGCGTCCGCTCACCGAGGTCGGTCACGGTTCACGACTGTGCTGCCACCTGCCGCACGGGTCAAGCACCCCGTGCGCCCTGACGGACCGGAGGACGGATCCGTCAGGCAACGACGACACCGCGAAGAACGATGCGCGCGGGTGTGTGGAGGACGGTCAGGTCGGCGCGGGGATCGCGGTCGTAGACGACGAAGTCGGCCGGGGCTCCCTCGTCGAGGGTGGGGTTCCACCCGAGCCACTCGCGGGCCCGCCAGGAGGCGGCCCCCAGGGCGTAGTCGGCCGGCATGCCCAGCCCCGCCATCGCCACCACCTCGCCGGCGAGGTTGCCGTGGCGGCTCACGCCACCACCGTCGGAGCCGGCGTACAACGCGATGCCCGCGTCGTAGGCCGCCATGATCGTCGCCCGGCGCCTCGTGAAGAGGTCCGTCATGGTCGCGGCGTACGTCGGGTACTTCGCGCCGCCCGACTCGGCGTACTCGGGGAACTTGTCGAGCTGCATCACCGTCGGCACCAGCGCCGTGCCCCGGGTGACCATCGCGTCGATCAGCCCCTCGTCGAGGCCGGTGCCGTGCTCGATGCAGTCGATGCCGGCCTCGATGAGGCCGGGCAGCACCGACGCGCCGAAGCAGTGGGCGGTGACCCTGGCGCCCTGCGCGTGGGCTGCCGCGATGGCTCCGGCGAACGTCTCGGGCGGGAACGACGGCGCGAGGTCGCCCTCCTCGCGGGAGATCCAGTCGCCCACGAGCTTGACCCAGCCGTCGCCCGCCGCGGCTTCGCGCGTCGCCGCGGCCGCCAGCTCGTCGGGCTCGACCTCGTCGGCGTAGTTGCGGATGTAGCGCTTCGTGCGGGCCAGGTGGCGGCCGCAACGGATCAGGCGCGGAAGGTCGTCGCGGTCCTGGATCCAGCGCGTGTCGGCGGGCGACCCGGCGTCGCGGATCAGCAGCGCCCCGGCATCGCGGTCCTCCAGGGCCTGCGCCTCGGCCTCCTCGTCGGGTACGGCGCCGTGGTCGTCGAGACCGATGTGGCAGTGGGCGTCGACGAGTCCGGGGACGACCCAGCCCTCGGCCGCGGTCTCCGCCCCTGCCTGGGGCTCGAGGGTGATGCGCCCGCCGACGACGTAGAGGTCGCGAACCTCTCCGTCGGGGAGCACCGGGCCGCGGAACCGCTGGGTTGCCACCACTTCCTGAACGTATCTCGTCCGGTCGTCCCCGCGCCCGGCTAGCCTCGGAGGGTGAGCAGCCTGCGCCGACTGGGCGATCTCGTGCTGGTCAGGCACCGGCGCAACTTCGTCCTGCTCGCACGCTTCGTCGTCGTCGGCCTGTCAGGCGTCGTGGTCAACATGCTCGTGCTGATCGTGGCCAACAAGCTCGGCCCCGCCCACGAGCAGGCCATCGTCGGGCTGCCGTTCAGCGACTTCAACGTCCGCTGGTACCACGGCTACTCGACCCTCGCGTTCCTCGTCGCCAACCTCTGGAACTTCCAGCTCAACCGCAGCTGGACCTTCCAGACGGCCGGGCATGCGTCGTGGGGCAAGGAGTACTGGCCGTTCCTCGCCGTCGGCATCCTCGGTCAGGCCATCGGCCTGCTGGTGCTGACCGCGCTCATGCACCCCGACTCGCCGGTCGCGCTGCCCGCCTCGGTCCTCGACGACTCGACCGGGTTCCGCACCCGCCTGTACTGGGCCCAGCTGATCGTGATCGGGCTGGTCACGCCGCTCTCGTTCGTGCTCAACAAGGTGTGGACCTTCAACGCCGTCCGCGCGCTCCACCGCAAGGAGAACGAGGCGCACGCCAAGGAGCTGATCGGCCGCTAGCGCGAAGGTCGAGGAGGCGCGGCGAGTTCGAGGCCGGTCGACGCAGGGGGTCGCGAGACGGCTTGTGACGGGCTGCGCGACCCGTCAACCAGATGTCCGTCAGCTGACGACGTCGAGCTGGTCCAGCAACCAGTTCGGCCCGACGACCTGGGCGCCCAGGCCCTCGAGACGCGCCTTGAGCATCCGGTCGGCGGTCACGGCGGTGACGTCGTGGCCGGCGGCGCGCAAGGCGGTCGTCTCGGCCACGATCGTGTCGTCGCCGCTGCCCGAGGCGTGGGTGACGCGGACATGTCCGTCGGTTCCCCGCCGGGCGGCGCCCCTGGCCTGACCCTCCAGGACGAGCACGACCTGGTCGTGGGACAGGTCGGTGACCAGGAGACGTTCGTGGAGCCGGCGGGTCGCGGCCGCGCGGTCCTTCCACCACCCGTCGGGGCGGGAGCCCACCACGTTGGCGGCGTCGACGACGAGCGCTCTCACTTGAGGTACTTGCTGAAGTCCTTCGGCAGGTCGAGTGCCGCCGCAGCCTTCTCGTAGTCGATGTCCTCGCCCTCGGGGTTGCCGAACGGGTTGGCGCCGGCAGCGGTGCCAGGTCCCTGGGAAGCCTTGTCCTGCCTGGCCGCCGCCTCAGCCGCCGCCTTCGCGGGGTTGCCGGAGACCCGGCGTCCCTTGGCGGGCTTCTTCTTGACCTGCTTGCGTCGACCGGCGGCCGCGGCGAAACCGGGCAGGCCCTCCATGCCGGGTGTGCCGGGCATCTTCCCGCTGGCGAACTGCATCATCATCTTGCGGGCCTCGAAGAACCGGTCGACGAGGCTGTTGACGTCGGAGACCTGCCGGCCCGAACCACGAGCGATGCGGGCGCGACGTGAGCCGTCGATCATCTTGGGGTTGGCCCGCTCGGTCGGCGTCATCGACTGGATGATCGCCTGGATGCGGTCGATCTCGCGCTCGTCGAAGTTCTCCAGCTGCTCGCGGAACTGGCCCATCCCGGGGAGCATCCCCATGATCTTCTGCATCGAGCCGAGCTTGCGCACCTGCTGCATCTGCTCGAGGAAGTCGTCGAGGGTGAACTCCCCGCCCCTGCCGCTGAGCTTCTCGGCGGCCTTGAGGGCCTGGTCCTGGTCGAAGGTCTTCTCGGCCTGCTCGATCAGGGTGAGTACGTCGCCCATGTCGAGGATGCGCGAGGCCATCCGGTCGGGGTGGAACAGGTCGAAGTCGGTCATCTTCTCGCCGGCGGAGGCGAACATGACCGGCTTGCCGGTGATCGAGGCGATGGACAGGGCGGCACCGCCGCGGGCGTCGCCGTCGAGCTTGGTGAGGACCACCCCGTCGAAGCCGACGCCGTCGAGGAAGGCCTGCGCCGTGGTGACGGCGTCCTGGCCGATCATCGCGTCGACGACGAAGAGGATCTCGTCGGGCTGGACGGCGTCGCGGATCGCGGCCGCCTGGGCCATCAGCTCGGAGTCCACGCCCAGGCGTCCCGCGGTGTCGACGATGACGACGTCGTACAGCTTGCGCTTGGCCTCCTCGAGCGACGCGCGGGCCACCTCGACCGGGTCACCCACGCCGTTGCCGGGCTCGGGCGCGAACACGGGGACGCCGGCCCGCTCGCCGTTGACCTGCAGCTGGTTGACCGCGTTGGGCCGCTGGAGGTCGGCGGCCACCAGCAGGGGCGTGCGGCCCTGCTCCTTGAGCCAGAGCGCGAGCTTGGCGGCCAGGGTCGTCTTGCCCGCGCCCTGGAGGCCCGCGAGCATGATGACGGTCGGGCCGGACTTGGCGAACCGGAGCCGCCGGGTCTCGCCGCCGAGGATCTCGACGAGCTCCTCGTTGACGATCTTGACGACCTGCTGGGCGGGGTTCAGCGCCTGGCTGACCTCTTCGCCGCGCGCCCGCTCCTTGACCGCGGCCACGAACTCCTTGACCACCGGCAGGGCGACGTCGGCCTCGAGCAGGGCGATCCGGATCTCGCGCGCGGTGGCGTCGATGTCGGCCTCGGAGAGCCGGCCCTTCCCGCGCAGGTTCTTGAACGCGTCGGCGAGGCGGTCGGAGAGCGTGGCGAACAAAGCTGTGGTCCTTCGAGGGAGGTCGGGTGACCGTCGGGTCATCGGGTCACCGTCGGGCAGGCGACCTCCCAAGATTAGGTCATCGGCCCTTGAGCGGGGCCATTCCGGCCGTCAGGCCCACCCGTTGAGTTGGCCCGTATGGCTCCTCGAGTTGGCCCAAATGGTGCGCGACGAACCACACGGGCCAACTCAACGCGCCATACGGGCCAACTCAACGCGCCATACGGGCCAATTCAACGCGTGGGTGAGGCCGCCGGGACGACACCTTCGGCACCTGAGGTCGGCCGACCGGCACTTCAGGCGGATCCGCCGGACCCTGGTGCGTTCCTAGCGTCTCCCGCGTGACAGACGACGCGCCGCGCATCTCCCTAGCCTCTCGCGCCATGACGATCCTGCTCTCCGACCCTCGCGTCGCCGAGGTGCCCGTCCGCGACACCGGCGAGCCTCTGGTCCTGCTCCCCCGCGACCTGGCTCCCGGCGGCCAGCTGGTCCGCGCGTCCTTGGCCCGCCGGCTCGAGCATGCCGACGCCGGCCTGCCCCCCGGCATCCGGCTCCGCGTGGTCGAGGGGCACCGCTCGCCGGCCGACCAGCGGGCCATCGTGGCGGCGTACTCGGCCGAGGTACGCGCCATCCACGGCGACCTGCCCGACGCCGAGCTGCGGCGCCTGACGAGCCGCTACGTCGCCCCGCTGGAGGTCGCGCCGCACGTCGCCGGGGCGGCCGTGGACCTCACCCTCGTCGACGTGTGCGGGGAGGAGCTCGACCTCGGCACCCCGATCGACGCCACCCCCGAGCAGAGCGACGGCCGCTGCTACTTCGCGGCGCTCGGCATCGGCGCCGACGCCCGGGCCCACCGGGAGCTGCTGGCGCGCGTGCTGGGCGACGCCGGCCTGGTCAACTACCCGACGGAGTGGTGGCACTGGTCGTACGGCGACCGCTACTGGGCGCTGGCCACCGGCGCGCCCGCCGCGCTCTACGGTCCCGTCGAGCGGACGGTCGCGGCGTGACGACCGTCGCCACGCGGGTCACCACCTGTGACACCGCTCGGGCCAACCTGGAGGTCGACCTCTCCGCCGTCGCTGCCAACACCCGGCTCTTCTCCGCCCGCACGTCCGGCGCGTTGATGGCTGTCGTCAAGGCGGACGGATTCGGCCACGGCGCGGTCGACGTGGCGCGCACCGCGCTGGCGCACGGGGCGTCGTGGCTGGGCGTGACGAGCCTGGACGAGGCGTTCACCCTGCGCGAGGCGGGCCTGCGGGCACCCGTGCTGAGCTGGCTCAACGCGCCCGGAGCCGACTTCCACGAGGCGCGGCGCCAGGACGTCGACGTCGCGGTGCCGAGCCAGGCCCACCTGCGTGCGGTCTCGGGGGCCGGCCTCGCGGCGGGCGTCGCGATCCGGGTGCACCTGCACCTCGACGTCGGGATGGCCCGCGACGGAGCCGCCCCCTCGGAGTGGAGACGACTGTGCCGCCTCGCCCGCGAGGCAGAGCGGTCCGGCGCCCTTCGGGTGGTCGGCCTGATGGGCCACCTGGCCAACGCCGACACGCCGGACGACCCGGGCAACGCCGGGGGCAGGGCCCGCTTCGCGTGGGGGCTCGCGACAGCACGGGCCGCGGGGCTCCGGCCGCCGCTGCGGCATCTGGCCGCGACCGCCGCCACGTTGACCGACCGGGCGTCGCTGCACACGCTGAGCCGGGTCGGCGCCGGCCTGGTCGGCATCGACCCGTCGGGCACCACCCGCCTCTCTCCCGCGCTCACCCTCACCGCACCCGTCGTGGGAGTACGCCGGGTCGCGGCCGGGACGCCCGTCGGGTACGGCGGCTCGTGGCGGGCATCACGCGCGACCACGCTGGCCCTGCTCCCCCTCGGGTACGCCGACGGCGTGCCACGGGTGACGTCCGGCCGGGCCGAGGTGCTGGTACGCGGCCGGCGGCGACCGCTCGTCGGCCGGGTCTCGATGGACCAGGTCGTGGTCGACCTGGGCGACGACACCGCCGACCTCGGCGAGGTGGCCACCCTGTTCGGTCCCGGCCACGCAGGCGAGCCGACCGCCGCCGAGTGGGCGGCGTGGGCGGGCACCATCGAGCACGAGATCGTCACCGGCATCGGCGCCCGGGTCCGACGGGTGGTGCGGTCGTGACGCGGACGCGGGTGGCGGTGGTCGGCGGCGGCCAGAGCTGCGAGCACGAGGTCTCCCTCGCGTCGGCCTCGTCGGTCGCCGCGGCGCTCGACCCGGCGGCGTACGACGTGGTGCGGCTGACCATCGCGCCGGACGGCAGCTGGTCCGGCGCACACGATCAGCGGGGGTCTCGGCGACGCCGTCCGGGTGCTCCAGGGCTGCGACGTGGTCGTCCCGGCGCTGCACGGGCCGCGCGGCGAGGACGGCACCCTGGCCGCGCTGTGCGACCTGGCCGGTGTCCCGTACGTCGGGTCGGGCGTCCGCGCCGGAGCCCTGGCCATGGACAAGTGGGTCACCAAGCTCGTCGCGGGAGCCGTGGGCGTCGCCACCGCACCCGGACTCCTGCTGACTCCCGCGACCGCGCCGTCGTACGCCTGGCGGCACCCGGTCGTCGTCAAGCCGGTCGCGGCCGGGTCGAGCCACGGCGTGACCCTGGTCGAGCGTGCCGAGGACCTCGTGCCCGCACTGGCGGCCGCGTTCGCGATCGACGACCGCGTGCTCGTCGAGGACGTGGTGCGAGGTCGCGAGGTGGACGTCGCCGTGCTCGGCCGGCCGGACGGCACCCGCGTGGTCTCGCCCGCGCTCGAGATCGTCGTCGACGGCGTGTTCGGCTACGAGGAGAAGTACGGCGGCCGCGCGAGGTTCGTCGTCCCGGCACCGCTCGCCGAGACCGACCGCAAGGCCTTGGAGGACGCCGCCGTCGCCATGTTCGACGCACTCGGCTGCGCGGGGGTCGCGAGGGTCGACTTCTTCCTGCCGGAGGGAGGCGGCGGCCCGGTCCTCAACGAGGTCAACACGATGCCTGGCTTCACCGAGGCCTCGCAGGTGCCGAAGATGTTCGCCGAAGCCGGCCTCGCCTACCCCGCACTCGTCGACCTGCTGGTGCAGGACTGCCTCACGTGACGTCCGGTCGGTCTGGCGGGGCTCAGGGTGGTTCCATTGCGGGCGTGGCCGAGCTGGACGACAGGGTGAGCGACACGGTGCGCGACTGGTCGCCCGACATCGCGGCCGGGATCGGCGTGCTCGCGTTCGGTCTGACCGAGGCGATGTACGCCCAGGTCGACACCGGCAGCCGCGAACAGATGGCGGTGCTGGCCGTGGCCGTCGCGGTCGCGACCTCGCTGGCTCGCCGCCGGCCGGCACTGGCCCTCGCGCTGGTGTGGGCGATCGGCGCGTGGCAGCTGTTCAGCGAGACGCAGATGATGTTCGTCGAGCTCGCCCTGGTCGCGGTGGCGTTCGGGACGGCCCGCTGGGGGTCGGTGGCGACCGTCATCGCCGGTGGCCTGTCCATCCCGGCGGGCACGGCCATCGCCCTGTTCGCGCTGACGTACTTCGACTACGGCGGCCGCTCGCTCGTGCGCGCCCGGCCCACGCTGTTCGAGACCTTCTACGCGATCGGCGACACCTGGCTGGTGGGAGTCGCCGTGGTCGCGCTCGCCTTCCTGGGCCTGCCCTGGCTGGCGGGGCTGGCCCTGCGGTTCGCCGCGCGAGCGCGCGACTCGCGCGCCTCGCAGGCGGTGGCGGAGGAGCAGGCGGCGCAGGCCGTGCGCGAGACCGACCAGGCCCGCGAGATCGCCGGGCTGCGCGAGGCGCAGGCCCGGCTCGCCCGCGACGTGCACGACGTCGTCGGCCACTCGCTCGCGGTGATCCTCGCCCAGGCCGAGTCGGCGCAGTACCTCGCCGACGACCCCGACCGCCTCCGGCAGACGATGGCCAACATCGCCGACTCGGCGCGGGCCTCGCTCCAGGACGTCCGCCAGGTACTGGCGCCTGGCGAGCACCCGCCCCAGGCGCCGCGTGCCCTGGAGACGCTGGTGGCGGGCGTCCGGTCGAGCGGGCACGAGGTGGTGCTGCGCGAGCTGGGGACTCCGCAGCCGTTGCCGCCCGACGTCGAGGTGGTCGTCTACCGCGTGCTGCAGGAGATGCTCACGAACGCCGTCAAGCACGGCGACCGCGACGAGCCGGCGTTCGTCGAGCTGCACTGGCCCGACGGGGCCTTCGCCGGCGAGCTGCTCATCGAGGTGCGCAACGTCGTGGCCGCCCCGGCGGGAGGCGGCGACGACGGTGCCGATCGCCGTCGCGGGGCGTGGCCTCGACGGCATGCGCCAGCGCCTGGCGGCTGCGGGCGGCAGGCTCGACGTACGTCTGCGCGAGGACGCGGACGGCGGTGCGCCGACGTTCACGGTGTCGGCGTGGTTGCCCGTCACCAGCCGTCAGGCGGTCCGGTGACGATCCGCGTGCTCCTGGTCGACGACCAGGACCTGTTCCGCGAAGGCGTGCGCGTCATCGTCGACGCCCAGGACGGCATGGAGGTCGTCGGCACGGCCGCTGACGGCCTCGAGGCGGTGCGGATGGTCGACGACCTGGCGCCCGACGTGGTGCTGATGGACATCCGGATGCCGGAGATGGACGGCGTCGAGGCGACCCGGCAGATCTTCTCGCCCGAGCGGGTGGCCCGTCGCGCGGCGGACGGTACGACGGTGCGCGTCGTGGTGCTGACGACCTTCGACCTCGACGACCGCGCGGCGACGGCCATCCGCCACGGCGCCAGCGGCTTCCTGCTCAAGGACACCACCCCGGCCATGCTGCGCGACGCCGTCCGCACGGTGCACGCCGGCAACGCGGTGCTCGCGCCGCGGGAGCTCTCGACCCTGTTGGAGGGGCGGTTCGCCTCCCCGCGGCCGACCCCGCCGTCGTACGTGACGCTCACCGACAAGGAGCGCGAGGTCTTCGCCGCCGTGGCGCGTGGCCTCTCCAACACCGAGGTGGCCGCCTTGGTGTTCCTCTCCGAGTCGACCGTGAAGACCCACGTCGGCGCGATCCTCCGCAAGCTGGGCCTGCGCGACCGCGTCCAGATCGTCGTCTTCGCCCACGAGCACGCCCTGACCAGTTGAGTTGGCCGAAATGGCGCGTTGAGTTGGCCCAAATGGCTGAACGAAGTGCGCTCACGGGCCGTCGGCCGGCCATTTGGGCCAACTCAACGCGCCATTTCGGCCAACTCAACTGGGGGTGAGGGCCTCGCGGACGGCGTGGGCGGCCTGGGAGGCGCGGTGGTCGCTGAGGATGCCGGCACCCTCCTCCTGTACGTAGAACACGTCGACGGCCTGGGGGCCGAGGGTGTCGACGTGTGCCGACCGGACCGACAGGCCGAGGGCGGCCAGGGCGGAGCAGACGAGGTACAGGACGCCCGTACGGTCGGCCGCTCTGACCTCCAGCACGGTGGCCCGGGTGGAGGCGTCCGACCGTACGACGACCGTCGGCGCGAGACCTTCGCCGAGCGAGCGGCGGAGCCGGGCGGCCGGGTCCAGGCGACCGGTCGCGATCGCCTCGAAGCGCTGGCGCAGGACGGCGGGGTCGAGGTGCGCGTCCGCGATGTCCCAGACGGAGACGGCCGTGTCGCCCTGGGTCCACGCCCGGGCGGCCCGCACCGAGGCTCGCTGCGTGGCGAACAGCGCGGCCACGTCGGCCAGCAGCCCGAGGCGGTCGGGCGAGAGCACGGTCACCCGTGCGCCGTCCTCCACGAGCTCGACGTCGATCCACGAGGCGCCCTTGCGCACGGCCTTCGGTACCTCGACCTCGGCCCACGGCAAGCGTTCGCCCGTCGGCGCGACCTCGCCGCCGAGCGCCTCGGCCGCGCGCCGGCCCACGATGTCGATGAGGCTGGCCCGCCACGTCGACCACGCCTTCGGGGCGGTGGCCCGGGCGTCGGCCTCGGTGAGGGCGCGCAGCAGGTTGAGGGCCTCGAGGTCGGCGACCCGCGCGGTGACCCGGCGTACGGTCTCGGGGTCGTCGGGATCGCGCGCGCTCGCCGTCTCGGCGAGCAGCAGGTGCCAGCGCACCAGCGTGCCGACCAGGTCGACCGACCGTTCGTCGAAGCCGATACGTCGCGCGATCGCCCGGGCGATCGGCTCCCCGGCCACGCTGTGCTCGGTGAGCTCGCCCTTGCCGATGTCGTGCAGCAGCGCGGCGACCATGAGCACGTCGGGCCGACCGACGTGCCGGATCAGCGTCGAGGCCTCGACGCAGGTCTCCACCAGGTGCCGGTCGACGGTGAAGCGGTGGATCACCGACGCGTGCGGCAGCATCCGGATGCGCTCCCACTCGGGCAGCACCCGGTCGAGCGCGCCGGTCTCCTCCAGGGTGTCCCAGACGGCTCGCAGGCCCGGCCCGGACGCGAGCAGGCGCACGAACAGCTGCCGCGCGGCGTCCGGCCACGGCTCCGGCAGCTCGGGACACTCGCGGACCAGCCGGGCGGCGCTCGCCGGTGACAGCTCGACGTCGAGCTCGGCGGCGTGGGCGGCAGCCCGCAACAGGAGCAAGGAGTCGCCCGCCGGGTCAGCGTCAGCGGCGAGCACGACCTCACCGGCCGACAGGGCGACTCCCGGCGCCAATGCCTCGAGCTGGGGCCTGCGTGCCGACGCCGGCTGACGCCGGTCGCGACAGGACCGCATCGGTACGCCGCCACGTCAGCCGTGAGAGGTGCGCGATCCGGCGCCCCAGCTCGCGCAGGTGTTTCTGGACGGCCCCGGCGTCGGCCAGGCCGAGACCCGGCGCCAGCTCTGCCCAGACGTCGGGCCCGACCCGGTCGGTGGCCCGGCCGGCCACCTCGTGAAGCACGTCGCGGGCGTCGAGCAGAGCCAGCCGCGACCGCTCGAGGTCGACGTGCGGGACGTCGACCAGCCAGGTGGCGACCAGCGCCTTGAGGACGGTGGCGTCGCGCAGCCCGCCCTCGGCCTCCTTGATGTCGGGCACCGAGACGTGCGCCAGCTCGCCCATCAGCTGGTGCCGGGAGTCGACGAGGCGGCGCAGCTCGGGCAGCCGGTCCTTGGCGGTCCGTCGCCAGTGGGTGAGCACCTGGCTCCGCAGCCGCAGGGTCAGGTTCGAGTCGCCGGCGAGGTGCCGGAGGTCGAGCAGCCCCAGGGCGACACGGAGGTCGGCCGTCGCGGCGTCGAGCATCCCACCCGCGGTGCGCACCGAGTGGTCGAGCTTGGTCCCCGAGTCCCAGAGCGGGTACCAGACCTGCTCGGCGCCCGGCCCCAGGTCGACGCCGTCGTCCCCCACCAGCACGACATCGAGGTCGGAGTACGGCGCCAGCTCGGACCGCCCGTACCCGCCGACCGCCACCAGCGCCACGCCCTGCTCCGGCAGCCCGGCCGCGACGAAGGCCGCCGCGCACCTGGCGTCGGCGGCCTTCGTGCGGGCCTGGCGCTCTAGTGAGGCCACGCCCTGAGGCTAGATCGCGGCTTGGTCGCGGTCACCCGTGCGGACCCGGACGATCGTGTCGACCGGACTGACCCAGACCTTGCCATCACCGATCCGGCCGGTCTGCGCGGTCTTCACGATGATGCCCACGACGTCCTCCGCATCGGCGTCGTCGATGACGATCTCGATCCGGATCTTGGGCACCAGCGCGATGTCGTACTCGGCGCCGCGGTAGACCTCGGTGTGGCCCTTCTGACGGCCGTAGCCGCTGACCTCGCTGACCGTCATGCCGGTCACGCCGAAGGTCTCCAGGGCCTCGCGGACGTCCTCCCACTTGTGCGGCTTGATGACCGCGGTGATGAGCTTCATGCGTTCGCCCCTTCCGGAACGGAGGACTTGGTCGTGCCCAGCACACCGCTGGACGGTGAGAGCCGGACACTGCCCGGCCCGCCGATCTCGTACGCCGACTCACCGTGCTCGGAGTAGTCGACGCCCTCCTGCTCCTCGTCCTCGTTGATGCGCCAGCCGATCGTGTGCTTGATGGCGAGAGCGATGACGAGGGTGAAGACGCCGGACCACAGGACCGCGAAGAGCGCGGTGAGGGTCTGGATGACCAGTGGCTTGATGCCACCACCGTAGAACAGGCCGTCGATGGCGCCGGGAGCCGCCGCTGTCGACAGGAACCCGATCAGGATCGTGCCGACCAGACCGCCGACCAGGTGCACGCCGACCACGTCGAGCGAGTCGTCGTACCCGAAGCGCCACTTCAGGCCCACCGCGTAGGCACACAGGGCGCCGGCAACCACGCCGATGATCATCGCGCCGTAGATGTTGACGGCTCCGCACGACGGGGTGATCGCGACCAGGCCGGCGACCACGCCGGACGCGGCGCCGAGCGAGGTGGCCTTGCCGTCCCGGAACCGCTCGACCGCGATCCAGGCCAGCATCGCCGCACAGGTGGCGAGGGTCGTGTTGATCCAGGTGACACCGGTCTCCGACATGAACTGGGCGGTGTCGAGCTCACCCCCGTCGCCGGAGACGAAGACGATAGAGCCCACGTTGAACCCGAACCAGCCGAACCACAGCAGTCCGGCGCCGATCATGGTCAGGGTGAGGTTGTGCGGCTTGTGGGCCTCCTTGCCGAAGCCGAGGCGCTTGCCGATCACCAGCGCGAGCACCAGGCCCGCCATGCCGGCGTTGATGTGGACGACCGTGCCGCCGGCGTAGTCCTGCGGGAAGACGTTGGCGACGCCGTCGGTGACGCCGAAGAGCATCGCCGACAGGCCGTCCGGGTTGAGACCGGAGAGGAAGCCGCCGCCCCACACCATGTGGGCCAGCGGGAAGTAGGAGAGCGTGATCCAGATCGGGACGAACACCATCCAGGCCGAGAACTTCACCCGGTCGGCGATCGCGCCGCTGATCAGCGCCGCGGTGATGACCGCGAAGGTCATCTGGAACGCGACGAACACGTAGCTGTCGTAGCCGACGCCCTCCAGCCCGAACGCGTCGAACGGGTTGGCGAACAGGGTCGCCACGTCGTCGCCGGCGAAGGACATCGACCAGCCCCACAGCACGTAGACGATGCCGACGACCGCCAACGCCCCGTAGGACATCATCATCATGTTGAGCACGGACTTCGAACGGCTCATACCACCGTAGAAGAGAGCCAGCGCAGGGGTGGTCATCATCAGGACGAGCGAGGATGCCACCAGCATGAAGGCGTAGTAGCCGTCCATGGAACCTCCCAGTAAGGGATCGGAGAACTGCACGGAATCCGGGTCGGCACCTGCTCGACGACGTTGTCGCGCCGGGACCGCCCCTGTTGCGCAGCAGCCTGGTGAGGCGAGGTAACGCCTGCCGCCGCGACACGTTTCGGTCAGGAAAAGAACTGTCCCCGGGTGTTACATCCGTGTGAACGGACTCGCGGGGGCGGGATGCCCGCTCGAGCCGGGTACCCGGACTCGAGCGTCGTTGCGACGACGCCAACGACCAGGAACGACGCCGACCTGGGTTCGGTAACCTCACGCGGGTGAGCCGACGCCTGGCCGTGATGGCCCACTACGACCACCGGGGCGGCGTCGGCCCCCATGTCCGGCGGCAGGTCGAGTCGGTCGCCGCGGCCGTCGACCGCCTCGTCGTGGTGTCGACGGCCGACCTCACCGACGAGTCGCGGGCCTGGCTCGGCGAGCGTGCCGAGCTGGTCGAGCGCCCCAACTACGGCTACGACTTCACCAGCTACCAGGTCGGGCTGCATCGCGCCGGCGACCTGGAGGCCTACGACGAGGTGGTCATCTGCAACGACACCTACGTCCCGGTCACGCCGTACACCGTCATCTTCGACGCCATGGACCGCGAGCCCGTCGACTTCTGGGGGCTGACCCGCACCGAGCGGGTCGCCACGCACGTGCAGAGCTTCTTCGTGGCCTTCCGGCCCTGGGTGGTCGGCTCGACGACGTTCCGGCGGTTCTGGACCGGGCCTCGACCCGCTGTCGACGCGACGCCAGGTGATCATGAAGCACGAGGTCGGTCTCAGCGGCGGCCTGCACGGCGCCGGATTCCGGTCGGGCTCGTACTTCCAGGAGACCGACGCCGACAAGCGCCTGGCCCGGCGCCGCGTGCGGTGGTGGGCCGCTCACCGACCCGGCATCACCCGCAGCCGCGAAGGTCTCGAGAAGCTGCGCGTGCGGGCGCGCGAGCCGTGGAACCCGTCCGCCGCGCTCGCCGACCGCGCGCTCGACCGCGGCCGGCTCCCCTACGTCAAGCTCGACACCTTGCGCTTCGACCCCTACGGCCTCGGCGCCGACAAGCTCCTCACCTACTGCGAGCAGCAGCTGCCCGAGGCGTTCGCCGGGGTGCGCGAGTTCCTGCAGGAGACGGCGGTGTTCTACCCGCCACGGCCGACCGAGGCGCTGCGCCCCACGCCACCCGCGTTGGTCCCGCTGCGCCGGCAGGTGGAGTACCGCCGTGTCCCCTGAGCCGACCGCCAGCCGCCGACAGCCGGCCCCCCAGGAGGTCCTGGCGTCGGGGCTGCTCGACCGCGACTGGGTCGGCGCCCAGCTCGGTACGGCGTTCGCCGCCGACGCCGACGCCGCCGACCGCTACCTCGACGACGACACCGACTGCTCGCCGCACCCGCTCTTCGAGGACTCGTGGTGCAAGCGGTCGCTGGTCGAGTACCTGGCCGACCCGCAGGCACGCGCCACCGCGTCGCCGCACCCACTGGTCGACGTCGCCCGGATCGTGGCCGAGCACCCCGCGGCCAGCCCGGCATCCCCACGGTCCGCTGGCCTGGTGGGTGTCGCAGGCCCGCGAGGACACCGCCGTCCCGGTGCCGGACGGCGTGCCCGAGGTCACCTGGGGGCGGTTGCGCGGTGCCGCCCTCGAGGCGGCCGAGCGGAGGCAGGAGGGCAGTACGGCGCGGCTCGCCCAGCGCCGTACCCGAACGCCACCCGAGGCCGAGGCCGACCCGCCAGCGCTCCCGCCGGCCGGACCCGAGCCGCTGGTCACGGTGGTCCTCGTGGTGCGCGACGACGGGCCTCGGCTGCGAGCGGTGGTCGACGCCGTCCAGGCGCAGACCTACGACGGCTGGGAGCTCGTCGTCGTCGACGACGGTTCGGCCGACGACACCGCCGCCGTGCTGGCCGGTGTGGCGGCGTACGAGCCACGCGTCGTCCCCGTCACGGTGCCGCGTGGCGGTCGCGGCCGGGCCCGCAACGCCGCGCTCGACAAGGCTCGCGGCAGCTACCTCGCCTTCGCCGACGCCGACCACACCTGGCACCCCGACTTCCTGCGCGTGATGCTCGGGCACCTCGAGGCCGAGGGCGCGACCGCTGGCCCACGCCGCCATGCGCGTCCCGCTCCCCGACGGTGAGTGGTTCCGGGCCGTCGAAGGCGGCCGCGACGCCCTGCTCGCCCACGACCACATCGACCTGGCCTCCCTCGTCGTGCGGCGTGACCTGCTGGCCGAGGTCGGGGGCTTCGACGAGACGCTGGGCGGCGCCGAGACGCTCGACCTGGTGCTCAAGCTCGCGGCCCTGGCCCCGCTGCGGCTGGTGCGCCGCGTCCTGCTCGACCGGTCCCAGGACGCCGACGACGAGGACCAGCGGTGGACCGCGACGGTCCTCGAGCGACACCTGGTCGACTGGCAGGCGGCGCAGCACCGACCGCGCGAGGCGCGGCGGGTGAGCATCGTGCTGCACACCACGAGCGACCTCGACCGCACCGTGCGCTGGGTGACCCGGACCCTGTCGCGCCGTCGCGAGAGCGCCGACGTCGAGCTGGTCGTCGTCGGCTCGCGGCTGCCGCGGGACGTGGAGCTGCCGCTGGCGATGCTGCTGGCGACCTACCCCAACGCGCACCTGCTCGCGGTCCAGCCCCGCATCGGGCCGGCGGTCTGCACCAACCTCGGCATCGCCGACACCACCGGCGAGGTGGTGGTCCTGGCGCGCACGACCGCCAACCCGCCCCGCGACGCCTTCCACGGGCTGGTGTCCGCTCTCGCTGACCACGACGTGGCGATCGCCCAGCCCCTGGTGGTCGACCGACCCGGACTCGTGGTCAGTGCCGGCGCGGTGTTCGGCCCCGGTCGCACCCATCCCGAGCCCTTCCTCGCCGGTCACCCGGTCAGGGACGCGCAGGCCCTGACGTCGCGCGAGGTCCCTGCCCCGCTCTCGCCGGTGGTCGCGGTCCGCGGCTCCGAGCTGGTCCGGCTCCGGGGGTACGACGTCTGGATCGGCGACGCCCTGCCCGAGGTCGAGCTGGGGGTACGGATGGCCGAGCACCACGGCGGTGCCACCGTGGTGGTGCCGCAGTCGCCCCTCGTGCTCAAGGCCGGCCAGCTCCCACGCCTCGACACCACCTCGGACGGCGTGCGGGCACTGCAGGATCGCTGGCCGATCGCCCCCGCCGGGTCCGAGGACGCCTGGGCGAGGGCGGGGTTCGACGTCGTCGGCCGGCGCTGGGAGGACCGCTCCCGGCCCCCGGGCACGCTCCGCGAACCCCTCGACGCCCCCGCCCTGACTCCCCGCACCGTGGTGCGGGCGTCGCGGGCCGTCGTACGAGAAGGGGTGCCGGCGCTGCGCTGGGCCCTCGACATCGCCGCACCCTCGGGCCGCCGCGGCCAACGCTGGGGCGACACCTACTTCGCCCGGTCGATGGCCGAGGCGCTGGAGCGACTCGGCCAGCGCGTCACGATCGACACCCGCGACCTGCGGCACCGAGACACCCGCGACCTCGACGACGTGGTGCTCGTGCTGCGCGGGCTCGACCACGTCGTGCCGCGGCCGGGCCGGGTCAACCTGCAGTGGGTGATCAGCCACCCCGACCTGGTGACCGGCGAGGAGCTCGCCGGCTTCGACCGCGTGTACGCCGCCAGTGCGACCTGGGCGGCCCGGACCACCGCGGCGACCGGCGTCGCGGTGACCCCGCTCCTCCAGTGCACCGACCCGCGCCTGTTCAACCCCGACCGCGGCGAGCCCGGGACCGGCGCCCCGGTGCTGTTCGTCGGCAACTCCCGCGACATCTACCGCCGCTCGGTACGTTCGGCCTTCGCGGTCGGCGCCGAGGTGGAGGTGCACGGCGCCGACTGGGAGCGGTTCTTGGCCCCGAACCTGATCGCCTCCAAGACCGTCGCCAACGAGGACCTCGGTGCGCTCTACTGCTCGGCCGGCGTCGTCCTCAACGACCACCACGACGACATGCGACGAGACGGCTTCCTGGGCAACCGGCTCTTCGACGTGACCGCCTGCGCCGCCCGCTTGGTCACCGACGAGATCGACGGGCTGTCGGAGGTGTTCGGCGACGTGGTGAGGACCTTCCACGACGAGACCGAGATGGGGCCCCTGCTGGCCGACCCGGACTCGGCGTTCCCATCCCGCGAGGCCCGCCTGGCCCTCGCCGAGACCGTGATGCGCGAGCACTCCTTCGACCACCGTGCCGAGGTGCTGCTCGACGACGCCGCAGCGGTTGCTGGCGCGCTGAGGCGTCGTACCGGCCGTGGGTTTCCTGTTGCTGGACGTGCGAAATTCATTCCCCAGCAACCGGGTTGCCGTCCGGCTCAGCCCAGCAGCGCGTCGACGAACGCCCGCGGGTCGAAGGGCGCGAGGTCGTCGGGCCCTTCGCCGAGGCCGACCAGCTTGACGGGTACGCCGAGCTCGCGCTGGACCGCCACCACGATGCCGCCCTTGGCGGAGCCGTCGAGCTTGGTGAGCACGATGCCCGTGACGTCGACGACCTCGGCGAACACCCGGGCCTGGGTCATGCCGTTCTGCCCGGTGGTGGCGTCGAGGACCAGGAGCACCTCGGTGACGGGGGCGACCTTCTCGATGACCCGCTTGACCTTGCCGAGCTCGTCCATCAGGCCGGCCTTGTTCTGGAGGCGTCCGGCGGTGTCGACGATGACGGTGTCGACGCCCCGCTCGTCGCCCTCGCGCACGGCGTCGAAGGCGACGCTCGCGGGATCGCCGCCCTCGGCGCCGCGGATGACCTCGACGCCGACCCGCTCGCCCCACGTGGCGAGCTGCTCGACGGCGGCGGCACGGAAGGTGTCGGCCGCACCCAGCACGACGGACTTGTCCTCGGCGACCAGGATCCGGGCGAGCTTGCCGACCGTGGTGGTCTTGCCGGTGCCGTTGACGCCCACCACCAGGACCACGCCGGGGTGCCCGTCGGCGCCGGAGACCTGCAGCCGACGGTCGAGATCGGGACCGACCAGCTTGACCAGCTCCTCACGCAGCACCTCCTTGGCGTCGCCCGCGTCGGCGCCGGCGACGCGCATCCGGGTGCGCAGGCCCTCGACCAGCTCCTGGGTCGGCGCGACTCCGACGTCGGCGGTGAGCAGGGTGTCCTCGATGGCCTCCCAGGTGTCGTCGTCGAGACGCTCACGCGCCAACAGCGCCAGCAACCCTCGGCCGAAGCCGCCCTGCGCACCGGCCAGTCGCTGGCGCAGGCGCACCAGCCGCGACGCCGTGGTCTCGGGCTTCTCGATCGTCTGGTCGCCCTGGGCCGGCGGCTCCTCCACCAGCAGGTCGTCCGCGACCGGGACGTCGGTCTTCTCGCCCAGCCGATCAGCCGGCGGCGAGATGACGTCTGTCCCCTGCGTCGGCGCCGGCGGCTCCACGAGCTTGCGGCGGCGACCGCTCGCAGCAAGCCGGCCGTCAGGCCGATCGCGACGACGGCGATGCCGATGATCAGGTACAGCCACTCACCCATGCGCCCATCCAATCAGCCAGCTGCGACCTCGGCGCTCAGTCGCGCGGCTGCCGCGCCGTCAGTGACGCAAAGCACCATCTTCGCAGGCTCGTGATGGTCGACCCTTGCGCTCACGGACGCGCGAGGGTCAGGCGCGGTGCTGACCCGGACCCTTGTCGGCCCCGGGGCCGAGGCCGGTCTCGCCGGGGCGGGCGGTTTGGGTGTGCACGGGCGACTCGGCGGCCGGGTCGTCCTCGCCCCCGGGCGGTACGACGTCGCCGGGCTCGGGCTCGACGGTCGGCAGCGACCGTGCACCCTTGCGCATCAGGCGTCCGAGCCACGGCGCACCGGGCAGGTCCTCGCCGCGGTGCGGGAAGGCGACGTACGCCGTCACCACACCGGCGACCAGCACGATCACCACCATCGACACCACGATCTGGGTCATGCGGTCCACCTTGGCACAACGACCTGCACTAGCCCGCCTCGGCCTCGCGCAGGCGCTGGCTGATCACGGCCGAGACACCGTCGCCGCGCATGGTCACGCCGTACAGCGCGTCGCCGACCTCCATGGTCCGCTTCTGGTGGGTGATCACGAGCAGCTGGGAGTTCTCGCGCAGCTCCTCGTAGATCTCCAGCAGCCGTCCGAGGTTGGTGTCGTCGAGGGCGGCCTCGACCTCGTCGAGGATGTAGAACGGTGACGGCCGCGCCTTGAACAGCGCCACGAGGAACGCCACGGCCACCAGCGACCGCTCGCCACCGGACAGCAGCGAGAGCCGCTTGACCTTCTTGCCCGCGGGACGGGCCTCGACCTCGATGCCGGTGTTGAGCATGTCGTCGGGGTCGGTGAGCACCAGCCGTCCTTCGCCGCCTGGGAACAGCCGCGTGAAGGTCGAGTCGAAGGCGACCGCCACGTCGGCGTACGCCTCGGTGAACACCTGCTCCACCCGGGCGTCGACCTCGCGGACGATGTCGAGGAGGTCCTTGCGGGTCTTCTTGAGGTCCTCGAGCTGCTCGGTGAGGAACTTGTGCCGCTCCTCCATCGCCGAGAACTCCTCGAGGGCCAGCGGGTTGACCCGGCCGAGCATGGCCAGCGAGCGCTCGGCGGTGCGCAACCGCTTCTGCTGCTCCTCCCGGACGTACGGCGTGGGGTCCGGCAGCACGCCGTCCTCACCGGGCGCGGAGGCCGGCACCAGATGGTCCGGCCCGTAGTCAGCGACCAGCGCGTCGATGTCGAGGCCGAGCTCGTCGAGGGCGCGCTCGGCGATCTGCTCGATGCGCATCTTCTGCTGGGTGCGCGCCATCTCGTCACGGTGCACCGAGCTGACCAGCTCGTCGTGCTCGGCCCCGAGCTCGCGCAGCCGGGCGCGGGTGGCGACCAGCTCGTGCTCGCGATCGCGCCGGGTGGCCTCGACGGCCGTCCGCTCCTCGGCGGCGAGGTGCACCGAGACCTCCAAGCGCGCGAGCACGACGCTCACGGCGGCGCCGACCGCCTCGGCTGCCCGGCCCTCACGGACCAGGCGGTCGCGGCGTTCGGCAGCGCGGGCCCGCGCCTCGCGCTCGGCCCGGGCGGCCGCGAGCAGCGAGTCGGCACGACCGTGCAGCGCGCGTCCTCGCTCCTCGGACGTCCGCAGGGCCAGCCGGCCCTCCATCTCGCGGCCCCGGGCGGCGCGGGCGGCCTCGGCCAGCCGCTCGAGCTCGCTGGTGTCGGGCTCTTCGTCGGGGGCGGCCTCGGCCGCGGTCAACCGCTGCTCGAGGTCGGCCAGGCCCGCGAGGTCCTGGTCACGGGCGATCTCGGCGTTGCCGATGGCGGTGTCGAGGCGCTCGGCCTCGGCCCGAGCCGAACGCACCTGGGACCCGAACTGGCCGAGCTGCTCGGCCACCGCTGCCAGCGTCGCGTCGGACTCGTGCAGCCTGGCCAGCGCCACGTCGACGCGCTGCTGGGCGTCGAGGCGCTCACTCTCGAGCCGCGAGATGTCGAAGCCGAGCCGCTCACTGAGGGCTGTCGCCTGCGCCAGCTGGTCGGTCGCGTCGTCGACCGCGGCCTGGATCTCGAGCAGGCTCGGCTGCGAGCTGGAGCCGCCGGCGGCCGAGAAGGCGCCGAGCACGTCGCCCTCGCGGGTCACCGCGGTGAGGTCGGGCAGCTCGGCCACCAGCGAGCGTGCGGCCGCCAGGTCGTCGACGACGGCGACCTTGTGGAGCAGCCTGGTCAGCGAGGCCCGCAGCTCGTCGGGACACTCGACCGCGTCGACGGCGTACGACGCGTGGCCCGGCAGGCCCGGCCACGCCGAGTCGTCGACCGGGTCGTCGTCCGGCCCCCCACCGAGGACCAGGCCGGCACGGCCGAGGTCGTGGGTCTTGAGGTGGCCGATCGCGGCCACGGCGGCGTCGGGGTCGGCCACGGCGACCGCGTCGGCCGCGGAGCCGAGAGCGGCCGCGACAGCGGTCTCGTAGCCGGGGCGCACCGACAGGAGTGCGGCCACCGACCCGAGCAGGCCGGAGACCTGGTCGGTGGCGGCGAGCAGAGCCCCCGCGCCGTCCCGGCGGTTGAGGCCCATCTCGAGGGCTTCCTTGCGGGCCGCCAGCGACGACCGCTCGCGGTCGGCTCGCTGGACCTCGTCGCGGGACTTCTCGAGCCGTGCGGACACGTCGTCGAGCAGCGCGGTCGCGGCTTCGTGCTCGGCGTCGAGGCCCTCCTCGCCGGCGTCGAGGCCGGCGACCTTGGTCTCCAGCGAGGTGAAGTCGCGCTGGGCCCGCTCGGCGCGTGCCGCGACCTCCTGGCGTGCGTCTCGCAACCTCCCGATCTCGTCGTCGGCTGCGGCGGCGCGCGTGCGCAGTGCGTTGACCTGCCCGTGCAACCGGGCCAGGCCCTCGCGACGGTCGGCGGCAGCGCGCACCAGCCCGGCCACGCGGCGTTCCTCGTCGGTCGCCGCCTCCTCGGCCGTACGCCGGCCGGTCACCGCCTCCTCGAGGGCCGTGCGGTGGGTCTCGACCTCGGCGCCGATCGCCTGCTCCTGCTCGCGTACGTGGGCGGCCTCGGCCTCGAGCTGCTCGGGGTCGTGGCCCGTGTCGGCCGGCTCGGCCTCCGCCGACGCGGCGTTGCGCAGCCGCTCGGCGGCCAGCGACTGGGTGCCGCGCAGGCGCTCGCGCAGTCCCGACAGCGCGAACCAGGTGTCCTGCGCCTGCGAGAGCGCCGGCAGGTCGTCGCGCAGTGAGGTCTCCAGCGCGGTCTCACGCTCGCGCGAGGACGCCATCTGCGCCTCGACCTCCTCGCGACGTTCGACCAGGATCGTCTCGTCGGCCATCTCCTGCTCGAGCGCGGTACGGGCCGTGACCAGGTCGTCGGCCATCAGTCGCGCGCGGGCGTCGCGCACGTCGGCCTGCACGGTCGCGGCCTGCCGCGCCACCTCGGCCTGGCGCCCCAGCGGCTTGAGCTGGCGGCGGATCTCCGAGAGCAGGTCGCCCAGTCGGGTCAGGTTGCCGTCGGTGGCGTCGAGCTTGCGGAGCGCCTTCTCCTTGCGCTTGCGGTGCTTGAGGACCCCGGCGGCCTCCTCGATGAAGCCACGGCGGTCCTCGGGCGTCGCGTGGAGGATCGTGTCGAGCTGGCCCTGCCCGACGATCACGTGCATCTCACGACCGATGCCGGAGTCGCTCAGCAGCTCCTGGACGTCGAGCAGGCGGCACGGCGTGCCGTTGATGGCGTACTCGGACCCGCCGCTGCGGAACATCGTGCGGCTGATCGTCACCTCGGCGTACTCGATCGGCAGCGCGCCGTCGGCGTTGTCGATGGTCAGCAGGACCTCGGCGCGGCCCAGCGGCGGGCGGCCGGACGTGCCGGCGAAGATGACGTCCTCCATCTTGCCGCCGCGCAGCGACTTCGCGCCCTGCTCGCCCATCACCCACGCGAGCGCGTCGACGACGTTGGACTTGCCGGAGCCGTTCGGGCCGACGATGCAGGTGATGCCCGGCTCGAGCTGCAGGGTCGTCGACGAGGCGAAGGACTTGAACCCCTTCAGGGTCAGGCTCTTCAGGTACAACGGAGCTCCTCACGCCGGTCGCGGGTCGTGCCAACGGTGGGCGTCTTCTCGGTGTGCGCGGGGAAGCAGCCCGCCCAGCCTAGTCGCCGACGTCCGCCCCACCGGAAACCGGCGCGCGTGTGTCGGCCCGCCCGTCGTACGGTCGGCGCATGCCCACGCCTAAGCCTGCGACGAGCTGGATCAAGAGCATCACCGTCGACTGCGAGGACGCCCTCCCGGTCGCCGCCTTCTGGGCCGCGGCCCTCGGCGGCGAGCTCGACGAGGACTCCACGTCGGACAAGGCGTACGTCGAGGCGCCCGGCTGGGGCGGCGTGAACCTCTGGTTCCAGCGGGTCCCGGAGCCCAAGACCGCCAAGAACCGCCTCCACCTCGACCTCCGCGCCCCCGGCACCGTTGCCGACGAGGTCGCCCGCCTCGAGGCCCTCGGCGCG
>CAVWXS010000017.1:0-67836 GCA_963758885.1 uncultured Actinomycetota bacterium
CTTTCTGGTCGATTCTCGCTCACCGCGTCGAGTCGCCGGAGCTCGCGAAGCTCGGCGTCAGAGGAGTCAACGAGCTCTCGGACGCCGACTGGGAGGAGCTGCGCGGCAAGCTCGGCAACCAGCGGCTGCTCGGCATGTCCCTGGACTCCGGTGGCCACCTGACGCACGGGTTCCGGCCCAACATCAGCGGCAAGATGTTCCACCAGCAGCAGTACGGCACCGACCCCGAGACCGGCCTCCTCGACTACGACAAGGTGCGCGCGAAGGCCCAGGAGTTCAAGCCGCTGATCATCGTGGCCGGCTACTCCGCCTACCCGCGCCGGGTGAACTTCGCCAAGATGCGCGAGATCGCCGACGAGGTCGGGGCCACGCTGATGGTCGACATGGCACACTTCGCGGGCCTGGTCGCGGGCAAGGTCTTCACCGGCGACGAGAACCCGGTCCCGTACGCCCACGTCACGACCACCACCACGCACAAGTCGCTGCGGGGGCCGCGCGGCGGTCTGGTGCTGGCGCAGGAGGAGTACGCGCCGTCGGTCGACCGCGGCTGCCCGATGGTGCTCGGCGGCCCGCTCAGCCACATGATGGCGGCCAAGGCCGTGGCCCTGGCCGAGGCGCGGCAGCCGGAGTTCCAGACCTACGCCCAGCACATCGCCGACAACGCGAAGTCGCTGGCCGAGGGGTTCCTCAAGCGCGGCGGCAAGCTCGTGACGGGAGGCACCGACAACCACATCGTGCTGCTCGACGTCACGCAGTTCGGCCTCACCGGCCGCCAGGCCGAGTTCGCCCTCCTCGACGCGGGGGTGGTGACCAACCGCAACTCGGTGCCGCAGGATCCCAACGGCGCCTGGTACACCTCCGGCATCCGCATCGGCACCCCCGCGCTGACCACGCGCGGCTTCGGTCACGACGAGTTCGACAAGGTCGCCGAGCTGATGGTCGAGGTGCTTTCCAACACCCAGCCCGGCGAGACCAAGTCCGGTGGCGCCTCGAAGGCGTCGTACGTCCTCGCCGACGGCGTCGCCGAGCGCGTCAAGTCCGCCTCCGCGGAGCTCCTCGACAAGCACCCGCTGTACCCGGGCCTCGAGCTCACGTAGGCGGATCGTGTCGGCTGGTTTCGAGGCTCGGGCCTGGAGGCCCTCGCACCTCAGCCACCGAGAGCTTTCGGTGGTTGAGGTGCGAGGAGCGCTAGCGACGAGCCTCGAAACCACCTGAGGTCTGCTCCACGCGGTCGAGGCAGAAGCGGGCGATGGCGGCGCGGTCGGCGACCTGGACCTCCAGCGCAGGGGAGGGAGGGCGGTCGAGGAGCTCGACGGGCACGGCGGAAAGGCCGCTCATCATCAGCATGTGGAGCGCGTGCGCCCGCCGGACCACGGGCTCGGGGATGTGGCAGCCCTCGTCACGCAGGCCCCTGACGTACGCCGCCACGTGGGCGTCGTCCCGAGCGGCGAGGTCGCCCGCGCGCTGCTTGCCGATCTGGACGTCACCGATCAGCAGCTGGCTGAGGTCTGCGCCGACAGGCATGGGCATCCAGAACCCGAAGTCGATGAGCGTGAACGAGTCGTCGCCGGTGGTCAACAGGTTGTTGGGGCAGGCGTCGCCGTGGGCTGGGGCGTGCGGCAGCGCCAGTACCTCCTCGAGGTACGCGGGTACCTCGCCGGCCGCCGCCCGCAGCCCGTCGCGCAGCTCGACGCCGAAAGCCGACGCGATGAGTGGGTGCTGCCAGACGCTGTCGTCGTGCAGCATCGGGATCACCTGCGCGAAGAGCCGGCCATTGGCGTAGTCGGCCATCGTGAATCCGTGCTCCCCCACGCGGGCGAGCACGGCAACGCGAGGACTGCCGGAGAGCCGGCCGAGGAGGTACGCCGCTCGCTCGTACCGCGCGTCGTCCCAGGGCCTCGGCACCACGGCGACCTTCTCGAGCCACACCGCCGCCGACTTCTCGTCGAGGTCGAAGACGCCGACCGCACGCGGCATGGTGAGGCCCGCGGGCAGCCGGTCGCCGAGGTCTGACCGGTAGGCGAGAGGCTCCGTGCGCCACGGCACCGAGGCCTCGGCGAACTCCTTCATCTCGTCGGGCACGTACTCGAAGAACGGCGATCGTGCCCACGACTGCACCACCTTGACGAACATCTCGTACGACGTGTGCTCGCCGGCGACCTCGCACGTCCCGCTCACCACGTAGCGCCCTGCCGTGGTGATCGCCGGGAGGTCGTAGGGGAACTCCTCGGCCTTCGAGTCGATGAGCGTCACCGTGTCACCCTCGGCCCCCAACACAGAGGCGACCATCGCGGTAAGCGTGGGGTCGTCGACGTCAGCGGGGCCGAGTGCGGCGAGGTCGTGCATGGCTTCTCCTGCCTGGCGGGAGATAATAAAGGGACTTTACTACTAGTGCTCCCGACTAGTAAAGTGGCTTTATGACCACCCGCCCGGACGACGTGCTGCCCGAGCTGATGGCCGGCCTGTTCGGCCGGATCAGGGCCGAGCTGTCCGACGGCAACATGGGAGACCTGCGGATGTCACACGTCCGCGTCCTCGCCGCCGTGCCGGAAGAAGGCGTCAACGTCACGGAGCTCGCACGCAGCGCCGGAATGACCAAGCAGGGCTGCGGCCAGTTCGTGACCCACCTGGCCGGCACCGGTCACCTGCGCACGTCACCTGACCCCGCGGACGGCCGGGTGCGGCTGGTGTTCAGGACGGCCGCCGGCGATCGCTTCATGCGCGACGTCTACGCCGCGCTCGCGCGGATCGAGGACGGGTTCGCAGCAGAGGTCGGCGAGCGGCGGTTCGCCACGTTCAAGAGGGTGATGGCGGAGCTGGCGGGACACTCGAGCTGACGTCCTCGGTCGGGGTCGGGAAGAGGACCAGCCCCGGCGTCTGCTCGTACCGTGTGTAGAGCCGATAGCCGGCGAACAGGAACACCGCAATGTACGCGAGCCCTGCCAGCACGCCCACCACGACGGCGAACGCGGTCCCTGCCGGTGAGACGAGGATCCCCACCCATCCGCCGGCGACGATGGAAGTGACGCCGGTGATGAACAACGAGGCGCTGGCGAGCAGCTGGGTCGCGTTTCGAGCAGGTCCCATCGTGTAGGTCTGCGTGATCCCGGCGACGTCGTCCGTGTAGCCCGCGACCAGGTACGGCGTCACCCCAGGGTCGATGTCGATGTAGGCGTGCCGCAGGCGGTTCATGCCGCGGACCAGCTGCGCGTCCTCGTGGGATGCGTAATGCACCCTCATGGCGGTGAGCGTGCCGGTGAGCAGGATCGCGCCGCCGAGCCCGAGTGCCAGCGGACGGAAGGGTCCGTCGTTCTGCACCACCAGCGCCAGCACCACGAGGACCGCGGAGGTGAAGGTGAACTGCGCCATGATCCGGCTCATCACCTCGCTCCAGGTCTGGCTGCGCGTCGCGAGCAGGCTCCAGTGCTCGGTCGCGAGCAGCTGCGCCCGCACTGCGGGAGGTACGGGCAGGTCTGTCATGACGCACCTCCGGTCAGAGGGTCGGCGTGGTTCTGGCCACGATCGTCCTCAGATCGGCCGTTGACGTCGAGAGGGTGCCGTAGGTGCCGTCGTACGTCGACCCGAGCCGCGACCCGCAGAAGGCGTCGGCCACCTCGGGTGGCGCGAAGCGAACCAGGAGCGAGCCCTGCAGGCACGCGGCCATCCGGCCGGCCAGCCGGCGAGCCCCGACCTCGAGCGCCCCCTCGTCGCCCATCAGGGCCAAGGTGTCTTCGACGGCCCTGTCGAGGCGGGCGTCGGCACCGTGGGCGCGGCCGACCTCGGTGATCCACGCGTCGAGCACCTCCGGCTCACGGCCCAGCGCGCGCAGGACGTCGAGCGCGTTGACGTTGCCCGACCCCTCCCACACCGAGTTGAGCGGCGCCTCGCGGTAGAGCAGGGGGAGTCCGGAGTCCTCGACGTAGCCGTTGCCGCCCAGGCACTCCAGCGCCTCGGCCACGAAGCCGGGCGTGCGCTTGCACACCCAGAACTTCGCGAGTGGCAAGGCGATGCGCCGCAACGCGGCCTCGTGGGGGTCGCCCGTCTCGTCCACGGCGGCCGCCAGCCGGATGGCGAGTGCCGTCGCTGCTTCGGACTCGACGGCCAGGTCGGCGACGACGTTCTGCATCAACGGCTTGTCGGCCAGCTTGGACCCGAACGCCGACCGGTGCGCGACGTGCCACGAGGCCTCGGCAAGCGCGTGGCGCATCAGCGAGGCGGAGCCGAGCACGCAGTCGAGGCGGGTGGCCGCCACCATCTCGATGATCGTGCGGACGCCCCGGCCCTCGTCGCCCAGCCGCCGGGCGAGAGTGCCGTCGAGCTCGATCTCCGCTGACGCGTTGGAACGGTTGCCGAGCTTGTCCTTGAGCCGGACGATGTCGAGCCGGTTGCGACTGCCGTCGGGGAGGGCGCGCGGCACCACGAAGCAGGTCAGGCCGCCCTCGGCCTGCGCGAGCACGAGGAAGACGTCGTTCATGGGCGCGGACGTGAACCACTTGTGCCCGTGCAGGGTGTACTCGCCGTCCACGCCGGTCGGCCGTGCTTCCGTCAGGTTGGCCCGGACGTCGGACCCACCCTGCTTCTCGGTCATCCCCATCCCCGCGAGGGCACCGGCCTTGTCGACGACGGGTCGGATGCCGGGGTCGTACGTCGTGGCGGCCAGCGCCGGGATCCACTCCTTGGCGACGGAGTCGTCCACGCGAAGGGCGGGCACGGCCGCATAGGTCATCGAGATGGGGCAGCCGTGGCCCGGCTCGGTCTGCGACCAGGCCAGGAACCCCGCGGCGCGGCGTACGTGGGCGTGGGCGTCGCCGGCGTCGGCCCGCTCCCAGGGGGCTGCCTGCAGCCCGTGCCCGACGGCCCGCGCCATCAACCAGTGCCACGACGGGTGGAAGACGACCTCGTCGATGCGGTTGCCGAAACGGTCGTACGGCGTCAGCTCGGGCTTGTGGGTGTTGGCCAGCACGCCGTGCTCACGCGCCTCGGCGGTGCCGGCCTCGTGCCCCAGCGCGGTCAGGTCGTCGAGCACCTCGGGTGACCCGTGCCGGGTGACGGCCTCGACCAGGGCGACGTCGGCGGTGACCACGTTGTGGCCGACCAGCGGCGGGGGCTGGTTCGCGGCCGTGCGGTTGCCGAGGGACGCCATGGGAACACCGTAGACACACAGCCGGAAGGGTCTCGGCAAAGCTCGTCCAGCGATCGGTGCTGGTTATCTTGAGGTCATGAGTGCCGTCCCCGACCGTGTCTCCGCGGGGGCCGCGGCACGGCGGCAGGCCGCAGCAGCGCAACCCTGGTGGCGGCGAGCGGCGCTCAGGCTCTGGCGGATCGTGGTCGCCACCGCGGGGTCGTGCATGCGCCACCGCGTCACGGGGCTGGCGGCCGAGGCGGCGTTCTTCGCGGTGCTGTCGGTGCCGCCGCTGATCTTCGCGCTGGCCGGCTCGATCGGCTACGTGACCGACCAGTTCAGCGCCGCGCAGATCGACGACGTCCGGCGTGCCGTGATCGACCTGGCCTCGCGAGGGCTGACGGAGAAGGCCGTCAACTCGATCATCACCCCGACCATCAACGACGTGCTGCGAGGCGGGCGCTTCGACGTGATCTCCGTCGGCTTCGTGCTGGCGCTGTGGTCGGGCTCGCGAGCGCTGCACGTGTTCGTCGACACCATCACGATCATGCACGGCCTGGGCGGGCACCGCGGGATCATCAAGACGCGAGCGCTCTCCTTCGGGCTCTACCTGCTGGCGGTCGTGACCGGGATCGTGTCGATCCCGCTGATCGTGGCGGGCCCGTCGCTGGTCCGCGACTGGCTGCCCGAGCAGCTGGACTTCCTGATGGGCTTCTACTGGCCGGCGGTGCTCGTGCTCACCGTCTGCTTCCTGGCGACGCTCTACCACGTGTCAGTGCCGGTGCGGACCAACTGGACCTTCAACCTGCCGGGGGCGACGTTCTCCCTGCTCTGCTGGATCGTCGGCTCCTACCTGCTGCGCGAGTTCCTCACTGCCACTGCCAAGGACTCCCGCTCGATCTACGGACCGCTCGCGGCCCCCATCGCCGTACTGCTGTGGCTCTACCTGCTCGCCCTCGCCGTGCTGATCGGCGCGGCCGTCAACGCGTCGTTCGACACCGAGTTCCCGCAGAAGGCGACCACCTCGGCCCGCCTCGAGCTCGTGCACCGGTTGCGCAGCAGGATGGCGCATGAGGCCCACGGCCAGGGGCCGGCCGAAGGGCAAGACGCGGGCGACGGTGGCGACGCGCCGCCCGGGTCGACAGGACCCGAGGGACTAGATTCGGGGCGTGCCGGACGACCCGACTGACCAGCCTCGCCTGCTGGTCGACCCTCATCTGGGCGTGAGTCGGATCGCCCTGCCGGACCGGGTCCGGTCCCCGTGGTGGGAGCTCGGCCGCCGGATGCTCTTGGCGCTGGCCATCCTGGTCGGCACCGTGCTGCTGGTCTACTTCGACCGCACCGGCTACCGCGACGGCAACGACCCGCCCCTGTACGGCGTCAACTTCACCGACTCCATCTACTACACGACCGTCACGCTGAGCACGACCGGGTACGGCGACATCGCGCCGGTCACCACCCAGGCCCGGATGGTCAACGCGTTCCTCATCACCCCTGCCCGTATCGCCTTCCTGGTCCTGCTGATCGGCACCACCCTGGAGGTGCTGGCGTCCCAGGGCCGCGAGATGTTCCGAGTCGCCCGTTGGAGGAAGAACATGGGAGAGCACGTCGTCATCGTCGGCTACGGCACGAAAGGCCGCAGCGCCGTCGAGACGCTGGTCAACAACGGGCAGGACCGCGATGCGATCGTCGTCGTCGACAAGGGCGCCACCGCGCTCGCCGACGCGCACGCCGACGGGCTGGCCGTGGTCACCGGCGACGCCACGCGCCGCGAGGTGCTGCAGCGCGCGGGCATCTCGACCGCGAGCCACGTCATCATCACCACCGACCGCGACGACTCCAACGTGCTCGCCACGCTGACGGTCCGCCAGCTCAACCCCGACGCGTGGATCGTCTCGGCGGTGCGCGAGCAGGAGAACGTGCCGCTGATGAAGCAGTCCGGCGCCGACTCGGTGATCACCTCTTCCGACGCCGTCGGCCGGCTGCTGGGGCTCTCGTCGCTCTCGCCCACGCTCGGCTCGGTGATGGAGGACCTCCTGACCTACGGCGAGGGGCTCGAGGTCGCCGAGCGCGACCTGCTCGTCACCGAGGTGGGCAAGCAGCCGCAGACACTGCCCGACCAGGTGATCGCCGTCGTGCGCGACGAGAAGGTCTACCGCTACTTCGACCCCGTGGTCACCCAGCTGGCCCGCGGCGACCGGCTGATCGTCGTACGGCCGGCCAAGGAGCTGCCGTGGGCGCCGCGGCCCGGCACCCACGACGAGGCGCTGGCCACCGAGGAGACCTGACGGTGAGCGTTGCCACGGCCCGCGTCGAGGTCGGGCTCGGTCGCGACCGGCCGGGCTGGGGCACGATGGTGGCGTTCCTCGTCGCCGCGAGCGTGCTGGGCCTCGTGTCTCGGACGACACTGCTCCCGGAGGCCGAGTTCGCGACGGTGTGGCCGTCTGCCGGTGTCACCGTCCTGTGGTTGCTGGTCCGGCGGGCAGCGCCGCTCAGTATCGACACGGCGTTGATGTTCGCCTCGATGCTCGGCTTCGCGCTGTTCATGGACATCCCGGACTGGATGGCGGTGGCGATCGCCTGCGCCCACACGCTGCAGACCCTGGTCGTCGTCGCTCTCCTGCGGAGGTTCGTCCCGGACCTGTGGGGATGCGGCGGCGACCGGCCGCTCGACTCGCCCAGGATGCTCGCCGCGTACCTGGCGTCCATCGCCGTGGGCGTCCTGGTCAGCGCCGCCGCCGTCACCGTCGTCTGGATAGCTGCAGGGGACCCGGACACCTGGCTCGACGCGCTCTTGTGGACCGCCCGCAACTACTGCGGGATCCTGCTCGTCACCACTGCTGGGCTGATGCTGTTCCAGCACTTCGCGCAACCGCCCCCGCGAAGCCGGCTGTGGGAAGGCAGCAGCCTGGAGTTCACCGCCGCCTGCCTCAGCAGCGTCGCGGCGTACGTCGTGGTGTTCATCCTCGGTGCGGACGCCTTGCTGTTCCTGGTCCTCGGCGTGCTGGTCTGGTGTGGGGTCAGGTTCGGCACCCTGATGAACTCCCTGCACGTGCTCGTGCTCGGCTACCTGGCCGTCTGGGCCACGATCGAGGGTTCTGGTCCGTTCGTCGGGAACGACCCCGTGGTCGACGCGCTGCTCGTCCAGCTGTTCGTGATCGCCACCGCCTGCACCGGGCTGGCCTTGTCGACGGGCCTCGACGAGCGCGCGCGGCTGACCTCCGAGCTTCGGCAGACGTCCGAGGAGATCACCTACCAGGCCCAGCTGATGAACGCCGTCGTCAACTCCATGACCGAGGGGCTCGCGGTCGTCGACGACCGCGGGCGCTGGCTGCTGCGCAACCCCGCGGCGACTCGCGTGGGTGGCTTCGCCGACGACCTGCGTGTCCTGCTGGCGACCGCGCCCGGTGGCGACCCGCTCGTGCGCGCACTGGCCGGCGAGACCGTGCAGGACGTGGAGCTGCGCGTCGCCGACCCGCCCGGCGCGGGTCGTACCCTGGCCGTCTCGGCAGCACCCCTCCCGCCCGACTCCGTGAGCGGGCGCGATCGGGCGCTGCTGATCTTCCGCGACGCCACCGTCGAGCACGCCCGCCGCATCGACCTCACGGCGTTCGCGGAGGTCGTGGCCCATGACCTGCGCAACCCGCTCGCCGCCGTCGAGAGCTGGACCGGGATGATGTCGATCGAGCTCGGTGACGGTGACGTCGAGCCCGCTCTCGTGCGGGAGTACGTCGAGCGGGTCGGCACCGGCACCCGCCGGATGAAGGGGCTCATCGAGGACCTGCTGGGCCGGGCCACCCACGACTCGACGCTCCAGCTGCGCCGCGTCGACGTGACCGCCCTGGCCGAGGAGGTCGCGGCCGACCACAGTGCCAGCCAGCACGTCAAGGTCGGCGACATCCCCGATGTGCGCGCCGATGCCGCGCTGGTCAGGCAGGTGCTCGACAACCTCCTCACCAACGCCCTGAAGTTCGTGCCCGCAGGTGAGGAGCCGCGGGTGAGCGTGACGGGTCGGCGCACCGAGTTCGGCACCGTCGCGATCGCCGTCGCCGACGAGGGCGTCGGGCTGCCACCGGGCGCCCACGAGCGCATCTTCGAGCAGCACCACCGTGCCCACGCGTCGTACGACGGACGCGGGCTGGGCCTGGCCATCTGCCGCCGCATCGTGGAGCGGCACGGCGGCTCGATCACCGCCCGCGACGCCGAGCCCGACCGGCCCGGTGGTCGCGGGGCGGTCTTCGAGTTCACCCTGCCCTCGTCCGACTGAGCCGGCACCCGATGATTCCTCCCCCCGACCGCCGAGTCGGCACATCTGTCGTGCCGCGGTCTGGGAGGCATCGAGTCGGCGACATGTTCGCCTCTGGGAGGCATCGAGTCGGCACATGTTCGCCTCTGGGAGGCATCGAGTCGGCGCAACGCGCTTCCTTCGAGGCGAAGACCCGCCGACTCGCGGCTGTTTCGAGGCGAAGACGCGCCGACTCGCGGCTGTTTCGAGGCGAGGATGTGCCGACTCGCGGGTCAGGCCCAGACCGACTCGGTGCGGTCGACCAGGTCGGCGACCACGCCCTGCACCGTTCCCGTCCTCTCGTACGCCGCGCGCTGGCGGACCGCACCCGTGGCGCCCAGCAGCCGCTCGTACCCGGCCGTGACGAGGTCGAGGTCGCCGGTCTGCTCCAGAGCGGGGCGCATCCGGTCGAGGAAGGCTGCGAGCACCTGACGGGCGGGTGCGAGGTGACCCTCCACGGGGTGCACGAGGGTGCCGGCCAGGCCGTAACGACCCGCGCGCCATGAGGCCGCGCGCAGCAGCTCGCTGCGCCAGGCCGGCGGGGGAGCTCCGGACTCCCAATCCTGCGCGGCGATGGTGGTGATCGCGCGCACCGTGGCGGCGATGAGGACGGCGTCGTCGGGGTCGGTGCAGACATCGGCGACCCGGATCTCCACGGTCGGCCAGTCCTCGGCCAAGCGCGCCTCGAAGTAGATCATCCCGGGGTCCATCGCCGCGCCGGTCGCCATCAGGGCTTCGACCAGCGCGTCGTACGTCGCGGGGTCGCCGAAGAGCTCGGTGGCGCCGCCAGTCGGCCAGCGGCTCCACACCTGGGCGCGCCAGGAGGCATACCCGCTGTCGCGGCCTGCGGCGAACGGCGAGTTGGTACTGAGGGCGAGCACGACCGGAAGCCACGGGCGCAGCCGGTCGATGATGCCGATGCCCTCCTCGCGCGAGGAGATGCCGACGTGCACGTGCATCCCGCACGTGCCGGCCGTGCGCCCGATGGCGCCGAACTCGTTGACCATGTCGCGGTAGCGGTCCTTGGGCGAGACCTGCACGTCGTCGACCGCGAACGGTGCCGTCCCGGTCGCGACCGCAGCGACACCGACCTTGCGGGCCGCCTCGCCGAGCATGCGGCGCGCATCGACGAGCTGCGTGAGGGCCTCCGCCATCTCGGTGCAGGGCTGGGTCCGGGTCTCCAGCAGGTGCTCGAGGAGCTCGTGGTCGACCAGGTCCTGGCCGGCTGGCACCTCGCGCAGCACGGCGGCGGCGCGTTCGACCACATGGCCCGAGTCCGGGTCGACGAGCAGGAACTCCTCCTCGATCCCGAACGTCCGGACTCCCACCCGGGCTCAGCCTGCGAACGCTGTGAGGGCCGCCTCGTTGAACGCAGGCAGGTCGTCGGGCTTGCGGCTGGTCACGAGGTTGCCGTCAACGACGACCTCCCTGTCCTGCCAGGTGGCCCCGGCGTTGCGCAGGTCGGTCTGGAGGCTGGGCCACGAGGTCAGCGTCCGGCCGCGGACCACGTCGGCCTCCACCAGCGACCACGGTGCGTGACAGATGGCCGCGACGGGCAGGTCGTTGTCGAAGAAGCCCTTGATGAAGGCGACCGCGTCCTCGTCGAGCCGCAGGGCGTCGGGGTTGGCGACGCCGCCGGGCAGCACCAGGCCGTCGTACGCGTCAGCCTCGGAGTCGGCGAACGTCGCGTCCACGTCGAAGGCGTCGGCCTTGTCGAGGTGGTTGAACGCCTGCACCTGGCCCTTCTCCATCGAGACGAGCACTGGCTCGCCGCCTGCCTGCTTGACTGCCTCCCACGGCGAGGTCAGCTCGACCTGCTCGATGCCTTCCTTCGCAACGGCGAAGGCGATCTTCTTGCCAGTGAGGTCCGTCATGCCTGTCACGCTAGGGCGCGCCGGTCCACCAGACATCACTCGGAAGGGTGGGACGGCACCTCCCGCCGGATCGTCCGCGTGGCTAGGGTCGCGACATGGCGACCAGCGTCTATGTCGCGGCAGTCGAGGGTTACACGGGAAAGTCGACCGTCGCCCTGGGCGTCCTCGAACAGCTCTCGCGCCGTGTCGAGCGCGTGGCGGTCTACCGGCCGGTCGTCCGCGGCGACGCGGCCACCGACTACGTCCTCGACCTGCTCGTGTCACACGAAGCGGTGCAGCTGACCTACGACGAGTGTGCGGGCGTCACGTACGCCGACCTGCACAGCGACCCCGAGGGTGCGCTCGACAGGATCGTGGACCGGTTCCACCAGGTCGCCGACAAGGCCGACGCGGTGGTCGTCGTGGGCAGCGACTACACCGATGTGGGTGCGCCGACGGAGTTCTCCTTCAACGCCAAGATCGCGGCCAACCTGGGCAGCCCGGTGCTGCTCGTGCTCAACGCCCACGACCGCTCGTCCGAGGAGCTCCGCACTGCTGCCGACCTGGCGATCAGCGAGCTGAACGCCAACCACGGCACGTTGTTCGCCATCGTGGCCAACCGGGCCAACCCGACCGGTGGCGACCTCGACGCGGTGGTCAAGTCGCTCGACGGGCTCGGCGTACCTGCGTTCGCGCTGCCCGACGAGCCGTTGCTGAGTGCGCCGTCGGTCTCCGACCTGATGGCCGCGTGCGACGGGACGCTGGTCAGCGGTGAGGAGTCGCTGCTGTCGCAGGAGACGACCGGCATCGTGGTCGCGGCGATGACGTTGCCGCACGTGCTCGACCGGCTGTTCGACGGCGCGGTCGTCGTGACGCCTGGCGACCGCCCCGAGGTGGTGCTGGGGGTGCTCACCGCCCAGGTCTCGGCGAACTTCCCGCAGATGGCGGGGATCGTGCTCAACGGCGGCTTCGACCTGCCCGAGCAGGTGACGCGGCTGATCGACGGGCTCGACACCACGATGCCGATCGTCGCCACGAAGCTCGACACCAGCGACGCGACGCAGGCGCTGACGTCGGTGCGCGGCCGGCTCCAGAAGGAGTCGCCCCGCAAGGTGGCCACCGCTCTCGCGCTGTTCGAGGAGCGCGTCGACCGTGAGCTGCTGCTCGACCGGCTCGAGGTCGCGCGCACGCGCGCGGTCACCCCGCTGATGTTCGAGCACCAGCTGATCGACATGGCAGTCGGCGACCGGCGGCACGTCGTGCTGCCGGAGGGCGACGACGACCGGATCCTCCAGGCCGCCGACACCCTGCTGCGCCGCAAGGTCGCCGACCTGACGATCCTCGGCGATCCCCGCGAGATCCAACAGCGGGCCGGCCTGCTCGGCGTCGACCTCTCGGCCGCTCGCGTGCTCAGCCCGATGGACCCGGAGCTACGGGGGCGTTTCGCGGCGGCGTACTACGAACGCCGCAAGCACAAGGGCATCGACCTCGAGCGTGCCCGCGACATCGTCATCGATGTCTCCTACTTCGGCACCATGATGGTCGAGCTCGGGCTCGCCGACGGCATGGTCTCCGGCGCCGCCCACACGACCGCCCACACCATCCGGCCAGCGCTCGAGGTGGTGCGCACCGTGCCCGACGTCTCGGTCGTGTCGTCGGTCTTCTTCATGTGCCTGCGTGACCAGGTGCTGGTCTACGGCGACTGCGCGGTCAACCCCGACCCGACCGCCGCCCAGCTCGCCGACATCGCGCTGGCCTCGGCGCGCACCGCCGCGGCGTTCGGGGTCGAGCCGCGCGTGGCCATGCTGTCCTACTCCACCGGCGCCTCCGGCGCGGGCTCCGACGTCGACAAGGTCATCGAGGCGACGGCCATGGTGCGCGAGCGGGCGCCTGAGCTGCTCGTCGAGGGGCCGATCCAGTACGACGCCGCGATCGACGCCGCGGTCGCGCGCACCAAGCTGCCGGGCTCGCAGGTCGCCGGCCGGGCCACCGTGTTCGTCTTCCCGGACCTCAACACCGGCAACAACACCTACAAGGCCGTGCAGCGGTCGGCAGGGGCGCTGGCGGTCGGGCCGATCCTGCAGGGGCTGCGCAAGCCCGTGAACGACCTGTCGCGCGGCGCCACCGTGCGCGACATCGTCAACACGGTCGCCATCACAGCGATCCAGGCGCAGACGCTGGGCCGCTCGTGACGTCGTACGTCCTGGTCCTCAACGCGGGCTCGTCGTCGCTCAAGTACAGCCTGGTCGACGGCGAGACCGGCGAGGCGCCTGCCTCGGGGTCTGTCGAGCGGATCGGCGAGGCGAGCGGACGGCTGTCGCACGAGGTCGGCGGGAAGAAGCACACCAGCGAGCGGGAGTTCCCGACGTTCGAGGACGCGTTGGGCGCCGCGATCGACGCCTTCGAGGACTACGGGCCGTCGCAGAGCGACATCGAGGTGGTGGCGGTCGGGCACCGGGTCGTGCATGGCGGCGAACACTTCTCCGCGCCGACCCTGGTCGGCGACGATGCCGTCGCGGCCGTGGAGGCGCTGGTGCCACTGGCGCCGCTGCACAACCCGGCCAACCTCGAGGGAATCGCGGTGGCCCGCAAGCTGTTCCCGGACCTCCCGCAGGTGATGGTCTTCGACACGGCCTTCCACCACACGATCCCCGAGGTCGCGCACACCTACGCCGTCCCGCGGGCCTGGCGCGACGAGCACCACATCCGCCGCTACGGGTTCCACGGCACCTCGCACGCGTTCGTCTCGCGTGAGGCAGCGCGTGCGCTCGGTCGTCGCGTGGAGGACACCAACGTGATCGTGCTGCACCTCGGCAACGGCGCGTCCGCGACCGCCGTACGCGGTGGGGAGTCCGTGGACACCTCGATGGGGCTGACGCCGCTCGAGGGACTGGTGATGGGGACGCGTTCCGGTGACCTCGACCCCGCCGTGCACATGTACCTGCACCGCTCGCTCGGCTGGTCGCTGGAGGACATCGACCAGGCGCTCAACCGCTCGTCGGGGCTCAAGGGGCTGGCGGGCGAGAACGACTTCCGCGAGGTGATGCGGCTGCGCGCGGCCGGCGACCGCGACGCCGCGCTGGCCTTCGACGTCTACTGCTACCGGATCCGCAAGTACGTCGGCGCCTACTACGCCGTGCTCGGCACCGTCGACGCCATCGTGTTCACCGCCGGCGTGGGCGAGAACAGCCCCGAGCTGCGGGCGACGGTCCTGGGGGACCTGTCGCGGCTCGGCATCTCGGTGGATCCCGACCGGAACGTCGGCCCGGTCGCGGGCCCGACCGTGATCTCCCCGGACGACTCCGACGTCGCCGTGCTCGTCGTACCCACGAACGAGGAGTACGAGATCGCGCGCCAGACCCTCGCCGTCGTTGCGCCGTCAGTGACGGAAAGCACCATCTGAAGCAACCAAGGACCTGCTTTTCGTCACGGACGGCGATCCACCCGGGGGGCGCAGGCGCCGGGGGAAGCCGGTGTCGGCGGCGTCGGCGGGGGAGAGCAGCAGCTTGACGTCGACGCAGTGGACGCCGTCGGGGCGGGCGAAGACGGGGTTCAGGTCGAGGTGTGCGACCTGGGGTACGTCGACGGCGAGGCGGCCCGCGGCCACGACCAGGGCCTCGAGGGCGGGGACGTCGACCCGCTCCAGCCCGCGGACGCCGTCCAGCAGCGGCCACATCCGCAGCCCTCTCAATGCCCGGGCAGCGTCCGAGGGCGCGACAGGTGCGAGCAGGTGCACCTCGTCATGCAGCAGGTCGCTGGCCACGCCGCCGGCGGCCACCCGGACGAGGGGACCGTAGGTGTCGTCGCGCACCACGCTGACCGCCAGCTCGACGCCGCCGACGATGGGCTGCACCCGGACGTCGACCTGGCCGCCCTCCGCCCCGAGCTCGTCGGCGAAGTCCCTCATCGCCGCGGCTACCTCGGCCGCCGAGCCGAGCCCCACCCGCACCAGGCCGCGATCGCTCTTGTGCAGCACGTCGGGGTCGGAGACCTTGACCACGACCGGCCAGCCGAGCGACTCGGCCGCGGCGACGGCCTCCGTCCTGCCGTGCGCGGGCAGGCCGACATGGTCGATGCCGTACGGCGCCAGCAGCGCGGCCGCGTCACCTCCAGGCAACCACTCGGACCGGCCACCGCGGTGGGAGAGCCGTTCGGCCGCCCACGCCCTGGCGGCGGTCGTGCGGGTGACGTCGGCCGGGGGTGCGTCGTCAGCGGTGACGTGCCGCCACGCGGCGTACCTCATGGCACGTGCCAGGGCGAGGACCGCCGCCCACGGGGTGCGGTAGACGGTCACACCCGGTGTCGGGTCCTCGCCACGGAAGTCGGACGCAACCACGACGACCGGCTTGCCGCTGCCGGCCGATCCGACCGCGACGGCTTCGCGCAGCTGGCGCGGGTCGGCCAGGGTCGTGGGTACGAGCGGCACGACGACCGCGTCGACCTCGTCGGACTGCAGCAGCGTCTGCACCGCGGTCGACAGCAGGACGGGCGTCACGTCGGCGCCGACGTCGACCGGGTTGCCGACGCCGACCAGCGAGCCGGCGCTCTGCAGCGACTCCTGCAACCCGGGCGACAGCCGAGGGACGCTCAGGCCCTCGCCCTCGGCCAGGCTGGCCGCGAGCCAGCCCATGCCGCCTGCGTTGCTCACGATCCCGACGCGGTGACCGGCGGGCAGGGGCTGCTGCGACAGCACCGCCGCAGCCTCGGAGAGCTCGGCGGCGCCGCGGCAGCGGATCACCCCTGCCTGGGCGAAGAGGGCCGCGATGCCGACGGCACCGCGCGCCTCGCGGTCGCCGCCGACGACGGCGAGCAGCGGCTTGCGCTCGCCGAACCGGCGTGCGGTGCGGGCGAACTTCAAGGCGTTGCCGAACGACTCGAGGTAGAGAGCCCCGACCGACACGCTGTCGTCGTCGCCCCAGGCGGCGAGAAGGTCGTTGCTGGACACGTCGAGCTTGGCGCCGAGCGAGACGAACGAGTGGACGCCGACACCGAGGTCGCTGGCCAGGTCGAGCAGCGTGAAGCCGACCCCGCCCGACTGGGAGGCGACGGCGAGCCCACCGCGTTCGGGGAGCACGCGCGCGAACGACGCGTTGAGCGGGCCCGTACCGGCGTGGGTGAGCACGCCCTGGGAGTTCGGGCCGACCAGCCGGACGCTGTGCGCCCGGGCGAGCTCGACGAGGTCCCGGTCGTCGTCGTGACCACTCCCGGAGAAGCCCGACGACACGACGACCGCTGCGCCCACGCCCGCCGCACAGGCGTCGGCGATCACCTCGCCCACCTCGTCCGGCGGCACCACGACCATGACCAGGTCGAGCGGGCCCGGCACGGCCCGAACGTTCGGGTACGCCGGCACCCCGGCGATCGTGCCGCCCTCGCCGTCGGCCGCCGGGTGCACGACCGACAGCCGCCCGGAGTACCCGCCCGCGATGATGGAGTCGAGCACCGCCCGGCCGATCCCCTCGGCCGAGCGTCGTACGCCGACCACCGCCACGCTCTCGGGCGCGAGCAGCGGTCTCAACGAGCGGGCCTCGGATCGCCACTCGCGCCGGTCCGACGCGTCGAGAGCGGCGGCGGAGACATCGGTGCGCAGCTCGACGGACACCTCGCCGCGCTCGGTCCTCCGCGCGATCGAGAAGCCCGCGCCACGGAAGACCCGGAGCATCCCGTAGTTGTCGGCAAGTACGTCGGCGTCGAAGCGGTTGAGCCCGTGCGCGCGGCCCAACGCGGCCAGGTGCTCCAGCAGCAGACTGCCGAGGCCACGGCCGCGGTCCTGGTCGGAGACGAGGAAGGCGACCTCGGCGCGTTCCTCGGAGAGCACCTCGGCCGTGGCCAGCCCCGCGAGACGGCCACGGACCAGCGCGACGAGCGCGAACTGCTCGGTGTGCTCCGGGTCGAACAACCGGGCGACGTACTGGCGGCCGGCGTTGCGGTTGGCGGTGAAGAACCGCAGCCTGAGGGTGTCCTCGGAGACGTTCTCGTGGAGGTACAGCACCGCCTCGCGGTCGTCGTCCTCGAGGGTACGGATCACCGCGATCGTCCCGTCGGTGAGGAGCACGTCGGAAGGCGGCACCGACCACTCCCGCGGCGACACCCCCGATGACGTGGTCACTGCGCCATCCTGGCGTTCCGCCGCTCGCTGGTCGAGTAACGCCTGGGGCGCGCGTCCCACCGCTGGTCGAGGAGGTCGCGCAGCGAACCGTCACGAGGCCCGGTGAGGTGCCAGGTGATGTTGCGGGGGTTTCGTGACGGGCCTGGCGGCCCTCCTCAACCAGCGGCTTCGCCGCAGTCGTCCACACGCCGCCCGAGGGGTGACCCGCGGGTGATGGCATGCCACCTAGGCTGTGCGCGTGTCGAACGCCGAGCAGTCGCCCGAGGAGGCGCCACCGCCGCCATCCGAACGACCGTTCGACCAGGAGCGCGAGGAGCCACCTCGGCGTACGACGCCGACCGAGGACCCACTGCGGCGCTCGAGGACCAGCATGCTCTGGCTCTCGACCATCGGCCTCGGGGTCGTGCTGATCCTGCTCGTCGTGCTGATCCTCCAGAACACCCAGGAGGTCGAGGTCTCCTTCCTGTGGTGGGAGGGTACGCCGCCGTTGGCCGCCGCCTTGCTGATCGCGGCCGCGGGCGGCATCGCGGTGACCGCGATCGCAGGGTCGCTGCGGATCCTCCAGCTGCGACGGCGGGTGAAGCGCCGGTGAGCAAGACGAAAGCGGTCGCCAAGCACGGCAAGAGGGTGGGCCTCGAGATCCTGGGGTGGACCCTGATCGTGGCCGGCATCGCCGGCCTGATCCTGCCCGGTCCCGGGCTGCTGGGGATCTTCGCGGGTCTGGTCATCTTGTCCCAGCAGTACGACTGGGCAGAGCGCCGTGTCGACCCCATCAAGAAGAAGGCGCTCGGCGGCGCCTCCGACGCCGTCCAGACCTGGCCCCGGATCGTCTTCGCGACGGGGGCTGCCCTCGTCACCATCGCCTTCGGCGTCTACTGGTTCATGCAGCCGCCCGCTCCGTCGTGGTGGCCGGTCGACGACAAGTGGTGGCTCTTCGGCGGCTGGCCGCCCGGCATCACGCTGGTGCTGTCGGGGATGTTCGCGATAGGACTGATCGTCTACAGCTACCGCCGCTTCCGTGGGTCGCCCTACGAGGAGGACTCGTGACCCGACCCGTCGCCGTGATCATCGCCGCCGGCCCCGGGGTCAGCGGCTCGCTGTCACGCCGGATGGCCCGCGAGGGCTACGACCTGGCGCTGCTCGGCCACGAGGAGCAAGCCCTCCAGACCCTCACCGCCGAGCTCGAGGAGCTGGGCGCGTCCGTCAGTCACGCCGTGGCCGACGCGACCGACGCGACGGCGGCGACCGACGCCGTACGCCGTCTGGCCGAGGGCTTCGGCCGGGTCGACTGGCTGCACTTCAACCCGAGCGCGTTCCGTCAGAAGGACCCGCTCTCGCTGACCGCCGCCGAGCTGCTCACCGACGTCGGTCTCGGGGTGGCCGCTCTGCTCACCGCACTGCAGGCGGTCCGTCCGTTCCTGCAGCCCGGCGCCAGGGTCACCGCCACCGGCAGCATGGCCGCCGACAAGCCCTGGAACGAGGCGGCCTCGCTCGGCGTGCAGAAGGCCGGCCTGCGCAACCTGGTCCGCAGCATCGACACCACGATCGAGCCGCTCGGTGCCCGCGCCGTCTCGCTGACGGTGCGCGGCACGCTGGGCAAGGACGGCCCGTTCACCCCCGACCGCGTGGCCGACGCGATCTGGGACGCCGCGCACCAGGACGAGTCCGACTGGCACACCGAGGTCCCCTACCGCGGCTGACGCTCACCGCTCAGGACGTCATACGTTTCGAGGCATCTACACCACGATTCGTATGACGTTGCGGGGACTTCTGCGTACGGCGGCCCCGGGCGACCTCGGTGGCGAGCGCGTCGAGCGGCTGGGCGAACGGAGCGAGCGGGTCGGCGAGATGGGTGAGCCAGGCGTGGGCTGCCTCCAGGCCGGCCGGGTCGAGCGCGTAGAGGCGGCGGGTGCCCTCGGCGCGGACGGTCACCAGCCCGGCGTCAAGCAGCACCTTGAGATGCTGCGAGACGGCGGGCTGCGAGATCGGCCCGTCCTCCCGTACCGCGGCGACGACGGCGCCGACCGGGGCCTCGCCGGCGGCCAGGACCTCGAGCACGTGGCGGCGGGTGCCGTCGCCCAGCGCCTCGAAGACGCCGGTCACTCCGGAGGCGGAGTCGTGTAGGCCTCGAAGACCCGTGCGGCCGCCTCGTCCGCTGGCGAGCGTTCGTCGCCGTCGGCGACCGAGGCATCGGCCCACCCGTCCGAGGCGACCTGGAGGAACTCGCGGCCCTCAGGGGTCAGCGGGAACCGCTGCCCGGCTTCGGGGTCGACCTGCTCGCCGGAGTCCAGGTGCAGGCCGAGGGCCATCAGCGCGAGGTCCCAACCGAGCCCGACCGCACCGGGGCCGAACTGCTTCCACATGTCGGGGTCCACCGCCGCCTCGTGGACGAGCTCGAGCGTCGTACCGTCGCCGGCCGGGGTGAGCGTGACGGTCAGCCACGAGACCATGTCGCCGTACTCCCACGTCACCGCGAACGACTCCGGTGGCGCACACCTCTCGATGACGCCGCCGGCGTTGCCCTCGGTCTGGTACTTGCCGCCCTCGACGAGGTCGCCGCTGACAGGCAGGAACCAGCGAGGGATGCGCTCGGCGTTGGTCAGGCAGTCCCAGAGGTCGGCCTGGTCGGTGGGGTACGTACGCCGCGCGACGGCGACCCGGACCGGCGCGCCGTCCCTCTCGCCGGTGCGGATCTCGCGGGCGACGAGTCCGGCAGTCGTCACGGGGTCGGTGATCATCGCAGTCCTCCATAAGTAGAAACTTATGAAACACTGAAACAGGCCCGCCTCCAGCGCAACAGTGCCGTCAGACCAGCCCGGCGCCTTCCTCCGAAGATCATGGGCTCTCTCGCATGTGAGCTGGCTGGCGCTGTGGTGTCAGGAAAGCGTCAAGATCGCTGGGGGCATCGGGCCCGGCAGCACGCTGGCGGCGTGATCTCGGACCACCCCCTCCACAGGCACCTCGCCGCCGGCGCCGGGGCCGCGGCTGTTCATCGCCCTCTGGGGCGGGCTGGCCGTCGTCGACGTGTCCCGCGCGGGCCAGCTCTCCGGAGTCGGTCCAGATCGCGGCTGTTGACGGCCCTGGCGGCGGCGTGTGCCGTCGGTCAGCGCGGACCGTACGGCGGCGGCCGTCGCGGCCGTGGTCGTGGTTGGTGGTGCTCGGCTTCGTGGTCAACCGGTGGCGGGGAGCTCGGCTCTCCAGCGGACCTGGCGGACCTCGATGGTGCTCGGTCGTGGTGCTCGCCAGGTCGCTCGGGACTGCTGCGGCGGCGACCCGATGAGCGTGACGCTGGCCGGACGCCGCGCGAAGGTTGACGCGTCCCGCGCGACAGTCGGCCCGCGACGACGGCCACCCGTGGTGGCGGGTGATGTGCCTGACCGGGGTCGACTACTTCTCCACGCTCGGCTACCAACCAGGCATCGCCGCACTCGCCGCCGGTCTGCTCAGCCCGATCGCGACCGTCGTGCTGGTGCTGCTCACGCTGTGCGGCGCGCTGCCGGTCTACCGCAGGGTCGCGGCCGAGAGCCCCCACGGCGAAGGCTCGATCGCCATGCTCGAACGGCTGATGGGCAGCTGGTCGGCCAAGCTCTTCGTGCTCGCACTGCTGGGCTTCGCCGCCACCGACTTCGTGATCACCATGACGCTGTCGGCGGCCGACGCCAGCGCCCACCTGGTGGAGAACCCCAACCTCGAGCCGTTCCTGGGCGGTCACGAGCTGGTCATCACCCTGGGCCTGCTGGCCCTGTTGGGTGGGGTCTTCCTCCGCGGGTTCTCCGAGGCCATCGGCGTGGCGGTCGCGCTCGTAGTGGCCTACCTCGCTCTGAACGTCGTCGTGATATCCGTCGCCGGCTGGCACGTGCTGACCCACCCGCACGTCGTCACCGACTGGACGAGCGCCCTCACCGCCCAGCACGGCAATCCGCTGGTGATGGTCGGCCTCGCCCTGGTCATCTTTCCCAAGCTCGCCCTGGGGATGTCGGGCTTCGAGACCGGGGTCGCGGTGATGCCACACGTGCGGGGCGACGCGACCGACACCTCCCGCGACCCCCGGGGCCGGGTCCGGGGCACCCGCCGCCTGCTGACGACTGCAGCCCTGACCATGAGCGTCTTCCTGATCACGAGCAGCCTGGTCACCACGCTGTTGATCCCTGCCGCCGAGTTCGAGGACGGCGGTGAGGCCAACGGGCGCGCCCTGGCCTTCCTGGCGCACGAGTACCTCGGCAACGCCTTCGGGACGACGTACGACGTCTCGACGATCGCCATCTTGTGGTTCGCCGGAGCCTCGGCCATGGCAGGTCTGCTGAACCTGATCCCGCGCTACCTGCCTCGCTACGGCATGGCCCCCGAGTGGGCAGGCGCCGTCCGCCCGCTCGTGGTGGTGCTGACCCTGACGACGTTCCTGATCACCTGGATCTTCGACGCGGACGTCGACGCCCAGGGCGGCGCCTACGCCACCGGCGTCCTCGTCCTGTTCACCAGTGCCGCCGTCGCGGTCACGCTTGCCGCCCGGCGTGCCGGCCAACGTCGCCTCACCTGGGCTTTCGGCCTGATCACCGCGGTCTTCGTCTACACGACCATCAGCAACGTCGTGGAGACGGCCCGACGGCATCAAGATCGCGGGTTGCTTCATCCTGGCCATCGTTGCGGTGTCGCTGGTGTCGCGCATCGGGCGCGCCTTCGAGCTGCGCGTGACCCGGACCGTCCTCGACGAGACGAGCCAGGTGTTCGTGCGTGACTGCGCCCGCAGGACCATCCGGCTGGTCGCCCACAAGACCACGCACGGAGCCGCCGAGGAGTACGCCGACAAGGTGCGGCGGCTCCGTCGCGACCACGACCTGCCCCAGGACCCCGACGTGATCTTCGTCGAGGTGACGGTCACCGACCCGAGCGACTTCGCCACCGAGCTCGCCGTGCGTGGCGAGGTGGCGCACCACCGCTACCGGGTGATGCGGGTCGAGTCGTCGTCGGTGCCCAACGCGCTGGCAGCGCTGGTGCTCCACGTGCGCGACGTGACCGGGACGGCACCGCACATCTACTTCGACTGGACAGAGGGGAACCCGGGCCGTGCACCTCCTGCGCTTCCTGCTGTCCGGCCAGGGCGAGGTCGCCCCGGTGACCCGTGAGGTGCTGCGTCGCGCCGAGCCAGACCCGGCCAAGCGTCCGCACGTCCACGTTGGATGATGAGCGCGTGGGGGTCTCCCTGGGCCGGACCCGGCTGTGGCTGGGCTGGTTGCTGGCCATCGGCGGCAACGCCGCACTGACGGCTGTGCTGCTGCCGTTGGAGCGCGGCCCAGCCCCGACGTTCGAAGCCATGCTCTACCTGGCCCTCGTGGTGGCGACCGCCCTCGTGGGCGGTCTGCTGCCCGCCCTCACCGGCTCTCTCGTCGCGGTGCTGTCGCTGAACTACTGGTTCGTCGAGCCGGTGCACACCCTGGACGTGGCGAGTGGCGCCAACGTCCTCATGCTGCTCACGTTCGTCCTCGTGTCGGTCGCCGTCTCGTCCGTCGTCGACTCCGCTGCCCGCCGACGCGACCAGGCGACCGCGGCTCGGGCCGAGGCCGACGCGCTGGCCGGCCTGAACCGCACGCTGCTGGCAGGCACGTACGACGTCGCAGGGCTGCTCGAGCTCGTGCGGACGACGTTCGGGGCCTCCGAGGCCGAGCTGGTGCCCGCTGACGCCGTCGTCCTTGATGGCGACACTGCGGCGGACGCTTCGGCGGAAAGCCTGCTCGTGCTGCACGGCGTGACGCTGGACGCTGCGGGGCGCCGCATCCTCGATGCCTTCGCGACCCACCTGGGCGTCCTCCGCGAGCGCGAGGACCTCGCGAGGCAGACGGCCGCCGCCCGCGAGCTCGAGGCCGGCAACCGCACCCGTACGGCGCTGCTCGCCGCGGTCTCCCACGACCTCCGCACGCCGCTCGCGGGGCTCCGCGCCGCCGCCGAGACGCTGCGCCGCCACGACGCCGACCTCGCGCCGGCAGACCGCGCCGAGCTTCTCGAGGCCGTGGAGACCTCGACGGCACGACTCGCCCGGATGGTCGCCGACCTGCTCGACATGAGCCGGCTCCAGACCGGGGCCGTCGTCGCCGGTCCTCGTGGCGATCCCGGCGGTGGAAGTCATCGACCGAGCGCTCGGCGACCTTCCCGAGCGAGAGCGGGTCCGCGTCGTACGACCGCTTCCCGACGTGGTCGCGGACGTCGCCCTTTTGGAGCGAGCACTCGCCAACCTGGTCGCCAACGCGCTCCGCCACACCGACGGGCCGGTCGAGGTGTGCGGGTCGGCTGAGGGCGCACGCGCCCGGGTCGTGGTCGTCGACCACGGGGCGGGGGTGCCCGCCGCGCAACGGGAGGAGATGTTCGAGCCGTTCCAGAGGCTGGGCGATGCTTCCGGGGACGGGGTCGGACTCGGCCTCGCCGTCGCTCGTGGACTCGTCGAGGCGCAGGGTGGCGAGCTGCTGGTGGATGAGACCCCCGGAGGTGGCCTCAGCATGGTCGTCGAGCTGGCGACCTCATGAGGATTCTGCTTGTCGAGGACGACCGCGTCCTGCTCCGCACGTTGACGATCGGGCTGCGTGCGGAGGGGCACGAGGTGCTGGTCGCCGCCGACGGCCGGACGGCTCTCTCCGCGCTCAGGGAGGACCAGCCCGAGGTGGTGATCCTCGACCTCGGACTTCCCGACGTGCCGGGCATGGACGTGCTGATGTCGTTGCGCACATGGAGCAAGCTGCCGGTGATCGTCTTGTCGGCGCGCAGCGACTCCTCGGACAAGGTGGGCGCGCTCGACGCCGGCGCCGACGACTACGTGACCAAGCCGTTCGGCATGGAGGAGCTGCTCGCTCGGCTGCGCGCCGCGCGTCGGAGGTCCGGCGTTGACATCGAGCCGGTCGTGGCCGGCGACCTCGTGGTCGACGTCGCGCTCCGGCGCGTGACCCGGGAGGGGTCGGAGGTACACCTGACCCCGAAGGAGTGGTCCCTGCTGGAGGTCTTGGTGCGAGCCGACGGTCGCGTCGTCACGGGCGCCGACCTGCTCCACGAGGTGTGGGGGCCGGCGTACGGCAGCGAGGGCAACTACCTGCGCACCTTCCTCGGCACTCTGCGCAAGAAGCTCGAGCCCGACCCGGCGCGGCCGCGACACCTGCTCACCGAGGCCGGGGTCGGCTACCGTTTCCAACCCTGAGGCCCTCGGCCGCGTCCTGATCTCGGACCCGACGTCACGAAGAAAGAGACCCGACCCATGCGCCCCACGGACCGTCGACTCGGCAGCGCCCTCATCATCGCCGGACTCGCTGTTGCCGCGCTGGCTCTCCCACTGCAGCCGGCCGGCGCGAGCAGTCGCGCCAGCGACCACAACGAACAGGTGGCGTTGGTCGAGGGTTCGGACAGGCAGCTCACCGAGAAGAGCCACATCAACGGCACGGCTGCGGTGGCGAGCGCCGACGGCAGGTACGTCGCGTTCTCGACCGAGGCCGCACTCGTGCCGTCCGACACCAACGGCGACGAGGACGTCTACGTCCGCGACACCACGGACGGCGTGACCGTCCTCGTCAGCCACCAGCACGGGAAGGTGGGCAACGACCACAGCTTCGAGCCGACCATCTCTTCCGACGGCCGCTACGTCGCGTTCACGACGTGGGCCACCAACCTGGTCACGGGCGACGAGAACGGCGACGCCCTCGACGTGCTCGTCAAGGACCTGCAGCGCGACGTGCTGCAACGCGTGTCGGTGACCTCCAACGAGCAGCAGTCCGACAAGAACAGCTTCTCGCCCGTGATCTCAGGCAACGGCCGCTTCGTCTCGTTCCAGACCTTCGGCAGCTACGGAGCCAAGGACCGGGACGCGAAGGAGGACGTCTACGTCCGCGACCTGCGCAACGGCACCACCCGTCAGGCGTCACTGCTGCCGGGTGACGACCGCGACGTCCGCGGCCCGGTGCTCAACGGCGACATCAGCGACGACGGCCGCAAGGTCGTCTTCGGCTACAACCAGGACCTGTGGGTCCGCGACATGGAGGCGGGCGAGACCCTTCGGTTCCACCACGAGGCGGCCCCCGCTCCTTGCCAGGACCTCCCTGCCGGCAGCGCCGGGCGGCCGACCATCTCGGGCAACGGTCGTTTCGCCGCGTTCTCCTCGTGCGCGGCGGACCTGCCCGGTGAGAGTGGCGACTTCGTCGACGTCTACCGCATCGACCTGTCCACCGGCGCGATCCGCCGCGTGCACAAGCAGGGCACGGGTCACTCGTTCCTGCCCAGCCTGTCGCGTAGCGGTCGCTACGTCGCGTTCGGGTCGGAGGCCACCAACCTGGTGGCCGGCGACGACGAGGGCCGGACCGACGCGTTCGTCGCGGACCTCCGCACGGGCACGGTCACCCGGGTCTCCCACGCGCCCAGCGGGGCCGGCGGGAACAGCACGAGCGGCTCAACGGCCGTGGCAATCAGTGCCGACGGGCAGACGGTGGTCTACACGTCGTACGCCGACAACCTGGTGCCTGGCGACGAGTTCGACCTCGAGGAGGTCTTCGCCTGGCGTGCCCGCGCGTAGCGGGCTGCCACCATTTTCGGTCTGGGTCATCCCGCTCACCGCAGGCCTCGTCGGCGAGATCGGTCATCTGTCACCGGGCCGACGGACCAGCCGACACCGGCTCTCCTACCTTCTCCGCATGCGCAAGCTCATCGCCCTCGTCCTCGCCTCCATCGCCTCCCTCGCCCTGGACCTCGGGACTGCCGGAACGTCCCACGCTGCCCAGGGCGATCCCTACTTCGCCGTGGAGACCTCGAAGGTCGCCAACGGCGGTTCGTGCACGGTCTACATGTCCTGGTCGAACTTCACGGGCACCGATCCGATCACCGAGTGGGCCTACTACGGGGGCGCGACCGCGGCGCCCCTGGACAGCCGCGGCCGCCTCGACGCGCCGACGACGACAGCCACCTCGGCAGTCTTCTCGATGCCGTCGGGTACGAACCTGTACCTGGCCGTGGCCTCCGTGATCGACGGCCAGGTCGGCCGCCCCTACCTCAGCACCTGGACCTGCCCCTGACAGTGCCGCTGCACTGGCATCGAAAGCCGTGAGCCCCGGCCTGCGTATGTGGCAGGCCGGGGCTCCTCGCGTGGACTTCTCCTCGACCGACCCCGAGGGGTGAGGCAGACGGCTGGCTTCCCTGGCAGGGTCCCGAGCAAGGGAGAGGAGAGCCATGGACACCGACGTCGACCTGCTGGCCAAGCGGGTGGAGAAGCAGAAGGCCAAGCTCCAGGAGCACACGACTTTGTTGGAGATGACCGAGAAGCGCGCGGCCACCGCTGACCAGGACCGCCAGTCCGCGTCGCGGGAGTACGACCGCCTGAAGAAGCGGGCGAAGCAGGCCAAGGAGGAGGCTCGCCGGCTCTCGCGCGAGACCAGGCGTGCCGAAGTGCGGCTGGAAGCCAGCGAGTCGGACCACGAGCAGGCCGAGAAGGAGCTGAAAGACCTCGCCAAGACGGTGGCGAAGCGCCACCAGAAGCTGACGAAGGCCGAGTCGGCCCTCGCGGCCGCGCAGGCGGAGACCCGCTCGACCGACACGGCATCGGGCTCGGGCGCGACCACCCGGCGCAGGGCTTCCACCGCGGCTGCCACCGCGTCCGCGACGCCACGCAAGCGCACGGCGGCGAAGTCCACGTCCCGGTCCACCTCTACGCGCACCAAGAAGGCCTCGCCGGCCAAGCGATCTCGCTGAGCAACGACCGCGAGCACGCGAGGCCCGCGTCCCCCTGCAAGATTCGGCAGGTTGCCGGACGGTGACCGGTCTGAGCTTCCAGCCGGAGCCGCACGACGCCTTCGAGGCGGTCGTACGGCGTGCGGGGCCGGCGATGCTCGCCTACGCCCGGCGGCGCGGCTTTCGGATCCGGCAGCTAGGCGTGCCCGCCCACGTGGAACTCCATGCGGGCGACGGGGTTGTCGAACTTGCTCAGCCGGAGCGAGACCTGGACCTGCCAGGTGCCGTCGCGAGGGATGACGATGCGGCCCTGGAAGGTGCCGGGGCCGATCCGCGCGAGCGGTACGTCGCCCGCGAGGTCGTCACTGGTCAGCCGCACCCGGGGTGGCTCGGCGCCCTCGACCAGGGTGCCGTCGGTGTCGCGAATGCGCAGCGTCAGCGTGTTCATGCCGGAGATCGCGGGGGAGAGGGTGACCACAGCCTCGAGCTCACCGAGGCCGGTTCGCTGGGTCTGGGCACCCGCGACCGGCGCCGTCGGGAGGCCTTCGGTCGGTGGGCTCTTCTGGGTCAGGAACCCGGTCACCAGCAGCACCCCCACCAGAGCCACGGCCTCCAGGGCCGTGGTGCGCGACAGCGCCCGAGCGGCGTCGACCCGGTCGTGGAAACCGGCGGCCGCGCTCATGCGGGGGAGGAGCCGGAAGCGGTTGTACGTCGCGATCGCGACTGCCAGCGCCGCAACGCCGATCTTCACCAGGAGCAGCTGTCCGTAGCCGTCGGTGAGCAGCGCGTCCCACGAGCCCACGATGCGCCAGGCCAGGAACGCGCCGGAGAGCACGAGCGCGGCGAGGACCGCGGCCGCTGCGGTGGAGAACCGGCTGACCAACGTGGCGGCGGCCTCACGCCTGCCGGCCAGGCCGGGGAGGGTCATCGACAAGCCGACCAGGCCGCCCAGCCACACACTGCCCGCGACCAGGTGCAGCCAGTCGACGCTGACGACGAGCCAGGTCTCGGTCTCGGCGCGGGTGTGGCCCGAGAGCGGCGGAGGAGCGAGGGCCAGCAACCCGGCCAGCGCCGCGAGCTGATGGCGTCTCGACCAGCCCGGGTCTCGCGGCAGCAACCAGGCGGCCGACAGGACGCCGACCGCGGTGACGGCCGCGATCACGACCTCCTCGGCAGGCAGTGAGCGCCAGGTGGCGGCGTCGAGCAAGGTGCTCGGCCCGGTACCGCGCAGGTAGAGCGCCGTCAGCGGTACCCCCACCAGCCAGGCCGTGGCCGAGATGCCAGCGGCCAGACGCGCCGCCCGCACGATCCGGCGCCAGGCCCTGTCGAGCTTGTCGAGCCCGGAGGGGAGCAGCATCGTGGCGAACCAGACGAGTCCCACGGCCAGCAGCAGTCCGGCGTACGCCGGCCAGCGCGACAGGCTCAGCGCGACGGGTACGCCGTCCTCGGGCGCGTCGACGACCGGAGCAGCCACGCTGTCGCTGGGCGCACCGACCGAGAAGCTGAGGGTGCCCGCGATCGGGTGCCCGTCGACCGACACCACACGCCAGGCGACCGCCACGGTCCCGTCGGTGACGTCCTCGTCGAGCGTGACGAGCAGGTCGGTGTCGCTGGTGCGCGAGGACGACGCGATCGCTTCTCCCTCGGCGTCGAAGACCTGGACGCCCTCGGGCACCCCTCTGACCGGCTCGTTGAAGGTGAGGCGGACGACGTCCGGAGCCGCCTCGAGCACCGCCCCCTCGTCGGGGTCGGTGTCGATCAGCTCGGCGTGCGCCGACGCCGGCGGTGCGCAGGCCAGGACGAGGAAGGCCACCACCGCGGTGAGCAACGCCGACCTGCGAGCCCACCGATCGGTGGTTGAGGTGCGAGCTTGCGAGCCTCGAAACCACCACACCCGCGGGCGTGGGTCGTCCTTCACTTGCGCCGGCGTGCCTGGACGACTGCGAAGGCACCGACGAGCACACCCAGCAGCCCGACGGCCAGAGCCCAGGCGCCCAGGTCACTGCCCTCATCCGCGGCCTCGGCCGGCTCGTCCGAACCGTGCGCGTCACCCTCGGCGGCCGTGATGGTGACCGAAGGAGCGGGCAGCTCGAGCTCCTCGTCGCTCTGGCCCTCCTCGGGCACCTCGATCCAGGCGGACTCGCCCTCCTCGCACGTCTGGATCGTCGGGAAGACCAAGGTGGTGCCCTCCGACTCCGGTAGCTGCACGGACAGCTCGAAGGCGTCGCGGTAGCCGTCGGGCAGGGGCGACCGGGCCGTGTACGTGACGGTGGCGACGCGCTCGGTGATCTCGTTGCCGTGGGCGTCGGTGACCGGAGGATCCAGCTGCTCCACCTGCTTGTCGACCTCCCACAGCGCGTTGCGGGTGGGCGTGACCGCGTTGATCTCCTCGGGGATCTGGATGACGATCTCGGTGGTGGCCGACCCGTCGCAGCCGTGCGGCACGCTCAGCGTCAGCACGGCGAAGGCGCCGGCCGCAGTGGTCGAGGCGGAGATGGTGACGTGGGCGCTGGCCGGGGCGGCGACGCCGAGGACGACGGCGCCGAGCGCGAGGGGCAAGGCACCCAGGCGCGTCAGGGTACGCAGAGACATCGGGACTTCCCTTTCGGGGATTCGGACTGGTCATGGGGCGGAGCGCACGCAAGCCAAGCCGTCCGCGACGGCTCAGGCAGGTGCGAGGGCGCATGGCGGTGCGCGCCCCGGGCTCCCGACCAGCCAGACGAGGGCGTCACCGAACGACGCTCTCGCGAGGACGGCGACCGCGGCCTGCCGCATCGCGACCGCCCGATGCCGGACCAGGCTGAGCACCACGTCGACGACCCAGCGTCGCAACCACCAGACCACGCCCGTCAGCACCGCGCACAGCGCGTGAGCGCCCATCATCCGCGGCGACAGCTCGTCCATCCACCACGGCACCGGGGCAGCCGCGTGCTGCGGGTGGCCGGCCGCGTGCCCGACCACGACGCCCGCAGGCGACAACGTCGCGAACAGGGAGTGCAGCCCCAGCTGGCACAAGACCAGCACCGGCAGCATCACACTCAGCCGTACTGACCGCCGCAGCACCCAGGCCGTCGACACGGTCACCAGTCCGGCCACCCCGACCAACCACGGCAGCGACGGCAGTGCACCGCCCGCGACCGTGTGGGCCACCACCGTCAGCGACCACACCTCGAGCGACGCGCGCGCCGTACGGCCGGCGCTCGAGCGACGCGGGGCGGGTCCGGGCACGCGGCCATTATGGGGCAGCGAGGAGCGAGGCACGTTGCGATTCGGCATCGCCCTCTGGCACGGCGAAGGTGCAGGCCCCAGCATCTGAGGGTGGCACTACGTCTGGCGCGAGCGAGCTACGTGACGGGGGCACTCGTCGTGGCCTTCGGCCTGCTCGTGGGCACCTTCGCGTGGAGTGCGTACAGCGACCTGCGGCCCTCCGACGTGTGGCGCGACCGCGACGGCAAGCCGGTGCCAGAGACGAAGGTGTCGTCACACCGGTATGCAGGTAATCGGTGAAATGACATACTGTCTGTATGGCCGTGACTTTAGATGGTGCGCTGGCCGTTGGAGCAGCCGCACAGCTGCTCGGCGTGACGGAGAAGCAGGTGCAGCACCTCGGACGCCGGGGAGAGGTGCGCTACGTCGCCCGTGGACTTCTCGATGGTGCCTCGGTCCGCGCGCTGCATGCCTCGCGACAGGGCAAGCACACACGCGGCTGGTCCGGGCGTACGGCCTGGGGGTCCGTGGCGCTCCTCTCCGGTCACGATGCGGACTGGTTGGGCCAGGCCCAGGTCTCCCGGCTCCGCTCTCGGCTCCGCCAGATCAACTCGAACGACCTGGTCGCGGCCAGCCGCAACCGCGCTGTGGTCGGGCGGTTCGCCGGTCACCAGGTCACGGCGAGTCGGATCGGAGGAGAACCCAGCACGGTCGAGCGCCGCGCCCTGCCTGGCCTGGTAGGCGTGGATTATCAAGCCCAAAGAGACTGGTATGTCGACGTCCGCTATCTGCACGATCTCGTGCGGACCTACGGACTTCTCTCCGAATCCAGCGGTGACTTCGTGCTGCGTGCTGTGGCGACGGACGATCCCCATGACAGGGAGGGCGTCACCATCAAGCTTGTTGGCGAGTTGATGCAGGGCGACGTGTTGGCCGCCTTGGACGCCGCCACCAGCGAAGATCCCCGCGAGCGCGGCATTGCCGTACGCACGCTGGATGACGCCCTGAAGCGCTTCCGTGACGATGCCTGAGTCGCACGAACGTCCTGAGATCCGGGTCGAATCAGCGATTGGCGGCTGGCCGCACCCGTGGCCCAACGTCGCCGAGATCGCCGACGTGCTGCCCTCGAACCAATGGAGTCTCGTCGGCGGTCTGATGGTGCAGCTGCACACCGTGCACCGCGGGCTCGATCTCGTCCGGCCGACCAACGATGTCGACATCGTGCTGCACATCGAGACGACTCGCGGCCTACCGGCGAGGGCGGCCAGAGCACTGGACAGGCTTGGCTACCGGCTCAGAGAAACGACCGACCCGCGGGACAACACCGCCCACCGTTGGGTGCGTGACGGTCAAGTGAAAGTCGTCGGCGGAGCCCAACGAGACGACGAGGTCGTCGACGTTCTCGCTGCGGACCATCCGGCACCCGCGGTCATCGAGCGAATGCGCGGTCGCGACATGGTCGCGATCGAGGGCGGCACGCAGGCCCTGAAGCGCACCATGAACGCCGTCCTCGACATCCGGGACGACCGGGCGACCACTATCTCGGTGCCCCGACCATTTGCCGCAATGGTCCTGAAGGCCGCTGCCTACCTCACCGATTCGCGCGACCGGGACCGTCACCTGTTCGACGCTGCCGCCCTGCTGGCCTGCGTCGAGGACCCGTTCGCCGAGGCCGAGAACCTCGCCGGATCCGACCGACGCCGCATCCGCACGCTCGTCGATCGACTGCCCGAGGCTCACCCGGCCTGGCAGTCGCTGGAGCCAGCTGCGCGACGAGAAGCCCAGGCGGCACTGCGCATCCTCAGTGCGGCGTAGCGCGCCTCGCGACTCGACGGGTGTTCGCGTGCTCGCCGTGTCTGCCACGGATGACCGTCGTCGTGTGCCAAGAATGTTGGGGTGGAGCAGCCTGCAGCGCGACGGCGTCCGGTCCTGAAGGCGGCCCTGGGCGGCGTCGTCGCCGTCGGGGCCGTCGGTGGAGCCGTGCGCGTGTGGCCCGGCGCGGATCCCGGGGCCCGGCCGGACGGACTCCCAGCACTGGCATTGGTCGACCAGGACGACGACGGGATCAGCGAGCTCGCGGTACCTCTCGACGGCCCGGTGCTCACGCGACGAGTCGGCAACGACCTGTGGGAGAGCGACGGCCTGTCCTCGACGCCGTACTCGATGCTCGGGTTGACGTGGGACAGACGGGACCCTGCCCCCGTCCTCCAGGTGCGGACGCGCTCCGACGGTCAGTGGGGCGACTGGCTCCCCATGGCGCCGCTCGCCGACCTACCTGACGGCTCGTCGGGTGAAGGCAGCGCCGTCGCCAGCACCGAGCTGGTGTGGATCGGCCCTTCGGACGGCGTGCGAGTCCGGGTCGGGGGCGTGCGCCCGCGAGGCCTGACGTTGGTGCTGCTGCAGCCGTGGGCGCAGCCGGGCGACGACGCTTCGGACGAGGAGAGCGACCAGCCCCTCGGGCGTACGGCGACCGCTCGCGGATCCAGGGCCGGGCACGTGCCGCGTCCACAGCTGCATGGTCGTCGGCAGTGGGGTGCCAGGGAGTCGTGGCGTGACGGACGGCCCCACATCAACCACACCATCAAGCAGGTGCACGTCCATCACACGGTCAACAGCAACAGCTACCGGCGTCGCGACGTGCCCGCACTGATCCGAGGCATGTACCGCTACCACACGCGTCACCTCGGCTGGTCCGACATCGGCTACAACTTCCTCGTCGACCGGTTCGGCCGGGTCTGGACCGGCCGCGCGGGCGGGGCACGCCGTGCGGTGCGGGGCGCACACACCCTCGGCTTCAACTCCACCTCGGCCGGAGTCGCGGTGATCGGGAACTTCGAGCTCGTCCGTCCTTCAGACCGGGTGCTCGACGCGGTGGCCGCCGTCGCCGCGTGGAAGCTCCAGCCGTTCGGCCGCGACCCGCTGGGCAACGTCCGGGTCTGGTCGCACGGGAGCGACCGGTTCCGGGCAGGCCGCAAGGTACGGCTGCCGGCCATCGACGGTCACCGCGACACCAACCAGACCGCCTGTCCCGGCCGCCACCTCTACCACCACCTCGACGAGATCCGGCACCGCGCGGCCGTCCTCATCGAGCGCTACTCCAAGGTGCGGGTGGCCGAGCCTCCTGCCTTGCACGGGACGCCCGCACTCGGCAGGACGCTCACCGCCGACCCGGGGACCTACAGCCCCGCGGACGCCGCCATCTCCTACGTCTGGCTCCGCGACGGCCGGCGGATCCCGCGCGCGTCGGGTCGTCAGTACGACGTGCGGCCGGCCGACGTCGGCACCCGCATCTCCGTCCGCATCACCGCCCGCAAGCCCGGCCTGAAACCCGTCACGCGTAGGCGTTGGAGCTCAGGGCCGACGACCGGTCCCGCGACCGTGTCCGTCGATTGGCGGGCGGACGGCGGCCGACTGCGCGTCGCCGTACGCGTCACGTCACCACGCGGCGTACGCCCCGTGCCTTCGGGCAAGGTGGTCGTCAAGGTCGACGGCCGCCGTGCCGTCGTCCGCCTCACCGACGGTCGCGGCGTCGCCACGTTCGGCGCCAAGCGTCCTGTTTCGCGTGGGCGCCACTGGGTGAAGGTCAGGTACCTTGGCGACCGCTTCCACGCAGCCGACCGCGCCACGGCCCGAGTCCGCATCCGTCGCTGAGCTGGGGACAGGAGACATGGACGAAGAGGTCGTCGCTGCCGAGATGGCTGCCATGGCACAGCTGCGCGAGCTGTTCGACGAAATGGCCGGCGTGAAGATCTGGACCGCTGAGACCAACCTGAGGTTGGAGCGCATCGAGTGGGTGCTGGAGGCGGCCGGCTCCCCGCAGCACGCCTACCCCCACGTCCACGTGGGCGGAACCTCCGGCAAGGGCACCGTCGCCGCGCTGACCGCCGCCATCCTGAGCGCACACGAGCTCAAGGTGGGGCTGCACCTGTCGCCCTACGTGCAGAGCCTCAACGAGACGTGGCAGGTCGATGGCCGCCATGTGCTTCCGTCGCAGGTCCTGCAGGAGGCGCTGGCACTCCGCGCGCTGGTCGAGGCGAACCCCTCGCCGTACGGCCCCCCGTCGTACTTCGAGTTCAAGGTGGCCCTCGCCTTCGCGCTCTTCCGTGCGGTGGACGTGGACGTCGCCGTCGTCGAGGTCGGCCTCGGTGGTTCCTATGACGCCACCAACGTCCTCGGCGGCGGAGTCAAGGTCCTGACCAACGTGGGTCTCGACCACGTCGACGTCCTCGGCACCACCGTGGAGGAGATCACCACCGACAAGGTCGGCATCTTCCGGCCCGGCGGCAGGGTGGTGTGCGGAGCCACTCAGCCAAGTGTCCGGCAGATCGTCCAGGACCGGTGTCGCGAGCTGGAGAGTCCGTTGTGGCTGATCGGCGACACCCTGGACGTGAGGCGCGACGACGACGCCCTCGTGGTCGGGCTGGACCAGACGCGCATCGAGGTTCCCGCGGTACCGGCCGACTGGCAGGAGTACCAGGTGGTCAGCGCTGGGCTTGCCGTCGCCGCTGCATCCGAGATCCTCGGCGACCGGCTCGAGCCGACACGGTGCTCCCAGGCGTTGAGGTCCGTCAGCCTGCCGGGGCGGGTCGAGGTGTTCGAGCGTGACGGGAGGACGGCCGTCCTCGACGGGGCCCACAACGAGGACAAGATCGCCGCGTCCATGTCGAGGATCCGCAGCGCCTTCGGCGGCAGGGACCTGGTCGGCGTGGTGGCGCTCAAGGAAGGCAAGGACGCCTCTCTGCTCGTTCCCACGCTTGCCGCCGTCTTCCGGGCGGTCGTCTTCACGACCTTCGACGCTCCTCCGTGGAGGTGCGTGCCGCCCGAGGACCTCGCCGAGCTCGTCGACGATGCCTCCGGTGTCGACGTGTTCGTCGAGCACGACCCCGTCGAAGCCGTACGCCGCGCAGAGACGCTCGCGGGCCACGACGGAGTCGTCGTCGTCATCGGGTCCTTCTACCTGGTCGGCAACGTCCGCAAGCGATGGGTCGCCGACGAGGTCGCGGCGCTGGCCGGCGGCTCGTACGGCGGAGGCTGAACGGTGCCGCGTCACCACTCGTACGTGGCACGCATGCTGGTCACGCTGTTCGCAGAGGGCGGCCTGCCGAACGTGGAGAGCGTCGAGGTCGAGCCGGAGTTCGGGCAGGTCGCGCGCGTCGCGTATCGCGGCGGCGGCCTCCGGCTGGTCAAGGGCAACGACGTGGGCCTGAACTCCTGGGCAGCCATCGAGACCCTCCGCGACAAGGAGTTCACCAAGTTCCTCCTGCGATCGTCCGGCTACCGCTGTCCCGCAGGCCGCACGTTCGCCCTGCCGTGGTGGGCCGAGAGGATCGGGCCGAGTCTCGCTCGCCGCGGTTACGACGGTCTCGTGACCACCGCCGATGCCGTCGACTTCGCCATGGGGCTTGGCTTTCCGGTGTACGCGAAGCCCGTCGACGGCGCGCACGGGTCGGGCGTCGAGCGCTGTCACGACGCCACCGAGATCGAGGAGGCGATCGCGAGGTACGAGGTGCTGCGCGTCAAGACGATGCTCGTCGAGGAGGCGATCGACCTGCCCGACTACCGCATCGTGGTGCTCGACGACGAGGTGATCTCTGCCTATCGCCGGCGTCCGTTGGCGGTGCACGGCGACGGCACCTCGACCATCGCCGAGCTCATCGACGGGCTGCAGGCACACTTCCGTGCCTCTGGTCGCCGCACCCGGCTGGCCCCCGTCGACCCGAGGGTCTCGACGTACCTCTCCCGTTCGGGTCGCTCGACCTCGACGATCCCCGCAGCGGGGAGGTGGTGAGGCTGCTCCCCATCTCGAACCTCTCCGCCGGCGGCACCGCCGAGGACGTCACGACCCGCGATGGCCGCGTGCTGGAAGGACCTGGCCGTGTCCGTTGCCGCCTCCCTGGGCGCCCGCTTCTGCGGGGTCGACCTGTCGACCCCGGACATCGAGCGGGACGGGGAGTACGCCGTGCTCGAGGTCAACGGCTGCCCAGGCCTCGACCACTTCCAGGACGCAGACGTCGAGCCGGCGCAGAGGGTGAGCGAGCTGTACGCCCGCGTCCTCAACGCTCGCCCCTAGGAACGTATCGGTGGTTGAGGGGCGAGGCCGTCCACGGCCGAGCCTCGAAACCACCGTTCAATTCGAGCCCAAGCCGTCGGTCGAGGAGGGCGCCCTGGCGCCCGTCACGAGATCCGGTGATTGGCAAGTCGGCGGCGATCGACGAGGCCGGCTTCGTGGGCGGCGTTCACGGCAGCCATGCGATGGGTGACGTCGAGCTTGCGATAGATGTGCTCGAGGTGCTTGCTCGCCGTCCGAGGCGCCATCTCCAGCCGACGCGCGATGCCGTACGTCGTGTGGCCGTCCGCGAGCAGGACGAGCACGGAGTGCTCGGTCGCCGTGAGCTCGATGCGCTCCGCAGACGCGCACGAGGTGGCCTGCGCGTGAGTGCACCCTGGCTCCCGGCTGCAAGTGGAGGAACAAGCCGCGAAGCAGGCCCTGCAGGTGCCCGGCGAGGGCCAGGTCGTCGTCGTCGAAGTCGTCGCGACGACGGCCGAGGACGAACGCCTGGTACACGAGCCCGTCGAGCAGGTAGGGGATCGACAGCTCCTGGTCGTGGGCGGTGGGAACCACTGGACCAGCGGATGTCTCGTGAGCAGCACCTGCATCTGGGGTGGGGTCGGGGAGCTGTGCCGGGTCTACGTGAGGCCACGACTGGTGTCCGGTCCGACCGGACTCGTCGCGCCACTCCCACGTGACCCCGTGGACGCGAAACGTGTGAGCGCAGCTGGAGACCGATCTCCGCGACGGGGAACTCCGGGCGAGGACGCTGGAGCAGGTCGCTGACGAGGTCGATCCACTCGACGAGTCGCCGGTCCCCGGTCCTCGCACCACGCCGCCGTACGCACCTTTGCGTATGGCGCGCGAGCAGGTGCGATCCGAATCATGGAAGCCACCGCTCGCGGCTCCAGATCCCTGAGCGGTGGAGAGGTTCGGGGAGGCGCTCATGTCTGTACGACGCTCGTTCCGACGTGGATTGTTCGGTGCCGTCTCCTGCCTGTCGGTGGCGACGCTCGTCGCCTTCGTGCCGGGCGGGCCGGCGACGACGGCTATCGCGCCCACCGGGAGCGTCGCGCCGCACGGCGGCCGGACTGCTCGACGTACCCGGAGGTGCTGACGGGGGACAGGTGGCTGCGACACCATCGTGAGGACCTGATGCCCTACTGGGACATGCCGTCCGCGCTGGGCGATCCGGTGGGCAACTTCCCGTCGTTCCGGGGGACGCGACGGCGAGCTGCTCCCGCCCACCGGGAACAACCCGATCCGTGGCCTCTCGACCCTGGCCCGTGGGCGTCTACGGCTACTCGCTCGCCTTCATGCTCACCGGCGAGGAGCGGTACCTCGACCTACGCCGAGAGCCGGGATCGACTGGATCGACGCCAAGGCGAAGGACCCGGTGCACGGCGGCTACTTCGGGCGGCTGAAGGAGAACGGCGAGCCGGTCGACCCGCTGGCCAACAAGGACGTCTTCGAGCTGGCCTCGCTCGGGCTGGCCTACGGGATGTACTTCAACGTCACCCGCGACCCCGAGGTGGAGGCGGAGCTCCTCGCCGTCCGGGACCTGCTGTTCGACAAGTACTACGACCCGGTCGGCAACCGGGTGAAGGACACCCTCACCTACGACCTGACCACCGAGCTGGACCCGGGCGCCAACGGCGGCGACATCACCGACCTCCTGGTCCCAGGCACCGCCTTGCTCCTGCCGTACGTCGACGCTGCTGAGCGACCCGGCGCCGCCGCGCGCAGTTCCGCGACGACCTGCGCCGGGTCACCGACATCCTCATCGCCCGCCACAAGAACTCGGCTGCCGGCCTCGAACAAGTGGTGGTTCTGGGGACGAACCGCTGCGGTTCGGCAACTTCGGCGCGAACCTCACCGACTTCGGCCACAACATCAAGTCCTACGAGATGATCCACAACGCCAACCAGGTCTTCCCCGACCGCCCGTGGTCCTGCGCTCGCGGCGGACCGCGACGTCCTGATGAGCCGAGCCTGGGACGACGCCGCGACGCGTTGGAACGAGCGCCTCGACAAGCTTCGCAGTCGGGCGCCGTGGAGCGCTGACAGCGCCTGGTGGATCCACGCGGAAGCCGACCAGACGCTGGCCGCTCTGGACCTGACCAACGGCTTCACCCACCTGGACCAGCTCGCCCGCAGCGCCCAGAGCTGGCTCAAGGTGTTCGTCGACGAGGAGTCGCCGGCTCGGGAGACCTTCGCCCGGGTCGCCGCGTGTGGCAAGCCGACAACGACCGCCGCAAGTCGTTCTTCGGCAAGAACATGCTCCACGCACACGAGCACGCGCTGATCATGTACCTCCACGGTCGCGCCCTCGAGGGCCGACCCGCACGCCTGTACTTCGCGTTCCCGGAGGACCAGGCCCTGATCGCGGAAGCCGAGCCGTACTGGTTCGACGCCGCGCAGGAGTCCAGGGTCGTGACCGGCGTCCTGACGACCATGCCCGGACGCCGACTGGTCGAGGTCGAGTTCAGCGGCCTGGACGCAGTACTGCCTCCACCGTTCCCCGCCCCCGACGACAGCACCGCGCCGACCACGGTCGCGGCTGTGTTGCCAGCAGCCACTCCGGCCGGTTGGCACAACGGCGACGTGACGGTGTCCTTGTCTGCGGCCGACGACGCGGACGGTGCCGGCATCCAGGAGATCCGGGCTCGCGTCACCGAACGCGGAACGGCGCCGTACTGCGCCATGGCCGTCATCGACCCAGGCGAGGAGCTCGTCCTGCCCGCACTCTCGGCCGAGGGTGTGTACGACATCACCTACTTCGCCATCGACCGCCTCGGCAACCAGGAGCCGCCGCAGGCACTGACGGTGCGCATCGATCTCACCTCGCCGGTGCTGAGCGGCCTACCGGCTCAGCCCTGCGTGATCTGGCCGCCCAACGAGAAGCTGGTGCGAGTCGCTGACGTCGTCGCTGCCGACGAACTTTCAGGAGTGGCGCGACCTGCAGCTGAGTGCCACGTCCAGCGAGCCGGCTGCCTCGAACGACATCGTCATCGTCGGCAACACGGTCTACGTACGGGCGATACGTGACGACGACGGCCCCGGCCGGACCTACACGGTCGCCGCCACGGTGACCGACAAGGCCGGGAACGTGACGACGCGGGAGGCGACCTGCCTCGTCCCGCACCACCGGTCGCGCTAGTCGGACGTTCGGTGTCAGTCGACGCGAACGTCTTCGTCAGCCTCGTCAGGCTCGGGTGCCTCGTTGGAGTCTTCAGCCGCGGTCGTCTCGGCGGCCTTCCGCCGCTCGCCCAGGTCCGCTAGGTAGGAGTCGACGACCACCAGGGCGCCTCCGAGGACGACCGCCGAGACCAGTGCGGGCACCTTCGTACGTCGTACTGCGGTCGTCGCGGTCACCATCACGGCCGACCAGGTCGCCACCGAAGTCATGAACGGCACCGCGGTGCGCTTCCAGGGTTCGTCGGTGTCCGGGATCACCATGAAGACCTGCAAGCCGGGCTTGTCCAGCGGCCAGCCCATCGCGTACGCCGCGAACAGGACGCGCGAGCGCGCCGTCGGGCTGGATGCGAGGCAGGCGACGGCTACCCCGGCGCCTCGGGCTATCGCACCTGGTCGCACCTTCACGACAGCACCTCCGGTCCGGTCGTGTCGCGCACCTCGTGGAGGACCCGGCGCAAGCCAGGGCCGGGATGTCGGATCCCGGAGGAGCAGCGGTCGTGGTCGCCAGTGTTCTCCGTCCGGCAGGGCTTGTCACGCCTGCACGCGAGAACCCCTGTGCGGGCCGCACAGGGGTTCTCGGGGGTGGTGCGGTGGCCGGCTGCCAGTCGCGTCAGGCGTTGAACGTGCCGAGGTACTGGCCCAGGGACGGCCGGCCCAGGTGACCCGCCTCCTGCATGATGCCGGGGGTCTCGGGGTCCGTGGCGAACGCCGTCCACCCGTCCTCGTCCCAGTTGAAGATGGCCCAGACCCGGTCCTCCTCGATCGGGTCGCGGTAGACCGTGGCGCCCTGCGAGCCGTGCGATCCGCGCTTGTCCGCGCCCTTCGTGCCGAACACCTCGAGGAAGTGGTCGAGGTCCTTCACCTTCGTCGTCGCCAGGATCATGTCGTTCTCCTCCGTGGTGGGGCCCGTCGGGTCCCGGTGTCTCCCAGCCTGGTGGCTGGCTCGACCGGAAGCCTGGGCCACGGGCCGGTGTCCCCACATGAGGAGATTCCCCTATTTCGGGTCCCCATCTGCCGGTCATGTCTCGGGGCGCCCCTCGACGACGTCGTGGTCCAAGGCCCACCGCGTCGCCGCGGCCCGGTTGGTGACAGCGAGCTTGATGTAGATGTGCTGGATGTGGTTGTCGGCGGTCTTCGCCGAGATGAACAGCCGCTCGGAGATCTCGCGGGTGGACGCTCCGTCGGCGATCAGCCTCAGGACCTGGGTCTCGCGCGCGGTGAGGCCCGCGGCTCCAGCGGCGTGCTGGCCGGCTGCCGTCAGCGCACGGCGGGCGAGGTCGATCTGGTGGAGGGCGTACGACGCCGTGTCGCGGACGTCCATCGCGGCGCCGGCAGCGGCGAAGCGCTCCGCCGCCTCCTGGCCGAGCTGCTGGTCCAGCCGTGCGCCGAGCTCGCCGAGGCCGGGCACGTGGTGGGAGCTTCCCGCCTCCCGGGTCATCGCGCCGAGGACGGTCTGGGCGACGCCCGGACGGTCGAGCCGCTCGAAGAGGGCTGGCAGGCTGGCCAACGAGATGACCAGCTGAGCCACGGCGCCGGAGCGCACGAAGGCCTCGATCGAGGTGCCGAAGAGGTTCAAGCGCCGTCTCCAGCTGGCCGTCCGAGGTGTGCAGCAGGGCGGCATCGCGGGCCAGGAAGCCCTCGAAGAACCGCACGTCGTGCTCGCCGAGGTAGGTCACTCCCTCGTCCCAGGTCTGGAGAGCGCGCTGCGGGTCCGCCTTCGAGTAGGCCAGACCGACGATCCACAGCGTGTAGGTGAGCCAGTAGGGGTTTCCGAGCTCGCGCGCCGCCGTCAACGCTGACTCCGTGAGCTGCAGCGCCTCCTCGACCCGGCCCGACGACTGCAGGCCGTCGACGTACGCAGCGATCCCGTACGCCTGCCCACGGCCCGGCAGCGTCGCGACCTCGCGGGTCAGCTCGACGTACCGATCCAGGTTGCCGCAGTAGACCTGGCCGAGGGCCTCGATGAACGTCGCGTAGCCGGGCTCGCAGGAGTCGTAGCCAGGCCGGCCCTCCAGCTCGGTGGCCCGATGGGCGTTCGCGGTCGCCACCTCGGCCCGCCCGACGAAGCAGGCGTATCCCGCGGCGGCGTACAGGCGGGGGAGCCGCCGGACATCGGCCTGCTCCGCGGCCGGGAGCACGCCCTCGGCCCAGCCGATGGTCTCGAAGAGCTCGACGGAGAACCCCATCAGGGCAGCGTGGGCGGCGAGGTCAGTGGCCGTCTCCACCTGACCGCGGTCGAGGCTCCACCGGTACGCCGACCGCAGGTTCGCCAGCTCCGTCTGCACCCAGCCGACGTGGGTCCGCCACTCCGGGCCGTTCCAGCGCTCCCACCTCCGGACGGCCTCGCCCGCGAGGTACGCCGCGTGTCGGTCGCGCGCCCCCACGCGCGCATCCGTCTCCGCCAGCCGCTCGTCCGCGAACGCCCGGATGGTCTCGAACAGGCTGTACCGGGTCCGTGCGGAGCCGAGGTGTGCGATGACGAGCGACTTGCGCACCAACGAGTCCAGCATCCGCAGCACCTCGACGTCGTCGCCCGCCTCGGCGACGGCGCACAGGGCCGGCAGGTCGAAGCCACCCGAGAACACCGAGGCCCAACGCAGGATCGCGCGCTCTTCGTCGTCGAGGAGGTCGTAGGACCAGGCCACCGCGTGCCGCAGCGTCGCCTGACGGTCCGGCCCCAGCTCTGGTCCGGTCAGCAGCCGGAACCGGTCGCCGAGCCGGTCTCTCACCTCGACCGCGCTCATGGCCGCCATCCGCGCCGCGGCCAGCTCGATCCCGAGGGGGAGCCCGTCGAGCGTCGCGCAGATGTCGATCACGGCGTCCGCAGTCTGCTCGTCGAAGATCCCGAACCCGGGCCGTACCGCACGAGCCCGCTCGACGAACAAGGTCACCGCGTCGGACGTCACGCCGTCGACGGCCAGCGGAGGCACGCTCAGCAGTGCCTCGCCAGGCGCGCGCAGGTGCTCGCGCGAGGTCGCGAGGACGCGTGGGACGTCGGAGCGAGCCAGGATCTCACCGATCGCCTCCGCGGTCGCCGCGAGCACGTGCTCGCAGTTGTCGACCACGATCAGCACGCGACGTCCGGCGAGTGCCTCGGCCACCGTGTCGATGACGCGCGCACCGCCTTGCGGAGGTGATGCCGAGGGCGGTGGCGATCGCGTCGGGTACGGCGTCGGCGTCACCCACGGGTGCCAGCTCGACCAGCCACACGCCGTCCGGGAACTCCTGGGCGAGCTCTTCGCCGACCGCCAGCGCGAGCCGCGTCTTCCCGACGCCTCCTACGCCGCTGAGGGTCACCAGCGGCCGGGTGCGAACCAGGGCGGCCACCTCGGCCAGGACTCGCGAACGCCCGACGAGAGTGGTCGGGGCGAGTGGCAGGTTCCCGCGACCGGCCTGCACGCTCACCGCGTCAGTCTGGCATCGACGTCGTCGTGGGGGCAGGATCGGCGCAAACGACGGGGGAGGGGAGCCCGATGGACCACCTGACGCTTCTGGAGCACGCCGAGGGCCAGCTGGTCGAGGTGATCCACGGGCTCGACGAGGCGGAGATGGACGTCGTCACCAACTGCCCGCCGTGGACGGTCCGACGCCTGGCCAGCCATGCCTTGAAGAACCAGCTGGTCTGGGCGGGCAGCGCCGCCGACCAGCAGCTGATGCCGCTGGACGAGGCGATGGGAGCGGTCCCGTACGACGGCGACCTCGCGCCGGTCGCCGACGACGTCGCGGCCCGGGTGCTGGAGCTGTGGCGCGGCGACGGCGTGATGACCACCGAGCACGACACTCCCTTCGGTCGTCTGCCCGGCGCTGTGGTCGTCGACTTCGCGATCATCGACGCCGCCGCCCATGCCTGGGACCTGTCGGCAAGCGTCGGCCGCGCGGTCGACTTCCCGGCAGAGACGATCCCCGCGATGACGGACGTCGTCGCGCTCACCTGCACCGAGCACGCGATCGAGCTGGGCCTGATCAAGCCGCCGACCGAGCCGCCCCCGGACGCCACCGACACCGAACGGCTGATGGCCGCCGCGGGGCGCACCATCCCCCGCTGACCGCGCCCGGAGCCTCAGCTCCTCGTCGTCCTTCCGGTCGGACATTCGGAAATCCTCTGACAGTCGCTGCGGCGCGACCTACGGTCGCCGCCAGGAGGGTTCACGTTCCTCCTCCAGCTCTGACCACGGGAAGTGCCATGACCGTGACGAAGATCGTCGCCTGATGGATGCGCCGCAGCCGACCACCCAGGCGCACCCCGGCTGGTGACGCCGACCCGGGCAACCCGTTGCCCTGAGGTCCGCTACTCGGATCGGGGCGACGGCTGGTCCGGTGCCGTGACATAGCGAGACTACTCAGCCTGATGCCTGAGACCCTGCGCGAACGCGCACTTCGAGGCCGCGCGTGGTACCGGATGCGCCGGGCTCAGGCGATCAGCAGGCGAGCGCCGAGCTCATGCTGCATCGAGATCGACCAGGTCGCGGTTGCGTTCGGCCGACCGACCTGAGGCGAGGTCGTCGCGGAGGCTGCTGCTCCACCTCGACCGCTGACGGCTCGGACTGCGACCGAACCGACGTCCGGCGGACGACGTGAAGGCCGCGACGAGCCGTAGCCGCCCAGGTCGACCGTGCCGCGCAGTGACCGGCCTGGCCGGCAAGCAGGCGGAGCGGGCAGCTCGCGGCGGTCGGGCTCGTCGCGTTCGACGCCGTGAGCGTCCCCTCGCCCCGCCCGGTCGGCACGGTGCTGCGTCAGCTCAGGGCGGCAGGCGCATCGATCAGCGAGGGCTCCTCGGTCGGCCTCGTGATCGCAGCGCCGTTCACGATGGTGCCGGGCACCGCCGGGATGGCATCTGGCCGCCGCGACCGAGCGCCTGCGCAGCGCCGGTCTTGCCAGTGATGAACGGTGCACACAGCCAGGTCGCGGCGTCGAGAGGAACTGGTCGTCGAACGGCAGGTTCTCGAGCGGATCCAGCCAGCGCACGGCGCCGCGTCCGTGGTCACCGGCGTAGTCGCGAACGTCATCAGCGTCGGACGGTTGCCGACCTGCGCCTCGAACGTGCACGGTCCGGGCGGCTCGCTAGGAACCCGTGCGCCTGCCCCGACGTTCAGGACTGGTCCGGGCGGATCGGCCGAGCGCCGCCCAGATCCGCGCCGCGACTGCGCGCGTCATCGGTTCGCCGCGTCACGGCCTCGTAGGTGGCGCCGATGGTGTCGTACAGCTGCGACACCTGAGGTGCGGAGCGTTAGTGGCCGAGCGCCAGTGACTTCTGCCGGCGGCGTGTACGGGCCATCGGGTGTGCACACTGGTCGCATGTCAGACGGGAACCAGCCGCTTCCGCTCGACGATGCACGGTGGCGAGAGCTTCGGACCCGAAGTGGCGTGGGGGCCGAGTGGGTGACCGACGTCATCCGAGGACTCCAGGACCGGGCGCTCGGGTCGGAGGCGTTCCGGGAGCTGTGGCCGGAGCTGTGCTCCGAGGACAGAACGTACGACGCCGCGTTCGCCGTGGCGCCGTACCTGACAGGCATCGCGCGAGGACTGCCCGCGAAGGAGTCCCTCGAGTACCTCATCGTGCTGGGACTGATCGAGACCTATGCGGGCGAGGTCCCCGAGGATCTCGAGGCGGCGTACAGAAGGGCCACCCAAGAAGCGCTCGCGCACGTGCTCGAAAGGATGGCCGACTGCCCGGCCGGCCATGAGCTTCGCTATCTGCTTGCGGCTGCCGCGGCCTTCCGAGGACGGTCCGACCTGGCATCCGCCCTGCAGAACCTGGACGCCATCCAGGAGGAATGTCCCGAGTGCGGCACGGTCGTCTTTCCCGCCGAGCTCCAGCAGATCCACAAGCGAGACGCGGAGCTCCGCTAGGAGCAAGTTCCGACGCGTGACCGCTGGGGGACGGCCGCGACTCAGGCCTGAGCGGAGCGGCGCTCCAGTGCTTCGATGACTGGTCGGGCAGACGTCGATCTCGTAGAGCCTTTCGACGCCTTGCATCCCGCCGGGGCTCTCTGCGTTGATCTCCAGCACCTTGTCGCCGATCACATCGATGCCGACGAAGAACATGCCGTCGGCCACGAGCTTGCCGCTCATCGCTTCGACGATGCCGACGTTCCACGTCACCGATCTGCGAGAGGGACCGCGCGTCCGCCCGTGCTGATGTTGGCCCGGGGGTCGTTGCCCGTGGGCACTCGCCGGAAGGCGGCCAGCTGTCCGTCGTGCTCGAGGATCTGTCCTTCGAGCAGGAAGATGCGGGCATCGCCGTCCTCTCCGCCGTCGACGAACTGCTGGACGATCGCGTAGCCGTCCTGCAGCACCGCCTCCGTGATCTGCGCGAGGTTTGTCTCGTCCTCGTCCTTGATCACGAACACGTTCCGACCCTTGGCTCCGTACAGAGGCTTGACGACGAAGGGCCGACCTCGGCAACGAACCGCTCGATCGCCTCCGGGTCTCGCGTCACGAGCGATCGCGGTCGGATCTTCTCGGGGAACTCCTCCAGGTAGAGCTTGCTCGTGGCGCGCATCAGGGACGTCGGGTCGTTGACCACCGTGACGCCGCGAGCCTGGAGCATCTGGCCGACCACCACACCCAGTGGGGCTTGCCCACGGCCGTTCCTGCCACTCCTCGATCGACTCGTTGCGTAGGAACAAGGCATCGAGGTCGTCCATCACGATCCGTTCGGCGTCGCGTTCCTTGACGCGTTCCATGAAGCTTTTCGAGCGTGTCGTCCGCCTCGAACACTGCGGCATGAGCTCGGGCCATCAGCTGGCCATTGCTCTCGCCGAGCTCGACGTCTTCGAGCCCGACGTACCAGACCTCGTGCCCGCGCTGGGCCGCGGCCCTCGCCAGCCGCGTCGTCGTGTACTCGTCGATCTCGGTGGCGACCTCGTTGACGAAGAAGGCAAGCCTCATGCCGACAGCTCTCCTTCGTAGAGGTCCGTGACCGACGCGCCCTCGCGCAGCCTGTCGAGGCGCTCCTGAGCGCCAGGCACGTCGAGCCAGCGTGGACGGACCCACGGTGGGTTGATCACCTCGCGGTCGAGCAGGTCCTGGATCAGCGGGATGTGGTCCAGCGAGAGCTTGCCGACGAACAGCACGTCGAGGCTGATGCCCTCCGCGATGGCTTCGAGAAGGCGCGCGATCCCCCGGAGGTAGATCGCGTCCTTCACCGAACCGCCCCCGACGACGACCCGGATGGCGATGGACCAAGCGGTCCTCGTCGGAATCCGATACTCGGTCCGAAGCGATTCGAAGATCTCCAGGAAGACGGCGCCATCGAGCATCTCCGCGATGGCCACGACCCTTGCCGCGAGCACGCGGAGACGCCGCGGATCCAGTCCGCCGGTCAGGTACTCAGCGAGCACGGCCAGGCCTTCTTGGGTCTCGTCGTAGCCCGGCAGTCCGATCGTCAGCAGCTTCAGTGGTTGCCTGGCGCCGTTCTGGTAGGTCACCACATGGGTGCCGACCTCGTGATGCAGCAAGGGCTCGACCCGGTCCGCCCTGATGGTGGCGGCTTCGGGGATGAGCAGCCGGCCGAACGACACCATCAGCTCGGAGATGTCGTCGCGCACCTCGACGTGCGAGGGGAAGTCTGGGTACGCGGCGCGGTATCGATCGACCTCCGCGCGAGCCGCATCCGCGAACACCCCGGCCGTGACGCTGCTCGTGCTGGGAGCCTGTTCGGGGATCATCGCGAGCAGCTCCTCCGCGGCCGACACGAGAGGCGGGGCGATCTCGCCGTAGAGCTGCAGCGATCCGTACACGAACCGTGCGGTGTCGCGATCCTCCAAGGCCGTGATCTGCCGTGCTATCTCGTCTCGCTTCGCCTGGAACAGGATGTGCAGCGCAGGGTCCGTGACGTTCTCGATCTCGAGGTCGTAGAGGTCACGCCGCACCAGGTCGGGCTCGAACTCGAGCTGCTCTGAGCCGGAGGGTGGGAGCCGTCCCGAAGTCACTCGCGCTGGAAGTCTGCCCATGCCTCTGTCGCATTGACCGGCGTGACGTTGAGCAGCAAGTTCACGCTGCGCTCGATCTCGGTGAGGCTGGCGTCGATGTCCAGAGCAGGCGCAAGTTGCTGGGTCGGTGACGTCACCTGCATGACGTACCCCCAACCTGGACGCGCAGCCCTCCGAGAGTGCGCTCCAGCCCGCCAGCCCCACCCGGCGCTACCCTGATCGGCATGGGCCGGGTGGCGTCCATCCGCAGTGTTGTCGTGGCGGGAGCACTGGCGCTCGCCCTCGGATCGTGCGGCGACGACGGTGGCAAAGACTCCGCTGCCGACCGCGAAACCTCTTCACCGTCGGCGTCGCCCAGCTCCGACGAGCCCCTCGTACTCTGGCCGGCGCCGGACGATCCGGAAGCACTGGCGCGCGAGGCGGGCGTGATCTTCGAGGTGATCGAGCACCTGAAGTACCACATCCACGCCCACCTCGACGTCTTCGTCGACGGCCAGCCCGTACAGGTGCCGCCCGGCATCGGCATCAACATCGACGATCCCGCCGTCCTCGAGTTCTCCGGCCCGCTCGGCCCGGGGTACGGCGGCCTCAAGCCGCCCGGGTGCGAGCAACCCTGCATCTCCGAGCTGCACACCCACGATCCCGACGGCATCCTCCACACCGAGTCGGAAACCGCCGAGGCGCACACCCTCGGGCAGTTCTTCACCGAGTGGGACGTCGCGCTCACCGAGGAGTGCGTCGCGGACTACTGCGCGCCCGACACCGAGATCGCGTTCTACGTCGACGGCGAGCCCTTCGAGGGCGATCCCGCCACGATCGAGATCGCCAACCACCGAGAGATCGCCATCGTCATCGGCACCCCTCCCGACGAGATCCCGGACTCGTTCGACTTCCCGGCCATGTGACAGGACTGGTCACGGCGAACACGAGACGGACCTGCCGGCTCGGGGCTACCCCCTGGGGTTCCTGTTGTCAGTCCTCATCGCGCTCTGCCACGCTGATTTCCCGTCTCGGGAGCCGGAAGGAGCCCCAAGATGAAGCGTCACTCCGCAGTCCTCGCCACGATCGCCACCGGGGCGGCGTTCGCCGCCGTGGCCATCCCCGCACCAGCCGTCGCCAGGCCGATCGACAAGGGCCATTTCGACGAAGCGTTCACGTCCGAGATCTACGACTGCGACGGCACCCCTGCCCAAGACGCGGGCGAGGTCCACGTCAACTTCACCTTCAACCAGCGGGGTTCCTCACCGTTCCCCTACTACCGAGAGAGCGTGCACGGCTACGCGGTGACCACCAACCTGCTCACCGGCGGCACCTACACCAACATCTTCACCGGCAACAGCCAGGACCACACCATCGTCGACAACGGCGACGGCACCATCACCATCACCGTCCACGCCACCGGCGGCTCCCGCTTCTACGACCAGTTCGGCAAGCTCGTCCTCAAGGACCCCGGCGGCGTTGTGTTCGCCTTCGACATCGACTACAACGACACCCCCGGCGATCCCTCCGACGACATCGAGGTCCCAGACTCGTTCCGGGTCGTCCGCCCCTCCACCGGGAACAGCGACTTCAGCGACCGCGACTTCTGCGCAGACCTGGTGGAGTTCACCAGCCCCTAGTCCTCACCAGCACCTAGACGCCGGACGCTGACGCGTCGATCAGCTCCTGCTCGCGCTCGGGTGCGAGTCCCACCCCGTCGCGAGTGGCCTGGTCGGGGTGGGCCTGCGCCCAGGCCAACGTGTCGCGGACGATCTCCTCGAAAGGTCGGTGGGTGAGGCCTGCGGCCTCGGCACGCGCGGTGCTCATCGCGAGCACGTACTCCGCCGCTCCCTCCGACCACAGCGGCAGCTGGGCACCGTCCACGCCCTGCTCGACGAGGAAGGTCCCGTCGACCTGGGCCAGCTCGACAGGTTCGCCCACGGTCGCGACGGTGTCGGCGAGGAAGGCCTCGAAGGTGGTGGCCGGGCGTGCGGCGGTGAAGACACCGGCGGTGCTGTCCTCCACGAGCCGGATCGTCCAGGCACCCATGTCGCGGGCGTCGATGCACTGCATCGGCGCGTCGGCGGGCCCGGGCAGGATCATCCGTCCACCGCGTGCCGCCCGCAGCACCCACCACGGGTAGCGGCCGGTCAGGTCGCGCGGCCCCACGACGTACGTCGGGCGGATGATGGTGAGCCCGTCCTCACCCCACCTCTCGCGCGCCACCCGCTCGCAGGACACCTTCAGCGGACCGTAGGTCTCGTTGGTCACCTCGCTGGTGTCGGGCGACGACTCGGGGAACAGGGCGGCGTCCTCGTCAGCCCCGGCCGAGTCTTGGTCGGCGTACACCGAGACGGTCGAGATGAAGACGTGGTGACCGCCGCGGTCGCCGAGGGCGTCGTGCAGGGAGGCGACCTGGCCGGGCAGGTAGGCGCACACGTCGATGGTCGCGTCCCAGCGGCCGTCTGCGAGAACGGAGAGATCGCCGTCGCGGTCGGCGAGGAGGTGGGTGGCGCCGGGCAGCTCGTCGGTGGCGGTGCGGTGGAGCAGGGTCACGTCGTGACCGGCGGCGAGCGCCGCCTCGGCCATCGCGTGGCCGACGAAACGGGTGCCTCCGATGATCAGGATCCTCATCCCGGGGAGCCTAGGCCACCGTGCGGAATGGCCCGTGGCAGCACTCAAGAGGGTGTGCACCCTCGGCGCTGAAGGGGTCCAAGATCTTCTGCCGGGTCACCGGCTCGGCGCCCGGTCTCGACCCGCTGAAGGTGCGGACGCCTGCGTCGTTGAAGGTGAAGCGGTGACCGCGTGGCTGGCCTGGCGGTTCCAGGCCCCCGCCGCGCCTCTCGGGGGGCCGAGCCACGACAGGGGCTGATTGGGCACCCGCCGCACGTCTCGGGTCGTGCAGCGGGTGTGCCTGGACGATAGAGCGGCGTGCTCGACACCGGAATACGCCAATCGACGTAACCTGCTGCGATCGGCGAGGCGCCCTTGCCTGCAGCAGCGGGGACGAGGCCGCATCCCGTCCGGTCCGCTACCACGGTACGACGCGTTCATCTCCCTCAGCCACGCAGACCAGACCGTTGCCGTCCAGGTGCAGAAGTCGTTGCACCGGATCGGGAGAAACCGTGGGTCGGTCCGGCATCGCGCTCTCGACTGCCGATCCCTGTTGTCGATGGGCGAGCGTGCCGCAAGCCTCGCGACCGACTCGCTAGCCTTCCGGTGGTTGCCATCGGGTGGTCAGCGAACCGGGTCTCCAGACCAGATAGGCGATGACCACAGCGACGACCGCCAGTATCGGTGCGATCGTGAGCAGCTCGTACTCGACCCGTTGCCCCTCGAAGCCGGCAGGCAAGTGGTCGTCCGGGTGGGCCGTCCCGAAGCCCGGCCACAGCAGACAGACGGCGGCCAGCAGAGACCAGGCGGTCGCCAGGATCGTGAGCAACCAGGCCCCGACCGCGCCGCCCGGTACGCGGAAGGGCCGCTCGAGATCGGGGTATGCGCGAGCGGAGCCTGAGGAAAGCCGGGTAGATGAAGAGGTAGGCCAGCACGATCAGCGAGATGGCCACGTTGAGGGCGACCGAGAAGTACTTCTGGTTGTCCCCGCCGGTGACCCACAGGCTCAGGACCAGCAGGAGCAACGAGACCCCACCCGAGACCAGACCCATCACGACCGGTACGCCGCTGCGTTCGGAGATCCGACCCAGGACTCGTGGGCCGGCGCCATCCAGGCACGCGGCGGCCTGGGCACGGCCGGCGCCCATGATCCAAGCGGAACCGCTGGCGATGAGGACCCAGATGAAGACCACAGCGCTCAGCGACCCCGAGGAGTGCCCCGGCTCCCGTCAAGGTGACCTCGCCGCCGGACACGTTGCCGCCGTACACGGTGTAGACGGTCTTCATCGCGTCGATCAGCCCGTGCAACGAGGTGATCTGCCCGCGGGGCAGCACGATGAGCACTGCGAGGATCGGGACGCCGTACATCAGGGCCTGGGCCACCCCGGCGGTTCCGATCGCGGCCGGGATGTCGCGCCGCGGGTCGTGCATCTCCTCCGCGGCCGTCGTGGGCAGCTCGACTCCGACGAACGAGTACAGAAGCACCGGTACGACCGCGATGAAGACTGCTCGCGTCGGGCTGAAGTCTTCGAGGGACATGCCCTGCATGCCGTGCTGGACGCCGTAGGCAACGACGCTCACCGTGAACACCCCGAGCAGGACGATCTGCCCGACGGCTCCGCTCGCCGGTACCCACTTGCCCCAGCGAAGCGGCACGACGGCGGCAGTCGTTGCCAGCAGCACGAACACGGTGCCGAACATGAACATGCCGGGTCGGGACAGATCACCGAGGAACCTGCCGTAGACGGTGATGGCGACCGCGGCAACGGACCCGCCGAGCCACATCGGAGTGCCGGCCCAGTAGAGCATCGAGGTCATCGCGCCGGCGAAACGGCCGAACGCCATCCGCACCCAGACGTACACCCCGCCCTCCTCCGGGAGGGCAGCACCGAGCTCCGCACTGATGAGTGCGGACGGCACGAAGAAGAGGACGAAGAGGACCACCAGCCAGGTGAAGGCCTGGACGCCGCCGATGGCGATGGCGCCGATCGTGTCGACGACCACCATCGCCGAGATGAGGAAGAGGACCGTGTCGAGGCGACTCAGCTCGCGGCGGAGCTTGGAGAGCTCGGGGTCCCGCTGCGTCATGGCGAGCAGATCCGGTGGTGCCTTCTCGAGCTCGGGAGGCACGTCCTCACCTCCCCGCCATCGAGCGCCCTGGGGCACCCGCGAGGAGTGCGGACAAGGTCCGGGCCACCCGCTGACCGGTCCGGACCGCGCCATCGGAATGGCTGCTCACCAGCGTGTCGCTGCTGAAGTGGACCCGGCCCTGGGGTCTGTGCAGGGCCGCGGCCAGGCCGTCGTAGCGCGACCGACCCCGGTCGACGGACCAGTAGGCGACGGCACGCGGATAGGCGTAGGCCCGCGTCTCCGTGACCAGCGCTGCCAGCCCCGGCCACAGCGGTTTCGGTGCGCTCAGCTGGTCGAGTGCTCGGACAGCACGTCGAGCGATCTCCTCCCTCGGCAGCGCGCAGAGCTGCCGGGCATGCTGCGCATGGATGAGCTGGGTGAGGACCAGGTCACTCCCCTCACGAGCCTCGCCGAGGTAGATGCAGCCGGCGGGCGAGTCCGAGAGCAACGTGAACAGGCCGTCCCCATATCGCTCCCACAGGCGGGCGGCCTCAGGCCGAAGCCGGTGCTGCACCTTGACGTAGGTGCCCGCCGTGCACGTCCTGATGGCCTCCCGCGCGTCCGGCTCGAGCTCCGCCTCCAGCGCGATGGCGTTCAACGACCACAGCGGAACCGCAAGTACGACGTGATCGCAGCGCAGGACGCCCAGGTTCCGGCCACGACCATGCCGCACGACGACCTGATGTCCGACATCGCGTACCGAGGAGACCGGCTCGTCGGTCCACACCGTCCCATCGGGCAGCTGCCGGACCAGCGCGTCGATCAGCTGCTGGTTGCCACCCGCCACGTGGAAGTTGGTCTCGCCGAAGCCAGCAGGTGAGTCGAGGAACGGCTGGAGCTCCGTCACACCGTCGAGCACGGACATCCGGTCCCACTCGATGGCCGTCTCGGACTCGAGCACCACCCGGATCCAGTCCCTGACACGCGGCTCGCGCACCTGCTCCCGGACATAGGTCGAGAAGCGACCAGCCATCAGCGGAGATGCCCACGGACGCTCCGCAGGTCTCGGCCCCACCGATTCGCAGCCGGCTCAGCAACCCGCCCACGTGGTCGTTCCAGCGCAGCCAGGCACCGCACTCCTGTCGGTTGAACATGCCCGACAGGTAGGCGTCCCGATCTCCTTCGCCCCGGTAGGGGAGCAGCTGCTCGTGGAGGACCACGCTCGAGTGAGCGCGGTCCTCCACGAGGTCGAGCCCGAGCTCCCGCAGCAACGGGTACGCCGGACTGCCCTCCCAGAACTCCTCCATGTGCGCCTCTGCAGTGAGCCCGTCATCGAAGACGGTCGTCTCGACCCGCCCGCCAACCCGCGGACTGGCCTCCAGGACTCGACAGGCAACGCCGACGCGGGTCAGCTCCCGTGCCGTGACGAGCCCAGCGAGCCCGGCACCCACGATCACGATGGGCGTGTCCGCTCTCATCGGCCTGGCCGTTCAGGAGTCCTTGCGCTTCCAGGCACCGAGCATCAGCGGCCACACGAGGGGGCGGTCGGGGTCCTCGGCGACCGCTTCGTGCAGCCGGGCGACAAGGTCGCTCGCCTGCGACTCGGTCACGAGGCCTCGCCCGAGCGCGGCCGGCAGGAGGCTGCGGACGACTCCCTCCAGCATGGGCGCGGCGTCCACGAGCCGGTCCAGTCGGCCGGCGACGTCGGTCGCGTCCGGGAGTCCGATCCCCGCCTGCTGGAACAGCCGGGGCAGCAGCGCCCCGGCGCGCACCTCGCAGCCGGCCGCGGAGAACGCACCTGCGATGAATCCGGCGAGCTGGTCGTCGATCGGCATCCGGGGCACCGACCCCACCGCCACGAGGTCATAGTCCTGCACGACCAGGTGGCCTCCCGGGGCAACCGCGTCCCAGAGCCTGCCGAGCACGGCGACCCGCTCCGGGAGGTGGAAGAGCACCAGACGTGCGTAGACGAGGTCGTAGGGAGCACCGGGAATCGGGGTGTCACTACTCAGGTCGTGGGCGTAGAACTCGCACTGTCGGTGACCCTCGTCGCGCAGCCGTGCAACGCTGTTCGCGCCCAGGGACTCGTTGACGTCGATACCCACGACCCGCCCCCGTGGACCGACCCGCTGGGCCAGCTGACGCATCGTCACACCGGGTCCGCAGCCGGCGTCCAGGCAACGCGAGCCCGGGGCTGGATCCACCCGGTCCAGCACCCGCTCGGTGGCACGCTGCCAGACCTCTGCCTGCCGGCGCACTCGCTCGTACTCCTGCTGCGTGGTGCCGAGCACGTAGGTCGAGCCGGCCTCGGTTCCGATGGTCATCGTGCCTCCAGGTGTGGGTCGCGGTTCGTTCACCACGACCTTCGCCGGAACCGGACAGCAGCGCGTCGTGGTCGGGACCACGATGTTTCGACAACGCGATGGACACCGTCGGCGCACCCGGCACAGACTGACGAGGTGCGCGATGGCCTGTTGCAGCGCAGTGAGGAACTGGCCGCGCTCGAGCGGCAGCTCCAGCAGATCCGCGCCGGCGCGGGCAGGGTGTTCGTCGTCCAGGGACCTGCGGGTGTAGGCAAGTCGAGCTTGGTACGCGCGGTCGCTCAGTCTGCGAGCGGCGCAGGCGTGCGCGTGCTGAGCGCGTGCGCCGGACCGCTGGAGCAGGAGGCCGGTTGGGGCGTCGTACGCCAGCTCTTCGGCCCGACCGCTGCCGGTCCGGAGTGGGAACACCTCGGTGTCGGCGCGGCGGCGCTCGCGCGTCGGGTCCTCGACCCCGATCCCTTCGCCCCCACGCCCACCGGCGATGCGGTGCACGCCGCGTCGTACGGGCTGAGCTGGCTCGCCTACGGGCTGGCCGAGCGCACGCCAACGCTGCTGGTGGTCGACGACGTGCACTGGGCGGATGGGCCGTCACTGCGCTGGCTCGCCCAGCTGAGCGGTCACCTGGCCGACCTGCGCCTGGGGGTCCTGTGCGCGGTGCGCTCGGGAGAGCCGGCTACGGAGCCCGCGACGTTGGCCGACCTGATGGCCGCGGCGCCGGAGCCACCTCTGCAACCGAGACCGCTGGGTCCAGACGCGGTCGAGACACTGGTGGCCGAGCGGCTTCCCGGCGCGGACCCGGCCTTCGTCGCCGCCTGCCACGCCGCCAGCGGCGGCAACCCGTTCCTGCTCGGCGCGCTCGTCGACCAGGTGGTCGCCGAAGGGGTCGAGCCGTCCTCCGAGGTCGCAGCGAGGCTCACCACGTTCGGGCCGGAACAGGTGGGCCGCAGCGTGGAGGTGCAGCTCGCGCGACTGCCCCTGGGCACCTCCGACCTGGCCCGAGCCTTCGCGGTCCTCGGCCGCGGAGCATTGCTGCGCCAAGCCGCCGAAGTCTCGGGTCTCGACCTCGTCACGGGCTCATCACCTGTCTGACGGGCTGGTGGCCAGTGGCCTCCTCGGACGTGCCGATGACGGGTTCGCGCTGACCCATCCGCTGGTGGCGAACGCGCTCTACCTCGCGCTTCCGGACGGTGAGCGCTCCCTCCTGCACCGGCGCGCCGCCAGGGTGCTGGCCGCCGAACGGGTCGACGTGGAGACCGTCGGACTGCACCTGCTGCACGCTGAGCCGGCCCACGAACCGCAGACGGTCTCGACGCTGCGTGCCGCAGCGGAGCGGGCCAACCGGCGAGGAGCGCCCGAGGGCGCCGCCGTCTTCCTGCGCCGTGCGCTGCTCGAGCCACCCGACAGCCGATCGCTCACCGCCGACCTGCACAGCGAGCTCGGGCTCTGCCTGGCCGCACAGGTGCGGCCCGGCGCTGCTGCCCTCCTCGCCGACGCGGTCGAGCTTGCCGCCACCCCGCAACAGCGCGTCCGGATCGCCCTCTCCGGGAGCCGTGCACTCGGGATGGCCGGTCACTTCGACCGTGCCATCGAGCTCTGCCGACTGGGGCTGGCCCAGCCGGTCGACGCCGGCGCGCGGTTCCGCGGGCCCCTCGAGCTGGAGATGGCGTGCGGAATGCTCCTCACCGCGGACCACGTCGAGGAGGGGCTCGACCTGGCGCGCAGGCACGGCCAGCTCGACGAAGACGTGCTGTGGAAGGTGATCGCCGCGTGGGCGCTGCTCAACGACAGCTGTCCCGCCGGCGAGGTGAACCGGTTGCTGCTGCCCGCCCTCGATGCGGTCACGCCACCGCGCAACGCCGAGTCACTGGTCAGCACGACCGCGAAGTTCCTGCTGATCGCCAACGGCGAGCTGGACATCGCCCGCCAGCTGTGCGACGGGCTGGTCGAGGTGGCCCGCCCCCAGGGATGGCTGATCGCCCTGGCGCACGGCAGCTTCATGCGCGCCATCGCCCTGCTCCGCCTCGGCAGGATCCACGAAGCCCGTGCCGACGCGCAGATGTCCTTCGACTTCAAGCAGGGCAACAGCCCCCCGGCCGCGCTCGTGTGGTCGCTCTTCCCTCTGGTCGAGGCCCTCACCGAGATGAACGAGCTGGACGCGGCCGAAGAGGCACTCGACGCCGGTCATCGTCTGGGCGATCCCCCGCCCGCGTGCGTCTCCAGCACCATGTTGCTCGAACGGCGGGCGCACCTCCGGCTGGCCCAGCGACGGTACGACGAAGCGCACGCCGACCTGCTCCTTGCGGCCGACTGGTGGCGCCGACTCAAGGTCCAGCATCCCGGGGTCGCATCCTGGCGGCTGGACGACTGCGAGGCTCTCATCGCGCTCGGCGACACTCGTTCGGCGCGCCACCTGGCGCTCGAGCAGCTCGAGCTGGCCGAGCGCACCGGCCTGCCCGAAACCCGCGGAGCCGCCCTGCGGGCGCTTGCTCAGACTGCCGAGCCGGCGGACGCGGTGGGACTGCTGGAACAGGCCGTGGGTCTGCTCGACCCGAGTCCGGCGCGACTGGAGCACACCAGGGCCTTGGTCGATCTCGGTTTCGTGCTGCGCCGGACCAACCGGCGCGCGGCCGCACGCGACCCGCTGCGGCGGGGGCTGGACCTCGCCGAGCGCGGCGGAATGCTGCGCCTCGCGCACCGAGCTCGCTCCGAGCTACGAGCGTGCGGCGCCCGTCCGCGCCGGAGCGCCGTCACCGGCCTCGAGTCGCTCACTCCCTCCGAGCGCCAAGTGGCCGACCTCGCCGTGGCCGGACACGGCAACCGTGAGATCGCCCAACGTCTGTACGTCACCCGCCGAACCGTGGAGACCCACCTGACACACGTGTTCGCCAAGCTCGGCATCTCCGGCCGATCCGAGCTCGTCGACCTGCTCGCCCACGCCGCTCCCACCGTCCACCAGCCGTGATCTGTTTCGTGCTGTCAGGCGCCGGACCCCGACGCCTCGATCAGCTCCTGCTCGCGCTCGGGCGCGAGGCCGACCCCGTCACGAGTGGCCCGGTCGGGGTGGGCCTGCGCCCAGGCCAACGTGTCGCGGGCGATCTCCTCGAACGATCGGTGGGTGAGGCCCGCGGCCTCGGCGCGAGCGGTGCTCATCGCCAGCACGTACTCCGCCGCGCCCTCCGACCACAGCGGCAGCTGGGCACCGTCCACGCCCTGCTCGGCGAGGAAGGCGCCGTCGACTGGAGCCAGCTCGACGGGTTTGCCCACGGCCGCGACGGTGTCGGCGAGGAAGGCCTCGAAGGTGGTGGCCGGGCGTGCGGCGGTGAAGACACCGGCGGTGCTGCCCTCCACGAGCCGGATCGTCCAGGCGCCCATGTCGCGGGCATCGATGCACTGCATCGGCGCGTCGGCGGGCCCCGGCAGGATCATCCGGCCGCCGCGTGCCGCCCGCAGCACCCACCACGGGTAGCGGCCGGTCAGGTCGCGCGGCCCCACGACGTACGTCGGGCGGATGATCGTGAGCCGGTCGTCACCCCACCTCTCGCGCGCCACCCGCTCGCAGGCCACCTTCAGCGGACCGTAGGTCTCGTTGGTCACCTCGCTGGTGTCGGGCGACGACTCGGGGAACAGGGCGGCGTCCTCGTCTGCGCCGGGCGAGTCCTGGTCGGCGTACACCGAGACGGTCGAGATGAAGACGTGGTGACCACCGCGGTCGCCGAGGGCGTCGTGGAGCGACGCGACCTGGCCGGGCAGGTAGGCGCACACGTCGATGGTCGCGTCCCAGCGGCCGTCCGCAAGGACGGAGAGATCGCCGTCGCGGTCGGCGAGGAGATGGGTGGCGCCGGGCAGCTCGTCGGTGGCGGTGCGGTGGAGCAGGGTCACGTCGTGACCGGCGCCAAGAGCGGCCTCGGCCATCGCGTGGCCGACGAAACGCGTGCCTCCGATGATCAGGATCCTCATCCTGGGGAGCCTAGGTCACGGTGCCCACCGCAGCCTTTCGTTGGTCGAGCCCGCGAGCGCCCATGCAGCAACCGCACCATCCGCTGCTCGCCGCCGCACCCGTCCCCGACCTCCGCGTCCCGGTTGAACGCCAGATGTCAGGTGTACGACGGACAGCCGAACGCCCGGCTCGACTAGCCACCTTGATCATCCCCCGAACCAGACGGCGATCTGACGCGTCTGACGATTCGAAGGAGATGGGACCACGCTCAAGGAGGCCATCGTGAAGGGGTTGCCGCACCGTTCACTTCGCATGCCGAGCCTTCCTGGTCGCGCCCCGGTCACCGTGACGCTCCTGCTCCTCACCGGTCTCCTCGCCGTGTTCGGTCCGACGCCGAGCGCCCAAGCGGTGATCAACCCCGGCAGCATTGCGGGCACCGTGACCGACGCCGAGGGCGACCCGCTGCCCGGGATCACGGTGTCCGCCCTCCGCTATAGCCAGGTGGTGGGCCAGGACCAGACGGACGCGACCGGGGTGTTCCAGCTCGACAACCTCGCTGCGGACCCCTACTACATCGTGCGCTTCACCGACCCGAGCGCGAAGTACGCCACGGAGTGGTACGACGACCAGATTGCCGCGAACATGACACCGGTCCCGGTGACGCCGTTCGCCACCACGTTCGGTGTCGATGCGACGTTGGAACCGGCGGCCAGCATCACCGGGCGGGTAACCACGGGCACCGGCGCTCCCGTGACGGGCGGAAAGGTGGGCCTGTGGGTCTGGCTGGTTGGGTGGGGGTCGACTCCCACCATCTACGAGACCGACCAGACCGGCCGCTACACCATCGAGGGGGTCAAGGCGGCCACGTACCTCGTGGAGTTCTACGACCCGGCGACTGGTATCCAGGAGTTCTGGGACGACAGTCCCAGCATGAACGGAGCCCGCCCCTCGTGGTGGCCAGCGGTGACTCACTGACGGCTGACGCTGTGCTGGGCGGGCAGGTGCGGAACATCGCGGCGCCGACGATCGGCGGCACGGCCCAGGTCGGCCAGCCCCTGACCGCCTCCGCGGGCTCCTGGACGCCTTCGGGGATAGCCGTGACCTACCGGTGGGTGGTGGGAGCGGACACCGTGCCGGGCGATGATCCGACCGGGCCCGTCTACGTGCCCACCCAGGCCGACGTCGGGAAGACGATTCGGGTCTACGTGACCGGCAGTGCCTCGGGATGGGTGGCCGGCTCGGCGTGGTCCAGCCCCACCGCGCCCGTGGTCGCCGCACCGGTGACGACACCGCCACCGCCACCGCGGTGACCTATCTTGTCCGTCCCCGCGTCAAGGGCACACTCGAGGTGGGCCAGGTGGTCAGGGTGTCCAAGGGCGTCTGGGAGCCCACCGCAGTCGTCTTCAAGTACCAGTGGTACGCGGGCGGCAAGCCCATCGCCGACGCGACGCACCGCCGCCTCGCCCTGACGGCCAAGTACGTCGGGAAGCGGCTGACAGTGCGGGTCAAGGCCAAGGCAGCGGGCTACGACCGAGCCATCGTGTGGACGAAGCCGACGCTTCGTGTCAAGCCGTGACTGGACACCCGACCGTGGTGGGCCGGGCGACGAAAGAGAACTTGAAGCCGGAATATGACAAAGGCGCTGCCGAAAAGCGGTAGTTCCATCTTTTCGCCATAGACGACCAGGTCCACTCGGTAGTGGGCACGAATTCTCGGGCGGCCCTCGGAGATAAGACGATGGTGGGGGATTCAGGGCGCTGACGTGGTCGAGGCCGGTTGATCGAGCAGGGACCTCCGACGAACGGCCCCGACCGCCGAGCCAACGCTCGTCGAGGAGGGCGCCCTGGCGCCAGTCACGAGACAGCAATGTTCTCGTTGGTCGAGCCCGCGAGCGCCAGCGAGCGGTGTCGAGACCCCGCAAGTCGGGGTGAATTGGGGGGGCTCGGCGGAGGCTGGATGACGGTGAGTTGGGGACAAAGCGGATGTTGCTGGGTGCGATGCGTATGGCGGGGGAGAGGAGGGGAGATTCGTAGGGTGATGCCCTGGCTGAAGCGGCAAGAGTTCGGGATCGAGAGACTCGATTTCACTGCGGCCGCGTCACCGCTCTACGTACCCTCCTCGTGACTCGGCGCGCCCAGCGCCAAATCGGCTCGGAGGACACCTTGGGATATCGGACGTTGGTCGTCGGCATGCTGGTCGCCCTTGCAACGAGTGCGCCGGCTGGCGCGGCCTCCGCTGCAGGCCTGCGCGCCCGGTGCCAGCTCGGAGACGACCGCGAAGGCGATGGGCCCGACGGCGAAGCTGAAGGCACCGCGCAAGGTGGTCGAGGGCGACAGGTACACCCTCCGCGTCAAGCTTGAGGAGCCAAACCACATCCGTCGCGTGGAGGTGCAGCAGCAGATCGCAGACATCTTTGGCGACCCGGAGTGGGAGACCGTCAAGTCCTTGGAGGCACGTGGCCGAACTTCGGTGAAGCACCGTGTCGTTGCGGGCCCGGAGGATCGCGAGCGCTTCCGCGTCGTGCTCCGGTCCAAGTCGGGACCGTCGGTCACTTCCAAGCCGGTGACGGTGATGGTGTGGCACTGGTACCCACTCAGCACGTGGCAGTCGTACTACTCCACGAGCGGTGTCCTCGATGGTTCATACAGCCAGTTCGACATGAACGGGAGAACATACGCGGGCGGCTGGTACACCTATGGGAGCTACGCAGCTGGGAGTCCCGCTACACCCTCGGCCGGAACTGCAAAAGCATGCGAGGCACCTTCGGGGTCACCGACGACTCGGACGATGGCGCGTCCGCGACCATTCAGGTCCTCTCCGAAGGCACCGATCAGGTCTACTCGTCGCCCGCACTCGTGCCCGGCAGCGTTGACTCCAATTCGGTCGGCCTGCCGACGCCGTATCGGATCAGCATCATCGGCACGAATACGTCTCCCGAGGGTGTCTCGGCGTTTCCCGCGGCCGGTGATCTGCAGTTCCTCTGTCACGGACTTGGAGTAGACGGGGACCGCAACGGGCTGTGAGACGGCCGGTGGGCCGCGAACGCACTGCGAGACCTGGATCAAGTGGGGCTATCACGGCGTATGACGCCATCTCACGCCGCCCATAGGATCTTGCGCGTGGGAGTACCCCAGCCGAAGTGCAGCAACTGCGGGAAAACCTAAGCTCGCTACGGTCGGTTCGCGATGTGTCGCAACTGCTTGTGCTCGGCGGAGCACGAGTCTGCTCCTTCTGCGGTCGCGTCTTTCGTCCAACCGCAAAGGAGGGCAGGATCACTCGCAGTAAGGGCCTGACCTGCAAACGTTCGAAGGGCAAGGACGTCTACGCCGTCGGGCAAGCAGGATCGCCGGGGCTCGGTCGGAGACGTCAGATGCGGCCGCGTCGCGCGGAGACCAGGTCAGCCCCGTGCCCGCGCGACACTGCTGGCAGCCATCCACAGTGCAGCATCGAGAACGCGCAGGTCTTCGTCGTCGATACGAAGGCCGCGGTCTTCTGTCAGTTCGGCGCGTAGCCAACTCAGCGCCGCACGCACCTGTGGAGTTGTGGCGAGATAGGCATACACCTGGATATCGATCGAGAAATCTCCTGGCCATCCATCGCCCGATTTCAAGTCCCTTCCGCCAGCGAGATAGCGGCACACCAGGTTGTCACGAACAGGAAAGAGCCTCGGCCGCTTGCGAGCGCACAGCTTGGCGGCGAACACCCACCGTCTGCTCTCGTGCGCGAGCAACGTTCGCAAGCGGCCGTGGAGTTCATACATCCGCTGGAGTGTCTCTGCGCTTCCGCCCTGGCCGTGCTCGAGATCTGTGATTGGTAGGGCCGGATCAAGAGCCCGAAGTTGCCGCCGCACGTCTTCACGCACGGCCCCTGCGTCGAGGAGGAGGCGGCCGACCGTGCTAGACCAAGCCGCGAGCCACCACGTCGAGGGCGTGACCCGCACGGTGGTGCAGCGCACGTTCTCCCTCGAGGAGGCGCAGGAAGCGCTGGACACCTTCAGCCAAGGCACTCTCGGCAAGGTCGTCATCACCACCGCCTGAGCCCGCCCCTCGTCCCGCGCACAGCATAGGAAGACGTTCTGCGTGTCGGTCGCGATGTAGGAACGTCCCCCTGATGCGCTTGGCGGGCTTGGTGTCCCATCGCACAAGGAGGACGTTCATGACCAACGGTAGTGGTGTCTCTCGGGGTGACCGGAACCGCAACGCTCGCCTGGCACGGCTGCGGGAGCTGGTGCCGCTCGACAACGCGATTGTCGGGATCGATCTGGCCGACAAGAAGCAGATGGTGGTCGTCACCGACCACGACTCGAAGGTGCTGGCCCGCAAGACGTTTCGGTGCAAGGCCTGGGATCTTGGAGCCGCACTGGACTGGGCGGCCGAGCGAGCGGCGGCAAACGGCTTCGCCGGGGTCACGGTCGCGTGCGAGCCGACCGGGCACCGGTGGCGGGTGCTGGGCCAGTTGGCCGCGGACCGGTCGATGCCCTACGTGTGCGTCCAGCCGATGCAGACCTCGTGGGCCCGACGCAGCGAGGACCTGACCTTCGACAAGACCGACGACAAGGACGCGATCCTGATCGCCCGGCTGACCGCACAGCTGCGCTGCTATGCACCCGAGCCGGTCGAGGAGACCTGGGGCCGGCTCCGGCACCTGGGCGCCCGCCGGGAGAAGCTGATCGTGGCCAACGTCGCGCAGATCCAGGAGATCCGCGACCTGCTCGAGTGCGTCTGGCCGGCCGCGATCGAGACCGCCCGGCAGCCGTTCCGGTCCAAGACCTGGGCAGCCGCGATGACGGTGATTGTCGACCGCGACGGCGGGGACCTGGTCCGCACTCACAAGAGAGGTTGGGCGCGGTTCGAACGGGCGGTCCGCCGCGAGATCAGCAAGCGTGGTGGGCAGCGGCCCTCGTTGCGGATCGCCCGGAACCTGTTCGCCGCGCTGGCCGACCCGGCCGGGGTCATCGCCCACCGCTACGGCGCATTGGAGCGGGTAGCGCTGGTGCTGGAGGACTGGCAGCTCGACCAGCAACGGCTGGCCGAGACCGAGCGACGGATGGTCGCTGTGCTCGACGAGCTCGACCTCACCGAGCTGGTCACCTCGATCCACGGGATCAGCGCGGTCGGCGCCGCGGCGATCCTGGCCGAGAGCGGCGACCCGCACCGCTTCACCACCGCCCGGGCAATGGTCAAGCACGCCGGTCTGGCACCCCGGGAGAAGCTCTCCGGCACCTTCACCGGACGCACCAAGCTCACCGGACAAGGACGACCCCGACTCCGGGTCGCGGCCTGGCGGGCAGTGTGGGGATCGCTGCAGACCAACACCGTCTACGCCGCCCGCTACCGCTACCTGACCGGTCGCGAGCACAACAAGCTCACTCCCACCCAGGCCCAGACCGTCATCGCCGCCACCATCCTTCGACACCTGCATGCCGTGGTCACCACCGGCCGAGCCTGGGATCCGCAGATCGCCACCAGGTGGCATCAAGACGACGGCGGCGACCCTGGCCGCCTGACCCGGCCACCGACAGCACCATCAGCGAAGCGGCTCACACGAGCTGACGGTCGGGGCGAGCCCTGCTCGGCATTGAGGACCTACCGGTACCTCGACGGTCATCATGGGCAGCCCCGCCCGTCGTCTGAACAACCCGATTACACGCTGAAGGGCACCAGCCCGATCACCGCTATGCAGGGACAGACGACGGACGCGGCACCGACCAAATGCTTGACGCAGACCGCCTTACGCTGATGGGCGGGGGTTGGGGCCGAGTGCCCCGCGGAGAGTGCGCCATGATGCCGATTCCGGAGCCTCCACTGATGTCGTGACCTGCGAGAGGCAGACGGGTTAGGGGGATGCTGTCGTGTCGTAGCCGGTGGTGCGGATGGTCTTGGCGGGTACGCCGGCGACGATGGCGTTGGCCGGCACGTCCTTGGTCACGACGGCGCCGGCGCCGACGATCGCGCCGTCGCCGATGGTGACGCCGGGGACGACCGTCACTGCGGCGCCGAGCCACACCTTGCGGCCGATCACGATCGGCGCGGGGACCATGTCCGCGCGCCGGTCGGGGTCGACGGCGTGGTTGAGCGTCGTCAGGGTGCTGCCGTGCCCGATGAGCGTGCCGTCGCCGATGGTGATGCCGCCGGTGTCCTGGAAGCGGCAGCCGAGGTTGATGAAGACGTTCTTGCCGAGGGTGCAGGTTCTTGCCGAACTCGCTGTAGAACGGCGGGAAGACGACGACCGAGTCGTCCACCGGCTTGCCGGTGAGCCGGCCAGCAGGGCGCGCACCTCGTCGGGCGAGCGGTATCCGGTGTTGAGCTCGGCAGTGATCTGCAGTGCCTCCTGTGCGGCGTCGTGCATGAACCGGTGATGCTCGGAGCCGCCTTCGATCGAGCCCGCCGCTGTCCACGTGTGCGAGGAACTCCTGAGCTCCATCGCGTGTCACCGTGGCCTCGACGGTCGCGGTGATGGGGCCGTCCAGCGCCGCGATCTGTTCGGCGGCGTCACCGTCCAGCCGGCCCGAGGATGACGATGCCGGGGAAGTAGGACTGGTCGCCGTAGTAGAGGACGAGGTCGTTGCCGGGGGCGTAGTAGCCGAGGTCGCCGAGGTCGGGGTCGGCGCCCTCGGGCTGGCCGTCGAGGGAGAGCGGCGCGGGCAGCGGGCCGGTCTTCTCGACCCCGCCGTGGTCGACCATGTCGACGGTGACGGGGAGCTGGGCGACGAGGTCACGGGCGGCGGCGCTGTCGGTCGAGGGTGGCTGGAAACGCTGGTCGCCGATGGTGATCTGGATCTGCATCGGGGTCCTCCTGGCTGCTGGTCTGGGCGCTGGTCGGGGCTGCGTGCGGTCCGGCGCCGGGCGCTGAGGGTTCCGCGTCGGGCTCGGCGGCTGAGGGACCCTGGCGTCGCGTGTGCCACAAGCCGCCGGGTCGCCACGCCGCAGGCGCCGAGGAGCGCGTCACGCGCGAGGCCCGTGCACTGCGGTCGGATCGTCGCGAGGGTGGCTCGGGGGTCAACGGTGAGCAGGACCTTGGTGGCGGTGCGCTGGTCCATGGCCTGGTAGCCCTCGGCTGCCCGGTCGAGCGGGAGGGTGAGGTCGAAGACCTTGCCGGGGTCGATCTTGCGGTCCCAGATGAGCTGGATGAGGTCGGGCAGGTACTGCCGTACGGGGGCGGGTCCGCCGTGGATGTGGACGCCGGCCATGAAGAGCTCGTCGCCGGGGATCGCGACGTCGTGGGAGACGCCGACGAAGCCGACGTGGCCGCCGGGGCGGGTGGAGTGGATGGCCTGCATCATGGCCTCCTGGGTGCCGACGGCCTCGATGACCGAGTGGGCGCCGAGGCCGCCGGTGAGCTCCTTGACCTTCGCGACGCCCTCCTCGCCGCGCTCCTCGACGATGTCGGTGGCGCCGAACTCGCGGGCCAGCGCCTGGCGGTCCGCGTGCCGGCTGAAGGCGATGATGCGTTCGGCGCCGAGCTGCCGGGCGGCGAGGATGCCGAGCAGGCCCACGGCGCCGTCACCGACGACCGCGACGGTCTTGCCGGGTCCGGCCTCGGCGGCGACGGCGGCGAACCAGCCGGTGCCCGAGCACGTCGGAGGCGGCCATGCAGCGACGGGATGAGGTCGGGGTCGGGCATGCCCGGGCGTGGCGACCAGCGTGCCGTCGGCGAGCGGGATGCGGGCCAGCTCGGACTGGGTGCCGATGGTGCCCATGAGGACGCGGTGCACGCAGTAGGCCTGGTAGCCGGCCTGGCAGATCTCGCAGGTGTTGTCGGAGGCCCAGAAGGATCCGACGACGAAGTCGCCGACCTTGACGTGCGAACCTCGTCGCCGACCTCCTCCACCACGCCGACGTACTCGTGCCCCATCACCTGGTGGTCGACGGGCTCGGCGCCGCGGTAGGGCCACAGGTCGCTGCCGCAGATGCAGGTCGCGCGACAGCCGGATGATGGCGTCGGTGGGTTCGATGATCCGCGGGTCCTCGCGGTCCTCGACCCGGACGTCACCGGGTGCGTGCATGACAACCTGACGCATGGCGTGTGCTCCTCTTCGTTGCTGGTCCTGGTGGTCGCGCGGCGCGGACCGGCCGCCACGTCACTCGAGTGAACCCGGCACGTCCGCGCGTGTGGGAGTCCCTGTTGATGGGTGCACTGACAGGGCACCCCTCGCGCGCTCCGGACGCGGCGCGGCGCGGCATAGGCTCGAGGACGTGGACAACCGAGCAGAGGTGCGCGAGTTCCTCACCACTCGCCGCGCCCGCATCACCCCCGACCAGGTCGGGCTGCCGACCACCGGCACCCGGCGCGTGCCCGGGCTGCGACGCAGCGAGGTCGCGGCCATCGCCGGGCTCAGCGTGGAGTACTACGCCCGGCTCGAGCGCGGGCAGATCGCCGGCGCCTCCTCCGGGGTCCTTGACGCGCTCGCGCGGGCCCTGCAGCTCGACGAGACCGAACGCGCCCACCTCTTCGACCTCGCCCGCGCCGCCGACGGCATCCCCACCTCGGGCCGGCCGCGGCGTCGTACGCCGAGCAAGGCCGCCTCGCGACTCAGCCTGCAGTGGGCGCTCGAGGCCATCACCGACGGCGTCGCCTTCGTCCGCGACCCGCGCCAGAACCTGCTCGCCACCAACACGCCTCGGCCGCGCGTTCTACTCCCCGGTGATCGGCGACGGCGGGCGGATGCCCGAACCTGGCCCGGTTCCAGTTCCTCGACCCCGCCTCCCGGGACTTCTACCCCGACTGGGAGCTCTTCGCCGAGATGTGCGTGGGCATCATGCGCACCGAGGCCGGCCGCGACCCGCACGACCGCGGACTGCAGGATCTGGTCGGCGAGCTGTCCACCCGAAGCGAGACCTTCCGCCGGCTCTGGGCCGACCACAACGTCCGCACCCACGGCGCCGGCACCAAGCGCTTCAACCACCCCGTCGTCGGCGAGCTCACCCTCGCCTACGAGGAGCTCGCCATCACCGCCGAGCCCGGGCTGGTCCTGTTCGTCTACACCGCCGAACCTGGCTCCCCCTCCGCCGAACGACTCCGCCTGCTCGCCTCTTGGGCGGCTCGGAGCAGGCGTCCGTCCCACCGACCAGCCGCCAGGAAGAGGCCGAGAAGCACGATGCAGATCACCCGCAGCTCCGTCGACACCGCCAAGGGCCCCGGCGACTGGTTCACCGGCGACGTCTACATCGACGGCGTGCCGCCGCTCCGCGCCCGTCCCGGGTCACCGCCAACGGTCCACTTCATGCCCGGCGCTCGCACCCACTGGCACCGCCACCCGAGGCCAGACCGTCTTCGTCACCGAGGGCGTCGGCTCGTCAGCGCCGCGGCGGCCCGGTCGAGGTCATCCGCCCCGGCGACCGCGTCCTCTTCGAGGCTGACGAGGAACACTGGCATGGCGCCGCCCCGAACCGGCTCATGGTCCACCTTGCCATCAACGAGGGCGACGACCACGCCGTCGTCACTGGCTCGAGCCCCGTCACCGACGAGGAGTA
>CAVWXS010000018.1:0-69709 GCA_963758885.1 uncultured Actinomycetota bacterium
ATCAGTGCCAGCTGCGACCAGATCATGCCCTGGGTCTCCGGGCTCAGACCCGGACGTTCGAGCAGCGAGCGGTAGACCGCGAACCCCTCGCGCACGGTGCCGGTCTGGGCGTCGATGTAGGCGGCCGTCAGGTCGATCCGGGCGAGCAGGTCGACGTCATCGTGTCGGTCGCGAGCCTGGTCGAGCAGGTGGGAGGCGCCGTCGTAGTCGCCGTCGTTCATGCGCGCGACGGCGCGACGGTGCAGCTCGGCGGCGGCGGGCACCGGCCCATCATGGCGTGATGTCCGTCAGGGCGGCCACCGCGGCCCACCCTCGCGAGACGGCGTCGGCCCTGGTGTCGTGCGCCGGGTCGATGGGATCCGAGCGCCGCTGCGATCCGTCCGGCGAACAGGGGGGCCGCGAACGACGTCCCGCTCCACAGCGCGAACTGCGAGCTGTAGTCGTCGGGATCGATGGACTCGCGGACGCGACCGTCGTCGAGCTCCAGCGCGCCACGGGCTGCAGGCCGCCTTGGAAGCGGCGGCAGCGTGCTCACCACCGACGCGCCGTAGTCATGGGCGCGAACCCAGGGCCCGGCGTTGCTGAACAACGCGTCGGTGCCGTTGGGGTTGAGCGCGCCGACCGCGACGATGGGCACCACGCCGGGGTCGGCCGCCACGAGCGTCTTGGCTCGGATCCGGCCACGGGCACCAGGCCGCGGGGAAGCAGGGGCGGTCGGTCGCGTCGTTGCCGACCGAGCAGACCACCGCGACGCCGCACTCGCCCAGCTCGCGCAGGATGCCGTACATCGTCGGGTCGAACAGCTCGTCCTGAGGCGTCTCGTGGTAGTAGCCCGAGCGACAGGCTGAGCACGTCGATCGGGTGGCCGCCCGGCTTGCCGTCGCGGTGCCGCCGCGCCACCTCCATGATGTCCTTGAGCGCCTTGACGAGGTCGCTCTCGACGATCGGGCCCTCCGACCCGACCACCCGCCACGCGACGATGTCGGCGTCGGGACAGGCCTGGTGGATCAGGCCCGCGATGAAGGTGCCGTGGCCGGCGAGCGCGTCGATGCCACCGTCGAGCGGTCCGACCAGGTCGGGGTGCTTCTCCGGGTCGGTGTCGGGGTCGACGTAGCCGATCGGATCGGTGCCGAGGCAGACGTCGGTGTGCACCACGTCGTCGAGCCACGGGTGCTCGCCGCAGCCGGTGTCGAGCGTCGCGACCACCGGCGCGCCGGCCCTTGACCGATCTTGCTGCGCACCGGCCGGTCGCCGACGTAGCCGGATCGGCTGGCGTCCGCCGCTGCCCGCGGGACCGCCGTAGGTGCCGACGGCGCCGGAGTGGCTCTCGTCGTAGGGATGGCTCTCGTCGTAGGGATGGCCTTCGTCGTACGGGTTCGCGACGGATGCTCCTGGACCAGCACGACGTGGTCGAGCCCGACGTGCTGGAGGTCGGCGAGGCGCTCGGCCTGGGCCCGCGCGGTCTGGAGCAACACCCATCCGTCCGGGACTGTTGGCGGCAGCACCCGGGGCCACCTCGAGGTCGAGGCGCACCACCTCGCCAGGGCTCTCGTCGCGTCGAACCATCGGCCGTCCGTCGTTGCGCTCGACCGGGCACCCACACCGGGCGCGCGCTGACGACGTTCTGCTCCTTGTCCCGCGTCGCCACGGTGCGCGGCTCGGCTGACGGTCGACCTGCCAGCCGAGCCGGCCGGCGATGCCGCTCGAGGGCGTTGACCGCCTCTTCGTCGCGGGACCGCGGGAGACGAGCAGCCGTGGTCCGACGTACACGGTCGGCCGGGGCACGACCCCCTTGACGGTCAGCGCCGTGCTCGGGTGGAGGACCCGGCCGTCGATGCGCTCGAGGAACGTGCGGCGGTGGCACCCGCGGCTCCGGCGCGAGCGAGCGCGACGGTCCGGACGGGGCGGTTGTCGTCCTGCACGGTTCTCCTCTCCGGTGTCCGGGCTGCGACGGTCGAGCCGCTAGTGCGGCTCGTCGTACGGACGCGGTCTCGGCTGCGGTGGCGGCTTCGGCTTGGGCTTCGGTCGTGGGCTTGGGCTTGTTCGGGTCAGCCATCGAGGTCCTCACAGTTTCCAGTCGTGGTTCGCGTTCCTGGTGACTTCCCGAGAAGCATGCACGTCGATGACGACGACCGCGACCCAATCGCGGTGTCAGATCCAGAAAGGCGGCGTCGCGACGGGCAGGCGGGAGTCGGTGGAGTCGCCGGGCTGGTCACTCGACTGGGGCAGGAACCACAGCCGCGAGAGGCCGGGCGAGACGTTGGTGAGCTCGAACCGGCCGTGGGCGTCGACCTCGACGCCGTCGTACGACGGGTGGCCGGCGGAGGCGCTGGCGACCTGGATGCGCATCGGCAGGCGGGGCAGCACCCAGCCGTCGACGCGGCGGCGGTCGTTGACGGTGCTGATCCGCAGCAGGACGCGGAAGTCGGGGCCGGCGAACTCCAGGGACCACTGCCCGACCTCGGCCATCTGCGAGGTCAGCGAGCGGGCGCCGGCGAACGCGTCGTGGGACTCGACCAGGGTCAGCAGCTCGAACTCGAACTCCAGGTCGATGGCCGCCAGGGTGGCCAGCACGCCGTCGGCGAGGTCGCCGGGCGGTGGGTCGAGGGTCTCCCAGAGGCGGCGGATCTCCAGCATCAGCAGGTCGTCGCTGGGGTTCTGGCCCAGGTTGTCGGGCGTGTGGTCAGGTGTCGGGTTCATCGTCCCGCTCCCGTTCGTTCGAGCTCGTGGCGGAGCTTGTCGAGGCAACGGCCGCGGGTCGGGCCGATGCTGCCGATGGGCATCTTGAGCTCGCCCGCGATCCTCGCGTAGTCGGGCCGTGGCTCCATCGCGACGATGCGCAACAGCTTCTGGCAGCGCTCGGGCAGGTGGCCGAGGGACTCCCACAGCCGGGCCTGCTCGTCGCCCAGGACGACCTCGGACTCGGGCGAGGGCGCGTGCGGCAGGTGCCACTCGAGCGACTCGTCGTCCACCGGGTTGGACCGGCCGGCGTTCTTGCTGACCCGCCACGCCTCGCGGCGTGCGGTCGTGCACAGCCACCTGGCCACGGCCTGCGGGTCGCCCACCGTGTGGGCGTTGCGCACCAGCGCCAGCCACGCGGTCTGGACGACGTCCTCGGACTGCTCCCGGTCGAGACCGGTGGCCCTCACGACGTGCCACAGGATCGGGCTCATCACGTGGACGAGCTCGTCGAGCGCGGCGGGGTCACCCGCACGCCAGCGTGCGAACGACGTCCCGGCAGCGTCCCAGACGGACGCCGGGTCCTCCGTGTCCCGCATCGTCATCACTCCCCACAGGAGCATGACGCACGAGGGCTGATACGAGCCAGGGGGAATCGTTTCTCGTGAGACCTTCGGTCTCGACCCGGGCTCGACCGCTGAGAGATGCGTACGATCCCCAGGTGGCCAGCCTCGGCGGTGCGAACCAGGACGTGCGGTTCTGCCGTGCTCCCGACGGCGTCCGCATCGCCTACGCGGTCCACGGCTCGGGGCCGCCGCTGGTGGTCACCACCTGCTGGCTCAGCCACCTGCAGCACGACTGGCAGAGCCCGGTGTGGCGGCACTTCCTGCGCGACCTCGGCCGGGTCGCCACGGTCGTCCGCTACGACGAGCGCGGGCACGGGCTGTCCGACCGGGACGTCGACGACTTCTCCCTCGAGGCGCGGATCGGCGACCTGGAGGCGGTGGTCGAGCACAGCGGTGTCGACCGGTTCGCGGTGATGGCGATGTCGCAGGGCGGCCCGGTGGGCATCCGCTACGTCGCTCGGCAGCTGGAGAACCTCGACCGCGTCACCCGGATGATCTTCTACGGCTCGTACGCCGCCGCGCTGCCCGACCCGACCGACGAGGACCGGGAGATGGACGAGGCCATCGACCGGATCATCAAGGTGGGCTGGTCACGCCCGACGCCGGAGTTCCGTCGGGTCTTCACGACGCTGATGATCCCGGGCGCGAGCGAGGAGCAGATGTCCTGGCTCGACGAGCTCCAGCGCGTCGCGGTCACCGCCGACACCCTCTACCGCGCACGTCGCCAGCGGGTGCTCGCCGACGCCACCGACGACCTCGGCCGGCTGACGGTGCCGACCCTGATCCTGCACTCGGTGGGCGACCGGATGAACGACTTCGAGCGCTCGCGGGTGCTCGCCTCCGGGATCCCCGACGCGCGGCTGGTGCCGCTGGAGAGCAGCAACCACATCGTGCTCGAGGACGAGCCTGCGTGGCGGGTGTTCGTCGACGAGGTGACGGCGTTCCTGCGGCCGGACTCATCCGACGGCGCGGGGTCCGTCTCGCTCGACGAGGTCCTCTCGCCGCGCGAGCTCGAGGTGCTGCGGCTGGCCGCCGAGGGGCTCGACAACGACGCGATCGCCGAGGCGCTCACGCTCAGCGTGCGCACCGTCGAGCGGCACCTGCAGAACGTCTACGCCAAGCTCGACCTGACGGGCCGCAACGCCCGCACCGCCGCCGTCGCGCGGCTGCACTCGGCCCAGCAGCTGCCGGGCGCCGTGCGTACGCACGCGTAGTCGCGAGCCGTCGTACGACGGGACCGGTTGCGCGTCGGCACCGATGTATCAGCCGCGCTCCTCTTCATAGCGTCGTCGATGTCGCCCGGACCGACCGGGCCACGCGCCAACGGAGGAAACCATGACCGTCACCGACCAACAGAACGACGCGGCGCTGACACCGCGCTCAAGCAGAAGCACGCCGCGATGTGGGCGTCCGGGCACTACGAGAACGTCGCCTCGGACCTGATCTCCGAGCTCGGGCCCACGCTGGTGGAGGCCACGCAGATCCACGAGGGCGACCTCGTGCTCGACATCGCCGCCGGATCCGGCAACGTCGCCATCCCGGCCGCCAGGACCGGTGCGCGTGTCATCGCCAGCGACCTGACGCCCGAGCTGCTCGAGGAGGGCGCCCGTCAGGCGGCCGCGGCGGGTGTCGTGCTGGAGTGGCAGGTGGCCGACGCCGAGCACCTGCCCTACGACGACGACGAGTTCGACGTCGCCGTGTCGGCGGTCGGCATCATGTTCGCCCCGCACCACCAGGAGGCCGCCGACGAGCTGGTGCGCGTCGTCGCCCCCGGTGGCCGCATCGGCCTGGCCAGCTGGACGCCGCAGGGGTTCATCGGCCAGATGTTCGCGACCATGAAGCCGTACGTCGCCGCGCCGCCCGCCGGCGTCTCGCCGCCGCCGCTGTGGGGCGACGAGGACCACGTCCGCACGCTGCTCGGCGACCGCGTCACCGACCTGCGATTCGAGCGCCGCAAGGTACGGGTCACCCACTTCGCCGAGCCCGCCGACTTCCGCGAGTACTTCAAGACCAACTACGGCCCGACGATCGCGGCGTACAAGCAGCAGCCGGACGCCGAGCGCGCGGCCGCCCTCGACGCCGACCTCGACGCGCTCGCCGAGCGCTTCGACGTCGGTGACTCCGGCCACCTGGTGCTGGACTGGGAGTACCTGCTGGTCACCTGCCGGGTCGCCTGACCAGCGCTGGGTGGTTTCGAGGCTCGTCGCTGGCGCTCCTCGCACCTCAACCACCGACACCAGGATGGTCGCTGGCGGTCCTCGTACCTCAACCATCGCCACCAGGCTGGTCGCTGGCGCTCCTCGCACCTCAACCATCGACACCAGGCTGAGTCGCGCTCCCGCACCTCAACCATCGACACCAACCTCGGTGGTTGAGGTGCGAGGCCGTTCACGGCCGAGCCTCGAAACCACGATCGGCGTCATCCGGTGGTCTGAACCACCTGGGGGAGATGGTCACGGAACGATTTCGGTCGCGCCCGATCCCACCAAAACGCTGTCGCGCCCGCGGAGTTCAGGCATGGTGCCCAGCAGGACGAGCGAGGAGGTCAAGGTGCTCGTGCGGCTCGTCGGGATCGCGGCACTGGCCGCGGCCGGACTCGTCATCGCCTACGACATGGGCAACGGTCCGTCGTACAGCGACGGCCCGATGCCCTCCGTGCGCGACGCCCTGGCGTGCGACGGACGCGTCTACGCCACCCGGCAGACGGCCCCGGACGAGCGAGCGATGTGGGAGCCGACACCCGAGACCGCGCTCCAGTCCGGGCTGCTCCAGAGCGAGCAGTGGTGGCTCGAGACCGATGCGGTCCGCGTCTCGGCCCGTACGGACGGGCGCGTGCTGTTCGTGCACGACGTCGGCTCGCGCGCCCGCTTCGCCGCTGCGGTCGAGCGCGGCCGTGGCGGGAACGCCGACGAGTGGCGTCTGTCGGCCTGGGCGATGTGCGATCCCTCGGAGCTCGTCGGGGAGGACGCCGACCCACTGCGGTACGGCGTGTGGCTGGACGCCGAGGACGAGCCGGTGCCGACCAGCGACGTGATGACCGTTCGCGGGCCCGAGCAGTGCGGCTGGGAGGACGTCACCTTCATCGAGGTCGACCGCACGTCCACTCGTGCCAAGCAGTTCGTGCTCGACCCGTCGGGCGAGCTCGACCACCGCCTCCGCACGACGTACGACGCCCATGCCCGGCTGCCCTTCGACGCCGTCGACACCGGCTGGCGTCGTGGCGGGCTGGCGTTGTGGCTGCAGACCGGCGGAGCGGCGGCGTACCTGGTCAACCTCGCCGACCCCTCCGACGTCCAGCGCTGGCCGCGGGCCGAGGACACCATCCGGTGTGAGTAGTAGCGCGACTCGACTGCCGGCGACTCGACTGACGAAAGGCGGGTACTGACCGGCAGTGACCACTGTCGACCGTGTCGTGAACGCCGAGCCCGCCGACGTGTGGGCGGTGCTGGCTGACGGGTGGCTCTACGCCCTGTGGGTGGTCGGCGCAGCGCGGATGCGTGAGGTCGACGACAGCTGGCCGGCGGTCGGTGCGCGGCTGCACCACTCGGTCGGGACCTGGCCGATGCTCGTCGACGACACCACCAGCGTGCTCGAGGTCGAGCCCGGCCGACGGCTCAAGCTCCGGGCCCGCGCCTGGCCGGCGGGCGAGGCAGAGGTAGAGCTACGCCTCGACGCGACGTCGGGCGGGACGGCCGTGACCATGGTCGAGGACGCCGTGTCCGGGCCCGGAGCTCTGGTGCCCAAGCCCCTCCGTGATCCGATGCTCAAGTGGCGCAACGTCGAGGCGCTCCAGCGTCTGGCCCTGCTGGTCGAGAACCGCCAGGTCTCGTGACCGCAAGGGCCTACGACGCGGTCGTCATCGGGTCCGGCCCGAACGGCCTGGTCGCGGCGAACCGGCTCGTCGACGCCGGCTGGTCGGTGCTGGTGCTGGAGGCACAGCCGACGCCGGGCGGGGCCGTGGCCAGCGACACGGACGTGCAGCCGGGTTTCGTGCACGACACGTTCAGCGCCTTCTACCCGCTCTCGGCGATCTCGCCGACGATGACGTCCTTCGGGCTCGAGGACTACGGGCTGGTGTGGCGACGCGCGCCCGCGGTGGTCGGCCACCCGCTGCCCGGCGGGTCCTGGGCCCTGATCCACGACGACCGCGAGGCCACGGCGGCGGCCGCCGACGAGCAGCACCCCGGCGACGGCGAGGCGTGGCTGCGGCTGTGCGCCGAGTGGGACGTCGTCGGCGACGCCCTGGTGAGCGCGTTGATGTCCCCCTTCCCGCCGATCCGGGGTGGGCTGTCGCTGCTCGCGAAGCTGCGCCACGTCGGTGGTCTCGAGTTCGTGCGCACCATGCTGACACCCGCAGCCGACCTCGGCCGCGCCCGCTTCGGCGGCGCAGGGCCGGGGCTGCTCCTGGCGGGGAACGCCGCCCACAGCGACATCCCGATGGACGCGCCCGGGTCGGGGCTGATGGGGCTGCTGCTGGTGATGCTCGGTCAGACGGTCGGGTACCCGGTGCCGGAGGGTGGGGCAGGAAACCTGGCTCGCGCCCTGGTCCGCAGGTTGGAGTCCCGTGGCGGGGAGCTGCGTTGCTCGCACCGGGTGACCGGCATCGAGGTGCGGGGCGGGCGGGCGACCGGCGTCAGCACCGCGACCGGCGAGTCCTTCGCGGCGCGCCGGGCCGTGGTGGCCGACGTACTCGCGCCGCGCCTCTATCGCGAGCTGCTTCCGGCGTCCGCCGTACCCGAGCGAGTACGCCGCCGGCTCGGCGCCTTCCAGCTCGACCCCGGCACGGTGAAGGTCGACTGGGCCTTGTCCGGGCCGGTGCCGTGGGCCTCCGCGCCGGCCAAGGCGCCCGGGACCGTGCACATCGCCGACGGGATCGCCGAGATCGCCGAACAGTCGGGACAGGTCACCGCCGGCCTCGTGCCGGCGCGACCGCTGCTGGTGATGGGACAGATGACGACCAGCGACCCCACCAGGTCGCCGGCCGGCACCGAGTCGATGTGGGCCTACACCCACGTCCCCCAGCGCGTCCTCGGCGACGCCGGTGACGAGGGCATCACGGGCGCCTGGGACCACTCGGACTGCGAACGTCTCGGCGACCGGATGCAGGCGCGGGTCGAGCGCCTCGCGCCCGGCTTCGGCGAGCGCGTGCTGGCCCGCCGGATCCTCGGTCCGCTGGAGCTCGAGGCGAGGAACGAGAACCTCGTCGGCGGAGCGATCAACGCCGGGACCTCGCAGCTGCACCAGCAGCTGGTGTTCCGCCCGATCCCGGGCTGGGGACGCGCCGAGACCGGCGTACCCGGGCTCTACCTGGGGTCGGCCTCCGCTCACCCGGGTGGCGGCGTCCACGGCGCGGCAGGGATGAACGCCGCCCGAGCGGCGCTCCTGCACGCCAGGCTGCCGCGCCGGCGCAGGGTGAGATCAGGCTGACGGCGGGGTCGGCTCGGCCCCGGCGGACGCCGAGGGGTCGCCGTTGCGCGGAAGGCTGCCGCTGTCGACGACATGCTGGGCCACGTCGCGGATCTTGGTGTTGGTCTGGCTCGAGTAGCGCCGCAGCAGCTCGAACGACTGGTCCATGGTGAGGTCGTAGGTCGACATCAAGATGCCCTGCGCGACACCGATCAGGTGCCGGCTGTGCACGGCGGTCTGGAGACCGCTGACCAGCCGCGCGCTGTTGAGCGCGTTGGTGGCGTGGACGGTGAAGATCAGCGCGAGGTCGACGTCGTCGGAGGTGAAGGCCTGCGCCTTCTCGGCGTAGAGGTTCAGGGCGCCGATCGTCTCGGTCTCGGTCGACAGCTGGACGCTGAGCACCGACCCCACGCCCAGCTTGGCCACCCGCGGTCCCCACCTCGGCCAGCGTGCGTCGTGGGCGATGTCCTCGGCGAGGTAGCTGTCGCCGTCCCAGACGGCTTCCAGGCAGGGGCCTTCCTCGAGCTCGTACTGGAGGGCGTCGCACGCCGAGGCGAGCTCGGACGTGGAGGCCGTGGTCTCGATGCGGCCCCGGCGACGGCGCAGCGACACGCTGGCGAACTCGCACGCCCCGACGACGGCGACAGCGCGCTCGGCCACGGTCTGGAGTGTCGGCTGCTCCTCGAGATCAGCCATCAGGTCGCGGCTGAGATGGGCGAAGTCGAACGCCGACGGCGTGATCTCCACCTGGAACCGCCTTCTGTCTGGGGAACATGAGTTCGGGGGCTTCCGAAGAAGCCCCCGAAAGGCTAGCCATCACCCCAACGGGTGACGGAGATCAGCGTGTCTCCTCCGGCTCTTCGAGGCCGTCGCGCAGCTCCGTGAAGATCCGGCTCAGCAGCCGGGACACCTGGGTCTGGGTGACGCCGATCTCCTGGGCGATCTCCTGCTGGGTGCAGTCGTCGAAGAAGCGGAGGCGAAGCACCTTCTTGTCGCGCTCGCTCAGGCGCCGTACGACGGGGGCCAGCACCACGCGGGCCTCCGCCGCCGACTCGGTGACGTCGTGGCCGGCGAGCAGGTCGCCGATGGTGAGCTCGGAGTCGGAGGTGACGGAGCGGTCCAGGCTCGTCGGGGTGAAGCAGCCCTCGGCTGCTAGCGCCTCCTCGATGTCGCCGACCGGCTCGCCGAGGTGGGCGGCGACCTCGCGCGGTGAAGGCGACCGGCCCAGCGTCAGAGACATCTCCGACTGGGCGGCGAAGATGCGGCTCTGCAGCTCCTGCACCTTGCGCGGCGGGCGCACCATCCAGCCGGAGTCGCGGAAGTAGCGGCGCAGCTCGCCCCGGATCGTCGGGACGGCGTAGGAGAGGAAGTCGTGGCCGGCCTCGGGGTCGAACTTGCGGGCCGCCTTGGTCAGCGCCAGGTAGGCGACCTGCTGGAGGTCGTCGTCGGCGACGCCACGGCGGCGGTAGCGGGAGGCGATCGCTTCGGCGACCCCCATGTTGAGCTCCACGACCTCGGCCAGGAGCTGGGCACGCTCGCTCTTGGAGCAGTGGGCTGCGCGCGCCAACCGGTCGGTGGTGCCGGCGGCGCGCTCAGCGCGCTGGGCGGCGTCGGGCGTGGTACGCGAGCGGGGCGACCGCGCGAACTGGTTGGAACTGAGTGACGTGAGCGTCATTTCGACCTGACTTGGGCTGCCCGCCTGAGCGGGTGAGGCGCTGCCGGCTGCTTCGACAGACTCTCGGGTGATCGCCGATGGCTTCAGCACGGCCCCCGCGGGCCGTGACGGCCAAAAGGCCCCAGACCGTCACCAGGAACGTAGTCCCTGTGGCCCGCTCAGAAACTTCACCCTCCCGGGCGGAGTGCCCCGTCCCGGACGTCAGGAATCCAACCGGCTCAGGCCGGGTAGCTGACGGACCTGACGGCCCGTTCCCGCACCGGCTCGCGAGTGAGCGGGACCGCGGGGACCTCCACGCTGGCCGCCAGGTTGCCCACGGTCGTCGACGGCTCGTGCACGCATCCGTGCCGCAGGGCCCACAACACTGCCTGCGACCGCGTGGTGACGTGGATCTTGCGGTAGGCGCCACGGATGTAGGACTTGACCGAGTTGATGCTCAGGCCTGTGGTCCGAGCGATCTCGTGGTTGGAGAGCCCGGCGGCGATCAGCCCGACGACCTCGGCCTCACGCGGCGTCAGCGCGGCGCGCTCGATCTCGGAGGAGGCCTCGCTCGTCACGCCGCGGACCACCGTCTCGCCGTCGGCGATCCGGAGCAACGCGTCGGCGAGCTCGTCAGCGGGCAGGCACTTGGAGATGCAACCGGCAGCACCATGGGCCAGGGCCACGTCGACGAGCCCCTGCTGGAGGTTCCAGGTGTAGACCACGAGACGCCCGCCCGACGGGCGGTTGGCCAGCCGGTCGAGCGTGTCCTCCTCGAGCGGGACGCGCGTGAAGGTGTCGTGCAGCGTCACGTCGACGAAGGTGGCCAGCCCACCACCGGGCGCCGGCGGCACCAGCGTCAGGTCCTCGTACGGCGCGAGGAGTGCGACGAGGCCTTCGGTCACCAGCTCGCACTCGTCGGCGACGGTGACGCGTACCGGTCCCGGTCGGGGACGGGTCGTGGAGGCGGCTTGCTCGCCCTCCCGAGACGCGGGCGCAGCGGTCTTGAGGTGGGTCATGCGACGCCAGTACCCAGCCCGCGTCACGTCAGACGCGGCAACACCTCACGACCGTAGAACTCGATCATCTGCTGGTGGTGAGGGCCCATGTTCGCGATGTACAGCTCGTCGTAACCCGCCTCGGCGTACTCCTGCACCTGCTGCAGGTGGGTCTCGGGGTCGCTGCCCGCGACGACCGACTCGCGGGTGCTGTCCTCGGTGACCAGCTGCGAGGCCTGCTCGAAGTGCTTCGGCGACGGCAGGACCTGGGCGAGCTCGCCCGGCAGGCCGCTGTTGGACCAGAGGCGGTGGGCGTGCTGCACGCCCTCGTCCACGGTGTCGGCGTAGGCGACCTTCGTGCCGGCCTGGGCGGGCTTGCCGCCCGTCGCCTCCTTGAAGCGCGTGACCAGCTCGGGGTCGCTCTGGGTGGAGATGTAGCCGTCGCCGATCCGTGCCGCCAGGTCGGTGGCCTTGGGCCCGAAACCCGAGACGTACACCGGCGGCGGGGAGTCGGGCAGGGTGTAGATGCGGGCGTGGTCGACGTTGTAGTGCTTCCCGTACGACGTCACGAAGCCGCCCTCCCACAGCTCCCGCATCAAGGCGACGGCCTCCTCCAGCATCTCCAGCCGCACGTCGATCGAGGGCCACGCGTCACCGAGGACGTGCTCGTTGAGGGCCTCGCCGGTGCCCACCCCGAGGGTGAACCGCCCCTGCGTCATCACCGCGCTGGTCGCGGCGGCCTGGGCGACCACGGCCGGATGGATGCGCACCGTCGGACAGGTCACCGCCGTCGTGACGGGCAGCGAGCAGACCTGGGAGATGGCTCCGATCACGGACCAGACGAACGGGCTCTGCCCCTGCTCGTCGTTCCAGGGGTGGAAGTGGTCACTGATCCACAACGCCTCGAAACCGGCCGCTTCTGCGGCCGTGGCCTGGGCCACCAGGTCTGCCGGGCCGTACTCCTCGCAGGACAGGAAGTATCCGATCTTCATGGCTCCGCGTACCCGAGAAGTGGGGGGTGCATGCCGCCAACACCTGGGGGTAAAATGCCGCCACCGTCGAGACCGTGCCCGGCCGGCGGATTCGCGGGCTCGACGGACCCGGACCGTCGAACGCCCACTCACGCAGCCGAAGCATCGACCCCCCGGGTCCGTCCCCCGACCCTCGCTGGTCGAGGAAGGCGCGCTGGCGCCTGTCTCGAGACCTCGGGGAGGCAGACTCGGGCTCATGGGCTCGTCGGGCACCGTCCGCGTGGGCATCTCCGGGTGGCGCTACCCCTCCTGGCGCGGCGACTTCTACCCGCGCGGGCTGCCCCAGCGGCGTGAGCTCGAGTACGCCGCGCAACAGCTGACGTCGGTCGAGCTCAACGGCTCGTTCTACTCGCTGCAGCGTCCCGAGTCCTACCGGCGCTGGCGCGCGGAGGTCCCTGACGGATTCGTGTTCGCCGTCAAGGGAGGACGGTTCGTCACCCACTACAAGCGGCTGCGGGCCGTCGAGACGCCGCTCGCCAACTTCTTCGCCTCCGGGGTGCTCGAGCTCGGGCCTGCTCTCGGCCCGGTGCTGTGGCAGCTGCCCGAGCGCCTGGCGTTCGACGCGGAGGTCCTGGGCGCGTTCCTGGACCTGTTGCCCTCCACCACAGGTGCCGCCGCCGCCCTGGCGGGCAAGCACGACGAGAAGGTGCCCGAGGACCGCGCCGTCACGACGACCGAGCACGACCGGCCGTTGCGGCACGCCCTGGAGTTCCGCAGCCCGACGTTCGCCCACGAGGCGGCGTACGCCCTGCTCCGGGAGTACGACGTGGCCTGCGTCGTCGCTGACACCGCCGGCCGCTGGCCGCAGGTCTTCGAGGTGACCGCAGACTTCGTCTACGTGCGCCTCCACGGGGACCAGGAGCTCTACGCCAGCGGTTACTCCGCCGCCGCGCTCGACGAGTGGGCCGGGCGCTGTCGCGCCTGGGCGAGCCGACGGGCTCGACGTCTACGTCTACTTCGACAACGACATCTAGGGTTTCGCGCCGCACGACGCGGTCGCGCTGCTCGAGCGGTTGTCGTGACGGGTGGTTTCGAGGCTCGTCGCTGGCGCTCCTCGCACCTCAACCACCGAGTCACGAGCGGTTGTCGTGACGGGTGGTTTCGAGGCTCGTCGCTGGCGCTCCTCGCACCTCAACCACCGAGTCACGAGCGGTTGTCGTGATGGGTGGTTTCGAGGCTCGTCGCTGGCGCTCCTCGCACCTCAACCACCGAGTCACGAGCGGTTGCGCTCCTCACACCTCAACCACCGAGTCGCATCCGGTGGTTGAGGTGCGAGCTTGCGAGCCTCGAAACCACCATTCCGATCAACCAGCGGCGAGCTGGGCAAGCACCTGCGGCAGCGCCGCTGCGACCTCCCGCGGCGTGTCGTAGACCGCCACCGCACCGGCGTCCCGCAGCTCCGCCTGGGAGTAGCCACCGGTCAGCACGCCCACGCACGGGATGCCCGCGCGGGCGGCGGACTCGACGTCCCACACCGCGTCGCCGACCAGGAAGGCGTGGGTGGAGCCAGCCCGGTCCAGGGCCCGCTCGACCAGGTCGGGGGCGGGCTTGCTCGGGCCCTCGTCGCCGGACACGACCTCGCCGATCATCCGCGAACCCTCGACCAGCGCAAGCAGGGCCTCCGTGTCCTCGGGCTTCGAGGAGCTCGCGACCACCTGCCTCAGGCCGGCGTCGCGGCACGCCACGAGCAGCTCGGCCGCCCCGTCCAGCGCATGCACCTCTGGGCGGCGGAGCCGGAACAGGTCGTCGTGGAGCTTGCGGATCACGTCACCGACGGCCTCCTCGGTGGCGTCGCCCGCCACCGCCGCGACGAGCCGGTCGCCGCCCATGCCGACGGCCCGGTGCAGCCGGTACGTCGGGATGTCGACGCCGACCTCGCGGAAGGCCTCCTTCCACGCCAGGGCGTGGACGTAGACCGAGTCCACGAGGGTGCCGTCGAGGTCGAGGACGACGGTGTCGGGGCGGGTCATCGCTGGGTCATTCGCTGGGTCATTCGCTGGGTCGTCGCTTGGTCGTCGCTGGGCTCACGAGTGCGAGGCTTTGCCGCCCTTGCGGCCGGCCTTCTTCTTCTGGGCGGTGGTGCCGCCCTGGCGCGAGTCGCTCTTCTTCTTCGACTCGCCGCCGTGCTTGGAGGCGTCGGGTGAGTTGGCGATCTTGGCCGCCCGTTCCTTCGACATCCCCTTGTCCTTGAGCGCCTCGTACTGCTTCTCGTTCTTGACGTTGGCCGACTTGCTGGGCATGGCTCCTCCTCCAGTTCCTCCCGTTGGTCATCGTGATCTGGAGGTACCCCCGGCTCGCACCGGTAAGCGTCGAGGGCACGATTCCGACGAGTGGGTACCGGATCACGTGACTTCGACCGGCGGCCGCCGCTCCGACGACCTCGACAGTCGCGTGGGTAGCGCCGACGACGTCAGGCGGGCCTACGAGGTCACGCCTTTCGCGATGGCGTCGGTGATGGGACCGGACCACGTGTTCGCGACGAGCAACGCGGCGTACCGGACGATGTTCGCCCGATCTGGCATCGTCGGGAGGCGGGTGCTCGACGTCTTCCCCGAGCTGGCGGGCCAGCAGGCGGTCGAGATCCTCGAGCGGGTCCGGCGGACCGGAGAGACGGTGGCGCACACCGGCTGGCGGTTCGACCTGGACGTCGACGGCGCCGGCAAGCTGCGCCCGTTCTACTTCGACTTCTTCGCCACGCCTGTCCTCGGGGCGGACGGTGAGGTTGACGGGGTGCAGGTCACGCAGCTCGACGTGACGGAGCGGGTGCTCGGACAGCGCGACGCCGAGCAGGCAGCCCGCGACCGCCGGCGCCGCGACATCGACGCGGCGGCGGGCGTCGCCAGGTTGCAGGACGTGTTGCTGCCGACGGACCTTCCGCTGGTGCCGTGCGTGGACATCGAGGCCCGCTACCTGCTCGCGGGGGGCAAAGGTTCCGGTGGCGACTGGTTCGACGCCGTGGTCCGGCCTGATGGCCACATCGCTCTCGTGGTGGGCGACGTCGTGGGGCACGGGGTCCGCGCCTCGGCCGTGATGGGCCAGCTGAGGGCGGTGCTGCACAGCCAGCTGCTGACTCGGTCGACGTTGTCGGAGGCCCTGGCGGTGCTCGACCGCTACGCCGAGCGCGAGATCGAGTCGCGGGCCACCACGGTGTGTGTCCTCGAGCTTGACGCTGACAGCGGGCAGCTGGAGTACTGCACGGCCGGACACCCGCCACCGCTCGTCGTGACGGGCGCCGGCGACGCGCAGTACCTCGTACCGACGGGGGCCGGCCCGCTGGCGACGGGGAAGGGGTTCGCGACGCGACGGGCCAGCCTCGCCGACAGTGACCTCGTGGTGATGTACACCGACGGGCTGGTCGACCGGCCGGGGCGCACCCCCGCCGAGAGCACGGTGCAGCTGCGGGAGGTGGTCCGTGAGACGGCACGCAACGCGCACCTGCGCGCCGGTACGCCGTCACGGCCTGTCGCTCGCGTGTGCGAGACCGGCCTGGAGCTGTTGACGCGCGAGACGGGGTACGACGACGACATCACGCTGCTGGCAGCGCAACGACGTCGCCAGGCGGCGCCGTTCTCGGCGTCCCTCGACGCGACCCTGGCCACGGTTCCCGCCGCCCGCGACGCCGTCAGCGAGTGGCTCCTGCCTCTCGGCATCAGCGGCGTCGACGACCTCGCGGTGCGGCACGCCGTCGGCGAGCTCGTCGCCAACGCCGTCGTCCACGCCAACGCGGGGGAGGACCCGCCCCGCTCGCACCTGGTCGAGGTCGACGCCGAGGTCGACGGCGACGGTGTCCTCGCGTGCCGCATCCACGACGACGGGCAGTGGGTCGACGTCGCGGCGAGCGCGTCCGGTGGTCTCGGCCTCGGCATGGTCACGAGCATGGTCGACCACCTGGCCATCGACACGCAGGGGTCGGGCACGAGCGCCACCTTCCGGCATCGGCTGACCCGGGAGGCCAGCCTGTTCGCACCCGGTCCAGGGACGACGGTCGGGGGTGCGGGCCGCGGGGCCTCGCTGTCCGTCGAGGCGGACGAGTCGGTGCTCCGTCTCTCCGGCGCGGTCGACGCCCAGGGCGCCGAGCGGCTGCGCGTAGCCCTGCACGGTGCGGGCCGCGGCGGAACCGCCGAGGTCACCGTCGATCTCACGGACGTCACCTACCTCGGCAGCTCCGGTGTCCGCGTCCTCGCCGAGGCGCTGCGCGGCGAGTCGCGGGTCAGGCTGGTGGCTCCGCCGGGAAGCATCGCCCACCACGTCCTCGGCGTCGTCCAGCTGAGCTGAGAACGACGTCGCGCTTCGAGCGCAAACAGGCACAACTCGGTTTACGTCGTTGCTCCAGGCGGCGCACCGGTGCCGACAGCAGGGTTGTGCCTGTTCAACTACGCGGTTCTAGCGCGCGCCAGCAGTTACGAGCGGATCAGCCACGAGGGCGGAACCGGCCCGTCGGGCCAGGCAGTGATGCACACGCGGTTGCCGGCGCGGTCGGCGAGGATCCAGCCGACCGGGGCGTCGGCGTCGTCGACGATGCGGCCTCCTGCGGCAAGGGCCGCCGCCAGGCGCGCCTCGACGTGCTCGCGAGCGACGGACACGTCGACGTGCATCGCGTGCTGGAGCGGCTTGGCCGGGTCGAGCTCCTGCATGCAGACCGTCGAGCCGTGCCCCAGCGGGTCGGCACCGTTGTCGTCGTCCAGCTCGGTGTACCCGAGGACAGCGCGCCAGAAGCCGACGTCGACCGCATCGGGCTTCGCGGCAACGGTCAGCTGGACCTCTTGTGCGCCTGTCCGATCGGCGACAGCACCGTGCGCACGCGCGATGGCCGAGACTTCCCGCGCCAGGGCGATGTGTCGTTCCTCCAGCCGAAACACACCACGGGTCAACCGCACGCTGAGGCGGCCATCGGCGATGGTCAGCAGAGTCCCCGAGTCCGCAAGGCCGGGCACCTGGACGACCGCCTGGGCAAGCCGCGCAGCATCGCTGACCGACGGGACCCGAAACACGGCAGTCGCTCCGCCGTGCAGGACCACCCAGTCGTCAACGCCGTCCGCCGCGAGGAACTCCCGCCATCCCTGCTCGCTCATGGTCGCCTCCTTGGCCCAGAAGGTAGTGCAGGGCTTCGCCGTCACCGAGTGAACGTGAACCAGCGGCGGCCGGGCTCGAGAGGACGAGGCTCGGCCACGAGCCGATGGACACCCACCGACCAATGCTCTCCCTCCGGTGCGACGAACGCGAGCTCCTCGAAGCCCGAGTCCGCGAACCAGCCCCGGATGGCGGGCGTGAGATCCGGGTCGTTGCGGTGGCGGGTCCAGATCACCTCAGCACCTGGAGCGCAGAGCTCGGGCGCCGCCTCCACGGTCGCCCGTACGTCGGCGTCGCTGATGTTGCCGAAAATGCCGCACAGCAACACCAGATCGGCCGGCACGGCGTGGGCGTAGACGTCACTCCGGGCCGCGTCAGCCTGCCGGACCTCGATCGTCGCAGCCAGCCCGTCGGCGACCTCGCGGGCCGTCGCAGCCAGGCCGGCGTCGTACTCGACCAAGAGGGCCGTGACGCGGTTCGCGTCCGTCCGCCCCGAGAGGACGCCGAGTAGGTCGCGCCCGTCGCCTGCACAGGCGCTGACCACGCGTACCGGGTCGGGCGCGGTGGCATCCAGGTGACGCTCGATCTGAGCTCTGACCGCCGCGAGCCGATCGCGCAAGCCGGAGCCCGGCCGGGCGTAGGCGTCGTGCCACTCTGCCCAGTTGGTGCTCATGAGCGTTGGCTCCTCCTTCGTCGAGCTCATCCACGGCTGATGCAGCGGAAACCGAGGTGGGACGTCGATGTGTCGACGGGCTGCGCCATCCGCGCAGCGGGCCGATAGCGACGGCAGTAGTTCGGCGCGCAGAGGTGAGAACCGCCCTTCATCACCCGGCGCGGGATCATCACACCGAGGACCGTCGGATCGTGGCTCCCCTCGCGCTCGCCCCCACGAGGGTTCTCGATGCTGCAACAGGCGTGAACGGCCGGGGCGTGAGCCCCGTACCAGTCGCTGGTCCACTCCCACACGTTCCCCGTCATGTCGAACAGGCCATAGCCATTGGGCGGGAACGAACCGACCGGGGCCGTGCCGAGGTGGCCGTCCTCGCGTGTGTTGTGCAGGGGGAACTGACCCTGCCAGGTGTTCGCCATCCAGCGGCCCCCCGGTGTGAACTCGTCGCCCCAGGAGTACGTCGCCCCGTCCAGGCCGCCGCGGGCGGCGTACTCCCACTCGGCCTCGGTCGGTAGCTCCTTGCCGGCCCACTCGGCGTAGGCGACCACGTCGTCCCAGGCGACGTGGACCACGGGATGGTCCGGCAACCGCTTCACCGAGCTCCCGGGTCCCTGCGGTTGGCGCCAGCTGGCCCCGGGCACGTACGTCCACCAGTTGTGAGGGTTGTCCAACGACACCGGGCGGGTCGGCTGACGGAACACGACGGACGCGGCAACGAGCATCTCCGGCGCCGCCCCCGGATAGTCGGCCGGGTCCGGCTCGCGCTCGGCAGCAGGTGACGTAGCGGGTCTTCTTCACGAACCGGGAGAAGTCCGCATTGGTGACGGTGTGCTCGTCCATCCAGAAGCCGTCCACGCTGACCCGGCGCGTCGGCGACTCCTCGGGATAGTGGTCATCGGAGCCCATCAGGAAGGTCCCGCCCGGGATCCAGACCATGCCCGGTTGACTCGTCGCGCGAGCTCGGCGCGTCCCGGCCATGGCCCCTCCTGCCTGTCGGTGACGGGACGGCATCATCGCTCACGCTGATGACTGCCGCCTCGATCGTGGACCACCAGGCGTGAGGGGCTCATCCTCTTCGGGTGAGCCGTCCAGTCGAGCTGGCTCGACTCGGCGAGGCTTCCTCTACTTCTGCGGAGTCAGGTAGGTGAAGTACACGGTGACGGCAGCCACGTCGAACGAGTCCGTTCCCTTCGTCTCGATCATCCACCTGACGCCCCTGGCGTAGTCGGTGAAGTACGGCGCCTCGAACGGGTAGCTGACCGGTGGAGTCGTTGTCACCGTCTCCTCCGCGACCGCCGCGGACGAGGTCGCCGAGCTGCCACCGGGGATAGTAGCCGCCCATGGGGATCAACGTTGCCGAGTCGATCTCACCGGCCACCGTGGGCTTGCCCCGCATCGACACCCACGAGGTGCGCAGGCCGCGGGGCGCGACCTCCGGCGGCAGGATCGGTGCCAGGTCGACGCCGCCGACCCGCTGTCGCGAGGCTGGGCCGGTCCCAGGTGCCCCCGCAGGCGTCGGACGAGCGGAAGCTCATCGCACCCGGGTCGGCGTACACCTCGGAGGGCACCACGGTGCCGCACGGGACGGGCTGCACGTCGTCGCCTCCTCTGCTCGACGAACGACCCGCAGGGACCGAGGCGGCGGTCGGGGCGACCACCACGTACCCGGTCGCCTCGACCAGTGGCCGGTCCGAGACGTTCACGGTCACCGTCTGCGTGCCACCGGGGTTGCCGGCCAGGTCCCGCACGGTGAACCGGAGCCCGTAGGTCCCCGCCGGTAGCGGGTTGTTCGCGGCATCACGTCCACGGAACGAGAGCGGCATGGAGTAGTAGTAGCCCGAGGAGAGGTACTGGAACGGCTGCTGCTTCGAGACCACGCGGCCCTCGGCGTCCGTCACGATCTCGGCGACCTTGCCCAGAGAAGTCATCGGGTCGTCGGGCACGTTGCCGAGGGTCAGTCCGACGAAGTCCGTCGGGTAGCCCGCGGTGTTCGGGTAGACGGTGTCCGCGCTGGTTCTCGGTGCCCACGTCGCGTCGAACGTGGTGTCGACGTAGACGGCGGTGCCGCGGTTCTGCTTCTTGCCGTCCTCGGCGACCTGGTCGGCAACGAAGACGGCGGTGTAGTGGCCGTCCTTGACGACCTTGCCGTTGCGGTTCTTGCCGTTCCACACCCAGGTGTGGTCGCCGCGGGTGACCTTGCCGAGCTTCTCCTTGTACACCAGGGTCCGCGCCTCGTTGGTGCGCCGGATCTTGACGATGACCTCGGACTTCCTGGCCAGGGTGAACGCGATCCGGGCCTTGTCCTGGGAGTGGTCGCCGTTCGGAGAAAACGCGACGCCGTACCAGTCGACGTCGAGCTTGATGACCGGACCGGCCTGCTCGGCGGCGTCCGCCGTCGTGGCGGTGGCGAGCGGGCTGGCGGTGGTGGCGATGGCGGCGAGCGCGGCCGCGGCGGTACGAAGGGAGTGCATGGTGACTGTGTGACGTCACGACTGCGAAAAAGGTTCGGGGACCAAGTGAGGTAGTTCCACGGCTGCCTCGGTGCCGTCGAGCCGGAAGCATGGAGGACATGCCCGGAACCGCTGAACAGCTGATGAGCGCTGCGATCTGGCACGTCAGTCCCGACCTGCGCCAGGCCAACGAGATGAGCGCCGGCTGTGCGATCGGCCACCTCGGCATCGAGCTCACCGAGCTCGGCGCGGACCACCTGATCGGTCGGATGCCAGTCGACAGCCGTACGCGCCAGCCGTTCGGGATCCTGCACGGCGGCGCCTCGGTGTTGTTCGCCGAGACCTTGGTCAGCTGCGCGGCCACGTTCGTCGCCGCACCTGGCCAGGCGTGCGTCGGCATGGAGATCAACGCCAACCACCTGCGACCGGTCACCTCCGGCTGGGTCACCGGCACCGCCCGGCCGATCTCGTTGGGCCGTCGCACGCAGGTCTGGGAGGTCCGGATCGTCGACGACAACGACAAGCTCGTGTGCATCTCACGATGCACGATGGCGGTGATCGACGCGCCATGACGCCGGCACCCCCGCCAGACCCTGCTGTTCACTGGTGTCGTGGCTGCACGTCGGCAGCGCTTCGGGATGGCGCACCTGGAGGATGGCGGGAGGGTGGCCTATGCGCTGACCGGCACCGGGCCACTCCTGCTGGTGGCGCCAGGCTGGCTCAGCCATCTGGAGCTGGGTTGGTCCATCCCGGCCGAGCGCATGTTCCACGAGGCGCTGTCGTCGGGGCGCACCCTGGTGCGCTACGACCGCCCGGGGTGCGGCCTCTCGGATCCCTACGAGGGACCTCGGACCATGGCGCTCGAGCTGGCCACGATCAGCGCGGTGACCGAGGCGCTCGGTGCCACGCGCTTCGACCTGCTGGGCTGGTCGCTGGGCGCCGCGGTGGCTGCGCAGTGGGCTGCCGAGAATCCGGAGACAGTCTCGCGGCTGGTGCTGTACGGCGGCTGGGCCACGGGCAGCGCGATCGGCGACGAGGACAGCAGACGGCACCTGCTCGGGCTGCTGGCGACCCACTGGGGCCTGGGATCTGACCTGCTCACCGACCTCTTCGCTCCCGAGACGGACGCCGGAACCCGCCGTGCCCTGGCTCAGTACCAGCGCGCGGCCTCCTCGGCCGAGACGGCGGTAGCGCTGCTTGGCCTGGCGTACGACCTCGACGTGCTGCCGGCCCTCGCCCGGATCACAGCGCCGACGCTGGTGCTCCACCGGCGCGGAGACCGAGCAGCTCCGGCCGACGCAGAGCAGGACGCTCGCCGAGGCGATCGCGGACGCGGAGCTCGTCGAGCTCGAGGGCCGGTCACACCTCCCGGCCATGGGGGATGCGCAGGCCGTGGTCGACCAGGTACGGCGCTTCCTCGGGCTCCCTCGGCTGCGCCGGGCGGTGCCGACCAGTCTCACCCCCCGCCAGGCCGAGGTGGCGGCCCTGGTGGCGGACGGCCTCACGAACCGTGAGCTGGCCGAGCGCCTCGGGATCAGCGAACGGTCGGCGGAGTCGCACCTGGAGCGGATCCGGCTACGCCTCGGGTTCAGGTCGCGCGCCCAGGTCGCCGCCTGGTACGTCGCGCGCGAGCCGCACAAGTGAGGTAGTTCCACGGCTGTGCCGAGGTGCCGGCCCCACGGAGCATGGTGACGTGTCCCGCCAACCTGTGTCCCTGTTCCTGTCCGCCGTCGGCTATGCGGGGTTCGTCGTCGTCACGCTGTGGACCATCGCCTTCCTCGCCGGAGTCGTCGTCCCCCGGACCGTGGACGGACCAGCGCGCACCAACGCGACGATCGCCGTGGCCGTCGACCTGGCCCTCCTCGCGCTGTTCGCTGTGCAGCACTCGGTGATGGCGCGTCGTGGCGTCAAGCTGTGGCTGCGTCGCCGGATCCCTGCGTCGCTCGAGCGCACGTCGTACGTCCTCGCCACCGACATCTGCCTCGTCCTGGTGGTGGCGCTGTGGCAGCCCTGGGGCGGCCAGGTCTGGCACGTCCACGGCATGGCCGCGGTCGTCCTGTGGACGTTGTGCGCGGCCGGCTGGGTGCTGGCGATCTCGGCCACGTTCGCGGTCGACCACCTCGAGCTCACCGGGCTGCGGCAGGCCGGCTGGGCGGCCCCTCGAGAGTCCGTCACGACCTCCGAGCTGCAGGTCGGAGGCCTCCACGCCATCGTGCGACACCCACTGATGACCGGACTGGTCCTGGCCTTCTGGGCGACCCCGCACATGGGCGCCTCGCACCTTCTCTTCGCGCTCGCCTCGACCGCCTACATCGCGGTCGGGGTCAGGTTCGAGGAGCGCGACCTACGGCGCTCGTTCGGAGCGTCGTACGACGCCTACGCCGCCCAGGTCCCGGCGCTGGTACCCAGACTCCGCAGAAGGGGTCAGGACAGGGCGGCGCAGAGGTCGTCGTACTCGCCGTCGTCGGTGGGTCCGTGATAGCCGACGACCTGCCCCGTGGTGTCGTCGAACGGCAACCGGCCCGTGCCGAGACTGATCGTGCCCCCGCCACCGGGCTGGTGGACCAGACGTGTTGACGACATCTTCGGTTCAGAGGCCATCAGCCAGATCCACCGGTAACTTGCCCGGCATGCCCGAGCTCGGACCCGTCGCCTGGCCACCTGCGCCGATCAGGACCGATCGGCTCGTGCTCCGTGAGCCCGAGGCCCGGGACCGTGCGGCGGTCATCGAGCTGCTGGCATCGCCAGAGGTGAGCACCTACCTCGGTGGCCCTCGACCGCGTGATGAGCTCGAGCGCGCGGTGCCAGAGGTGCCGAGCCGGCGACCTGGCCTGTTTCGTGGTCGATCTCGACGGAGCGATGATCGGCACGATCACGCTCGATCGGCGCGACGCATCGCGTCCGGGTCACGTCAGTCCGGATGCCGGGGAGGCCGAGCTCGGTTACCTGTTCCTGCCGGAGGCATGGGGATGCGGGTACGCCGCCGAGGGGTGCGCAGCCGCACTCGGCTGGTTCGCCGGGGCCCTTCCCGGCGAGCCGGTGGTGCTGTGCACCCAGACCGCCAACCACCGCTCGATGCGCCTCGCGGCGAAGCTGGGGTTCACCGAGGTGGAGCGGTTCGAGGAGTTCGGCGCCGAGCAGTGGTTCGGTGTGTGGTCCTCGGTCACGCCGTCCGGTTGAGGCGTCTCGACGTCGCCGCTGAGTGCCAAGGTGTCCCCATGACCCGGGTCTCGCTGTCGCGACTGCCGGGCGACCGCGTGCTCGTCGTCGAGGGTGCGTCGACGAGCGAGGTCGCAGCGGCTGACCTCCCGGCGTACGTGAGAGAGCGCGAGGTCGACGCGCCGCGCTGGGTGTGGGACGACACCGCGCGGTGGTACCCGTCGCTGCTGGCGGCGGGGGTGCGGGTCGAGCGCTGCCATGACCTCCGGCTGGGCCACCACCTGCTGCGGCGCGCGCCGGCGGTGGATGTGCAGCTGCTGGAAGGTGACCAGTCGCAGCACTGGGACGCGTTCGGACCCAGCACGCCGTCCGACCCAGCGCTGTTCTCGGTGGACGACACGACCGAGCACCTGCGGGCCGACCTCGAGGACGCCCGGCAGCTGGCCACCGTGGCGGCGTCGGCCGAGTCCAGCCGCCTGGGGCTGCTGCTCGCGGCCGAGTCCTCGGGCGCGCTCGTCGCGGCCGAGATGACGTACGCCGGCGTGCCCTGGCGCATCGACGTCCACCAGCGTCTGCTCAGCGAGCTGCTCGGGCCGCGGCCGCCACGCGGCGCCCGGCCGCAGAAGGTCGAGGCCTTGGCCGAAGAGGTGCGCGTCGCGTTCGGCGCGCCGGGCCTCAACCCCGACTCGCGGCCCGAGCTGCTGGCCGCGCTGCGCCGAGCCGGTCTGGACGTCGCGGACACGCGCGCATCCACGCTCCGCCGGCTCGACCACCCGGGCATCGCGCCCCTGCTGCGCTACAAGCAGCTCGCCCACCTGTTCTCGACCAACGGCTGGGCCTGGATCGACCAGTGGGTGAGCGGCGACCGGTTCCGCCCGTCGTACCAGCCTGCTGGCTCCACGACGGGCCGGTGGTCGTCCAACGGCGGCGGCGCGCTGTCGTTCCCCGTGCAGGTGCGGTCCGCGGCCGTGGCGGACGACGGCTGGGTGTTCGTCGTCGCCGACGTCGCTCAGCTCGAACCGCGGGTGCTCGCGGGCATGAGCGGCGACCGTGCGCTGGCCAGGTCGGCTCGCGGCACCGACCTCTACCAGGGGATGGTCGACGACGGGGCGGTGGCCACGCGCAAGGACGCCAAGCTCGGCCTGCTGGGTGCGATGTACGGCGCCACGAGCGGCGAGAGCGGCCGCATGGTCGCGGGACTCACCCGCCGCTACCCCGACGCCTTCGGCCTGGTCGAGGAGGCGGCCCGTGCGGGTGAGCGGGGCCAGGTGGTCCGCACGCTGCTCGGACGTGGGTCGCCGACCGTGGGCGACGCCTGGGACCGCGACCCCGACGACCCGCCTGCGGATCCTGACAGCCAGACCCGCCACCGGCGCGCGTACGGCCGCTTCACCCGCAACTTCGTCGTCCAGGGCACGGGCGCCGAGTGGGCGCTGTGCTGGATCGCCGACCTGCGCAACCGGCTCTGGCGCCTGGGCGACTGGCACCACGGGGGACCCCGTCACCTCCCGGCCGCACCTCGTCTTCTTCCTCCACGACGAGGTCGTCGTGCACACTCCCGCCGCACTCGCCGACCAGGTTGCCGAGCAGGCCCGCGAGGCGGCGACGACGGCAGCGGGCCTCCTGTTCCGAGACCTCTCGATCGACTTCCCGCTCAACATCTCGATCGTTCGGTCCTACGCAGACGCAGGCAAGCCCGGAGCTCCGGACGTCGAACGTCCGGAACCGCTCGTACCCTCGGCGCCATGAGCGACAACCCGAACGACACCCGAAGACCCGAACGACACCCCGTGGGAGCCGCCGTTCTCCGGCTCGGAGGTCGAGCACGTCCTCGGTGCACTCGACCGGCTGCGCTGGACGTTCCGCTTCAAGGCCGACGGGCTCGACGCGGCTGGGCTGGGCACCCGCCTCGGCCCGTCGTCACTGACCCTGGGCGGGCTCCTCAAGCACCTGGCCACCCAGGAGGACTTCGCGACGGCGGTCAAGATGGACGGCGAGGAGATGCCGCCCGAGTGGGCGGACAACGCGTGGGACGACGACGTCGACTGGGAGTTCTCCTCCGCGGCGGGCGACAGTCCCGAGGAGCTCTACGCGCGGTACGACGGCGCGGTCGCGCGTGCCCGCGAGCGGTTGCGCGTCCGGATCGAGAAGGGTGGCCTCGACCAGCAGGTGGCTCTCGCGGAGAAGCTCGGTGAGCCGGTCAGCCTGCGCAGGATCGTGTGCGACCTGGTCGAGGAGTACGGCCGCCACACCGGCCAGGCCGACCTCATCCGCGAGGCCGTCGACGGTCGCGTGGGGGAGGACCCGCCCCCGGGCTGGCGCCCCCAGTCCGTTCGTTGAGTTGGCCCAAATGGTCTGTTGAATTGGCCCGAATGGCTCGGCTGACCTGGCACCCAAGGATTCTGTCGGGTCCATTTGAGCCAACTCGACGCGCCATTCGGGCCAATTCAACGAGCCATTTGGGCCAACTCAACGAACGGCTGGGCACCGCGACGCCGAGGACCACTGGCGGGCCCTCGGCGTCGGGTGGGGGGATCTTTCAGGGTTCTACTGATGGATCAGGATCGGACGACCACCTGCTCGCAGCTGGTCGCGACCTTGTCCTTGGCGTCGACGACGACCTTGTCGACCCCGCCGCCGCAGCGGAGGGTGTCGACCTTGCCGTCGAAGGCGAAGATCTGGTCGTTGCCCTGGCCGCCCTGCAGGATGTCCTTGCCCCTGCCGCCGGTGAGGCGGTCGGCGTCCTTGCCGCCGAGCAGGAGGTCCGTGCCGGCCCCGCCGTTGACCTTGTCCTTGCCGACGCCGCCGTTGAGCTTGTCGTTGTCGCGACCGCCGAGGACCTTGTCGTTGCCCTTCTGGCCGCGGACGCGGTCGTTGCCGCCCTGACCCGTGAGCACGTCCCGGCCGGCGTTGCCGGAGACCACGTCCCTGCCGGCCTGGCCGCGCAGCGTGTCGTTGCCCGAACCGCCCTTGAGGCAGTCGTTGTCGCCGAGCCCGAGCAGCCGGTCGTTGCCCTGCAGCCCACGGAGCAGGTCGCGCCCGTTGGTCCCGCGGAGCGTCTCACCGCTGGTGAAGCCGTCCTGGACGAGTGCGGCAGCACCTTGGCACGAACCGGTCGCGGCTCCGTTGGGCATGGTGTCGCAGACGTCGCCGATGCCGTCGCCGTCCTTGTCCGACTGTCCTGCGTTAGGAGTGGTGACGCAGTTGTCGGTCGCGTCCGGAACGCCGTCGGCGTCGGTGTCGGGCCCGTTGGGCGTGCTGTCGCACGCGTCGCCGATGCCGTCCTTGTCCTTGTCGGACTGTCCGGTGTTGATCGTCGCGTCGCAGTTGTCGGTCGCGTCCGGGATGGTGTCGTTGTCGGTGTCAGGACCGCCCGGCGTGCTGTCGCAGGCGTCGCCGGTCCCGTCGCCGTCCGCGTCGGCCTGGTTCGTGTTGGGCGTCGTGACGCAGTTGTCGCCTGCGTCGGGCACGCCGTCGCTGTCGATGTCGCCGGTCGTCTGGTCGCACGCGTCGCCGAGTCCGTCGTCGTCGGCGTCCGCCTGGTCGGCGTTCGGCGTCGTGACGCAGTTGTCGGTGTCGTCGAACACACCGTCGCTGTCGGTGTCGGTGGGCACCGTGTCGGCCTTGGTGGCCCGCAGGAGCACGTTGTCGTAGTCGAAGGTGCCACCCACCAGCACCCGGGCGAGCGCGTCGAACTCCGTGATCACGCGGATCTCGTAGTCGTCACCGATGGTCAGGTCGGCCGGGTCGATGTCCACGGCAGCGATCGACTGCCAGGTCGCCTGGTTGGTGACCTGCTTGTCCAGCAGCTCGAGGTTGGTGTCCTCGTCCACGTCGTGCAGGACGACGCGGTACTCCGCGTCGGTCAGCACACCCAGCAGCTGCGCGGCCTGCACCCGGCGGTCCATGGTGAAGAACAACGAGTCGGGCACGTCGCCACCGGCGCCGTCGTAGGTGAACGTCGGGCTCGTCCAGGTGACCTTGGCCGAGTCGAGCAGGCCGACGATCGTCGTACCGACGGAGGTGCGGATGAACCCGTCGATCGTCTCCACCCGCGCCGTCACTGGCCACGTACGCGCTGTCGACCGCGAGGCACGTCACGCCCTCGATCAGGCACGGCAGCGCCGTGTGGGTCTCGACGTCGGTCCAGCCGCCGACCGAAGCGCCGAAGTCTCGGGACACCTGGGTCGGGTGGTAGTCGTCGCTCACGGCGGCGGCTGCCGTGGCGGTGCCGACGCTGATGGCGATCGCGGCGGCGACCGCCGTGAAGATCCGCGAGGCTCGGAGCCTGCGGCGACGACCTCTCCGGAGGGTCGGTTGATGGGACGTGGTCCGTCATGTGTGCTCCCGTGGGGGGTCGGGCTTCGGTCACGGAAAGCGAGGGTTTACTCGCACGTGGCCTTCGTGAAGAACTCAACGGAGGGGCAACACGAGGGTTACGCGGGCGATCGAAACATCTGGACCAGTGTCCGAGGGCGTTGTCAGTCGTGGCCGATCAGTCGGGGTTGCGCAGCACGAGCCGGTAGGCCTGGATCACGTCGCGGGCGAACCCGTCGACGCATCCCCACAGGTACAGCCGGAACAGGCGGTACTGGCGCGAGCCCCACCGCGCCTCGACCGTCGCCCGGGCGGCGTCGAGGTTCTCGGCCCACCGGCGGGTGGTGATGCCGTAGTTCTCGCGGTCGTTGACCACCACCTCGAGCTCGAGCGGCGATCGGCTGAGGGCGGCGACGTAGTCCTGGAGGGACAGCGGGGAGCCGTTGCCCCGGAAGATCTGGCTCTCGAAGAAGGTCGTCACCCGGTTCTTGCGGCGGGCCGCGCTGGCGTCGAGGTAGACCCGCCCGCCCGGCTTCAGCAGCGTCCGGTACGCCGCCAGCGTGCGCGCGTAGTCCGGCAGGTGCTCGGTGACCCCGAGGTTGACGATGGCGTCGTAGGGCTGGTCGGGACGGTGGGCGAAGAAGTGCTCGCGGCGGATCTCGCAGGGCAACCCCTGGTCGTCGATGATCGCCTGCACGAATGTCCGCGACGCCTCCGAGATCGTCAGCGACGTGACCTGCAACCCGTGCTGGCCGCCGTACTCGACGAAGGCGCCCCAGCCGCCGCCGATGTCGAGCACCCGCGCTCCCGGGCCCACGCCGATCGCCTCGAGCGCGTAGTCGAGCTTGCGGGTGATGCCGTCCTCGAGCGGCTCGTCCGGGTGCTCGAAGACTCCCTGGGAGTAGGCGCGGTGCCGGCGGTCGAGGAAGGACAGGAAGAAGTCGGGGTCGTTCTCGTAGTGGTGCTCGATGTAGTCGTGGTCGCTGCGGACCTGCCCCCGCAGCAGCGGGCGGACGAACTTGGCGGCGTACTGCACCGGGTGCCGGTCGGTGAGGATGGCGCGCAGCGCCAGCAGCTGGGAGAGGTCTCCTTCGGTGTCGAGGTCGCCGTCGAGGTAGGCCCCGCCCGCGCGGACGATGTCGAAGCTGCTGAGCGCGTCGAGCCCTTGCCTGTTGCAGACGACGAGCGTCGCTTGCGGCTCGCCCACCCCGACGGCGGCCTCGCTGCCGTCGAGCATCCTGACCGCGAACGGCGTCGTGCTGCCGGAGTCCGCGTAGCGCCTGCGGATCTCGGCGACCAGCCGGTGCGGGCTCGCCTGGTCCCGGTTGAGCGACTGGCTGGTGGTCATCGGGCCGCCACCCTGCCGGGCAGCGGCTCGGACGACTCGCGCCGGGCGCGCCAGGCGGCGATCGCCTCGACTGCGTGCTCGTAGCCCGCGGCGACGAGGTCGTCGAGCGCCTCCCAGTCGGTCATCCGGAAGGCGTCGACCGGCGGGCGAAGAGCGAGGTCGGCGCCCTCGACGGCCGCGCGCTGTCGGTAGGTGCTGTGCAGCATGGCCGCCCGCATGGCGACCTCGGCGATCGACGGGAAGGTGTCATGTGGCACGGCCTCGCCCTTCTTGACCCGCCTGGTCCGGCTGCGGACCGCCTCCCACGCCGTCGGCACCCGGTCCCGCAGGAAGCGTGCGTCGGTCTCGACGGTGACCTCCGAGGCGATCACCGTGCCAGCGCCCCAGGACCGCAGCAACCGGGTCGGCACGTTGTCGAGGAGACCGCCGTCCACGAGCAGGTGACTGCCGTCGACGACCGGGACGGCGACGCCCGGCAAGGAGGAGCTGGCGGTCACCGCCCACAGCACCGAGCCCCGTCGGTGGATCGCCGGCGTCGCGGTGGTGAGGTTGCTGGAGACGCAGTAGAAGGGCAGCCAGAGGTCCTCGATGTCGTAGTCGTCGTACATCAGACGGCCGCACTCGAGCGCCTTCTTGCTGCCGAGGATCGAGACCACCGGAAGCGTCAACCGCTTCTGCGGCGCGATCTCGATCCAGACCCGGCGGTTGACCTCGACCATGCGGTCGGGCGACCAGCACATCGCGGCCTGGGCCGCCATGTTGGCGCCCATGCTCGTGCCGGCGACCACGTCGACCGGGATACCGGCCTCCTCCAGCGCTCGCAGCGAGCCGATGTGCGCGAAGCCGCGGGCACCGCCTCCGCCCAGCCCGAGGCCGACCGCCTGGCCGGCGATGAAGCGGGCCAGGCGCTCGACGTCGCCCCGACGGTCCCACCGGACGTGGTGGTGACGGTGCACCTTGCGGTCGGCCAGCCACCGCTTCGTGCCACGGGGGAGCTGGTCGCCGTTGGGGTGCACCAGTGCGAGCAGCCGGGGCGCGGCCGTCGCCTGGGTGTCGCCGGTGAGCAGAGCGAGCTCGGCGGCTCCTGGCCGCGGGTCGCGCGTCGCGTCGGCGAGCAGCAGCACGCGGTCGGCACGCCGCAGGCAGCGACGGGTCCACGGGCTGTCGCTGCCGTCGGTCTGGTACACGGTGAAGCGGCGGTTGCTCTCGCGGGCGTCGAGCCAGGCCGACAGCCTGGCGCTCGCTTCCACGTTCTCGGGCACGGCCGAGATGCCCTCTTCGTCCATCAGCTGCTCGACCGTCGTGGCGTCGAGGTGCACCGACGAGGACAGGCCGGCCAGGGCGGCGGTGAGCCGCTGGCAGAACTCTCGGGTGGGCGCTTGGGGCGTCACGGGTACGACGACCACGACCGTCACGTTGGCGCCACCGGTAGGGCGGTCGGCGGCGTGGAGCCGCTCGACGACCGAGCGCGTGATCGAGCGCAGGATGCCGGGCCGACCGGCGAGCAGCGCCTCGAACTCGACCGTGCTGAAGCCGACCACCACGCTCGGACGCACAGCACGAAGCTGCTCGCGAGTGTCCTTGCCGCCGAAGAATCGCAGCTCGCCGACGGTGTCGCCCCGCCCGGCCTCGTCGACCACGACGCCGTCCTCGTCGAGCACCTCCACCAGGCCGCTCACCACCAGGTGGATCGCCTCGGGCGGGTCGAGCACCTCGCCCCGGCTGAGCTCCTGCCAGGCGGCCGCGTCGGAGACCTGGTCGAGCAACGGCTCGTCCAGCGTGCCGAGGACGGGGTGGAGGCTGCACAAGAGCTCGCGGCGGTGCATCCGCTCGAGGGCGTCGCGCAACGGCGCCGAGCGGTCGGCCCAGTTGTCGACGTCGGCGCCGGGCACCCGGGCGACCGTGGCCTCGCTCGCGGCCCGCACCACGACGCTCCCGAGCCCGCCGGCCAAGGTCTGGAGATCGTCGAGCGCCTCGCCGGGCCTCAGGTCTCGGACCGGGATGACCCGGTCGTGGGTGGTCTCGAGGACGTCGAGGCTGCCCGTGAGGACGACGAACAGCGCGTCGCCGCGCTCGCCGGCCAGGTCGAGCACCTCGCCGGTGTCGAGGTGTACCTCGTCGGCGACGGCCGAGAGGCCCGCCAGCACCTCCGGCTCCACCCCTTGGAGGGCTCGCGCCCCGTGCAGGGTCTCCACGACGCCCACGTCCCACACCCCCTCGAACAACCCCGCCGAACCCTTCCAGCGCGGCGGAAGGTATGTAAATGGCGACCCGGCGCAGCACCCACCCCCCGGCTAGACCAGTCGGGCGAGTGACGGGCGGGGGTGGGTGTCGGCCCCCGAGTGGTCGAGACCGACACCCACCTGGACGCGCCTACCGCATAGCGGTGACCTGAACGGGCGCGCCTGCGTTCCTCCCCCCGGCGGAACGACCCCAGCCTCCACGCACTTCGGCGTGAGTTCTGTCAGCGCACTGACACAACGTCGAAACCGCGTCCGGCTGTCTGGACCGCCCCCGGCTCCGTTCGACGAGCCTCGAAACCCGGTGGGTGGAGTGCGGCCGGGACCGCGGGTGACTCCAGGGGTTTCGAGGCTCGGCCGTGGACGGCCTCGCACCTCAACCAGCGATCGAGGGACGCCGTCGCCGCCGTCGATTACGGTCGGACACGCCCACGCTCGGGCGGAGAAGAGAGGCGTGACGGGGATGCCCAAGTGGTTCGGTGGGAAGGGCGACGACGGGGTGCCGCGAGAGTGGCGCTCCGCCCTGGAAACGGCCCTGCGGCCGCTGGACCCGGCGTCGAAGCAGTGGTCGGCCGAGGTTCGCGAGTTCGTCCTGACCGGATCGCCCGCAGCGGTGCTCACCAACGCGAGCGGACCCGGCTTCGCCGCGACCTCCTTCAACCTCTGGGGCGGGATCCCCGGGGCCAAGGAGAACGACGCTCTTCTCACCCTGTGCCACCGGCTTGCTGACGTGCCGCCGGAGGTGGCGGTGCGGTTGGGTCGAGTCATCGAATCCTCCGCGGTGCACACATTCGCTCTCGGTCAGCCCGCGCACCTGCGCTGGCTCGAGGCACTGCTGCTCGGGTTCGCCAACGCCGTCAACAACGCGTACGCCGCAAGGGTGCGGCTGCCTCTGGACTTCGCGGTGGTCGAGGAGCTGGTGCGGTCGACCGGACGCCCCGCCGGCGAGGCGCTGGTGTCGGGATTCCACAGCACCGGCGCGCCGTCGTACTACCGGCACGGTCGCTACCGCGTCGTGCTTCGCGGGCTCCACGGGTACGCCGATGCGGTCGCACGGCACGCCGACGCGCTGCGGGCGACACTCGCCTCCACCAAGGTCGAGGACCGCCTGGTCGCGCTGGAGATGCTGGAGGGACTGCCGGCCGACGTGCTCGGACTGTTCGCGGCCGAGCTCGCCGACTACGCGACCAGCACGAGCAGCAAGGTGCGCAGCGCTGCACTGGCTCCCGTCAGGGACTGCGGCGCGGCGGCCTTCGAGCCGCTCGAGGAGATCGCCACGAACGGCAAGCCGGGCAACCGGGTCGAGGCACTCGAGCTGCTGTACTCCGACGGCGACCCCGACGTCCGAGCCTGGGCGCTCGCCACGGCCGCCGACGACAGAGCCGCCAGCGTCCGGGCGCTCGTCGGGCAGTGGACGGACCCGCCTGGCGCCGCCTCTGCCACGGACGACCCGGGGCTGCCGACGGTGGAGGTCCCGAAGATCGAGTGGCGAACGCCGGTCACGCCAGAGCTCACCGCGCTGCTCGAGCGCCTGGTCGCGAAGGTCAACCGGGACACCGCCGAGAGCAACGAGCAGCAGCGCCGCTACGCCCAGCAGTGGCAGCAGCAGCACGGCACCAGCCTGCGGCACCAGGACCAGAAGCTCCTGGACCGTGGGTTCCTCCCGGGAGTGTTGGCCGCCCTCGAGAGCGGGAGGCCGGCGCAGCCCAGTCGGTACGTCTACTCCCACCACCTGCAAGGTGAGGTCGCGCGGTCGCTGACCGGTCTCGGGCTCGGACCGGCCGGCATCACCGTCCTCCTGAGCCAGTGCGGTCTGCTCACGCTGAGTCACTGGGACCAGCTCTGGCACCCCGCGTCGGTGGCGTACGACGCGCTCTTCCGGGCAACCGGGCACCCCACCCTGCTCGAGGTCTCCGCCATGCTCGACGAGCTCGGTCACGACGGCGGGAGGCTGGTACTGCGCTCGTATCTCTCGTCCTACGGGGGCAGCCTCGGCCGGGACTGGCCCGACGAAGCGGTCGCGCCCTTCATGACCGTGCACCTCGACAAGGTGATGCGGCTGCTGGCGCCCGCGGCCGAGCGCGACTACGCGATCGACCCGCTGGGCGTCTTCCCCGCCCTGGCCAGTCTCCCGAGCCTGCCCCCGTCGGTCGTCGACGGCTTGTTCGCCGCGGCTCTCGGCTCGCGGAAGACCGAGCGCCTACCGGCGCAGGTCGCGCTCGCGAAGGTTCCGGGCATCGAGGCACGGGTGACCCGCGCCCTCTCCGACGGCAAGGCCGACGTGCGCGCGCTCGCGGCGCAGTGGCTCGGCCGACTGCGGCACGAGGCGGCTCTACCCGCCCTCGAGACCGCGGTGGCCAAGGAGAAGCAGGATGTCGCGCTCGGCGCCATGCTCGACGCACTCCAGGCCCTGGGGCAGCCGGTCGAGAAGTACCTCGACCGCGATGCGCTCGCCGGCCAGGCGGCCACGGTGGTGGCGAAAGGGCTGCCGAAGGACCTCGACTGGTTCCCCTGGGACGGGTTGCCGGCGGTCCGCTGGGCCGACGGCGAGCCGGTGTCCCCGGAGATCTTGAGGTGGTTCCTCGCCCAGGCGGTGAAGGGCAGGTCGGCCGAGCCCAACGCGGTGCTCCGCAAGTACGCCGCCATGCTCGAACCCCGCGACCGCGAGCGGCTCGGCCAGTTCGTCCTGGAGGCATGGGTCGCCCAGGACCTCGCCCCGATCGACCCCGACGACGCCCGGCGGCAGGCGGAGCAGGCGGCGGCGAACATGTACCAGTCGATCCGGCAGTGGCCCCAGTACTACCAGGACAACCCGCTGCGCAACGCGTCGCAGGAGCAGATCACGGCGTCGTACCTGCCGTCGTACCTCAAGCAGCCGGCCGGGTCGGCCGCCTCGAGCAAGGGCCTGCTGTCGGTCGCCGCGGCCTGCGCGGGGGAGCGCGCGGCGCCGGTCGCGCAGCGCTACCTCAAGGAGTGGTACGGCATGCGAGCGGCGCAGGGCCGCGCGCTGATCGTGATGCTGGCCTGGATCGAGCATCCGTCGGCCACGCAGCTGATGCTGTCCGTGGGCAGCAGGTTCCGGACCAAGAGCTTCCAGGAGGAGGCCACCCGACAGGCCGAGCTGCTCGCCGAGCGCAAGGGCTGGACACTCGGCGAGCTGGCCGACCGCACCATCCCGACGGCGGGCTTCGACGAGGAGGGCGTGCTGGAGCTCTCGTACGGCGACCGGGTGTTCACCGCGCACCTGTTGCCCGACCTGACCGTCGAGCTGCGCTCCCCGGAGGGCAAGCCGGTCAAGGCCCTGCCGGCCGCACGCCAGACCGACGACGAGGCCAAGGCGAAAGACGCGAAGAAGACGCTGGCAGCGGCCAAGAAGGAGCTCAAGGCGGTGGCGACGCTCCAGGCCGAGCGTCTCTACGAAGCGCTGTGCACCGAGCGCAGCTGGGCCTACGACGACTGGGACCGCTACCTGCGCCAGCACCCCGTCATGCGCCACCTCACCCAGAGGCTCGCATGGACGGCGACCACGGACGACGCCCCAGGGAAGTCCAGCCTGGTGTTCCGGCCACTCGACGACGGCACCCTCACCGACGCCGAAGACGAGGAGGTCAGCGTCGCGCCTCACGCGCGGGTGCGGGTCGCCCACGACTCCAACCTCGACGCCGAACAGGTCGCCGCCTGGCAGTCACACTTCGCCGACTACGAGGTGACCCCGCTGTTCCAGCAGCTCGGCAAGGGCGGCTTCGAGCTCCCCGACGACCAGGTGAACGCCCAGGAGGTCGACGACTTCAAGGGGTACCTGGTCGAGGCGTTCGCGCTTCGCGGCCGCGCCGGGAAGCTGGGCTACACCCGCGGGCAGTCCGAGGACGGCGGCTGGTTCTACACCTACGACAAGCGCTTCCCCACGCTCGGGATCACCGCGCAGGTGGCGTTCAGCGGCAACGGACTCCCCGAGGAGAACCGCACCGTTGCCCTGACTGCGCTCTCGTTCCATCGCCACGGGCCGGAGGGCGCCGGCTACGCGATGCGACTGTCGGAGGTGCCGACCATCCTGCTCTCCGAGGCGTGGAACGATCTGCGACTGATGGCCGCCGACGGGCCGGGCTTCGATCCCGACTGGGAGAAGAAGGTGGAGTACTGATGGGGGACGTGCCCGAGGAATGGGTGGCGGCGTACGACGCCTCGCATGGGGTGGTTGCGCGAGCGCGACGCCCGAGCTGGCGGCGTCCGTGCGGGCCTGGCTCCTCGACGGTGTCGGTGACGGGCCGGCGCTGATGGCGGCGGTCCAAGCCTCCCTGCACGGGGCCGCGCAGGCACGGCGATGTCCGGCAGCCAGCTCATCGACCGGGTCGTGGTCGACGACGCTTCGCATCTGCTCGGACGGGGTGCCGTCCCTGCCTCCGAGACAGCTCGGGAGGTTCGTCGCGCTGGTGCATGCCTCGGACGCATACTCCGGGTTCCCCGAACCGGACCGCTCTCACGCGTTCACGCGCCTGGTGCGCTGGGCCTGCACGGATCGCTACGGCCGAGGCCCGATCGCATTCCCCATCGACTTCCTGGAGCGGCTCTGCCGGGCCTACGGCATGCCGACCTCGCAGCCACTGCTCGACGGCCTACCGGAGCATCGAGCAGTGGGGCGGCAGCGCACCAGGACGAGGCAAAGGTCCTGAGGTTCGACGGTTATCCCGACTACGTGGGTCGACACGAGGAGACGATGCGAGAGCTCCTGACCAAGACGGCGGTCTCGGAGCGGCTTGCCGCCCTGGAGCTGGTGGAGCCCTCCCCGACGAGCTCGTGACGCCGTACGCCGCGGAGCTCGCGACCCTGGCGACCTCGGGGTCGGTGAAGGTGCGCGGCGCGGCCGAGCCGCTGCTGGACCGCTGTGGCGAGGCGGCGGCTGAGCCCTTGCGCAGCATCGCCGAGACGGGCAAGCCTGACGCCAGGATGTGGGCGTTGCGCCGGCTCTGGGCCGAGGGCGACGCACAGCAGAAGGCGTGGTGCGAGCAGCGGGCGGAGGCTGACAAAGCCGGGCCGGTGCGGATGCTCGTCGAGGAGTGGGCCTCGCTGGCGACGACCTCCGCCCAGAACGACGACGAGCTCCCGGTCGAGAGGCCGGTCGTCGACTGGCATGAGACCGTCACCGACTCCGACCGCGCCTGCTGCTCGGTTACGTGGCACAGGTGAACAGAAGTGGCACGAATCTCGATCCTGCGCTGATCGACCAGCTCGTCGCGGCGCTGGCGGCGGGACGCCGGCCGACCTTCCACGCCCACCCACGTCCTCCATGTCCTACCTAGCCTGGAACTGGTACCACGACGAGGACCGTGCCCGGCTCGGCATCCCAGGCGCCGCGGCTCTCCTGTTGCTGGGCGGAGAGCTGGTCGACGAGTGGCACGGTCTTCACTGGCCTGCCTCTCACTTCTTCAGGGACGTCTACGCGGAGTCCGGTCACCCCACCCTCGCCGAGCTGTCCGTGGTTCTCGACGACCTCGGCTTCGATGGCGGCAAGTGCGTGCTGCATTCCTGGGGCAGCGGCTCGGAATGGGCGTCGGCACTGGGCGACCGACCCGATGCCGAGGTCGCCGAGTTGACCGCCTCCATCTCGACACGATGCTCGCCCACCTCGCGCCCGCCGAGCGCGAGTGCGGCCTGCACAAGCGAGCCCCGCACCGCGCCTTGGCCACGTTGCCGGTGCTGCCTGCCGGGCCGTCGACCACCTGTACGCCGTGGCGCTCGGGCCGCAGAAGGTCGAGCGCCGCGCCGCCCAGGACCTCCTCGACCGCGTGCCGGGCATCTCCGGGCGGATCATCCCCGTGCTCGCAGACTCGCGGGCCGAGCAGCGTGCGGAGGCAGCGGCCTGGCTGGGAAGGATCGCCGATCCCGTGGCGGTCGAGCCCTGGAGAAGGCGTTCGCCAAGGAGAAGCAGGACGTCCCGATGTCCGCGATGCTCGACGCGCTGCAGGCGTTCGGGAAGCCGGTCGAGGACTACCTCAGGCCCGCCGAGCTGGCCGACCAGGCGCGGAAGGCGGTGGCCAAGGGGCTGCCCAAGGACCTCGACTGGTTTCCATGGGACAAGCTGCCGTCGGTGCAGTGGGCCGCGGGTGGCGACGTACCTCTCGAGGTGTTGCAGTGGTTCCTCAGCCAGGCGCTGAAGACGAAGTCGCCCGAGCCCAACGCGCTGCTGCGCACCTACACCTCGATGTTCGAGCCGCGGGGGCGCGAGGAGCTCGGCCAGTTCGTGCTCGAGGCGTGGGTGGCCGAGGACACGCGGACCTTCTCGGCCGACGAGGCGCGGCAGCAATTCGGGTGGGAGGCGTCACACCTCCTCGACAGGTTCCAGTGGTACCCGGAGGAGCACACGCACAATCCACTGTTCGGCCGGTCGCCTGGAGGAGATTGCCGAGCGGACTCCTCCCCGGGCAGATGCGCCGGCTGGCCGGCTCCGCGAGCTCCTCCAGGGGTGTGCTCGCCGTCGCCGCAGCCTGTGCGGGTGGAGCGCGCCGCGCCGGTCGTCCAGCGCTACCTCAAGCGAGTTCCAGGCCCTGCGCCGCACCCAAGGGCCAGGCCCTGGTGGCCATGCTGGCCTGGGTCGACGCACCCTGGCGCCGTCCAGGTGCTGCTGTCGGTGGGCAGCCGGTTCCGCAGCAAGAGCATCCAGGCGGAGGCCAACAAGCAGGCGCAGGCGCTCGCCGAGCGCAAGGGCTGGACCCTCGACCGAGCTGGAGGACCGCATCCGTTCCGGTCGCCGGCCTCGACGAGGAGGGAGCACTGGAGCTCTCCTACGGCGACCGCGTCTTCACGGCCCGCCTGCTGCCCGGACCTGTCCGTCGAGCTGCGGTCACCGGAGGACAAGGTGATCAAGACGCTTCCAGCGGCCAGGGTCGCCGACGACGTCGAGGCCGGTGAAGGAAGCGAAGAAGGCACTCACCGCCACGAAGAAGGAGCTCGCGGCGGTGCTCGAGCACCAGACCGCGCGCCTGTACGAGGCGCTGTGCACCGCAGCGCACGTGGGAGCTCGACGTGCTGGCAGCGCTACGTGCTCGGGCACCCCGTGATGCGGCACCTCGCGACCAGGCTCGGTGTGGTGCGGTCGACGGGGCCGGCTGGTGTTCCGGCCGCTGGGCGACGGCACCCTGACCGACGTCGACGACGAGCCCGGTGAAGCCGAACGGCGGCGCGCTCGGTGTCGCTTGGCCCACGAGTCGTTGGTACCTCGAGCCGACGTGGCCGCAGCCTGGCGTTCAGCACCTGGCCGACTACGAGGTCACCCCGCTGTTCCAGCAGCTCGGCACGGGCGGACCTACGAGCTCCCGACCGAGGAGCTGCGGCCGGCTGAGGCTCTCCGCGACCTGGAGGGCTCGCTGATCGAGGCGTTCGCGCTGCGCGGGCGGGCCGGCAAGCTCGGCTACACGCCGGGGCGAGGCCGAGCGACGGCGGCTGACGTTCACGACGTACGAGAAGTCGTTCGGCGACCTCGGCCTAGTGCGTCGTGGTCAACTTCATCGGGCAACACCCTTCCCGAGGAGAACCGTCACCGTGGCCCTGACGGAGCTCACCTTCGAACGTCCCGGACCCTCGTGGCGTGCGCAACCGCGATCCCGCTGGGCGACGTACCCGCCGGTGCTGCTCTCCGAGGCCTGGAACGACATGCGCTGATGGCTCGCCGACGTCGGCGCCGGCTTCGATCCCGACTGGCAGAGCAAGGTGGCGTACTGATGGCGATCCTGCGCGAACCCGCCGAGCGGCTGTACGCCGACGAGCTGGCCCGGCTGACGGCCGACGACCCCCACCCGAAGCCCGAGGGATGGCAGCTGTCGCCGCGCTCGGTGCGGGCGTTCGTCCTGGGCGACGCGGCGCGCGACGTGCGCAAGAAGTTCTACGGCGACGACGCGCTGATCGACCGGTGCATCGTCACCCTGATGAGCAACCGCGGCCTGATGCTGGTCGGCGAGCCCGGCACGGCCAAGTCGATGCTGTCCGAGCTGCTCGCCGCGGCCATCAGCGGCGACTCGACCTGCACCGTGCAGGGCACCTCGGGCACCACCGAGGACCAGATCACCTACTCGTGGAACTACGCGCTGCTGCTCGCCGAGGGCCCGAGCCCACGGGCGCTGGTGCGCGGGCCGATGCACAACGCGATGGAGCAGGGCCGGCTGTGCCGGTTCGAGGAGGTGACCCGGGTCCAGCCGGAGATCCAGGACGTGCTGATCGGGCTGCTCTCCGACAAGGTGCTCCACGTGCCCGAGCTGACGCGGACCGGACGCCACCGTCTTCGCCGGCGCAGGGCTTCAACGTGATGGCGACCGCCAACATCCGCGACCGCGGCGTCCACGAGATGTCGAGCGCGCTCAAGCGCCGGTTCAACTTCGAGACGGTGCGGCCGATCTCCGACCGCAAGCTCGAGGCCCGGCTGATCAAGGAGCAGACCGCGTCGCTGCTCGCGCAGTCCGGCGTCACCACGACCGTCGGCGACGACGTGGTCGAGCTGCTGGTCACGGCGTTCCACGACCTGCGCGACGGCGTGACCGCGGACGGCGCGGTGGTCGAGAAGCCGACCGCGGTGATGTCCTCGGCCGAGGCCGTGGCGGTGGCCCACGCGGCGGCGCTGGACGCGCACGTACTTCGGCAACGGCGAGGTCGGCGGCGACCACGTGGCCCGCCAGCTCATCGGCACCGTGCTCAAGGACAACCCCGACGACGGCAAGAAGCTGCGCCACTACTTCGACGTGGTGGTCAAGCAGCGCGCCCAGAAGCGTGACCGGCAGAGCAAGCAGTGGGGCCGGGTGCTCGACGCCCGGCGTGAGCTCGACCGGTGATCTCCGACCCGGGAGGTCCGCGAGCTCGCCGGTCGCCTGGTGACCGACGAGCTGGTGGTCCTCCCGGTCCGTCACCACAGCCCGGCCTGCGCCCTGCACGTGCGCGACGCGATCGCCCGGCGCGCGACCGTCCGTCGTGCTCGTCGAGGGGCCGCGCAGCTTCGACCCGCTGATCCCGCTGCTCACCGACCCCGCGGCGCAGATGCCGCTGGCGGTCTACACCTGGTACGTCACCTCGGCCGCACGGACCCGCTCGGCCGAGCGCGCCAGCGCCTACTACCCGTTCTGCGACTACAGCCCGGAGCTGGTGGCGTTGCGCGAGGCCCAGGCGGCCGGCATCCCGGCGCACTTCATCGACCTCGACTTCGCCGAGCAGGCGCTGCTCCGGCAGGACCGCGAGGGTGCGGCCGAGGCCGGGACGGTCGCTGCTCGACGAGCGGCGGTTCGCCCACAGCCGCGCGCTCCAGCTCCTCGCCGAACGGCTCGGCTGCCGCGACCACGAGGACCTGTGGGAGCGGCTCTTCGAGGCCGCCCCGTTGCCCCTCGAGGAGCACGTCGCGCGGATGGCGGCGTACTGCCGGCTGGCCCGGCTCGACTACACCGACGACGACCTGCGCGTCGAGGGGACCCTGCAGCGCGAGGCCGAGATGGCCTCCCACGTGCGGGCGGCGCTCGACGCACGCAAGCCGGGTGACGGGCCGGTCCTCGTCGTGGTCGGCGGCTTCCACGCCGTGGTGCTGCCGGACCTGCTGGCCGGACCGCCGGAGACTCCGCGTCCGCGCGACCCCGCACGGGACGGTGACCAGCGACGCGGCGCTGATCCGGTTCACCTTCGAGCGGCTCGACCGGCTCAACGGGTACGCCGCCGGCATGACCTCCCCCGCCTGGCACCAGCTGCTGTGGGAGCACCTGTCCGCGGACACGCCGGACCAGCCGCGCAACGCGGCCACCCTGGTCGCGCCTGCTCGACATCACCCGCGAGCTGCGGCGCAAGCACCAGGTGCCCGTGCCGCTGCCGTCGGTCTCGGCGGCGTACGGCCAGGCCCTGCAGCTCGCCGCGCTGCGCGACCGCGCGGCACCGCTGCGCAGCGACCTGCTCGACGCCGTGACCAGCTGCTTCGTCAAGGGCGATGCCGACGTGGAGGGGCGGCTGGTGCTGTCCGCGTCGCGGCGCGTGCTGACCGGGGACCGCGTCGGGCGTGGTGCCGCCAGGAGCGGGTACGCCGCCGCTGGTCGCCGACACGCTGGCCCGCCTGCGCGCCCAGCGGATGAAGGTCGACGCCAGCGAACGACAGACCACCAACCTCGACATCTACCGCCGCCCGGCCCACCGCGGCACCAGCCGGATGCTGCACGGGCTGGAGCTGCTCGGCGTGCCGTTCGCGGTCCGCACGGCCGGCCCCGACTTCGTGCGCGGTCACGGGCTGGGGCGGCTCCAGGAGCGCTGGGACTACCTCTGGACGCCGGCGACGGACGGCTCGCTGGCGGAGGCGTCGGTGTTCGGGTCGACGTTGCCGGAGGCGGTGAGCGCGAAGTTCGCGGTCGTGGTGCGCGAGTTCGAGCAGTCCGGTGACCGGGTGAGCTCCTGGGCGGCGGTGGCCCTGCTCGCCCACGCCTGCGTGCTCGGTCTGCACGACCGCGTCGACGAGGCCCTCCAGCTGGTCCGGGCCGGGATCGCGGCCGACCCCGCGTTCGACGCGGTCGCCACGGCGGCCACGCATCTCGGCCTGCTCTGGGAGTCGCGCGAGCCCCTCGAGGCGCGGCAGCTGGACGCGCTGCCCGGACCTGATCGCGGCGACGTACGCCCGCGCGATCTACCTGGGCCGCGAGCTGCAGGGCCAGGAGTGCGAGCCCCGGGCGGTTGCCGAGGCGCTGATGCGGCTGCGCGAGCTGCTGGTCGGCAGTGCTGGCGCGGCCCTGGACGAGGAGCTGTTCTGGCAGCTGGTCGAGCGGCTCCGCGCCCATCACGACTCCGCGCTCGTGCGCGGTGCCGCGACCGGGGTCGCCTACTCCGCCGGTCGGCTCGACGACGCCGGCCTGGCCGGGGCGGTCCAGGGGCATCTGTCGGGCACGGTTGCCGCCGCGGAGGCGGTGGCCTTCCTCGGCGGCCTGCTCCTGACCGCCCGCGAGGCGGCGTGGCAGAACCCCCAGCTGGTGGCCGGGCTCGACGCCCGGCTGAAGGCGTGGGACGAGGAGACCTTCGTCGAGCACCTGCCCGAGCTGAGGCTGGCCTTCGCCACCATGACGCCCGTCGAGACCGACCGCATCGCCTCGTCCGTGGCCCGGCTGCACGGGTTGGAGGAGCTCGGCCCGCTGCTGGTCCGCGACGTCGACGAGGAGCGACGTCCAGCGACACCTGGCGCTCTCGGCTCGCGTCGCCGAGCTCCTCGCCGGCGACGGGCTGTCCGCCTGGACGTCGGGGGACGGCCCATGAACGAGGTGGACCGCTGGCGCCTCGTCCTCGGGCGCTACTCCAAGAAGCGGCTCGAGTCGGGTGCGGCCGAGTTCGGCACGGGCGGTGAGGCGGACCGCATGGAGGACGCGCTGGAGTACCTCTACGGCCGCGAGTACGAGTCTCGCGACCTGCGCCCCGACCGCCGCGAGATCGAACCCGGCTCGCTCGACGACTCCCAGCCCACGCTGGTCGGGTGGCTCGGCGAGGTGCGAGAGCTGTTCCCGCGCGAGACCGCCGAGGTCATCGAGAAGCACGCGCTCGACCGCTACGGCCTGGTCGACCTGGTGACCGACCCCGAGACGCTCGAGCGCCTGGAGCCCAACGAGCAGCTGCTCAAGACCCTGCTCAGCCTCAAGGGGCATCTCGGCGCCGAGGTGCTCGAGGTCGCCCGGCGGATCATCCGGCAGGTGGTCGAGGAGCTCCGGCGCAGGCTGGAGATGGAGGTACGCCGCGCGATGGCCGGCCGGCTGAGCCAGCACCGCCACTCGCCGATCCCGATCGCGGCCAACTTCGACGTCGTGGGCACCATCCGTCGCAACCTGAAGAACTACGACCCCGAGCGCCAGCAGATCGTCCTCGGCGACCTGCGGTTCTTCGAGCGCAACACCCGCCGGCTGCCGTGGGACGTGATCATCTGCGTCGACCAGAGCGGCAGCATGGCCGGCTCGGTGATCCACAGCGCCGTGATGGCCGGGATCCTGCACGGGCTGCCGTCGTTCCGCGTGCGGCTGGTGGTCTTCGACACCAACGTCGTCGACCTGAGCGACGAGGTCGAGGACCCGGTCGAGGTGCTGATGCGGGTCCAGCTCGGCGGCGGCACCGACATCGCCCGGGCGCTCCGCTACGCCAGCCAGCTCGTGGAGAACCCCGACCGCACCGTCCTGGTCCTGGTCACCGACTTCTGCGAGGGCGGCCCGCCGGGCGACCTGGTCCGGGTGGTCGCGCAGCTGGCCGAGGCGCGGGTCAAGCTGCTCGGCCTGGCCGCGCTCGACGGCGAGGCCCACCCGTTCTACGACCGCGCGATGGCCCAGCGGCTGGCCGACCGAGGCATGGAGATCGCGGCGCTCACGCCGAGCCAGCTGGCGGCCTGGCTGGTCGAGGTGACGTCGTGACGGCGTACGACGACCTCCTGGCCCAGCTGGCGCCGCTACGACGACGACGCCTGGGCCGCCGTGGCCAACCGCGGTCTCCTGCGGCGCGCCCGCAAGGACCTGGAGTCGCTGGCGGTCTCCCTCGAGTCGTCCGATCCCGTCGTCGTGCGGGTGGGCGAGCATGCCGTCGCCTTCGGCGCCTCGGGACCATCGGGAGCGACCTGCTCGTGCCCGGCGGCCACGATCTGCCAGCACGTCGTCACGGCCGGACTGTGGCTCGTCTCGTCGTCGCCACCCGCCGTCGAGACCGACCTCCACGGTGAGCTGATGGCCATCGACGCGGACGCGTTGACGTCGTACGCCGGTCGTGCGGGGCTGCGCTGGGCGGCCCAGTACGTCGCCGACCTCGACGACGACCAGCCCCGGATCAGCCGGGGGCAGGCGGTGCTGCTGTCGTTCACGACACCGCGCCTGACGTTCCGGTTCATGGGTGGCGGCCTCGCCGGACTCATCCCCGACGCGAGGCTGCCCTCGCCCGAGAAGTACGCCGCCGCCGCGGTGCTCGCCTACCAGCGCGCCCACGGCGCGGAGGCGGTCCCGGTCGAGCGGGTGCAGCCGCGCGAGACCGCCACCACGCGTGCTCGTGCCGACGGTCGGGAGCGCTTCTTGCGGGCGGCCGACGCCTTGTTGCTCGACACGGTGCGGCTAGGGGCCTCGCACCTGTCACCAGCGGTGCACCAGCGCTACGAGACGATCGCCGTGTGGGCGCAGGGCGTCGAGCTGCACCGGTTGGCGCTGTTGCTCCGCCGGCTTGCCGACCAGGTGGAGCTGCTGCTCGACCGCAGTGCCCGCGCCGACGAGCACGCCCTGCTCGACGAGGCCGCGCTCGCCTACGCGCTCGTCTCGGCGCTGCGGGTCGCTGGCGACCCGGTGCCTGCCCGGCTGGCCGGACAGTCGCGCACGACGTACTCGACGGTGCGGTCGATGGAGCTCGTCGGCCTCGGAGGCGCCCCGTGGCAGGCGGCGTCGGGATACCGAGGGCTGACCTGCCTGTTCTGGTGGGTGGAGGAGCGGAGGTTCGTGTCCTGGACCGACGCGCGGCCGGAGTCGATGTGGAACTTCGACCCGCGCGCCCGCTGGACCCAGCCGGCACCGTGGACCGGGTTGCGTACGCCGGCACTCGCCGCCGGCCACGCCGTACGGCTCGCCGACGCGCAGGTCTCCGCGACCGGTCGGCTCTCGGGGGTGGAGCGGACCCAAGCCTCGGTCGGGCCTCTGGTCGAACCGCCGTGGCCGGACATGCCGGTGGTGTCCTCGTGGGCCGCGCTGGAGGACCGCGTCCGCCGCGGGCAGAGCCTGCTCGACCAACCCGACCCGCTGCGCGAGTGGGTGCTGCTCCGACCGGAGTCCTGGGATCCCGCGGTCTTCGACCCGATCCGGCAGACCGTCTGGTGGGTGCTCCGCGACGAGGCCGGCAGGCCGCTGCCGCTGAGCCTGCGGTGGACGCCGCTGGCCAGCCACGCCGTGCAACGGCTCGAGTCGCTCAGACCCGAGGACGTACCCCCGGAAGCCCTCGTGGTCGCCCGGGTCTTCTCCCGGTCCGGGTCGCTCGGCGGCGAGCCGCTCAGCGTCGTCCGTGGCCCACGGCAGGTCGACGTGCTCCACTTCGACAAGGGTGCCGCGACCGCACCGGCACGCTCCTTGGTCGCCGCGCCCGCGGAGGACGACGACACCCCACCCGTCCCGCTGCCCGCCCCGCTGGTGGACCTGAGGTCCTGGTTGTTGAGCCAGATGGAGCGTGGCACGGGCGCGGCGACTCGCGACACGTTGGCGGACTCACTGGCGCGGCGGCACCGCGCGGCCCGCGACGTCGGCCTGACGGTGTTCCCGGAGGTGGGTCCGGTGGCCGACCCCGCGGCGGCGATGCTTCGGTCGCACTACCTCGCGTTGCAGGTGGCCGGCCTGCTGGCGTGAGCGCCCCGCACTGGTCCCCCCCCCATGGTGGCTGCCTGGGCGGCCGACGGCGCCGAGCACCGGGTCGTGCAGGCCGGGGACCGGCGGGTGCACCAGACCACGCCACCTCGCACACGAGGCGACGCCAGAGTCCGGGTCGGCCAGCTGGTCCTGCGACTGGGGGTCCTGGATCTCAGCCAGCGTCTGATGATCGGCGGTCTCCTCGGCCTCCTCGCCGTGCTGGTGATCGACTTCACCTGGCTGATGGTCAACGGGCACCACACCGTGACCGACGCCTTCCTCGAGGCGGCGCGCGTCGTGGCCACGGTCGGCCCGGGACCTACCGACGCGTCCGCGGCCTACGCGACGTTCTCCGCTGTCGCGATGCTCACCTGCGTCGGCTTCACGGCCCTGTTCACCGCGGGGCTCGTCGACCACCTCCTCGAGCCACGCCTGATCGGGCTGCTCGGGTCCCGGAGCGCTCCTCGGCGTGATCACGTCATCGTGGTGGGCATGGGCCAGGTCGGCATCCGACTGTGCACGGAGCTCCGTCGCCTCGGCGTACCCGTCGTGGGTGTCGAGCGCGACCTCGCGGCTCCCCAGCTCCACGTCGCGCGCGCTCTCCGGATCCCGGTCGTGGCCGGGCACGGCGGTGACCGCGAGGTGCTCGAGAGGGTCGGACTGCGCCGGGCTCTGGCCCTCGCCGCCGTCGGTTCGGACGAGAACGACAACATCGCCGTGACGATCGCGGCCAACGCGATCGCTCCGGGGACCCGCATCGTGCTGCGGGCAGGAGAGCAGGATGCGATCGCCGAGACGCGGTCGCTGCTTCCTCTGGGCGTGACGCGGGACGTGTGGAGCATCGCGGCGGCCCACATCGTCGACGTCCTGCGCGACGGGGATGCGGATCCTGTCGCGCGCCTGCTCGGCGCGCCGGCCGCCGACGCGGTGAGCTCAGCAGACCAACGTCGGTCGTGCCGCCACTTCGTCGTGGCGTGACCTCGGGCATCACCGGGTCACATCACGCAGATCGCGATTGACCGCGACCGTTCCTCCCGGCAGCGTCGAGGACCCTCCTTGCGGGTAGCTCCCGCACGGTCCTAGCCTGACTCGCGGGGTAGCAGAGCTGCCCGCGGCTCGGCGCGGCACCGATGCACGCCGGGCGATCACGGCGCAACGCATCGACGAGGAGCACACCTCATGTTCGAGCTCACCCGCATCCGTTCACGGCGTCGGAGCGTCGCCCTCGTCGCCGCCGCTGTGGCCGTCGCGGCCTTCGCGGGAGCCGGTCCCGTGAACGCCGGGGCGGCCCGCGCCCGTCGTGCAGGCGGTCGCCGGCACACCCGACTTCGGCCCCAACGTCACGATCATCGACCCGTCGATGTCGACGGCCGACATCCAGGCGATCCTCGACGCCCTCGCTGCGGCGCAGGTGAACGACGAGATGGGGACGAACCGGCACAGCGTGCTGTTCCTGCCCGGCGACTACGGCAGCGCCGACGACCCGCTGCAGGCCCGCGTCGGCTACTACACCGAGATCGCCGGCCTCGGCGCCCAGCCGACGGACGTCTCGGTCAACGGCAAGCTCGAGGTGTACAACCGCTGTCTCGGTGACGGTGGCACGTCCAACTGCCTGGCGCTCAAGAACTTCTGGCGCACCATCTCGAACCTCTCGCTGCAGATCAACGCGCTTGGGGCAGGACGGCTGCCGCGCCTCGGCGAACTTCTGGGCCGTCTCGCAGGCGGTGTCGATGCGCCGCCTCGACGTCTCGGGCGCGACCCTCTCGCTGATGGACTACTGCACCGCCGGCCCGCAGTACGCGAGCGGCGGCTTCATCGCCGACTCCCGGCTGCCGACCGTGCTCAACGGCTCGCAGCAGCAGTGGCTCATCCGCAACAGCGAGATCGACGGCTGGACGAACGGCGTCTGGAACCAGGTGTTCTCCGGCGTCGAGGGCGCACCGGACGACGCGGCGTTCCCGAACCCGCCGTACACGACCCTCGACGAGACGCCGGTCAGCCGGGAGAAGCCCTACCTCTACGTCGACGACGCGGGCGACTGGTTCGTGCGCGTGCCCGCAGCCACCACCGACACTCGCGGGATCACCTGGGCCGACGGGATGACGCCCGGCCGCAGCATCCCGATCGGCGAATTCGTCATCGCCAAGCCCGGCGACTCGATCGGGATGATCAACTCGCAGCTGGCCAAGGGCAAGCACCTCCTGCTGACGCCCGGCGTGTACGACGTGGCGAGCAGCATCCAGGTGAAGCGTGCCGACACCGTCGTGCTCGGCATGGGACATGCCACGCTCACGGCCGTCGACGGCGCGGTGCCGCTGAAGGTTGCCGACGCCTCCGGCATCGTCGTCGCCGGCGTCACGATCGACGCGGGCCTCGTGCAGTCGCCGATGCTGCTCGAGGTGGGCAAGCCCGGCAAGGGCAAGTCGAAGAAGCTCGACCCGGCGAACCCGATCACGCTGTCCGACGTGTACTTCCGAGTCGGTGGCCCGCATGTCGGCAAGGTCGACACCGCACTCGTCGTGAACAGCGACCATGCGCTCATCGACCACACCTGGGTGTGGCGGGCCGACCACGGGGTCGAGGGCTTCACCGACACCCAGCGCTGGAACACCAACACCGGCCGCGTCGGTGTCGTGGTCAACGGCGACGACGTGACGGCCACCGGCCTGTTCGTCGAGCACTTCCAGACCTACAACACCGTCTGGAACGGCGAGCGTGGCACGACCGTGCTCTACCAGAACGAGCTGCCGTACGACCCGCCGACGCAAGCCGACTGGACGCAGCCGGACGGCACCCTCGGGTATCCCGGCTACCAGGTCGCCGACGGCGTCGCCGAGCACAGCCTCTACGGCGGCGGGGTCTACGTCTTCAACCAGAACAACCCCTCGATCCTCACCGAGAACGGGTTCGAGGTACCCGAAGGCGAGGGCATCTCCCTGCACCACATCATGACGGTGAACCTCAGCGCCGGCACGATCCTGCACGTGGTCAACGGCATCGGCGACGCGGCCGACACGACGAAGATCGGAGTACCCATCTACATCACGCAGTACCCGGCGCCGTAAACCGCTTCGGAGCGACGTCCCGCGCAAGCCTTGGACACTTTCCGGCACCTGGTGCCGGAAAGTGTCCAGTCCTTCACCCGATCGTGCAGTGGGGGCCGCAGGGCCGGACGTCTCCGCACCAGCCGCGCGCGGCGAGGATCCGGCCGATCGTGACGGCTGCCCGGCACGGCTGGAGCACCTGTCGCCAGCCGAGCCGCAGCGTCAGCTTCCCCGCGGCTGCGCTGCCCAGGTCTCGATCGAGGTCGTCCCATCGGTCCTCAGCCGCTTCATGACCCAGGCGACCGTCGAGCTCGACGTCGGTGGCCTGGGCCGCGTACTCGACGTCGCGCCGGACGCGGGCGCCGTCGACCAGATCGGGTAGCTGCCGCGCAGCTCGCGGCAGTCCGTGCGCGCGTTCGACATCGCGCAGGTAGCGGCGTTCGAGAGGCGAGAGCGCGCCCGCTCTGACATCGTCGAGGATCTCCGCGAGCAGGCCGCGTCTCGGGAGGCCAGGCGTCAGTTCGAGCTCGCCCGCCAGGCGCGCCGGCGTGGTGGCGCCGCACTGGCAGCCATCGGCGAGCACCGAGACCGCCCGGTCCTCGGTGCGTGCCTGAGAAGCGACGCGGAGGAGTGCGGCTTCCACGCGAAGCCGCGGTGGGCCGAGATGACCCTGGGCGACCCGGTGGTAGTCGGTCAGACGGCGAACCACGACGCCAGGGATGGGCCGCACCCGACGCGTCGGCTCGATGGCCACCTCGACCGACGGTGCCTCGTCATGGCCGCGCACACCGTGAGCCCGGAGCGCGGCAGCCCCGGACAGTGCGGCCGGTGCCGCGTAGAGCACCGCAGCCCAAGCGCGTTGACGCCAGGACGGTGAACCGGTGTGGGCGACGTACACACCGGTGAGCATGGGCGCCCACTCCCGTCGCCGCAGTCGCCGCTCGATGACGACGTCATCTCCACCGTGCTCGAGTACCTGCCGCCGAGAGACAACGCCGTCTTGCCGCCGCAACAGTCGCGCCAACCCGGACTCGTCCACCCCGCCACGATGAGCGACCGACGGGTGCCGCCGCCAGCGGCATCGCCGTGGCTGTGGATACCAGCCTCGAGGAGTGGACACTTTCCGGCACCTGGTGCCGGAAAGTGTCCGAGTCAGTGCAGAAGACATCGAACGTGTAGGTAGCGGACATGTCACTCTCCTCGCCGTACGTCGTAGCGGAGGTGCAGGGTCCCAGGTGCTTCGAGCGACCGGACCAGGTCCAGCTCGACGTGGTCGGAAGGAAGGTTGTCGAACAGGCGGCGGCCCTGGCCGAGGAGCACCGGCCGGAGCTGGATCTCGATGGAGTCGAGCACGCCGGCCTTCAGAGCCTCCTGCGCGGTGTAGGCACCGTGCAGCATCACGTCGCGGTCGCCGGCTGCGGCCTTGGCCTGCCGGACGCACTCCGCGATCCCCTCGGTGACGTAGTGGACCCGCTCGAACGGGTTCTCGGGCGGCGGCTCATGGGTGGGCACGAAGATCGGCACCCCGTCGTGGTGGTCGCCACCCCAGTAGCCGGCGAAGTCGCCCGTCCTCTTCCCGGTGATCACCGCGCCGGTCGACATCGCCTCGTCGAACACCACCTGGTTGACGGGGTCGCTCGGTCGCCACTGCTCACCACCGCCCCCGTCCTCCGGGGCGTCGGCATCCGAGGGCTCGGGGCTGCCGGTGCTCAGCCAGTCCATGAGCCGCATGCCGTTGATCCCGGCCGGGTTCTCGGCGTCGTCGTCGGGGCCGGTGATGAAGCCGTCCAGCGACATCGCCATGGTGAGGAACACGCGAGGCATCAGGTGTCCTTTCTCGTGGGGTCTTGTCCGGTGCTGTCCGTGCCGACCGCCGGCGCGGACGAAAGTCATCGGCGGGCGTCGACATGCGAAGGTGACATCGTGAACGCTCGACGAGCTGGAAGGCACCGCGCGATGAGCGACCTACTGGCTCCGGCCGACGTGGCGGCCGAGGTCTTCGACAAGGACCGGCGACGGTACGAGGCCCACCGCGACGTCGTCGAGATGCTGGTGCGATGAGTCGCAGGGTCGACGTGCTGGTGGTCGGTTCGGTCAACCGTGACTACGTCTGCCGCGTCGAGGCCCTGCCCGCACCGGGCCAGACCGTCCTCGGCGGCGAGGCCTCAGTGGGCTCAGGCGGCAAGGGCGGCAACCAGGCGGTCGCCGCGAGCCTGCTCGGAGCGCGCACCGCCCTGGTCGCCCGGGTGGGTGACGACTCAGACGGCCGTGCGCTCGCCACCGACCTCGCCGAGGCTGGGGTGGACATCGGCGACGTGACGGCCACGGGCGCGCGGACGGGGATGGCGTTCGTCCTGGTCGACGCGGGCGGCGAGAACTCGATCGTCGTGGCGCCGGGGGCCAACGAGCTGCTCGACCCGGCTTCCGTCGTTCACGCGGTGCGCGAGCGTCTCTCGGCCTCCGGGGTACTGGTCACGCAGGCCGAGATCCCGGTCCCGGCCTTCGACGCCGCGGTCCTGACGGCGGCGGACGTGGGCTGTCGTGCGGTCGTGAACCTGGCGCCGTACCGCCCGGTGGACGACGCGGTGCTCGCCCTGTGCGATCCCTTGGTCGTCAACGAGTCGGAGGCCAGCGGCCTGCTCGGGCGCGAGGTACGACGGGCTGCTGGGGCCCGCGATGCGGCGGCCGACCTGCTCAGCCTCTGCCGCTCCGTCGTCGTCACGGTCGGCGGGGAGGGGGCCGTGGTGGCATCTTCCGGCGGCGTGGAGATCGTCGAGGCCGAGCAGGTGGACGTGGTGGACTCGACGGGTGCCGGCGACGCGTTCACCGGGGCGGTGGCCGCGGCGCTCAGCGCGGGCCACGACCTGCTGGCGGCGGTGCGGATCGCCGTACGCGCAGGGACCTACGCCGTGACGCGGCCGGGCGCCCAGGCCTCGTTCGCCTCCGCGGGCGAGCTCGGCATCGGGCCACTGCGCGGTGGCGGCGATGACAGCTCAGCCGCGACGGGCGGTCGCTAGGTCGCATGGGCGTGCCGGACGTCGCGGATTGACCTAGGCACAGTCAGGGCATCCGGCGGATGCCGGCGTCCCTGGCCTTGACAACGGCTGGCCTAGATCGAGTCCGCGGCTGCCGTCGCGGACTCGACTCAGGCGCAGATCGAGGCGCAGCGGACACGGGGGTTCCAGCGCCGACGGCTACCCAGGAGGCGTAGCTCGCGAGCAGGAAGACGTCGTGGAACAGGTTGTCGCCGACGGCCATCGCCAGGAAGCCGAGCACGGCAACCGCCTGCAACCCCCATCCGGCGCGCACGAGCCCGGCACGTCGCAGGCTCGTCCCCCAGAGCAGACCGCCAACCGTCATCAGGAGGAACCCCAGCAAGAACAGCGCGAACGGGATCTCGGGGTCGCCGTTCGCGCCGATCGCGGCAGCGGCGTACTGCGCCGCGAAGAGCATCTGCGAGACGCAGCCCGCGAGCACCATGCGGGCGCCGACGCGACCTGGCCGCGCACTCGGCTGGCAGGCCGCGAGGAGCCGCAGACAGACGGTGGCCAGGAGCAGCCAGGCAGCGAGCTGGGCAGCGGCGAACACCAGGAGCCCCGTCAGGTGGTCACCCACCGCGGCGACCACCAGCTCTGCGGCGACCGGGACGATGAGCAGTGCGGCAGCGAGGTAGCTGCGGGCGGCTGGCGTGAGCGACTTCTTCATGGTGGTTTCCCTCCTCGATGTGGTTCCTCGACGCTAGGGAGTGCACGAACCGGTGTCGTCTGCCCTGCGGAGGGTTCGCGGTATCTGCCTCAAGACAGACGCCGAGAGCGCGCGTCGGCTCTACATTCGGCACATGACCTGGCCCCGAGCAGCCCGGGCGGGCTTCGTGTCGCTCGTCGTGCTGTTGTGCCTGTCCGCTCAGGTCCAGGTCTGGACGGCCGACGACTCGAACCGCCTGCTGCACGCTGTCGCCGCCGCGGCGTACACGCTGCCCTTGCTGTGGGCACGCCGCTGGCCCCTCGGCGTGGCGCTGGTCGTCACCGCCGTCGCCTTCGTCGACCACTGGCTCGGCGGTCACGGCGGGCAGGCGTGGTTCTCCTTGTTGGCTGCGGTCTACGCGCTCGGGAGGTACGCCGACCCGCGGGGGGCCGCGGTGGGCGCGGCGGCTGTGGCGGCTGGGGTCTTGTCGGTCGACCTGCCCAGGCTTCAGGAGGGTTCGCCGATCGACGAGGTGCTGCCCGGCTGGCTCATCCTGGCCGCGGTGGGCGGTCTCGGACGGTGGATCAGCTCGTGGCACGTGGAGGCCGAACGGGACCGCGACCGCGCCGCACGCGCCGCCGTGGCCCACGAGCGCGCCCGGATCGCCCGGGAGCTGCACGACCTCGTCGCACACAGCATGGCCGTGACCGTCCTTCATGCCCAGGCTGCCCAGCGGGTCCTCAAGACGGACCCTGCCCAGGCGGCTTCCTCGCTGGCTTCGATCGAAGGTCTCACCCGGCAGGGACTCTCGGAGCTTCGCCGCCTCCTCGAGATCCTCGACGACCGTACGGAGGCCTCGCCCCTCGACCCGCCTCCCACCCTCGCCCGCGTCGACGACCTGGTCGCCCAGGTCCGAGCCGCGGGGCTGCCCGTGACACTGACGGTCGAAGGCAGCTGCGAGAGCCTGCCCGCGGGCCTCGACCTCTCGGCGTACCGCATCGTCCAGGAGAGCCTGACCAACGCGCTCAAGCACGCGGGGCCAGGAGCCAGCGTCGACCTCAACCTGACCTACCGCGCCGACGCCCTCGAGATCCTCATCGCCAATGACTGCACCGATGAGGTCGCCGGGCCGGGCACCGGCCGCGGGCTGATCGGCATCCGCGAGCGGGTCGGCTTGTACGGCGGCCACCTCGAGGCCGGGCACCGTCGCGGGGCGTTCGTCGTGAGGGTGACCCTGCCCCTGGGTCAGGCGGTGTCATGATCCGCGTGTTGCTCGCCGACGACGAGGAGCTCGTGCGTACCGGCCTGCGTCTGATCCTGGGCACCGAGCCCGACCTCGACGTGGTCGGAGAGGCCGCCGATGGCGCGCAGGCGCTCGCGCTGGTTGCTGAGCTCTCCCCGGACGTGGTCCTGCTCGACATCCGGATGCCCGGCGTCGACGGGATCGAGGTCGCGCGTCGCCTCGGCGAGACCGCAGCGTCCACCCGGGTCGTGGTCCTGACCACCTTCGACAACGACGACTACGTGTACGCCGCCCTCGGGGCCGGGGCCTCCGGCTTCCTGCTCAAGGACGCTCCGGCCGGCCAGCTGGTGACTGCCATCCGCGCCGCTGCCGCGGGCGACGCGGTCCTCGCTCCGTCCGTGACGCGCCGCGTCGTCGACGAGCTGGGGCGGCGGCAGCCACCTGGCGGGATCCAAGGGATGTCCATGCTCACCGACCGGGAGCGCGACGTCCTCTCCTTGATGGCATCAGGATGTTCGAACGCCGAGATCGGCGAGCGCCTCTTCATCAGCGAGGGAACGGTCAAGACCCATGTAGCCCGGATCCTCGGAAAGCTCGGCGTTCGTGACCGGCTGCAAGCAGTCGTGCTGGCCTACCAGTCCGGGGCCACCTGAGAGGCGGACGAGTGCCCGCCCGGCACACTGGCCTGGGTGGTCGTCGTCGAGGAGAGTGATCACGTGCACACAGTCAGGGCCGCGCAGTGACCGGGCGCGAGCTGCTCGACGAGCTGGAGTCGCAGGAGTCGCGGCTCGTCTTCGACCGGTTCGACGAGGACACCGCCTGGGAGCTCGGCGTCGCCCTGCGGGAGGCTGCCCTGGCTGCTGCGCTACCGGTTGCCATCTCGATCCGTCGCAACGGCCAGCGACTGTTCCACGCTGCGGTTCCAGGCTCGAGCGCCGACAACGACGGCTGGCTCGAACGCAAGAGCGCTGTCGTCGACCGCTACGGCCGCTCCTCGCTCCGCGTCGGCGAGCTCTTCCGGGTCAACGGTGGGTCCTTCGACAAGGACTCACGGTTGGACCCGGCGACGTACGCCGCCCACGGCGGCGCTTTCCCGATCGTCGTACGGGGCACCGGTTGCGTCGGCACCGTCGCAGTCTCCGGCCTGCCGGAGGTGGAGGACCACCGGTTCGTCGTCGAGGTGCTCGAGGCCTTTCTCGCCACGAGCCCCTGACAGCGCAGATGGGGCGCCACATCGCCGCATGTGGGTGCCTTTAGACGACCGGATCTGCCGATGAGCGGTCGATCGCCACACCGGACCGCGACCCGGGCCCAGGCGAACATGGTGGAGTCAGCGGCCCCACCGGCACGCCGTCGGTAGTCGGGGTGAAACGTGGAACAGAACCTCACTCAGGAACGAGAATGCCGTGGTGAACGTCGAGTGGGACCTGGCTGCATTCCGTCGTGCAAAGTTCGTCGGGCGCGAGGGCGCCCACATGGAGCTGCACGTGGACGCCGAGCCCGAGCCAGGCGCGGCCCTGCGCTTGCTGTCGCAGGCCGTCGACGTCGCCAATGACGCGCTTGCGGCCGAGGAGGCGGCAGGACGAGAGATGTACGGCTTGGTCGACGCCGTCGCCCCCGGGCCTCATGGGCCGGTCGCCCGCTTCAAGGAGTGCGAACCCGCCGCAGCGCTGCGCCTCTACCTCACCACCCTGACGTCGACGCTCGAGGAGCTGGGGGTCGCCGGACGACTGCTGCCCGTTGCCCAACAGATCGACGACCGGTGGTACGGCAACAACACCTTCGGAGTGCTCGCTGCCGTGTTGCAGCTTCCGGTCGACGTGGCTGGATTCCTGGCCGACTGGCGCAGTTCCACGTCCGGACCACACAGCTCGTGGTGGGTTGACGAGTCACACACCGAGGCTGTTCTCGAACCGGTGCTGACCTGGGTTCTCGATGCCGGCGACAACCTCCAGATGACGGTGGGTCTCACACACAGTCGCCCGCACCGGAGCGAGGCGTGGGCGCTGCTCGTGGCCGGACTTCGGCTCGGCGCCCAGGTCTTCGTCAGGGCCGACGACGGGCCGTCGCGGATGAGAGGTCTCTATGCTCCTGCCTTCGGCGACGTCCTGGTGCACTCCTACGAACCGACCCGCCCGCGAACCTCACACCTGGAGACGCTCGTCGGCCTGCTCCGCACCTGCGCGCCGGAGCTGAGGGGCGGGTGGGTGCAGGAGGCCGACACCGCCGCCATCGCGCGGAACGACCTGCTCACCCGCGTCCCGCCGGTCCACCCATTGATGCAACGAGTCGGCAACACCGCCTGGTGGCTCTTCGACCTCGAGCACGACCATGTTGTCGACGCCTTCGTCGCCCAAGTGCTCAATGACGCTCAGCTCGCCAACACCCACGACCTTTCCGTCGCTCGTTGGCAGGTCACCGAAAGCGGCCCCGACCGTCACCTGGTCGTCGCCCGCGACCCCGCACCGTGGTTCGACCACGACCCCCTGCCGCTCCCACAGCGCGCTGGCTACGACAACGCCTGGCGTCGCTCACCGATCAACGCCGTGGACGACGACACCCTCGCCCAGGCCCGGGCGGACTTCGGCGACGCGATCATGACGCTGGAGACACTGGAGCAGCATCCTTTCGTGGAACCCTCGTCGGGCTGACCTCCGACCGCAATGCCCGCCGGAGCCATGGCTGTCGCGGTCTCTCATCTGTTGGGCAGCACCGTCAGTGCCGATGACGGCATCGCTCATGGCGAGCATTCACGAGTGCTGCACCCACCCCGAAGCGCCCTCACATGCCGCGATCCGCGCGGCCCTCGGGATGCGTCTAAGCGCCGCAAGCGAGTTGGGTCCTCGCGGCCGCGCCATGTCCCACGAATCGTGGACGGCCGACCGGGGTTCGTGCAACCGTGGGGCCAGGCCCTGTTGGGAGGGGAGACACCATGGAACAGTCTGCGTTGCCGACGTCCTGCCCCGACTGTCACGCGCTGACCGACGACCTCGCCGGTCATGAGCGCTGGCACTCACGGTTGGTCCGCGACATCGCCGTAGCCGTCGACAAGGAGAACAAGCGACGCGAGGCGTCCGCAGCAGGCTTAAACCCGGCTGCGAATCACTGACCTGCGTTCCCGTCACGCACTAGCCCCGCGCACGCGCGTCCGGGGTAGAGCGTGTGGTGCGCCCGACTCGCCTTGAGCAAACATGCGTCCATCCGGCGCGATGGTGACTGCATCGTTTGTCGCCGACCGACTCACGCCCCCCGTGTAGATGCAGTGAACCTCGATGAGCCGCCCTTGGTCGGCTCAGTCAGGCGGTGTACGCCGTCATGCGGATCGACACCAGAAGCCCAGGCACGTCGACGCCTAGCTTCATGCCGTACCGGGTTGGTGGGTCGGACGGGAACCACCGTGCGTACTCCTCGTTGAGGCCGGCGAAGTCGGCTGGGCTACTGAGCAGAATCCCGACTTCGACGACGTCATCCAGACTGGCTCCACCGGCCTGGAGGATCGCCTCGCAGTTCATCAACGCCTGTCGTGTCTGCGCCTGGATCGTCTCTCCGGCCAGGCTGCCGGTGCTCGGGTCGATGCCGACGATTCCCGAGAGAAACACGAAAGGTCCGGCCTTGACTCCCTGGCTGAAGAGCGGCGAACCAGGCGCGTCTGCGCTCGTGATGACCTGTCGTGGCATGAGGCTCCTCCTGGCTGATAACCCGATTGTTGGCCCCAGAGTCTCAGGTCTCGAGCAGCGACACGATCGTGTGTTCTCCGGTGAGGATTTGCTGCTATGGCCGGGCACCGATCGCCACTGAGTCACACCGCAGCGACTTGCCGGGCAGCGATCCGCACCGTCATGCCCGATGAGCGGCCGTTGGGCGAGATCGGGCCGTTGTCTTGCCTGTGGCTGGGCGAATCGCGCAGATGAGTACTCAGCAGCGTGAGCGGTCCGGGCTGCGTTCGTGCATCTGGGTACCACTCGAGCAGGCGTAGCCACTCGCACGGGGTGAAGACAGTCACCACGACCGGGCGACTGCGCCCCGGGCCGTCAGGCTCGATCGGTGGGTGGCGGGAAGCCGTGCTGCAAGGCCCACGCCACCGCCTGAGCCCGGTGGCGGACCCCGAGCTTGCGATACGCACTACGGATGTAGGTCTTGATCGAGTTGATGCTGAGGAAGCACTCGCTGGCGATCTCTTGGTTGGTCCGACCCTGGACGATCAAGGCCAGCACAGCCGACTCGCGGCGTGAGAGGCCAAACCCCTTGCCGGGATAGGCCGAGTCGTCGGGGGTGCGCACGGTCGGGACGTCGTCGAGGGTGCCCTCAATGGCCGCGTGAATCACCTCGGCCAACTGCTCGGCCGAGACGCTGAGAGGGACAACGGCAGCCGCCCCCCACTGCAGGGCCAACGTTTCGAGGTCGGGGCGCAGCCCGTCGTAACTGACGGCAATGACCACCGACCCGGTCTGCTGCCTGAGACGGTCAAGTTCAGCGGTGTCCCCGCTGACCAGGCCGATGACGTCGTAGAGAATGACGTCGGGTTCCCCGTCGACCGGCCCGACCGTCGCGAACAGCGATGCGCCGAACTCGGTCTCCAGAATGGTGCGAAGCCCGGTGGCTACGACCTCCTGGGGCGTATCAATGTCTATCCAGAGGCGCTCAGGGTTGGGCTGGGATGTGGAATCAGGCTCAGACAAGCGAACGGTCCGATCTAGGCTCGTGCGGGGCCGGCGAGCGGTCGGACACCATGAAGTGGGAGCGAGACTTGTCTCTCGCGCCCAGAGCGCAACATGGGACTCATCGATCCGGGGTGATGTGACACACCCTACCGGGAGAGGTCCCAGGCGAGGCGATGGCCGTCCGATCACGGGGGGAACCGGACGGCCACCTTGCGACAGGCTGGCCGACGTCGACCTGATGCGTCTAGGGGTGGACCTGGGGTACCCCTGGACGTCCGGATCTGTTAGGCAGTGGGGTGGTCGGCCTCGCTCGATGACCCGGGGGACACCGAGCGAGGTTCCGACTGCGGATGACCTCGGTCGAGCAGCAGCGGTGGCGACCGTGTGGTTGTCTCGGGCCAGCCCACCCCTAGGGTTCGACTCATCGGCACGCAGCTGTTGGGTACAGCCATCTCATGTGGATCTTGACGGCGCTGCTGCCCGTGATGATCGTCGTTGCTTTGGTAATCGCTTGCAGGCCATTGCCGCCAGCGGTGCCGCGTCACCGGGCCAGCACTGCTCGTCGCGCATCTGGCCCCCCTCGCCCCGGCACCTGACAAGGCAAAGCAAGGTCGGCAGCGGAAGGGCTCTACGCGTCCGTCTTGCCGCGATCCGCTGGGTCCTGCCGATGATCGCGGCCGTCCTGCGACCGGGACGCGACCGAGCGCGACCGGCTGAGGCGAGCCTGATGCCGTCAAAGCGACGCACGTCGTCCGTGCCTTCGCACCCCAGGGAGTCATCATGCGCAAATCGCTCGTCGTCCTGGGCACCGCCGCCCTCGTGGCCCTGACCGCCCAGGGCGCCGCGGCTGCCGAACCGACCCGGGAAACCGTTCACGCCAACCCGCAGTTCGACATCGGTGAGTGCTCTGGGTGTCGACGGGCACCGGCACTAACGTGCACGTCGTCTTGCCAGGCGAAGGCACGCTGGGCCTAGGAGCCGGTCGTTTCGTGATCGATGACCAGGGAGACATCGTCTCCGAGCACGGTCGCCTGGACGAACCCCTGACTCCGGAACTGTGCGCCGCCCTCAGTCCGTGACGTCCGGCCGCATCGCGACACGGGCGCGGGGGAGGGCTTCGGCCCTCCGCAGGTACTCAGATCGTGACCGCACTCAGTCAGCAGCAACAAGAAATTCGCCCTGTCATGCCGCGAGCCGGGCGGTCGTGCCGGGTCCTCCGGGTTCGGTTGGGGTCGCCGCCGAGGGCCGGTACGTTCAAACGGTGGTGATGCCGAGTCCTGGTTGGCACCGGCTGGAGGCGGCCATCGACGGCCGCGTCGTCCCCGACCCAGAGCCGACCACGTTCAACGCCCGGTTCCACGACGATCGTCCCCGGGCGGTGGTCCGCTGCACGTCGCCGGCGGACGTGGCGGCGACGCTGTCGTTCCTGCGCCAGCACGACCTGCCGTTCGCCGTACGCAGCGGCGGCCACTGCTTCGCCGGCACCTCGTCGAGCCCCGGCGTCGTGCTCGACGTCACGCCGATGGGCCGCGTTGCGCCGGACGGCGACCTGGTCACGGTCGGTGCCGGCGCGCGCCTGGGTGCGATCTACGACCGCCTCCAGCTCGACGACCGTGCCCTTCCCGCCGGGACCTGCCCCACCGTCGGGATCGCCGGGCTGGCGCTGGGCGGGGGCCTTGGCGTGCTCGGTCGCCGCTACGGACTCACGTGCGACCGGATGCTCTCGGCCCAGGTCGTGCTGGCCGACGGCAGCCTCGTCACCTGCGACGAGCGCCATGAGGCGGACCTCTACTGGGCGCTGCGTGGAGCCGGCGCCGCCGGCTTCGGCGTGGTGACGTCGTTCGTCTTCCGCACTGTTCCCGCGCCGCACGCGGTCAACTTCCACCTCGCCTGGGACTTCGACCAGGCCGTCGACGTCGTGGAGGCCTGGCAGACCTGGGCGCCGTCGGCGCCCGACGAGCTCGCGGCAAGCCTCAAGCTGATCGCCAGCGGCGAACCGGCAAGGCCACCCACGGTGAACGTCTACGGCGTCCTCCAGGTCGGCGACACCGACGGGTCCGACCTCATCGACGACCTCCGACACCGGGTCGGGGTCGACCCAGCCTGGCGCTGGACCGAGGTCCTGCCCTTCGCCCGAACCCGGCAGCTGTGGGCACAGCTGCCCCCGGCCGGGACGGCGTTCCACGACCTCGGCACTCCCACCGAGATCCACCCGTGGATGGCCACCCGGTCCGAGTTCTTCCGCCGCCCCCTCCCGACCGACACGGTGGCTGCGGTGCTCGAGGGCCTCACCCGTGACCGGGCCGCGGGGGAGGAGCGCGAGCTCGACTTCATGCCCTGGGGCGGGGCCTACAACCGGGTCGCTGCCGACACGACAGCCTTCGTCCATCGCGACGAGATGTTCCAGCTCAAGCACTCGGCCACCGTCCACCCCGACGCGCCCGCTCGGGCCAAGGACGCCGCCCTCGCGTTCGTACGACGGTCATGGGAGACCGTGCACCCATGGGGATCGGGCGGGGTCTTTCCCGCCTTTCCCGACCGAGACCTCGCCGAGCCGGCCGAGGCGTACTACGGCAGCAACCTGCCACGCCTCCGCGCGATCAAGGCCCGCTACGACCCCACCAACGTCTTCCAACCGCCCGGTGGGCAAGCCATCTCAGCGGACTGACCGGCCGCTGCTAGCGGCTCAGGTTGCGCGCGAGCCGGCTCACCCCGGCATCGGGTGATCGGCGGACTACTCGGTGCGGGATTCGTTGCCCCTCGCGTCCTGTCCGGGCACCGTCGCATGGGCGTGGGGTCGGCGCTCCTGCGAGTCCTGGCCGAACACTGCAGCAGGTACGCGTGCGGCCGAGGTGATCGAGGCGAGCCAACGTCCCGACCTGCGGGCCGCCTGCTTTCGAGACGTTCGGCAAGGAGGTCTCGACGACTTCGCCGTTACACGCCTGGACGCAGGCCGACAACTCGTTGATGCTGCGGCTCAACGAACACCTCGGATACGTCACCACGCGCAACGGCATCACAGTCTCCCGGGCACTTCCGCTCACCATCTGAGGGGACCGAACATCTCCACCTTCCGTTGGCGCGTGACTAGCTCGTGGGTTCCGAGCCGGAGGCCAGCTGCTCGAGGACGACGCCGGCGGTCGGTGAGGCGAGCGGGTCGGCGTGACGGTGCACCACCTTCCACTCACCGTCCTCGCGGGCGAACACCGTCGTGACGCGCAGCACGTACGCCGATGGCTGCCCACCGCCGATGGAGGCGGTGGTGTGCTCGTAGGCGACCGTGTACGCGAGATCGTCACCGGCCCGCGCCGCGATGACTTCGTTGTCGTAGGACCTGCAGTCTGAGAAGGACGCACCCAGCCGCTGGAAGATGGGCTCGATCTCAGCCCAACCCGACCCGCCCATGACCCCGCCGAACAGTGTCACCTGGTCGGTGTGGGACCACAGCCGGATGCGTGGCTCGGGATCGCCGTTGTGAAGGTCGACCTCTGCCTGGCGCAGGCGCGGCATCGTCTCGCTGAGGAACGTCTCGGTCTGGTTCATGGGAACCTCCTCGAATTAGATGGATAGTCTAATAGAATAGACTGTGAGTATCATCCGCGCCATGGCTTCCGTCAAGCGTCCGTACCGCTCCTCCATCCGGCGCGGAGACGCGCCAGCCCTCATCTGCGACGCGGCGTACCGGCTCTTCTCGACCAAGGGCTACCTGGCGACCTCGATCGAGGACATCGCCGCCGAGGCCGGCGTCGCCCGTCCGACGATCTTCACGGCCGTCGGCCCCAAGTCGACGATCCTGCGCTTCGTCGTCGACCAAGCCCTGGCCGGCGACGACGAACCGGTCCCGATCGCGAAGCGACCCTGGTGGCGGGAGGCCATCGACGAGCCCGACGCCACGCGCTCGATCGCGCTCGCGGCCCGCAACATGTGCCGGATCAACCAGCGCTCGGCGCTGGTGTTGCGCGAGCTCGAGATCGCCGCGTCCGTCGATGCCGACGCGAAGGAGGTCTGGGACCGCTTCCAGCAGCAGCGCCGGATCGGCCTGAACGAGTTCGCATCCGCACTCAGCCGCAAGACCGACCGTGTGCGCCACGACGAAGGCACCATCACCGACACCCTCTGGATGCTCACCCCCGACGCCTACCTACGGCTCGTCCAGGACGCCGGGTGGCCGGTCGAACGCTTCCAGGACTGGCTCACCGACGTCCTCCAACGCGTGCTCCTGGACTGAGCCGCTCGGAGGCTCAGCGACGTTCGGCGACCAGCAGGAACCGCCGGGTCATGCATTCGATGCTGGCCCGCATGTCGTCGAGCCCAGAGAGCATCTCCTGCACCGGGACAGCAGCCTCCGCAGCCAACTCCTCGACGCGCTCGAGCAGGAACTCCGCGAAGACAACGCACCTTCGTCGCCAGTCGTCGGTCTCTTCGTACGAGAGCACGCTGAACCCCGCGTACTCCGCCAGAGGTCGGTGGTCGGCGATCTGCGGAGGTCGGTTGCGCGGCTGGGAGTGGTAGTCCCACGAGGTCATGGCAACCCGCCCTCCGGGGCGCAGGACACGGGCCAGCTCCACGAACGCCGCATGCTTGTCAGGCGTGAACAGGAAGGCATCGAAGGACATCACCAGGTCTGCCGTGGAGTCGGGAAGGCCGGTTGCCTCGAAGGAACCGACCCGGAACTCGGCGTCCACCCCCAGCTGGCCCGCTAGTCGCCGAGCTCGTTCGAGTGCCGACTCCGCGATGTCGACACCGATCAACCGGGTGTCCGTCGTACCCGCGACCCACAGGCCAGGCCCGCCCCGCCCGCAGCCCAGGTCGACGAGGAGACCAGCGTCTGTCGCAGCGGCCTGCTCGGCGACCTGACGGAGCTCGGTGCGCGATACCCAGCTGTACGTGTCGAGACCGGCGGGGTACTCATCTCCCAACGCGGCAACCGCCGCCTGCGCCTCGATGGCCGACGGAGGATTGGCGAACTCCCTCTCGAAGATCTGCGTCAGGTCATCGGTGCTCATGGTTCCCCTACCGATGTGGGCGCCTTGCCACCTCCAAAGTACAGCGGCGAGGGGGTCTTGCGGCAAGGCCCCTGTCGTGACCCAGACTTCTCTGCCTCGCCGACGGAAAGCGAAGGGTTGGACATGTACGAGGTGACGATCGTCGGGAGCGGGCCGACCGGCCTGATGCTGGCCGGAGAGCTGGCGTTGGCCGGGGTCGAGGTCGAGATCATCGAGCGGCGTACGACGTCGGACCTCGTCGGTACTCGTGCTCGCGGGTTCCACTCACGAACGATCGAGATCCTCGACCAGCGCGGCATCGTCGACCGGTTCCTCGCCGAGGGACAAACGGTCCAGGGGCTGAGCTTCGGCGGCACCCCGCTCGACGTCGCCGGCTTCCCCTCCCGGCACCCGTACACCCTGGCGCTGGGTCAGAGCGGCATCGAGCAGATCCTGCTCGGCTGGGTCGAGGAGCTGGGCGTGCCGGTTCGTCGAGGGCTCGAGGTCACCGGCTTCGCCCAGGACGACGCCGGCGTCGACGTCCACCTCGTCGAGGGAGGGCCGCTCCGAACGGCGTACCTGGTCGGGGCCGATGGTGGGCGCAGTGTCATCCGCAAGGCGGCCGGCATCGACTTCGTCGGAGCGGAGGCGACCCGCAGCTACCTGATCGCCGAGGTCGAGGTGACCGAGGAGACGCCCACGGGCATGCGGCTCGACGACGTCGGCATCCATGCGATGAGCGTGATGGACGACGGGCGGACCGTGGGGCTCGTCGTGACCGAGCAGCAGCTCGGACCCGCGACCGAGCCGACCCTGGCGGATCTCCGCGAAGCACTGACGGCCGTGTACGGCACCGACTTCGGGATCCACGACCCGACGTGGATGTCGAGGTTCACCGACGCCACGCGGCAGGCAGCCGAGTACCGCAAGGGGCGGGTGCTGCTCGCCGGCGACGCCGCGCACAGCCATCCCCCCACCGGCGGGCAGGGGATCGGCCTCGGCGTGCAGGACGCGGTCAACCTCGGCTGGAAGCTCGCCCAGGTCGTCCACGGCGTCTCACCCGACGGTCTTCTGGACAGCTACCAAGCGGAGCGGCACCCCGCCACCGCCCGTGTCCTGAAGAACGTGATGGTCCAAGCCCTCCTCCAGCGAGGGGACGCGCGAACCGAGGCGATGCGCGACACGTTGTCCGACCTGTTGAGCTTCGAAGGACCACGCGTCCAGCTCGCCGGGCTCCTGTCCGGGCTCGACGTGGTCTACGACCTGGGCGAGGGGCACCCGTTGCTCGGACGCCGAATGCCAGACCTCGACCTCAGCACCGCCCATGGCCCGCGACGAGTCTTCGAGCTGCTCCACGACGCCCGGCCGGTACTGCTCGACCTCGCCGCGCCCGACAGCATCGACATCACGCCATGGGCCGACCGGGTCCAGCGCATCGATGCCGACCACACGGGGACCTGGGAGCTACCCGTCATCGGCACGGTCACCGCCCCCGACGCTGTGTTGGTCCGGCCCGACGGTCACGTGGTCTGGGTGGGAGACGGAACAGAGGCTGGGCTCAGCGAGGCCCTCACGACCTGGTTCGGCCCACCCGCGGAGGACGTCGCATGACCTCACTTTGGTGCAACCGGACGGACATACCCGGTCCGTCTTGTCGAGAACGACGAACCAACCCCGTCGAGGGGTTCGTACGTTTGCCGCATGACCACGCTGCACGAGGTGAAGACCTGGATCGCTGAGGAGCTGCCCAGGCTGATCGAGAAGTACGACGTCCCCGCCGCCGCCGTGGCCGTCCTCGCGGACGGCGAGGTCGTCGACGACGCCGCCGGCGTGCTGAGCCTGGCCACCGGTGTGGAGGCCACCCCCGACTCGGTCTTCCAGATCGGGTCCATCACGAAGCTCTGGACGAGCACCCTCGTCATGCAGCTCGTCGACGAGGGCAAGGTCGATCTCGACGCCCCGATCCGGACCTACCTGCCGGACTTCCAGATCCTGGACGAGGGCGCGGCCGCGCAGATCACCACCCGCCAGCTCCTGTGCCACACGGCCGGCTTCGAGGGCGACATCTTCACCGACACCGGCCTCGGCGACGACGCCGTGGAGAAGTACCTCGGCGTGCTCCACGAGGTCCCCCAGCTGTTCGCCCCGGGAGAGCAGTTCTCCTACAACAACGCAGGGTTCTGCGTGCTCGGGCGGCTCGTCGAGGTGCTCCGCGAGAAGCCGTACGACGCCTGCCTGCGCGAGTACCTCTTCGCGCCGCTCGGCCTGACCCACGCGGCGACCAGCCCGTACGAGGCCATCATGTTCCGCGCCGCGGTCGGCCACATCGAGCCCAAGCCCGGCGCCGGGTACGAGCCGGCCCCGGTCTGGGCGCTGGCCCGCTCCAACGCGCCCGCCGGTGCCATGCTCGCCATGCGACCCCGCGACCTGCTCGGCTTCGCCCAGATGCACATGAACGACGGCAAGGCGTCCGACGGTACCCAGGTGCTCGCCAGCGGTACGGCGGCGGCGATGCATGCCCGTCAGGTCGACCTGCCCGACCTCGGCCTGATGGGGACGTCGTGGGGCCTCGGGTTCGAGCGCTTCGACACCCCCGACGGCGCGATCATCGGTCACGACGGTGGCACCATCGGCCAGTCGGCCTTCCTGCGCATCGTCCCCGAGGCAGGCGTGGCGGTTGCGCTGCTGACCAACGGCGGCGACATCATCTCGCTGTACCGCGACGTCGTCGGCCACATCGTCGAGCAGCTCACCGACACCCGGCTGCCGGCGCTTCCCGTACCTCCGGCCCACCCGGAGGCCATCGACGCCGGCAGGTACGTCGGCACGTACTCGTCCGAGGTGGCCGACCTGACGGTCACCCAGGACGACGAAGGTCGCATCTGGCTGGAGCAGACCCCCAAGGGCATCTTCGCCGAGCTCGGGGAGAAGCCCGAGCTCCAGGAGCTCGTGCACTACCAGGGCGACAGCCTGATCCCCGCCGAGCCCGAGCACGGCATGCACATGCCACACGCCTTCGTCGGCGACGACGGCGAGGGCCATGCCCTCTACCTCCACGTCGGACGTGCCGTCCGCCGCGCCGGCGCCTGACCTGAATCACAGCGCCGTCCACTGACACCACAGCACTGATATCTCTACCGAACAGGAACCACTACATGAAGCTGACCGCGACTGCCATCGGACTCTGCGTCACCGCCTCCCTCCTCGCTGGATGCGGTTCCAGTGACAGCTCGGAGAGCGGCGGAGGAGAAGGTGGCGAGGAGTCGAAGTACGTCGACGGCGGCACCTTCACCATGGGGCTCGCGTCCGACCCCGGGAACCTCGACCCGCAGATGGCCGCGGGCAGTGCCCTGTTCACGCTCTCCCAGCTGGCCTATGACTCTCTGCTCAGCGTGAACGCCGAGTCCGGAGCCATCGAGTCGCAGCTCGCGAGCGACTGGGAGGTCGATGGCACCAACGTGACCTTCACGCTCGCCGACGGCGTGACCTGCGCGGACGGCAGCGAGCTGACCCCGACTGTCGTCGCCGACAACATCGCGTTCGTGGGTGACCCGAAGAACCAGAGCCCCTTCCTGGGCACGTTCCTCCCGGTCGGCGCCAAGGCGAAGGCCGACGACGCCGCAGGCACGGTCACCCTCAAGCTGGCCGCTCCTGCGCCGTTCGTGCTCAACGGACTGGCCAGCCTGCCGATCGTCTGCCCTGAGGGCATGGACGACCGCAAGTCGCTGGCGCAGGGCACGGCGGGCACCGGACCCTACGAGCTCACCGAGGCCGCGCCCGGCGAGCAGTACACCTACCAGATCCGTGACGGCTACACCTGGGGCCCGAACGGCGCGACCACCGCGACCGAGGGCATGCCGGACACGATCGTGATGAAGATCGTCGCGAACGAGACGACGTCGGCGAACCTGTTGCTGTCCGGCGACCTCAACGCCGCGACGATCCTCGGCCCGGACGCCGAGCGCCTGGACAAGGCCGGCCTGTTCTCCACAGAGACCCCCGCGCTGATCGGCGAGCAGTGGTACAACCACGCCGAAGGTCGCGCGGCGAGCGACCCCGACGTCCGGATGGCGCTCACCCAGGCACTCGACCTGGCGGAGCTGCAGGGCGTGCTCACCTCCGGGAAGGGCACTCCGGCCACCACCTTGACGACCCTGGAGCCGACCGCCTGCCCGGGTGACTCCGTCTCCGGCTCGGTGCCCGCGACCGACACCGAGGCCGCCAAGGCGATCCTGGACGAGGCCGGGCCGCTCGACCTGACCTTCCTGTACAGCACCGGTGGCGGGAGCGGCGTCGCCGCGGCGGCGGAGCTCGCGGTCCAGCAGTGGGAGGCGCTCGGCATCAAGGTGACGGCCAAGGGTCAGGACGACACCGCGCTCCAGGGCACGATCTTCGGTGCGGGTGACTGGGACATCGCCTGGGTCCCGCTCAACGTGAGCAGCCCCGACCAGGTCGTCCCGTTCCTCTCGGGCCCCGCGGCACCGGACGGCACGAACTTCTCTGCCATCCAGAACGCCGACTACGACGCCAAGGTGAAGGAAGCGTCCGCCATGAACGGCGTGGAGGGCTGCGCCACGTGGCTGGAGGCCGAGTCGGCCCTCTTCGCCGCCGCGGACATCGTGCCCTTCGCCAACAACGTGGTGCCGACCTTCGGCGCCAAGGCCGAGTTCGAGTACCCGGGTCAGCTCGTCCCGACCAGCATCCGGATGCTCGCGGAGTAACCATGACGATGGCGAGCTCGGCGACCGTGCCGGAGCCGCAGCTGAGCCCACAGGTGGGCGGACCCCGCACCGGGGTCCGCTCCCACGTGTGGGCCAGGTTCGCCGTACGGCGAACCTGGCGCCTGCTGGTGTCGCTGTGGGTGCTGGTGACGGCGTCGTTCCTGATGATCCACCTGATCCCCGGCGACCCGGTGCGGGCGGCACTCGGGCCGACCGCGCCGGCCGACCTGGTCGCCGCCCGGCGGGAGTCGCTCGGGCTGAACGACCCGCTCTGGCAGCAGTACCTCGACTATCTCCACGGTCTCTTCACCGGGGACCTCGGGACCTCCCTCGTCTCGCAGCTCCCGGTCTCCGATGTCATTGCGCAGCGGCTGCCGGCCACCCTCTCCCTGGCTCTGTTCGCCTTCCTGGCGTCCGTGCTCGTCGCCGTCCCGGTCGGCGTCGCGATGGGCGTCATCACCCGGCGCGGCCACGGTCGCCGTACCGAGCTCGCCTTCACCACCACGAGCGTCGTGCTCGGCACCATCCCCGACTTCCTCCTGGGCGTCGGGCTCGTCTACGTCTTCGGCGTCAAGCTCGGCTGGCTTCCGGTCGCCGGCAACGACAGCCCCGACGCCTACATCCTGCCCGTCCTCGCACTCGCCATCGGGACGGCGGCGGTCCTGGCCCGGATCATCCGCGTGGAGATGGTCGCGGTGCTCGAGGCCGACTTCGTGCGCACGGCCCGGGCCAAGCGGCTCCCGTCCCGCACCGTCTACCTCGGCCATGCCCTGCCGAACGCCCTCACCGCCTCACTGACGCTCGGTGGCCTCATCCTCGGCACGCTCGTGGCGGGCACGGTCCTCGTCGAGAACGTCTTCGCCTGGCCCGGGCTAGGAAGCACGATCGTGCAGTCCATCCTCAACAAGGACTACCCGCTCGTGCAGGCCATCGTCCTCGTGTACGGCGTGGCCGTGCTGCTGGTGAACACCGGCGTCGACGTCGCCCTGGCCGTGCTCGACCCGCGCTCGATGATCCGGGAAGACTGAGATGGCTTCCACCACGGCCCGACGCTGGTTCGGGATGCTCCGCACGCCGATCGGCGTCACGGCGACGGTGCTCATGGTCGTCGTGCTGGCGCTCGCCGTCTTCGCGCCGATCCTGTGGACCGACCAGGCCAACGCGGTCGACACCGGCAACATCCTCGCCGGCCCGTCCGCGGAACACTGGGCCGGCACGGACAACCTGGGTCGAGACATCTTCTATCGAGTCCTCGTCGCGACCCGGCTGTCGGTCGAGCTCGCGCTGCTCGCCACGACCATCGCGGTGGTCGTCGGGCTCGTGCTCGGCACCGCGCCGTTCCTGCTCGGCCGCCGCACCGGGCGTGCCGCGACGGCGTCGGTCAACC
>CAVWXS010000019.1:0-108722 GCA_963758885.1 uncultured Actinomycetota bacterium
GTCCTCGCCGAGCTTGGGCGGTCCTTTGCGGACGATGAGCTCGACCGGGCGACCGACCATCAGCGCTGCCAGCTCGGCGTTCGTCGCTGTCGGCTCGGCCTCGCCGACCATCTTCCCGCGCCGGACGACGCTGATCCGGTCGGCGACCTCGCGCACCTCGCGCAGCTTGTGGGTGATGAAGACGATGGCCTTCCCGGCCTCCTTGAGCTGGCGCATGATGCCCATCAGGTCGTCGGTCTCCTGCGGCGTGAGCACCGCTGTCGGCTCGTCGAAGACCAGCACCTCGGGCGTCGCGTGAGAGCGCCTTGATGATCTCGACCCGCTGCTGGACCCCGACAGGGAGGTCCTCCACGATCGAGTCGGGGTTCACGTGGAAGCCGAAGCGCTGCGAGATCTCGCGGACGCGCTCGCGGGAGGCGTCGAGGTCGAGGGAGCCGGCGAAGCCGGTCGCCTCGTTGCCGAGCATGACGTTCTCGGCGACGGTGAAGACGGGCACCAGCATGAAGTGCTGGTGGACCATGCCGATGCCGGCCGCGATCGCGTCACCGGGCCCGGCGAAGTGCTGGACCTCGTCGTCGAGCAGGATCTCGCCCTCGTCGGCCCGGTAGAGGCCGTAGAGCACGTTCATCAGCGTGCTCTTGCCGGCGCCGTTCTCGCCGAGGAGGCAGTGGATCTCGCCCGGCTCGACGGTCAGGGAGATCCGGTCGTTGGCGACCAGGGATCCGAAGCGTTTGGTGATGTCACGCAACTCCAGCTTCATGGCGTCGCATCCTAGTGTCGGCCGGACAGTGACTGGGTAGATGAAGTCCCGCAAAAATGAACCGGGGGAGGCCGGCCCGATCCCGACCTCCCCCGATAAGGGTCGCTACTTTGTTGCTCAGGAACCCGACAGGTACGACTCCACCGGGATCGAGCCGTCGATGATGCCGGCCTTCACCTGCTCCAGCTCGTCGGCGATGGTGTCGGACACCTTGTCCTCGAAGTTGTGGAACGGGGCGAGGCCGACGCCGTCGTTCTCCAGCGTGCCGACGTAAGGAGCGAAGTCGAGGCTGTCCTCACCCGCGGCCATGATCGCCTCGTAGGTCGAGACCTTCATGTTCTTCAGGATCGAGGTGAGGATCACGTCCTGGGTGTTGGGGTCGGTCTCGAAGACGTCGGCGTCCACACCGATCATCGCGACGTCCTTGCCGGAGTCGGCGATCGCGGTCAGCGCGCCCTGGTAGATCGGGCCACCGACCGGCAGGATCACGTCGACGTCCTGGTCGAGGAGCTGACGAGCGGTGTTGGTGGCCGTCTCGTTGGCCTCGAAGCCACCGGTGAACGAGCCCTTGTCGCCGCCCTCGAAGCCGACGACCTTGACGTCCTTGCCCTTCTCCTGGGCGTAGTACTCGGCGCCCTGCTTGAAGCCGTCCATGAAGATCGTGACGGTCGGGAACGGCAGGCCGCCGTAGGTGCCGATGACACCGGTCTTGGTGTAGTCGGCGGCCAGGTAGCCGGCCAGGAACGCCGCCTGGGCGGTGTCGTAGAGCAGCGGCTTGATGTTGGGCTCGTCGGCCTGGCCGTCGAACGTCGCGCCGTCGTCGCCGCCGTCAGCGGCGTCGTCGATGAGGATGAAGTCGATGTCGGGGTTGGCGGCAGCCGCCTCCTTGGTCGCGGCGGCCAGCGCGAAGCCGACGGTCACGATGGCGTTGCAGCCCTCGTCGACCAGGCTCTGGATGTTGGGGGCGTAGTCGTTCTCGCTGTTGGACTCGACCTGGTTGAGCTCGACCCCGAGCTCGTCGGCGGCCTGCTGTGCGCCCTCGAGGCTCAGCTGGTTGAACGACTTGTCGTCGAAACCACCGAAGTCGGAGACGATGCAGGGCAGGAAGTCGATGGCAGCGGCAGTGTCGTCCCCACCGTCGCCCGGGTCAGCGGTCGAGGAGTCCGGAGCGTCTCCACAAGCAGCCAGGACCGCGGTCGCCAGCAGGGCGGTGAGGCCGCTCGCGACGGCTCTCCTCATTCTCATCATGTGCCTCCATGTATGGGTGTTGCTCAAGATCGGGCTGAGCAATGTACGTGCGAATGGTGCCTCCTCGGAGGCCTGGCGGGAAGCCCGCCGCGCCAAGGGTTATCCAGTCGCGATGTTCCCGGCCCCGCTGCCGGACCCGCTGTAGGGCATATTGACGCCTCATGGACTGGTCAGAGCTGAAGGCCCAGGCGGTCGCCGTTGCCGAGCGAGCGTACGCACCGTATAGCAGGTTCCCCGTGGGCGCTGCGGCAATGGTTGACGACGGCCGGGTCGTGGTTGGGTGCAATGTTGAGAACGCGGCGTACGGCGTGGTGCTGTGCGCCGAGTGTGGCGTGGTGAGCCAGCTGCACGCCACCGGCGGGGGCCGGTTGACCCACTTCGTGTGCGTCAACGGGCTGGGTGAGGTGATCATGCCCTGTGGTCGCTGCCGCCAGCTGCTCTTCGAGCACGGCGGGAGCCAGCTGGTGCTGATGACACCCGAGGGGGAGCGGACCATGGACCAGGTGCTGCCCCAGGCCTTCGGGCCCGACGACCTGCGACACGTGACCGGCGACCAGACGGGAGTCCAGCAGCCATGACCACGAGCAAGCACGACGCCGTCGAGGTGATCGTCGCCAAGCGCGACCGCGGCGAGCTGAGCGACAGCCAGATCGACTGGGTGGTCGACGCCTACACGCGCGGCGAGGTCGCCGACGAGCAGATGTCGGCCCTGGCGATGGCGATCCTGCTCAACGGGATGACCCGCCGCGAGATCGCCCGCTGGACCGGCGCGATGATCGCGTCGGGGGAGCGGATGGACTTCTCCTCGCTCTCGCGCCCGACGGCCGACAAGCACTCCACCGGCGGGGTCGGCGACAAGATCACCCTGCCGCTCGCGCCGCTCGTCGCGGCGTGCGGGGTCGCCGTACCCCAGCTGTCGGGACGTGGCCTCGGCCACACCGGCGGCACGCTCGACAAGCTCGAGTCGATCCCAGGCTGGCGGGCGCTGCTCTCCAACGAGGAGATGTTCGCCCAGCTCGAGGACGTCGGCGCCGTGATCTGCGCGGCAGGCGACGGGCTCGCACCCGCCGACAAGAAGCTCTACGCCCTGCGCGACGTGACCGGGACGGTCGAGGCGATCCCGCTGATCGCGACCTCGATCATGTCGAAGAAGATCGCCGAGGGCACGGGGGCGCTGGTGCTCGACGTCAAGGTCGGCTCGGGTGCCTTCATGAAGTCGCTCGAGACCGCTCGCGAGCTGGCCGAGACGATGGTGGCGCTCGGCACCGACGCCGGTGTGCACACGGTGGCGCTGCTGACCGACATGGCCACGCCGCTCGGCCTGACGGCGGGCAACGCGATCGAGGTCGCCGAGTCGGTCGAGGTGCTCGCCGGCGGCGGTCCGGCCGACGTGGTCGAGCTGACGCTGGCGCTGGCCCGCGAGATGCTCGCCGGCGCCGGCGTGACCGACGTCGACCCCGCCGACAAGCTCGCCGACGGCTCCGCGATGGACGCTTGGAAGGCCATGATCCGGGCCCAGGGTGGCGACCCGGATGCCGCCCTGCCGACCGCCCGCGAGTCGCAGGTGGTCGCGGCGCCCGCCAGCGGCACGCTCACCCGGCTCGACGCGATGGCGGTCGGCATGGCCGCCTGGCGGCTCGGCGCCGGCCGCGCGCGCAAGGAGGACCCCGTCCAGGCCGGCGCCGGGGTCGTGTGGCACGCGCGTCCCGGCGACCGGGTGACCGAGGGCCAGCCCCTGTTCACGCTGCTGACCGACGAGCCCGAGCGCTTCGAGCGCGCCCTGGCCTCGCTCGAGGGCGGGTACGACGTGGCCCCCGATGGACAGAGCGCGTCGTCGTACGAGCCGACGCCGGTGCTCCTCGGCCGCGTGGGCTGAGGGCTCGTTCAGGGAACGCTACGCCAAGTGCGCTCAGCCGAGCAGCAGTACGACGGTCTCGGCGACGCAGGCGGGCTTCGGGGCGTCCTCGATCTCGATGATCCAGCCGAAGGTGACCTGCTTGCCCGCTGGTACGTCGGTCACGTCGGCGAGCGTGGCGTGGGCTCGGATGCGGGAGCCGACGGGGACAGGCGCGGGGAAGCGGACCTTGTTGAGCCCGTAGTTGAGCTTGGCTCCGGGTGTCTCGAGGCCGAGCACCTGGGTGCCGAACAACGGGAGCAGCGAGAGCGTGAGGTAGCCGTGCGCGATGGTGCCGCCGAAGGGTCCGGCGGCGGCTCGCTCGGCGTCGACGTGGATCCACTGGTGGTCGTCGGTGGCATCGGCGAAGGCGTCCACGCGTTCCTGGTCGATGGTCAGCCACTCGGTGGTGCCGAGCTGTTCGCCGACAGCGCCGGCGATCTCCTCGAGGCTGGTGAAGGTACGCACCGCGGGCAACCTAGCCGGTCTGCCTCGCCTGTTCTGCCAGGATCAGCCCGCATGTCAGCGAGCCCACCCGTCACCCCAGCCGCCACGGGAGCGCCTGCCACCCATGAGCAGATCGCTCGCGCGCCGAAGGCACTGCTGCACGACCACCTCGACGGCGGTCTGCGTCCCGCGACCGTCGTGGAGCTCGCGAGCGAGATCGGGCACGAGCTCCCGGCGCAGGGCGCCGGAGGCGCTGGGTCGCTGGTTCGCCGAGTCGGCCGACTCGGGGTCGCTGGAGCGCTACCTCGAGACCTTCGACCACACCGTCGCGGTCATGCAGCAGGCCGACGCCCTGACCCGGGTGGCGCGCGAGTGCGTGGAGGACCTGGCCGCCGACAACGTCGTGTACGCCGAGGTGCGGTACGCGCCCGAGCAGCACGTCACCGGCGGCCTGTCGCTCGACGAGGTCGTCGGTGCCGTCCAGCGTGGCTTCGACGAGGGGATGGCACGCGCCAGGACACAGTCGGGCGGCACGATCGTGGTCGGCCAGCTGCTCACCGCCATGCGCCACCAGGCGCGCTCGCGCGAGATCGCCGAGCTGTCGGTCGCCTGGCGCGACAGGGGCGTGGCCGGGTTCGACATCGCGGGCGCCGAGGCGGGCTACCCGCCCACCCGCCACCTCGACGCGTTCGAGTACCTCCAGCGAGAGAACTCCCACTTCACCATCCACGCGGGCGAGGCCTTCGGCCTGCCGTCGATCTGGCAGGCCATCCAGTGGTGCGGCGCCGACCGCCTCGGCCATGGCGTGCGCATCATCGACGACATCGAGTCCGACGGTGACCGCGGTACGAGCTCGGCCGGCTGTCGGCGTACGTCCGCGACATGCGCATCCCGCTGGAGATGTGCCCCCACTCCAACGTGCAGACCGGCGCGGCCGCCTCGATCGCCGAGCACCCGATCGGGCTGCTGACCCGGATGCGGTTCCGGGTCACGGTCAACACCGACAACCGGTTGATGAGCCAGACCTCGATGACCAAGGAGATGTCGGCCCTCGTCGACGCCTTCGGCTACACCGTGGAGGACCTGCGCTGGTTCACCATCAACGCGATGAAGTCGGCGTTCCTGCCCTTCGACGAGCGCCTGGCCATCATCGACGACATCATCAAGCCGGGGTACGCCGAGCTCGGCGCCCTGTAGGAGGTCACGACCTCCAGACGGGGGCGATCTCCTTCTTGTACGACCGCCCGAACAGGCCGCTGACGATCGCGCGGACCGGCGCCGGGATGGTGGCGTTGATGCTCTCCTGCGCCTCCGGGCTCACTCCGTCGGTCAGCCACGCGAAGAAGACGCCGCCTTCCTTGGGCGGGACCTTGGAGAACTTCTTCCCCATCTCCTTGATGGCCGGATCGTCCTTCTTGGCCTGGTAGACCGGCTCGAGCTCGCGCTCCTCGTGGTCGAGGTGCTCGTTGGTGACGGTCTTGAGCTCGTCCATCGCGGTGCGTGCCATCTGCGCGTTGGCGGCTGTCGGAGCCGTCCGCAGCGCGGTCATCGACGCGCGCGCGGCCGACAGCCGCTCGGCCATCACCTCGTGCTCGGCGTCCATCTGGTCGATCATCTGTCGGGTCACGCCCACCTGGGCCAGCGCGGGCCAGGCGATCTCGTGCTCGCCCTCATGGTGCTTGGTCAGCTGGAAGTCGAAGTTGTCCCAGGCTCTCCCGAGCTGCTCCGCCCGCGCGGCGTCACCGTCGCGGAACCGGGCGAGGGCGCTGAGGAAACGGTCGAGGTCGCGACGGAACGCCGCGTGGATCACCTTGTTCATGCTCATCGTGGCCACCCGCAGAGGTTAGGAGCCACCGGAGCCCGTGGGAAGTGCCACCCGGATCTGTCACGACAGGTCGGGGGTGATGACGAACCAGCCGACGTCCCACCCGGCGATGTCGATGCGGCTGCCGCCGAAAGCGACCCGGTCGAGCGTGCTGACCCTGCCACGCGCGGGGTCGTAGACCTGGAGCGTGGCACCTGCGGTCGCGCCGACGACGAGCACCACGTGCCGCGGCAGCCACGTGCTGCCGATGAAGATCGCGGCCACCCTGCTGGCGTTGGCGGAGTCGAGCAGCCGCTCGTAGGCCGAGGACAGGCTGGCGCGCGCGACGTGCCAGGAGTACGCCGCGAGGGAGCCGTCGGCGGCCGGAGTCGCGGAGAGCTGCCGCGCCACCGCCCACGGCGGCGTACCGAACTTCCGCGGCCAGGGGATCTGCGGCTTGCCGCTGGTGTCGGCCAGGCCGGTGATGCGCTGGTGCATGGCGAGCGTCTCGGACTTGAAGCGCTCGCGCAGCGCTGCGTCACCCGCGACCGTGCGGGGACTCGTCAGGCTGCCGCCCTCCAGGAGGCTCCGGTAGTCGGGGTCTCCGATGAACCGGGCGACGACCATGCTGGCCGCCCCGCAGGAACGCTGGTCGGGCTGGACGAAGAGTCCCCACGGAGCTTCAGGCATCGGCCGCGCTCCGGCTGACCAGCGCCGACACCTCCGTGTACGCCTCCTCGGGCGACACGGGCTCGCAGCCCAGCTCCAGGGCGTGGGAGACCACCCGCCGTTGGTCTCGCAGGAGGGCCAGACCTCGACGGAGCAGCACGAGCGGCGGCTTGCGGTGCTCGCGCAGGTCCCGGGTGAGGCGCCGCCAGAACGTGACCACGGGGTGCTGGCGGACGCAGTACGCCGCGGCGAGCTGCCCGCGCTCGCGCGCCTGCGGAACCACCTCCTGGGCGAAGATCCCCTCGGCGAGGAAGAGCCTGCTCCCGTCGAGGTCCAGGACCTGGCTGCCGCAGCGGCCGTCCTGGGCGATGTCGTAGACCGGCACCTCGGCGCGGCCGTCGTCGCACAGCCGCTCGATCGCGGCGAGTGCGTCGTCGAGCAGCCAGGACCCGGGATGGTCCCAGTCGACGAGGCCGGCGTTGGCGCCCTCGGTGATCCGCGGCAGCGTCGGGTCGCCGCCGCTCTTGTAGAAGTCGTCGAGTCGCAGCACGGGGAGCCCGAGGCGTTCGGCGAGGCGTGACTTGCCGGCTCCCGAGGGACCGGCCAGCACGATCATCCGCGCGAGCACCGGCCCATTGTCACACCGATTCGTCAGGAGCCGCTCCGCGGAGAGGACCCGCAGGATCGCTGACGAATCGGGGTCGGGGCGGTCAGACGCCGATCGGGTGCCAGACGGTCTTGGTCTCCAGGAACGTGGTCATCCGCTCGATGCCGGGCTCGCGCGTCCAGTCGGGCTCGGTGGCGGGCGGGCGGAGCACGCGCTTGAGGTTCTCGGCGGCCGCCTCCTCGAGCGCTCGTGCCTGTTCGGTGTCGCCGGCGAAGCCGGTGAGATCGAGCCCGTTGACGTCCATGTGGGACGCCAGCGTCGGCGCGGTGTTGGCGAGCCGGCCGGTGAGGATGTTGACCACGCCGCCGGGGACGTCGGAGGTGGCCAGCACCTCGGAGAACGTCACCGCCGGCAGGGGCCGTTCGTAGGAGAGTCAGCACCACGGCGGTGTTGCCGGTCACCACGACCGGCGCCACGACCGAGACGAGGCCGAGCAGGCTTGACTGCTGCGGCGCGACCACGCCGACGACGCCGGTGGGCTCGGGCGTCGACAGGTTGAAGAACGGCCCGGCGACCGGGTTGGCGTTGCCGGTGACCTGGGTGATCTTGTCGGCCCACCCGGCGTACCAGACGAGGCGGTCGATGCTCAGGTCGAGCACCTTGCCGGCCTGCGTGGGCGTGAGCCCCTCGGACTGGCGGACGGCCTCGACGAACTGCGGCCGGCGGTCCTCCATGACCTCGGCGACGCGGTAGAGGATCTGCGCGCGGTTGTAGGCGGTCTTGCCGCTCCACCCGCCGAACGCCGCGCGGGCCGCCTGCACGGCGTCGCGGGCGTCCTTGCGCGAGGCCAGCGCCGCGTTGGCGACGAACCTGCCCTTGGCGTCGTCGACGACGTAGCTGTGGCCGGACTCCGAGCGCGGGAACTGGCCGCCGATGTAGAGCTTGTAGGTCTTGCGGACGTCGACCCTGGGCGTGGGGCTCACTGCTCGACACCACCCTTCAGGTAGCCGGCGAGGCCGTGGCGGCCGCCCTCGCGCCCGTAGCCGGACTCCTTGTAGCCGCCGAAGGGGCTGGTCGGGTCGAACTTGTTGAACGTGTTGGCCCACACCACGCCGGCCTTGAGCTTGTTGGCCATGTGGAGGATGAGCGAGCCCTTGTCGGTCCACACACCCGCGGACAGGCCGTACGGCGTGTTGTTGGCCTTCTCGACCGCCTCGGCGGGCGTGCGGAACGTCAGCACCGACAACACCGGCCCGAAGATCTCCTCGCGGGCGATGCGGTGGGCCTGGGTGACGTTGGTGAACACCGTCGGCGGGAACCAGAAGCCGTTCTTGGGCAGCTCGCACGGCGGCGACCACCGGCCCGCACCCTCGGCCTCGCCGATGTCGGAGAGCTCGCGGATCTTGTCGAGCTGCTCGGCGGAGTTGATCGCCCCGATGTCGGTGTTCTTGTCGAGCGGGTCGCCCAGGCGAAGGGTCGCCATCCGCCGCTTGAGGCGGGCGAGCACGTCGTCGGCCACCGACTCCTGGACCAGCAGCCGGGAGCCTGCGCAGCAGACGTGGCCCTGGTTGAAGAAGATGCCGTTGACGATGCCCTCGACGGCCTGGTCGATGGGGGCGTCGTCGAAGACGATGTTGGCGGCCTTGCCGCCGAGCTCGAGGGTGACCTTCTTGTGCGAGCCGGCCACGGACTTCGCGATCGCCCGGCCCACGGCTGTCGACCCGGTGAAGGCGACCTTGTCGACGTCCGGGTGAGCCACCAGCGCCTGTCCGGTCATGCCGGCGCCGGTGATGATGTTGACGACGCCGGGCGGGAGGTCGGCCTGCTGGCAGATCTCGGCGAACAGGAGCGCGGTCAAGGGCGTGGTCTCGGCCGGCTTGAGCACGACGGTGTTGCCGCACGCGAGTGCCGGCGCGATCTTCCACGCCAGCATGAGCAGCGGGAAGTTCCACGGGATCACCTGGCCGGCCACGCCCAGCGGAGTGGTGCCGTAGCCGGCGTACTGGAGCTTGTCGGCCCAACCGGCGTAGTAGAAGAAGTGCGCCGCGGCGATCGGTACGTCGACGTCGCGGGTCTCCTTGATGGGCTTGCCGTTGTCGATCGACTCGAGCACGGCGATCTCGCGGCCGCGCTCCTGGATGATGCGCGCGATCCGGTAGAGGTACTTCGCCCGCTCGCTGCCGGGCATCCGGCCCCAGGTGCGGAAGGCCCTGCGCGCGGCCTTGACGGCGTTGTCGACGTCGGCCTCGTCTGCCTCGGCGATCTCGGCCAGCACCTCCTCGGTGCTGGGGGAGATGGTCTTGAAGGACTTGCCGTGCCCGTCGACGAACTCACCGTTGACGAACAGGCCGTAGGACGGCTTGATGTCGACGATGCTGCGGGACTCGGGGGCGGGTGCGTAGTCGAAGCCGCTCCCGGTGTTGCTGCTCTTCTTCGCTGCCATGGGATCAGTCCAGGGTGAAGTAGTCGGGACCGGAGTAGACGCCGGTCGTGAGCTTGGTGCGCTGCATCAGCAGGTCGTTGAGCAACGTGGAGGCGCCGAACCGGAACCAGTCGGGGTCGAGCCAGTCGTCGCCCGCCACCTCGTTGACCATGACGAGGTACTTGATCGCGTCCTTCGAGGTCTTGATGCCGCCGGCCGGCTTGACCCCGATCATCTGGCCGGTCTGCTCGCGGTAGTCGCGGACCGCTTCGAGCATCACCAGCGTGACGGGCAGTGTCGCGGCCGGCTGCACCTTGCCGGTGGAGGTCTTGATGAAGTGGCCGCCGGCCATCATCGCCAGCCAGCTGGCGCGGCGGACGTTGTCGTAGGTCTGCAGCTCGCCGGTCTCGAAGATCACCTTGAGGTGAGCCCCAGATCCATCCGGCCGGGCACAGGCCTCGCGGACGGCGACGATCTCGTCGTACACGTGCTTGTAGCGGCCCGAGAGGAACGCTCCCCGGTCGATGACCATGTCGATCTCGTCGGCGCCGGCCTGGACGGCGTCCTGGGTGTCGGCCAGCTTGATGTCGAGAGCCGCCCGGCCACTGGGGAACGCCGTGGCGACGGCGGCGACGTTGACCCCGCTGGCGCCCAGGGTCTCCTTCGCGACGGCGACCATGTCGGGGTAGACGCAGACCGCAGCGGTCGACGGGCACGTCGGGTCGGCGGGGTCGGGGTGCATCGCCTTCGCGGCGAGCGCCCGCACCTTGCCGGGGGTGTCCTGCCCCTCGAGGGTGGTCAGGTCCACCATCCGGATCGCCAGGTCGATGGCCCAGGCCTTGGCGGTGGTCTTGATGGAGCGGGTACCGAGGGAGGCTGCGCGGGCCTCGGCGCCGACCTGGTCGACGCCGGGCAGTCCGTGGAGGAACCTGCGCAGCGTGTCGTCGTTCCGCGTGATGTCGGAGAACTGTGCTGACGATGGGGCAGACAGTTGATCAGCCTCCGACGATGCCATCTTGTTATCGATGGTGGGAGAGCTCGTCACCCGGTCAAGCATAGGGTTGGCGGTCGAGGACCGGGGAAATCGGCAGAGGGGCAGCCATGGACCAGGACGCGAGCAACCGCAACGGCGCCGGCAACACGTCGTCGGGCAGCACCGACTCGGGCTACACCGAGAAGTTCCCGCCCACCAGTGGGCGGGTGCCCGGCGTGCTGGCGGTGCTGCTGGCCGCGGCGCTGACGGTCTATGCGCTCGTGGACGGCGAAGACGGCTTGGGGGCGGCCTACGCGTGGGGAGCGGCGTTCGCCGGGATCCTCTCGTACGCCGCGCTGCTGCGGCCGTCGGTCCGCGTCGACTCCGGCGCTCTCGTGCTGCGCAACATGCTCGACACCAACGTCGTCCCGCTGGCGGCGATCGACGAGGTGGCGGTGCGACAGGTGCTGGCCGTGCGGGCCAACGAGAAGCGCTACGTCTCGCCGGCGATCGGCAACTCGTTCTTCCGCACCATCCGTCCGCGCACCGACCGCAGCGGGGAGCGGGAGCTGACCTACCCCGACTACGTCCGCGACCGCATCCTCAACCTCGCCGACGGCGCCCGTCGTCGTACCGGCTCCGGGGAGATCCCGCCGGTCCGCCGCGAGCGGGCCTGGCCCGAGATCGCCGGCCTGGTCGTCACCGCCGTCGGCTTCCTCGTCGTCAGTCGCCCTCGCTGGTTGAGGTGCGAGGCGCGGCCAGCCGCGGCCGAGCCTCGAAACCCACCCGTGGCGAGCATCGGTGGTTTCGAGGCTCGTCGCTGAGCGCTCCTCGCACCTCAACCACCGAGACGTGCTAGATCCCCAGCGCCCGCTTCACGTCGGCCTTGATGGCGTCGAGGCGGCCGGCGGCGGAGATGCGGGCGGCGTCGACGCCGTCGTCGGGATGCACGGGCACGACGACCTCGAGGTAGCACTTCAGCTTCGGCTCGGTCCCCGAGGGCCGGACGATCACCCGGGCGCCCTCGGCGAGGCGGTAGCGAAGCCCGTCGGTCGGTGGCAGATCGGCCGACCCGAGCGACAGGTCGTCCACGGAGGCGACCGCGAGACCGCCGAGCGAGGTGGGCGGGGCGTCGCGCAGGCGCGCCATCGCCGCGCCGATCAGCGACAGGTCCTCGACGCGGATGGAGAGCTGGTCGGTCGCGTGCACCCCGTGTTCTGCGGCGATGTCGTCGAGGAGGTCGGTGAGGCCACGGCCTTGCGCCTTCTGCTCCGCGGCGAGCTCGCACAGCAGCAACAGGGCGGAGACGCCGTCCTTGTCCTTCACGTGCTCGGGGTCGACGCAGTAGCCGAGCGCCTCCTCGTAGCCGAACGCGAGACCCGGCACCCGGCTGATCCACTTGAAGCCCGTGAGCGTCTCGGCGTACGGCTGGCCGTACGCCGCCGCCATCTTGCCGAGCAGCGACGACGACACGATCGAGCACGCGTAGGTGCCCTGCTTGCCCTGGGACAGCAGGTGGTGACCCAGCAGCGCTCCGACCTCGTCGCCGCGCAGCATCCGCCAGCCGTGCTGGCTCGGTACGGCGGCCGCGCACCGGTCGGCGTCCGGGTCGTTGGCGACCACGAGGTCGACGTGGTGCGCGGCAGCGAGCGCCATCGCGAGATCCATCGCGCCCGGCTCCTCGGGGTTGGGGAACGCGACGGTCGGGAAGTCCGGGTCGGGCTCCTCCTGCTGCTCCACGACCGAGGGTGCGTCGAACCCTGCGGTCTCGAGCACCTGCAGCACCGACGTACCTCCGACGCCGTGCAGCGGCGTGTAGACCGTGCGCAGGTCGCGCGGTCCGTCGCCCGCCAGGCCCGCGACGGTGTCGAGGTAGCGGTCGACGATGTCCTCGGGCGTCGAGGACTGCTGGCGTCGCCCGGCTCGACGACGAGTACCCGTCCGCCGCGGGGTACGTCGGCCAGCGCACCGACGGCTGCGATGCGAGCGGCGATCTCGGCGTCGGCCGGCGGCACGATCTGGCTGCCGTCGCCGAGGTAGACCTTGTAGCCGTTGTCCTGCGGCGGGTTGTGACTGGCGGTCACCATCACCCCGGCCACGCAGCCCAGCTCGCGGATCGCGAAGGCCAGCAGCGGCGTCGGCAGCGGCCGCGGCATGACGAGCGCGCGCAGTCCCGCGCCGGTCATCACCTCGGCGGTGTCGCGGGCGAACACGTCGGAGTTGTGGCGGGCGTCGTACCCGATCACCACGGGTGCTCCCGCGGGAGCGCCGGCGTCCTTGAGGTACGCCGCGAGGCCGGCAGCCGTGCGGGTGACGACGACGCGGTTCATCCGGTTGGGACCGGCCCCCAACGCGCCGCGGAGGCCCGCCGTGCCGAACTCCAACGTGCCGGCGAACCGGTCGGCCAGCTCGTCGGACTCTCCGTCGGCGATCAGCGCCTCGAGCTCGGCCTTCGTGTCGGGGTCGGGGTCCTCGGCCGCCCAGGCCCGGGCGCGCTCGCAGCAGGTCGCTCATGGACGGAGGCTAGTGGTGCGCGGCCGCCCACTCCACGGCGTACGCCGCGAACGCCCGCGCCGCATCCGCCTCGCCGGGGCGCGGTGGCCGGTCGGGTTCCCAGCCACGGCTCCGCTCGTCGCGGACCTGGGCCAGCAGCGGCCGCCAGCGGGGATCGAGGCGTGCGTTGCGCCCACTCCAGGGCACCGGGCTTGCTGGCCACCTCGGCCGTCGCAAGCGTGTAGAGGATGCGCGACGCCGTGACGACGGCGTACCGCTGGCCCCAGGCGATGGTGTCGATGTCGACCCACGTCGCCAGGTCGGCCATCAGCGTCGGGATCGCCGCCCGTGCCTCGGCCCTCAGCAGGTCGGCGGGCACCGGCTCCATGAACGTCCGCGGCTCGGGTCCCGTCAGCGTGATGCCGTGCTCGCGCAGGAGCCACCGCGTGTAGCCGCGGTTGCAGTGGTCGTCCCACACCAGCTTCCGCGAGCCGTGGTTGTTGAACAGCCACTCGCGGCCGAGGTGGTCGATGGTAGTGAGCTCGCTCGATCGGCGCGAACGACCCTTCGAGGTCGTGCGGCCAGTGGCCCTCGCGCGTCGGGATCTCGTCGTGCAACTCGCGGAGCGCGGCGACCTGGTCGTCCGTCACGGGTCCGTGCGTGGCCACGATCCAGTCGCAGTCGCTTTGCTGGTCCCCGGCGCCCAGCGCGAACGAGCCCTGCAGCCAGGCGCCGGCGAGGTCGTCGCCGAGGATGTGCCGCCACTGGTCGAGCAGCTCGGCGAGCAGCTCGTCGAGATCGGCGTACGGCGTCCACGTCACGGGCTGACGGTAGGCGGTGCCATGCTCCGGAAGTGACCGATTTGCCCATGCCGCGGGACCTGGACGCACCAGTCGGCGAGCTCATCGCCGAGCTCGCCGACCACCTGGGCATGCGGGCGACGGTCGACCTGTGCGTCGACCTCCTGGAAGGGGCCGACCGCAACGACCATCCCGACGCGATGCCCTACCTCACGGGGGTGGTCTTCGACGAGGAGTCGCCGATCTTCTACCCCGCGCAGTGGAAGGACTACTGGGTCCGCACGTGGGGAGCGCGCGGCCTGCTCTACGTCTGGGACGACTCGGCCGCGCCGGCCGTCGTCACCGGTCTCGACGACGAGCACTGGCGGCCCGCCGAGATGTGCCTGAAGGTCTCGACCAAGCGCGAGCTGGGAGAGGCCGGCCCGCGGGCGGCCGAGCTGGCCGTCGACGGGGAGCTGCCCCGGGTGCGGGTCCAGGCGCTGCGCACCCTCGGCGCGGTCGGCGACACGGAGCACGTCGAGGTGGTGCGGGGCCTGCTCGACGACGACGAGCAGGCCGTACGCCGCCAGGCGGCGCGCTCGCTGACCCAGCTCGCCCGGCGGCTCGACATCGACGTGCCCGACCTGTGAGCCGCGGTCCTGACGGGCACCGCTTTCAGAGCAGCCAGTCGGTCGCCAGGTCGAGAGCCTCGTCAAGGTCGAGCTCGGCGCCCTCCCGGGTGCGGGCGGACCGATCGTCGGGGGACATCTCGTCGAGCGCCCTGCCGACGCGTCGCTGCCGCAGCAGCACGTCCGCGCGCACCTGGACGGCGCCGGTATCGGCCATCGCCCGGTCGGCTGCACCTACGAGGACGGCGGCCTCCGGCAGCCGGCCGAGGGACACCGCCAGCGCCGCCAGGCTGTCGACCAGCTCGACGAGGCGGGACTCGGCATCGTGCTCGCGCAGCACGGGCAGAGCACGGCCGCAGCAGTGACCGGGCCTCCTCGGAACGCCCTTCGGCGATGGCCAGGTCGGCGAGGGTGCTGTCGACCCAGGCCTCCTCGAGCTCGTCGCCTGCGGCCAGCTCGCGTTCCTCTGCCAGGCACCTCCGGGCCGTGGCGAGGTCACCGAGATCCATCGCCACGATCGCGCGGTTGTGGAGCGGGATCCGCAGGGACAGCGCCGGGTCGGCGAGCCGGCGGCGCAGGGCGATGACCTCGTCGACGAGCGGGGCCGCCTCCGCGGCCTGCCCGGCGTCGCGGGTGAGGCCGGCCAGGCTGTTGAGCACCCGCGCCAGCCAGGCCTCGTCCCCGGTTGCCTGCAGGAGGCGGTGGCTCTGGGTGCACGCCGCCATGGCCTCCTCCGAGCGCCCCTGCTCGCCGCGACAGATCGCGAGGCCGAAGTACGCCCGACCCCGGAGATGGTCATCGGCGTCCGGTGCACGGTCGAGGGCCAGCTCGACCCAGGCGAGGTCCTCGTTCCGGACACCCGTGCGGTACCAGAAGATCGTCAGGGCCGTGGCGAGCCGGAGCAGGTCCACCCAGGCACCCGACCGCTCGTAGTGCTCCATCGCTGCCCGGAGGTTGGCGCGCTCGGCCCGGAGGCGCCGGATCAGGGCCGTCGACGACGCGCCCGACATCCCCGGGCGGGCCTGCTCTGCCAGAGCGAGGTGGTAGCCCGCATGCCGGTTCGCGAACGCGCGAGGCCTTCGAGGTCCGCCGTCCAGGAGCTCGAGCGCGTAGTCGCGGATGGTCTCGAGCAGGCGGAGCCGGCCACCCTCCCGCACCACGAGGCTGGAACGGACCAGAGCGTTCACGTGCTCACGTTCGACGCCCACGGCGACGGGCGGCGTCGGCCGGGAACCCGCCTGCGAACACCCCGAGGTGGCCGAATGCTCGCGCCTGCCTCCGCAGACAGGAGGTCGACGCTCCACGCGATGGTCGCGCGCAGCGCCTGTTGGCGGCCAGACCGCTCGCGAGGACCGTCGGAGGCCAGGTCGAGCCGCTCGCCGAGATGCGTCCGCCATCTCGTCGAGCGTCATCTCGCTGACCCGTGCCGCCGCCAGCTCGATGGCGAGCGGGAGCCGGTCGAGACCCGCGCAGATCCGTTCGATCGTCTCCGACGCGGCTGCCGTCGAAGCGATGGTCGGCCGCGGTCGCCCGTGCGGTGAAGAGCTCGACCGCGTCGCCCGCGTCCAGCGGGCCAAGCTGGCGCACGTGCTCGCCGTACACGCGCAGCGGGACCCTGCTGGTCACCAGCACCTGGATGCCGTCCCCGGCGGCCGAGCAGCCGGGCGACCACGTCCGCGGCCGCCTCGACCTGCTCGAAGTTGTCGAGGAGGAGCAGGAGCCGGCGGCCGGCGAGGTGGTCGAGGAGCGGCCTCACGGGGTCCTCGCCGACGGGGTCCACGCCGAGGGCCTCGGCGATCGCCGGGGCGACCAGACCCGGGTCCTCGAGCGTCCGCCAGCTCCACGAACCACACGCCGTCGGGACAGGCGCCCGCCATCTCGTGCGCGAGGTGCAGGGCCAGCCGGGTCTTGCCCACCCCGCCGGGCCCCGTCAGCGTCAGCAGCCGGGTCCCGTCGGTGAGCAGCCGCGCCAGCTCCTCGCGGTCCGTTACGACGGCCGATCAGCGCGTGTCGCACGGCGCGGGGAGGTGGCGGCGGGCCCGGAGCTCGGCGTCCTCGAGCCGCAGAGCCGGGTCGTCGCCGAGGATCGCCGCGTGCAGGTCGCGCAGCGCCGGCCCCGGGTCGAGACCGGTCTCCTCGGCAAGGCGGCGCCCGCCCGTCGGCGTACACCTCCAGCGCCTCCGCCTGGCGCCCCGACCGGTGCAGGGCGAGCATCAGGTGGCCGCGCAGGTCCTCGCGGAGCGGGTGCGTTCGCACCAGGCTCTCCAGCTCGGGCACCTGGTCGCGGTGGCGGCCCAGCGCGAGCTGTGCGGCGGCCCTCGATCGGCCCGGAGGTCCAGGCGCAGCTCCTCGAGCCGCGCGGCGTCGGGCTCGAGCACAGGGACCTCGCGCAGGTCCTGCCACGCCTGTCCCCTCCAGAGCGCCAGCGCGGCGTCGGCGGTCGACACGGCCGCCTCGTGGTCGCCGGCGCGGTGCTGCTCCACGCAAGCGGTCACCTGCTCCTCGAAGACGCTGACGTCGAAGCCTCCCGTCCGGCACCTCGATCCGGTAGGCCCGGCCGACCGTCGTCAGCAGTGCCGCCTCCGGCCCGAGCGCCTGTCGCAGCGCGGAGACGTACACCTGGAGACTGCGGCGCGGCTGCCCGGGGCCGCCGTCCGGCCACAGCTCGTCGACCAGCCGTTCGAGGGGCACGGCGTCGGGGGCCAGGGCGAGCAACACTCCGAGGAGCGCACGCTGCTTGGCAGGACCCAGGTCGACCGGTTCGCCGTCGACGCTGACCTCCAGCGGCCCGAGCGCCCGGAACATGGGCTCCCCGTCTGCCATGGGTCCAATCTGCCTCACTGCGGTGGTCAGCCGGTCGAGTTCAGGCGGGATTGAGCATTCTTTGAGCGGCTGCGTGGACCTTCGGCGCCTCGACCGACAACCGTCCAGGAGCCGTCATGAAGCCGTCCTTCTTCCGCCCGTCCTCCACCCTCGCCGCACTCGCCCTCGCCGCCGTCGGCGTGGTGGCGGTCGCCGAGCCCGCCGCCGCGGCCGTGACCCGCCACGACGGGGCCGTCCGGTTCAACTGGGGCCGCAACTGCGAGAGCGTGATCTACGGCTATCCGTACGTCGAGGCGGCCGCGGGCCTGGTGGCCAGCGTGCTGTACGACGACGCCGCCCCGCCGAAGGTCGGCGAGGTCTTCTACGTCGTCTTCGAGGGTGCCGGGATCGGCGACCCCTACCCGTGCGTCGGCCAGAAGATGCGGCCCGACATCCTGCTGCCCGCGGGGTCTCGGTCTCGCGGTCTCGTCGGCCAACCCGATCCGGTGCGTCCGGTGGGACTACGGCGACGGGGACCCGGTCAGCACACCCGAGACCGCTCTCTGCCCGACGGCACCGCAGACGCCGGAGCTGGGCGGCGCCGCCAGCTTCGGTACCGCCGACGGTTCCATGTGGGACATCCCCATGGGCTTGGGCTGGGAGGTCCAGGTGCCCGTCGTCGCCTCGACCCCGGGCTACACCTCGGTGGAGTTCGCCGTGCGGATCGCGGACGCCGAGGACAACCCGGTGATCAACGTGACCTCGGACCTCGTCTACGTCGGCGCCGGCTCGACGCCGACTCCCGACGCCGACCACGCCGACGCCGACCACGCCGACGCCGCAGCCATCCGCCGCCGCGAGCGCGGCGATCTCGGTCGCTCCAGTGGTCAAGCTGGACAAGACCCGCGGCATCGTGCCCGTCAAGACGATGGCGGGGCCGGCAGGGTCGTCCGCACGACTGTCCGTGCGGGCCCGGGTGTCGGGCAAGTGGGTGGTCGTCGGCAAGACGGTTTACGAGGTGGCCGGCGCGAAGGCCACCACCGTCAAGGTCCGAGTGACCAAGAAGTGGCGCCAGGCGCTTGACGGCAAGCGCGTCAAGGCGAAGCTGCTCGCCAAGGTGAGCGCCCCGAGCGGTGACACGGCGACGACCGCGGCGACGTTCGCCCTGAAGGGGTGACCGCGATGACCATGACAGCCTTCCACCGGGCGACCGCGATCGCCGTCTCGGTGCTCCTCCTGAGCGGTGGGGTCGGGATCCTCGCCGCGCCCGCAGAGGCGGCGTACCCCGGCGTCGCCGGCCGGATCTTCTTCCAGAGCGACCGGGACGGCAACCCGCACCTGTACTCCATGAACCCCGACGGTTCCCGTCTCGCCCGCCTCACGACGACGGGCGCGAACACCAGTCCGGCGCTCTCACCCGACGGCACCCGGCATCGCGTTCATCCACGACGGCGACGTCTGGACGATGGACATCGACGGCACCGGTCGTCAGCAGGTGACAGCTACCCCGGCGGCCGAGGCCACACCCGTGTGGTCGCCCGACACCACGCGGATCGCGTACGCCGTCCGGGCAGACGGTGGCACGGACGTGGAGATCATGTTCCGAGCCGCCGACGGCACTGGCGGGGCGACCCAGATGACCGACAACGCGTTCCCCGACACCGACCCGGCCTGGTCGCCGCCCCTCCCTGGGTGGCCGGACGGCCTGATCGCCTTCGAGAGCGCGCGGACCGGGGACACCGACCGCAACATCTACGTCATGGACTCCGGCGGTGGGGCGGTCGCCAACGTGACGCCCCGCGCGACTACCACGGTGTCCCGTACCAGGGTCACGACGACGCACCTTCGTGGAGCCCGGACGGGAGGATCGCCTTCACGCACACCTTCCTGCCGAACGCCGGTGGGCTGCCGGCCATCTGGACCGTGGCCGCTGACGGCTCCGGACTGTCCCGGATCTCGACGGACCCGACCCTGTCGGCCTCCGAGCCGGCGTGGTCGCCCGACGGGCAGCACGTGGCGTACGTCGGGACGGCCGGGACCGACCGCAACATCGCCGTGATGGCGGCCGACGGGACCGGCGCGGTGCAGATCGACACCGTCCACCAGTCACGACATCGCCCCGGACTGGCAGGAGGACTCCGTCGACCCGGAGACCACGATCTCGGCCGCTCCCAGCGGCTCCACGGTCAGCACGTCCGCCACCGTGGAGTTCACCTCCGACGAGCCGGGTTCCACCTTCGAGTGCAGCCTCGACGGACAGCCCTTCGTCGCTTGCACCTCACCGCGGACCTGGAGCCAGCTGGCGATCGGCACGCACGGCGTACGTGTCCGTGCCATGGACCCGGTGGGTCGCATGGACGGGACACCGGCGACCGTCGGGTGGTTGGTCGTGGCCCCGCCGGCGCCGCCGGTCCCGCTGCCGCCGCCCCCTCCGCCCACCGCCGACGCCGGTCCCCGGTGACGCCCGGGCCGCCCGATGGTCAGTGCGGTGGGTGGCGAGCAGCGTGCGGCTGGACCACGACGCGCGGCCGCGTGCCGGCGACAGGTGTCGGTGAGTCCTGCCGGTTCCCAGCTGAAGCGTCAAGGTCGTGGCCCGAGTCTCCGGACAGTGGGTCCGCATCGGCCGCGCCGCTGCCGATGTCGACAGCGCGGGCACCCTCGAGGTGAGGGTCCCGGTCAAGGCCAAGTGGCGGCTCAGCCGCTCGACGGCGAGCGGGTCAAGGCCAAGCTCGTGGTTGCGGTCACCTCGCCGACGGGCGCGAACGCTCAACACCGCCGAGAAGTTCTGGCTGCGGGGTTGATGGGCGTTGCGGGGCCGCCGGGACGGCCGGCGGCCCCGACAGCGTCAGATCCGGGGCACGATCCTCGACAACAGCTCACCCATCCGCGAGGCGGCGGCCTTGCCGGCCTCGAGGACCTCCTCGTGGTTGAGCGGCTCGCCGGAGAGGCCCGCGGCCAGGTTGGTGACCAGGCTGATGCCGAGGATCTCCATGCCGGCCTCGCGGGCGGCGATCGCCTCCAGGGTGGTGCTCATGCCCGCGAGGTGACCGCCGATGGCACGGGCCATGCCGATCTCGGCCGGCGTCTCGTAGTGGGGGCCGGGGAACTGCACGTAGACGCCCTCGTCGAGCGACGGGTCGACCTCGCGGCACATCTTGCGCAGCCTGCTGGAGTAGAGGTCGGTCAGGTCGACGAAGTTGGCGCCCTCGATCGGGGAGCGTCCCGTCAGGTTGATGTGGTCGCTGATCAGGACGGGCGTGCCAGGCGTCCAGGTCTCCTTCAGACCGCCACACCCGTTGGTCAGCACGATGGCCCGGCACCCCGCGTTGGCCGCCGTACGCACGCCGTGGACGACGGCCGCGACGCCCTTGCCCTCGTAGAAGTGGGTGCGGCTGAGGAACACCAGCAGCTGCTTGTCGCCCGAGCGGACGCTGCGGATCTTGCCGGAATGACCAGCCACTGCTGCGGCCGAGAAGCCGGGCAGGTCAGTGGTGGAGATCTCGGTCGTGGCTTCGCCGAGCGCGTCGACGGCCGGCAGCCAGCCGGAGCCCAGCACCAGCGCGACGTCGTGGCGCTCGATGCCGGTCTGCTCCGCCAGGGCGATGGCCGCCTGCTCGGCGAGCTCGTACGGCGTGCGGCTGGGCGGGGTGTCGACCGTCATGCGCCAGACCCTAGTGCGGTCCCCGCCGGTCGAGGAGGTGCGCCCCGGTGCTGCAAGATCGGGGGATGATCGACCACTTCGGCATCAACGTGACAGACATGGAGAAGGCCGGCGCCTTCTACGACAAGGTGCTCGGCGTCCTCGGCCACCGGCGGGTCATGGACTTCGGTACGGCCATCGGCTACGGCACCGACTCGCCCGACTTCTGGATCTCCACCTTCGACGGCATCGGGCCCAACCGCGAGATGCACCTGGCTTTCCAGGCACCCGACGCCGAGCACGTGCGAGCGTTCGTGGCCGCCGCGGTCGAGATGGGCGCCGAGGTGCTCCACGAGCCGCGCCTGTGGCCGGAGTACCACGAGCGCTACTTCGGCGGATTCGTCCGCGACACCGAGGGCAACAACGTCGAGGCCTGCTGCCACACGGGCGAGTAGGCCATTCGCTGGTGGTTTCGAGGCTCGGGCCTGGCGGCCCTCACACCTCAACCACCGAGTGATCGGTGTTGAGGTGCGAGGAGCGCCAGCGACGAGCCTCGAAACCACCGGTCGACCACGGGCAACCGCTACGGTGAGCCACATGCTGCTCGCGGTCGAGCGGGTCGCCGTCCTCCGACGCGTGGACATGTTCAGCCACACACCCGGTCGTGTGCTGGCAGGGATGGCCCACGTCCTCGAGGAGGTGGACTTCCCGACCGGCGCACCGCTGATGGAGGCGGGTGCGATCGAGGACTGGCTCTTCGTCCTCGTCGAGGGTGAGGTCGCGGTGGTCCGCGAGGACAGATGGGTGCGCATGGGCCCCTCGAGCACGGTGGGTGAGATGGAGGTCCTCGACCCTCAGCCCCGATCGGCGACCATCATGGCGCTCACGCCCGTGCGCGCCTTGCGGCTGCGCAAGGCAGCGTTCGACGAGGCGCTGCGGCTGAGCCCCGAGGTGTCGCGAGGAGTGATCGTCGACCTGGTCCGGCGACTACGTGAAAAGCACGAGCCGCGGCCGGAGAAGTGAGATCCCGGCTGGTCCTGCTCGGGGGGCAGACGATCGTGCTGGGCCTGACGATGGCTTTCCTCGTCGTGCCCGCGAGCGCACTGTTCCTCGACGAGTACGGCCCGCAGGCGCTCCCCTACGTGTATCTCGCGGTCGCGGTGGCGGGGATAGGCGTTTCCTCGGCGATGTCTCGCGCCGAGCGGCGCCATTCGCTCGCGCGGGTCGCGGTGTCGGTCGTGGGCGCCTATCTCGTAGCCGTCGCGACCGGTTGGCTCGTCCTGGTCCGGCTGGATGGGCTCTGGGTGACCTTCCCCCTCCTGGTGCTGTTCCCGCTGTCGATCCCCATCGGCTTCGTGTTGGTGGGCACGCAGGCCGGCCGGCTGCTCGACATCCGCCAGATGAAGGCGCACTTCCCGCGGATAGCCGCCGGCTTCTCGGTCGGATTCGCACTCGGCGGCCTCGCCGCGGCGGCGCTGGTCTCGCCGTTCGGCGGGCCTCGCAACCTCCTCGCGGTCGACATCCTGGCTGCGGGGCTCATGCTCGTCCTCGTCGTCGCGACCTCGCGGCGTTTCCCCGCCGAGCTGCTCGACCGGCCGGTACGGACCGACCAGCCTGTCTCGCTCCAGGACCTTGGCCGTCGGGGCACATGGCGCACGCTCCTGGCCAACCGCATGGTGGCGCTGATCCTGAGCTACCAGTTGCTCTCGGCCGCCGTGACCTTGCTGCTGGACTACATGGTGTGGGAGCGCGCCGCCGTTCGCTTCCCCGACCCGATCGCACTCGCGCAGTTCCAGGGCCTCTTCGGTGCCGTGATGAACTTCCTCAGCGTCCTCTTCGTCGTGACGCTGGGGGGCTGGCTGCTGACCCGTTTCGGGATCGGGTTCGGCCTGGCGGCCAATCCACTCGGCGTCCTCGTGCTGTTGTGCGCGACGACGGTCGCCGGCTACGCGGTCGGGCCGGCCTCGCTGCTCTTCTTCGGCCTGGTGTGTGCGCAAGCGGTCACCGACATCTCGCTCACCGATGCCACGACCCGTACCTCGATCAACGCGACGTACCAAGCACTCCAGCCGGACGAACGCGTCCGCGCCCAGACCCTCGTCGAGGGAGCGGGCGTGCCGCTCGCGCTCGGCTTCGTAGGCGTCCTGCTGATCGCGTTCGACGTGGTCGGGCTCGAGATCACCGCGGTCGTCGTCGTCACGCTGCTGCTCACGGCCCTGTGGCTGGGCTCGGCCGGGCTCGCGTTCCGTGAGTACGGCGTCAGCCTCCGCGGAGTGCTCGTCAGGAGAACGTGGGACCCGGTCGCGCTCCGCATCGACGACGCGGCGTCGCACGCCGCCGTCAACCAGCTCCTCGCCAGCGCCGATCCACACGACGTGCATGCCGCGCTCGATGCTCTCGTCGACACGGGGCACGACGTGTCGGACCACGTGCTGGCACTCCTCACAGACCCCGAGCCGGCACGCCGGGACCTCGGGCTCGAGATCGCTGTCGCGACCGGCCAGCTGAGGGCGCCGGCCATCGCGGCCCGAGTGCAGGGCATGCTCACCGACCCGGACCCCGACCCGGACGTGGCCCTGTCCGCGGCCGCATCGCTGGTGCGCCTCGACATCGGTCAACGGGAGGCAGGTCGTTCGGCCTGGCTGGCCGCCGTTGCGACGGAGGACCCGGCCACGGTCGGACGCGCGCTGCGCGGCGCGGCTGCCTTCCCGCACAGGTTCTTCGTGCCGTACCTCGTGGGGTTGGCTTCCTCGGGAAGCGCCGCAGGTGATGTCCTCGACGCGCTGGGTGCCAACTGCGAATACCTCGCCCCACAGGTCCAGGGGCTGATCGGCGACCAGTCCGTCCCTCGCCAGACACGCGAGCGCATCGTGCACTTCCTGGGCATGGCCGACACGCCCGCGGCCCGGGACCTTCTCGTCGCACATCTCGACGACGATGACCCGGCCATCGTCGAGGCGGCGGGCCTGTGCCTGGCCCTGGTGGGACACAGTGAGACACCGGAGCGGCTCGATCTCGCCCCGAGGCTGGTCATCGTCGCGGAGCGAGTCGATCGATGCCTGCAGATCCTGCTCCTTCTCGATGACCGGTTCGACCTCGAACCGCTGGCCTGGGCGCTGCGCGACGAGATCGCCACAGCCGCCCGCCGGATCGAGGTGCTCCTGGAGCTGGTCCACGAGTCCCGCGCGATCGGGTCAGCGGTCTCCACCCTCGCGTCGGTGGTGGCGCGGGATCGCAGCACAGCCCTCGAGATGCTCGAGGTCACGGTCGGTCGCTCCTTGGGACGGTTGGCACTCGCTCTCGTCGATCCGACCCTCGACCACACGATGCGTCACCAGCAGCTGGCCGAACACACGGCAGTGGGGTCACGGACCCTGGGCGAGTGGCTCGTTGACCTGGTCACGGACCACGAGGAGTACTGGCGCGATCCGTGGCTGCGCGCATGCGCGATGTACGCCCTGCCGGGAGAGCTCCCGGCCCCCGCGGCGGTCGCGATCGTCAGCCCGTTCCTGCATGACCGCGACAGCGACGTGGCCGAGACTGCGCGCTGGGTGACCGACAGGTGGGTCGCACCCGATCGGATCCCCCTCGACGCGCCGTCGAGCAGCTGAGGCGGATGTCGACACCGCTGTCGCGGAGGTCGGCAGTCGACCGTCACGGCCCTCACACCTGACCACCGAACCTCCGAGGTTGCGGTGCGAGGAGCGCCAGCGACGAGCCTCGACCACCGGGGCGGCTACAGCCCGATGCTGCGGCAGGGGCGGCGGCGCAGGGAGGCGACGTAGTCGGCGGGGGCGTCGGCGGCCTCGGCGGCGTCGGCAAGCACCCCGAGGTACGACGCGCTGGGCAGGCCGCCCTCGTAGGCGTCGAGCACGTAGGTCCACACCAGCAGCTCGCCGGTCATCGTGGAGACCCGGACCTTGGCCTTGCGGTAGAGGCCGGTGCCGGCCGACTCCCAGTCGTCGAGGGAGGCCTCGTCCTCGCGGGTGACGTCGTAGACCGCGACGAAGACCTGCTCGATCGGGTCCTCGACGATGGTCGACAGCGCGCCGTCCCAGCCGAGGTCCTCGCCGCCGAAGGTGAGCCGCCAGCCGGTCAGCCAGCCGGTGGTGTGCAGCGGCGAGTGCGGGCAACGTTCGCCCATGCGGGCGGGGTCCAGGTTGGACCCGTAGGCGGCGTAGAGCGTCACGGGGAGCCAGGCTAATGCCTGGGATGGGCCAGCTCGGGACTCCGCCAAATCTGGGGCAATAGGGTGGGCGGGTGACTCACTTCAACGTGTTGGTGCTCGGAGCCGGCCCCGGTGGCTACGTCGCGGCGATCCGTGCTGCGCAGCTCGGCCAGTCGGTGGCGGTGGTGGAGGACAAGTACTGGGGCGGCGTCTGCCTCAACGTCGGCTGCATCCCGTCCAAGGCACTGCTGAGGAACGCCGAGCTGGCGCACGTCCTCGCCCACGACAAGGACAAGTACGGCATCGAGGGCGACGCCACGATGGACTTCGGCCCCACGCACGCCCGTTCCCGCCAGGTGAGCGCCGGCATCGTCAAGGGCGTCCACTTCCTGATGAAGAAGAACAAGATCACCGAGATCGACGGCTGGGGGACGCTGACCGGCCGCAACGACATCGAGGTCAAGGACCACGAGGGCGGCACCACGTCGTACACCTTCGACAACCTGATCCTGGCCACCGGCGCGAGCGTGCGGATGCTGCCCGGCATGCAGGTCAGCCAGAACGTCGTGACCTACGAGGAGCAGATCCTCGACGAGAACCTGCCCGGCTCGGTCATCATCGGCGGCTCGGGCGCGATCGGCGTCGAGTTCGCCTACGTGATGAAGAACTTCGGCGTCGACGTGACGATCGTGGAGTTCCTCGACCGGATGGTGCCGACCGAGGACGAGGCGGTCTCCAAGGAGCTGCTCAAGCACTACAAGAAGCTCGGCGTGAAGGTGCTGCTCTCGACGAAGGTCGAGAACGTCGAGGACACCGGCTCCGGCGTCCGCGTCACCGTCAGCCCCGCGGCCGGAGGCGACAGCCAGGTGCTGGAGGCCGACAAGATGCTGGCGGCGTTCGGGTTCGCGCCACGGCTGGAGGGCTACGGCCTCGAGGCGGCCGGCGTCGCGACCACCGAGCGCGGCGCGATCGCGATCGACGAGTACATGCGCACCAACGTGCCCAACGTCTACGCCATCGGCGACGTGACCGGGCAAGTTCATGCTCGCCCACGTGGCCGAGGCGATGGGCATCGTGGCCGCCGAGACGATCGCCGGCGCCGAGACGATGCCGATCAACTACGACATGGTCCCGCGGGCGACGTACTGCCAGCCGCAGATCGGCTCGTTCGGCTACTCCGAGGCGGAGGCCAAGGAGAAGGGGTACGACGTCAAGACGGCCACCTTCCCCTTCAGCGCCAACGGCAAGGCGCAGGGGCTCGGCGACGCGGTCGGCTTCGTGAAGGTCGTCGCCGACGCGAAGTACAACGAGATCCTCGGCGCCCACATGATCGGGCCCGAGGTCACCGAGCTGCTGCCGGTGCTGACGCTGGCCCAGCAGTGGGACCTCACGGCCGACGAGGTGGCGCGCAACGTGTTCGCCCACCCGACGCTGACCGAGGCGATCAAGGAGTCGGTGCACGGCATCGCCGGCCACATGATCAACCTGCTGATGGAGCACACCGGGCAGCGGATCGTCGTCATCGGCGGCGGCCCGGGCGGCTACGAGGCGGCGCTGGTGGCGGCGCAGCTCGGCTCGTACGTCACCGTCGTCGACCGCGACGGCCTCGGCGGCTCCGCGGTGCTCACCGACTGCGTGCCCAGCAAGACCCTGATCGCCACCTCCGACCTGATGACCGACGTGGCCGGGTCGGCCAGGAGCTCGGCGTGCGGCTGACCGACCACGAGGGCGACGCGGCCACGACCGTGACCGTCGACCTCGCGATGGTCAACCGCCGCGTCAAGCAGCTCGCCGCCGACCAGTCCGCCGACATCGGCCGACGGCTCGAGAAGGAAGGCGTGGAGGTCGTCTCCGGGCGCGGCGAGCTCGCCGGCAGCGACCGGGTGATGGTGACCACCGGCTGCGAAGGAGCAGATCCTGCGGGCCGACCTGGTCCTCGTCGCGACGGGCGCCGCGCCGCGCACGCTGCCCACTGCGCAGCCCGACGGCGAGCGGATCCTCACCTGGGAGCAGGTCTACGACCTCGACGAGGTGCCTACCCACCTGATCGTCGTCGGGTCGGGCGTGACCGGCGCGGAGTTCGCCTCGGCGTACCTCTCCCTCGGCATCGACGTCAGCCTGGTCTCCTCGCGCGACCGCGTGCTCCCCGGCGAGGACGCCGACGCCGCCGGGGTGCTCGAGGACGTGCTGACCCGGCGCGGCATGAACGTGCTGTCCAAGTCACGCATGGCCTCCGTCGAGCGGCACGGCGACACCGTCACCGTCACGCTCACCGACGGTCGCACCGTCGAGGGTTCGCACTGCATCCTGGCGCTGGGGTCGGTGCCCAACACGTCCGGCCTCGGCCTGGAGGAGGCCGGGGTCCGGCTCGACGACGCGGGCTTCATCACCGTCGACCGGGTCTCGCGGACCACGGCGCGGGGCGTGTACGCCGCGGGCGACTGCACCGGAGTCCTCATGCTCGCCTCGGTGGCGGCCATGCAGGGACGGATCGCGATGTGGCACTTCCTCGGCGACAAGGTGTCTCCGCTCGACCTGACCCAGGTCTCCTCCAACGTCTTCACCTCGCCGGAGATCGCCACCGTCGGCTGGTCGCAGCGAGCGGTCGACGCGGGGGAGGTCCAGGCCGTGCAGGTGCACGCTGCCGCTCGCCGGCAACGCGCGCGCCAAGATGCAGGGCGTCCACGACGGGTTCGTGAAGCTGTTCTGCCGTCCCGGCACAGGCCTCATCGAGGGCGGCGTGATCGTGGCCCCCCGCGCGAGCGAGCTGATCCACCCCGTGGCGCTGGCAGTGTCCGAGCGGTTGACTGCCGACCAGCTGGCCCACGCGTTCACCGTGTACCCGTCGATGAGCGGCTCGGTGGCCGAGGCCGCCCGGAGGCTGCACCGAGCTTGAGGAGGTCGTGATGAGGCCAGCAATGACCGTGTCCACCGGAGCCGCGACGCTGCTCGTCGCGGCGGCGCTCGCACTGCCGGCCGGCCCGGCCATGACGGCTGAAGCGCAGGCAGCCGAAGTGCAAGGGCCGGGAGGTGACCATCCTCGGCACCGACGACGGCGAGACGTTGCGCGGCACCAACAAGCGCGACGTGATCCTGGCCCTCGACGGCGACGACCGCATCGACGGGCGCGGCGGCAACGACGTGATCTGCGGAGGCGCCGGCCGAGACCTGATCAACGGCGGTCCCGGCCACGACAAGATCTTCGGCGGCGGCGACGGCCGCTCCGAGACTCGCAGCCCGGACGGCGTACGCCTGATGGTCGGCGACGTGGTCCAGGGCGGCCCGGGCGACGACCTCATCGACCTCGGCTACGACGAGCGCCAGAAGACGTTCGGTTCGGTTCAGCGCGATCGCCTGTCCTACAAGGGCTCCGCGTTCCCCGTCGTCGTCACCCTGGGGACCCCGAAGGGCCGCGGCCACTCGCGCGGCGACGGCCAGGACCTCCTGGTCAAGCACCCCTTCCTCGCCCTGCTCGGCTCCGACAAGGGCGACGTGCTGACCGGGTCGACGTACGGCGACCAGATCCTCGGCCGCGGTGGACCCGACCACCTCGTCGGCGGCGGTGGCCGCGACGTCCTGGTCGACGGTGCGATCGGTGCCCGCCTCGGCGACGACGTGCTGGAGGGCGGCATCGGGCGCGACGAGCTCACGTCGTACGGCGGCCACGACGAGCTCGAGGGCGGCCCGTCGGCCGACCTGCTCACCGCCGTGCGCGCGCCGGTCGGCGGGCTGAAGATGGTCGGCGGTCGCGGCAGCGATCTGTTCACCGTCGCGGCGATGCTGAAGGGTTCGTGCGTCACGGCCGATGGCGGTGCGGGGGCCGACGAGCTGGTGCCGACCGTGGCCGGCCAGATCCATCGGGGCAAGGTCGACGTCGACCTGTTGGTCGGCGCGTTCGGGCTGAGGGGGCCTGGCGGTGACGGTTGCGGAGCGATCGGCGACGTCGAGAAGCTCACGGTCGACAACGAGTTCGGGGCATCGCAACGGTTGCGGTGGTTCGTGCGCGGCACCAGCGCCGACGAGACGGTGGTGCTGCGCCACGGCGGCAGCGTGCGCGCGACGATGGCGGGCGGCGATGACCGCGTGACCGCCAGCTCCGGCGACGACACCCTGAAGGGCGGGCCGGGCGACGACCGGCTGTTCGGCGGCGACGGCAAGGACGTCGCGATGGGCGGCAACGGGAGTGACACCTGCCGGCAGGTGGAGTTCCGCAAGGGCTGCGAGCTGCCCGCCTAGGCCCATGAGGGCCGTGCGCGCTCGAACTTTTCAGCGCCCTGGCTACTCTCACCCGTCATGCCCCGAACCAGCGTGCTGCTCGCCGCCGTGACCTGCGCCGCCCTCGTGTCGACCGCCGTACCCTCCGCGGACGCGGTGACCTCGGCCCGCAAGAAGGAGGTCTGGACGATCACGCCGACCTCGACGATCGCGGTCGACGGCCACGGTTACGGGCATGGCCGCGGGATGTCGCAGTACGGCTCCGAAGGCGCCGCCCGGGCCGGCCTCACCAGCGCGCAGATCATGGACTTCTACTACCCCGGTACGACGCCCGGGCAGGCCGGCGGCCAGGTCAAGGTCTGGATCACCGCCGACCGTGACCGGGTGCTCACCGTCGTCGCGCGTCCGGGCCTGAAGGTGCGCGACCTCGCCACCAAGCAGAAGACGTTGCTGCCCGCCAAGGGCGCGACCAAGTGGCGGCTGAGCGCCGGGGCCGGCGCCAGGACGGTGGTGTCGTTCTTCAGGAACGGCTGGGTCAAGTGGCGCACCGTCAAGGGCGACGCCGAGTTCGCGGCCGCCGGCCAGCCGATCACGCTGGTGCTGCCGAGCGACAGGGTCGCCTACCGCGGCGCCCTCGCGCTGCGTGCGCCCAAGCCAGGGAGGGCCAAGCGCGTCACCGTCAACCGGCTCCCGCTCGACAGCTACCTCAAGGGCGTCGTACCTCGCGAGACGTTCACGTCGTGGTCGCCCGCCGCGCTGGAGTCGCAGGCGATCGCGGCCCGCACCTACGCGGCGTTCGAGCGAGCCGAACCCGACTCGAGGATCTACCAGATCTGCGACACCACCTCCTGCCAGGTCTACGGCGGCTTCAGCGCCGAGTACGCCTCGACCAACACGGCGATCGACGCCACCGCCGGCCAGGTCCGGCTCGACGCGGCCGGCCAGCCGGCGTTCACGCAGTTCTCCTCCAGCAACGGCGGGTTCAGCGCCGCCGGCTCGCAGCCCTACCTGGTCGCGAAGGCCGACCCGTACGACGGGTGGTCCGGCAACGCCAACACCAACTGGACGCTGCCCCTGACCGCCGGCAACGTCGAGAGGAACTACCCGGCTATCGGCACCCTGACCTCCATCTCCGTCGACACCCGTGACGGCAACGGCGAGTGGGGCGGTCGCGCGCTGGCCATGACGCTCGTGGGCACGGCCGGCTCGGTCGCGACCACCGGCGAGGAGTTCCGCCTGCGCGTCGGGCTGAAGTCCAGCTGGTTCACGCTGCGGGTGAGCTGACGCCCCCGTTGGTCGCGGCGGGCGCACCTCCGGACGCCGTACGTCCGGAACAGCGCCTAGCCTGACGGCATGATCGAGGGCTTCCAGGACCTGACCGGATCGACGTACGAGAAAGCCGACCTCAGCGGATCGACGTTCAGGTTGGTGCTGTTCGACGGCTCGACCATCCGCGACTCCGACATGAACGGCGTGACGATGCGCGGCGTCGGGATCGAGGACACCAGCATCGACGGCGAGTTCAAGAACCTCGTGCTGAACGGGGTCGACGTGGCACCGCTGGTCGAGGCCGAGCTCGACCGGCGTGACCCCGACCGCCCCAAGTTCCGGCCGGTGACGGCCGACGGGTTCCGCGAGGCGTGGGACGTGAACGAGCATCGCTGGTCGGCGACGCTGGACCGCGCGCGCCGGCTGCCGCCCGAGCGGCTGCACGAGTCGGTCGGCGGCGAGTGGTCCTTCGTCCAGACCCTGCGCCACCTGGCCTTCGCCAGCGAGTCCTGGGTCGGGCGGGCCGTGCTCGGCGACCCCTACCCCTGGCACCCCCTGTCGCTGGCGTGGGACACCTACCGCGACCTGGGCATCCCGCAGGACCGCGACGCCCGTCCGTCGCTCGACGAGGCGCTGGCGATCCGGCAGGACGCGATGGCCCTGGTACGCCGCGTGGTGGACGACCTCGACGACGCCGAGCTGGGCCGCGAGACCGACCCGTGCGTCGGGCCGGGCTGGCCGCTGGAAGGCGCCACGTTCTCGGTGCGCGACTGCCTGCTCACCGTCCTCAACGAGGAGTGGCACCACCGGGTGTATGCCGAGCGGGACCTGGCCGTGCTCGAGGCGGGAGACTGATGGCGTGGAGCTGATCTTCACCAACACCGTCATCGAGTGGCGCGGCCCGGCGCCGTACTACTACCTGCCGCTGACCGAGGAGGCCGCCGAGGACGTCCACGACGTGCGCAAGATGGCGACCTACGGCTGGGGCGTCATCCCGGTAGCCGCGCGGATCGGCGACGTCGAGTTCGAGACCTCGCTGTTCCCCAGGGACGGCGGTTACCTGCTGCCGCTCAAGGACGCCGTCCGCAAGCCCGCCGGCATCACCGTCGGCGACGAGATCAGTGTCGAGATGACCGTTCGGTTCTAAGCCACCGCCGAGTTGCGCAACATGCCCCACCGAATCGCGCCAAATGCCCCGCCGAGCTGCGCCAAATGCGCCGCCGAATCGCGCCCCATGGTGGCTCGCGGGACACGTCGCGCGACTCGGCTGAACATCTCGCGCGACTCGGGCGGACATCTCGCGCGACTCGGCCGTCAGGGGGTGACTTTGGCTTCGCGCTCCGGCAGGGCCGGGGCGTCGCTGGGGTAGAGGCCAGCGACGAAGCCGTAGACCTGGTCGCCGGAACGGGGGATCTGGGCGAACCTGCGGGCGACGCCCTGGACCTCGGCCCAGAACGCCCGTACCTCGCCGACCGGGATGCGGGCGTGGACCAGGGTGCAGCGCAGGTCGTCGGCCTCCTTGGCGCGGCGGGACTCGGAGTACGCCGTGGCGATGCCGTCGATGCTCGCGACCATGGCGATGTCCTCGTCGGAGCTCAGCGCGCCGATGTAGATCGTGCGGGCGACCCGGCCGTAGTACCGCTCCTCGATCGCGCGTACCCGCTGAGTGCGCACGACCTTGAACAGGCCTGCGTCGACGAGCAGGTTGACGTGGTAGGCGACGGTGCTCTTGGGCCGGCCGACCGCCTGCGCGAGCTCGGTCACGGTGGCGGCCCGCTCGAGGACCAGCTCGAGGAGGTTGCCGCGGAGGTCGTCGGACAGGGCGCGCAGCTGCACGGGAGCGGTCACCACGACCATGTCGTCGAGCTCGTAGTCCGGGATCTCGGGGGAGGTATTGACCGACATAGTTAGATCATTCTAGATTAGTGGATCATTCGAGGACAGTCGTTCGATGACAGGAGTGTAGGGACTGATGGCCGAGGTACTGCTGATCCACCACATCCAGGGACTGACCGAGGGGGTCAAGGCGTTCGCCGAGGACCTGCGGGCAGGGGGGCACACCGTGCACGTCCCGGACCTGTACGACGGTCACACCTTCGCCACGATCGAGGAAGGCTTCGCGCACCAGAAGGGCGTGGACGGCGATGCGTTGATCGACGCCGTCGTGGCCGACCTCCCCGAGGGCTTGGTCTACGCGGGCTTCTCCTGGGGTGTCCCGCGCGCCCAGCGGCTGGCGCAGACTCGTCCAGGGGCGAAGGGCGCGCTGCTCTACGAGTCGTGCATCCCGATCACCGGCGAGTGGGCGTTCGGACCGTGGCCCGACGGCGTTCCGGTGCAGATCCACGGGATGGAGGGTGACGAGTTCTTCGACGAGGACCTGCCCGCCGCTCGCGAGCTGGTCGAGACGGTCGGGCCGGAGCTGGCCGAGCTCTTCATCTACCCCGGTGACCAGCACCTGTTCACCGACCGGAGCCTGCCGGCGTACGACGCCGAGGCCGCCGGCCTGGTCCTCCAGCGCAGCCTGGCGTTCCTCGACCGTGTCTAGGGGACACTCGGCCGTGTGAGGATCCTCGCGCGGGTGGTCGCCACGCTGGGGCTGGTGGCGCTCGTGACGGCGGTGCTGGTCTGGTGGACCGACCGCGCCGACCACTCCGAGGGCGACGCCGAGGTGGTCGCGACCGGGCTCGAGGTGCCCTGGGGGCTGTCGTTCCTACCGACCGGGGACGCGCTGGTGGGCGAGCGGATGACCGGCGACATCTACGAGATCCCGGCCGACGGTGGCGAGCGCACCCTGGTCGGCACGGTCCCCGACGTCGAGCCCCTCGGTGAGGGCGGGCTGCTGGGCATCGCCGTCGACCCGCTGTTCATCCACGACTCGTTCGTCTATGCCTACCTGACGACCGCGTCCGACAACCGCATCGTGCGGTTCCGGCTCGAGCCGGACGGACCGGGCATCTACGACCTCGAGGTGATCCTCGACGGCATCGCCGCGGCGGCCAACCACGACGGCGGCGCACTGGCGTTCGGGCCCGACGGCATGCTGTACGCCGGCGTCGGCGACGCCGGCAACCCCGACAACGCCCAGGACCCCGACAGCCTCAACGGCAAGATCCTGCGGATGGACCCGCTCGGGAACCCGCCGATCGAGGACCCCAACCCCGACCCCGACTCGCTGGTGTGGTCGATGGGGCACCGCAACGTGCAAGGTCTCGCTTGGGACGACGACGGCCGGTTGTGGGCCACGGAGTTCGGCCAGAACGCCTTCGACGAGGTCAACCTGATCGAGCCCGGCGGCAACTACGGGTGGCCGGTGGTCGAGGGCGATGGGCGGCGACAGCAGGTTACATCGAGCCGCAGGTCGCCTGGACCACCGACGAGGCCAGCCCGTCGGGCGCGGCGATCCTCGACGACATCCTGTACGTCGGGGCGTTGCGCGGCCAGCGACTGTGGCGGGTACCGCTCTCGGACGGCGAGGCGGGCGAGCCGGAGGCACTGTTGCAAGACGACTACGGCCGGCTTCGCAACGTGGTCGCCGGGCCTGACGGGATGCTCTGGATCACCACCAGCAACCGCGACGGCCGCGGGGAGTTCGACGACGGCGACGACCGGGTGCTGCGGCTGTCACCAGGCGCAGTGTGAGTCGTGTGTCTGAGGGAGCGCCGTAGCGCTCCCTCAGGCACACGACTCGATGTCGGGAGGATCGTCACACGCCCGCGAAGGTGCGCTCGTCCTGCGCCTGGTGTTCTTGGAGGTACTGCGCCAGCGTCTGACCGTCCAGCGCGGCCATCGGCGTCCCGAAACCCAGCGCGGCCGTCTCGGAGACGCCCTCAGGGCCGCGATCGGTGCGCTGGTGCTGGGCTGCCGTGGCGGGTGACGCGACCACGATCATGACGACTCCGATCGCGGAGGCGAGCGCGGCGGTACGGATCTGGCGGGTCTGGTTGATGTTCATCGACTTGCTCCTTGTGGTGGGTCTGGCTGATGTCCCCACGCTCGTTCTGAGGGGCCCAGGAGCGGATCGGGAATGACCCCTCAGTTCCCTGTCCGTCACCCTCAGATCGCGACCTGGGCGACATCGACCAGCAGGCGGGACCACACTGACCCGATGGGGGCGAGCACGGCCGTGCCGTTGAGTGGTCGCGACGACGAGCTGCTGACGCTGCTCGAGGTCGTCCGGCTGGGCACGAGTGGGTCTCCGCAGGCTGTGGTCGTGCACGGCGAAGCAGGTGTCGGCAAGACCACGCTCGTCCGAGCCGTTGTGGAGCGGGTCCGAGCGGACGGCGTCCAGGTGCTCTGGGGCCAGGCGCTGCGCTTCGGTGCGGTCGAGGCGGCGTACCACCCGTTGGTGCTCGCGTTGGAGGGCTGGCTCGCCGGAGCCGGCCACGCGGAAAGGGCCGCGATCATCGACGAGATCCCGGCCGCCGCCCTGGTGCTGCCGTCCCTGGGCGCCGCGCCCGACACGTCCGGTTCGCGCCTGATGACCGTGGTCGACGCGCTCATCGGACGGGTCGTGGCACGCGGGCCGACGGTGCTGGTGGTCGACGACGTCCAGTGGGCCGACCCGTCCACCTGGGACGCGCTGGCGTATCTCGTGGCCGGCTTCTCCCAACAGCCGCTGGCCCTGCTCGCGACGCAGCGGGACGAGCAGGTGGGCTCGGAGGACTTCCAGCGTTGGCTGGGCAGCATCAGGCGCCTGCCGGGCACGCGCGAGCTGGCCGTGTCCAGGCTCGGACGGGAGGCGACCGAGCAACAGGTCGCGACCCTTCTGGGAGGCGAGCCCTCGGCCCGTCTGGTCGACCAGGTCTACGAGCGTTCCCGCGGCAACCCGTTCTTCACCGAGCTCCTGGTCCGCCGGACCCCGCTGGGGACGGACCTGCCGGACGTGGTCCCCGACGAGCTCAGCCGGGCGCTCCTGGAGAGCTGGCGTTCCCTCGGTCCGTCCGCACGTGAGATGTCTCGTCTCCTGGCCGTGGCGGGACGCCCCATGGAGGTGCCGACCCTGGCGTCTGTCGGAGCGGACCTCGCGGTCGAGGTCGGTGCCTCGCTGCGGGAGGCCGTCGACGCCGGCGTGATCGTGCTGGATGGCGATGCTGTCTGGTTCCGGCATCCCCTGCTCGCCGACGTCCTCCTCGAGAGCTACCTGCCGGGGGAGGCGGCTCCGGTGCATGCCGCGTGGGCCGGCCACCTGGCCGCCACGAGCGCCGACGGCGTGGACGAGCTGCGACGGCTCGGTGACCTGGCGACCCACCAGGAGCTGGCCGGCGCCGACGCAGCCGCCTTCGGATCGTTGCTGGAGGCCGCCGACGTGGCGGAAGGTCTCGGGGTACGCCGCGAAGCCGCGGACCTGCTCTTCCGGGCCGCAGCCCTGTGGAGCACGGGCGCCCCGCATCCGCAGGACGACGACGCGCACGCCCGACTCCTGCAACGGGCGAGTCGTGCCTGCGAACGCGTGGACCGCGCCGCCGATGCCTGGAGACTGATCACTCGGGCTTGCGACCTTGTCGACCACACTCGTGACCCCTTGTGGCTGGGCTCCCTGAAGATCACCCAGGACGATCTCGCCTGGCACCTCGGCCTGGTGGACGACCAGAGCCGGGCGAACAGCGAGGCCGTGCTGGAGCTCACCCGAGCCGACATCGACAGCCGGGAGCACGCCGACGCGCTCGCCTGGACGGCCGAGAACCTCTTCTGGGCGGGCCAGCTGGATCAGGCCACCGCCGTCATCGCCGACGCCATGGCCGCCGCAGAGCGATCGATGTCGGACGCCGCCTTGAGCCATGCGTTCGCCATCAGGTCGATGCTGGTCCTCGACGGCGACATCCAGCAGGCTGAGCGTGACGCCGCGTCGGCGTGGGAGCATGCACTCGCGTCCGGCGAGGACGAGCTGGTGGACCTGGCGCACATCCCTCAGTGGTGGGTCGAGATCGTCGCCGGCGACCTCGACGACCTGCTGGCGCACGCGCAGGAGTGGCGCGAGTGGGATCGGCGCGTGCTGAGCGGATCATGGTCGCGTCTGGCCCTGGCGGCAGCGCTGCGGGACCGGGGGGATCTCGTCGGGCTCGACCCCGAGGTCCGATCCGGGCTGGCCACGCCGGGCGGCGCGCACTTCGAGGCGGCGACCCGGCTGCAGGCCGCGGTCCTGTCCGCGCGGCGCGGCATGCTGGACGCCGCGCGCGGCCACGTGGCCCGCGCCTACGAGGTCATGCCCTTCCTCGAGGAGCGCATCGGGCTCGAGTCGGGTCCACCTCTGGCCGAGGTCCTGCTCGCACTCGACCGGCCGGGTGAGGCCCTGACGCTGCTGGAGCCCATGCTGGCGGCCAACGCCGCCGACCCTCGCATGATGGACCGCCTCATGCTCAGCGCTGTCGAGGCGGTGGCCGACCTGGCGCAAGGGGGGCGGGACGCCCGCGACGATGTCGCCGTGCGCCGGCACGGCGAGGACCTGGAGCGGCTCGTCGCGACCCGTGCCGGACTGCCGGGTACTCCCTTCACGCCTTCGGGGCCGCGGGACACGGTGGCACGTGCGCGGGGCGCTCTGTTCGCGGCCGAGGCGGCTCGCGTGAGCGACGCGTCCGACCAGGTCGACCGGTGGCGTTCGGCCGTCGTGGCCTGCGCGGAGGCGGGCATGTGGTGGGAGCACCACACCGCGGCGGTGCGGCTCGCGGCCGCTCTGGTGGAGGCCGGAGCCGACCGGCAGGAGGCCGCTCGGCTGCTGCGGACCGCGCACGCGTACGCCGTCGAGCAGCAGGCCGTGCCGCTGGCCGCACGGGTGGAGGAGGTGGCCGGGTTGGGGAGGATCGCGCTGACCGCACCGGCCGACGCCCCGGCGTCCGTGCCGCCGGCCTTCGCGGGACTGACCGCTCGCGAGGCGGAGGTCCTCGGACACCTCGTGGCGAACCGGACCTACGCCGAGATCGCCGCCGAGCTGTTCATCAGCGAGAAGACCGTGAGCGTGCACGTATCGAACCTGCTCCGCAAGACACAGACGTCGTCACGCCTCGAAGTCGCCGCGCTGGCGCGTCGGCTCGGTTGGGTCGCGACCCCGGTGGACACCGACGGGTGAGACCCGCGCGGGTCAGCCCAGGACCAGCACCAGGTCGCCGCCGTCGACGGTCTGGGTGCCGGCGAAGGCGAGGCGCTCGACGGTGCCGGCGCGGGGGGCGGTGATGGCGGCCTCCATCTTCATCGCCTCGATGGTCGCGACGGTCTGGCCGGCCTCGACCTCCTCGCCCTTCTCGACCACCACGGTGACGGCGCCCTGGAACGGCGCGGCGACGTGGCCCGCCTCGGAGGGGTCGGCCTTCTCGGCGGCGGCGACCGCCGAGGAGATGCCGCGGTCGCGGATGCTGATCGGCCGCAGCTGGCCGTTGATCAGGGCCATCACGGTGCGGAAGCCGCGCTCGTCGGGGTCGGAGATCGCCTGCAGCCCGAGGAAGATCGTCACGCCCTCGTCGAGCTCGACCTGGTGCTCGACGCCCTGGCGCAGGCCGTAGAGGTAGTCGATCGAGGAGAGCACCGACACGTCGCCGTACGTCGCCCGCACCTCGCTGGAACTCCTTGGTCGGCCCGGGGAACAGCAGCTCGTTGAGGGTCGCGCGGCGCGCGGTCGCGCAGCCCCTCGCGCTGCTCGTCGGTCAGCTCGCCCGACGGCGGCTCCCACGGCCGGCCCTCGATCGCCTTGGTGCGGAACGGCTCGGGCCAGCCGCCCGGCGGGTCGCCGAGCTCGCCGTGCAGGAAGCCGATCACCGAGGCGGGGATGTCGAACTTCTGCGGGTTCTCCGCGAACTCCTGCCGGGTCGGCGCCGACGGCCACCAGGTGCAGCGCGAGGTCGCCGACGACCTTGGACGACGGGGTCACCTTCACGATGTGGCCGAGGATGCGGTCGGCGGCGGCGTACATGTCCTCGATCTGCTCGAACTTCTCGCCGAGACCCGAGGGCGATCGCCTGCTGGCGCAGGTTGGAGAGCTGGCCGCCGGGGATCTCGTGGGTGTACACGCGGCCGGTCGGCGCGGGCAGCCCCGACTCGAACGGCGCGTAGACCCGGCGGACGGCCTCCCAGTAGGGCTCCAGCGCGCAGACCGCCTCGAGCGACAGCCCGGTCTCGCGCGGCGAGTGGTCGGTCGCCGAGACCAGCGCCGACAGCGGCGGCTGCGACGTGGTGCCGGCCATCGAGGCCGTCGCGGCGTCGACCGCGTCGACACCCGCGTCGATCGCGGCCAGCAGCGTGGCGAGCTGGCCGCCCGGGGTGTCGTGGGTGTGCAGGTGCACCGGCAGGTCGAACTCCTAGCGCAGCGCGGTCACCAGCGTCCGCGCGGCCGGCGCGCGCAGCAGGCCGGCCATGTCCTTGATCGCCAGCACGTGCGCCCCGGACGCGACGATCCTCTCGGCGAGGCCGAGGTAGTAGTCGAGCGTGTAGAGCTTCTCGCCTGGGTCGGAGAGGTCGCCGGTGTAGCAGAGCGCGACCTCGGCGACGGTCGTGCCGGTCGACGAGCACGGCGTCGATCGCCGGCCGCATCTGCTCGACGTCGTTGAGCGCGTCGAAGATGCGGAACACGTCGATGCCGGTGGCCGCGGCCTCCTCGACGAAGGCGTTGGTGACCTCGGTCGGGTACGGCGTGTAGCCCACGGTGTTGCGCCCGCGCAGCAGCATCTGGAGGCAGATGTTCGGCGCCGCCTGGCGGAGCTTGGCCAGCCGCTCCCACGGGTCCTCGGACAGGAACCGCAACGCCACGTCGTACGTCGCCCCGCCCCAGGCCTCCAGCGACCACAGCTGCGGGGTCATCCGGGCGACGTGGCCGGCGACGGCGAGCAGGTCGCGGGTACGCACCCGGGTGGCCAGCAGCGACTGGTGGGCGTCGCGGAACGTGGTGTCGGTGACGGCGACCGTGTCCTGCGCGCGCAGCCGGCGGGCGAACTCCTGCGGGCCGAGCGCCAGCAGCTGCCTGACGGGTGCCGTCGGGCGCCGGCACCGACAGGTCGACGTCGGGCAGCTTGCTGACCGGGTCGAGGCTGACCGGCGCGGGGCCGTGCGGCTGGTTGACGGTGACGTCGGCGAGGTACGTGAGGAGCTTGGTGCCGCGGTCGCCGGACGAGCGGGCGGTCAGCAGGTCGGGGTGCGTCTCGATGAACGACGTCGTCACGCGGCCGGCCTGGAAGTCGGGGTCGTCGAGCAGCGCCTGGAGGAACGCGATGTTGGTGGAGACGCCGCGGATCCGGAACTCCGCCAGCGCCCGCCGCGCCCGCTCGACGGCCTTCTCGTAACGTGCGGCCGCGGCAGGTCAGCTTGGCCAGCATCGAGTCGAAGTGCGGGCTGATCTCGGCGCCCGTGTAGGTCGTGCCGCCGTCGAGGCGGATGCCGGCGCCGCCGGGGGAGCGGTAGGTCGTGATCCGCCCGGTGTCGGGCCGGAAGTTGTTGGCCGGGTCCTCGGTCGTGATCCGGCACTGCAGCGCCGCACCGCGCAGCACGATGCCGTCCTGGCTCAGGCCGAGGTCCGCGAGCGTCTCGCCGGACGCGATCCGCATCTGCGACTGCACGAGGTCGACGTCGGTGACCTCCTCGGTCACGGTGTGCTCGACCTGGATGCGCGGGTTCATCTCGATGAAGACGTAGTTGCCCTCGGGGTCGAGCGAGGAACTCGACGGTGCCGGCGTTCTGGTAGCCGATGTGCCGGGCGAACTTCACCGCGTCCGCGCAGATCCTCTCCCGGAGGTCGGGGTCGAGGTTGCGGCGCGGGCGCGATCTCGACGACCTTCTGGTGCCGCCGCTGCACCGAGCAGTCGCGCTCGAAGAGGTGGATCACGTTGCCCTCGCGCGTCGGCGAGGATCTGCACCTCGATGTGCCGCGGGTCGACCACCGCCTGCTCGATGAAGACCGTCGGGTCGCCGAACGCGCCCTCGCGCCTCGCGCATGCAGGTCTCGACGGCCTCGCGGAGCTGCTCGGGCGCGTCGACCCGCCGCATGCCCGCGGCCGCCGCCGCCGGCGACGGCCTTGACGAACAGCGGGTACGGCAGCGCGCTCGCCGCCTCGACGATCACGTCGGCGTCGTCGCTCGGCGGCACCGACGCGAGGGTGGGTACGCCGGCCTCCTTGGCCGCCGCGATCGCGCGCGCCTTGTTGCCGGTCAGGGTGAGCACGTCGGCCGTCGGGCCGACGAAGGTGATGCCGGCGTTGGCGCAGGCCTCGGCCAGCTTGGGGTTCTCCGACAGGAAGCCGTAGCCCGGGTAGACCGCGTCAGCACCCGCGCGGACGGCGACCGCGACGATCGCGTCGGGGTCGAGGTAGGCGCGGACCGGGTGGCCGCGCTGGCCGATCTCGTAGGACTCGTCGGCCTTCAGCCGGTGCTCGGACCACCTGTCCTCGTTGGGGAACACCGCGACCGTGCGCGCCCCCAGCTCGTAGGCGGCCCGGAAGGCCCGGATGGCGATCTCGCCCCGGTTGGCCACGAGCACCTTCGAGAACATGGCTCGCAGGCTATCCGGGCTGCGTCACAGCCGGATTTCGCGTTCCGCTGGGTGAGTTTCGAAGGCTCGCGCTGGCGGCCTCGCACCTCGACCACCGAGCCTCGTTTCGGTGGTTGAGGTGCGTGAGCGAGCCGTCCTGACGGGCCCGAGCCTCGAAACCAGCGGTCTCCAGGAACTGCTCGACCAACCCCGGTACGGCGTCGCGCGCCAGCGCCGTACCCGTGGCCTCGGGACGTCGAGGACCGTGACCGACTGGCGACCGCCGGCCATCGTGGCCAGGACGGTGGTCAGGCCGACGCGGCGCTGGAACCACGTCGAGCTGAAGGTCCAGCCGATGACGGCGGGGGTCTCGAGGATGACTCGGCGGCGCATCAGGCTGCCCGACCGGGCGACGAGGTGTCCGGGGAGCAGCAGCGTGGCCGAGCCCGCGGGCCCGGTCGTGGCCGAGCCCGGCCGAGACGAGTACGGCGGCCAGTGCGAGCGCGATCCAGCCTGGCGGGACATCGGCGACCAGGACTCCCACGACGAGGGCCGCCGTCAGGACGAGCGGCCACGCGATCGCGCGGGTGTAGCGGCGGCGTACGGCGGCCGGTCCGTGGCCGACCAGACGGGCGACGACCGGCTCCGTCGTGCCGAGCACCTCGGCGGCCACGCGCCAGGCGACCTCCTGGGGCGCGGGCGGGACCAGGGTCGAGGAGCCCTGTTGCTCGCGGTTGAGGCCGGTGACGATCGCCGAGAGCCGCGCACCGCGGGCCAGTCGCAGCCCGAGCGGCTCGACGAGGTTGACGCCGCGCAGGCGGTTGGCGTCCATGCTCGTCTCGCGCGTCGTGAACAGCCCGCGGCGCAGGTGCCACACGTGGTCGGAGCGGGTGTAGGTGACGGTGAAGCCGAAGTTGGTGACGAGGTACCCGAGCACCGCCAACACCGAGGCGACCACGAGCAGCCCGACCACCACGATCGGCACCAGCACCAGCACCGAGAGCCGGGCCGCGCGCTCGGCGGCGGCGTCCAGCTCGAGGTGGTCCCACAGGCCCAGCGCCGTCGAGTACCTGGCTCCCGGCACCCAGCACGGCCGCGGCGATGACCATCCCCGAGGTGGTGAACGGCGCGTACCAGAGCCACCGCGGCTCGAACCTGGCGACCATCCGGGCGTTGTCGGGGGCTACCGCGCTCGCCCGCGCCTCGGGCGAGGCGCGTGCGATGCAGCAGGTCGTTGCGCAGCGCCTCGGCGGCGTGCGCGCGTACCCCGTCGAGGGCCAGCTCGTCCTCGCCCAGCTTGGAGGCCGTGCCGGTGCCGACTCGCACGGTGGTCAGGCCGAGCACCCGGTGGATCAGCGACGCCGTGATGTCGACCGTGCGGACCCGGTCGATCGGCGTCGACAGCACGTGCTTGTTGAGCAGTCCGCGGCGCAGCTCCACACGCCCCTCGGCGATCCGGAAGCTGGTCGTCAGGTAGCGCGCCACACCGAGGGCGATCGGTACGCCGATGCCCAGGACGTTCCACCACCACTCGTTCCCGCCCGAGCGGGACCCGGCGATGAGCAGGCCCAGCAGCACGGGGAGGAAGCGCAGCAGCTCCTTGATCGGGTGCACGAGGAGCATCAGCCGGTCGAGGCGCTGCCACTCGCTGTTGTCGACCACCGGGTCGGCGTACGGGTTGACGGGTGGTGCGACCGGGGAGTGGTGCGACCGGGGGTGGTGCAGCCGGCGGGGACTCCGGCGGGTCCATCTGGTCATCCATCTGGGTCACGTCGCGTCGCCCGGGATCGCGTCGGCCTTGAGGGTCAGCTCGTCGACCAGGCTGCGGGCCCGGTCGCGGTCGAGGCCGGCGATCTCCAGCGCGCCCGCTGCCGAGGCCGTGGTGGCCGTGACCGAGGCGAGCCGGAACAGCCGGGAGATGGCGCCCTCGACGAAGTCGACGGTCTGGATGCGCGACATCGGCGCGATCCGGCGCTCGCGGCGCCACCAGCCGGTCTGGGTGTAGACCGCGGTGTCGGTGACCTCCCAGCGGTGCACGGCGTAGCGCCACTGCGGGATGGCCACGGCCGCGGCGAGCGTCACCGCGGCCAGGACGACCGGCATCCACCAGCGCAGCTCGTACCAGTCGAAGACCAGGGACGTGACGAGCAGCGCCGCCATCAGGAACACCGCCCGGACCAGCCCGCCGACCATCCACATCAGCCGGGCCCGCGGGCTGACGCGCTCGCGAGGGTCTCGCAGTTGCGGGGCCGGCTCCATGCGGGCGAGCCTACGGCGGGCCGGATGGCACGACCGACGCACACTGAGCGGCACGCCCGCGTAGCCGTCACACAGGGTGCCATGCGAGCTCGGGAAGCGGCCATCGTCGGCCGTCGGGTCTGATCGCGTCTGACGGCTCCTGCAGCCGGTCGGGGCAGCTGGGCGGCACGAGCCCTCGTCGAAGTGACGTGCGCCGGGCGCGGCGTTCGGGCACGACCATCGTCGGGACCGCGGGCAACGACCGGATCGAGGGGACGACGAGCACGGGGGCGGTGACGACGTGATCGCCGGTCTCGGCGGCGAACGAGCGGCGGTACGGGACGGCCGGCTCTACGAGGGCGACGACGTGGTGTGCGGTGGGCCGAGCGTGACGACGACCTTCGACGTCGCTACGACAAGGGCCGCGACGTGCTCGTGGGTGGCGCCGGCGACGACTTCGTCGGCAGCTTCGAGAACCCGCATGCGCGCGTCCGGCTGGGAAGCGGAGACGACTTCGCGTCGTCCCAGGTCGGCCAGGACCCGGGCTGGTCGCTCGACGGCGGTCCCGGGCGGGACCACCTCTTCCTCAACCTGACCCTGGCGCTGCACCGACGGTGCGGGCACCGATGCCGGGTTCGGCTCGAGCCTTGCGAGGAGAACGCGTCGGTATCGGTGCTGCAGCCCCGGCGGTGGCGACACCGGCTGCGACGGCGCCGTCGCCGACAGGCGCGAGGCAGCTCGACATCCCGAGACAGCGGGTGCGCTGCGCGACGGTCCACGGCACCGACGCCGAGACGAGCGGTTCCTCTTCGAGGGCATCGTCGGCGTGCGGATCCGCGGCACGGCCGCACGGTGGGCGACGACGACGATCCTCGGATACGCGGATCGACGGAGCCGACGACATCGATCGACGGCCGGGGGACGGGAACGACCGCGTGTTCGGCGGCGAGGACGATCTGGACGTCGAGGGCTTCTTCACCGCCGACGTGGCGGCACCCGGCCCGGGAGACGACTACGTCGACCTGGGTGTGGACCCTCGTCGTCCTGAGGCGAGCGGCGGCGAGCTCGACTTTTCCGGCTCCGCGACAGCCATCTCCGCAGACCTGACTCCCGTCGGCGGGGTCGTCACGGTGACCGGGCAAGGGGTCGACACGGTCTTCGTCGGCGAGGGGCCCCCGCCCGCGCTGCGGGGGAGCAACCTGGCCGACGTGCTCATCGGCAGTGCCGGTGACGACCACATCCTGGGCATGGGCGGCGACGACCTTCTCGAGGGACGTGGAGGGCGGGACTACCTACGCGGCGAGGACGGCTGCGTCCAGCGGTTGTGCGCAGGCCGACCACTCGACCATGACGTCGTGCGAGGCGGCGAGGGCGATGACGACCTCGCCAGCGCCTGGGGCTGCGACGACCTCGAGGGCGACGGCGGTGCGGACTTCCTGACGGCCGGCTACTTGCACGGTGCCCACACCATCAGCGGTGGGACGGGCGACGACGCGGTCGTCGTCTACGTGCGCGCCTCGATGGACCCGGCCATCGACGGTGGTGAGGGCCGTGACCGGTTGACCGTGCATCGCAGACAACCCCCTGCCGGCCGGGGAGCCGGATCGTGGTCGACGCGGCGAGCGGCGGACTGCGCACGAGCCTGCCGGATGTCCGAGCCACGCTCGCCGAGCTTCGAGGTGTACAGCCTGACGGGCTATCCGAGCGACGCCGGCTCGGCGCGTGGTGGACTTCGGTTCATCGGCTCGGACGCGCCAGAGCTGCTACTGGTCCAGCGCTACGGCAAGACCTCGCTGCACGCGAGCATGGGTGGCGGCGACGACGTCGTCCGGGCCACCGACCAGGACGATGTCGTGAGGGGCGGACCCGGTGTCGACCGAGTCCAGGCGAGGGGCGGTCGCGACCGCTGCGTCGATGTCGAGCAGGCCCAGAGCTGCGAGGTGCTACAGGCGCAGACCGGAGTGGCGCGGCGAGCTCGGCGATCGTGGCGTGCAGGCGACGCGCCCAGTCGGGCCAGTCAGGGTCGGCGGGCGTGGCGAGGTGGGCGTCGTACGACGCCAGCGTGCGGTGCGCGACCGCGCGGGCGGCGTCGCGGCAGGAGCGAGAGGTCGACGTCCCGCACCTCGCGGTAGCCGGCGAGGAACGCGCCGCGGGATCTCGTGTCGAGGTCGGGCACGCCGCCCGGCGGCGTCCACGCCCGCAGCGCGAAGGCGATGTCGGCGACCGGGTCGCCCGGGCCGGCGTCGTCGAGGTCGACGAACGTCGCCCGGCCGTGTCACTGTCGCCGTCGACGACCAGGTTGTCGGGCTCGGGGTCGCCGTGGACGTAGCCGGTGGCATGGAACCGGGCGAGCGTCCGGCCCCACAGCCGGGCGAGGTCGGCGGTGAGCTCGTCGTCGTCGTACGTCGTGCCGCGGCACGACGGGCAGCGCGGTGACGACCATGCCGTCGACCTCCTCGACCAGCCGACCGGCCAGGGACGGGACGGGTGGCGGGACGGGTGCGCCGAGGGCCGCGAGGGCTCGGCGGTGGTGGCCGACCGGGCCACGGCGTCGGCCTGTGGCGTGCCGAGCGGCGCCATCCGCAGCACCAGGTCGTCGGCGAGGAAGACGTGCGACGCGCTCGACCGCACGAACACCGCACGTCCCGGCCCCAGAGGGCGGCGGCGGCGTCGGCCAGTCGCCCAGTGGTGGTCGTCGTCGAGCAGCCGCGCGACGCGTACCAGCTCGGCGATGGGGAGCAGGGTGCGTCAGTCCTTGAGCTCGCAGATCACGGCGCCGTTGGTGACCGTGGCGCCGACCTCGGCCTGGAGGCCGGTGACCGTGCCGGCCTTGTGGGCCTTGAGCGGCTGCTCCATCTTCATCGCCTCGAGCACGACCACGACGTCGCCCTCGGCGAGCGTCTGGCCCTCCTCGACGGCGACCTTGACGATGGTGCCCTGCATCGGGCTGGTCACGGCGTCGCCGCTGGCGGCCGCGCCCGCCTTCTTGCCGGCCTTCCTCTTCGGCTTCGGCACCACCGCCGGTCGAGCCTGTCGAGACCAGACCACCGAGTCCGCCGGGCAGCACGACCTCGAGGCGCTTGCCGCCGACCTCGACGGTGACCCGCTGGCGCTCCGCGGGCTCTTCGGCGTCGGCGACGTCGCCGGCGTACGGCTCGATCTGGTTGTCGAAGTCGGTCTCGATCCAGGTCGTGTAGACGTCGAACGAGCCCGTCGTGCCGCTGGGCGTGGAGGCGCCGACGTACGCCGGGTCGTCGACCACCGCGCGGTGGAACGGGATGACGGTGGGCATGCCGTCGACCACGAACTCGGCCAGCGCGCGCCGCGACCGCTCCAGGGCCTGAGTGCGGTCGCGGCCGGTGACGATGAGCTTGGCGATCAGTGAGTCGAAGGAGCCGGGGACGGTCTCGCCGTTCTCGTAGCCACCGTCGAGACGGACGCCCGGGACCTTGCGGAGGCTGCCAGGCCGTCAGCGTGCCGGGCGCCGGCATGAAGTTGCGGCCGCCGTCCTCGGCGTTGATGCGGAACTCGATCGAGTGGCCGCGCACCGGCGGGTCGTCGTAGCCGAGCTCCTCGCCCGCCGCGATGCGGAACATCTCGCGGACCAGGTCGATGCCGGTGACCTCCTCCGAGACGCAGTGCTCGACCTGGAGCCGGGTGTTGACCTCGAGGAAGGAGATGGTGCCGTCCTTGGCGACCAGGAACTCGCAGGTGCCGGCGCCGACGTAGCCCGCCTCGCGCAGGATCGCCTTGCTGGACTCGTAGAGCCGGGCCACCTGGTCGTCGGTGAGGAACGGCGCGGGCGCCTCCTCGACGAGCTTCTGGTGGCGGCGCTGGAGCGAGCAGTCGCGGGTGGAGACGACCACGACGTTGCCGTGCTGGTCGGCCAGGCACTGGGTCTCGACGTGCCGCGGCTTGTCGAGGAACTTCTCGACCAGGCACTCGCCGCGGCCGAACGCCCCGACCGCCTCGCGGACCGCGGACTCGTAGAGCTCGGGGATCTCCTCCATGGTGCGGGCGACCTTGAGGCCGCGACCGCCGCCGCCGAAGACCGCCTTGATCGCGACCGGCAGACCGTTCTCCTTCGCGAACGCGACGACCTCGTCGGCGTCGTTGACCGGGTCCTTGGTGCCGGGCGCCAGCGGGGCGTTGGCCTTCTGCGCGATGTGCTTGGCCTTGGCCTTGTCGCCGAGGTTCTCGATCGCCGCGGGCGGCGGGCCGATCCAGGTCAGCCCCGCGTCGATGACGGCCTGCGCGAAGCCGGCGTTCTCGGCGAGGAAGCCGTAGCCGGGGTGCACGGAGTCGGCCCCGGCCTTCTCCGCGACCGCGATGATCTTCGCGATGTCGAGGTAGGAGTCGGCCGGGGTCGCTCCGCCCAGGCTGTGCGCCTCGTCGGCCAGCCGCACGAACAACGCGTCGCGGTCGGGGTCGGCGTACACCGCCACGCTGCCGATGCCGGCGTCCTTGCAGGCCCGGATCACGCGCACGGCGATCTCGCCGCGGTTGGCGATCAGGACCTTCTGCAGGGGCTTGATCTCAGGCACCGGGGCAGCCTATCGCTCACCGACTTGACGCTCCGCGGCCTGCGCCGCGCTGGGCGCGGTGGGCCTGCCACCGTTTCGACGCCTGAAACGGTGGCTCACGCACCGCCCGAATGGCGGCGGTCCGGCAGCAGCAGCGCGGAGTCGCCGAACTCGTGCCAGAGGTACCCGCCCGCGACGGCCGCGTCGTACGCCGCCTGGGTCAGCGCGGGGCCGGCGACAGACTCTACGAGCATCAGGTGGGAGGCCTCGGGGTCGTGCCAGCCCGTGATCAGCCCGTCGACGACGCGGACCGGGTCGTCGGGGGAGATCACCCGCTCGGTCCACCCGCTGCTCGCGTACACGCGGCCGTCGGCTCCGACCACGGTCTCCAGGGCGCGGGTGGCCGTCGTGCCGACGGCGACCACGCGGCCGCCGCGGGCCTTGGTCGCGTTGACGGCCTCGGCGGTGCCCTCGGGCACGCTGTAGCGCTCGGCCTGCGGGGCCTCGCCGGCCTCCTGCGAGCTCAGGCCGGTGTGCAGCGTGATCGGGCTGACGCCGACGCCCTTGGCGATCAGCCGGGTGACGAGGTCGGCGGTGAACGGACGCGCCGCCGACGGCATCTCGGCGCTGCCCGGGTCGATGCCGAACACCGTCTGGTAGTCGGCCAGCGGGTAGCGCCGGTCGAGGTAGCCGTAGGCGATCGGCCGGCCGGTGCGGCCGAGGGTGCGCGGCAGGTCGCCCGCGACGGCGACTCGCCACAGTCGGTTGCCCTCGCCGGTCGGGGAGGAGTGCGGCCGCGGGTACGGCGCGAGCAACGTCAGCGTCGCGCCGTCGAGCGAGACGCACCTCGCCGGGCCGGGCGTCCAGGATCGCGCGCCGCGCGTCGGGCGCCGTACGGAGCTCGACGACCCAGGTGCTGTCGTCGAGCAGGGTGGCGACGTGCACCACGACGGCGCCGCGCGTGCTGCTGGTGGCGTCGGCCTCGGCCGCGATGGTGGCGCTGGTGTTGACCACGACGAGGTCGCCGGGCAGGAGCTCGTCGGGCAGGTCGCGGAAGACGCGGTGCCGGATGTCGTCCGGGGTGCGCGCCACCAGCAGGCGGACTCCGTCGCGTGGGACGCCGCGGTGCTCGGCCGGGGCCGGCGCCGTGGTCTCGTCGGGCACCGGGAAGCGGGTGCTCGGGTGCAGGCCAATCGTTTCGGGCCGTGGTCGTCATGCGACTCCGTTCAGGATCTGGGCCTCGATGTCGGCGGCGCGGTAGCGGCCGGACTCCGGGCGGGTGTCGAGCAGCGCGAGCAGGCGGGGGACCACCGTCTCCGGCGCGGGCAGGTGCGACAGGTCCTCGCCCGGCTCGGCGTCGCGGTGCATCTGGGTGTCCATGTCGCCGGGGTCGACGCGTACGCCGTCACGCCGGTCTCTTCGCCGAAGGTCAGCGTGAGGTGGTCGAGCGCGGCCTTCGCGGCGCCGTACCCACCCCAGCCGGGGTAGTGCTGCACCGCCGCGTCGGAGCTGAGGCTGAGCAGGATCCCGTCGGCCGTGGTGAGGTCGTGGAGAAGGGCCCGCGTCAGGGCATGGGGGGCGCCGGCGTTGGTGTCCCAGATGGCCGCGAGGCTCTCGGTCTCGAGGTCGGCCAGCTGCGGCATCGGCAGCGGGCCGAGGGTGCTGGCGTTGTGCACGAGCAGGTCGAGGCCGGCCTCGGGCTCGCTGAGGCGGCGTACGGCGGCCACCAGCTCGGCGCGATGGGCGGCGTCGGCGATGTCACCGGGCACCGCCGCGACGTTGTCGAGGTCGCGAGTCGCCTCGGACAGCCGGGCGGCGTCGCGTCCGTCGGTGACGACGGTCCAGCCACGGTCGTGGAGGGCGTGCACCAGCGCGCGGCCGAGGCCCGCCGATCCGCCGGTGACGAGGGCAAGAGGTCGGTGATGACGTGTCATGCCATCGAGAGTGCAACTTCAAGTGAGGTTGAGATCAAGCGCATCGTTCGCTGGTTGAGGTAAGGAGCGCTAGCGCCGAGCCTCGAAACCCAGTCGCCGTCTCAGGGTCGTCTTGTCAGGCTCGGGCCTGGCGGCCCTCGCACCGTCGACCAGCGCAAGGGCGTCAACCAGCGAGAACAACCACCTTGCCGAGGGCCCGGCCCTCACCGACGTGAGCCAGGGCGGCGGCGGTCTGCTCGAGGGGGATAGGTGCGGTCGATGTGGACCTCGACCTCGCCGCTGACGCACAGCTCGGCAAGCGGGAGCGAAGTGCTCCGGGCCCTCGTTCACGACCAGGACTCCCAGGGAGCGACCCGTGAGCCGGCCGCCGAGCCAGCCTGACGGTGAGCACCCGCAGCAGTGACCGGACCGACCCACCGACGCAGCGGTAGGTCGCCGCCGGGCGCCAGGGCGCGACGGTAGGCGAACACCGAGCGGTGCGCGACCAGGTCCAGGACGAGGTCGAAGCGCGGGGTGATGCGGGTGAAGTCCTCGGCGCGGTAGTCGACGACCTCGTCGGCTCCGACGGACCGCATGAAGTCCAGCTTCCCGGCGTTGTCGACGCCGGTGACGTGGGCGCCGAGCCGCTTCAGGAGCTGGATCGCGAAGGCGCCCGATCCGCCGCCGGCTCCGTTGACCAGCACGCGCCCGCCCGGGAGCGGCGAGCGAGGTGCCCTTCACCGCGATCGCGCCGGCCTGGGGGATGGTCGAGGCCTGGGCGAAGGTGAGCTCAGCGGGCTTCGCGACGAGAGACGACTCCGCTGCGATCGCGTACTCCGCAAAGCCGCCCATCAACGCGAGGTTGTCGCCGTACACCTCGTCGCCGGGCTGGAGCCTGGTCACGCCGTCCCCGACCTCGTCGACGACGCCGGCGATGTCCGAGCCGAGGACTCGGCGCCTGGGCTTCCGGAGCCCGCCGATCCGCGCGTACCCGGGCGAGCCGGTGAGGCCCTCCCAGTCGCTGAGGTTGATCGACGTGGCCGCGATCTGCACGCGCACCTGCCCGGCGGCCGGGCGAGGGGACAGGCACGTCCTCGAGCCGGAGGACATCCGGCGCCCGTACCGGTCGTGGACGACGGCCTTCACGTCGGGAACGTAGCGCGTCCAACGGTTGACCCGCCCGTGAAGGGCCGGTCAGCATGAGCCCGTGGCGGCAGTGCTGGAGGCCGACTACCTGGTCGTCGGCGCGGGCGCCGCGGGGATGGCCTTCACCGACGCGCTCATCGAGGACGCCGACGTCAGCGTCGTGATGGTCGACCGCCGGCACAGCGTCGGCGGACACTGGCTCGACGCCTACCCGTTCGTGCGCCTGCACCAGGCGTCGGCGTTCTACGGCGTGGCCTCGACCCTGCTCGGCCAGGGGCGGGTGCAGCAGGAGGGGCCGGAGGCGGGCCTGCACGAACGGGCGCGGGCACCGGAGATCTGCGCGTACTACGACCGCGTGCTCCGCGAGCGGATGATCCCGTCGGGCAAGGTGACCTTCTACCCCGGCTGCGAGTACCTCGGGGACCGGGAGTTCGTGTCCCGCGTCTCCGGGAAGCGGTACGCCGTCCGGCCGACGGCTCGCGTCGTCGACGCGCACTACCTCGCGCCCCAGATCCCGTCCCGTACGCCGGCGCCGTTCGGCGCGTCCGACGACGTGCGCGTGGTGACCGTCAACGACCTGGTCCAGCTCGACGAGGCGCCCTCGCAGTACGTGATCGTCGGCTCGGGCAAGACGGCGACGGATGCCTGCATCTGGCTGCTGGAGCGCGGGGTCGACCCCGACGCCATCTGCTGGGTCCGGCCCCGCGACCCGTGGATGCTCAACCGCGCAGTGGTCCAGCCGGACCCGGCGATCTTCATCGGCATGGCGGCGGACGTCCTGGGAGATCGCGGCTGGGGCAGCGTCGGCCGACGAGATGTTCCTCGGCATGGAGGAAGCGGGGGTGATGCTGCGCATCGACCGGTCCGTGACGCCCACGATGGCCAAGACGCCGACGCTCGCCACCTGGGAGCTCGACCAGCTGCGCACGATCGAGAACGTCGTCCGGCTCGGGCACATCCAGCACGCAGGGCCGGGCCGGCTGGTGCTGGACGACGGCGAGGTCGGTGTGGCCAAGGACGCCGTCGTCGTGCACTGCGCCGCCCCGGGTCTCGTCTACCCGCCGTTGGTGCCGATCTGGCGCGAGGAGGCGATCACCCTGCAGCCGGTGCGGAGCGGCTTCCCGTGCTTCGGCGCGGCCATCGCCGGGCACGTCGAGGCGCACGCGTGACGCGGACGAGGAGAAGAACAGGCTGTGCCCGCCGTCGCCCTTGCCGAACACGACCCCGGACTGGGCGCGGATGCAGGTGCTGGGCAGTCGCGCGTCGATGTCGTTCGCCTCCGACCCCGAGCTCAAGGCCTGGGCCGACCAGACCTCCTCAACCCGGCGCGCGTGCCGCCGGACCTGGTCGACTCCGCCGAGGTGGGTGCTGCCATCGAGCGGTTCCGCGCGCACCTCGGGCCGGGCCTGGCCCGCATGGAAGAGCTCGCGGGCATGGCGTAGCCAGCACCGCACGATGGGAACGGAGGCGTCGATGAGTCCGGACGAGCCTCTGCTGTGGGTGCTCGCGACGTCGATCGGGGGAGGGGCGTTCCTCCTCCACGCGATGCTGAGCCCGGTGCGGATGCGCGCCATCCCGGGGACGCGGCACCGGTACTTCTTCGCCACCCTCCAGCGAGCCGTCGAGATACCCGCACTCGCGGCGCCGGTTGCCTTCATGGCCGAGGCGATCCGCGACGACTCGATGGGTGACGTGCTGGTCGCCGGCACCATCTTGCTCGTGTGGCTCTTCCACCGCTGGCTGCGCGTGCGCGACGACGATGACGACTGGTTCACGGACGCCGGCAAGCGGGCCCGACGCCGCCTCGCGGAGCGGACCCGCACCCGGCTGGGCAGGCTGCAGGAGGTTGACGGCCGATGCTCCGCTGGGCGCGCAGCGCCTGTCGCCCGATGCTCCGCTGGTTGAGGAAGGCGCGCAGCGCCTGTCTCGAAACCGGGTGGGTGGACAGGCGGCGTTCACATCCCGCTATTGGCGTCGGGTGAAGGTGGTGGATCCGTTGGGGTGGTGGTGGGTGATCCAGCCGGGGTCGTGGGCGCGGTGGTGGTGGAAGGGGCAGAGGAGCTTGCCGTCGAGGAGTTTGCCGTCGTGAGGTTGGTGTGGCCGCCTTCGGACCAGGGTTGGGGGTGGTGTGCTTCGCAGTAGGCGGCGGGCATGGTGCAGTCGACCTGGGTGCAGGTCTTGTCGCGGATCTCCATGGCGATGCGTTGGGCGGGGCTGAAGAGCCGGGACTCGCGGCCGAGGTCGAGGACCTCGCTGGTGGTGCCGAGGACGGCGGCTCGCAGGCCGGCCTGGCAGGCCAGCCGTCGGGCTTGGCCGGCGGTCATCTTCTGCCCGGTGCTGGTCTGGGCGATCCCGGCGGCGGTCAGGTCGGCGAGCAGGGTGTCGTGGTCGATCAGCACGACCAGGGAGGTGGCCTTGCCGCCGTGGCGGGGCAGGTCGGACTTGAGGACCCGTTCGAGCAGGGCGAGGAACCCGATGCCCTGTTGGCGGGCGATCGGCAGGTTCGGCGAACTCGTCCTCGATGGGCGCGGTGAGGGGCCCGAACGCAGTCTCGACCGTCTCCCCTTGCCGTGGCGGTGGTGGTGGCGGCGGGGGGCGGTGAAGGCGGCCAGGAAGGTGCGCAGCAGGCTGGCGGTCAGGTCGGGGATGCGGGCGTGCAGGTCGGTGGAGCCGTCGCCGCGGCGGCGCAGGGTCAGCCGGGTCGCCGCGGCGGCTCGGCGTTCCTGGTCCAGGAGCCGCTGGTAGTCGGCCTGCTTCGGCGATGTCGGGGGCCAGGTACTCCAGGATGCGGGACCCGAAGGTCCTCAGCTCCCGCGGCCCGAGCTGGTCGGCCTCGGTGACCAGCAGCGTCTCGGCCTTGGCCAGCAGGTCCTCGCCGAGAGCCTGGGGCAGTGCCTCCAACGCCTCGCAGATCACCCGGGCCTGGGCCAGGTTGACCGCGGCACGGCCGCGAGCGCGGCGCCGATCTGGGTCCAGCGTTGGTCCAGGGCTGCTGCGAGCCTGGCGTCGGCCCGGACCCGGCCGGGAGCGTCACGCGTCGCGGTGGCCAGCCAGGTCGCCGTCGACCGGTCGCCGGTGGCCTCGGCGACGTCGTCGGCGGTGGCCAGCACCCGGAGCTGCTCGGCCTGGGCGCGGGCGATCACCCGCGACAGCCCCACCAACAGCTCCTGCTTCTCACCGGTCGCGCGGAACTCCGGGGCGATCCCAGCCAGGTCGTCCAACCCACCGTTGATCCGAGCCAGGGGCTCGGCGTAGGTGGTGGACATGGGACAAGCCAACCATCGACCACCGACAGGAGCCCGGGCTCAGAACCCCTTATCCACAAGGGGTTTCCGAGGAATGTTGCGGGGTCTCGAGGCTCGTCGCTGGCGCTCCTCGCACCTCAACCGACGGTCGGTGGTGGCGGGGTTTCGTGACGGGCCTGACGGCCCTCCTCAACCAACGGGGTACACTGGTGCGCGCCAGGTGCTCAAGGCAGCGAGCGTGCCTGGCGTTCGATGAACTCGCTGGCGGACATCGGGGTGATGCCGCGGCTGGTCAGGGGGCCTCGTCCCAGCGCACCTGCTGCTGGTCCTGGAGGACGCCCAGGCCGAACAGGGAGGCCAGCGCGTCGTTGGGACGGGCCAGCAGGCGCATGCCCAGGCGCGCGACCCACAGGGGCATCGCCTGCCTCTTCATGGGCCTGCCGGTCGCGCGTGCGGCGACCTCGATCGCGGCGTTCCTGCTCAGCGCCTCCGGTCCGCCGACCTCGACGAGCCCGGGCGGGTCGGACTCGACGGCGAGGGAGGCCAGCAGCGCGGCGACGTCGTCGACGTTGACCCATCGCTGAGGTACGTCGCCCCGGCCGAACACCGCGACTCGTCCGCGGACCAGGTCGAAACGGCCGAGCGGCATCAGGTGCACGTCCTGGAAGGCATCCGGGCGGACGACCACCCCTGCATCCGTGACGTGGCCAGGCGTCGCTCGACCGCCAGCTTGGCCCGTTCGATGGGCGTTCCCAGGCCGGCATCGACTCCTGCGTAGGAGACGTACACGAACCGGGCGACGCCGGCCGTCTCGGCGGCGTCGACCAGCGCGAGCATCCCCAGCTCGTCGACCTCCCGGATGCTCGGGCCGCCGGCTCCGGCCAGCCGGCGCCCGATGGCGGTTGCCGTGGCCACGACCGTGTCGACCCCTTCGCAAGCAGCGGACAGGCTGGGCGGATCGGTCAGGTCGCCGATCGCTGATCTCGACGCCGTCACCCCACGACGGCGCGGTGGTCCCGCGACGCACGAGGCATCGGACCTGCTGTCCGCGTTCCGCCAGTAGCGAGACGACGCGTCCGCCGAGCAAGCCGGTGGCCCCGACGACCAGGATCATGTCCCCTCCGATCGCGTGGTTGCATGGGCAGCATGACTGCCGTCCAGGCTCCCGTCGAGGACCTCGTCGAGGCGCTCCCCGACGGCGTGGTGGTGACGCAGGCCGACGGCGATGGACAAGTACCGCTTCGACTGGTCGCGCGACCAGTCGGCTGGGGTGCCTCTCGCGGTGGTCAGGGCCGAGGACGCCGGCCAGGTGCAGACGGCGGTGCGCTGGGCAGCCGACCACGGCGTGAGCATCGTGCCGCGCGGCGCGGGCAGTGGCCTCTCCGGAGGCTCGACGGCCGTCGACGGCTGCCTGGTGATCAGCCTCGAGCGGATGTGCGCGGTGGAGATCGACGCCGCCACCCAGGTGGCGGTCGCGGAGCCGGGAGCGTTCAACGCCGACGTCAAGCGCGCGGCCGCCGAGCACGGCCTGTGGTACCCGCCCGACCCGTCGTCGTTCGAGATCTGCTCGATCGGCGGCAACGTGGCCACCAACGCCGGCGGCCTGTGCTGCGTGAAGTACGGCGTCACGACCGACTACGTGCTCGGCCTCGACGTGGTGCTCGCCGACGGCACGCTCATCCAGCTCGGCGGCAAGCGGATCAAGGACGTCGCCGGGCTGCCGCTGCTCAAGCTGTTCGTCGGCAGCGAGGGCACCCTCGGGATCGTCACCCGCGTGCATCCTCCGGCTCGTCCCCCAGCAGGCCGCGAGGTCCACGTTGGTGGCCACCTTCGCCACCGTGCGGCAGGCCGCGGACGCCGTCGTCGCGATGCGCGTCGGTGCTGCGGCCCTCGATGCTCGAGCTGATGGACAGCGCCAGCATCAACGCCGTCGAGGACTACCAGCCGATGGGCCTCGACCGCGACGCCGGCGCCCTGCTGATCGCGCAGTCGGACGCGCCAGGGCCGCGCGGACCGAGGAGGTCGCGGTCATGCAGGCGGCCTGCGAGGCGCCAGGGCGCGGAGGTCTTCGTGACCGACGACGCCGACGAGGGCGAGATGTTCGTGCAGGCCCGGCGGTCGGCGTTCCCGGCCCTGGAACGGCGCGGCGTCGCTGCTGCTGGAGGACGTCGGTGCGCCCGTCCCGCTGCTGCCCGACCTGCTCGACGCGATCGCCAAGATCGCTGAGCGCCACGGCGTCGAGATCCCCGTCGTCGCTCACGCCGGCGACGGCAACACCCACCCCAACATCGTGTACGACGCCGGCGACCCCGACTCCGAGCGTCGCGCCCGCCTCGCCTTCGACCACGTGATGGAGGCGGCGATCGCGCTGGGCGGCACGATCACCGGCGAGCACGGCGTCGGCCGCGCCAAGCGCGGCGCGCTGCCCGACCAGCTCGGCCCCGACGTGATGGCGCTGACGCGGCGCATCAAGGACGCCCTCGACCCCCAGGGCATCCTCAACCCCGGCGCCGGCTTCTGAACCAGCGCGAGTCGGCGCAAATCGCCCTGACAGAGTCGCCGAGTCGGCACGAGTAGGGACGACCTGCGCCGACTCGACGCGACATCGAGGGCGATTGGCGCCGACTCGCGGAGTACGTTCTGGGCGTGATCCAGGAGCGCCACCTGTTCGGACCCGGCCCCTCCAACCCCTACCCCGAGGCGACCAACGCGCTCAGCCTGCCGCTGCTCGGCCACCTCGACCCCGAGTTCCTGCGGATCATGGACGAGACCTGCGACCTGCTCCGCCAGGCCTGGGGCACCACCAACGCGCGCACCCTGCCGCTCAGCGCCACGGGCAGCGCCGGCATGGAGGCGGCGTTCGTCAACACCGTCCACGAGGGCGACGTCGTGGTCGTCGGGGTCAACGGCCTGTTCGGCCAGCGGATGTGCGACGTCGCCGCTCGCTGCGGTGCCGAGGTCGTCGCGGTCGAGCACGAGTGGGGCCAGCCGGTCGACGTCCAGCGGATGCTCGACGCGCACCCCAGCCCGGCCATCTACGCCGCCGTGCACGCCGAGACCTCGACCGGCGTCAGGTCCGACATCGCCGCCCTCGGCGCCGCCAAGGGCGACGCGCTGCTCGTCACCGACGCGGTCACGAGCATCGCCGGCATCGAGCTGCGGGCCGACGACTGGGGGATCGACGTCGGCTACGCCGGCACGCAGAAGTGCCTCGGCGTCGCGCCCGGCCTGGCGCCGTTCACGATCAACGACCGCGCCTTCGACCGGCGGGTCGAGAAGCCGCGCAGCTGGTACCTCGACCTCGGCCTGCTCGGCGGCTACGTCGGCGAGGACAGATCAACCAGGCCCAGGGCAAGGGTGGCCGCACCTACCACCACACCGCTCCGGTCGCGATGGTCGTCAGCCTGCACGCCGGGCTGGTGCGGATCATGGAGGAGGGCCTCGACGCGGTCTGGGCCCGCCACCACGAGGCCGGCAAGCTGCTCCAGGACGGCCTGCAGGAGCTGGGCCTGGAGCTGTTCGCCGCCGATGGGTACCGCCTCCCCGAGCTGACCACCGTCAAGGTGCCCGACGGCGTCGACTCGGCCGCCGTGCGCGCCCGGCTGCTCGAGCGGCACGGCATCGAGATCGGCGCCGGCGTCGGCCAGTACGCCGCCACCGTGTGGCGGATCGGTCTGATGGGCCACAACGCTCGCCCCGACGCCGCCCTGCTGGTGCTCGCCGCGCTGGAGGAGGCGATCAAGGCGTGAGCCCGACCCAGCACCCCCTCGACCTGTTCGACCTCGACGGCCTCGTCGGCGAGGAGGAGCGCGCGATCCAGCGCACCGTGCGCGAGCTGATGGACGCCCAGGTCCGTCCGCACGTCGCCCAGTGGTACGACGAGGCGTCGCTGCCGGCCCGCGAGCTCGCGCTCGAGCTGGGCAAGGTGGGTCTGCTCGGGATGCACCTCGACGGCTACGGCTGCGCCGGCACCAGCGCCACGGCGTACGGCCTGGCCTGCCTCGAGCTCGAGGCCGCCGACGCCGGGCGTCCGGTCGCTGGTCTCGGTGCAGGGATCGCTGGCGATGTACGCCATCTGGAAGCACGGATCCGAGGCGCAGAAGGACGAGTGGCTGCCGCGGATGGCCACCGGCGAGGCCATCGGCTGCTTCGGGCTCACCGAGCCGGACGCCGGCTCCGACCCGGCGAGCATGCGCACGCGCGCCCGCCTCGAGGCCGGATCACATGGGCAGGGCGACTGGGTGCTCAACGGCATCGAAGATGTGGATCACCAACGGCTCGATCGCCGACGTCGCCGTGGTCTGGGCCCAGACGCGAGGACGGGATCCGCGGCTTCGTCGTCCCCACCGACACCGAGGGCTTCAGCGCCCCGGAGATCAAGCGCAAGCTCTCGCCTGCGCGCGTCGGTGACCAGCGAGCTGGTGCTCGACGACGTCCGGCTGCCCGCCGACGCGGTGCTGCCCGAGGTGACCGGTCTGCGCGGACCGCTGTCCTGCCTGACCGAGGCCAGGTTCGGCATCATCTTCGGCTCGCTCGGCTCGGCGCGCGACTGCCTCGAGACCGCTCTGAAGTACGCCGGCGAGCGCGAGATCTTCGGCCGCTCGCTCGGCTCGTTCCAGCTCACCCAGGCCAAGCTCGCCGACATGACCGTCGAGCTCGGCAAGGCGATGCTCCTGTCCCTCCACCTCGGCCGGCTCAAGGACGCCGGCCGGATCACCTCGACCCAGGTGAGCATCGGCAAGCTCAACAACGTCCGCGAGGCCCTCGCCATCGCGCGCGAGTGCCGCACCATCCTGGGCGCGGCCGGCATCACCCTCGAGCATCCCGTGCTGCGCCACGCCAACAACCTCGAGTCGGTGCTGACCTACGAGGGCACCTCCGAGGTGCACCAGCTCGTCATCGGCCAGGCGCTCACCGGCGAGAGCGCGTTCCGCTAGGACCGTCTCGGTCGCAGCCCCCGGCGCATCACCACGCGCGTGGGGGAGCGGCGTACGACCTCGCGGAAGCCGGCCTTCTCGTAGAGACCGCGCGAGCCGAAGAACATGAAGTCGTCGTGGCTGCGCTCCTCCTTGTCGACGGGGTAGGACTCGACGATCCGCACGCCGTGGTCGCGTGCGTGGTCGAGGGCCGCGGCGAGCAGCCGGTGCTGGAGGCCCTTGCCCCGCCACGGCTTGGCGACGTAGAAGCACACCAGCGACCAGACCTCGGCGTCGTCGACCGGCTTCATCACCGAGGACCGTCGGAGCTTCAGGTACTCCTCCCGCGGGCCCAGGCTCACCCAGCCGGCCGGCTCCCCGTCGACGTAGCCCACCAGCCCCGGGACGACGCCCGCGTCGACCAGCGAGCACAGCTGCTCCTTGTTGGTCACCCCGGCTGCGGCGCTCACCGAGACCTGCCCGGTCTTGCGGTAGTACATGCACCAGCAGCCGCGCACGATCGAGCCACCGGGCAGCCCGAACAGCTCCTCCAGGTCGGCCCACGTCTCCGGGGTCAGCGGCCGGGTCTCGAACCTCATCCCGGCAGTGTGACCCACAGCTGCCGACACGGTCGTAGGGTCGGCGGCGTGAGCACCGACCTGCCGCCGACCCGCTGGGAGGGGCCGATCGACATCGGACGCGGGTACGGCGTCCACTTCGCCGAGCTGGTCGCGTCCGGCGCGGACGTCGAGGGGGAGGCGCGCCTTGCCGACGCGCTCGCCCCGCGTCGCGCCAGGATCCTCGACGCCGGGTGCGGGCATGGGCCGGACCGGTGCGGCGTTGCGACGAGCCGGTCACCAGGCCGTCGGGCGTCGACCTCGACGAGGGGCTGCTGGAGCAGTCGCGGGCGACGTACCCCGACCTCCCCGTCGCCCGGGCGCGCCTGGAGGCAGCTCGACGCGGCGTTCTTCGCCGCGCTTGGGCATGCCGACCGAGTACGACCTGGTCGTGTGCGTCGGCAACGTGATGGTGCTGCTGGCCGAGGGCTCCGAGCGGTCGGTGCTCTGGGCGCCTTCCGCGACCTGCTGGCCCCGGCGGCCGGGTGCTCGTGGGCTTCTCGCTGAACGGCGCGCCGCCGCGGTCCCGGGTCTACCCGGCCGAGGAGTTCGCTGGCCGACGCCGAGGCCGCCGGCCTGGCGGTGGAGTCGCGGTTCGCCACCTTCGACCTGCGGCCCTTCGACCCCGACGGCGACTTCGCGGTGTTCGTGCTGCGCTCCCGCTGGTTGAGGGCAGGAGCCGTCAGCCCGATCGCGAGACCCCGCAAGCGATACTGTCGCCATCTCAGCGCGGGCTTCGTCGACGGCTCGGCCGTGGCCGACCTCGCACCTCGACCAGCCGGAGTCGTCGGCAGGTTAGCGATCGTTAACCTCTCGGGTTAGCATCGTGCCCATGACGTTCGAGCTGTCCCGCGAGCACGAGGAGTTCCGTCGCAGCGTCCGCGAGTTCGCGGAGGCGGAGATCGCCCCCCACGCAGCGCAGTGGGACAAGGACCACCACTTCCCGTCCGACGTCGTCCAGAAGATGGGCGGCCTCGGGCTGATGGGTCTGACCGCCCCGGAGGAGTACGGCGGCGCCGGCGAGGACGGCGACTTCACCAGCCTGTGCGTCGCGATCGAGGAGATCGGCCGGGTCGACCAGTCCCTGGGCATCACCCTCGAGGCGGCCGTGGGCCTCGGCATCAACCCGATCCTGACCTTCGGCTCGCAGGAGCAGAAGAACGCCTGGTTGCCCGACCTGGTCTCCGGCCGCACGCTCGCGGGCTTCGGCCTCACCGAGCCGGGCGCGGGCTCCGACGCCGGTGCCACCCGCACCAAGGCCGAGCTCGACAACGGCGAATGGGTGGTCAACGGGGCCAAGGCCTTCATCACCAACTCCGGCGCCGACATCACCTCGCTCGTCACCGTGACGGCTCGCACCGGGGTGCGCGACGACGGCAAGCCCGAGATCTCGGCCATCCTCGTCCCCGCGGGCACGCCCGGCTTCGGCGTCGAGCCGCCCTACGACAAGCTCGGCTGGCACGCTTCCGACACCCACGGCCTGACCTTCACCGACTGCCGCGTGCCCGAGGGCAACCTCGTCGGCGACCGGGGCCGGGGCTATGCCCAGTTCCTGGCCACCCTCGACGACGGCCGCGTCGCGATCGCGGCGCTCGCGGTCGGCTGCATCCAGGCCTGCCTCGACCTGAGCCTCCAGTACGCCGGTGAGCGGCAGACCATGGGCGGACCGATCGGCCGCAAGCAGGGCGTGGCCTTCCAGATCGCCGACCTCCAGGTGATGGCCGAGGCGGCCCGCCTCCTGGTCTACAAGGCGGCCGCGATCAAGGACGCCGGCGCCACGGACATGAAGGCGTTCAGGCAGGCGGCCTCGATCGCCAAGCTCTACGCCACCGAGTCGGCCGTGACGGCGACGCGCATCGCCACCCAGGTCTTCGGTGGCTACGGCTTCATGGAGGAGTACCCCGTGGTGCGCTTCTACCGCGACGCGAAGGTGCTCGAGATCGGCGAAGGCACCTCGGAGGTGCAGCGCATGCTGATCGCGCGTGGGTTGGGTCTACCCGTCGAGTAGGTGCGCTCAAACCCCTAGAAAACAAGGGGATTTGCGACACCCGCGTGAGGTTTGGCGAGCGATGCGCGGGGAACGAACCCGCCATGTCAACGGGACACGAGCTGGGCGTCGACCTGGCCGAGCTGTGGGATGCGGGGCAGAACCAGCTGCCGACCGTGGCCGGCGAGTTCACGACCGCGGTCAACGCCTTGCCGTCGTCCATCACCGGGATCATGTACCGCAGCGGCGGAGTCGGAGCGGGTGACTACTCCTACGGCTCCGCGCCGCGCGTGGGAGGCGCTGGCCGCCATCTTGGCCGGCCACCTGTCCCAGACCGCCGACAACCTGATGGACACCGGCGCGGCCCTGGTCCACGCCGCCAACCACTACGCGCAGACCGACGCAGAGGCCCGCGCCGAGTTCGAGCGTCGGAAGCTCGAGATCGGCACGGTCCAATGAATACCCCACGAGATCGCTCGCTCCCCCGCTTCGCTCCTCCGTCTCACGATCCCGAGGGGGCCCCAAGAACATGAGCTACCAGAGCTGGGCTTCCACGCCCAGGAGATCTACGAGATGGCCGTCGAGAAGTACCTCCGCGACGAGCACCTGATCTACCAGCACGACGGCAGGTACTACGCGCCGACCGACCCGATGAGCGGCACGCCGATGATGACCGAGGAGGTGCTGCGCAAGACGGTCTGGGACACCGAGCTGAAGTTCAACGAGATCCACTCGCTGTTCAACGACTTCCTGGTGCTGCCCGACCCGGCCGACTTCGACGGCCCGATGCAGTCGGTCACCACCTGCATGGACGCGTTGTGCTCCGACGCGTTCACCGACCCGATCCAGGGCACTCCCCATCCGGTCAACGTCGAGCTGCGCGCGATGACGGTCGCCGGCAACACCCTCGACGAGTGGGACGGCCTGGCGGCGAAGGCGTTCATGGACAACTTCGTCATCCCCTTCGTCGACCGCACCGAGAACCAGTTCACCGTGGCCTCGATCCTGATGAACGCGCTGAACGCCAACAAGGAGCTGTGGACCCGTGCCCGCGCCAACATCGACGACATCGCGCACAAGGTGAAGTCGGCCCTCGACCACTACGACGACTGCGGCAAGAACGAGTGGGAGATCGGCTTGTCGGTCGTCGGCGCCGTGGTCGCCATCGCGTCGGTCCCGGTCACCGGTGGAGCCAGTGCCGTCGCCCTCGGCGCCGTCGCGTCGGCCGTCGACGTGGCGGGCACCTTCGCCGGCCAGATCGAGGACCCGCCCGAGAACGACTACTCCGCGGAGTCCGTGGAGGGTGTGATCGACAAGGCCAAGCAGGGCATCAACGACCTCAAGGCCGAGGTCGAGCGCGCCGAGCAGAAGATCGTCGACGCGATGTCCAACAGCAGCGGCGTCGTCTCCGGCCACGCCACCGACTTCCTCGCCCCACGGCCGACGCTAGCCGTCCCCGGGTGATCCCGACGTCGGCCGGCCCGACGACGACTGACAGATGCGAAGGTGATGACATGACCGACCGCCCTGGCCGAGCTCAGTGCCACGGCCGGCACGCCCGACGGCCGCGCGTACGCCACGATCACCGGCCGCACGCTCGTGCGGCTCTCGCTGTCACCCGGCTACTACGAGTGGGCGAGTGTGGCCGACCTCGAGCGGCAGCTGACCCGGTTGGCGAAGCTGCTCTTCGTCGCGCGGATGAGGGCCTACTACGTCGCGCGCAGCCAGGACTTCGAGCAGCAGTTCACGCGCGAGCCCGCGCCGACGACGCCGCGTGACGAGGAGTACGTCCGAGCCCGCTCGGAGCTCGTCGTCGACGGACTGGCCGCCGGCGGCGCCATCCGGATCAGTGCGGTGGGCATGGACTCCTGGACGGTGCACCTCGACCGCGACATCCAGCGACGCATGGACGAGCACGCCTTCTGCGATGCGGCCTCTCGCGCGGCGACCCAGCTGGTGGAGTCGCAGTTCGCGCAGGTGCGGGCACTCAAGCGCGAGATCTACGGCAACCAGTGAGAAGGCCCTTCACCTGGCTCGCGGTCGCCGCCCTCGTCTGGGCCGGCCTGTCGGCGTGCGGGGGGCCGGACGCGGCCGACGCCGGGCGACGTCGTACCCGGGCGCGCTTCGGTGGAGGTCGTCGGCGACTTCGGCTTCGTGCTGATCCCCACCGGCCGGCTCGACCTGGTCCTCGGCCAGCCGACGACCGACGAGGTCGGACCCGACCTGGCGGAGGACGACGAGACCCACGCGCCGCCGGAGGGCGGCAGCTGGGTGCCGGTGCACGTCGAGCACGACCCGTTCGGCGAGGGTGCTGTGCCGGTCGGCCTGATCGGTGGCGCGCCGCAGCCCGCCGAGCTCGCCCTTGTCGTCGACGGCACGACCGTCGACCTCGGCTCGCCCTACCGCGTCGCCGGCGAGAAGGGCACCGTCGACTCCGGCCTCGACACCGTGTGGGTAGCCGTCGACGAGGCGCCGGACGAGATCGGGTCCATGAAGCTCGCGGTCACCTACGACGGTCTCACCCAGACGCTCGACCCGGCCACCGGCGAGCGCGAGGCGGGCGCGGCGGCGGTGCTGTACGACGAGCCGGTCGCCGGCGGCGAGGCGGCGTGTGCGGCCGACGGTTTCGACCGAGAGGGCGTGCAGCTCGACCTCACCTGCCTGGCAGGGCCTCCGCAACGCACGCCCTACCTGCCCGGCCCCGGCTGGGCCGCCGACGGGCGCTCGTGGCTGGTGGCCGGCACCGTCGTCTCGGTCGACAGCGTCGTCGTCGACGGCACGTCGTACGACGTCGAGAGCCTCGAGCCGAGCGTGACGGTCAACGGTTCCGATCCGCTCCCGCCCGCCGGACAGTTCGGCCGGGTGGACCACGCGCCCTCCCGGGTCTCCGGCACGTGGGCCTTCGAGGCGTCCGCCCAGGGGCCCGACCAGATGAGCATCACCCTCGACCTGGTGCTCGACAAGAGCGACGCCGACGCGCCCGGGCCCGGGGTCCGCGAGGTGACCGTGGAGCAGACCGTCGAGCTCCCCGCGGACCAACTCGCCGACAGGCGGATGATCATCTGCAGGCCCGCACGGCTAACCTCTGAGGCGTGGGAGAGGGCTGGAACCGCCTGCTGACCGAGATCGGCCGCTTCATGGCCGTCGGCGGCATCGCCACCTTTGCCGCGTTCGTGATCTTCAACTTCCTCGTCCACGGTCTCTACCTGACCGACGACCCGTGGCTCAACGGCCACCCGGTGACGGCGTTCGTGATCGCCAACTTCGTCGGCATGGTGATCAGCTACCGGCTCAGCCGCTACTGGACGTTCAAGCACCGCCCGCCGCAGGCCGCCGACGGCGGGCGGACGGCGTACTTCGTGATCAACACCGTCACCATGCTGATCCCGATGGCCTGCCTCTGGATCAGCCGCAACGTGCTCGGGCTCGACGACGCGGTCTCCGACAACCTGGCGGGTGTCGTGATCGGGTCGCTGCTCGGGCAGGCCGCGCGGTTCCACCTGTTCCGCGAGTACGTCTTCCAGAAGCCTGAGCCGGCTCAGCTGTCGGACTTCATGCACTGGCAGGAGGGTCGAGACGACCCTGAGGAGGCTGAGGGCGCCACAGACTCGTCCACGAGTGGCCGAGCTCAGCCAGGAGGTCCCGGAGGAGGGGCAGGCTGAGCCCCACCACGTTGTGGTGGTCGCCCTCGATGCCGGTGACGAAGGCGCCGCCGAGGCCGTCGACGGTGAACGCGCCGGCCACGTGGAGCGGCTCGCCCGTGGCGACGTAGTCGTCGATCTCGTCGTCGGTCAGGTCGGCGAAGTGGACCACCGTGGACGCCGTCGCGGCCGCGACGCGATCGGCCGCCGTGTCGTGGAGCGCGTGCCCGGTGTGGAGCACGCCCGAGCGTCCGCGCATCTCGCGCCAGCGCGCCCGGGCGGTGTCCGCGTCTCCGGGCTTGCCGAGGGCCGCACCATCGAGCTCGAGCACGGAGTCGCAACCGAGCACCAAGGCGCCGCTCGGAAGGTCGTCCCGTCCGGCTACTGCCGCGCACTTGAGCTCGGCCAGCTGCAGCGCGAGCTCCGCCGGAGGCAGGTCGGCGACCTGGGACTCGTCGACCCCGGACACGATGACGACGGGCTCGACGCCCGCAGCCCGCAGGGTCGCGAGGCGAGCGGGCGACGCCGAGCCCAGGACCAGCACCGTCACAGGCGCGCCATGGCCTGCCGGAACGGGTCGAGCCCCGGCGAGCCGAGGTTGAGCGCCTCGGTGTGGAACTGCTTGAGGTCGAAGTCGGCGCCGCGCCGGGCCTTGACCTCGTCGCGGCACTCGAGCCAGATGCGCTCGCCGACCTTGTACGCCGGCGCCTGACCGGGCCAGCCGAGGTAGCGGAGCACCTCGTACTGGATGAACTCGTCGGCCATCCGGCAGTGCTGGCGCATGAACTCCAGGCCGAGTGCGGGTGTCCAGGTCTCGCCGGGGTGGAAGCCGAACGGGTTGTCCTTCGGGATCTCCAGCTCGAGGTGCATGCCGATGTCGATGATCACCCGGGCCGCGCGGAACGACTGACCGTCGAGCATGCCCATCTTGTCGCCCGGGTCGGCGAGGTAGCCGAGGTCGTCCATCAGTCGCTCGGAGTACAGGGCCCAGCCCTCGCCGTGGCCGCTGACCCAGCACATCTGGCGCTGCCAGCGGTTGAGCAGCTCGGAGCGGTACATCGTCTGCGCGCACTGCAGGTGGTGACCCGGAACTCCCTCGTGGAAGACCGTCGTCGTCTCGCGCCAGGTGGAGAAGGTGTCGATGCCGTCGGGCACCGACCACCACATCCGGCCGGGCCGGCTGAAGTCCTCGCTGGGAGGCGTGTAGTAGATGCCGCCGTCGTTGGTCGGAGCGAGCCGGCACTCGATCGTGCGGATCGGCCCCGGGATGTCGAAGTGCACGTCGGCCATCTCGGCGACCGTGCGGTCGGCGAGCTCCTGCATCCAGTCGCGGAAACGCTCACGACCGTCGATGGAGCGAGCGGGGTCGCCGTCGAGGGCGGCGACGGCCTCGTCGACGGTGCTGCCGGGCACGATGCGCTCGGCGGTCTCGACCATCTCGTCGTCCAGCCGCTTGAGCTCGGCCCAGCCCCAGGCGTAGGTCTCGTCGAGGTCGACGGTCGCGCCCAGGAAGTAGCGGCTGCACAGGGCGTACTCGTCGCGGCCGACGGCCTCGCGGTCGCGGCCTCGCGGACCGAGCTCGTCGCTCGAGGAAGCGGCCGAACTCCGCGAACGCTGCGCTCGCCTCGGCGGCATGCCGGTCGAGCGAGTCGGCGAGTGCGCCCTCGGCGCCCAGGGAGGCGACGAGGTTCTTGAACACGTCGCCGCCGGTGCCTTCCTGTCCGGTCCAGCGGCGGAACTGGCCGGCGATCTCGTGGTACTGCCGCTTGGCCGACACGCGGCCCTTGTCGGCGGACTCGAGCAGGGTCTGCCGGAACCCGGCGAGGGCAGCCGGCACGGCCGCCAGGCGGGCGTCGATGTTGGCGTGCGCCTCCTCGCCCTCGGTGGGCATCAGGTCGAAGGCGCCCCGGATGTCGTGCAGGTCGCTGGAGGTGACCGAGACCTCGCTGCGCGGGATCCCGGCGTCGGCCATCTCGACCTTCAGGCTGAGCCGCTCGATGAACGCCTCGCGCGCGACCCGCTCGCGCTCGTCGACGGGCGGAGCGTCGCGGACGTCGGCCAGCACCTTGCGGTTGAGGCCCTCGCGCGCGTCGAAGCCCTCGGGGGAGAGGTCCGGCAGCCGATGGTCGTGGCCGGCGACGCCGGAGTAGGTCGCGAGGACCGGGTCGAGCGCAGCGGCGTCCTCGACGTAGCGGTTGGCGATGGCGTCGACGGTGCGGTCTGGCTGGTGGCCGGCCGGGTGGGAGCTCATGCGGGCCACCTTAGACACCGATTCGTCTGCGGTTTGCCGCGGGTTTTCCTCCGGCGGGCCGCAGACGAATCGGTGTTCGGTGGCTCAGTGACCCATCTCGCGGGCCCTCTTCGGGAGCAGGAAGCCGACGGCGAAGGCGACCGCGATCAGCACCAGCGAGACCAGCAGGGTGTGCTCGGCGGCGAGCACGTGACGGCCGGCGAGCGCGGCGGCGACCGGGCCGCCGTCCTCGAGGTCGATGGTGGCGAAGAACAGCGTCGCGAGCGCGGCGACGCCCAGCGAGGCGCCCAGCTGCTGGAACGACTCGAGCATGCCGGAGGCCGAGCCGACCTCGTGGTCCTCGATCTCGCCCATGATGATGCTGAACAGCGGGACGAAGATCATGCCCATCCCCAGGCCGTAGACGACCATGCCGGGCACCAGCTGGAGCCAGCCGACGGTCTCGGCCTCGTGCAGCGAGGAGTAGAGGACGAAGGTGCCAGCGGCCATGATCGCCAGGCCGACGTGGAGGATCGGGCGCCCGACCGCGGTGGTCGCCCAGGCGCCGACGCCGGAGCCGAAGAACGCGCCGACGGCGAAGCCGGCCAGGTAGAGCGCAGCCTTCATCGGGGTCATGCCCAGACCGATCTGGAGGAACAGCCCGGTGGCCAGCGAGAAGCCGACGATGCTGCCGAAGAAGATCATCGTGAACACCACGCCCGAGACGTAGGACCGCTTGCGCAGCACGCTCAGCTCGACGAGCGGGGTCTCGCCGCGGGCGATCCGGCCGCGCTGGCGCCTGCCGACGACGACGAGCAGCGGGCACGGCGGCGGCGGTCACGGCGACCAGCCACACCGGCCAGCCGAGGGTCCGGCCCTCGACGAGCGGGAACACGACGAGGAAGCTCGACGATGGCAGTCAGCACGATGCCGACCCAGTCGAGTCGCGCGCCGAGGTGGGCGGGCTCGGACGACGGCAGCACGCGGCGGCCGACGACGATCGCGAACAGGCCGACCGGGACGTTGATCAGGAACAGCGAGCGCCAGTCGGTGCCGAACAGGTCGAGCTCGATCAGGCCGCCGGCCACGACCGGGCCGAGTACCGTCGACAGTCCGATCGCCGGCCCGAACGCCGCGAACGCCTTGCCGATCTCGGCGGGGCCGAAGATGTCGCGGATCAGGCCGAAGGTCTGCGGGATCATCACCGCCGCCGCCAGGCCCTGCAGGACCCGGCCCGCGATCAGCGTCTCCGAGGACCACGCGACCGAGCAGAGCACCGAGGACGCCACGAAACCGACCAGACCTGACATCAGCATCCGCTTGCGGCCGTAGGCGTCGCCCAGCCGTCCGCCGGCGAGCAGTCCGACCGCGATCGCGAGGGTGTACGCCGCGGCGATCCACTCCAGCGCCGACGCCGACAGCGACAGGTCGCGCTGGATCGAGGGAGCCGCGACGTTGAGGATCGTGGAGTCGAGGATGTTGAGGATCATCGCGGCCAGGATCACCGCGAACCCGATCCATTTGCCGGCGTTCGCGGGCACCTGGACCGGGGTCTCCGCCGTCGTGTCGGGCGCCGGCCGCTCGAGGGTGATGGTCATCGTTGCTCCCTTGTCCTGGTTGGGTTTCTCGTGGTTTCGCACCCTCTGAAACTAGAAGCCGATCAGGAACGTTTCGTTCCTCTTTACGAGTAATCTTCGACCCATGTCCGAGACCTCCGGCCGCCTGCTCTCGCTGCTGTCGCTGCTGCAGACGCCGCGCGAGTGGCCCGGTCCCGAGCTGGCCGACCGGCTGGGCGTGACCACCCGCACGGTCCGCAACGACGTCGAGCGCCTGCGGTCGCTCGGCTACCCCGTCGAGGCCACCCGGGGACCGGTCGGCGGCTACAAGCTGGTCGCCGGCACGGCGATGCCGCCGCTGCTGCTCGAGGACGAGGAGGCCGTGGCCGTGGCCGTCTCCCTGCGTACGGCGAGCGGGGGCGCGGTCAGCGGGATGGAGGAGAGCGCCCTGCGTGCGCTGACCAAGCTCCAGCAGGTGCTGCCCAAGCGGCTCGGGCACCGTGTCGACGCCCTGCAGTCCCACACCGCCCGCGTGGCGCCGTACTCCCGAGGCCCAGCGGTGGACGGCGCGCTGCTCACCCTCGTGGCGAACGCCGCCCGCGACCGCGAGCTGGTGCGCTTCGACTACAGCGACCGGTCGGGTCAGGGCTCGGAGCGCAAGGTCGAGCCCTACCGGCTCGTCAACTGGGGCCGCCGCTGGTACCTCGTGGCCTTCGACCCGCAGCGCGACGACTGGCGCACCTTCCGCGTCGACCGGCTCAAGGAGACCCGCTCGACGGGCCACCGCTTCAAGCTGCGCGACCTGCCGGCCGACGACGTGGCTGCGTGGGTCGCCTCCAAGATCCGCGCCGTGCAGCAGCGGGCCTACGGCAAGGTGCTGGTGCAGCTCCCTGCCCAGGACGTCATCGCCCGGATGGGCCCGTGGCTCGAGGGCGGCGGGGTCGAGCCCGTGCAGGGTCCAGATGGGGGCGAAGACGCGTGCCTGCTGACGATGGGCGCGCAGACCCACGGCGACCTGGCGTTCTGGATCGGCATCCTCGACGCCGACTTCGAGGTCGTCGACTCGCCCGAGCTCGCCGAGGCCGTCGAGCGGCTGGCCTCGCGCTACGGCAGGGCCGCCCGATGAGCTCGTGGGCGGCGATCAACGCCAGGCGACTGGGGCGACACGGGCTGGCGGTCCCGTTCGCGGCAGGCACCGACGTCGCCCGCGTGGCCGCGGCCATGGCCGGCGTGCACGCGCAGGTGCTGTCGGCGGCTGAGATCTCGGCGGCGATGCGGATCGACGGCGCAACGCGGGACGACGTACGCCGTGCGCTGTGGGATGACCGGACGCTCGTGAAGACCTTCGGTCCGCGCGGCACCGTGCACCTGCTGCCCGCGACCGACCTGGGCCGGTGGATGGCGGCACTCGACGCCATCCCGTGGCGCAGCCCGTTCCCCGACGGCGTGCGGATGACCGAGGACCAGACGCGCATCGTGATCGGAGCGATCGGCGAGGCCCTGGGCGGCGGCGAGCTGACCGTCGACGAGCTCACCGAGGCGGTCGGCGACCTCGCAGGCGCGTGGGCGGCCGAGCCGGTGATGCCTGCCTTCCAGACGCTGTGGCCGCGGTGGCGGCAGGTGACCGACCGGGCGGCGTACGCCGGGGTGCTCTGCTACGGGCCGGACCGAGCCCGGAAGGTGACCTACACGAGACCGCCTGGTTCCGGCTCGGTCGACGCCGACGAGGCGGTGGCGTGGGCGGTCGAGCAGTACCTGCAGTCCTACGGCCCGGCGACTCCCGCGAGCTTCGCGCCGTGGTTCGGCTCGACGCCCGCGTGGGCGGCGGAGCGGATGGCGGCCCACCCTGGCCTGGTCCGGGTGGACCTCGACGGCGAGATGGCCTTCGACTTGCCCGGCGCGGCCGACGACGTGCGAGGAGCCGAGGGCGTTCGGCTGTTGCCCTACTTCGACGCCTTCGTGGTCGGCAGCAGGCCGCGGCACCTGCTGTTCCCGGGCCGGGCTCGCGAGCGGGCACTGTCGCCGTCGGGCCAGGCCGGCAACTACCCCGTCGCTGCTGGTGGACGGCGAGGTGGCCGGCGTCTGGCACCAGCGGCGTTCGGGTCGCAAGGTGGCGGTCACCGTCGAGCCGCTGCGCCGGATGTCGAAGGCGCGGCTGGCCGACCTCGACGCGCAGGTCGCCCGGCTGGGCGAGATCGTCGAGGCCGAGGCCGTGCTCACGATCGGTGAGGTGAGCGTCGGGCCGCACGCGTGAGGACGTCGGGATCCGCCAGCACCTCGATCTCGACGACCTTGCCGTCGACCACAGTGAAGCCGAAGACGACCTTGACCTCGCCCTTGTGCTGCCAACAGAAGGCTGCCGCGCCGTCGAGAGTCGCAGGCAGTGCGGCCTTGGCCCGGCCGGCGAAGAACTCCGCCACTGCCCGCCCCCCGACGATCGTGCCGGCGTCGCCACCCATGGCCAGGGCGGCGTCGTCGGCCCGCACGGCCGCATCGGGGTCGAGCAGGTCGAGCAGCGCCTCGAACTCGTTGTCGCGCGCGGCCTGCATGAACGCGTCGACGACCGCTGCGTCTGCCGCAGCAAGGTCCTCACGCGGCTCGGGCTGGCGAAGCCGGCGTCGGGCACGGCTCGCGAGCTGCCGGGTGGCGACCTCGGTGCGGCCCAGGACCCCCGCGATCGTGTCGAACGGCAGGTCGAAGACGTCCTTGAGGACGTAGGCCAGCCGCTCGGCGGGGGCGAGCGAGTCGAGGACGACCGTCATCGCCTGGCCGACGGCGTCGGCCAGCTCTGCCTCGTCCTCAGGGGTCGGCGCCCGGTCGACGAAGTCGGCCTCGTCGGGCCAGGCCTCCTCGCGGCGCGCGGTACGAGCGCGCAGCACGTCGAGGCAGATCCGCGAGACGACGGTCGTCAGCCAGCCGGGCAGGTTGGCGATCTGCTCCCCGCTCTTGTCGGTGCGGACCAGGCGGAGCCAGGCCTCTTGTACGGCGTCGTCGGCGGCGTGCTCGTTGCCCAGCATCCGCAGGGCGATCCCGCGCAGCCGCGGCCGCTCGGCCTCGAACTGCTCGGCGAGCAGAATCTCGTCGGTCATCGGTCACATCCTCCTCGGTGGCTGTCCGGAGGGTTGACGAGCCACCCGCCCGAAACGTGACAAAGCGTCTCGGTCCGGGAGGCTCGCGCCCGCACCTGAGGGGGTAGCAGCCCTCGGGGCAGATACGGCAGAGTCACAAGGGATGCGTCTTCCTCGGACTCGCTCTCTTGCCGCCGCCACGGCGGCGCTACTGCTGGGCGTCACCGCGCTGACCGGCTGCGGGGTGACGCGCGGTGACCAGAGCCGCGACATCCTGATGATCATCCCCAACAGCCCGGGGGGCGGCTACGACCAGACCGGCCGGGCTGCCGTGCAGGTGATGGTCGACGACGACGTCACCGGCGGCGACTTCACCGTCGACAACGTGATCGGCGCAGGTGGCGCCGCGGCGATGACCTCGCTGATGGGCAAGGCCGGCGACGAGCACACGATGATGACGGTGGGCCTCGGCGTGGTGGGCTCGCTCTACTCGTTCGGCACCGACTATCGCCTGACCGACGCCAGCCCGCTCGCCCAGCTGATGAGCGAACCCGAAGGTGTCCTCGTACCCGGCGACTCGCCGTACCAGACCATCGACGACCTCGCGCAGGCCTGGGTGGCCGACCCCTCCTCGATCGCCGTCGGCGGCGGGTCCTCGCCGGGCGGCCCCGACCACCTGTTCCCGATGCAGCTCGCGCAGACCATCGGTGTCGACCCGAACGACGTCAACTACGTGCCGTACGACGGGGGCGGGCCGCTGACCAGCGCGTTGCTCGGTGAGAAGATCGCCGTCGGCTTCTCGGGGCTGGCGGAGTTCGAGGGCCAGATCGAGGATGGCGAGCTGCGGGTGCTGGCCGTCTCCGGGGAGGACCGGCTGCCGCAGGAGACCTACGCCGACATCCCGACGCTGACCGAGTCGGGCATCGACCTGGTGTTCCTCAACTGGCGTGGCGTGCTCGCGCCGCCGGAGATCTCCGACGAGCGACGCGAGGAGCTGATCGGCTACCTGCAGACGATGCACGACTCGCCCGGGTGGAAGAAGGCGCTGGAGGAGAACGGCTGGACCGACGACTTCAAGACCGGCGAGGACTTCGAGCAGTTCCTCGACGAGCAGGACACCCGGGTGACCGACACGCTGGAGGGGCTGGGGCTGCTGTGACGACCGAGACGACGACGACGGAGACGCGCCGCGTCGACAAGGCGCAGTACGGGCTCGCGGCCGCGCTCGCGGTGGTCGGCGTCTGGACGATCATCGACGCGCGCGGGCTCAACGTCGGCTACGCCGACCCGATCGGTCCGCGGGTCTACCCCTACGTCATCGGCGGCGTGATGATCGTGCTCGCCGCGGTGCTCGCGATCGCGACCGCCCGCGGCGACGTACCCGAGGGCGAGGCCGGTGAGGACGTCGACCTGACCACCCGGCCCGACTGGCTCACCGTCGCCAAGCTCGTCGGGGTGATGCTGCTCAACCTGCTGCTCGTCAACGTTCTGGGCTGGGCCATCACCGGTGCCCTGTTGTTCGCCGGCTGCGCGTGGTCACTGGGGAGTCGCACGCTCGTGCGCGACCTGATCGTCGGGCGCGGTGTTCTCGGTCAGCAGCTGGTACTTCTTCTACGTCGTCCTCGACGTCCCGCTCACGCCCGGGATCCTGGACGGCATCCTCTGATGGACACCCTCAACCTGCTGCTCGACGGGTTCCAGAACGCCCTCACGCCCGAGAACCTGCTCTTCGCCTGCATGGGCGTGCTGCTCGGCACCTTCGTCGGGGTGCTGCCGGGCATCGGCCCGGCCATGACGGTGGCCCTGCTGCTGCCGCTCACCTACGGCCTGGACGCGACGCAGTCGTTCATCATGTTCGCCGGAATCCTCTACGGCGGCATGTACGGCGGGTCGACGACGTCCATCCTGCTGAACACGCCAGGCGAGTCATCGTCGGTGATGACGGCCATCGAGGGCAACAAGATGGCCAAGCGCGGGCGCGGCGCCCAGGCGCTGGCCACCGCGGCCATCGGGTCGTTCATCGCCGGCACGATCGGCACGCTGCTGGTCGCGTTCTTCACCCCGGCGCTTGCCGAGCAGGCCGTCAAGATCGGCGCCGCGACGTACTTCGCGATCATGCTGCTCTCGGTCGTGCTGGTCTCGACCGTGCTCGGCGAGTCCAAGCTGCGCGGCTTCATCGGGCTGTTCATGGGTCTGACGATCGGTCTGGTGGGCCTCGACCTCTCGACCGGCCAGCCACGGCTCACGTTCGGCCTGCTCGAGCTCGCCGACGGGATCGACATCGTCGTCGTGGCGGTCGGCATGTTCGCGATCGGCGAGGCGCTCTGGATCGCCGCGCACCTGCGGCGCCGGCCCGTCGACGTGATCCCGGTCGGGCAGCCGTTCATGGCCCGCAGTGACTGGCGTCGTTCGTGGGGACCGTGGGTGCGGGGCACCGCGATCGGCTTCCCCTTCGGCGCGATCCCGGCCGGCGGCGCGGAGACGCCGACGTTCCTGTCCTACGTCCTCGAGCGTCGCCTGCAGAAGCCGGGGCCGGACCGGGAGTCGTTCGGCGAGGGCGCCATCGAGGGCGTGGCCGGACCGGAGGCCGCCAACAACGCCAGCGCGGCCGGCATGTTCGTGCCGCTGCTGGCCCTCGGCCTGCCGGTGACGGCCACGGCCGCGGTGATCATCGCGGCGATGCGCACCTACGGCATCCAGCCCGGCCCGACCCTGATGGCCGACCAGCCCGAGCTCGTGTGGACGCTGCTGGCCAGCCTGCTCATCGGCAACACCCTCTTGCTGGTGATCAACCTGCCGCTCGCGCCGTTGTGGGCGCGGCTGCTGCAGATCCCGCGGCCTCAGCTCTACGCCGGGATCCTGTTCTTCGCCTCGCTGGGTGCCTACAGCGTCAACCAGGACCCGTTCGACCTCCTGCTGCTGCTGATCTTCGGCGGGATCGGTTTCGCGATCCGGAGGTTCGGGATCCCGGTGCTGCCGTTGATCCTCGGCGTGATCCTCGGCCCGCTCATGGAGCAGAAGATGCGCGAGGCGCTCGACCTGTCCAACGGCGACATCAGCGGCCTGTTCAACGAGGGCCTGGCGGTCGGCCTCTATGTTCTCATCGTGGCCGTCGTCGTGGCGCCGTACGTGCTCGGGTTCATCCGAACAGGAGATCTGCTTCATGACCGTCGTGATCGGCTACATCCCCAACCAGTACGGCGAGGCCGCGCTGCAGGTCGGGCTGCAGGAGGCCGAGACCCGGAAGCTGCGCGTGGTCGTCGTCAACGCGTCACGCGGCGACGCCTACGTCGACAAGAGGTTCGTCAACGAGAAGGACCTCAGCGACCTCGACGAGCGGCTGACCGCCGCCGGGGTCGACCACCGGGTCCACCAGGCGGTCGGCGTCGACGTCGGCGAGGAGATCGTCCGCGTCGCCGAGGAGAACCACGCCGAGCTCGTCGTCATCGGCATCCGCCCGCGCTCGCCCGTCGGCAAGGTGCTGATGGGGTCGGTCGCCCAGACGGTGATCATGGACGCGCCGTGCCCGGTGCTCACCGTGCGCCCCGACGTCCTCTGACCCTCCTCGGATGTCGAGAGGGGCATGGTGGCTCCGACGTCCCAGGCATGAACACCACGCACGAGGTCCTCGACTGGCTCGAGGCTCGGGTCACAAGATGGCCGAGCTCGGTCCAGGGGCTCGACGAGGCCCAGCTGCGCGCCCGCCTGCTGCCGTCCGGCTGGTCGATGCTCGGCCTGCTCGGCCACGTCCGCGACAGCACGCACTTCTGGCTGCACCACGTGCTGCTCGGGCATGCCACCGAGCTCGACGAGGACGAGGCCTGGGACGACGACCCGGCGCTGCCCGCGGCCCAGGTCGTCGCCGGCTTCGTGGCGTCGTACGTCGCCGACGTCGCCGCAGCCCGCGGGCTCGCGGCCGATGCGGGGCCTGGTTGGTGGCCTGACGGCGCGTGGGGTGGCTACCGCCAGGAGACGGTGCTCGGCGTTCTCATGCACCTGTTCGCCGACAACGCCGCGCACGCCGGCCAGCTGAGCATCGTCCGCGAGCTCACCGACGGCGGCGTCTGGGACTACGAGATCGGCGGCGTGCGCGTCGGTTGAGCCCGAGACGTCATACGTTCTGGTCGCCAGGGCGACCACTTCGTATGACGTCCGCGACCAGGCGGGCAGAGGACGCGTACGGCGTCGGGGTCGGTGCGCACGTCAGCGCGGGAGGCCGGAGGACCGCCAGGCGCCCGGCCCGTGGCGGAGCGGGGTCCGCATGCGGCGGCCGGGTCGGCCCAGGTGCTGCGGGGCTTCGGCTTCGCCGGCGCCTCACCGCCGCTCATCGAGGCGATCACGGCGACCAGGGCGGCGATCTCCTCGGGGGTGGCGTCGCCGCGGACGATGCGCAGGACGGGTTGCTCCTGGTCTCGGTCAAAGCCAACCCCTCCCTGCTGTGCGCTCGCGCTCGACCGTGGCGGGGTCGCCGAGTCGGCGCAAATCGCCTCCCCCGCTTCGCTCCTCCGACGATTTCCGCCGACTCGGCTCCAAGTCGTGGTTGCGCTACCCCGTTCACAGCGGGATATTGCCATGTTTCTTCGCGGGCAGGGTCTCGCGCTTGGTGCGCAGCAGCCGCAGCGCGCGGACGACCTCGACGCGGGTCTCGTGCGGGGAGATGACCGCGTCGACGTAACCGCGCTCGGCGGCGACGTAGGGGTTGGCCAGCGTGTCGTCGTACTCGGTCACCAGCTCGGCCCGGCGGGCCTCGGGGTCGTCGGCCTCCTTGAGCTGGTTGCGGTAGAGGATGTTGACCGCGCCCTGCGCGCCCATCACCGCGATCTGCGCCGTGGGCCAGGCGAGGTTGATGTCGGCGCCCAGGTGCTTGGAGCCCATCACGTCGTAGGCGCCGCCGTAGGCCTTGCGGGTGATGATCGTGACCAGCGGGACGGTCGCCTCGGCGTAGGCGTAGATCAGCTTGGCGCCGCGACGGATGATGCCGTTCCACTCCTGGTCGGTGCCGGGCAGGAAGCCGGGCACGTCGACGAAGGTCAGCACGGGGATGTTGAACGCGTCGCAGAACCGCACGAACCGTGCGGCCTTCTCCGAGGCGTCGATGTCGAGGGTGCCGGCGAACTGCATCGGCTGGTTGGCCACGACGCCGACGGGGTGGCCCTCGACGCGTCCGAAGCCGACGATGATGTTCGGCGCGAACAGCGCCTGCACCTCGAGGAACTCTTCGTCATCGAGGGTCGCGGTGATGACGTCGTGCATGTCGTAGGGCTGGTTCGGGCGAGTCCGGGATCAGGGTGTCGAGCGTCCGGTCGAGGTCGCTGAGGTCGAGGTCCGCACTCTGTCCATAGGGGGCGTCGTACGTCGGCGCCGGGTCGAGGTTGTTGGCCGGCAGGTAGGACAGCAGCGCCTTGACGTAGTCGATGGCGTCCTCCTCGTCGGACCCCATGTAGTGCGCGTTGCCGGACTTGGTGTTGTGGGTCCGCGCGCCGCCGAGCTCCTCCATCGTGACGTCCTCGCCGGTGACGGTCTTGATGACGTCGGGCCCGGTGATGAACATGTTGGAGGTGCCGTCGACCATCACCGTGAAGTCGGTGACCGCAGGGGAGTAGACGTGCCCGCCGGCGCAGGAGCCCATGATCAGGCTGATCTGGGGGATCACGCCGGAGGCATGCACGTTGCGCCGGAAGATCTCGCCGTAGAGGCCGAGCGAGACCACGCCCTCCTGGATCCGGGCGCCGGCGCCCTCGTTGATGCCGACGATCGGGCAGCCGGTCTTGATGGCGAGGTCCATCACCTTGGTGATCTTCTCGCCGTAGACCTCACCGAGCGACCCGCCGAAGATCGTGAAGTCCTGGGAGAACACGCACACCTGGCGGCCGTCGACGGTGCCGTAGCCGGTGACCACGCCGTCGCCGTAGGGCCGGTTCTTCTCCAGGCCGAACGCCGTCGAGCGGTGCTTGGCCAGCTCGTCGAGCTCGACGAACGAGCCCTCGTCGAACAGCATCGCGATCCGCTCGCGGGCGGTCTTGCGGCCCTTGGCGTGCTGCTTCTCGACGGCCTTCGCCGAGCCGGCGTGGACGGCCTCGTCGAGCCTGCGCTCGAGGTCCTGCAGCTTTCCTGCGGTGGTGTGGATGTCGATCCCTGAGTCGTCAGGCGGGACGTCGGTGCCTTCGCCGGGGTGCACGGATGCGCTCACCTGGGACAGGCTAGACCCCGTGACAGAGACTGCTTCCGACCGCTCGGCGAATCGGCCGCCGCTGGACCTCGACCGCCTCGTGACCCCGGTCGACTGGTCCGTCGAGGTGGTCGAGGAGACCCCGTCGACCAACGTGCTGGTCGCCGCACGAGCCCGCACCGGCGCGGCCGGCGAGGGCCTGGTGCTGGTCGCAGAACACCAGACGTCCGGCCGCGGCCGGCTCGACCGGACGTGGGAGACGCCCGCACGGTCGGCGCTGACCGTGTCGGTGCTGCTCGTGCCGCGGGTCGCCGCGGCGGACTGGCCATGGCTGCCGCTGCTGACCGGGTACGCCGCCGCGCGGGCGCTGCGCCAGCTGGGAGCGGGCGTCACCCTCAAGTGGCCCAACGACGTCCTGCTCGGCGAGCGCAAGCTGGCCGGCATCCTCACCGAGCGGGTCGACACCCCGACCGGTCCGGCCGTCGTCACCGGGGTGGGCATCAACGTCGACCAGACGCGCGAGGAGCTGCCGCACGACGGCGCCACGTCGCTCGCCCTCGACGGCCTCGCGATCGACCGCACCGACCTGCTGTCGGCCCTGCTGCGCAGCCTGCGGGCCGAGTACGACTCCTTCGTGGGAGGACGGCTCGCCGCGCTCCGCTCGGAGTACGCCGCGTCGTGCGCCACGCTCGGCCGCGAGGTCAGCGTCTCTCTCCCCAACGGCGAGACACTCCTCGGCGAGGCGACCGGGATCGACGAGGGCGGCCGACTGCTGGTCTCGGGACCGGCGGGCGTGGTGCCGGTCTCGGCCGGTGACGTCGTGCACGCCACGATCAGCCCCGCTGGTTGAGGAAGGCGCGCTAGCGCCTGTCACGAAACACGGTGAGAGATCCGCAGAGCAGTACTGGGGTTTCGTGACCGGCCTGACGGCCCTCCTCAACCAACGGCTTGTGCCACCATGTCCGGCGTGGCCATCTCGAAGAACCTGCTCAACCCGGGCGAGGAGGTCGTCTTCGACGTCCGCACCCACCCGAAGGCGCTGATCCTGCCGTTCCTGGCGCTGATCGTGATGCTGGCGGTGTCGGTCTTCGTGGACAAGGCGATCGACAACGGCACCGTCTCGCTGGGTGTGTGGCTCGTCGTCCTCGCCGTCGTCATGTGGCTGTCGGTGTGGCCGTTCCTCAACTGGCTGGTGGCCAGCTACACGGTCACCAACCGGCGCCTGATCACCCGCTACGGCGTGATCACCCGGCGCGGCCACGACATCCCGCTGAGCCGCATCAGCGACGTCGCCTACGAGAAGGACCTGATCGACCGCATGCTCGGCTGCGGCACCCTGGTGATCAGCGACGCGAGCACCCACGGCCAGGTGCCGCTGCACGACATCCCGCGCGTGGAGGAGCGGCAGCGCGTCCTCAACGACCTGCTCCACCGCCTCCACGACGGCATCCCCGGCAATGAAGGAATCTAGATTCCCAAGGCCCTCCCGTGCAGGAATCTGAAGGGGAGGAGACAGCCCGTCCCGGCCCCGAGGAGCTCGAGCTCGCGATCCTCGGCGAGGACCCGACGTACACCGCCGCCGACGTGGCGGCCCAGACCGGCGTCACCATCGAGCAGGCGCGGCGGCTCTGGCGAGCGCTCGGCTTCCCCGACCGCGGGCTCGAGGTCGCCTTCACGATCGCGGACGCCGACGCGGTCTCGACCCTGGTCGGCCAGGTGGAGGCCGGCCACATCGACTTCGACATGGCCGTCACCTTGACCCGGGCGGTCGGCCAGACGATGGCGCGGCTCGCCGACTGGGAGGTCGCGACGCTGGTCCACCGGGTGCAGGAGATCGAGGCCGGCGACAACGCCACCGGCAGCAGAGCCCGTGCGGGCCTCGAGCTGATCGACGAGATGAACGAGCCGTTCGAGCGGCTGCTGATCTACGTCTGGCGCCGACACCTCGCCGCGGCCGTCGCGAGGGTCGAGGCGCTGGGTAGTGACGGTCTGGGCGCCGCCGACGCCGACCTCAGGACCACCCAGATGACCATCGGGTTCGCCGACATCGTCGGGTTCACCGAGCTGTCCAACGAGCTCACGCAAAGCCGGTTGGGCGACCTGGTCGAGCTGTTCGAGTCGCGCTGCTCCGACGTCGTGGCCGGCCAGCGCGGTCGCGTGATCAAGACGCTCGGCGACGCGGTGCTCTTCGTCAACGACGACCCGATCCGCGCCTACGACACCGCGGAGGGGATCATCGCCGTGGTCGGCAGGGACAGCCGGATGCCCGACGTCCGGGTGGGACTGGCCAGCGGCTCGGTGGTGATGCGGCTCGGTGACGTCTTCGGCCCCCCGGTGAACCTCGCCTCGCGGCTGACCGCGGTGGCGCGCCGCAACCGGGTGATCGTCGACCAGGCCACGGCCGACCTGCTGCCCTCCGACCAGTTCGAGGCACGTCGCCTCCCCGCGCGGCCCGTACGCGGCTTCGGCCTGCTCGAGCCGGTCGCCGTACGCCGCCACTGAGGCCATCGACGACACACCACCTCGCGTCAAGCGCGGTCCGGCCCAGCGATGCCAATTTGGGCGTTTCCAAGCGCCGAACGGCCGAATTTCCTACGGTTTGCCTGTGCTCGAGGTCCAGGACGTCCGTATCGACCCGCAAGCGCGTCGAGTCTGGCGCGCCGAGCGGGAGATCGTGCTGTCCCGCAAGGAGTACGACCTCCTGCACGCGCTCATCACGCGTCCGGGCGACATCGTGAGCCGTGACGAGCTGATGCGAGACGTCTGGGGGGCCAACTTCTGGACCTCCTCCAAGACCATCGACGTGCACCTGGGCTGGGTACGCCGCAAGCTCGGCGACGACTCCCGGCGGCCGAGCCTGATCAGCACCATCCGTGGGCGTGGCCTGCGCTTCGAGCCGCCGCTCCCGTCGAGGTCTAGCGAAGCTAGCCGCCGCCACCCGGGGCGGGCACCGCCGCGAACGCGTCGGGCCGGTGCAGCCACGAGAAGTGCCCGAACGGCCACATCAGCACGAAGACCTTGCCCACGACCAGGTCGACGGGGACGAACTCGTCGCCCGGGGTGCATCCCGAGACCTGGCACATGTGGAACGACGAGTCGGCGGAGTGGTTGCGGTTGTCGCCCATCACGAAGATCGATCCCTGCGGCACCCGATCAGTCGTCCACCTGCAGCCGATCATCGGGCCGTAGCAGGCCGCGCCGTCCTCCCGCGCGTACTCCTGCTCGTCGAGGGCCACGCCGTTGACCACGATGCGACCCTTCTCGTCGCAGCAGTGGATGACGTCGCCGGCCACGCCGATCACCCGCTTCACCAGGTGGCCGCCCGAGGGGTAGAGGCCGACCCGCTCCATCAGGCGTGGCAGCGCCCCTGTCGGGCCGGCGGCCTCCTCGCGGGGCAGCCAGTCGCCCGGGTCCTTGAACACGACGACGTCGCCGCGTTCGGGCGAGCCACCGAGCTCGTAGGACAACTTCTCGACCAGGATCCGGTCGTTGCGCACGAGCCCGGGCTCCATCGACTCCGACGGGATGTAGAACGCCTGCAGGAGCAGCGTCTTCACCAGCACCGCGACGCCGATGGCGGCGACCAGGATGACCAGGGCCTCCTGCCAGAGCGGGCGCCGCTTCCGGGACCGTCGCTGCGCCGGTTCGCCGTCGTCCGCGAGCCCTCCTGCGGGGCTGCCCGAACGGTCGGTCGTCACGTCGTGAGCCTAGACACCGGGTCCTCAGCGCACGGCCGAACGACGACCCTCACTACGCTGGCGCCCGTGTCGGCCACCTCCCTGACCGCCGGGCGCCCCCGGGTCTCCCGGGCCGCGCCCACAGTCGCCGTGATCGGCGGTGGACAGCTCGCGCGGATGATGGCCGAACCGGCTGCCGCACTGGGGGTTCCGCTCCGGCTGCTGGCCGAGGCGCCAGGTGTGTCTGCGGCCCAGGTGATCCCCGACCACCTCGTCGGCGACTACCGCGACCTCGACGTCCTGATCCAGGTGACGTCGGGGTGCGAGGTCGTCACCTTCGACCACGAGCACGTGCCGACGGCTCACCTCGAGGCACTGACCGAGGCGGGGGTCGCGTGCCGTCCCGGGCCGTCGGCACTGGTGCACGCTCAGGACAAGGCGGTGATGCGCGCCCGTCTCGGCGAGCTCGGCGTACCGTGCCCGCGCAACGCTGTCGTCGCCACCCCGGCCGACGTCGAAGTCTTCGGGTTCCCGTGCGTGCTCAAGACCACGCGGGGCGGGTACGACGGCAAGGGGGTCTGGTTCGTCGCCTCGACCGCCGACTGTGACATGGCCGAGGCCTTCGCGGCCGCAGCTGCTTCCGGCGTACCACTGCTTGCGGAGGAGCTGGTCGACTTCCGGCGCGAGCTCTCGGCTGCTCGTCGTGCGGTCGCCGAGCGGTCAGGCGGCGGCGTACCCGGTCGTCGAGTCGGTGCAGCGCGACGGCATCTGCCACGAGGTCGTCGCTCCCGCACCCGGCCTCGACCCTGCGCTGGCTGTCGAGGCGCAACGACTGGCACTCCTGGTCGCCGGTGAGCTCGACGTGACCGGCGTGCTGGCCGTCGAGCTGTTCGAGACCACCGACGGACGCATCCTGGTCAACGAGCTGGCGATGCGGCCGCACAACACCGGCCACTGGACCCAGGACGGCTCGGTCACCTCACAGTTCGAGAACCACCTGCGCGCCGTGCTCGACCTGCCGCTCGGCTCGCCGGCGCCGCGATCGACGTGGACGGTGATGGTGAACATCCTGGGCGGCCCGGTCGAGACGGGTCATCTCTACGACGGCTACCGCCACGCGATGGCGCGCGACCCGGGGCTGCGCGTGCACCTCTACGGCAAGGAGCTGCGGCCGGGACGCAAGGTGGGCCACGTCAACGCCTACGGTGAGGACCTGGCGGACTGCTTGGAGCGGGCGCGGCACGCGGCCGCCTGGTTCGCCGGCGAGTTGGGAGACGAGAGTGAGTGACCCCCAGTCAGTGACCATGAGTGAGCCAGCGGTCGGGATCGTGATGGGCTCCGACTCCGACTGGCCGGTGATGGAGGCCGCCGCGAAGGCGCTGGAGGAGTTCGGCATCCCCTTCGAGGCCGACGTGGTCTCCGCCCACCGGATGCCCGAGGAGATGCTGGCCTACGGCCAGCAGGCCGCCGGCCGCGGGCTGCGTGTCATCGTCGCCGGCGCCGGCGGGGCCGCCCACCTGCCCGGCATGCTCGCCTCGGTGACCCCGCTGCCGGTCATCGGGGTACCGGTGCCGCTCAAGCAGCTCGACGGGCTCGACTCGCTGCTGTCCATCGTGCAGATGCCGGCCGGCGTACCGGTGGCCACCGTCGCGGTCGGCGGCGCCCGCAACGCCGGGCTGCTCGCCGTCCGCATCCTGGCGGCGTCTGACGAGGGACTGCGCCAGCAGATGAGCGACTTCCAGGCCCGTCTCAGGACCGAGGCCCAGGAGAAGGGCGCCGTCGTACGGCGCAACGCCAGCGGGTCGAGCAAGCTGGGGTTCTAGGCGCCTGATCGGTGGTTTCCAGGCTCGGACGCCCTCACACCTCACTCAACCACCGGACAAGTCAGGCAGTCTCGGTGTAGTCGGCGTCCATCGGCTCGAGAGTGCCCAGCGACTCCGCGACCACGAGCGCGTCGTCGCCGATCTCGAGGCGGAAGTCGGGCGGCGGGTTGACGAACGCGCGACCACCGCGGCCGATCGCGAGCAGGGTCGCGGCGTGCTCCGCGCGCAGCCGGGCGGAGAGCTCGTCGATGGAGTGGCCGATGTAGTCGTCGGGCAGGTTGACGCGGTAGAGCTCGGAGCCCTCGCCGCCCGACACGATGTCGGTGACCAGCTCGGCGAGGCCGGGGTACAGCGAGGACCGTGCCAGCAGTCGCGAGGCGATCCGCGAGGTCACCATGATCTCGTCGGCCTTGGCACGCCGGAAGTGCTCGACGTGCGCGGGGTTGTTGACCTCGACGACGGTGCGCACCTGGGGCGCGATCGACTCGATCGCCATCACGGCCAGGATCGAGCGCATGTCGGCCTCGTTGGAGGGGTCGGCCGGGCAGATCACCGCGGCCATCGCCTCCTCGATGCCGGCGCGCTTGAGGTCGTCACCGTTGGTGACGTCGCCGTTGACGAAGTAGACCCCGGGGCCCGCGGGGTTCTTGTCGGCCTCGTGGATCAGCACGATCTTGCGGTCGTAGTCGTCTCCGTCGAGCTCCGCGATCAGCTCGCGGGCCGTGGAGTTCCAGCCGCACACGACGATGTGGTCGCGATACCCGCTCGCACCCATGCCTTGACCCTCCTTGAGCAAGAAGTCGATGAGGAAACCGACCAGCGCGCCGGTGATGGTCGCGACGATCGCGACGCCGAAGAGCACCAGCAGCCAGCTGACGATGAACCCGATCGCCGACCCGACGTATGACGAGTCCCCGGCGCCCATCACTGTCGTCACGCCCCAGTAGAAGCTCGTGCCGAGGTCGCTGAACCACTCGCCGACGCTCGAGCGGTCGCCCTCGACCGCCGTGACGATCAGCGCCGCGACCAGCACCACGCAGAACAGCCCGGCGAACAGCCGGATGAAGAACGTCTTGTCGACGTTCCGGGTGATGACGCTGACGTGGTAGCCGATCCGGCGTAGCAAGGGGGCCGAGAAGATGGTGGCGACGAGCGTCTTGGCGCGCCAGCGCAATGCGTCCCCCTGATGCGTGCTCGATCCGAGAAGCAGACTTGACGATCGCCACATCTTGGCAGAGGTGTACGGGTCGCGTCATGACTCTGTTTGATTGCCCTCGCTCCGCTCGGGCGGCCCGCCGCGCCTACGGCATCGCGTCTTCCCTCCTCGCTGGCTCGCCCAGGGGCTCGCCTCGCTCGTCAGTCCAGACGCGATGGGCGCGGCGGGCGCCTACCTGCGGTCGCCGGCGGTACTCGATCGCGGGGCAGGTGTCCATCACCATGGGGGTGCCGGCGGCGACGGTACGTCGGAAGGCGTCCTCGTCGATGACGCCGAGCTGGAACCACACGCCGCGGGCGCCGACGGCCAGCGCCTGGTCGGCGAACTCGCCTGCCGCGCTCGACCGGCGGAACACGTCGACGACGTCGACCGGGAACGGCACGTCGGCCAGGGTCGCGTACCCCGGTTCGCCCAGCACCGGCTCGGCAAGCGGGTGGCAGCGTGGATGAATGGGCACGATCCGCTTGCCGTTGCGCTGAAGCAGCTCGGCGATGCTGTACGCCGTCCGGCGCGGGTCGCGGAGCCCGATCACGGCCCACGTCTCGCACTCGTCCAGCATCAGGTCGACCCACTCCTGCCGCTGCCAGTCGCTCACGTCGCAAACCCTAGGCTGGCCCCATGAATGCCGGCTCTGAGAACAGCAGCCCCCTCTTCGCGCTCTCGGAGGAGCACCAGGCGATCCGCGAGGCCGTACGCGACCTGTGCGAGGCCAAGGTGGCGCCGTACGCCGCCGCGGTCGACGAGGAGGCTCGCTACCCGCACGAGGCGGCCGCGGCCCTGCAGGCCGCCGACTTCCACGCCCCTCACGTCCCGGAGGAGTACGGCGGTGCCGGTGCCGACGCGCTGGCCACGGTGCTGGTGATCGAGGAGATCGCCCGGGTCTGCGTGGCGTCCTCGCTGATCCCGGCGGTCAACAAGCTCGGCTCGATGCCGGTGATCCTTTCCGGTTCGCCGGAGCTGCAGAAGAAGTACCTGACCAAGCTCGCCGCAGGCGAGGGCGGCTTCTCCTACTGCCTGTCCGAGCCCGATGCCGGCTCCGACGCGGTGGCCATGAAGACGCGAGCCGTGCGCGACGGCGACGAATGGGTCCTCGACGGCGTGAAGCGGTGGATCACCAACGCCGGGGTCTCGGAGTACTACACGGTGATGGCGGTGACCGATCCCGAAGCCCGCGCGAAGGGCGTCTCCGCGTTCGTGGTCGAGAAGTCCGACGAGGGCGTGTCGTTCGGGGCGCCGGAGAAGAAGCTCGGCATCAAGGGCAGCCCGACGCGGGAGGTCTACCTCGACAAGGTCCGGATCCCCGCCGACCGGATGATCGGCGAGGAGGGCACGGGCTTCGAGACGGCCATGCGCACCCTCGACCACACCCGGATCACCATCGCCGCCCAGGCAGTCGGCGTCGCGCAGGGCGCGGTCGACTACGCGCTCTCCTACGCCAAGGAGCGCCAGCAGTTCGGCAAGCCGATCGCCGACTTCCAGGGCCTGCAGTTCCTGCTCGCCGACATGGGGATGAAGGTCGAGGCCGCCCGCCAGCTGACCTACGCCGCCGCGGGCCGCTCGGAGCGCAACGACAAGGACCTCACGTTCTTCGGCGCCGCCGCCAAGTGCTTCGCCTCCGACGTCGCGATGGAGGTCACCACGAACGCCGTCCAGGTGCTCGGCGGCTACGGCTACACCCGCGACTACCCGGTCGAGCGGATGATGCGCGACGCCAAGATCACCCAGATCTACGAGGGCACCAACCAGGTGCAGCGGATCGTGATGGCCCGCCAGCTGCTGTCCGGGATCCAGTCCGAGCTGCCCTGACGAGCCGGTGCACCTGGTGGTCGACCTGGCACACCGGCGCGTCAGAGAGGCTCACGGAGCAGGCGTCACGAAGTCCGTCGAGTCGCCGGTGATGATGACGTAGAACCGCTTGCGACCGGTCGCGTTGCTGGTCACGGTGCCGTCGCTCTGACGGGGGCTGACCACGACGTGGTTGACGTTGCCGGTGCCGGGCGGTGCACACGCCGTACCGGGCAGGCCGCACTGGCTGACCGCGATCTCCCCGGAGAACTCCGGGTTGCTGTCGGGGCCGGGCGCCCGGCCGTTGGTGATCCCATCGCCGTTGAGGTCCACGGTGTTCTGCAGTGCCACGACGGCGAAGGCCCCGTTGTTGGTGAGCGGCTCGTTGGCGTTGATGTAGACGTTGCCGTTGGCGCGCAGGGAGTTGTCCGGCGCCGGCGGCGTGGCGGTGTTCGGCAGGACCGGGTACGCCGCGGTCACGCTGAACCCACCCGACTGGGCCTCGATCTGGCCGGCGGCGTTGATCAACACCCACCGACCCGCACCGGCCGGACCTTGCGGACCTGCCGGCCCTTGCGGACCTACCGGACCTTGCGGACCAGCCTTGAGCTGGCCCGGGGCGAAGTCGTTGGCCTTGAGGGAGCGTTTCCTGACGTCCTTGCCGGTGACCGAGTCGTCCCTGATGTCCTTCCCGGTGATGGAGTTGTTCTGGATGTCTTCGCCGGTGATCTTGACCGCGGCGTACGACGTGCCGCCGGTCGCCACCACCAGCGCAAGGACCGCAACGAGGGTCGCCGGTGAGGGGCGGCGGCGGAGGATGCTGCTTGGGCTGAGACGCATGATGGTTCCTTCCGATCAGGGGGTGAGGTAACACCCGAGTTGTCTTGTCTCGCCCTTGGGTTCGTCGCCACCGGCCCTCCGGATCGGTACGGCCTCACCCGGCACTAGCCTGAACCGGTGACGACGACGATCGTGATCCCGGTCCCCGACGGCACAGCGGAGGCGTACGTCGCCGGGCCCGACGACCGCAGCTCGCCCGGCGTGCTGTTCTTCATGGACGCCTTGGGGCTGCGCCCGCAGATCGAGGACATGCTGGTGCGGATCGCGGGTTGGGGCTACACGGTGCTGGCGCCCAACGTGTTCCACCGCGACGGTTCCGTGGCCGACATCGTCGATGACCGCGACCACGCGATGGACCGGGTCCACGCGCTGACGCCGGAGCTCCTCGCGGCGGACGTGCCGTCGTACCTCTCCGCCCTCCGGGAGCGCTGCGCCGACGGCCCGGTCGGGACCACCGGCTACTGCATGGGCGCGCGCCTCGCGGTCCGCACCGCGACCGCGCACCCCGACGAGGTCGCCGCGGTCGGTGGGTTTCATGGTGGCGGACTTGCCACCGACGACGAGGCCAGCCCACACGCTCGGCCTCGCTGCGGCCCGGGCGGAGTTCGTCTTCGGGCACGCCGACAACGACCGGTCGATGCCACCCGAGGCCGTGCGGCGACTGGGCGAGGCGCTGGCGGCGGCGGGCCTGGTGTTCATCAACGACGTCTACGCCGGCGCCCCCCACGGCTACACCATGAACGACACCCCGCGGTACCACGAGGACTCGGCCGAGCGGCACTACCGCGTGCTCGAGTCGCTCCTCGACCGGACCCTGAGGTGACCGACCCGCAGGAGGTTGCCACCCGTTCGGCCGCCGCCATGTGGGCGGGCGACCGCGCCAGCCAGGCCCTCGGCATGGAGATCGTCGCGGTCGGCGCCGGCCGCGCCGTGCTGCGGATGTCCGTGCGTGACGACATGGTCAACGGGCATGCCATCGGCCACGGCGGTCTCACCTTCGCGCTGGCCGACTCGGCGTTCGCCTTCGCCTGCAACAGCTACGACCGCCGGACCGTCGCCGCGGGCGCCGAGATCCGCTTCCTGGCCCCGACGCGCCTCGGCGACGTCCTCGTCGCCACCGCGGTCGAGCGCAGCCGCGAGGGACGCACCGGCGTGTACGACGTCGAGGTCACCGCCGGCGAGACCGTCGTGGCCACCTTCGTCGGCCGCAGCCACGAGATCGGCGGGCCCGTCGTCGCCACCGCTGCTGGTTGAGGAAGGCGCGCTAGCGCCTGTCACGAAACCCCCAACCGGTCAGCGCCATCTCGCGGGGTCTCGTGACGGTTGCTTAGCTCAACCTCCTCGACCAGCGGCGTGCTTACTGCAAGCCCGAGGGGGTGCAGAGCTCCTTGCCGATGCCGGCGACGTCGTCCTGCTGGATGCGCTGGAACATCTGCTCGGCCCGGTCGGTGTCCCAGTGCACGGCCAGGTCGGAGATGGGGACGCCGCAGGTGAGCCCGTTGTCTCCGTCGAGGCGGGTCATCGCCCACGCGAACTGCACGGCGGACACGGGGCCCATCTCGTCGTCGATGGCGACGAAGTCGGCGGCGGCCATGTTGAGCTGCCAGTAGCGGAAGGGGTTGAGGACCGACCAGACGGAGACCGCCTCCTCGCCGACCGCGGACACCACCTCGCGCTGGTGGGCGGCCCGGTCGAGGTCCCCGAGCTGCTGGGCGTGGCGCGAGCGCGCGTAGGCCAGCGCGACCGCGCCGTCGACGTCCTGGCAGCCCTTCTTGATGCGCAGGTTGGCGTCGGCGTCGACCATGTCTTCATCGGGACAGATCTCGATGCCGCCCACAGCGTCGACCAGTCCGACGAAACCGCCGAACCCGATCTGGACGTAGTGATCGATGCGGATGCCGGTCCTGGCCTCGATGGTGCGGATCAGCAGCTTGGGCCCTCCGAAGGCGTAGGCGGCGTTGATCTTCGTGGTGCCACGGCCCGGGATCGGGACGAGCGAGTCGCGCGGGATCGACATCAACAGGTTCGGCCCGGAGCCGGTGTGCAGCAGCATGATCGTGTCGGCGCGCTGACCAGAGGCGCCTCCGGTGTTGAGCTCCTTGCGCTCCTCGGCCGACAGGTCGGCGCGCGAGTCGTTGCCGACCAGCAGGTACGTCGTGCCGGGCTGGTCGCCGGGCCGGTCGCCGTCGGGCATCGCGTCGATCTTCACGACCTGGTTCCACGCGATGAGCGGGACGAGGACCAGGAACACCAGGAAGAGCAACAGCAACAAGAACACGTAGCGGAAGCGGAACCGGAACCGGCGTTTCGAGCTCTGGCCGGGCGGTGGCGCGAGGGGCGGAGGCGTCGGCCGGATGGACCGCTCGGCGGTCTGACGCTCCTGGTCCGACTTCAGCTGCGCGCGTCGCTCGCGGCCGGTGACGGCGGCGCGTGACTGTGACGGTGCCTGGATCGGCATGACCTGCGTCTCCTCCGGGGCTCCTCGGGACGTTCCTGCCGCGGCACCGGCCGGGTGGCGTCGGTGGCGTCGGCGCGGTGCTTGCCGCTCCCGCCCGCTGGTGTGCCCGAGCCGCCCTTCGCGCCGTACAGCCACTCGTACTCGGGCGTGCCCTCCTTGGGCGCGCCGTCGCCGGGCGGACGCCCGGGGGGAGTAGCCGTCATGTCCGCGACGCTACCGTCTGACGCCTGACCAGACGTGTCGGCGCGTCGGAGACGTCTGCGACCGGTGTGACTGGTGATACTGGCGGGACAGTCTCATGCTCCTTCCCCAGCAAGAGAGGCACCACCCGATGCCGCCCGCACCGGTCACCGCTGTCGCGCCCTCGCGAGCGAGCGTCCGCGAACGCGCCGCCCGCGTGCGCTACCGCCGGGCCCTGATGCTGATGACGATGACTCTGGTCGTCCCGGGCTCGGCCCAGCTGGCGGCCGGCAACCGGCAGGTCGGCCAGGTGGCGCTGCGGATCTGGCTCGGGGTGGTGGCCTTCGCCGTGGCGAGCATCCCGATCGGGCTGGTGTCCCACCAGTACGTGTTCTGGCTCGCCTCCGACACCGCGTTGCTGCAGCTGCTGCGCTTCGTGCTGATGGTGCTCGCCGTCGGCTGGGCCGCGCTCCTGGTCGACGCCTGGCGTCTGGGACAGCCCCTGACCTTGACCCTCACCCACCGTCGCGCCGTGGTCGGCGTGAACGGCGTGCTGTGCCTGTCGGTCGCCGGCACCCTGCTCTTCGGCGCGCACCTCGTCGGCGTCCAGCGTGACTTCATCCTGACCATGTTCGCCGGCGACCAGGTCACCTCCGCACATCACGGTCGCTTCAACGTGCTGCTGCTCGGCGGCGACTCCGGCGCCGGCCGCTGGGGTCTGCGGCCCGACTCGTTGACGGTCGCCAGCATCGACGAGGAGACCGGGCGCACCGTGCTGGTCGGCCTGCCTCGCAACATGGCCGGTTTCCCGTTCGCCAAGGGCTCGGTGATGGCCAAGCAGTTCCCGAAGGGCTTCGACTGCGAAGGCTGCTATCTCAATGGCGTGAGCACCTGGGCCCAGGACCACACGTCACTGTTCGGCAAGTCCCAGCACCCCGGCGTCGACGCCACGATCATGGCCATCGAGGGGATCACCGGGCTGAAGATCAACTACTGGGCGATGGTGAACCTCCAGGGTTTCCGCGATCTGGTCGACGCGGTCGGCGGCGTCACCCTCAAGGTCCGCCAGCCGATCCCCGTCGGGGGTCTGGGAAGTGACGTGACCGGCTACATCGAACCCGGTGTGCGCAAGCTCGACGGCCACGACGTGCTGTGGTTCGCCCGCGCCCGCGAAGGCTCCGACGACTACTCCCGGATGGCCCGCCAGAAGTGCGTGATGGGCGCCATGCTGCGCCAGATCAGCCCGCAGACGGCGCTCAGGAACTTCGAGGCGATCGCCAACGCGTCCTCGGCGATGATCTCCACCAACATCCCTCCGAGCGAGGTCGACCGCTTCATCTCCCTGGCCCTCGACGCCCGCAGCCAGAAGATCTCCACCGTCTCGCTGGTGCCACCGATGATCGTCACCGCAGACCCCGACATCCCGACCGTACGGCGGATGGTCGACACCGCCATCGCCCGCGCCGAGGGCCGCACGCCGGCCGAGCAACCCGAGCCCCCGTCGGCCGACCCCGTCGAGACCCAGGCCGCAGACGGCGGCGACGCCGCTACGACGCCTGCCGAGCCCGGCGCCACGCCTGCCGCGACACCGGACGAGACCCCCGCCCCGCCGGAGGTCGTCACCGGCGGCTCGGTCGGCAACCTGTCCAACGGCTACGCCGCCAACCAGACCGACGACCTGGGTGCGAGTTGCTGATCGCTTGGCGGCATGGAGTGCAACTGTCACTTCGCCCAGATAGCAGCACCTCGTAGGGATGACGATCTGGGGAAAGTGTCGTGAGCGAGGTGCACGAGATGCTCCGCAAACCGCCCCGTTGCGAGCGGGCCTCGACCATGTCGCCGCGTCGGCAGCGCCGTTTCGCTCAAAGCGCCCATGCTGCATCGGCAGAACGCCTACGGTCACCGCATGAACATCTCACGCCTCTCAACGCCGCAGCGGATCTCAGCGATTTCCATCCTTGTCGTGGCGTTGGCAGCCTTCCTGCCTTGGGTCTCCATTTTCGGTATCGGCGTCAGCGGGATCGAGGGTGACGGAGTCATCACGCTGGCGATGGCGGTGGCCGGAGGCATCACGCTTGCACTGACGACAGGCTTGTTCGGGCAGCAGAAGGTCGCAGGAAAGAAGTCACAGATCACCCTTCTCATCATGTCCGTGCTGGTTGCCCTGATCGGCCTGATGGACATGAACGGCGCAGCGGCAATTGGCCTGTACCTCACGCTCTTCGGTGGCGTTGCGTGGGTCGTCGGCGCTGCGTGGCAGCTCGGCATTTCCAAGAAGGACGCGACGACGACCGTCTCGCCTCCTGCCGCTCTGTGACCTCGCTGTCCTGGAAGGGCCCCGAAGGCGAGACTTTGAGCGTCAATCCGCCGCCTGCGGGACACGCTCGTCTGCCGAGAGTCGGACGTTCTTTGCCGTCACGATGAGCCCTTTTGCTGGGCTCAGTGGCTCTGACACAACCGATGCGGGTCATCTCCGCGACCGTGACAGGGCTGGTCACCGGTGCCACGCTGAGACGTGGACTCGTGGAACGGGGTCGGGCGAATCAGTGGATGGGCAGGACTGGTTGGCGCGGTGTTGTTGTTCGGCGCCATCATTCCGATGGGGTCCTTGGGAGAGCCCCCGCTCGAGGCGACCACGAAGGACGCGGCGGAGTTCTTCCGCAACGCGGCAGAGGCCGGTTGGCTCCAGCCGGTCGAGGCGGTCGGCGCACTCGGGATGATCGGGTTGTTGTGGTTCCTGGTCGGGTTTGCCTTGCTCTTGCGCCGCGCTGAGGGCGAGCCGCCCTTGCGTTCGACCGTGGCCCTGGCGTCCGCGGTGCTGCTCCCGGCCTACTACCTGGTGAACGCAAGCTGGGCGTCCGCCGCCCATCGGGGCCTTGAGCTGGACCCGGCCGTTGCGGCGTATGCGTTCGACATCGGCAACATAGGCTTCGCCAACACCTGGCTCGCCCTCGGCAGCTTCGCAGGCGCCGCCGGGTGGGTGATGCTGACGTCCGGCGCTTGGCCGCGATGGCTCGGCTGGTGGGGCGCCGTCGCTGGTGTCGGGATGCTGCTGGCCCGCTTCGTCTGGACGATCGAGTCCGCATGGGTCGTGCCCTATGGCGTGTTCTGGATCTGGCTGCTCACCGTCGCCGTACGGCTCGTGATGGGCCGGGACGTCCCGCCCGCCAGCGTGCCGGCCGGACCCGCATAACGGGCAGAGCGAGCATCCGGACCTGCTGAGTTGTTGGCGGCTACGCTCGTGCGGACCTGCCGCAATGAGCGCGTCACATCGCCGCGTGCCGGACGCACTCTCGTGCCGATGAGGAGACTCGTCACGGCGACGCGTTGATCAAGCGACTGCACCCGGGGTGCCCGGTTTGGCGGAGGTTGTCGGAATGCCGATCATCTTTCCGGCGGAGGATGGCCACGCCAATGCTGACCATGAACGCTAAAAGCTCAGGAAGCCGATGTGGCCTGCATCCCGCTAGAGCTCGGCCCGCAGGATCAGCGCAGCGTCGGCCATGGCGCGCATCTTTCCCTCAGCACTTGCGCGGGGGAGGTACTTCATCCCGCAGTCGGTGGCGATGGTGATCCTCTCCGGCGAGGCGTGAGGGAAGGCTCGGCGCACCCGGTTGGCGACCAGCTCGGCGGACTCGACTTCGTGGTCGGACAGGTCGATGACGCCCAGGATGATGGTCTTGTCGCTGAGGTCCTTGAGCACGCCGAGATCGAGATCCGACTGTGCGGTCTCGATCGAGATCTGATGGGCCGAGCAGCCGGCCAGCTCGGGGAGGAACGAGTACCCCTCGGGCCGGTCGTGGATGATCGCGGCGTACCCGAAGCAGATGTGGACGGCGGTGGTGCCGGTGACGCCGTCGAGCGCGGCGTTGAGCGCGGTGAGGCCGTACTCGCGGGCCGCCTCGGGCCGTGCCTGCATGTACGGCTCGTCGATCTGGACCAGGTCGGCGCCGGCGGCATGCAAGTCCTTGATCTCGGCGTTGACCGCGGCCGCGTAGGCCAGCGCCGCCGACGCGAGGTCCGGGTAGTGGTCGTTCTGCGCCTGCTGCGACATCGTGAACGGGCCGGGCACGGTCATCTTGACCGTGTGGTCGGTGTTCGCCTTCAGGAACTCCACGTCGCGGACGCCGACGGGTTGCGGCCGCACGATCGGTCCGGCGATCCGCGGCACCGGGTTGGGGTGCCCGCTGCGATCGAGGGCCGTGCCAGGGTTGTCGATGTCGACGCCTTCGAGGGCGGTGGCGAAGTGGTTGCTGTACGACTCCCGCCGCATCTCGCCGTCGGTGATGATGTCGAGTCCCGCCTCCTCCTGGGCGCGGATGGCCAACAGCGTGGCGTCGTCCTGCGCCTGGCTGAGATGTTCCGACTCGACCCGCCACAGCTCCTTCGCGCGCACCCGCGGGGGAAAGCGACCGGCGAGCTTGGCGCGGTCGATCAGCCAGTCCGGCTGGGCGTAGCTTCCTACCAGCGAGGTCGGCAGGATCGGCAGCGGGGAGGAGGTGGCGGTCACTCTCATGACTGTAGGACCGCCGAATGCCGGTTCGGGAGCCCGTCCACTGCCCTTGCCGGTTCGGGACTTCACTCTGCATCCTCGGTCGGCACGTGCGTAGGCAGCTACTCCTGCTCTGCTCCCGCGCTGGCCTGTTCGATCGCGGCGCCGAGGTCAAGCGCCCCAAGGCGGGTCCCGTCACCGCGTGTCGTGCCGAGCCGGTCATGGCCCTTGGGTCTCGTGCCACGAGACCAAAGATGTGCATCCGTACCTCGTCACCAGCGGCCGATGGCATCACCTCGTCGAACTCGCGAAGATCCAGGACCTCAAACCCGGAGACCAAGTCCTCGACCCTGGTCACGCGTCACGAATGTCATCTCCTCTCGCGTCCAGCCATGGCGATCGCCGAAGAGATGCACGGCGAGGGAGGCCGTTCGGGCGTAGGGAACCGCACACCCGATGCCAAAGCGCCGGAAATTGATCTGGCTGACAGAAGGGGAGGGTCGAGCTCACTCGCCGGGCGGCACCTGGAAGGCCCGCACCTCGATCCGGCCGCCGAGGGACTTCGACGCCCGCGCAGCCCAACCAAGAGCGGCCTCCTCGTCAGCGACGTCGATGATCCAGAAACCCCCGAGGTACTCGGGAGCCTCGACGAAGGGGCCCTTGACGGTGCTCAGCGACTCGCCGGTGTTGTCGACAGTGATCGCGCTTGAGGGCGGCACCAGACCGCCCGCGAAGACGAACGCGCCGGTCGACGTCAGCTCCTCGATGATCGCACCCGTGGCAGCCAACGCCGCCTCGAGCTCGGCTGGGTCCATCGTCTCCATCGTTGGCTCTTCGTCGGAGTCGTGCGGAACGGACAACAGGTACTGGGTCATGGGGTGTACGACCGTCTACGACGCGGAAACTCATCGGCCGACTTTCCGTCCGATCTCGGAAGCAGCGCAGAATCGGCAGCCGGACCGGTGACAGCAGTCTCGGCAAGTTGTTTCGAGCTGCTCAACGGGGAGACTCCTTGGCGGGCATCGTCGCCTGGTTGGCGCGCGACGGGTGAGGAGGCGGAATGAACCGGTCGACCTTTTCCGGCATCGAACCTATCATGAAGTCCTTGTTGCTCCTAGGTGGGCTGGCCTCCAGTCTTGTCGTCGGAATGGTGGCTCTCCCCGTGGCGGCCGTGGCGGCGGAGGTGTGCCACGGGAGGCCCGCCACCCTCGTCGGCAGCCCCGACATGGTCCCTCGTCGGCACCGACGGCGACGACGTCATCGTGACCAAGGGGAGCCGGGTGATCCTCGCCCTCGATGGCAACGATCGCGTGTGCGTCACGGGCAAGTCGGGCCTGGTGTACGCCGGGTTCGGCGACGACGTCGTGGACACGACGACGAGCGGCGTCCGGCCGTTCCTTCCTCGGCCCTGGGGCCGACACCTACCTCGGCGGCCCTGGGACTGACTGCGTGAAGGCCGCGGGCGATCCCGGTAGCGGAGGGGCCATCGGTGACCAGCAGGTCGACGTCATCGACGTCGGAGCGGGCTCGGCCACGATCTACTCGGGCGCGCCGGGGAAGGGCAACGCCGACACGATCACCGTGGGGGACGGCCCCTCGACGGTCTACTGGAGCGGCTACCAGACCGGCGGCGAGGTCGAGTTCGGCGCTGGCCGACACAGGATGCAGGTCTTCCTGAAGGGCGACGAACAACGTGACTGGCGGCTGGGCAACGGTCTCGTCTCCGACGCCGGCGACCAGCTGGTGCGGTGGACGGGGGTTGTGCGAGACCTGTCCGTGCTCGCCTTCCCGGACAGCGCGGCGCTGACGATGCTCGGATCGGCAGCACCCGAGCTGCTGAAAGCCCGTGCCTGCCGAGTAACGGTCGAGGGCCGGGGCGGCAACGACGTCCTGCGGTTCAGCCTCGCCCCCGACGACGGTTGCCAGCGCCAGGAGCGACGCCTCCTCGGCGGTGCCGGCGCCGACACTCTCCTCGGTTCGCCCCACGGCGACGTCCTCTTCGGCGGAGGAGGGCGCGACGTCGCGAACGGGCGAGGTGGCAACGACCAGTGCCGGGCCGAGGTCAGGCGTCACTGCGAGCGGCGCTGAGGGCTTCTCAGCAGGTGAACGGGCCACCGGCCGGCGGTCGTGACCCAAGCCCCGCGCAGCGGAAGACCACCACCGGATCAAGCCTTCGCCGGATGGCAGGTCCAGCAACCCTTCCCCGGCATCTACCTCTGGCGCGAGCCCTTCGGCGCCCACTACCTCGTCGACCACACCGGCACCCGCCGCCTCGGCACCGAAGGACAAGCCGCCTGACACACTGTCGGGCGTGACCGAAGGACCCGCGAACCCCCGCATCGTCGCGGTCGTGGTCACCTTCAACCGGCTGCCGCTGCTCCAGCGACTGGTCGCCCGGCTCGCCGAGACCGAGGGGCTGGCCGAGGTCCTGGTCGTCGACAACGCGTCGACCGACGGCACGGGTGAGTGGCTCGCCGCGCAGCCCGCACCCGTCCGCGCGCTGACCCTCCCCGACAACCGCGGCGGCGCGGGCGGCTTCCACGCCGGCCTCCAGCAGGCCGTGGACAGCGGCGCCGACCTGGTCTGGTTGATGGACGACGACGGCATCCCGGAGCCCGACTGCCTCAAGGTCCTGCTCGACCAGGAGGACCTCGACTTCTGGGGGCCGGCCGTCCTCGCCGAGCAGGACCCTTCGCGGCTGTGCTTCCCGATCCGCCTGCCCGGCCGTGCGACGGTGGTGCACCGGATGGCCGAGGTCGAGCTGGCCGCGCGCGACGGACTGATCCCCGACGTGGTCATCCCCTTCAACGGCGTGCTCGTGACGCGCGAGCTGGTCGAGCGCATCGGCACGCCCCGCGAGGAGTTCTTCATCTGGGGAGACGACGTCGAGTACCTCTGGCGCGCCCGCCGGGCCGGCGCCCGCACCGGCACCGTCGTCGCCGCCCGCTTCCTCCACCCGGCCACCGACGACCTGGGCACGCCCATGGCGTTCGGCCGCACGACGTACAACCACAGCCCCAGCGACCTCAAGCACTACTGCATGGCCCGCAACAACCTGGTCAACCTGCGCGACTACCGCGGCTGGCCCGCAGCGCTGGCCTTCGTGGCCAAGACGGCCTGGTTCTACTCCTTCACCAGGCCCGACGCCGGCCGGCTGCTGATCAGCGCCCGCGCCATGTACGCCGGGCTGCGCGGCGACTTCACCGGCCACCGCAGGTTCCTCCGATGAGCGACTCACGGGTCTCGTGACAGGCGCTAGCGCGCCTTCCTCGACCAACGGTGACGCGAGACCGTCGCGGTCGTCGTCGTCACCCACAACCGGGCCGACCTGCTCGGCGCGGATGCTCGACGGGCTGGTCGCCCAGACCTACCCGCCTGACACCGTGATCGTGGTCGACAACGCGAGCGGCGACCACACCCAGCAGGTCCTCGCCCGCGACGACCTCCCGCTGACCGTGATCCGCAGCGACGAGAACGTCGGAGGAGCCGGTGGCTTCCGGATCGGCATGCAGACCGCGTACGACGGCGGCTGGGACCGCATCTGGCTGATGGACGACGACGTGGTGCCGGCCCCCGACTGCCTGGCGGTGCTGATGGCGGTCGACCCGGAGCACGCCGACTGCCTGATGTGCGTGCGCGAGGACCTCGACGGCGTCCTGGTGGAGAAGTCCGCCACCCGCTTCGACCTGCGCAACCCGCTGCGCCATCCGGCCGAAGACGGCCAGCGTCGAGACGACGTACGCCTCCCGGGGCGCCATGCCGCCGCTGGTGGAGATCGAGGTGGTGGCCTTCGAGGGCTTCCTGGTGCGCCGCCGGGTCGTCGACGCCGTCGGGCTGCCCGACCCGACGTTCTTCATCTTCTACGACGACGCCGACTTCGCCCTGCGCGCCCGGCAGGCGGGGTTCCGGATCTGGGCGGTGCGCGACGCCGTGCTGGTGCGGCAGCTGGCGTTCTCGCAGCAGCACGCGCTGGACACCTGGAAGGGCTTCTACATGTACCGCAACCTCTTCGTGGTGCACTTCCGCCACGGGGAGAACGCCCTGGTGCGCGCCAAGCCCTACGCCATCGCCGCTGCGGTCGTCGCGCTGAGCCCGCTGCGTGGCGGACGGGCCGAGGCGCGCAATGTGATCCGCGCCATTCGAGGGGCCCGTGGCATGCGACGGCCGGACGGGAGCGGGCGCGCGGAATCGGGTCGGGCAGCCGCGCCTCGCTAGACTCGAACGGGTATTTCACCAGTCGGCGAACAGTCAAGGAGACCCCCTACGTGACGGACCAGACCCCGACCGAGTCGGGTCCCGACCTCGTCGTCGTCGGCAGCGGGTTCTTCGGGCTCACCATCGCCGAGCGGTGCGCCACCGAGCTCGGGCTGAAGGTCCTCGTGATCGAGCGGCGCTACCACCTCGGCGGCAACGCCTACTCCGAGAAGGAGCCGACGACCGGCATCGAGGTGCACAAGTACGGCGCCCACCTGTTCCACACCTCCAACGAGAAGGTGTGGGACTACGTCAACCGGTTCACCACCTTCACCGGCTACCAGCACCGCGTCTTCTGCAAGTACCAGGGCCAGATCTACTCGTTCCCGATGAACCTCGGGCTGATCAACCAGTTCTTCGGCAAGGCGCACACCCCCGACGAGGCGCGCGAGCTGATCGCCAAGCAGGCCAGCGAGTTCGACACCGACACCGCGCAGAACCTCGAGGAGAAGGCGATCAGCCTCATCGGCCGGCCGCTCTACGAGGCGTTCGTCAAGGGCTACACCGCCAAGCAGTGGCAGACCGACCCGAAGGAGCTGAGCCCGGACATCATCACCAGGCTCCCGGTCCGCTACAACTACGACAACCGCTACTTCAACGACACCTACGAGGGTCTGCCCACCGACGGCTACACCGCCTGGCTGACCCGGATGGCCGATCACCCGAACATCGAGGTGCGGGTCGACACCGACTTCCTGGATCCGTCGACCGGCCTGGCCGAGGAGTTCAAGGGCAAGGTCCCGATCGTCTACACCGGCCCCGTCGACGAGTACTTCGGCAACTCCGAGGGCCGGCTGTCGTGGCGCACCGTCGACCTCGAGCTGAGCGTCGTCGACGTCGACGACTTCCAGGGCACCTCGGTCGTCAACGCCAACGACGAGGACGCGCCGTACACCCGGATCCTCGAGTTCAAGCACTTCCACCCCGAGCGGGTCAAGACCCACCTGCCCGGCAAGACCGTGATCGTCCACGAGTACAGCCGTTTCGCCACGGAGGACGACGAGCCGTACTACCCGATCAACACCGCCGAGGACCGCGAGAAGCTGCTCAAGTACCGCGAGCTCGCCAAGCGCGAGCCGATGGTGCTCTTCGGTGGCCGGCTGGGCACCTACAAGTACCTCGACATGCACATGGCCATCGGGTCGGCGCTGTCGATGTACGAGAACAAGCTCAAGCCGCACTTCGCCGACGGCGCCACCCTGACCTCCGGAGGAGTCGACGAATGATCTCCACCACAGCCGAGACCGTGGACGAGGGCGCGCCGAAGGTACGCCGCCTGCTGCAGCGCCAGATCCTGCCGATCGACCGCGACACCGACGTCTTCGCCCTCTACGTCGACCCGGAGGAGCCGCGCCTCGACGCCGACCGCTACGACATCGGCGGCAACCGCGCGGCCAAGGACCTCAACAACGCCGCGATCCGCCAGTCCACCTCGACGGGCAAGGCGGTGCACCCCGACCAGATCGTGTCGCGCACGGCGTTCCGGGTCCACCAGGGCAGCAAGATGTCCTTCGGCACCTACTTCAACGGCTTCCCGGCGTCCTACTGGCGGCGGTGGAGCGTGGTCAGCGAGGTCCGCCTCACCGTGGTGCTTGCCGGCCGGGGCGCCAGCGTGACGGTCTACAAGTCGATGGCCAACGGCCGGTCCCAGCGCGTCGACGCGGCCACCGTCGAGGGTGACGGCGGCACGTTCGACTTCGACCTGACCCTGACGCCGTTCGTCGACGGCGGCTGGTACTGGTACGACGTCGTGGCCGGCGACGAGGACGCCCTTGTCGAGTCGGCCGAGTGGACCGCCGACGTGCCCGCCGACCGCACCGGTGCAGACGGGAAGGGGCACGGCACCGTCGACATCGTCATCACCACGCTCGACAAGCCCGACTTCTGCGCCAAGCTGCTCACCCAGATCGGCGAGGACGAGCTGCTGCGGCCCTACCTCGACACCGTCTTCGTCTCCGAGCAGGGCAAGAAGAAGGTCGCCGACCACGAGCTCTTCCCGCTGGCCGAGAAGGCCCTCGGCGACCTGCTGGTGGTCAACGAGCAGGGCAACCTCGGCGGCTCCGGAGGCTACGCCCGCGGCCAGCTGGAGTCACTCCGCAAGGGCACGGCGACCTACGCGATGATGATGGACGACGACGTGGTGTGCGAGCCGGAGGGCATCATCCGGGCCGTCACGTTCGGCGACCTGGCCCGCCGCCCGACCATCGTCGGCGGCCACATGTTCTCCCTGTTCTCCCGCTCGCGTCTCCACTCGTTCGGCGAGATCGTGCAGCCGTGGCGGTTCTGGTGGCAGACACCGCTCGACGGCTACTCCGACTGGGACCTTGCCGCTCGCAACATCCGCTCCGCGCGATGGCTGCACAAGCGCGTCGACGTCGACTTCAACGGCTGGTTCATGTGCCTGATCCCGCGGGTCGTGCTCGAGCGGATCGGGCTCTCGCTGCCGATCTTCATCAAGTGGGACGACCTCGAGTTCGGCTTGCGCGCCAAGGAGCACGGGTTCCCGACCGTGACCTTCCCGGGCGCGGCCGTCTGGCACGTGCCGTGGACCGACAAGAACGACGCCGTCGACTGGCAGGCCTACTTCCACCACCGCAACCGCTTCATCTCGGCGCTGCTCCACTCGCCGTACCCGAGCGGCGGCCGGTTGGTGCGTGAGAGCCTCAACCACCAGATCAAGCACCTGGTCTCGCTGCAGTACTCCACCGTCGAGATCCGGCATCAGGCGTTGCTCGACGTCCTGGCGGGTCCGTACGCCCTCCACGAGCAGCTGCCGGGCAAGCTCGCCGAGGTCAACGCCTTCCGCTAGCAGTTCACCGACGCGCAGCTGCACGCCGACCCCGACTCGTTCCCCCGATCAAGCGCACCAAGCCGCCGCGCAAGGGCAAGGGTCCGGGCACGGAGATCCCGGGGCGTCTCGTCGCAGCTGGTCACCGCTGGGCTGGCTCCGATCCGGCAGCTGCGCCCGGTGCGCGAGCTGTCCAAGGAGCACCCGGAGGCCGAGCTCACCGCCATGGACGCCAAGTGGTACCGGCTGGCGAGCTACGACTCCGCCATCGTCTCCATGAACGACGGCGCGTCCGCTGCTCTCTACCGCCGCGACCCCGCCCACTACCGCGAGCTGCTGCAGCAGACCCTCGCGATCCACGCCGAGCTGCGCCGCGAGTGGCCACGCCTGGCCGCCGAGTACCGCGCCGCCCTGGGCGACATCACCTCGCCCGAGGCATGGGAGAAGACGCTCGCCCCTGGATGGCCGCCGATGACTGACACCCTCGACCCGCCCCACTCGCACGAAGGGCCGCACGACGCGGCCAGCCGGGCCCGGCGCTGGCCGACGCACCCTTGACGTCGCCTTCCGCGCAAGGTGGCATCCGCGGCATCCTCAAGCACCGCTACCTGCTCAAGCTGCTGGTCAAGCGCGAGGTCACTGCTCGCTACACCGGGTCGTTCCTCGGGATGCTGTGGTCCTACATCAACCCGCTCGACGCAGTTCTTGATGTACATGTTCATCTTCGCGCTCCTGATGGGCCGCGGTGACGACATCGAGAACTTCGCCATCCACGTGTTCGCGGCGCTGATGGTGGTCTCACTTCTTCACCGAGACGGTGGCGGCCGGCACGCGCTCGCTCGTGCGCAACGCCTCGTTGCTGCAGAAGAGTGCCATGCCGCGTGAGATGTTCCCTGTCGCCTCGCTGCTGGTCTCGATCTACCACCTGTGGCCGGAGTTCGTGATCCTCGGCGTCGCCCTGTTCTTCACGGGCTGGACGCCCGACATGACCGCCATCGCCGCGGGCTTCCTCGGATACGCCTTGATCATCGTCTTCTCACTCGCCCTGGGGCTCGCGCTCAGCGTCAGCCAGGTCTTCCTGCGCGACACCGGGCAGGTCGTCGCCGTGGTCAACAACTTCATCCGCTTCGGCGTGCCGATGATGTACCCCTACAGCCTGGTGGCCGAGCGCTTCCACGGGCACACCGATCTCTACCTCGCCAACCCGATCGCCGTCGCGGTGCTCCTGGTGCAGCGGTGCTTCTGGGTGCCGACGACGAGCGACGTCGACCAGACCATCGTCGACCACATGCCCGACCACCTGTTCCAGCGCGGGTTCATCGCCCTGGCGGTGGGCATCGTCATGCTGCTGGTCGCGCAGAAGATCTTCACCCACTTCGAGAACAAGATCCCGAGAGACTCTGATGACCGAGTCCATCATCGTCGAGAACGTCTCGAAGAATTCACCAAGCGGTACCACCGCACCCTCAAGCAGGTCACGGTGGCGATGACCCGACGCCAGCAGGTCTCCAACTCCTTCCTGGCCCTCGACAACGTCTCGTTCCGGGTCGAGCAGGGCGAGTCGATCGGCCTGATGGGCCTCAACGGCTCGGGCAAGAGCACCCTGCTCAAGCTGGTGCAAGGCGTCATGCAGCCCGACACGGGATCGGTCCGCACCCGGGGCCGGATCGCCGGCCTGATCGCCACCGGCGCGGGCTTCCATCCAGCTGTCGGGTCGCGAGAACATCTACCTGAATGCCGCGATCCTGGGGATGAGCGAGGCCGAGACCAACCGCAAGTTCGACGAGATCACGGCGTTCGCCGACATCGACGACTTCCTCGACTCGCCCGTCGCCTACTACTCCTCGGGCATGCACGCCCGTCTCGGCTTCGCGATCGCCGTCCACGTGGACGCCGACATCTTCCTGGCCGACGAGGCGCTGGCCGTGGGCGACAAACCCTTCAAGGTCAAGTGCATGAAGAAGCTCAAGGAGATCCGCGAGAGCGGCGTGACCATCTTCTACGTCAGCCACGCCGCCGGTTCGGTCCGCAAGATCTGCGACCGCGTCCTCGTCCTCGAGAAGGGCGTGCTCGGCTTCGACGGCGACGTCGAGGCCGGCATCAAGTACGTCCACTACGACGACGACTCCGAAGGCACCGACGACGAGCTCGGCTCCGAGGTCTGACCATCCCGCTGGTTGAGGAGGGACGAGGTCCCGGCTCGACGAACCCGCAGGTCTGCTGCCAGCGGCATCGGCGTCTCGTGACAGGCGCTGCGCGCCTTCCGAGACCAGCGCAAAGGTTGACAAATCGCAGGTCGTTCGGCGTGTCGACTGGAAATTACAGGTTTGTAGTTACTCAGAAACCCTTCCAGCACCTCTGTGACGCGTGTGAAAGTTGCTACTCGTGTGAAACTTCCCCTCGCACTGGAGTAGCCCCTCATGCCTTCTGGCCCCACCCCGTTCCAGGCCCGCTTCGTGACGGCCACGCCAGCAGCTGCTGGCGCTCGCCGTCGTGTGCGCGGCACTGACCCCGGCCGTGGGTGTGATCAGCCTCGATGTCGTGGCGCAGGCGCCAGGCGGCTCGGCGGCCGGTGCGCCGGCGGCCCTGATGTCGGCGTACGGCGAGGAGGCCCTGAAGTCTTCCAAGCTGCCCAGCGGCGCGGTGTCGGCCGAGCTCATGAGGTTCAGCTGACCCAGCCGGCCGGGTCGAAGGCGCTGGGGCCTGAACCCGGGCCGAGTTGCCCCTGTCACCCCCCACGCCCGCGTCGCGTCCGCGCCGGGCGGTGGCAGCCGGCTGACCAGCCTCCCGCAGCGGGTAACCGGCTACGGCTCGGTGGGGGTCACCTGGGCCCACGGGGTCAACGTGCCCGACGACGACCTGAGCTTCGAGGTCCGCACCCGGACCGACGGGAAGTGGTCGGGCTGGACGCGCTCGACTACCACGACGAGCACGCACCCGACCCCGACAGCGCGGAGGGCCGTCACGCCCGGCCCGGCACCGACCCGTTGCTCGTCGGCCGTGTCGACCAGGTACAGGTCCGTGCCGACGCGAAGGCTTTCCTGCCCCGCGACATGCAGCTCGCGGTCATCGCGCCCGGCCAGCCGAAGCACACGATGACCGGTCGCGCAGCGATCGACACCAGCACCATCGACGGCAACGACGGCTCGCACTCGGCGTACGACGCTTCGGCGCTCGCGGCCGCGGAGGAGAAGGCCGGTGAGGGAGCGCTCGGGCTCGCGGCAGCGACGTACACGCCGCAACCCGTCATCTACTCACGGGCCCAGTGGGGCGCCAACGAGAGCATCCGCGACAAGGGCTCCCTGCAGTACTACGAGGTGCACGCCGGCTTCGTGCACCACACGGTCAACGCCAACGACTACACGCCCGACGAGGTGCCCGGGATCCTGCGCAGCATCTACGCGTACCACACCCAGAGCCGCGGCTGGAGCGACATCGGCTACAACTTCCTGGTCGACAAGTTCGGCCGCATCTGGGAGGGCAGGTACGGCGGCGTCGACCGCCCGGTCGTCGGCGCGCACACGCTCAACTACAACGACTACTCCTTCGCGATGTCGGCGATCGGCAACTTCGAGACCGCCCAGCCGCCGGCCGCGATGCTGCAGGCCTACGGCGTGCTGTTCGCCTGGAAGCTCAGCCTCCACGGCGTGGACGCCGCCTCCACGCTGCAGCAGGTGGGCAAGAAGGGGTTCCAGGCGATCAACGGCCACCGGGACGCCGCGGCGACGGCCTGCCCCGGCAAGTACCTCTACGCGCAGATCCCGCTGATCCGCCAGTACGCCGCAGCGGCCCAGCAGGGCTGGGCGGGCCGCGAGCTCGAGTCGAGCGTCACGGGGTCGCCGTACCCCGACCTGCTGGTGCGCAGGAAGTCCGACAGCCAGGTGTACGTCGTGCCGACCAACGGCATGAGCCGCTCGGGCCGCCCACCTCGCTGGGCGGCGGGATGGTCGGCCTACGACCTGGTGCTGCTCGTGCCCGACGTGACGGGCGACGGCAAGGCCGACCTGTTGTCCCGCTCGGCCGCGAACGGCTCGACCGAGGTCCGCCCGGTGACGGCACCGGCGCCTTCGGGCTGCCCATCAGCACCTTCAACAGCCTCGCCGGCCACGACCTCACGCGGTCGCCGGCGACCTCGACGGCGACGGGCACGCGGACCTCGTCGCTCGTGATCCCGCGACCGGCCGGCTCGACGCCTACCTCGGCAACGGCCAGTCCGGTTTCACGGTCAAGCAGCTCGGCGACAGCTGGGGCAGGTACGCGATGATCTCGGGGCCTGGCGACGTCAACGGAGACGGTCGACCCGACATCGTGGCCGCGGCGCGGACGGCGCGTTCTACCTCGTGCCCGGCATCGCAGGCGTCGGCTTCGGCGAACCAGTACGCATCCCCGGCAGCTGGAAGGGCTACGACACCATCACCGGGCACGGCGACTTCAACGGCGACGGCAAGGTCGACCTGCTGGTGCGCCCGCCGGGTCCAGCAAGGTCTACGTCAAGCCCAACCGCGGCAACGGACGCTTCGGCCACCCGCTGGGGCCGATCGACGCGCCTGCGGGAGCCACCGGCCTGAAGCGCCGGCGCCTCGGCGTACGGCGCCTCCGCCCCCGACCTGATCGCCCGCATGGGCGACACCGTCGCGCTATGCTAACGCCGGCACCCTCGAGACTGGAAGCCCCATCGCGACGGGCGTCGTGGTCCCCAAGGCCGGCACCAATCCTCGACGCCGGCGACTGGGACTGTGACGGCGCTGCCGACATGATCGTGCGCAACCGCAACTCCGGGAAGCCGTGGCTCTACCGCGGCAACGGGCAGGGCCAGTTCGCCGCGCCGACGGCGCTCGCCACTGGGTTCAAGTCGGTCAAGCTGCTGGCCGCCGTCGGTGACATGACCGGTGACGCCCGGCCCGACCTGACCGGGCAGCCCGCCGGCGGCTCGATGCGGACGACCCGGGCAGCGGGGTCAGCGGGCTCCAGGCGTCCTACGCCGCCTTCAAGCAGATCAAGGCCGGCATCCAGGTGCCCGTGGGTCGCTGGGACGCCGACGGCGCCCCAGAGCCTCTTCCGCTCGGGGAAGAGGGTCAGTCTTTACCCGGGTAACGGACCGGTGGGTTCATGGGGCGCACGCGCGCCGCGGCTCAACGTGAAGCGCTACGACTGGATGGTGGGCGTCGGCGACATGGGGGTCAACGGCCATTCCGGGGACGTGGTGAGGGAGAAGAAGACCGGGTACCTCTGGCTGCTGCCGGGCACGACGCAGGGGGTTCTCCGCCCGGGTCTTCCTGGCGCAGGGGTTCAAGGGGTACGACCTGGCCGGCTAGGACCGATGGAGAACCGTCGTCGAAGCGGCTCGTGCAGCGCTCCGCGGCGCAGACCCGGGCCATGTCCTCACCGGAAGTGGCCCCCAAGACGAGCACGAGAGAGCCGCCGCCCCCCAGCGGCTCGGTGAATGCGGCGAGACCGGAGAGGGAAGCCGGGTTCGCCGTCGAGAGGAGTCGGCCGCCGCCGGAAGGAGAGGATCCCGGCGGCGGCCCTGAACCTGAGCTCGCCTTGGCTTGAGGCGCACATCGGCCCAGGCGACCGCTGGTTCCTCGCTGGTCGGCGGGTCCCACGGCTGGAACGCGTCGGGCTGCGACACTCAGACCTCCACTCCCACGTCGTGCACCCCTCATGAAAAACGGGTCCGCGAACCGGACGCCGAGCGGTTGCAGCGAGCAGGCCAGCACGGGCATGCGGTCGGCGTACGCCGCCCAGTGCTGGGAGGCCCGTCCGGCCCGCACACCACGGCGTCCGGGTCGTCGTCCTCGGTGACCAGCAGCCCGAGGAGCCCAGGAACGCTGCACCGAGGCAGACCGGCCCGAGCGAGTGCGTCGGCAGGTCGACGCGCAGCGACTGCCGGCGCTCCAGGTCGGGCGCCTCGGCTGGCTAGATACGGTCCCCGCCACCCAGTTGGCGTACGTCGTCACCGGACAGCTGCGCAGCCCGCTCGTCCGTGCCGAGGTCGTAGTAGGTCACCAGCGGCGGCCGGGTCGGCGCGCAGTCGCTGCGCAAGCACCTCGGCGAAGGTCGTCACCGGAGGCAGGCTAGTCAGGGGGGGGCCCGTCGGAGGCCCGGGCTACGATTCGCGGTCTTAAAAAGGCGACCGATGGGCTGGGGGGACGCGGGCGACGTGGGCAGGGGGCCGTGGCGGCCGGGCCGACTACGACGTGCCTGGCCGTCTGTGGCGACTCCACGAGCAGCGGCGCCACCGACCAGCCGTCCTACCGCCCCCCGGCTCGACGACCACCTCGCGCCGACCAGCCCGACCTCCGAGGCGCCACCCACGGAGGAGGAGGCGCTGCCCCTACCTCAGCGCCGAGCAGGTCACCGAGGCCTGGGGCTCACTACCCACGAGACCGCCGGCACCATCAACGCCTGCTTCGACTACCCTGACGGGGGCGAGGGCGCGAGCGTGCTGCTCAGCGGGGTCGACGTCCAGATCAACCCGGCCGACTACGCCCACCAGTCTCGCGGGCTGTGCGAGGGCGAGGTCACCGACGTCGACGCCGGCGACGTGGCTTTCGCCTGCGTGATGGGGCTCGGGCCCTCAGGGTCAGCTGTACGCCGGGCGGGTGCTGGTCACCGTGTCGGTCAACGACGCCGTCGACGACGCCACCGGCATCGCCGACGCTGCCGCCCTGCTCCCCGAGGTCACGGTGCCGCC
>CAVWXS010000020.1:0-138396 GCA_963758885.1 uncultured Actinomycetota bacterium
CCTGGTGCTCGTCATCGGCAAGCTGCTGATCACCGGCGGCGCATTGTTGGCCGCGGGTGTCGATCACCGAACCGCCACGCTGGCCGCCGTCTTCATGGCGCAGATGGGGGAGTTCAGCTTCGTCCTGGCCAGCTCGGGACTCGAGCACGGGCTAATCGAGATCGCCAAGTACGGCACGATCCTGTCGGTCGCGATCTGTTCGATTCTGGCGATGCCGATCCTGGTCGCCATCTCGACCTGGCTCGTACGAATCGCCGAGCACCTGCCGGGGGTCGGGCGGCAAGAGCGCCTTGCCGTCGGCCGCCACCGCCGGTGGCGCCGGCCGGCGACCACGTCGTGATCTGCGGGTTTGGGCGGGTGGGGGCGGAGATCGGCGCGGCGCTCGATCGCTGGGATCAGCCTTACAGCGTCATCGAGCTCAATCCGGCCATTGTGCGCGACCTGCGCCATCGGGGCATCGACGCGTTGTACGGTGATGCCGCCTCGCGCGCCGAGCTGGAGAGCGCCGGGGTGCCGACCGCGCGCACCGTCGCGGTGACGACACCGGACCTGCTGGCCACCGAGGCGGTGATCCGCAACGCCCGCGCGCTGAACCCCGCCATCCACGTCATCGTTCGCGCTCCCGGCACCGGCGAAGTCAGCGGGCTCTCCGCGAGAAGGGAGCCGACGAAGTGGTCCAGCCAGAGTTCGAGGCGGGTCTCGAGTTCGTGCGGCAAGTGCTCGGCTGGCAAGGGATCGCTTCGCTCGAGACGGACGATCTGGTGAGCGCGAGGCGGCAAACGGTCTACGGACCAGGGAACCCGACGGCTGCCTGGAAGAGAGGCGGTGAATCCGATCTGCGAGGGGCGACGTAGATAGGTGTAAGAAGACGGCGAGTCCTCCCCAGGCCCACCGCTTCTCGAACCCAAACCCCTTCCCCTTCCCGCACGTGCCCGGCCCTGGAGGCCGGGTTCGTGTTTTACGGAGTCGGGAAGTCAAGGTGTCGAGAAGTCGAGGAGTAGGACGGCAAGAGCCGATAACCGATAGCCGATAGCCTGTCACCCATCACCCTCTAGTCGACGGGTTGCACAGAGAAGTCTAATGCCTAATTCCGCGCGGCGCAGCATAGCTCGTCGTGGGGGACAGATTGTCAGTCGACGCGAGTACAACCGTCCGCGTGGGACCACAGAAGGCGGTTCGCCAAACGGTGGTGTTCGCCGCTGGCTCCTCCACGGCAGACCTGAGGAGCTCGAGGGTCCGCACGCGCCGGAGCAGGGAGCGCACAAGCACTCCTGGTGGCAGGTCATGTGCTTGACCGGCGTCGACTACTTCTCGACCCTCGGGTACCAGCCGGGCATCGCCGCGCTCGCCGCCGCCTCCCTCGCCCCGATGGCGACCCTGGTGCTGGTGCTGGTGACCCTCTTGGGCGCGCTGCCGATGTACCGGCGCGTCGCCGCGGAGAGTCCCCATGGCGACGGTTCGATCTCGATGCTGGAGCGGCTCCTCTCCTGGTGGCAGGGCAAGATGCTGGTCCTGGTGCTGATCAGCTTCGTGCTGACCGCGTTCGTCGTGACGATCACCATCTCCGCCTCTGACGCCGCGGCCCATATCACCGAGAATCCGTTTGGCCGCTCCCTCGTGGGTCATGAGATCCCGATCACCCTCGGTTTGATCTTGCTGCTCGGCATCTTCTTCCTGCGCGGGTTCTCGGAAGCGATCGGCGTAGCCGTCGGCATCGTGGCGCTCTATCTCTCACTCAACGTCGTGGTGCTTGGCGCGCGCCTACTGGGAGATCGGGCTGCATCCGTCTCTTCTCGACAACTGGCGCGAATCGCTTCAACTCGAATACAGCAGTCCCGATGGCCATGGCGTTGACCGCGATCTTCCTCTTTCCGCGATTGGCGCTCGGTCTGTCCGGGTTCGAGACCGGCGTCGTCGTCATGCCGCTGATCAAGGGCTGTGAGACTGACGATCCGCGGAAAGCCGGAATGCCGCATCCGAAACACCGGCAAGCTGCTCACGATCGCGGCGTCGATCATGAGCGTGATGCTGATCTCGAGCAGTCTGGTTGCAACGCTGCTCATCCCGCACGAGGCGTTCGAAGAGGGTGGTGAGGCGAATGGCCGCGCGCTGGCCTTCCTCGCTCACGAATATCTCGGCGATCTCTTCGGCACCATCTACGACGCCTCCACGATCCTGATCCTCTGGTTTGCCGGCGCCTCGGCGATGGCCGGGCTTGCTCAACATCGTGCCCCGCTACCTGCCGCGCTACGGCATGGCGCCCGATTGGACACGAGCCACGCGACCTCTGGTCATCCTCTACACGCTCCTCTGTTTCGGGGTGACGATTCTCTTTCGGGCCGATATCAATGCCCAGGCCGGTCCGTACGCGACCGGGGTCCTGGCAGTGATTACCTCGGCCTCGGTGGCCGTCTTTCTCTCGGAATGGCGCAAGAAGGAGCGCAGAGCGATCGTCTGGTTCGGCGCCTTCATGGTGATCTTCATCTACGCATTTCTCAACACGATCGTCGAGAACCCAAGCGGTCTGAAGATGGCGGCGATCTTCTTCGTCATGATCGTCATCATCTCGTTGGTCTCTCGGGTCCTGCGCGCAACCGAGCTGCGCGCGACCGAGGTCGAGTTTGACGAGACCGCCGATCGATTCATCCGGGAGGCGGCGAAGCGAGGCACCTTGCGCCTAATCGCGAATCACCCCGACGAGCGGAACACCCGTGAGTATCTGGTCAAGGAGCGGGAGGAGCGGGAGGCGAGCCACATCCCGGCAGGCGATTCCGTGCTCTTCCTCGAGGTGACGGTGCAAGACGCCTCGGAGTTCGCCTCGAACGTCAAGGTGCATGGGGAGGAGATCTCGGGGTTCCGGGTGCTTCGGGTCGAGAGCGCGTCCGTCCCCAATGGGCTGGCGGCCACGTTGCTGGCCATCCGCGACCGGACGGGCAAGAAGCCGCACGCCTACTTCGGCTGGACCGAGGGCAACCCGCTGAAATACCTGGCCCGCTTCGTCATCTTCGGCGAGGGAGACATCGCTCCCGTCACTCGCGAGATCCTGCGCCAGACCGAGCCGAACCCCACGACCCGGCCGGCGATTCACGTCGGGTGATGGGTGATGGGTGTCGGGGTGATTACTCGCTGCGCTCGTGGTGACAGGGTGTCGGGATATTCGTTCTCCCTGTCACCCTGACACCCTGACACCCTGTGACCCCGAGTCACCCTACGTCGCGACCTGCGTCACAATGAAGTCGAGGAGCTTCTCCAGCTCCGGTAGGCGCTCTCGGGCGAAGGTTCCAGTCTGCTCGGCGGCGGTGAAGGGCAGCTCGTAACGGATGCGGGCTCCGGGGCCGCCTTCGGTCTCGTCCCACCAGGCGGACTGGTTTGGCGCGAGGAAGCCCTGCTGGACGGCGGGGATGGTCATGCGGGCCAGGCGCTCCATCGCGCGTCGCCGAAAGTCGTTCTCCTCTTCGCTGAAGAGACCCGGGGCGGTTGCCCAGAGCTCGAGCTGATAGCCGTCCGGACCGACCCGGACGTCGACGTGTCCGGCCTCGTCGTCGGCACTGATGACCCAGCGATTCTCGTCATCAATCGTGCCGTAGGCATAGAACCCTGCCCGCTCCAGTGCATCGCGCACCGGCGCCAGTGCCTCGCGAGCGCGGGCAATGACATCCGCGGGACCGAGTCCATTAGCTTCAGTTGCCATCGGTTCGTAGGGATCGCGTAGTTCGCTCATGCGATCTCCTGGAGCGTGATCTCGAACTTCATGCGCAGAACTCCACGATGATCCCGAGGAGCGCGTCGGCGGTCTTTGCGGCGCTCGCCAGGTCGACCCACTCGACGTCGGCATGGGCGCCCTCGCCATCCGGTCCAAAGATCACCGTCGGGATGCCCGCGGCGGCGAGGAACGCGGAATCCATCCAACCGCCGGCGCCTACGATTTCCGGTTCCGAGCCGGTTGCGCGTTCCAGGTGCCGTCGCGCGAGGTCGACGATCGGCTGGTCCAGGTCTACACCGAAACGGGTCGCGGACGAGGAGCGTCCGCTGCTCGGCCTGGAACGCGGAATCAGCCGCGCCGGCATCAGCAAGAATGGCCGCGATCTGCTCTTCGACCTCACAGATTGTCTCTCCGGGAATCGTTCTTCGCTCGATGGAGAGCAGACAGCGAGCGGGGTAGGTGGAAAGCTCCTGACCGCCCTGGATCAGCGACGCATGGATCGACGCTGGGCCCAGCAGGGGGTGACCCGGTCGCGATCGCAGCTCCGCATCAAGAGCCGCGAGTCCGGTGAGCACCGGACCCATCTTGGCGATGGCGTCGACGCCTTCTTCCGGGAGCGATCCGTGTGATGCCACGCCGCGCGTTTCCACCTCCAGCCAGACGAATCCCTTGTGCGCTACGCAAAGATCGAGCCCGGTCGGTTCGGTGACGATCGCCGCGTCGGCGCCCATGCGGCGGACGACGTCCTGGACGCCGATCGAGGCGAACTCTTCATCGGCGACCGCGGTGACGATCACGTCGCCGCGCAGCCGGAGTCTGGCTGCTTCACGCCCGGCAAGCATGATCGCGGCGAGACTCGCCTTCATGTCGTACGCGCCACGTCCGTAGAGCCGCGTGCCGTCGATGTGCGGTGTCCAGGGTCGACCATACCTCCCGCACCGACAACATCCATGTGCGCGTTGAGCATGAGCGATCGACCGCCACCAGTGCCGCGGGCGATCGCGATCACGTTAGCGCGGCTGGAGCCGAGCCCGTGCAGCTCGACGTCGAGCCCCGCGCTCTCGAGCCAGCCGGCGACGAACCGGGCGATCTCCGCTTCGCCGGCGCCCCCGGTACCAGATCCGGGTTCGTCGAGTCGATGGCCACCAGATCGGCGGTCAGTGCCGCAATCTCGTCGTCTGAAATCGTCATCGCGGGCGGTCCCTCATCGTCTTGGTGCCTATCGGTTGCGATCGTTCAAAGCTCGTCGTCGGACGCCTGCAACAGATCCAGGAACGCACGAGGCGAAACCACGTGGACGCCTTGGTAGGTTCCAAGCTGCTGCAGCTTCTTGTCCCCGGTCACCAGAAACTCGGCTCGAGCGCTGACTGCCGTAGCGAGTATCTGGTCGTCTTCAGGGTGAGTAGCCACGCTGGATATGCGCACGGTAAGGGGTGTCGAGATTGCTTCTTCTTCCAGCAGAAGCTGGGCCGCGTCGATTTGCTCCGGAGTGAGTTGTCGGCGGAAGTAGGGATCCGCAAACGTGTCGAGCAACTCGGTCAGGATCGCGGCTGACACCACCAGCGCAAAACGTTGTTCCCGCCAAAGGCGCAATAGGCGTGCGGGCGCTCGCTCAGCTGTCGCAAACTCGACAAACCCGGACGCCAGTACGTTCGTGTCCAGAACAGCCCGGATCACGTGGTGGCGCCGGCCACCTGCGCTTGCTCGGCCCGCCGCCCGGCGCGAACTTCGGCCAACGATCGAGCGACTTCACGCTCGAGCTCCTCAACGGGCACATCTTTAAAGGCCTCACCGAACTCCTCGAGAATCTTGAAGCGTCGGCGCGCTCGCGGTCGAGCCGATCCAGCCACGAAGATCCTCCGCCGAAACAATCCCCGCCACCGGGATACCACTCTTCTCGACCATGACGCGGGTCTCATGGCGGTAGACACGGTTCACCAGGCGGTTGAGCTGCTGCTTGACTTCGGAGATCTTCATCGTCTCGGTTACCGGTTGCTGGTCGCGCATGAAGCCTCCTGCCATTGGGACTGAATAGTATCAAATAGGACATAGCACCATTGATCAGCGAGCGATTCATGTCCATCGAAGTCGGTGAATTGGTGATCAGTCAGACGGCGACGTAGCGCTCTCCACGCAACACGTGCTGGGCCGCGATGGCAATGCGCAGGAAGTAGCGATCGACGGTGGGGATGAAGTCGTCGATGCGCGCCGTGATGGGCTCCGCACTCGTCGCCTCTGGCGCAATCGACTGGCCGGCGATCTCGTCGCATCGAGATGACGGTTGCGACATCACGCCGGCCGCCGACGCGAGGAAGCTGCGACGCCGCCTGACCAGGGCGCGCACGGTGGAAGTCGTATTGCTCGACGGCGGCGATCCGCCCCAATCTGCCCCGTGCGAGGCCAGGGCGCAGCACGGGTTTCTCGGCATCGAGAGCGAGGCGGTCGATACCATCGCCAAATTCATCGTCAACAATGGTTCCTGAAGCCGCGAGGCACGCGGCGGCCCGACACGGAGATTGGATCATGGACCTCGATCTGCCAGGCAAGCTGGCGTTGGTAACGGGCTCGACCAGGGGCATCGGGCTGGCAACCGCGACCGGCCTCGCGCGCATGGGCGCCGGCGTGCTCGTCAACGGCCGGACCCAGGCCGCCGTCGACGAGGCGATCGCAAGATCAGGGCGGCCGTGCCGGCCGCAAAGTCGAGGGGGCGGCGGTCGACCTCGGCACGGCCGCGGGCTGCGCGGCGCTCATCCAGCGCTTTCCCGCGGTCGACATCCTGGTCAACAGCCTCGGCATCTACGAGCCCAAGCCGTTCTTCGACACGCCCGACCAGGACTGGCAGCGGATGTTCGAGGTGAACGTGATGAGCGGCGTGCGCCTCACGCGCCACTACCTCAAGCGCATGCTACGAGGGGCGACTGGGGCCGGGTGGTGTTCGTCTCCAGCGAGTTGGCGATCTTCGTGCCCAAGGAGATGGTGCACTACGGCTTCTCCAAGTCGGCGCAGCTTCTGATCGCGCGCGGCGCCGCCGAGATGGACCAAGGGCACCAACGTCACGGTCAACTCGGTGCTGCCGGGGCCGACCTGGGTCGAGATGGCGCCCGTGCGGCTGGCGGCCCGCGCCAAGACCCGGGCACCACCGCCGACGACCTGGCCAAGCGCACCTTCACCGAGCGCCGGCCCCCGTCGCTGCTGCAGCGCTATGCCAAGCCCGAGGAGATCGCCAACCTCATCTGCTACGTCTGCTCCAAGGCCTCCAGCGCCACCAACGGCGCCGCCCTGCGCGCCGACGGCGGCATCGTCACCAATCCGTTCTGACGGGGCCGACGCGGGCCGAGAGGTCTAGGTTCCTCAAGTGCCGGACTTGGCAATGACTTCCAGAATTCCCGCTGGAATCAAGGATCGGAATGCTCTGGAATGGGTTGAGGACCAGCAAGTCCTGATCGCCGGTCACGAGGCAATCTGCGCCGCCAGCAACAATGATTTCCAACAGCTTATCGTCGTCCGGATCGCGGCAACCCTTCACAACGCCGCGAATTTCAACCAGCACCGCAGCGAGCGCGAGATCAGCCGCGAAGGCCCTCCGCCGTGGCTCGTCCAGTATTTGTTGAACTTGGACCGCGCCAGCCGCGTCTCCAATTCGTCAAGCAACTCCCGCGAAGCGAGCAAGGTCGCGTTGTCCAACACCCATGAGAGGCAAGCGGAAGGTTTGCCATGTGGAGAAAGAGCAGCGCTGATCAGGACATTGGTATCGAGAACGACCCGCTCAGCTCTCATCGGCCAAGAGCCGCTCGAGCTCCGCATCCGTCAGTCCGCGGTCGGCGGCTTCGCTCTGGATCGCCGAGATTGTCCGGCGCAGGCGAGCCTTGGCCTCGCGGCGGATGCGGTCCTGTTCGTCCAACCGCTCGAACTCGGCGGGCGACAGCGCCACCAGGGCGGGCGCACCATTCTCGAGCACGGTCACCGGCTCGTCGCGCGCCGCCTCGATCAACTCGCGGACCTTGATCTCTTCCGTGTCAGCCGACAGCGTTCGCATGGCTCGTCTCCTCAATAACAATGATAGCACGGAAACCCGTCAAACGCGCCTTGCGCGCGGCGGCGGGATCGTCACCAACCGGTTTTGACAGGTGTCATCCCGGGGCTTGTCCCCGGTATCCACCTATCCGCAAGCTCCGGAGCAAGCTGCACGCTGGATCCCGGCGACACCGGCCTTCGCCGGCGCCACCGGCCCTCCACTTGCATCCCCGGACGAAGCGCTCGACTTGATCGCAGATCAAGCGAGTAGGGCGCTCCGAGGCCGGGGTCTTCCCCGCCGCTCATCTGCGCCAATCCCAGACGCGCGAGCTTGGCGTGACGGTGGCTTCGCGCGGCGAGGCCGAGACAGACAATGCACGGGAAAGATCCCGGATAGCCCGCGCCCCTGCCTCCGGGGCCGGGCCTCGGCTTCCGGGAACGCAAAGGCAGTGCGAGGCTTTCGCTACTCCGCCGCCTCCGCCTTCGGTGCTTCCACGATACGCGTCGCGAAGTTGGCCGGGGAGACGATCTCCAGCACCTCGAAATCCTCGGAGCAGGCGATCTCGCGATGCTTGATGCCCGGCGTCTGCAGGATGGTGTCGCCTTTGCGGATGGTGCGCTGGCCCTGGCCCTCGTACTCGAAGGTGGCCCAGCCGTTGATGCACGTAGACGAACTGGAACGTGCAGTCGTGCACGTGCCACTGCTGCACCTCGTCCTTCGTCTTCTTGCCGTTGTGGCGGATCAGATGGGCGACGAAATCGCCCGTGCGTGCCGTCCTTGATGCCGAGATCGCGGTACTCGAAGATCTCGCGCAGGCCTGGCGTCCACTTGGCGTCGCTGGCGAGATTGTGCACGAAATCCCAGGCCTTGCCGGTCATGCTTTCCTCCAGTCAGGCTTCGAGCGCCCATGATACCCCTCGTTCCGTCCCCGACAACAAGCCGGTGAAGGTTTGGTCAAGGTCGGGCTGACGTTTCGCCCGAATACGCGATCGAGGCATGCGAGTTCTGCAACGCCACACCCAGGCCACCTTCGCTCAGGCGTCCGCGCTTTGCTGCCCGAATCAGTATAAAAACACGATTTAACAAGGGCTTGGCACGCGGTTGCCGCGCAAGCTCAGTGGCCTGCAGGCCTTCGCCGCGGGCAGTCCTCTGCGCGTTCGGCCTTCTCATCACGGTGCGCTTCGTTCCCTGCTCGGCAGCGCCGCGGGGCATCGAGCGGCTGCGCGCGCTCCAACGGTCCCGACGTGAAGCTCAAGGGCGATGTGCGGGCGCTGCGGCGCCTGTTCGAGAATGAGGACGCCATCCGCGCGGGCCATGCCCCGCCGCACCGCGTCCTGCTGATCGGGACGGGCGGGGGCATGTGCTTCATCCGCGTGGCCGCCTACCTGACGGCATGGCGCGACGCCGGGCTGGAGCGGGCCGTCGACCATGCCATCACGGTATCGGGCAGCGGCGGTGCGGTGGGCGCCTACCTGTCCGGCTTGCCGCAGCGGGCCGTGCGGATGTTCGAGCAGCTGGCGGTATCCGGCTTCGTGGCGGGCACACGTGGTACAGGCGCCGCCTCAGTCTCCCCCACCTCGCCAGCGTCCTGCGCGGCGGCCACAGCCCCATCGCCTTCGATCAGCACCTGATCCGCGCCCACCGCACCTCGTGGCACGTCGTCGTCACCCGTCTCTCCGGCGACAGTTTTCTGCTCGATGCCAAGTTGGCGCAGGCCGGATGCCGCCCAGGCGGTTCTGGCGTCCAGCGCATTTCCCCGCATGACCTCCCCATCGAGGTGGGCGTGAGGAGCTCGAGGAGCACCTCGTCGACGGCGCCTGCGGTATGCCGCTGCCGATCCTGGCGGGCGTCAAGCGGTTCCGCCCCGATACGCTGATCGTGCTGGCCAGCCGCCCGCACCCCAAGCACCTGCCGCGCATCGAGCGAGGCTGTGGCCGATGTTCGCCCGCCGCTGTTGCGCCATATGCCGGTCGGGCTGCGCCGTAGTGCGGCGGCCATGACCCGCGCCATGGCCCCGAGGCCGACCGTCTCGAGCGCCTGAAGCGCATCGCCTGGTGCCGCGTCACACCGAACGGCGCCGAGGTCCCCATCGAGCCGTGGACCACCGACCTGCGCCCGCTGCGCCGCGCCGCCGAAGAGGCCAAGGCCTTCATGCGCGACGCGCTGAGAATGGCGAAGCCTGTCCGGCAGAGTCTGAGCGTTACCTCAGCGTCGCAGGCGAGCGCGGGGTGCCCGGTCACCTAGCGTCTGTCACCTGACATTCGAGTCCCGCGTGGTCATCCCGGCGCTTGCCTGCACCGGCGAAGGCCGGTGTCGCCGGGATCCATCGTGCCACCAGCTCCAGAGTCGCTCGTGGAATGGCTGGATACCGGGGACAAGCCCCGGTATGACCACCGGGTTCGTTTTGTTTGAGTCAAGAACACTAGCGCACCGCGAACGGCGCCTGATAGGGCCGCCCGAACGCGACGCCCGCCAGCACGGCGCCGGCGGGCTTGAGGTGCATCTTGCCCTGCGCGCTTGTTGTTGCGCGTGTCGACGAACTCGACCGGGCCTTCGACCACCTCGAGCATCGAGACGTCGGCCGGCGCGCCGACCTGCAGCGTGCCGAGCTTCGGCAGCGCGGTCGATCACCCGCGCCGGGATTGACCGTCGCCATCGCCACCACCTGCTCGAGCGTGAAGCCATGTTGAGGAACTTGCTCATCACCCAGGTGAGGTACGGCATGCCGGGCGTGTTGCCGGAGAACACGTGGATGTCCGAGGAGATGGTGTCGGGCCCGGCGCCTGCGCGATCGCCGCCTCGGCGACCGTGTAGTCGAAGCTGCCGCCGCCGTGGCCGACGTCGAACACCACGCCGCGCTGCTTCGCCGCCAGCGCCGCGGGCAGCAGCTTGCCGTCCTGCACGATGTTGGTGAACGTCGCCGGCGATGTTCGGCGCGCCGGAATAGCAGTGGGTGAGGATGTCGCCGGGGCGCAGCAGGTCGAGGATCTGCGACATCAGCTCCGGCGTCTCGACGCCGCCGATGTGGCACATCACCTTGGCGCCGGCCGCCCGCGATCTCGCAGGCGCGGATCGCGCGCTTCAGCGGCTCCAGGCCGTGCTGGCGATGACGTTCTCGCTCATGCGCACCTTGACGCCGATGCACGATGTCGGCGTTCTCGGCGACCGCCTGGCCGCGGCGTCGGCCTGCGCGTAGTCGATGTTGTAGAGCTCCGGCACCGGAAAGCCGGCGAGGCCGATGTTGGCGATGTGCACGAACGCGTACAGCCGCGTGCGCGTCTGCGCCGACGATGGAGCGGCGGAAGGCGGCGAAGTTGTTGGCGCCGGCGTCGCCGGCCGAGACGAGCGTGGTCGTGGCCTGGAAGGGCACGAGCTCGTCGGCCGGGAATGCCGATGGCGGAGCCGTAGGGAAAGACGTGCGCGTGCAGGTCGATCAGGCCCGGCGTCACCAGCTTGCCGCCGGCGTCCAGGACGCGCTGCGCGCCTTGTCGGCCGGAATGTCGGCCTCGATCGCCTCGATCAGCGCCGTAGCGGATGCCGATGTCGCGCTGGCCCTGCAGGCTCTGGCTCGGGATCGAGCACGTCGCCGCCCTTGATGAGGAGGTCGAACTTGTCGTTCGGCCCCATCGCGGCAAAGGGCCGCGCCACCCGTCATCCCGGTTGCGGCGAGAGCGGCGGCCGATGTGGAGTGGGCCAGGAATTGGCGGCGCGAGATGGCGAGCATGGGCGCGTCCTCCAAAGCTATTGTTGATGATTAATGGCGCGCACCCTGCGCCTGCCCTTCCAGCGGGTCAAGGCGGCGGGCCCGCAGGCCGAGGCTTGCGGGCGCGGTTACGGACCGGCACGCCGCGATGCTATAAGCGCGCCCCATGAAGCTCGTCATCTTCGATTGCGACGGCACGCTGGTCGACAGCCAGAACGCCATCTGCGCCCCTGGACCTCCGGGCGCAGATGGAGGCCGAGGTCAGCGACGTACTGGCCGGTTACGTGGTCGGGGGCTTCCTCGGCGACTACCCGCGGGAGGACTTCGTGGACGCCTTCGCGGACTTCACCAGCAGGGCCACCCAGTTCGCGGCTGCCGACATCGACGTACTGACGGGTTCGCACTTCGAGGACGCCTCGGCGGTGACGGCCACCGCCCTCGACGCCAAGCTCTACTTCTTCACGCGTGGGAAGGCGGTGGTCGGGGCATCCGCGTACGTCGACTTCGACTTCGACGTGGTGGACGACGAGGGGGAGAGTACGACGGCCAGCCTGACGGGCCGGTTCTCTCTCGGTCACACGGACGAGGGGTGGCAGGTGTTCGGGTACGACGTGCTGCGCGACGACAGCGACGCCCTGCCGGCGGAGGCGACGTCGTGAGGCGCGCGTGGCAGGTCGTCCGGCTGGCTCTCCGGCTGCTGCCGGTCGTGCTGGTGCTGGCGATCGTCGTACCGGGCTCCGGCGTCCGGCCGACCACGCTGAGCCTGGCGAAGATCGAGAAGGCCCAGGGGTACGACGCGGGGAGCGACGTCGTGTGGGTGCTGGTGCTGGGCTCCGACGCCCCACCGAACCAGCCGCCGACCTCCGGCGACACCGACGCCTTCCAGCTGCTCGCGATCGACGCGAGGACGGGCGCGGCGGCCGGCATCGGCATCCCGCGCGACTCCTACGTCGACCTGCACGGCGACCTGGGTCCGAGCCGGATCAACATCGCCCTGAAGGAGGGCATGGAGAGGGGCCAGGGGTTCGCGGTCGTCGTGCGGGCGGTCGAGGAGCTGGTGGGGGTCACCCCCGACTTCGTGCTCGTCACGGCCGGCGACGGTTTCACCGACATGTTCGACGCGCTGGGTGGCCGGGTCGAGGTCGACTCGACGGTGGCCTTCACCACCCCCGAGGGCCTCGTCGTCGAGAAGGGTGTCAATGACTTCACCGCGGCCGAAGCCCTCCAGTTCGCCGAGTTTCGCGACTTCCCCGGACAGGGTGACCTCACCCGCTCGGCCAACCACCAGGCCCTGCTGCTCGGGCTGCTGAAGGAGCTGCAGCGGCAGCGACGACCGGCACGGGTTCGTCGAGACGATGGCGTTCGCGGCCCTCGACGGCATCGCGACCGAGGACGTCTCGCCGCTCGACCTCTACCGGCTGCTGAACCTCCTGACCAGTGTCGATCCGGCGTTGGTCGAGGGTTGCATCGTCACCGGCAAGGACATCGAGGACGAGGCGGGCAACATGGTCATCGACCCCGACGAGGAACTCGCGCAGCGGCTGGGCCGGGAGGCCGCCGACGACGCGACGTTCGAGAACGGGTGTCGTCTAGCCGGCGGCTGATGAGTTGGTTTGCCGGGCCGGTGCTCATGACGCGTGCGAGACGACCCCTGCGCAGCCACGGGATGAACCGACCTCATGCGCCACCGCTCGAACGCGCAGGGCACCGGCGGGCCCGGGTTCTCGATGCCGGCCTCGCGGGCGAGCACGATGGCCTGGGCGCGGTGGGCGACGTGCAGCTTGGCGAAGATGTTGCTCGCGTGGTTGCGCACGGTCTTCACCGACAGGGTGAGGTCGCGGGCGATCTCGGCGTTGTCGAGGCCCTCGGCGATCTTGCCCAGGATCTGGCGCTCGCGATCGGTCAGGTCGGGAAAGGCCTGGGCGGACGGCCGGCTGCGCACGTGGCGGAAGTACGTCATCACGCGCTCGGCGATGCCGGGGCCGAAGATCACCTCGCCCGCGCCGACGGCCTCGATCGCACGGCGGATCTCCTGGCGGCGGGCGCCCTTGAGGAGGTAGCCCCGGGCCCCCGCCCGGACGGCGGCGAAGACCGAGTCGTCGTCCTCCATCATCGTCAGCACCAGCACGCTGATGTGCGGTGAGGACTGCACGATCCGCGCTGTCGCCTCGACACCGTTGAGCTGCGGCATGTGGAGGTCCATCACCACCACGTCGGGCTGGAGGTCGAGGGCCATCTCCACGGCCCGGCGGCCGTCGCCGGCCCGGCCCACCACCTCGACGTTGTCCATGGCGCCGAGGAGGGCCTCGAGGCTGTGGCGGAACTCCTCGTGGTCGTCGACCACCAGGACTCGCATCTTGTCGGTCATGTGAGGCCCTCCGCTGCGACAGGGAGCACGGCGTCGACGAGGGTGCCGTTCGCCGTGGAGCTGATGGTGCACGTGCCGCCGAGCTCCTGGGCCCGCTCCCTCATGGAGAACAGGCCTACACCAGGCGGTGAGCCGACGACCAGCCCGTGGCCGTCGTCCTGGACGAGGACCCGGAGGTGGCCGTCCTCGCGGCGCAGGGTGACCGTGCAGGCGCGGCCGCCGCCGTGCCTGACGGCGTTGGTCACGGCCTCCAGCACGATCCGGTACGCCGCCACCTCGACCGCCGCCGGCAGCGGCTCCACGTCGCGCTCGGCCTCGACCGTCCACACGACGTCGCCCTCGCCGGCCGCCAGCTCGTGCTGGGCGGCGCGCTGGCGCAGGGCGGACACCAGCCCGAGCTGGTCCAGCGCCGGTGGCCGGAGGCCTTCCACCAGGCGGCGTACCTCGGCGATCTCGTCGCGGGCGAGGTCGGCGAGGCTCGCCGACCAGCTCGGCCGCCTGGGCCGGATCCGTCGAGATCAGGTCCTCGGCGTTCTCCAGCCGCAGAGCCAACGTGGCCAGTGACGGGCCCAGGCCGTCGTGCAGGTCACGGCGCAGCCGGCGCCGCTCCTCCTCGCGCGCGGAGACCAGCTCGTGGCGTGAGCGCATCAGGTCGCGGTTGGCCAGCACGGCCTGGACGAGCGCGCCGACCTGGGCTCCGACGTCCTCGAGCAGGAGGCGGTCGCCGCGGCCGAAGGCGTCGCGGTCGGGCCCGGCCTCGAGGTGCAGCGTCCCGAGCCGGATCCCGCCGGCCACCAGGTCGACGGTCACCGGCTGCCACGAACGGCCGACTGCGCCGACGGAGGCCAGCAGCGGCTCCCCGCCGTCGGAGGCGGGTACGTCGATGGCGGCGTAGGAGAGCCGCAGCCTGCGCGCGAGCAGCTCGAGGGTCTCGGCCACGGCCTCGGTGGGCGCCGACGTCGCGTCGAGCCGGCGCAGCTCGGAGACGACCGTCCGGGGGAGGTCGCGCTCGCCGTACACCAGGCGTCGTACGCCGCGTTGCAGCGCCAGGGCGAGGGGTAGCACCAGCAGCGCCACCACCCCGCCGGCGAGGATCGCGCCGACCGGGACGTCGGTCGCGCGGCCCACGGTGTCGGCGACCACGACGAAGGCCGTGCCGACGGCCGCTGCCACCGCGCCCTGCACGACGCTCCGCCGGACCACCGGCTCGATGTCGTCGAGGCGGTAGCCGACCAGGGAGACGACCACTCCGGCCAGCACCGGTGGCGCGATGAGGAGGAGCAGCACGTCCCAGGGCAGGACCGGGTTCCCGGCGACGCGCTCGGGGACGGCGCCGAGCAGCACCCACGCGGCGAGGCCGCTGACCAGCACGAGCAGCGCGAGCCGGGAGGCGAGGCGCACCTCGCGCGAGCGGGCGAACCGGTACGTCGCCGCGAGCGCCACCAGCACCGCCGGCGCAGCGACGAGGAGCGAGGGAGCGGCAACTGACAGCAGCGACTGCGTCAGGTCCGGACCGTCGACCGTCGCGGCCCGTGACGGCCGCCCAGGCGGCGTACCCGGTGAAGGGCAGGATCACGAGCGAGCGGCGCCAGCCAGGGCCGGCGCGACAGCCAGCCGCGCGGCGTCCGCCACGTGACGGCGGCCAGGACGGCGAGTCCGAGTCCGATCGTGCAGAGCGCCTCCGCGGCCAGATGGGGCCACAGCCCACGCCCGCCGGCCAGGTCGATCGCTCCGACGCCCCAGCGGGCGGAGGCGATGCCGGCCGGGAGCAGGGACGTGGCGCCGAGCAGCGCCTGGGCGGCGACCAGGCCGGGGCGCAGGAAGAACGCCAGCCCACCCGACGCCATCAGCAGGGCGGCGACCAGCGCGAGCGGGAGGTCGGCGGCGAGCGCCGCGGCCACGGGGAACCGGGTCAGCGTGACGGTGCGCTCGAGCTCGACCACGAGCCCGCCCTGGGGCTTCCCGACGAGGTAGTGCACCTCGTCGCCGACGCCCAGGTCCTCGGAGTCCGCCCCGGCCAGCCAGCTGGTCGACGGGCTGCCCCTCGATGCGGAGGATCTGGTCCTGGGCCTCGAGCGGGGTGTCGCCGAAGGCCTCGACCACGCTGACCCCCTCGCTCCAGCGGAGCTCCGTGGTGAGCGGCGAGCGCCACACGACACTGCCGTCGGAGGGCCGCAGCACCAGGGTCATGACGACCCACACGACCGGGATCGCCCAGGCCGCGAGGATCACCAGGAGGCGGACGGTGCGCGACATCGTGCGCTCATCGTGCACCCGCCGCCACCGCGGAGGAAGGAGCCGTGCGTCCCGCTACTCCCAGGGCGCGAGTCCCGGCCGCTTGGGACTCACCGTGTCGCCGCTCGACCTGCGGGTGACCCGGCGGTGCACCCAGGGCACGAAGTGCGTGCGCGTCCACTCGGCGTTCGCGCGGTAGCGGCCGGTGCGGGTGAGCACGACCTCGGGCGGTAGCTCGGGCTGGCTCGAGACCGTGGGGGACGCCGAGCACGTCGAGCACGTTCAGGGCCATCCGGGCGTGGCCGGCCGGGCCGAGGTGCATGCGGTCGTGGTCCCAGTAGCGCCAGTCGCGGAACTCGCGCATCCGCCAGAAGTCCACGACCGTGGCGCCGTGACGGTCGGCCGCCCACCGGACCAGCTCGGTGTAGAGCGCGAACCGTCCGCGCAGCGGCCGGTAGATCGCCGAACCGCCCGTGTCGAAGGCCGTGAACACCAGCAGCCGCGCTCCGGTGGCCGCCAGCTTGCCGAGGGCGGCGTCGTACCTGTCCACCAGCGCGTCGACGTCGACCCGCGGCCGCATGATGTCGTTGGCGCCGGCGTAGATGGTGAGCAGGTCGGGCTCGAGCGCGACCGCCGGCTCGACCTGCTCGGCGATCACGGCGTCGAGCTTGCGACCGCGGATCGCCAGGTTGGCGTAGCGGAACTCCGGCGTCTGCTGCGCGAGCACGGCCGCGACCCGGTCGGCCCAGCCGCGCAGACCGTTGGGTGAGTGCGGGTCGGGGTCGCCGACCCCCTCGGCGAAGGAGTCGCCCAGGGCGACGTAGCGGTGGAACGGCACGAGGCGAGCGTATGAGCCGACTTCTCCTGACAAAGAACTGACCCGCCCGAAAGGTGACGGGCGGGTCAGTGTGGAGGGGGGCTCACGCCTCGAGGCGGTCGGCCAGCAGGTGCAGGCGCTTGGCCATCCGGTGTCGCCGCGAGCCGGTGTGGATGTGGGGCTCGGACGCGCGGGCGACGCGCTCGCGGATGAGGTGGCGGCTGAGCTGCTCGTTGAGGAATGCCTGGTCGTTCATGGTGGTCTCCTCGTGGTGGTGGTGGTGGTGGTGGCGGGTGTGTGATGGTGATCGACTTCTTGTCGATCAGACTTCGTGGAGCTCGATGTCGCCGCTGACGGTCTTGGCCCGCAGCTCGACGTAGTCCTGGCCGGGCTCGGGCTGGCCGGCGCCGCGCAGGTCGGAGTGGATGGTGCCGCTGACGGTGGTCAGGTCGGTCCACACCGGGACGCCGGCCGGGATGCCGATCAGCACGTCGCCCGAGGCGCCCTTGGCGTTGAACTTGCCCTTGGTGGCGCTGCCGATCTTCATGTCGCCGCTGCCGGTGCTCATCGAGACACCGTCATCCGCGCGGCCGATCTCGAGGTCGCCCGAGCCGGTCTTGATGACGGCCTGGCCGTTGGTCGACCCGATCTCGACGTCACCGGAGCCGGTGGACACCGACAGCGCGCCGTCGGCGTGGGAGACGTCGACGTCGCCCGAGCCGCTCTTGACCCGGAGCTCGGCACCGGCGCGGTCCAGCACGATGTCGCCGGACCCGGTCTCGATGATCAGCGGGCCGTCGAAGGTGTCGAGCCGGCAGTCGCCGGAGCCGCTGCGGATCTGGCCGGCCCCCATGACCCCGTCGAACCCGATGTCGGCACTGCCGGTCTTGACCACGGCGTTGGAGTGGGTCGGCAGGCTGATCGTCACGACGTACGACGTGTCGCCGCCGAAGAGGCCACGGTTGCCCTTGGGGGCGACCACGCTGATCTGCTTGCCGTCCTGGCGGACCATGACCTCCTCGGCGTCGCGGCCCACGACGTCCACGGTGGTGGCGGTGGTGTCGGTGGCGGTCACGTTCAGGCTGCCCTTGCCGAGCTCGACGTAGAGGTCGACCGGCTCGTGGGTCTCGAACTCGTAGCTGCTCATGATGTGTCTCCAGGGTGTGTTCGGCCGCGGGACCAGCCTGCTGGCTGTCCCTCGAAACGGGTGTGTGTCGGGGACCGGCCGGTGGCCGTCTGGGGTGGTGACTTGCTGGGTCAGACCCAGCCGGTCATGCGGCGGTTGCCGCGCTGCTTGCCCCCGAAGGGGTCGGACCCGAAGAACGGGATGCTCGACAGGTCGATGTCGACGTTGATCGCGCCCTCGCGGGTCGCGGCGCGGACGACGTTGACCAGCCAGGTGTTGAGCGACTGGCCGGACTTGGCGGCGGCGTCCTCGGCCTTGGTCTTGACCGACTCGGGGATGCGGAGGGTGATCCGGGCCAGGCCGCCTTCCTCGTCGTCGTCGCCGGGCATCGGCGGGGCAGGAGGGGCGGGCGGGCGCCGGGACGTTGCTGGGCGCGTGGACGACGAAGTCGAGGTCGCGGCCGTCGAGCCGGACGTCGACGCCGCCGTTGGGCAGCTCGGCAGTGATCTCGGCGGCGGCCTGCGAGATGGCCTCCATCAGCGCCAGCCGGGCGGCCGGGTCGATGGCGTAGCTGAGGCGCTCGGCGACCTGTCGAGCCTCGTCACCGGCGCCCTCGGCGGCGGCCAGGAGGTCCCGCTTGAGGGAGTCGACGTACGGGGTGATGTCCATGTGCATCAGCATGACATCACTGTGACGTCATGTCAAGGGGTTCGTGACGTCATTTCGGCGTCAGGTGGCGTCATGGGTGTTTGTCCAGGTCAGCCACCGTGTCGGAGGGCACCGGTGTCGGGATTTCCCCGGTTGACCGGGGAAATCCCGACTTGTGACCCCAGCGGACGTGGTTCCGACGTCGTACGGCGTCCGTACGGGTCACAAGTCGAAGAGCGACCCCGCGTCGTTGATGTTCGCGTCGGTGCGGGGGTGCTGCTGGGTGCGGGCTTGGGTCGCCTCGGGCTCGGGCTCGGGCTCGCGGCTCGTCGTCGGCGTCGAGGATCGTCTCGGGGTCGTCGGACGCCGCCGCGGTGGCGGCCGGCTGAGCTGCGACGGGGTCGACCCGGCCGACGTCGAAGAGGGACTGGCCCTCGGGGATGTCGTCGCCGACGTTCCAGGACGACTGCTCTGCGGGCTTGGTCTCGACTGGCTCGACCGGCGGGGGTTCGGGCTGGTCCGGGGCGTCTGGTTCGGGCTCGCCGATGTCGAAGAGGGACTGGCCCTCGGGGATGGTGCTGCCCACCGTGTCCCGCGCCGGCTCCGCTGGTTTCGTGACAGGCGCCAGGGCGCCTTCCTCAACCGGCGGAGCCTCGGGCTCCGGCTCGGGCTCTCCGACGTCGAACAGTGACGTGCCCTCGGGGATGGTGCTGCCGACAGTCGGCCGACTTGGGCTCTTCCTTGTGCTTGGTCTCCTCCTCGACGGGGGTGTCGAAGAGCGAGGCGCCGTCGCCGAACAGCGAGCCACCCGTCTTGCCCTCGGCGTCCTGGGTGCCCTCGACCTCGGACTTCGCCTCGGTGGCCTGGGGCTTGTCGGTCTCCTCGTCGCCGAAGAGGGAGTGGCGTCGTCGAAGAGGGACCCGCCTGCTTGGCCTCCGCAGGGTTTCGTGACGGGCGCCAGGGCGCCCTCCTCAACCAGCGGAGGGGCGTCGCCGGGCGTCGGTGACGCGTCGGACTCGCCGGCGGCCGGCGGTGCGGCCGGGCCGGGCGCCGTGCCGGCGCAGCGCCTTGGTCCGGGTGGCCGAGACGCCCTTCACCGACGCCAGCAGCATCTGGGCGACGTCGAGCACCTCGACCTCGTCGCGGGCCTCGCCCTTGCTCTGGGCGGCGGTCAGGCCGTCGTCGAGCATCACTCGGCAGAACGGGCAGCCGACGGCGATCTGGTCGGCTCCGGTGGCCACGGCCTCGCGGGTGCGGTTCTCGTTGATCCGCTCGCCGATCCGCTCCTCCATCCACATCCGGGCACCGCCGGCCCCGCAGCAGAAGGAGCGTTCGGCCGACCGCTCCATCTCGACGTACGACGCCCCCGGCAGCACCTGGAGCAGCTCGCGGGGCGGGCTGTACACCTGGTTGTGGCGGCCCAGGAAGCACGGGTCGTGGTAGGTGATCGAGCGCTTCGCGGCTCCCGCTCCGTCGGCGACCGGCGTCAGCTTGCCCTCGCGGACCAGCCGGTTGAGCAGCTGGGTGTGGTGCACGACCTCGAGCTCGATCCCGAAGTCGCGGTACTCGTTCTTGAGCGTGTTGAAGCAGTGGGCACACGTGGTGACGACCTGCTTGGTCTTCGCCTCGGTGAGGGTGGCGACGTTCTGCTGCGCCAGCCCCTGGTAGACGAACTCGTTGCCGGCACGCCGCGCCGCGTCACCGGTGCAGGTCTCGCCGTTGCCCAGCACGCCGAAGGAGATGCCGGCGATGTTGAGCAGCTCGGCGACCGCACGGGTGGTCTTCTTGGCGCGGTCCTCGTAGGCGCCGGCGCAGCCGACCCAGAACAGCCAGTCGACCGACTCCAGCGACTCGAGGTCCTCGCCGACGACCGGGACCTCGAAGTCGAGGCCCTTGGCCCAGTCCATCCGCATCGTCGGCGCCATGTTCCACGGGTTGCCCTTGCCCTCCAGGCCGCGGAACAGCTGGCTGAGCTCGGCGGGGAAGTTGTTCTCGACCAGCACCTGGTAGCGGCGCATGTCGATGATGTGGTCGACGTGCTCGATGTCGACCGGGCACTGGTTGACGCACGCGCCGCAGTTGGTGCACGACCACAGCACGTCGGGATCGATCACGCCGTACGCCGCCTCGTCGCCGATCAGCGGGCGCGCGGCCTCGTGTCTTCACCGTCGTCGGACAGCCCGTCGCGGCGCCGACTCGTCGGCCAGGATGTAGGGCGCCTTCGCGAACGCGTGGTCGCGCAGGTCGAGGATCAGCATCTTCGGCGACAGCGGCTTCTCGGTGTTCCACGCCGGGCACTGCGACTGGCAGCGGCCGCACTCGGTGCAGGTCGCGAAGTCGAGCAGGCCCTTCCAGGTGAAGTCCTCGACCGCGCCGATGCCGAGCTTGGCGTCCTCGTCGAGCTCCTCGAGGTCCTCCATGGTGACCGGCTTGCCGCCCGACATCATCGGCACGGCCGCGCCGAGGGCCATCGGCTGGCGGCCGAACATCACGTTGAGCGGCGCGACGAAGATGTGGAGGTGCTTGGAGTGCACGACGATGACGAGGAACACCAGCATGACGCCGATGTGCAGCAGCAGGCCGATGCCCTCCAGGACCTCCAGCGTCTGGTGACTGAGCCCGTCGAGCAGGTTGCCGATGCCGATCGACACGAACGCGCCGCTCTCGTAGGGCAGGTTGCCGAGCGCCGACGCCGCGCCGCGGAACAGGAACAGCGACCAGATGACGTTGAAGATCATGAACAGCACGACCCAGGCACCCGTGAGGTGCGAGCCCTTGAACCGCGACTGGCGGCCGAGGCGCTCGGGGGAGTTGCGCAGCCGGATGATCGCGAAGGTGATGATGCCCGCCAGCGCCATCAGCGCGATGAAGTCCTGGAGGAAGCCGAGCACGGGCCAGTGGCCGATCACCGGGATCGCGAAGTCGTCGTTGAACAGCGCGCCGTACGCCTCGATGTAGACGGTGCCGAGGATCAGGAACGCCCAGAACACGAAGAAGTGCGCGGCTCCCGGCAGGCTCCACTTCAGCAGCTTCTTCTGGCCGAAGACCTCGACCACCTGGCGCTTGACCGCCGCGCCGAGGCGGCCGGTGACTCCTTCGATGCGCCCGGGGGCCGGCTGGCCGGCCGTGATCAGCCGGTAGAGGAACATCACCCGGCGAGCCACGATCGGCAGCGCGATCGCGTTCATCAGCAGGCCGATGACCAGCACCCAGTTCACTCGAGAGGCTCCTGTCGGGGCGTACGTCGCGGGACTGGCTGAGCCTAGAGCCGCGGCCCCCCCGGTGGCACGGGAGGACCACAGTGAGGAAAGTCCTACCGGTGGGTAACTTCACCATGTCGCTGGTTGAGGAGGGTCGAGGCTGACACGAAACCTCGGAAGCGGCCGGGTTCGTGGCAGGCGCTCAGCGCGCCTGCATCAGACCAGCGGCGAGTCAGCCGTCGAGTCCGTAGGCGCGGCGGGCGTTCTCGGCGGACACCATCGCTCCAATCCGGTGGGCGTCGCGCTCGGCGAGCTCGTCGGCACGGACCAGGTCGGCCAGCACGGCGTCGAGGCCGCGGCGGAACAGCAGGCTGCCGAGGAGGTACAGCTCCGGCAGTCCGAAGGCGTCGGAGGAATGCAGCAGCTTGGGGAAGGGCACCAGCTCGAGGGATTCCTCGATCAGCCGCCGCGACAGGGTGCCGGTGTTGTGCACCGCCAGTCCGACGTCCATGAAGACGTGGTCGAAGACCTGCGCCAGGTACGCCGCGTGGCGGTGGAACGGGTAGTTGTGCAGCAGCAGGACGGGGACGCCACGGGCCTGTGTCGCCCGGAGGAACGGCGTCAGGTGGAGCGGGTCGCACCGAAGCAGGTCGACGTCGTTGTCGCCGTACCCGACGTGGAACTGCAGCGGCAGGCCCGCATCGATGGCGGTCCAGGCGAGGGAGCTGACCACGGTGCGGTCGGTGATCCGCCAGGACACGCCGTCCTTGGGGCGTGACTCGTGCAGCGCGACGACGACGTCGACGTCACGCGGGCGTTCGTCGAGCAGGTCGAGACCGCACCGGTAGGCGGCGATGCTCTTGGCGCCGACGGCCTCGGACTCGGCAAGTCGCTGCGTGACGGCGGTGCAGAAGTCGCGCGGCTCGGTGCCGGTCGCCAGCAGGTCCTGGGCGATCGTCTCCAGGCGGGCGATCTCGTGGGAGCGGGTGTCTGGCCCTGCCAGCGCGGCGACCTCGGCCGGCGAGCAGATGTCGTCGGGCAGGAAGCCGGTGTCGACCAGCAGGGTCTCGATGCCGGCCGCGCCGAGCATCCGACGGGCGACCTCGTCGTGACCGAGAGCCTGGCGGCGACCGAGGTAAGTGTCGGCGTCGGTGTGCGGCTCCAGGCCGAGCAGCGGTGCGCAGTGACGCAGGATCGCGACGCCGAGCATCGAGTCGAACGGCGACCCGGTCCAGCGGCCCGGCCCCGCGCCCTCGTTCATCATGGCCTCGAACGACGGGCGGTCGAGGTCGCGGAGCACCAAGCCGTGGCAGTGATGGTCGACGAGCGGCCCCGCGACGTACGGCGTGTCTGTCATGACGTGGTGTGGTTTCGAGGCTCGCAAGCTCGCACCTCAACCACCGATCGTGCTTTGGTCGGCCTTCTCGAGCGACAGCGAGAGCTTCCGGGCGAGTCCCGGCGAGGCGACCATGACCACCGCCACGAGCAGCACCCACCCGAAGGCCACGACCGGGAACCACTGAGCGGGGTTGGCGTCGGGGTAGGGGATGACGTTGCGCCAGATCGTGTAGCCGAGCATCACCAGGGCCGCGAGCGGGATGACGACCTCCCACATCGGGACGCTCATCTTGCGGTCGACGAACAGCAGCTTGATGCAGCCGATGGTGGCCAGCACGTAGGCGACGAGCAGGATCAGGGTGCCGATGGTGCCGCTCCAGAGGAAGGTGTCGAAGGGCTCCGCGCCGAAGAAGACCGCGCAGACCAGGGCGATCAGCGCGACCACGACGGTGACCACGACCGCCGACGCGGCCGGGGTGTCGTTGCGGCCCGTGCGGCTGATCGCGAGGCCGGGGCTGGCATCGCGAGCAACGGCGTACAGGAGACGGGAGGCGCCGACGACGCACGCGAGGCAGCACGCGAAGGCGCTGACCGCTGCGCCCAGGGTGACCGTCTCGCCGACCCACGAGGCGATGTAGGCCGTGCCGATGTCGCCCATCAGGGCGCTGGACCCGACGAACGCCTCGACGCCTTCGGCGTCGGTGCCGAACGCCATCATCTCGACGGCCGTCACGAACGTGAAGTAGATGCCGCCGAAGATCGCCGTGCCGAGGATCGCGCGTGGGATGTCGCGCCGCGGGTTGCGGGCCTCCTCGCCGAGGGTGGCCGCGGCCTCGAAGCCCGCGAACGACAGCAGGCCGAAGATGATGCCGAGGAACAGCGTCGAGGTGTCGGTGCCGGGCTCGACCTTGAAGACGTCGAGGGTGAGCTCGGCACCGCCGGGCGCGGTGCCGGCCGCCATCTGGATGAACGCGATCAGCGCGATCACCACGATCAGCAGGACGGTCAGGCCCTCGATCACGAGGAGCGTGCTGGTGGCCCTGCGGGCGGGGACGATCGCCAGCCAGAGCACGAGCAGCAGTGCGAGCCCGCCGACGACGAACCCGGCCCAGCTCGGCTGGTCGGTCCAGATGTCGGTGTCGTCGAGGAACTGAGCACCGAAGACCCCTGTCGCGCTCGCGGTGACGAGGGCGTAGAAGGTGTAGGTGCCGAGCAGGCTCAGGCCGGCCGTGGCGCCGGCGCGCGGGCCGAGGGTCGCGCCGGCGAAGACGTAGACCGACCCGGCGTGCTGGTAGTACTGGCACAGCCGCACGAACACGTAGGCGATCAGCAGCACCGCCACGGCCGCCAGGAAGAACGCCAGCGGCGTCGCCCGGCCGACCAGGCCGGCCGTGCCCTGCGGGTTGATGTTGGCCGCCATGCTCGGCGCCATCAGGGCGACCGAGATGCCGACGGCCTGCCAGATCGAGAGGCCCCGACGGAGGCCGGTCTGCTCCTGCGAGGTTGATGCCACCGAATCACCTTCCCCAATCGATGCCCCAGTTGAGGCCGAGAGTCCACCCGGCGCGGGACTCCCTACGATGCGAGTGTGGAGCACGTCGCCGACCTCGACCAGACCGAACGCGACGCGAGGGCGGCAGCGGCCGCCACGCTGCTCGGGCCACTCTCCGAACGCGGCGTGGTGGGAGTCGCCACGACGTTCGTCGACAACTCGGGGGTCGCCCGGGTGAAGGCTGTGCCGCTGGATCGCCTGCCCCACCTGGCGTCCTGGGGCGTGGGTTCGTCGATCTCGTTCGACCGGTTCCGCTTCGACGACTGGATCGCCGGCGACGGCGCCGGTCGAGAGGCGGTCGGTGACCTGCGGGTGATGCCCGACGTACGCCGCGTGGTCCCGCTCGGTGCGCAGCCCGGGTGGGCGTGGGCTCCTGCCGACCGCTACCAGCAGGACGGCACGCCGCACGACCAGTGCGGCCGGCTGCTGCTTGCCTCCCTCGTCGGCTCCTTGGCTGAGCAGGGCCTCACCATGCAGGCCGCGGTCGAGCTCGAGTGGGTGATCAGCCACGACCTCGGTGACGACTCGGATGACGACTTTCGGCCGGCCGCGCGCGGTCCGGCGTACGGGATGGCGCGGCTGGTCGACGCGTCCGACTACTCCGCCGACCTGCTGGTCGCGCTCGCGGACTCAGGAGTCGTCGTCGAGCAGTTCCACCCCGAGTACGCGCCCGGCCAGCTCGAGCTGTCCGTCGCGGCTGAGGATCCCGTGGCTGCGGCCGACACGTCCGTGCTCGTCCGCACGGTCATCAACGCCGTGGGCGCGCGGCACGGTTACCGCACGTCGTTCTCGCCGAAGGTCGCGGTGCCCGGAGTCGGCAACGGCGGGCACGTGCACTTCTCGCTGTGGCGAAACGCTGAGTCCACTGCTGGGAACCTGATGGCCGGCGGCCCCGAGGCCCACTTCGGCCTGACGGCAGACGGAGACGCGTTCGCATCCGGCGTGCTCGCCCACCTGCCGGCGCTGATGGCGGTCGGCGCGCCCGGGGTGACGTCGTACCTGCGCCACGTGCCCTCTCACTGGGCCGGTACCTACGCCTGCTGGGGACTGGAGAACCGCGAGGCCGCCCTGCGCATGGTGACCGGGTCGCCTGGTGTGACGTCCACCGCCGCGAACGTCGAGGTGAAGTGCTTCGACCTCCACGCGAACCCCTACCTGGTGTTCGCGGGAGTGATCGCCGCAGGCCTGTCGGGTTTGGCGTCCGGCGCCTCGCTGCCCGAGCCCGTCGACGTCGACCCGGCGGCACTGTCCTCGTCGGAGCTGGAGGCGCGAGGGATCGAGAGGTTGCCGCAGTCGTTGCGCGAGGCGACGGACGCGTTCGCTGCCGACGCAGTGGTGACCGGCGCCTTCGGCGAGCCGTTGTCGGCGTCGATCGTCGCGCTGCGGGAGTCGGAGCTGGAGCTGTTCGACGGCGAGTCCGACGAGACCGTCGCGGCAGCAACGCGCTGGCAGCGGTAGAACGACCGTCTGGTCGGGGAGGGCCGTCAGGCCCGTCACGAGACTCGGTGACTGGGGAGCGCGCCGGTTCACTCGCCGGGTTTCGTGACAGGCGCTGGCGCGCCTTCCTCAACCAGCGGGCGGCCCACCCAGCCGCTTGGTGAGGGCAGCCGCCGTCCGGCGTACGGCGTCGGCGAGCTGCTGCGGGTCGCCGTCGGCGTAGGTGAGGGCCAGGCCCGCGACGGGATGCCCGTTGTGGTCGAGCACGGCGGAGGCCACGCTCGCCAGGCCCGGTGTCACCTCACCCTCCTCGGTCGCGAAGCCCCGCTGCCGGGTATCGGTCAGCAGGGTCCGCAGCTGGCTGAGCGTTCGCGGGCCGGTGCCGTGCCGGTCGACGAAGGCCGCGGCGTCCGGGTACAGCGCGCGCACCTGGGCGGCGGGCAGCTCGGCCAGGATCGCCCGCCCGCTGGCGGTCAGGTGGGCCGGGAGCCGTACGCCCACATCGGTCACGAGCGGTGGACGGCCCGGGGCGCGCTCCTCGACGACGTACAGCACGTCGCGGCCGTGCAGCACCGCGAGGTGGGCGCTCTGGCGGGTCCGGTCGGCGAGGTCCGCGAGCAGCCGCCGCGCGATCCGTTGCAGCGGCTCCTGCCGCGTGTAGCCGCTGCCCACCTCGAACGCCGCCACCCCCAGCCCCCAACGGTGCTCGTCGGCCAGGTGCACCACGAAACCCTCCTCGGCCATCGCGGTCGAGCAGGTGGTACGCCGTGCTGCGCGGCAGTCCGCACGCCCGCATGATCCGGTCGATCGACGTCGGCTCCGGCTGGCTGGCCAGGAACCGCAGCACGCGCAGCGTCTTGGTGGCGGCTGGTACCTGGCCCATCTGACCTCCGTTGGTCGAGGAGGCGCGCTAGCGCCTGTCACGAGACCCGGCGACGATCAAGGCCACCTGCTCGCTTGCGGGGTCTCGTGACGGGACTTCGTCGCCTCCTCGACCAGCGGTACGCAGTCTCGCATCTGAGACACCTCCGGCGCCTCCCCTCTGCCGCTCGAACCCCGCCCGGGAGTTCGATGGACCCATGACGGTGCAACGTGGACGTGGGGCCGCTCTCCATCGACGACGTGGTGGCCGTGGCCCGGGACGGCGCGCCGGTCGCGCTGACCGACGACGCGGTCGTCGGCGATCGAGAAGGCGCGCGCGGTGGTCGAGGAGCTGGCGGCGGCGACCGATCCGGCGTACGGCATCTCGACCGGGTTCGGCGCGCTGGCGACCCGCCACATCCCGGCCGAGATGCGCGAGCAGCTGCAGAGGTCGCTGGTCCGCTCGCACGCGGCCGGGTCCGGGCCCGAGGTGGAGCGCGAGGTGGTCCGCGCACTGATGCTGCTGCGGCTCTCGACGCTGGCGACCGGGCACACCGGCATCCGCCTCGAGACCGCCGAGCTGATGGCCGGCGCTGCTGTCGGCGGGGATCACGCCGATCGTGCGCGAGTACGGCTCGCTGGGCTGCTCGGGCGACCTCGCCCCGCTGTCGCACTGCGCGCTGGCGCTGATGGGTGAGGGCGACGTGCGCGACGCCGACGGCACGCTGATGCCCGCGGCCGACGCGCTCGCCGCCGCCGGGCTGAGCCCGGTCGAGCTCAAGGCCAAGGAGGGCCTGGCCCTCATCAACGGCACCGACGGCATGCTCGGGATGCTCGTGCTGGCGATCACCGACCTGCGGATGCTGCTGCGTACGGCGGACATCGCGGCCGCGATGAGCGTCGAGGCGCAGATGGGCACCGACCGGGTCTTCGCCGCCGAGCTGCAGGAGCTCCGTCCGCAGGTGGGCCAGGGCCTGTCGGCGGCCAACCTGCCGCGCCGTGCTCGCCGGGTCGGGCGTGATGGCCAGCCACCGCGAGGACAAGTTCCACCGGGTGCAGGACGCCTACTCGCTGCGCTGCTCGCCGCAGGTGCACGGCGCCGCCCGCGACACCGTCGAGCACGCCGCGACGATCGCCGGCCGCGAGCTGGCCTCCGCCGTCGACAACCCGGTGGTGGTCGGCGACGAGGTCGCAGTCCAACGGCAACTTCCACGGGGCGCCGGTCGCCTACGTGCTCGACTTCCTGGCGATCGTCGCGGCCGACGTGGCCTCGATCAGCGAGCGGCGGTACCGACCGGTTCCTCGACAAGGCCCGCAACCACGACCTGCCGCCGTTCCTGGCCGACGACCCCGGCGTCGACAGCGGCCACATGATCGCGCAGTACACCCAGGCCGCCATCGTCTCGGAGATGAAGCGGCTCGCCGTGCCCGGCGTCCGTCGACTCGATCCCGTCGTCCGCCATGCAGGAGGACCACGTGTCGATGGGCTGGAACGCCGCCCGCAAGCTGCGCCGTTCGGTCGACGGCCTGTCCCGCGTGGTCGCCATCGAGCTGCTCACCGCGGCCCGCGCGCTCGACTTCCGGCGGCCGCTCGAGCCCGCCGCCGGCACCGGCGCCGTCGTCGACCTGCTGCGCGCGAACGGCGTCCAGGGCCCCGGCCCCGACCGCTACCTGTCCCCGGAGATCGAGGCCACGGTCTCCCTCGTCCAGTCCGGCGCGGTGCTCGCCGCCGTCGAGTCGAAGATCGGAGAGCTGCAGTGAACGAGACGACTGCCCATCCACGCCGCCCACGGCACCGAGCTGACCGCCAAGTCCTGGCAGACCGAGGCGCCGCTGCGGATGCTGATGAACAACCTCGACCCCGAGGTGGCCGAGCGCCCCGAGGACCTCGTCGTGTACGGCGGCACCGGCAAGGCCGCCCGCAGCTGGCCGGCGTACGACGCGCTCGTCCGCACGCTGCGCGACCTCGAGGACGACGAGACGCTGCTCGTGCAGTCGGGCAAGCCGGTCGGCGTGATGCGCACCCACGAGTGGGCGCCGCGCGTGCTGATCGCCAACTCCAACCTGGTCGGCGACTGGGCCAACTGGGAGGAGTTCCGGAAGCTCGAGGACCTCGGGCTGATCATGTACGGCCAGATGACCGCCGGCTCGTGGATCTACATCGGCACCCAGGGCATCCTGCAGGGCACCTTCGAGACGTTCGCGGCCGTGGCCGACAAGCGGTTCGGCGGCACGCTCGCCGGCACGATCACGCTGACCGCCGGGCTCGGCGGGATGGGCGGCGCGCAGCCGCTGGCCGTCACCATGAACGACGGCGTCGCGATCTGCGTCGACGTCGACCAGATCGCGGATCACCCGGCGCATCGAGCACCGCTACCTCGACGAGCAGGCCGACTCCCTGGAGGACGCGGTGGCGCGGGCCGTCGCGGCGCGCGACGAGCGCCGGCCGCTGTCGATCGGCGTGCTGGGCAACGCGGCCGAGCTGTTCCCGAAGCTGCTGGAGATGAAGGCGCCGATCGACATCGTCACCGACCAGACGTCGGCGCACGACCCGCTGTCGTACCTGCCGGTCGGCGTCGCCTTCGACGACTGGCACGACGCGGCCGACCGCGACCCGGCCGGCTTCACCAAGGACGCGCAGGCGTCGATGGCCGCGCACGTGCGGGCGATGGTGGAGTTCCAGGACGCCGGCGCCGAGGTGTTCGACTACGGCAACTCGATCCGCGACGAGGCGCGCAAGGGCGGCTACGACCGGGCGTTCGAGTTCCCCGGGTTCGTGCCGGCCTACATCCGGCCGCTGTTCTGCGAGGGCAAGGGCCCGTTCCGCTGGGCCGCGCTGTCGGGCGACCCGGCCGACATCGCCGCGACCGACCGGGCGATCCTCGAGCTGTTCCCCGACAACGAGCGCCTGCACAAGTGGATCACCATGGCCGGCGAGCGGGTGCACTACCAGGGGCTGCCGGCGCGGATCTGCTGGCTCGGGTACGGCGAGCGGCACCTGGCCGGCCTGAAGTTCAACGAGATGGTGGCGTCGGGTGAGCTGAAGGCGCCGATCGTGATCGGCCGCGACCACCTCGACTGCGGCTCGGTCGCCTCGCCCTACCGCGAGACCGAGGCGATGCTCGACGGCTCCGACGCGATCGCCGACTGGGCGCTCCTCAACGCCCTGGTCAACACCGCGTCCGGCGCCACCTGGGTGTCGTTCCACCACGGTGGCGGCGTCGGCATGGGCCGCTCGATCCACGCCGGCCAGGTGTGCGTCGCCGACGGCACCGAGCTGGCCGCGCAGAAGATCGAGCGGGTGCTCACCAACGACCCCGGCATGGGCGTGATCCGCCACGTCGACGCGGGCTACGACCGCGCCGTCGAGGTGGCCGCCGAGCGCGGCGTACGCGTGCCGATGCCGCGACCGGTAGTTGAGGAGGTCGCCAGGCCCGTCGACGAAGCTTGCGAGGTCTCGAGACCCGGTCACTATGCGACGACCTCCTGGACGTTGCGGTGTCAGGAGTCGGCGGCGGTACTGGTGCCGGTGCGTGTGGACGGGGTCGTCCGGGTCGGTGTCGTGCTCGACTCGTCGAGCGGGCGACCAGTGGCATCGGTGACGGTGGGGTCGTCCGGGTCGGCGTACGTCGTCCCGCCGCCGGTCTCGGGGGCCGTCGTCGTGGGGGCTCGGGCCGGTAGTCCTCGGCCCGGGTGTCGACGTCGGGGTCGACGCGGTCGGCGGTGCGGACCCGGTCCTCGACGCGGGCCTCCTCGACCTGGACGCCCTGCTGGGCCTGGGCGGCGTCCTGCTCGGCCCGAGCGGCCTCGGCACGCGCGACCTCGGCGCGCGCAGCGGCTTCCTCGGCCTCGCGGCGCGAAGCCTCGACGGCTGCCGTCGACTGGGCGGCCTCTTCACGCAGCTCGGTCGGCCTGCTCGCGCTTGGCCTCGGTGCGGCGGTTGCCCATCAGTGCGACGCGGCGGCAGCCGCCACTGCGCCGATGACGACGATCAGGATGATCCAGCCAACGGTGCCCATTGTTCCTCCCCGGACGCGGCCGTGACCGTGGCACGACGTCGAGCCCGCTCCCCACGGAAGCAGACAAGCCGGGCGCCGCAGACCACCCGGGCGGGTGTGTTTCCTACGGGTCGGGCAGCTCGTCGCGCGTGGGCATCCGCCAGCGGCGCAGGTTCTGGAACAGCTCGGCCTGCTCGACGGCGTCGTCGAGCGCGTGGTGGGTGTGCGGGCGCTGGGGGACCAGCTCGGCGGGGAGCTTCTCCTTGCCCAGCTCGTCGAGGACGCGGTGGGTGCCGACGTACACCATCGTCTTCATGTCGAGCGCGGAGCCGAACTGGAAGGGCGAGCCGATCTCGGAGAAGGTGTGGAAGTACCACTGCAGGAACATCCAGTCGTAGCCCATCGGCCAGCCGACGAAGACCGGACGCCGGCCGTCGGCAAGGTCGAGCACCCACCGCGCCGCCTCGGTCATCGCCAGGGCCGGGTCGGTGCCCTCGGTCTTGAGCCGCTCGCGGTCGAGGCCGGTCCCGGCGATGGCGTCGAGGGCGCCCTGGTCGAACTCGTCGGAGATCGGCTTGAGCTCGCGGTAGAAGCGGGCCGACTCGGGCTGGATCGGCCGGAACGTGCCGGCGGCGTCCTGCTCGCCGGCGATGCACATGCCGATCGCGAGCATCGAGTAGCGGCCCGGGATCGGGCCGTCGGCCTCGATGTCGGCCGAGATGTAGGCGTCGGTGCGGACGGGCGGGGTGGTCTCGACCTCGTCGGGGGCCTCGTCCTCGGAGGTGGTGGTCACTGCTGGCTTCGCGGCCCGGACGCTTCCTTGAGGACCAGGTCGTAGACCGACTTCAACCCCGGCGACTCCGCGATCTTCTGCTGGAAGTAGCCGCTGACCTGGGTGTTGGACGCGCCCGCGATGCGGTCGGCGGCCGCGAGCAGCTCGTCCTCGTCCATCTCGGGCAGGCGGCGCACCAGGTCGATGATCTCCTCGCGGTCCTCGCCGGTGTAGCAGTCGGCGATGGTGCCCTCGAGCGCCGCGAGCTGCGCGACGATCGTCTCGCGGTCCAGCCGGTCGGCGCGGATGGCCTCGCTGAGGGCGTGCATGGTGCCGCCCACCTGGTAGAGCCGAGCCGGCGGGTCGTCGAAGAGCTGCCGCAGGTACGACGCGTCGGCGTCGCGCCGCAGGATGCGGGTGATGTTGTAGAGCCGCTTGGCGACCTTGCCGTAGTTCTCGTGCCCCTCGGCGGAGTACTTGGCGATCTCGCCGCCGATCTGGTCGAGGTAGTTCTCCAGCCCGTCGGGCGAGACGTGCTGCACCAGGCGCTCGATGTCGACCTTGCTGTCGGGGTCGAGGTAGACCTCCTGGTAGAAGCTGTCGAGCACGCCGTCGAGGGCCACCACCGAACCGTCGGGTGCCTCCCAGGTCGCGTCGATGACCTTCGACACCGGCACCACCCGGTCGCGGTCGCGGTCGGCGAAGACCCAGTCCAGCTTGACGAAACCGGGGTCCATCGCGACCTCGTGCATGCGCAGCCGCTGGGTCTCTCCGGTGGGGTCGACCACGCGTACGACCCGCACGTCGATCTCCGCCAGGCCCCAGCTGATCGGTGCGCCCTGCGAGACGGGCTCCTCGCTGGCGGCTGTACGCCGAGGGGTACAGGCCGAGCTTCATCTCGACGAACTGCAGGTGCGGGTTGGTGAAGGTGCGCGCGACGCTCTCGATCATGGTCGCGGCCAGCACCTCCACGGCGTCCTCGCGCGTCGGCGCCACGATGTGCACCCGCTCGAAGAAGTCGCAGTCGCCGGGGAAGAGCTGGAACTTCGACTGCGCGGCACTGCCCGCGAGCGCCATGGCGCTGCGGACGCCCTCGCGCGCCTGGGTGCGGATCATGTCCGCGATCACGCGCAGCGACTCGACACCGGCCGCGTCGAAGTCGCCGACCACGTCGTCCAGCCCGAACACGCCACCGCGCTGGACGAACCTCTCCTGCTCGTGCATGCCCCCATCCTCGCTCGGCCGGGCGTGTGGCGCGTGGGGCCGATTGCGACTCACCGGATGTCGACGGCTCGCCACGCGCTCCGCGCCGTGAGCCGAGTCTCCTCGATCTGTGCGATTCGCTGGCTCGCAGCTCGCCGCGAGACGCGGACGCTGCGGTGTGCACGAGATCCACGGGGAGGGGCACGGCATGGACATCTCGACGTTCTACGCGCTCTTCTCGGCGACCTGCTTCACGCTGCTCGGGCTCTGGTGGAACGTCCTCCAGCTGAACTCCGCGTGGATCGGCGTCGAGGAGGAGCGCCGCGCCGTGGGCGGGGTCTACCTGACCTTCCTGCTGCCGGCGCTGATGGGCCTGTTCGCCCAGGTCGGCGGCGCCGAGACGCCGATGATCTGGCGGGTCAGCTTCGTCGGAGTGGCGATCGTCGGCTGCATCTCGACGCTGCGGCTGCTGCGGGTGCTGCGCACCGCGAGCGACAAGCGGCCGCGGGCCAAGTACCTCGCGACGCTGGTGATCTACGTGCTGGTCGCCGTCATCGGCGCCTACCCCGAGATCGCCGGCCGCTCGACATCAAGCCCATCCAGGCCGAGGCGATCCTGCTGATCCTGCTGGTGCTGGTCGGCCACGGGCTGGTGTGGGACTTCATGGTGCGCCGGCCTCCGGGCGGCGCGCACGTGCGAGGCTTCGAGGAGTGACCCCCGAACGGCTCGCGGTCCTCGCCCGCGTCGCCGACGCGCTGCCCGACCTCGACCGGCCGCTGCTGGTGGCCGTCGACGGCGGCGACGGTGCGGGCAAGACCTGGTTCGCCGACGAGCTCGCGACCGTGCTCGCGGAGCGCGACCGGGCCGTCGTACGCGCCTCGGTCGACGACTTCCACCACCCGCGGTCGCATCGCCACGCGCTGGGGCGCACCGGCGAGACGGTCTGGGCGCGGTCGTTCGACTACCGCGCCCTGCGCCGCGAGCTGCTGGACCCGTGGTGCGCCGGCGCCGGGGCGCCGTACCGCTGCCGCCACCACGACCTGGCCACCGACGCCCTCCTCGACGAGCCGCCCGAGACGCGGTGCCGGAGCACGGCGTGCTCGTCGTCGACGGCGTCTTCGCCCAACGCGAGGAGCTGCGCGGCTGCTGGGACCTGGTGGTGTGGCTGGAGGTGGCCGACGAGGAGCGAGTACGCCGGATGGCCGGCCGCGACGGTGTGCCCGCCGACGTCGCGCACCCCGACCAGCGCCGCTACCTCGACGCCCAGCGGATCTACCGCGACGCCGCCGACCCCGTCGGCTCCGCCGACCTCGTCGTCGACAACACCGACCCGGCGTCCCCGTCTGGCATCGTCGGTCGCTGCCCCGCCCGGCTGGCACCGCGTCGGCGGCCGTCGAGCGGACGGTCGTCACCGATCCGCGACCGCCGAGACCATCAACCGCCTGCTGGCCTCCGACGACTGAGGCTCGCGCGGCCGGCCCAGCCAGAGGCACCAGCACGCGCGTCGGCGGTCCGGTGTCCGTCACGCCCTGCTGCGCCTCGAACCCGGCGGTCGGGTGGTGGCTCGCAGGCCGATCGCAGGTCAGCCGCCAGCCTTCTTGACCAGCTCGGTGATCGCGCGCTCCTCGGCGTGGCGTCAGCTCGGTGATCGCGAACACCGTCGGCCACATCGTGCCGTCGTCCAGGGCCGCCTCGGCCTCGAAGCCGAACTGGGCGTAGCGGGTCTTGAACTTCGCGGCGGCCTTGAAGTAGCACACGACCTTGCCGTCGCTGGCGTAGGCGGGCATGCCGTACCAGGTCTTCGGCGCCAGCTCGGGCGCCGCCTCGGTGACGAGCTCGTGCACCCTGGCTGGCCAGCGCCCGGTCCCTTCGGCATCGCGGCGATGGCGTCGAGGCAGGCCTGCGCCTCGGCGGCGGCCTTGTCCTTCGCTCGGCCGCTCGTCCGCACCTCGCTCGCGCGCGCCTGCATCGCCGCGCGCTCCTCGGCCGAGAACTTGCTGGTGTTCTTCTTGGTGGTGGTCATGCCTGGTTGACGAGCTCGGAGCCGCTGATGTGACTCGTTGACATGTGACTCTTTGGTCACCTATCTTCGCTGGTGTGAGCGACGACGACCGCGTCTTCAAGGCGCTCGCCGACCCGACCCGGAGGCTCCTGCTCGACCGGCTCTTCGAGCGCGACGGCCGCACGCTCACCGAGCTCGAGTCGCAGGTCGAGATGACGCGTTTCGGCGTGATGAAGCACCTGCGGGTCCTCGAGGACGCCGGGCTCGTCGTCACCAGGAAGTCGGGGAGCGAGAAGCTCCACTTCCTCAATCCCGTGCCGATCCGGCTGGTCCACGACCGCTGGATCGACAAGTACACCGAGCGCCAGGTGTCGGCGCTCACCGAGCTCAAGCGGAAGCTGGAGGAAACAGCATGACCACCACCGAGGTGCAGACCACTCAGGTCTACCGCATCGTCATCAAGGCCACGCCCGAGGCGATCTGGGAGGCGATCACCACCCCGGAGTTCACCGCCCGCTTCTTCTTCGGCGCCCGCCACACCGTCACCGCCGACCGCTACCTGTCGCTGAGCCCCGACGGCGACGTGTGGGCCGACGAGAGCGTCGACGAGTTCGATCCGCCGCGCCGGCTCGTGCACGGCTGGAGGTCTCGAGGTACGACGACGAGCTGGCCGCCGAGGCCACCGAGCCGCGTGACGTGGGAGATCGAGCCGCAGGACGACGGGACCTGCGTGCTCACCCTCGTCCACGACCGGCTGGAGGGCGCCCTCAAGACCGCTGCTTCGGTCGCCGGCGGCTGGATGACCGTCCTCGGCCGCCTCAAGACACTGCTCGAGACGGGCGAGCCCCTTGCCTGAGATGCAGTTCGACGAGTTCTCGGTCTCGCTCCTCGTCAGCGGCCCGACGCCCAACAACGACACCTTGCAGGACGCGCACCTCGCCCACCTCGCCCACCTCCACGAGTCGGGCGTGCTGCTGGCCGGGGGTCCGCTGCGCGACCCGGCGGGCGAGCTGCGTGGGCTGAGCATCCTCAACGTCCCGGTCGACGAGGCCCGCCGGCTGAAGGAGGCGGACGAGGCGGTGCGGGCGGGTGTCTTCTCGGTCCGGGTGATGCCCTGGATGATCCCGGCCGGGGCCGTGTCGTTCTCCCGGACCTTCTTCCCGCGCTCGATCCGCGACGTCACGGGGAGCTGACTGCCTGCGCGGCGACCCTCAAGGTGACGCGACGAGGGCCCCGTGCTCGTCGAGCGCGACCGGGATGGGGTCGGCGATGTGGAAGTTGAGCTCTCCGCGAGGCTCGGTGTTGCGGAACCCGACGAGCGCCCACGAGCCGTCGCGCTGCTGGACCAGCGGGGCGGCGAAGAGGTCGGGCTCAGCGGTGAACGGGCGGGCCAGGCCGATGTCCCACGGGCCGAGGGCCGACGTGCCGGGTACCGACCAGGTGCAGTAGTCGCCCGTGGCCGCGCGGCGTTCGGCGGTCATCTCCTGCGGGTGGCAGGTGAAGACCAGCACCCACCGGCCGTCGATCTCCTTGACCTGCGCGACCTCGAGCTGGCCGAAGCCGAAGCCGCCGTCGCACACGGGCGGGCCGAGCTCCCAGGCACGGAGGTCGTCGGAGCGCGCGTGGGCGAGCACGCCGTCGTCGTTCGGGCCGTGTCCGAGGCCGCGGGCCGAGATCAGCATGTGCCAGCCGTCGCCGGCGGGGTCGCGGAAGACCTGGGGGTCTCGCCAGGTCTCGCTGGCGGTGGTGTCCTCCGGGAGGGTCTTGTACCAGCGCGCGTCCGCCGTCAGCAGCGGTGAGTCGCCGACCTTGCGCCAGCTGACCAGGTCCTCGGACTCCGCGAGCCCGACCCGTTGGTCGCGCACGCCGTAGCCGCGGGTGTTGGTGGCCGTGTAGTACATCCGCCACACACCGTCGTCGCCGCAGACGGTCGAGCCGGTCCAGATCGACAGGTCGTCCCAGCTGCCCGTGGTCGGACCCAGCGCGTCGGGCAGCACCTCCCACTCGACCAGGTCGGCGGAGCGGGCATGGCCGACGGTGGCGTTCAGGTGGCGCAGGGCTACGTCGCCGAGCGACTGCGGTGCCTGCAGGTAGAAGAGGTGGTAGTCGTCACCGTCATCGGCGATCCAGCTGTCCCAGATCCAGTGCGTGTCGCTGATGAGCACGCGCGCACCCTAGTGGTTGCCGCCGGGTTGGTTGTCTGACAATCTTCTGTCGTGGACGTGAGCTTGATCGGTGTTCCCACCGACGTCGGCGCCAGCGTGGTCGGCTGCCGCCTCGGACCGGGCGCCTTGCGACTGGCAGGAATCCAGGAAGCACTCGAACGCTTCGGCGTGACGGTCAAGGACTGCGGTGACGTGTCGGGGCCGGTGAACCCGATGGCCCCGCCGGTCGACGGCTACCGGCACCTGCCCGAGGTGGTCAAGTGGAACGAGGCGCTCTTCGACGCGGTGTACGGCGAGGTGTCCATGGGCCGGATGCCGATCATGCTGGGCGGTGACCACTGTCTCGCCATCGGCTCGGTGAGTGCCGTGGCGCGGCACTGCCGCGAGCAGGGCCGGCCGATGCGGCTGCTGTGGTTCGACGCGCACGCCGACTACAACACGGCCTCGATCACCCCCTCCGGCAACATGCACGGCATGCCGGTGGCTGTGCTCACCGGCCACGGACCGCCGGAGCTCGTGGAGCTCTCGGGCGCGGTGCCGGCGCTCGACCCGCACGACGTGCGTCAGATCGGTCTCCGCGACGTCGACCTGAGCGAGAAGCGTCTGCTGCACGAGCAGCAGATCGAGGTCTTCGACATGCGCTACCTCGACGAGGTGGGGGTGCGCGAGGCGATGCGGATGGCTCTCGACGACCTCGACCCCGACACCCACGTGCACGTCAGCCTCGACCTCGACTTCCTCGACGACTCGATCGCGCCGGGTGTCGGCACGCCCGTGCGCGGTGGACCCACCTACCGCGAAGCCCATCTCTGCATGGAGATGATCGCCGACACCGGACACCTCGGCAGCCTCGACATCGTCGAGCTCAACCCCGCCCTCGACGTCAGGAGCGAGACCGCGAGGCTGGCGGTCGACCTCGTCGAGAGCCTGTTCGGCAAGAGCACGCTGCTGCGCGTGCACGACCAGTTCGGTGGTTGAGGGTGAGGCCGCCAGGCGTCCGAGCACCTCGACACCACGCGATGGCGCTCGAGGCTCGCCCTTCGTGGTGGTCTTCGCTAGCGCTCGTCCGCCTGCGACTCGCCGCGGTCAGGCGGCAACCAGTGAGGGCAGGCACCCGAGGCTTCAACAGGAACGCCACCAGGTAGAGCGCGGCCACCACCAGCAGCAGGTTGGCGTAGCCGGTGAGCAGGGCGGCGTACTCGAGGCAGCCGCCCACGATCGCGCCCATGATGTTGATGGCGAAGGCGGCGCGCGAGTCGGCCGACTCGCTGAACCGTTTGGCGAAGGCGATGTTGGCCAGGTAGATCGGCAGGAAGGCCAGCACCACGGCGGCAACCAGACGGGGCACGAACGGCAGCGACAGCAGCCAGTCGGGCTGGACGGCGTACGCGACGGCCAGCGACGCAGCGATGCCCACGAACACCACGGGCAGGGGTGGCGTTCGCACCCGACGGGTCGTCTCGACGGCCGCGAGCACGACCACCAGCACGCCCGCGAAGACCAAGGCGTTCACCAGCCAGGTGGTCCCGAACAGCAGCGCGAAGGTGGCGACGTTCTTGGTCTCCAGCAGGAGGAAGGCCGCCCCCATGAAGAACAGGTCGGCGTAGGGACGCATCGACCGGAACGGACCGCCGAGCAGTCGCAGCGCGAGGGCGGAGACGAACAGGATGCAGGCGATCGCCCACAGGTACATGCTCGGGAAGCCGTCGCCGTCGAAGTAGAGGAACGGCCGGTCGTCGGTGGCCGGCGCGATCACCTCGCCGGCGGGCTGGTAGGCCGTCTCGCACTGCTGGAAGTCGGCGTCTCGGGCCACCGTGACCACGGCCTGCGCGGCCGCGAAGGTGTCCACGCACGGCGTGTGCCCGAAGACGCTCGGCCGCGGTGCCCGCCAGCCGGTCGATCAGCCAGAGCTCGCGGTAGTAGTTGTACATCGCGAACGCGCCGCCCGGCTTGAGGTGCTCGCGGGCCTCGGTCAACGCCGTATCGGTGAACAGGAACGACTCGAGCCGGATCTGCGATGCGCCGCTGACCAGGGTCAACGAGTCGGGCAGCGCGAAGAGGATCAGGTCGTACTTCGTGTCCGTCGACTGCAGGAACGCCCGGCCGTCGTTGACGTGCCGGGTGACCCGGGGGTCCTGGTAGGCGCGGTCGGGGTTGCGCTCCACGCCGATCTCCATGATCCGCGGGTCGATGTCGACGGCGTCGATGTGCTTGGCGCCCTTGGCCAGCGCGATCGCGACGTCGGAGCCCGAGCCGGCGCCGACGATGAGCACGTTGTCGAGCGGGTTGTCCTTGATGCGCTGGTAGGGCGTCGTGTACTGCTGCTCGCCCTGCTCGAGCTTCCACTGCGCCGGCGCCATCATCTGGTGCGGGATCCCGTTGACGGAGATCCGCACGAACGACCGGTTGCCCTGGATGTCCTCGGTGGTGACCTTGTAGTACGGCGACCAGCTGGTGCCCGGCGCGATCGACTCGAACAGCAGGACGCGATGACCACCGCCGCGCCTGAGAGCACCGCGACCAGGCGGCGCAGGTTGGGGACGAGCAGCACGAAGGCGACGGCGACGATCGCACCCCACACGACTGGCGGCGCCCACAGGAACGACAGCACGGTGAAGCCACCGATGCCGATCAGCGAACCGATCAGGTCCCAGCGGTACGCCGTCAGCGGCGTCAGGCTCGGCGAAGCAGCGACCGACGATCTCGGCCGGGCCGGCGATCACCAGCGCGACCACCACGAAGACGACCGGCAGCACCAGCCATGCCGGCGGCCCGGTCGCCTGGAGCGAGGTGAAGTAGATGACGTCCGGAGCCGGTGCGGTCGAGGCTGACGGGGAACAGCCGGACCCCGACGACCAGCAGGGCGAGCAACAGCGGCGCGACCGGGACCAGCGTCCAGGAGCGGCGGCTGACCAGGAACCCGATCCCGATGCCGAGGAACGAGCCGAGCAGCACGAAGTTCGAGAAGTAGGACAGGTGCACGATGTTCGAGCCCAGCCAGCGGATCAGCGCGAGCTCGAGGAACAGCATCAACGCACTGCCGAGCACCAGGCGGCGTACGACGGCCCTGTCGGCCCCGTCGGTCCCGGTCTCGGTAGGCGCGCTCGTCGTCTGACCCATGCGCGCCATGGTGCCAGCACCGCTGGCGCGAGCCGGGCGAGCCCCTGGGCGAGCCGGCGTCGAGACCCGGTGACGCTCACCGGGTCCCGACCAGCGAAACCTCCGTCAGTTCAGCGAGACCAGCGTCCTGCCGATCGGGTTGTTGCTCCCGTCCGTGTACGACAGCACGCCCAGGTAGCGCGTCCCTGCGGCCAGGTTGCTCCAGGCCAGGTTCACCGTCGCGTTCGTGCCCGTGGTCACGGGCTGCGTTGCCGGCGTCGCGGTGAGGTTCCCCGCCGGGGTCGGGCCCACGACGAAGCTGTTGACCTTGACGTCGGCCTCCGTGCTCCCCGAGGGCAGGGCGAACAGGTTCGCGTACACGTCGTACGAGCCTGCCGCGTCAGCGTGACGGACTCCTCCGCCGTGCCGCCCGCGCTCTGCCCCACGAGCGTGGTCGTGCCTGCCTGGTAGACGAACAGGTCGACGTCCGTGCCCGACGCGTAGTCCGCGTCGTACGTCGCGAACCGGGCGACCGTCGAGCCGGCGGGCACCGTCACGGTGACCTTGGCCGTCTGGGGCGAGGCTGGCCGGAGCGCCGGGTTGAACGTGCCGCCCGCGAGCAGGTGGTTGGTCGAGACCGCGGCGGGCACCAGGCCGGCCACGGCCGTGTTCAGCGTTCCGGTGTAGCCGGGCCGCATCGTGAGCGCGCGGCTCCCGCTCGTCCCGCTGATCGCGACCTCCGGTGGCGCGGCCAGGGCGACCGGCCGTACGGCGATCGGGCTGCGGACGACGTGCCCGCGCTTGTCGGTCCACGTGATCGACCCGAACGCCCACGCGCTCAGCGCGGCCGTGGTCCGGGTCAGCGTCAGGCTGTAGGACCTCGACTGGAGCGGCGGCACGGTGATCTTGCTGTCCGACACCGTGGCCGTGAACCCGGGCGGGGCCTGCACCGTGGCCTGGTACTGGGAGGCCTGGTCGGTGCTGATGTTGGTGAACGTGCGCTTCACGGTCTGCTGACCGGCGAGGTCCCCCACGGAGATGGTGGGGTAGTTGAGGTCGCTCGGGTCGATCGACCCCACGTCGGTGCAGAACGACGCCGGCGTGACCAGCTGGATCTGGCCGATGCCGCAGCCGTACTGCACCCAGTCGCCCGGGCCGGAGTCGTAGACGAGGCCCGGGTCGAACGCCAGACCGGCCCGGACGTGGCCGGAGCCGTAGTCCAACGGCGTGGCGTCGTGGCCCGCGTCCTGGATGGGGGCTTCGGTGTTGTCCCGCGGCGTGGCGTTGGTCATCAACGCCGACTTGATCCAGATCGGGCGACCAGCTCGGGGTGCTTGCCGCGCAGCAGGGCCGCGATGCCGGCGATGTGGGGGCTCGACATCGACGTTCCCGACAAGGCGTTGTAGTGGTTGCCCCCTGCGTCGCCGGGTGGCGAGACGGCGGCGATGACGTCGACGCCGGGCGCGGTGATGTCGGGCTTCAGCAGGTCACCGCCACCAGCGAGCGCGGGACCGCGTGAGGAGAACGCCGCCATCTCGGGGGCACGTGCCGGACCGCTGACACCCGCCGAGATCGACGCGGTCGCGCCCGCGGTGGCGGCGTACGCCTTGATCGCGGCCCCGGCGACCTGGTCGACGTGGATCGACGGCACGAAGTGGAAGTCGGCGTTGAGCGAGTTGGCAGTCGGGTTCCAGAGGATCATGCCGACGCCGCCGGCGTTGCTGGACCGCCAGGCTCTTGTCGGTGCGCGCGTTGACCCCGCGCTCGCAGAGCACGATCTTGCCCGTGACCTGGGCCGGGTCCAGACGGCGTGCCCGAAGAAGCACTGCCTCACCTGCGTCGGCGTTGGCACCGGGCAAGCCGGCGTTCACCGAGTCGATCAGCGGCGACGGGCCCACCGCCGGGCCGACGCCGAGGCCGTTGTAGGTGGAACCGTTGCCGAGCGTCACGGTCTTGGTGGACAGGCGGTCGTGCGTGCTCGCGGCCACGGTGGTGAGCCACGGGGAGTTGTGCGCGACGGTCGTGGCGCCCGGGCCGTTGTTGCCGGCGGAGGTGGCCACGAAGACGTTGGCCGCCGCCGCGTTGAAGAACGCCAGCTCGACCGGGTCGACGACGAAGGTGCGCGAGCCCGAGATCGAGTAGTTGATGACGTCGACGCCATCGGCGACGGCGTCGTCGATGGCCTGACCAGGTCGGCGGTCGCGCCGGAGGCGGTGCCGTCGGGCTGGTTCCAGAGCGCCTTGTAGATCGCCAGCCGTGCGGCGGGCGCCATGCCGCTGACGTTGCCGACGGGCACGCCGTTGATCACGGCCGGCACGTTGTTGTTGCCGGCGGCGGTGGAGGCGGTGTGCGAGCCGTGGCTGTTGCGGTCGCGTGGGGACAGGAACTCCGCGGGCAGGGCGAGCCCGCCCGTGTTGTACCAGCGCGCGCCGAGCACCTTGTTGTTGCAGGTGACGGGCTCCTCCTCGCCGGCGACGCACTCGCCGTGCCACTGGGCGGCGATGTCGGCCGCGTCGGGACGGGGCTCGGGCAGCGGGGCGAAGCTGGGGGACTCGGGCCAGAACCCGGAGTCGATCACGCCGACGATGACGCCCTCACCCGCCTTGGCCGGACCGCCGAACTCCTTGGCCCAGGTGCCGCCGGAGCCGGTCAGCCCGAGGAACGTGGGGGTGGAGATGGTGTCGGCCTCGACGATCTCGTTCTCCCAGACGTTCACGACGCCCTGGGTGTGCGCGAGGCGGGTCGCCTCGGCGTCGGTGAGCCTGGCCGTGTAGCCGTTGAAGGCGACGGAGAAGTCGGACACCTTGTCGCTCGTGGTGAGCCCCGCCCGCGCCAGCGTCTGGTTGTGCTGGCTGCGGAGATGCTGTCGGTAGTCCTTGACGGCTTGCCGGTCGGGGTTGAGCTTCTTGCCCTTGGCGGGCTTGGTGGGTGCGAACCCAGCGACCCCACCGTCGTACGCCGCGGCGGGCTCGCCGGCCATCTGGACGATGTACAGCCCGGTCTCGCCAGGCGCGGCGGCCGGAGCGGCGCCCGCGCCGCCGTTGGGTGCTGCCGCCAGCGACGCCGTGGCGAGGGCGACGACGGCGACTACGGACAGGAGGGGGCGACGCCCCGAGAATCGATGCTTGACCACGAGAGCTCCTTTGACCTCCGCATCGGCCCGATCCGACGCAGAAACTGCCTGACGTACCCCCGAAGAGGTGAACTCGAACAGGGGCTCAGGCAGGAGCTAGGCCGGCTCGGGGCGCGGGAGGAGCGAGATCTTCTGCCAGATCTTGTTCGAGAGCTCGGTGGTCAGCGTCTCCAGCGTGGAGATGGTGTCGAGGACGACCTCGTCGGAGCTGTGCTCGGCGCACAGGGCGGCCGTCTTGGCCGTCAGGCTGAGCATCTCCGAGCAGTAGTCGAGGTAGTGGTGCAGCTGGTCGGCGTCCAGGCCGTGGCTGACGCTCTGCGCCGTGCGGGTGTAGGTAGGGCTGACCTGCTCGGGGTCCTTGGACAGCTGGTGCATGTCGATGACGTGGGCCAGCGACCGCAGCCGGTGGAGCAGCCGCAGCATCGTGCGGCGCTCGAGCCGCTCGGGGAACGCCCAGAGGAACAGCATCGCGATCGCCGCGAACACCAGGTCGTTGACGACGCTCTCGACCAGCGGAACCCAGTCCTGGCTGCGTTCCAGGCCTTCGATCAGCGCCTCGCGCAGGCTGAAGACGAGGGCGGCGATGGTGGCGACGATGATCGTGATGCTGGTGGTGCGCGCGATGAGCGTCGTACGCCGCAGCCGGATGTGGGACTGCCCGGCCTCGGTCTGCACCTCCTCGACCAGGCGCCGCAGGTCATTGGCAGCGCGGGTCAGCCCACGGTCGCCGAACCTCGCCCGGATGCGGCGCTCGAGCTGCTCGACCGTCGCGCCGACATGGTCGGCGACGAGCTGGACCTCGTCGCCCGCAGGGCTCGTCATCGCCACTCGCCGAGCGTATGGCTCCGACACGCCCGGACCCGGGAATGCCGCGTTTGGCACACCGAAGCCGTGGTTGAGCCGCGATACTCACCTCATCTGCTCTGCACAGGGAGGACGGGGACATGGGCTTCATCGACAGCATCAAGGAGGCCCTCGGGGGCGACCACGACGACGAGTCGTCGGCTCCGCCCGCGATGGCACCGGTGCAGGCGCGGCACGTCGACCGCGACGCTCCCGCCGAGCGCATGGAGGACGCCGAGCGGTCACCGGCGGCAAGCACAAAGCCTGACGTTGAGTTGGCTCGGATGGCTCGTTGAGTTGGCCCGAATGGTTGTGCGAGTCGGCCAATATGGCGAGCCCGCTGCATTTCGGGCCAACTGCGCGTGACCATTCGGGCCAACTCAACGCGCCATTAGGGCCAACTCAACGCGTCGTGGATGGCCAGGGTGCGGCGGGCGGTGTCGACGTGGAGGGACTCGACCATCCGGCCGCGGTAGGTGACCACGCCTGAGCCCCGCCCACTGTCCTGCCCGTCCTCCCAGGCCTGCACGATGCCGCGGGCGTCCTCGACGGCCTGCTCGCTCGGGGCGAAGGCCGCGTTGGCGCCCTCGACCTGGCCGGGGTGGATCAGGGTCTTGCCGTCGAAGCCCATCTCGCGGCCCTGACGGCACTCGGCCAGGAAGCCGTCGGCGTCCTGCACGTCGTTGAACACGCCGTCGAGGATGGCGGTGCCGGTGGCGCGCGCGGCGAGCAGCGCGAGCGAGAGGCCGGTCAGCAGCGGGGCGCGGCCGGGGACGTGTTCGGCGTACAGCTCCTTGGCCAGGTCGTTGGTGCCCATCACCAGCACGGTCAGGCGGTCGGAGGCGGCGGCGATCTCCTCGGCGTGCAGCATGGCTCGCGGCGTCTCGACCATCGCCCACAGCGAGGTGTGGTCGGGCGCGCCGTGGCGCTCCATCGCCTCGACGAGGGCGTGCACCTCGTCGGCCGAGGAGACCTTCGGTACGACGATGCCGTCCGGCCCCGCGGCGCACGCGGCCGCCAGGTCGTCGGCGTGCCACTCGGTGTCGGCGCCGTTGACGCGGATCGTCAGCTCGCGGCGGCCGTAGTCGCCGGACGCCGCCGCGGCGCACGCAGCCTCGCGGGCCGCGGGCTTGGCGTCGGGGGCGACGGCGTCCTCGAGGTCGAGGATCAGGCCGTCGCAGGGGATCGACTTCGCCTTCTCGAGCGCACGCTCGTTGGACGACGGCATGTAGAGCACCGACCGGCGCGGCCGGAAGTCACTCATCACTCGGTCATCTCGGCTCGATCGCGTCGTACTGCTCCTTGAGCTTCGGGTCGACCGCCGCCAGCTGCTCGGCCAGCTCGACCAGCACCAGGCACTGCTTGAGCGAGGCGTCGTCCTCCATCTTCCCGTCGAGCATCACCGCGCCGGTGCCGTCGCCCCCGTCACGTTGCAGGGCGGCGACGACACGGCGCGCGTGCTTGATGTCCTCGACCGACGGCGAGAACACCCGGTTGGCGATCTCGATCTGCGACGGGATGCAGGCTCCACGCGCCGACGCAGCCGAGCAGGAAGGCGTTGCGGAACTGGTCCTCGCACGCAACCGGGTCGGAGATGTCGCCGAACGGCCCGTAGTAGGGCGAGATGCCGTGCATCGCGCACGCGTCGACCATGCGCGCGATCGTGTAGTGCCACAGGTCCTGCTGGTACGTCGCGCGGTCGCTTGCTCTCGACTCCGTCGCTGGTCCGCCGTCGGGTCCTCGCGCACCAGGTAGCCGGGGTGACCGCCGCCGACCCGCGTGGTCTTCATCCGCCGGTCGGCGGCCAGGTCGGCGGGCCCGAGCGAGAGCCCCTGCATGCGCGGCGAGGCGCCACAGATCTCCTCGACGTTGGCCACGCCGCGGGCCGTCTCGAGGATGGCGTGCACCAGGATCGGCCGGTCCAGGCCGGCCTTCGCCTCGAGCTGGGCGAGCAACCGGTCGACGTACGCGATGTCCTCGGCGCCCTGCACCTTCGGCACCATCACCACGTCGAGCCTGTCGCCGATCGCGGGGACCAGGGTGGTCAGGTCGTCGAGCACCCAGGGGCTGTCGAGGGCGTTGATGCGCGTCCAGAGCTGCGTCGGGCCGCTCCCTCCTCCGAGGCCGGCGGTGGACTGCGCGATCGTCACCAGCCCTTCGCGCGCGGCCACCTTGTTGTCGGCCTTGACGGCGTCCTCGAGGTTGCCGAGCAGGACGTCGACGGTGCCGACCAGCTGCGGCACCTTGGCCGCCATCTTCTCGTTGGACGGGTCGAAGAAGTGGATGGCCCGGGTCGGTCGCGCCGGGATCTCGCGGAGCGGCTCGGGGGCGCCGACCGCGAGCGGGCGGAAGAAGTCCTTGGCACTGCGGGAGGGCATGGGCGGAACGTACCGCCGCTCCGGGCCGCCGGTATGACGCACTTCTCACGCTTGTACCTCGCGCCTGGTCCGCGCGGACCTCTTTACCCATTCCCGTCCCCCGCGCGGCGCGAGGAACCACCATTTCGAGCGCCGATCGATCCCCTTGCCCCTGAGGTCCACTGTGCACGTCATCCGTCCGAACTACGACGCGATCAACCGCGCCGTGCGCTGGACCGTGCTCGTGCTGGCCGTGGTGCTGGCGATGTGCATCGTGCTGATGGCGGTCGTCACCGCACCGGCGCGGGCCGACGACGGCGGGCCACCGGACCAGACAGGTCCAGACCAGGAGCAGGCGCAGCAGGCCCTCGAGGCCGCGATCGCCAACGGCACGGCGACCGGCACCTACGTCGGCCCGTTCGGCAACGAGCGCTGGGTCGGCGTCTTCGGCACGCACGTCGCGGCCGGCTACGGCTACCCGTACGCCGCCGCACCCGACTGCAACGAGGGTTCCCTCGGCGCCGGCTGCGTCGGCGACTCGCGCGGCTTCCTGCAGGGCCAGTGCACCTCGTGGGTCGCCTACCGCCTGGCGATGCGCAACGGGCTGTCGTTCTCCAACTGGTACGCCGGACGGCACTGGGGCAACGCCTCCGAGTGGGGGAAGGTCGCCAAGCACATCGGCTACAAGCCCGACAAGACCCCGGCCATCGGCGCGATCGGCTGGTACAAGCGCGGCCACGTCTCCTACGTCGAGGACGTCTACAGCGGCGGCACCATCCTCATCTCCGAGATGAACACCGACGGCCACAACGGCTTCCACTTCACGACAGTCAGCCCGGGGATGAGTGGCTACCCGGACAAGTTCATCCACCTCGACGACGTCGTCCCGGTCGACACCACTCCGCCGACCGAGCCGACCGACGTACGAGCGGCCGCCCACCGCGGCCGCACCGGCCTCACCTGGCGCGCGTCGAGCGACGCCTTCGGGGTCGCCGGCTACCGCGTGTTCCGCAACGGCGTCCGCCTGGCGACGATCCGTGGCACGAGGTACCGGGACAACAACCCGCCCGCCGGCCTGACGGCGGTCTACCAGGTGGTCGCCTTCGACTCCTCCGGTCACACCTCGACCGCCGGCCGCGTCACGGTGCTGCCCGGGACCGAGTACGCCGACCGGGCGTGGGTCTCCACCTCGGAAGGGCCCGCGCTGTGTGGCCGCACCGGCCACGACAGGCGCCAACGCATCGGCTGCCGGCTGCTCGTCGACGGTGGCTGGCGCTCCGTCGAGCTCAACCGGACGACCATGTGGGGCGAGGTGGCGAGCCGCGCCTTCCTGCCCAGCCCCGACGGCAGCGTGTCCTACTGCCGTGCCGTCGGGCGCACCGCTCGCGCGCTCTCGTGCACGGCCCTCGACCCCGATGCTCGCTCGTGGGGTCCCGACCGGACCTCGAGCCGCACTCCGCGCCTGGTCTCCGACGCCACCTGGGTCACCACGCCGACCGGTCCAGCGCGCTGCGGTCTCACCGGGTCGGCCAGCCGTCCCACCGCTACGTGCACGGTGCTCACCGTCACCGGCTGGCACACCGTCACGACCGGGCACGCCGTGGGGCACGGAGGACAGCCGCGCGTTCCTCGCCACCCATGACGGCGCGATCGCCTTCTGCCGCTGGCTTCCCGGGTCGACACGGCGCCCGCAGCGCGTGCGCCGACCTCGACCCCTTCACCTTGACCTGGGGCGCCGACCGCGCCTCCGGTCGCCTGCCCGCCGGCGCTCCGGCGTACCCGACCTGGGTCGCGTCCTCCGCCGGACCTACGGCCTGCTGGTCGCCCTCGGCCGAGCGCCGCGGTGCGTGCCGCGTGCTGACCACCACGGGCTGGCGGACCACCGCGCTGCCCAAGCGGGCGAAGGCCGGCACCGCCGGGACCCGCTCCTTCCTGACCGACCGCGCCGGGCGGGTGTCCTGGTGCCGCCTGGTGGGCCGCACCGCGGCCTGCACCGCTCTGTCGGCCGACGGCCTGCGCTGGGACACCGGCCGGTCGACCCGCAGCGTCCGCTCGATGCAGGCCGACAACCGGACGTGGGTCTCCCTGGCCTCCGGTCCCGCCCTGTGCGGCCGCGCCGGCAAGGTGCGCCAGCAGCGGCTCGCCTGCCAGGTGCTCACCGACGCCGGCTGGCGGACGACGGCGTCGCAGGTCGTCTCGTGGGGCAACCCGGGCTACCGGGCGTTCGTGCCGAGCGGGTCCGGCGTCGCCTACTGCCGGACGGTGCCCGCCCGCAAGAAGGGCGAGGCCGTCTCCTGCACGCCGATGAGCAAGCTGGAGTGGCGCGCCACGCGCACCTCGCAGCGGGTGCGGCTGGCCCTGCCCGACCTGTTCTGAGGGTCCGTTCCGAGGAAGTCGGCCTGAGAAGCAGCTCTCAGCGGCGCCACCAGCGCTTGCGTGCGGTCTTCGACGGCGGCTCCTCCCGGCGTACGGCGGGCTGGTTGCGCGCCGCCTCGCGACGCTCGCGCATCCGCTCCCGCCAGCGCGCGACCTCGGCGTCGACGTCGCGGGGCATGGTGACCAGCGGCGGGCCGTCGACGGGTGTGTAGCGGGCCTTCATGACGCGCGCGTTGAACTCCTCGAGCTCGCGGCGTACCTCCGACTCCGCGGTGTGGCGGTCGAGCCTGGCGTCGAGCTCGGCGTCGTCCTTGCGCAGCTGGAGGGCCGGGGGCAGGACGCCGGTGATCTTCTCGCGCTCGATCAGGCGCTTGATCCACCAGTCGGGGTCGTGCTGGGCGCCGAGGTCCTTGATCGGCTTGCCGGCCCCGGGCAGGTTGTCGAAGTCACCGCGCTCCATGGCGATGCGCAGCTGCTGGTCGACGTACTCCTGCTGGCGCTGCATGCGCTGCGCCGCGGCCCCGCGGCCGGTGCGCTCGTCGCGCTCGGGCTCCGTGGGGCGTTGCGGTCAGGCTCTCGGCCATGGTCCGAGGCTAACAATCGAGGTGGCGCGGACTGAACCCCCGGCGGCCGGCGAAGCATTTCACTGGTGAGGGCGGCCCTCGTGGGTGCAGCCTTCTCAGATACCCCTCTACGGGGGAGGCGCCGTGCGGACGACCGACGAGGAGCGGTTCACCGAGTTCGTGCGCGCCCACAGCGCCACGCTCTTCCGCACCGCCTACCTGATGACCGGCGACTACCAGCGCGCCGAGGACCTCCTGCAGATCACGCTGGTCCGGGTCTACCAGCGCTGGCACCAGGTGGAGGCCATGGACCTGCCCGTTGCCTACGCGCGCAGGGTGCTGGTGAACCAGACGACGTCGTGGTGGCGGCGGCGGTCGTCGCACGAGATTCCCTCGCGTCGTCAAGGAAGACCACGGCTGGGCGGGCGGGATGGACGAGGCGACCGAGCACGACCGTGTGTGGCGCGCGGTGCTGAGCCTGCCGAAGCGTCAACGGGCGGTGACCGTGCTCCGCTACTACGAGGACCTGTCCGAGGCGGGGATCGCCGAGGTCCTCGGCATGGCGCCGGGCACCGTCAAGAGCCATGCGCACGCTGCCAACCGTCGGCTGGCCGAGCTGTTGGGCGAGCCGGCCACCGAGACCGTCGAGGGGGCGCAGCCATGACGCTCGACGAACGACTGCGGCGGGCCGCGCTCGGGGTCGCCGACCGCGTCGAGCCGCCGTACGTCGACATCGGCGCCGTGCGTGACGGAGCCGCGCCCGGACCCGTCGGACCCAGGCGGCGGTGGTCGGTGCGGTGGTCCTGGTGATCGCCGTGACCGGCCTGGCGATCCAGGCGACCCGCGACCCGAGGGGCGTCGACCCGGTCGTGCCGCCCAAGGTCGCGTGCGGGCAGTCCCGTCTGGTACGACGCCGCAGGCCTGCACCACGGCGACCTCGTGGAGCAGACCGCCGTCGAGCTGCTGGCCCCCGGTACGAGGTGACCGCCGGCGGCGGCGTGCTGACCCTGGTGCGGACGGGTGCGCTCTACCGCGATCCCGCCAGCGACGACGTCTGGTTCCACCCGTGGGGCGGCGCAGCCGCGCATCGTGGGCAGCGAATCGACGCAATGGTCCGGCGTGGCGACGTGCAGGGCGACCTCGCTGCCTGGTTCGAGGGAGACGAGCTGGTCGTCTACGACACCGTCCGGGACAGCGAGGTCCTGCGGTCCACGCAGGAGCCGGTGGTGAACTGGTCGGCTGCACGAGCACCTGACGCGGCAACGGGTTCCAGCACGTCTCCGAGGACGAGGTGGTGTGGCGCTCGGAGGTCGGCGTGCATCGTCTCGACATGGCCACCGGGGATGTCGTCGATCCTGTGGGAGGACCCGTACGACGGAGACGAGCTCTCGCAGCCTCTCCAGGACCTGGCCCAGGCGCCGCGGGACGTGCACGACGACATCGCCCTCTGGGGCGGCGCCGCAGGTGTTGGAGACCGTTTCAGCGGGCTCGGGCCGGCGTCCCGCTCGAGACGCTGGAACCTGAGGGACGACTGAGCTCCGACGGCGCGTTCGTGCTTGCCGCGTGGACCGACGACGACGGGGGTCATGGTGCCGCGATCGCCGATGTGGTGCGAGGGCGAGGTGTGGAAGGTGCCCGCACCGCGAGTCCTACGCATGGTTCGCGTGGTCCTACGGAGACGTTGCCGTCGTCCGCACAGAGGGCCAGCTGCTCGCGTGTCACGCGGTCACCCGGTCGTGCGACCCGCTGCCCGGGCGGGGCGGGGGCAGGGTCCTGCTGCCGTCCTAGGCGCGGGCAGCAGCTCAGTTGCTGAGGAGCTCCGAGAGCAGCATCGAGACGCCCACGAAGACCACGACGATCACGACCGACCAGACCAGCGAGCGGACCTGGGCGGAGCGGCCGTAGCGTCCGGGGTCGTCGCGGTGCACCGCGTTGTAGCGCACCACGGCGGCGCCGCCGAGGACGAGCCCCGCGGCCAGGAACCGCCCGACGGATGGCCGGCTGAGGGCGAAGAGCAGCAGCAGCACGCCGAGAGCGGCGAGGACGAGGATCAGCAGCCGGGCGCCGAGGCGCGAGCGGCGTCGTGGCGCTCACACCGCCGCGCCTTCCTGCGGCCGCTCGATCGTCGTGGCGACCTTGGGCATCAGGAACAGCCCGACGGCCGCGAGCAGGGCGGCGACCGAGCACACCGACCAGACCGTGAGGTAGCCGGACAGCGGGGCGTGGCCCTCGGTCGGGTCCTCCAGGGAGCCGGTCGAGGCCAGGGCGATGGCGAAGATCGAGGAAGCGATGGCGCCGCCCATCGTCTTGGTCGCGTTGGTCATGCCGGTGGCGAAGCCGGTGCGTTCGGGCGGCGCGCCGGCCGCGGCGCTGGCCGGCAGCGCAGCGACCAGGGCACCCGAGCCGACGCCCGCCACCGCCATGTTCACCAGTGCCTGGGTGGTGGTGTCGTGGAACGGCAGCCACAGCGCGTAGCCCAGGGCCACCAGCAGCGACGACATGATCAGCGCCCCGCGAGCACCCAGCAGGCGCGTGGTCAGCGGCAAGCGTGAACGCGCCGATCGCCAGGAACACGACGTAGACGCCGATCAAGGTCGAGACGAACGACGCGTCGGCGCCGAGGCCGTAGCCCGCCACCTCGGGGTCGGTGCGGGCGAACGTCGACAGCGGGATCTGCGCGCCGAGGACCGACATGCCGAAGAGGAACGCCGTCAGCTGCACCGGCCACTGCAACGGGCTGGCGAACAGGCGCACGTCGATGATCGGGTCGACCTGTCGCTTCTCGTAGGCGACGAACGGCACCAGGGACACCAGCCCGATCGCGATCAGGATCCACGCCAGCACGCTGTCGGGGCCCTGGAGCCGGATGGTGATCAGGCCCGCCATCACGAAGCCGATCACGTCGGTGATCAGGCAGGAAGCCGATGACGTCGAACTTCCCGCCCGCCGTGCCGGGGTCGCGCTCGATGCCGAAGAGGATCAGGAAGAAGCAGACCGTGACCACGATGGCCGGCAGCATCAGCACGACGGTCATCGAGGTGCTCTCGACGATCGCGCCGCTGGTGAGGGCGCCGATGATCACCGACAGCTCGAGCGCGCCGACCAGGACCGCTGCGGAGCGGCGGGTGAGGAGGTTCTGGCGGCCGCTGCCCGCCGTACGCCGGTAGACGATGGCCACCTCCATCGGCAGCCAGATGACGTAGGCGCCCTGGATGGCCCAGCCGATCAGGAACGTCGTGAACGACGGCGCGAAGGCGAGCACCCACGAGCCGAGCGCCGTGATCGCGGTCGAGAGCAGCAGCACGTTCTTGGCGCCGACCATGTCGCCCAGGCGGGCGAGCACGGGCACACAGAGCGCCGACACGACGAGCTGCGCAGCCTCGAACCAGTTGACGTCGGCGTCGGAGATCTCGAGGTGGTCGGCGATGTCGCTGAAGATCGGCGTGTAGTAGCCCTGCAGGATGCCGCTGGCCAGCTCGACGCAGACCAGGAAGCCGACGATGGTGACGAGGCGAGTGCGCACCCACCGTCCGCTCGTGGGGCTCCTGGCCGACGTTGGTCGTCATGTCACCTTCTCGATCAGCCGTTGGTACCAGTCGATCCCGAGCACGAAGTCGTCCACTCCGAGGTGCTCGTCGTAGGAGTGGATCGCCTGCCGCTGAGCCTTGCTCATCCGGAAGGGCGCGAAGCGGTAGACGCGCTCGCAGATGGCGGTGAAGTGGCGGGAGTCGGTGGCCGCCATCATCACGTACGGCGCCGGGACGGCGTCGGGGAACAGCTCGGCGACCGTCGACTCGATCAGCCGGAAGGCGTCGTCGTCGACCGGCGAGACCGGGCTCGCCTCGCACTCCTCGACCACGTCGATGTGCACGTGCTTGTCGTTGATCGCCTTGCGGAGGTGGGCGATCACGTCGGCCACGCTGTCGCCGACCATCACGCGGATGTTGATGCCGGCCCGGGCCGTCGAGGCGATCACGTTGAGGGCGGGGGAGCCCGACAGCGTGGTGGTCGCGAACGTCGTGCGGGTCATCGCGGCCGACTCCGGGCCGGCCGCGACGAGCGCCCTGGTGAGCAGCGGCCGCAGCCGTCCGGCGTTGCCCATCACCGGCCGCAGGGGCAGCGGTGCGTGCGGGGCGAGCCGGCGGAACAGGTCCACCGTCGCGTCGGGGGTGCGCGCCGCCATCGGGGAGCGGTCGACACGCAGGATGGCGCGGGCCAGCCGGGCGGTCGGCCCGAACCTCGCCGGCGTCGACGCGTGGCCGCCGCGGCCCTCGACCCGGAGCACCACGCTCGTGGCGCCCTTCTCCGTCACGCCGATCGCGCCGACCGGCGGCTTGATGCCGGGGAACGCGTCGGCCGCGATGGCTCCGCCCTCGTCGACCACGAACCACGGCTCGACCCCGCGGCGGCTGAGCTCGGCGACCGCCTCGCTGGCCGCCGTACCGAAGACCTCCTCGTCGGACCCGAAGCTCAGCCAGAGGTCCTGGGCCGGGGTGAAGCCGTCGGCGAGCAACCGCTCGACGGCCTCGCAGATCGCGACCAGGCAGCCCTTGTCGTCGAGGGTGCCGCGCCCCCAGACGGCGCCGTCGTGGATCTCGGCGCCGAACGGCGGGTGCTGCCACGGCGCGGACTCGTCGACGGGTACGACGTCGAGGTGGGCCATCAGCACCACCGGCCGTTCGCTGCTCGCGCCGGCCCAGTGGAACAGCAGGCCGTGCGTGCCGACGCGGGTGAGCCCGAGGGCGGCGTACAGGCGGGGGAACAGCCGCGCGTGCTCGGCGAGGAACTCGTCGAAGGCCTCGCTGTCGACCTTCGCCGGGTCGCGGTCGGAGACCGTCGGGATGCGGACCAGCGCCTGCAGCTTGGCGACGGCCGGGTCGGTCACGGGGTCAGGCTCCCACGGCGGTCGAGCTTGAACACCGATTCGTCAGCGATCCTGCGGGTGTTCGCAGCGTCACGACCTATGACGAATCGGAGCATCGAGGCCGTCAGCGAACCGTCAGCCAGTCGGACCACTGCGCCAGGGCCTCGTCGGCGCCGAGCCGGCCGACGCCGACCCGGAAGCGGTCGGTCGGGACCGGCGTCAGCTCGGACCGGTAGATGCTCGCCGGCAGCAGCAGCACGCCGGCCTGCTCCACCAGGTCGGCACACATGGCCTCCACGCCGTCGGGACCGAGGTAGCGCGGGAAGCAGACGCATCCGCCCTGCGGCGCTTCCCACGCGAACAGCTCGGGGAAGCGACCGAAGAACTCCGCGAACCGTGGGAGGTTGTCCGCCACGATGCGGCGGTTCCGGTCGAGCAGCACCTCCCGGGCCCGCAGGCCGATCAACGCCAGCACCTCGCTCGGCGCGGAGTTGCAGATCGTGGTGTAGTCCTTGGCGCGGTCCAGCCGGTCGAGCAGCTGCTGGTCGCGGCAGGCGACCCAGCCGATCCGCAGGCCGGGCAGTCCGTACGCCTTGGACATCACGTTGAGCGAGATCGCCGTGGGTGAGAGGTCGGCGGCCTGCGGCAGCGGCGTACGGTCCACCTCCAGCCCGCGGTAGACCTCGTCGCTGAACAACGTGATCCCGCGCTCGGCGCACAGGTCCGCGAGGCGTTGCCACTCAGCCGGGGTCCGCCACGGCGCCGGTGGGGTTGTTGGGGAAGTTGACGGAGACGAGGCGGGTGGTCGGCCGGAGCGCGGCCTCGATCGCATCGACGTCGAGGGCCCAGCCGTCCTCGGGCCGCAGGGGTACGCCGGTCACCTCGCAGATGGACAACGGGATCGTCTCGGCCGCCTGGTAGTTGGGCGTCAGGACGACGGCATGGTCGCCCGGGTCGAGGAGGACGTGCATCGCGAGGTAGATGGCCTCCTCGGCACCGGCGAAGCAGAGCACGTCCTCGGGCTGCACGTTCTCGTAGGTGCGCGCGATCTCCTCCCGCAGCGCGGGCAGGCCGCGTGTCTCGGTGTAGCCGAGCGCGAGCGACTCCCAGCGCTGCCGGCCGTCGTCGTCGGCGAGGGCGAGGAGCTCGGCCATGGGCAGCGTCTCGGCGTCCGAGGCGGTCAGGTGGTACCGCGCGGTGAACTCCCAGCGGGCGAAGTACGTCTCCAGCCGGAAGTCAGGCAGGGTCGGCATCGAGCGGCTCCTTCCGGGCCGGCGGCCCCGTCGTGGACAGATTGTCCACGACGCTCCTCAGACGAGGAGGGAGACGAGCTCGTCGCGGCCGTGCACATCGGCCTTGCGGTAGAGCGAGCGCTGGTGGTCGCCGACGGTGAGCACCGAGATGCCGAGCCGGCGGGCGATCTGCTTGGCGGCGAGGCCCTGGACGAGCAGTCGCAGGACGTCGGTCTCGCGGTCGGTGAGCCCGCACCACGCCGCGAAGGCGGGCAGCACGGTGCCGACGTCTCCGGCCCGCAGCTGCACGACGACGTCGACGTCGGAGCCGCCGACGTGGGTGCCGCTGGCGACCAGCCAGCTGCCGTCGGCGACGCGCGTCCGGGCGACGGCCGGGGCGCCTCTGCGAGCGGCCGCGGCGACCTCGTGGACGCACCGCATCATGTCCTCGGGGACGACGCCGTCGTGCCACTGGTTGGAGAAGCCGGCGAGGTAGCGCCGGGCGTCGGCGTCCATGCCCACCACGGCGTCGCGGGCGTCGAGGCAGACCGAGCCGCCGGTCATGGACGTGGGTGCGGCGGTCGTGCGGCCGGCCGACCTGGTAGCGGCGGAGCACGTCGGCGAGCTGGGGGGCCAGGGCGTGAGCGGTGTCGACGTCGGTCTCGGTGAACGGCCGCCGCGGGTCGTCACGGAACAGCGACAGCGCGCCCCAGTAGTGGCCCGGCGTGACCAGGGCCAGCCGGAGCTCGCTGCGGTAGCCGTCGGTCGGGAGGATCTCGTGCAGCCGGCGGCTCCGCGGGTTGTCGTGCGGCGTGAGGGCCGCGGCGGGTACCGGCGCGCGGGCGAGGTCGGCGTACCGGTTGGCGTCGCGGTCGACGGTCTCGTTGTGCAGCAGCACCTCGGTCGGGACGGTCAGGCCGTGCCGGGAGAACATCACCGAGCGCAGGCCCGTGGTGGGGTCGACGCCGAACAGGCAGTAGCCGTCGTGGCCGACCACCCGGCCCAGGGCCCGGACGGCGCTGTCGGCGAGCAGCGCGCCGGCGGGCGGATCGCCGAGCAGCCTCGCGATCTCCCGCCGTGCTCCTTCGAGGGAGGCCCCCATCCATCCATGATCGTCCCGGCGTCAATCCCGAACTTCCGGGAGGACGGTCCACGACGATCGGGGACTAGCGTGCGGAGATGCGCACGCCGATCGTCGCCCTCGCCTCCCTGCTCGCCGTTCTCGGGCTGCCGTCGTACGCCGCGGCGCCGTCGCCGCCCGTCGCCGAGTCCGAGCCGTCGACCTCCGGCTTGATCGTGTGGACGCAACCGCGCCGCCGACGGGCGCGAGTCCCTGCGGATCGCCAACGCCGACGGCACCGGACAGCGCGCCCTCACCCACGCCGGCAAGGGGGAGGTGCACGTCGACGCGCAGTTCTCGCCGAACGGCAAGTGGATCGCCTACACGGCGCTCGACGAGAGCTCGGGCGAGGTGCGGCTGGTGCGCCCCGACGGCAGCAAGGACCACCGGCTGCCCGTGGGGTGCAAGGACCCGTGCCTCGAGATCGGCACGCCGACCTGGATCTCCAACAAGCGGCTCTTCTTCGTGAAGGTGAAGGGCCCTGTCGTCAACGACACCGCGGCCGAGGCCCTGCTGTGGTCGGTGAACATCGACGGGTCCCGGCCGCACCGGATGTCGGACAAGCGGGACGCCGGGAAGTACGAGGACAGCCGCGCGCACGTGACGCCCGACGGGTCGTTCGTCACCTGGACGCGGCTGCGGCTGTCGGACGGCAAGTCCACGATCATGCGCGTCGACGTCGACGGTGACGACCCGGCCCCGGTGCTGCCGTGGGGGCTCGGCGTCGAGGTCTACGACCTCTCGACCGCGACGAGCGGCCCGACCGAGGACCTGATCCTGTTCGAGGCCTACGGGCGCGGCGACCCGGACGCGACGTTCGTCGACCTCGGCACGGTGCCCGTCGGCTGCAACGGCGTCAAGCAGTGCCGCAAGAAGATCGTGTGGCTGACCGACAACGAGGCCAGCGGACGCCGGAACGCCAACCCGCACTGGTCGCCGGACGGCCGCGACTACGTGTTCACCGACCGCGCGAACATCGACACCGAGGACGTCCAGATCTGGACGGCACGGTACGGCACCGACGAGCGCCGGGAGATCTCGACGTCGCCACGGTTCGACTACCGGCCGGACTGGGGTCGCTCCGCTGGTTGAGGAGGGCCGTCAGGCCCTCAACCGCCGGCCTTGGCCTTCAGCTCGCGCCGCAGGATCTTGCCGGAGGCCGACTTGGGGACCGCCTCGATGAACTCCAGGTGGCGCACCTGCTTGTAGTGGGCGACCTGCCCGGCGACGTACTCCATGATCTCGTCGGGCGTGGCCTCGGACCCTTGGCGCAGCACGACGTACGCCGCGGGGACCTCGCCCGCCTCCTCGTCGGGGAGCCCGATCACGGCGGCGTCGGCGACGGCCGGGTGGGTGAGCAGCACGGCCTCGAGCTCGGCGGGCGCCACCTGGAAGCCCTTGTACTTGATCAGCTCCTTGAGCCGGTCGACGACGAAGACGTGGTCGTCCTCGTCGACGTGCCCGATGTCGCCGGTGCGCAGCCAGCCCTCGTCGTCGATGGTGAGCGACGTGGCCTGCTCGTTGTTGAGGTAGCCCTTCATCACCTGCGGACCGCGGACCCAGATCTCGCCGTCGGCGCCGACGTCGAGGTCGTCGCCCGTCAGCGGGTCGACGATGCGCATCTCGGTGTTGGGCGCCGTGACGCCGACCGATCCCGGCTTGAACTGGCCGGCGCGGCGTCAGGTGCGAGACCGGTGACAGCTCGGTCATGCCGTAGCCCTGGACCACCTCGCAGCCGAGGCGCTTGCCGGCCTCGAGGGCCAGCTCGGCCGACAGCGGCGCCGCGCCCGAGAAGACCTGCTCGAGCTTGGACATGTCGTAGTTGTCGACGAGCGGGTGCTTGGCCATCGCGACCACGATCGGCGGTGCGACGAACGACCGGGTGACGCCGTACTCCTGGTGGATCGAGAGGAACTGCTCGAGGTCGAAGCGCGGCATCGTGACGATCGTGGCGCCCGCGCGCAGCCCGCAGTTCATCAGCACCTGCATGCCGTAGATGTGGAAGAACGGCAGCACGGCCACGATCGTCTCGTCCTCGCGCATGTCGGCGGCGCCCAGCGTCTGCGCGACGTTCGCGACGAGGTTGCGGTGGGTCAGCATCACGCCCTTGTTGATGCCCGTGGTGCCGGAGGAGTAGGGGAGCACGACCGTCGAGTCCAGGTCGACGGGCACCTGCTCGGCCAGCGGCTCGCCCATCAGCTCGGTGAAGGAGCGCGCCCCCTCGGCCTCGCCGATGACGAAGATCTCCTCGACGTTCGTGCCCTCGGCGGCGGCCTTGGCCATGTCGAGGAACGGCGCCACGGTCACCAGCAGCCGGGCGTCGGCGTCGACGAGCTGGTGGTGGACCTCGCGCTCGATGTACGTCGGGTTGATGGTGGTCACCACGCCGCCGGCGTACGCGACACCGTGGAAGACGATCGCGTACTCCGGCAGGTTCGGCGCCAGGATCGCCAGCGTGTCGCCGGGTGCGAAGCCGCGGGCGACGAGCCCGCCGGCGAGGGCGCGGACGGCGTGCTTGAGGGCCGCGTAGGTCAGCGTGCGGCCGCTCGGGCCGTCGATGAGCGCCGGCTTGTCGCCGAGCTCGTCGGCGCGGGCGAGCAAGTAGTCGACAAGGTGCTGGTCGGGGATCTCGACGTCGGGCAACGGGCTGCGATGGATCATGGGCGCTCCTTGGTCGAATCCGTGCCTGCACGGTACTGACCGCGGGGGTGCGACGTCACGAGTCGGGCGTCTCGCATCCGAGACCGCCGCGCCCGCGGGGCGCGTTGACCGGGCGGCGTACGGCCGATGGACTGGCCCGGTGCCCGTCGCTGTGCCCGTCGCTGTGCCCGTCCGTGTGTCAGGCGCCCCAGCGACCGTGGTGGACGACGTCCGCCTGGGCCTTGCGGGGGCGCACGCTCGGCGAGCCGGGCAGGCCGTCGGTGGTCGTGCGGTGGCCGATGGTGATGGCGCCGATCGGGTCGAACGTGTCGGGGATGCCGAACGCCTCGCGGACGGGCGCGACTCGCTCGGGCGGGACACCGAAGTAGCAGGCGCCGAGGCCCTCGTCGGTCACCGTCTGCAGGATCAGCAAGGCGGCCATGCCCGTGTCGATGTGCCAGAACGGCACCGGCCAGCGGGCCTCGTCCTCGTCGGTCCAGCCCTTGTCGGGCTGGGCGTAGCGCTTGAGGTAGGCCGCCTTGCTCGAGCACGGCACCACGATCACGGGTGCGTGCATCATGCCGGTCAGCCACGCGTCCGGCTCCGCGAGCTCGTCGGGGTCGCAGGTCACCTCCCAGTAGCGGCGGACGTCGTCGGGCTGGTCGAGGACGAGGAATCCCCAGCCCTGGCTGAAGCCCGCGTTGGGCGCGCGGACCGCGTTGCGCGTCGCCCGCTCGATGATCGCCGGGTCGACGGGGTCGGTGGCGTAGTCGCGGACCATCTTGCGGCGGCGTACGACGTCTTGGAACTCCATGGCGCCCAATATGCCGGGGTCCTGGATGCCTGACGACTTCGAGCGGATGTGGGCCGACCTCGCGCCGGTCGGTCGGTCCGCCTCGTCCGGTGGCTACTTCCGGCAGCCGTTGGCTGTCCGCGGAGCGCGAGCTGGCGACCTGGTTCGAGGAGCAGTGCGTGGCTGCGCGGCCTCGATCGTCGGAGCGCGACGCGGTCGGGAACGTCGTGGCCTGGTGGGGCGCGCGCGGACCCGGACGCCGTGGTCACCGGTTCGCACCTGGACTCGGTGCTCGACGGGGGCGCGTACGACGGGCCGCTCGGCGTGGTCTCCGCGCTCGCGGCGGTCGACGTGCTGCGGGCGCGGGGCTTCGAGCCGGCGCGGCCGCTCGGGGTCTCGGTGTTCGTGGAGGAGGAGGGGTCGCGGTTCGGGCTGGCGTGCCTGGGCTCGCGGCTGGCCAGTGGCGCGGTGTCGTGGGAGCGGGCGCGGGAGCTGCGCGACCGCGACGGGGTGTTCCTGGCGGACGGCCTCTCGGCTGCGGGTCTGCCCGGGCGCGCCGGCACCGCGCTGCTCGACGGTGTCGCGACGTTCGTCGAGCTGCACGTCGAGCAGGGCCGCGACCTCGTCGACCGCTCGGCGGCAGTCGGGGTCGCGAGCGGGATCTGGCCGCACGGGCGGTACCGCTACGAGTTCCGCGGCGCTGCCGACCACGCGGGCACGACGCGGATGGAGGACCGCGCCGACCCGATGCTGACCTACGCGATGACCGCGCTGGCCGCCAACAAGCAGGCCCGGCTGGCCGGGCAGCGGGCGACGTTCGGCCGGCTCGACGTGACCCCGAACTCGACCAACTCCGTGCCGTCCGGCGTCACGGCGTGGCTGGACGCGCGGGCGTCGTCGGCGCCGCCCTGGACGAGCTGGTCGGGGCGATCGAGCGGCAGGCCTCGGAGCGGGCGTCGCGCGACGGCACCGCGCTGGTCGTGACGCCGGAGTCGGTGTCGGGTGCGGTCGTCCTTCGACCCCGCCCTCGCCGCCCGGCTGGCCGAGCCACGCGGCTGGCCGGTGATCCCGACCGCCGCCGGCCACGACGCCGGCATCCTCTCGGCCGCCGGCATCCCCACCGCGATGCTCTTCGTCCGCAACCCGACGGGGGTGTCCCACTCGCCCGCGGAGTCCGCGTCGATGGCCGACTGCCTGGCCGGGGTGTCGGCCCTGGCGGACGTCCTCGCGGAGCTTTCCGGGGACCCGGCGTGACGGCGTACGTGCTCGAACGCGCCTGGGTCGACGGCGCCGTCCACGACGAGGTGTACGTCGAGATCGAGGCCGGGCGGTTCACGGCGGTCGAACTTCTCGGGCAGTCGCTCCACTTGCCGAGGTGATGTTTCAACGCCGACAAGCGCGAGCGATCCCCGGCTCACCGGGGATCGCTCGCAGCGGCTCCCCGGCCTCACCATCCCGGGGCTGGCGAACTGCCACAGCCACGCGTTCCACCGGGCGCTGAGGGGGCGGACGCAGCGGGAGCGGGGGACGTTCTGGACGTGGCGGGAGCAGATGTACGCCGTGGCCGAGCGGCTCGACCCCGACTCCTACCTGGCGCTGGCCACGGCCACCTACAGCGAGATGGTGGCGCAGCGGCATCACCAGCGTGGGGGAGTTCCACTACCTGCACCACCAGCCCGACGGGACGCCGTACGACGACCCCAACGCCATGGGCCGCGCGCTGCATGCAGGCCGCCGCAGCAGGCAGGCCTGAGGATCCGGCTGCTCGACACCTGCTACCTCAGCAGCGGGTTCGGCGACCCGCCGCAAGGCGTGCAGCGACGGTTCAGCGACGGCACCGCCGACGCGTGGGCCGAGCGCGTGCCAGAGCCTCGAGAACGCCGGCGCCGCGATCCACTCGGTGAGAGCCGTCCCCGACGACCAGCTCCGAACGGTCGTCGAGGCAGCCAGCGGCAAACCCCTCCACGTCCACCTCTCCGAGCAGACCGAGGAGAACGACGCCTGCGTCGCGGCGTACGGCGCCACCCCCACGCAGCTGCTCGCCGACCACGGCGTGCTCGGACCGCTGACCAGCGCCGTGCACGCCACCCACCTCACCGACGACGACATCGGTCATCTGGGCTCCACGAGGACCTACGCCTGCTTCTGCCCCACCACCGAGCGCGACCTCGGCGACGGCATCGGCCCGAGCCGGGCGCTTCACGAGCGCGGCAGCCCGCTCACCCTGGGCTCCGACAGCCATGCCGTGATCGACCTGTTCGAGGAGATGCGCGCGGTCGAGCTCGACGAGCGGCTCGCCACCCTGCAGCGCGGCCACTGGTCCGCAGCCGAGCTGCTGACGGCCGCCACGCGTAGCGGCCACGCCAGCCTCGGGTACGACGACGCGGGCGCCATCGCGGTCGGCCAGCGCGCCGATCTGGTCACCCTCGACACCGCGACGCCCCGCACCGCGGGCACCGGCCGCGACGAGCACACGGCCGTGTTCGCGGCCACCGCCGCTGACGTCGTCCAGGTGGTCGTCGACGGCCGGGTGGTCTTCAGCAGGGCGACGCGGAGGACATCGGCCGCGAGCTCGCCACGGCGATCGGAGGCCCTCTGGCCATGACGTCCACCGTCATCACGAACATCGGCGAGCTGGTCACCAACGACCCCGCCCGCGCCACGAAGGACGACCCGCTCGGCATCCACACGAACGCCGCCGTCGTGATCGACAAGGACCGCGTCGCCTGGGTCGGCCCGGCCGCCGACGCACCGGCCGCCGACACCCACGTCGACGCGGGTGGCCGAGCGGTGATCCCCGGGTTCGTCGACAGCCACTCCCACCTGGTCTTCGCCGGCGACCGCGCGCCGGAGTTCGCCGCCCGCATGGCCGGGACGCCGTACGCCGCCGGCGGCATCCGCACGACCGTCGCCGCGACCCGCGCCGCCACCGACGAAGCAGCTCACCGGTCGCGTCGCCGCCCTGGTCGCCGAGATGCTCCGCCAGGGCACCACCACCGTCGAGATCAAGAGCGGCTACGGCCTCACCGTCCTCGACGAGGCCCGCAGCCTGGCCATCGCCCGGCAGTTCACCGACGAGACGACCTACCTCGGCGCCCACGTCGTGCCGGAGGGCAGCACGCCCGGAGGAGTACGTCGACCTGGTCACCGGCGCGATGCTCGAGGCCTGCGCCCCGCACGCGCGCTGGGTCGACGTGTTCTGCGAGCGCGGCGCCTTCGACGCCGACCAGGCCCGCGCGGTGCTCGCGGCGGGCGCCGCGAAGGGGCTCCGCGGCCGGCTGCACGCCAACCAGCTCGGCCCCGGCCCCGGCGTCCAGCTGGCCGCCGAGCTCGGCCTGGTCGCCGTCGACCACTGCACCTACCTCGACGACGCCGACGTCGCCGCCCTCGCCGACAGCGGCACGGTCGCCACGCTGCTGCCGGGCGTGGAGTTCTCGACCCGCCAGCCCTACCCCGACGCGCGCCGGCTGCTCGACGCCGGCGTCACCGTCGCGATCGCCAGCGACTGCAACCCGGGATCCAGCTTCACCTCCTCGATGCCGCTGTGCGTCGCCCTCGCGGTCCGCGAGATGCGGATGACGCCCGCCGAGGCGACGTACGCCGCCACGGCCGGCGGCGCGGCCGCCCTCGACCGCGACGACGTCGGTCGCCTGGTGCCCGGCGGCACGGGCCGACCTGGTGCTCCTGGAGGCCCCCAGCCACGTCCACCTCGCCTACCGGCCGGGGGTGCCGCTGGTGGCCGGCACCTGGGTCGCCGGACGCCCCTTAGAGCCCGTAAATGCGCAGGTCAGCGGGTCTGAGGTAGGCCTGTCAGGCGTCCCTGCGGCAGAGATAAGGCACCTGCCCGATGCCCAGGCCTACCTCAGGAGCGGAATCTCTACTCATACCGGGAAGAGCCCGGGACCGAGGAAGGGAACCGACATGAACAACGACCTGCTGCTCAACGCAGAGCTCGACTACCGGGTGAACCGGATCCGCGAGGACTGGCGCCCCATCCGCAACCGCCGCAACCGTCGCCGCCAGCGCCGGGAGGAGGAGTCCCGCTACGCCGCCCGCGTGGGCGACAGCGGGAACTGGATCGGCTGACCGCGTGGCCAGCAGTCGCGGCTCCCACCGCCGCGGAAACCAGCGGGCCCGATGTCCCCGGCACCCGACATGATGGGCTGCATGACCGGTGACGACGGCCCCCCTCGTGGGACGAGATGCCGAGCTGGAGGACCTCACTCTCCGGCTCGGCATCGTCGCGTCCGGCGACGCCCGCAGCGCCCGCCCGGGCGGCGGCATCGTCCTCCTCGCCGGCGACGCCGGCGTCGGCAAGACCCGGCTCCTCACCGCGCTGCGCGACCGCGCCCTCGACCTCGGCTGGCAGGTCGTCGCCGGCCACTGCCTCGACTTCGCCGACAGCGCCCTGCCCTACCTCCCCTTCTCCGAGATCCTCGGCCGCCTCCAGGTCTCCGCCCCCGAGCTCGCTGGCCTCCGTCGCCGCCCACCACCCCGCCCTCCACCGCCTCGCGCCCGGCCGCCGGATGATCGACGAGGTCGGCGAGCGTCGGCGGCGGCAGCGGGGCACCATCGACAAGGCCGCGCTGTTCGAAGCCGTGCACGCCCTCTTCGAGGCCGCCGCCGAGCAGCAGCCGCTCGTCCTCGTCGTCGAGGACCTCCACTGGGCCGACCAGTCGACCCGAGACCTGATGAGCTTCCTGTTCACCCGCCCGTTCAGCCAGCCGGTGGCGCTCGTCGCGTCCTACCGCTCCGACGACCTCCACCGCAAGCACCCGCTGCGCGCCAAGGTCGCCGAGTGGTCGCGCCTCCAGGGCGTGCACCGCATGTCCCTCGAGCCGCTCGACGCCGCCGAGGTCCGCGAGCTGGTCGCCTGCCTCGGCGTCGGGTCCGGGGCGAGTGCTCACCGACGACGAGGTCGACATGGTCGTCGAGCGCGCCGAGGGCAACGCGTTCTTCGTCGAGGAGCTCGTCGGCGCCACCGCCGGCAGCCACGACCGTTCTCACGACCGCGGCCTGCCCGCCGACCTCGCCGAGGTGCTGCTGGTCCGGCTCGACCGGCTCGACGAGTCCGCGCGCCAGGTCGTCCGTGCGGCGAGCGTCGCCGGACGCCGGGTCACCCACGAGCTGCTCGCCGTCGCGACCGACCTCGACGACGCCGCGCTCGACGAGAGCCTGCGCACCGCCGTCGAGCGCAACATCCTGGTCGCCAGCGACCGCCACTACGCCTTCCGTCACGCCCTGCTCGGCGAGGCCGTCTACGACGACCTGCTGCCCGGCGAGCGGGTGCGGCTCCAGGCCGCTACGCCGCCGCCATCGGCGACGGCCGCGCCCGCGGCACCGCCGCCGAGCTGGCCCGCCACGCCAAGCTCGCCCACGACGACGAAGACCGCGCTCAAGGCCAGCATCCAGGCCGGTCACGAGGCCGCCCAGGTCGGCGGTCCGGACGAGGCCGCCCAACACTTCGAGCGGGCGCTGCGGCTGCTCGCCGGGCTCGGCGCGCCGGCGAGGCGCTGGTCGACCGGGCCCGGCTCGCGGTCGACACCGCCGAGGCCCTGAGCTCGCAGCGGCCACCCCGAGCGCGCCGCCACGCTGCTGGCCGAGCAGCTCGCCGGGCTGCCCGACGACGCGTCGCCGACCACCCGTGGCGCGCTGCTCGCCGCCCGCGCGGTGGCGCTCACCGCGATCGAGACCGAGGAAGACCCGGCCGCGCATCTCCGAGCCGAGGCCGTCCGGCTCACCCCCGAGGACGACAAGCTCGCGCGCGCCCGGGTGCTGGCCGCCCACGCCCACGTGCTGGCGATGGCCTGGCGCCACCAGGAGGCCCAGCAGGTCGGCCTCGACGCGCTGGCGCTCGCCGACCAGCTCGACCGCAGCGACATCGCCTCCGAGGTGATCACCACGCTGAGCGCGTCTGCGGCTCGGCACCACCAAGGAGCGGCTTCGCGAGGCGCTGCGCGAGGCCATCGACCGCACGGTCGAGGCCGGCGCGGTGCACGCCGAGCTGCGCGGCCGCTACCTGCTGGCCCGCTCCTACCAGGACTGGGGCGAGCTCGACGAGGCCGAGCGCTGGTTCGGCAGCGCGGTCGAGCGCGCTGAGGCGAGCGGCATCGAGTGGGCCCCCTACGCCTCCGGTGCCCGCTGGCACCTCACCTGGGTCTGACCTGACCCGCGGCGACTGGGACGACGTGCTCAGGCTGACCGACCTCTCGGGCAGCCACCCGCCGCCCATGGCGCGCGCCAACTTCGCGACCCTGCGCGCGGTGGTCCGCGTCGCCCGCGGCGAGGACCTCACCGACGAGCTGCGCGGCCTGCGGCCGATGTGGCGGCTCGACGGCGCGCTGGCCGTGCACGCCGCTGCCCAGGAGATCCAGCTGGCGACCCGCCGGGCGGACGTCGGCGGCGGCCCAGGCGTCCTACGACCACGTCGTCCAGGTCATCGACGACATCTGGCACCCGTGGTTCGACGGACGGGTCCGGATGGCCGCGCTGGTCCTCGAGGCCATCGCCGCGGCGCTGCCCCAGACCTCCGCCGCCGACCGCGGCCCGCTGCTCGAGGCGGCCGAGCGACTCCACGACGACGGCCACACGGTCGTCGATCGCTACGCCGACCCGGCCACGTCGTGGGGACCCGAGGGTCGGGCCTGGCTCGCCCGCCTCGACGCCGAGCTGCTGCGGGTCCGGTGGCTGGCCGGTGCCGACGACGCGCCCGTCGCTCGAGGCGCTGGTGGCCGGCTGGCGCGAGGTGGTCGCGCTGTTCGAGGAGTTCGGCGACGTCTACGAGCTGGCCCGCGCCCAGGTCGTGCTGGCCTCGGTGCTGCGCACCGCCGGCGACCCCGCCGAGGCTCGTGAGGTCGGCGACGCGGCGCGTGAGGCCGCGCGCCGGCTCGGCGCGACCCCGCTGATCGACCAGCTGCGGGCCATCGGGTCGGCGCCGGCGCGCCACGAGGCCGGGTCCGACGTGCTCACCCCGCGCGAGGCCGAGATCCTCCAGCACGTCGCCGCCGGCCGCACCAACGGCGAGATCGGCAAGCAGCTGTTCATCAGCACCAAGACGGTGAGCGTCCACGTGTCCAACATCCTGGGCAAGCTCGGCGCGTCCGGCCGCACCGAGGCCGCCGCGATCGCCCGGCGCCGAGGGCTCGTCGACTGACCCCGGCTCACTGACCTCGGGTCACCCGGAGGGATGCTTGTCTGCCCCTACGCGCGACGCTTGACTTGTCGGCAGTGGTGGTCCCGGGCGCTGCTCGTGCGACGGGACCGCCCGTTCGCACCACCGCAGTCGCAGGATCAGCTCGACCTCAGATCTGGCCACCCCAACAGGAGGATCCATGACCACGACACCGGAAGACCCCAACGCCCCGCTCGAGGACAGCGACCTGACGACCTCGGGCACCGACCCGCTCGCCCGGCGGCGGCGACGCTGACGGCACCGATGGCGGCGACGCTGACGGCACCGACGGCGGCGACGCTGACGGCACCGACGGCGACGGCACCGACGGCTCCGACGGCGACGCCTCCGACGGCGACGGCACCGACGGGACCGCGCTCTGAACGACACGTCCGGTGCCTCGGCACTCGACCTGCTCAGCGGTGACGCCCAGACCTTCGTCACGAAGGTCTGGGCGTCGCTGGTCCACGTCCACGAGACCGACCCGGCCGAGCTGGTCGGGCTGCTCTCCCTCGACGACGCCGACGCGCTGCTGACCGGCTCGGCGATCCGCACCCCCGCCGTACGCGTCGCGAAGGACGGCAGCGTGCTGGGCGAGTCGTCGTACGTCCGCCAGGGTGCGGCCATCGCCGGCCGCCCGCTGTCGGGTCTGGTCGACCCGCGCAAGGCGCTCGCGCTCTTCGCCGAGGGGTCGACGATCGTCTTCCAGGGCCTGCACCGCTACCACCCGCCGCTGACCGACCTGGTCGCCCGGCTCGAGCTCGAGCTCGGCCACCCCTGCCAGGCCAACGCCTACCTCACGCCGCCGGGCTCGCAGGGCTTCGCGGTCCACAGCGACAGCCACGACGTCTTCGTCTTCCAGACCCACGGCACCAAGCAGTGGGAGGTGCACCACCCGCGCGGCGAACGTGCGTGTGGTGACGAGTCGCATCGGACATCGATGGGCGACTGCCGCATCGACGACGTGCTGCTGCGGCCCGGCCTGTCGATGTACCTGCCGACCGGCACCCCACACGCCGCCCGCGCCCAGGACGACGCCAGCCTCCACGTCACGATCGGCATCAACCAGCTGACCTGGCGCGGCCTGGTCCGCCGGACCGTCGACCGCCTGCTCGACGAGGTCGACGAGCAGCACCTGCCCGCCGGCTGGGTCGACCGCGGCGACGAGCTCGCCCCCGGACTGGTCGACCGGCTCCAGGCCCTGGCCCTCGCGCTCGCGACGGTCGACCCCTCCGACGCCGTCGACCGGGAGACCCAGCGGTTCCTGACCTCGCGCAACAGCCGGCTCCGAGGCGGTCTTCACGACGTCCTCCAGCTCGACCGCATCGGTCCCGACACCGTGTTGGGCCGCCGGGCCGGGCGCCCGTGCGTCGTCACCCCGGTCGGTGACCGTCTGCGGCTGCTGATCGGAGACCGTCACCTCGAGGTGCCTGGTCGCATCGCCGGCGCGGTCGACGTGGTCCGCGAGCGCACGACGCTGACACCGGCCGACCTGGGTCTCGATGACGCCAGAGCAACCTGGTGCTGGCCCGCCGCCTCGTCCGGGAAGGCCTGCTCGAGGTCCGGTCCTGAGGTGGGAGTGACCTTCCGCTGCTCCGCGGCGGCCGTCGACCGCGGCGACTCGATCGCCGGCTCGGCCTCCACGGTGCGCTCGTTCCTGCTCGTCGAGAACCCCGGCCCGTGGGGCGTCGACGCCGTGCGCGACAGCCGCCTGCCCGCGGCGGTGAAGGACGGGCTGCGGATCGCGGCGGCGCGGGCCAAGGTGCGCCCGCTGCTGATCCGGCGCTACCACCGCCGGGCTCCCCGCACCGGCTTCCGCGTGTACGCCGCCCGCGCCGGCCTCGACGAGAGCTGGCTGCAGACCGCCGTGCTCGACCGTGCCGAGGACCTGCTCGACATCGACCTCGATGCCCTGGGCGCCGGCCGCTCGCCCGGGCTGGTGCCGACCGAGGAGGTCCTCTTCTGCGTCTGCACCCACGGCAAGCACGACGCCTGCTGCGCCGAGAAGGGCCGGCCGATCGCCGGTGCGCTCTCGGCGGCGTACCCCGAGGAGACCTGGGAGGTCTCCCACATCGGCGGCGACCGCTTCGCCGGCAACGCCCTGGTCCTGCCCTACGGCCTCTACCTCGGACGCCTCGAGCCCGAGTCGGCCGTCGCGGCGGCCGCCGACGTCCTCGGCGGCCGGCTGCCCCTCGACGTGCTGCGCGGCCGGTCGTGCCTGCCGATGGCGGCCCAGGCTGCCGAGATCGCGCTGTTCCGCCACCTCGGCGAGACCGCGATGGCCGCCGTGCGCGTGCTGCGTGTGCGGCGCGACGGTGAGCTGACCACCGTCGAGCTGGCGACCGCCGATGGTCGCTGGACCGTTGCCGTGCGCACCACCCTGGGCGACGACGTCCAGCTCACCTGCAGCGCGCTGCGCCTCAACCCCAACCCGCGACACGAGGTCGTCGAGGTCCGCCGGCACTGATCGGCAGCGCTAATCCGCGTGCGCCCGTCGCGGCCCTGCGCGAGCATTGCGGGTCGTGACCTGGCGTGAGCGCTTCCGCGGCATCCGGATGGACGTCACGCCGCTGCGCACCTCGCGCGACTTCCGGCTGCTGTTCCTCGCCGGCACGATCTTCTACCTCGGCGGGATGGTGTCCTACGTCGCGATCCCGTTCCAGATCTACGACCTGACGGGGTCCAACTTCGCGGTCGGCGCCATCGGGCTGGTCGAGCTGGTCCCCCTCGTGGTGTTCGGCCTGTACGGCGGCGCGCTCGCCGACCACGTCGACCGCCGCCGCCTGCTCGTGTCGACGGGCGTCGGCCAAGCCGTGCTCACCGTCGTGCTGGCCGTCAACGCCTTCCGCGACGACCCGAGCATCCCGTTGATCTTCGTGGTGGCCGGGCTGCTCACCGCCACCGGAGCACTCCAGCGGCCGAGCCGCGAGGCGCTGATGCCGCGCACCGTGCGGCACGACGAGATCCCCGCCGCCAACGCGCTGACCAGCTTCGGCATGCAGATCGGCGTCCTGATCGGCCCCGCTGTCGGCGGCCTGCTGGTTGCCTACGTCGGCATCGGCTGGTGCTTCGTCGTCGACGTCGTCGGCCTGGTGCTCGCCACCGTCCTGTACTTCCTCGATGCGGACCTACGCCCACCAGGTCGAGACGACCCCGCCCAGCCTCAAGGCCATCGGGGAGGGCTGGTCCTACGCGATCCGCCGCAAGGACCTGCTCGGCACCTACCTCGTGGACATCGTCTGCATGTTGCTGGCCTTCCCGGTGGTGCTCTTCCCGGCGATGGCTGCCGACATCTTCGAGCACCCGCAGCTGCTCGGCCTCCTCTACACCGCCGAGACCGTGGGTGCGCTGCTCGCCACCGTGCTGTCGGGATGGACCGCACGTGTCCACCACCACGGGCGGGCCATCGTGCTCGCGGCGGCGGCGTACGGCCTCTTCATCGGGCTCGTCGGCCTCGCCCCGACGATCTGGGTGGCCCTCGGTTTCCTGGTGCTGGCCGGCGCCGCCGACATGATCTCCGGGGTGTTCCGCGGCACGGTCTGGAACCAGACCATCCCCGAGCACATGCGCGGCCGGCTCGCCGGCATCGAGATGCTGTCGTACTCCGTCGGGCCCATCGGCGGTCAGGTCCGTTCCGGCCTGGTCGCCGACGCGTGGTCGGTGCGGGGCGCGATCGTCAGCGGGGGATTCGCGTGCGTGCTCGGCGTCGGGGTCACTGCCGTCTGGTTGCGGGACTTCTGGGGGTACGACGCCCGGACCGACGAGCACGCCGTCGCCGAGCGGCAGTTGCGGGCCGCACGGGGAGAGACGATCGACTGAGCGCCCGCCGGTGGGGGTGAGGCGGAACACACCTGCTGATGCGGTTGCCGCCAGGGCGCCGGGTACCGGGGAGAAGCGCGGCAACACAGCCGCGCTTTTCTGTGCCGCTGTGACCCAGCGGCCGACGAGGGAGACACAGACATGGCTGACACGGCCACCCGCAACAACGTTCACACCCACAGTGACCGACGCATCAGCACCGAGACGAAGTCGTCCTACAAGACCACCGAGCTGATCGCCTACGTCGTCGCCGTCATCGGCGTGCTCGTCGCTTCGGCCATGGCCGACGAGCGCCAGCGACTTCGGCACCCAGGAGGCGTGGTTCTACATCACGCTGCTCACCATCGGCTACATGGTGAGCCGTGGCCTGGCGAAGTCGGGCAGCCGCGACTTCTACGACGACGACGTCGCGCGCGACTCGCGTTCGTGAGCCCGATCCGGGTCCGCCCGCTCGGAGGCGGGCCGGGCTGCCTGGTCATGATCGCGGTCTCGGTGGGGCTGTCCGTCCTCTTGACGGTGCTGCTCAACCTCGGCCGCTGACCGGACCACCAGCGTGAACCGCCCATCCCGTCCTCGGACGGGGTGGGCGGCTTCACGTTGCGTGGCCGGAGTCGCCTCGTTCGACGGGGTGAACGTCTTCTCGAATCGCCTTGTGGATAAGGGGTTTGGAGGCAGGTGGGGTGTCGGTGGTCGATGGTTGGCTTGTCTCATGTCCACCACCTACACCGGTCCTTGAGGTCGGATCGGCGAGGGGTTGGACGAGCTGGCGGCGATCAGCCCGGAGTTCCGCACGACCGGGGAGAAGAAGGAGCTTCCTCGTCGAGGTCTCCCGGCTGATCGCTCGCGCCGAGGCCGAGCGGCTGCGGGTCCTGGCCGCGCCGAGCGACATCGCGGTCGAGACCGGCGCCCGGTCCACCGCCGCCTGGCTGGCCGACGAGACCAGGGACGCCCACGGCGCCGTACGCCGCCACGCGGCGTCTGGCGGCCGCGCTCGACCAGCGGTGGACCCAGACCGCCGCCGCGTTCGCCGCCGGGCAGGTGAACCTGGCCCAGACCCGCGTGATCGCCGAGGCTCTCGAGGCCCTGCCCGCCAGGACCTCGGCGAGGACCTGCTGGCCAAGGCCGAGACCCTGCTGGTCACCGAAGCCGCCAAGCTCGGGCCACGCGAGCTGAAGGTGTTCGGATCCGGAGTGCTGGAGTACCTCGCCCCCGACATCGCCGAGGAGGCCGAGTACCAGCGGCTGCTCGCCGCCGAGCGCCGCGCCCAGGCCGCGACCAAGCTCTTCTTCCGCCCCCGCGGCGACGGCTCCACCGACCTCAACGCCCGGATCCCCGACCACGTCGCCAACCGGCTCCGCACCTACCTCGACGGCTACACCTCACCACGCAACAAACGCCTCGGCGACGTCGACGACCTGCCCCTGTCCCGGCGCCGCGGCGAGGCGCATTCTGCGACCGTTCCTGAGATAAACGATCCCGTGTGCCACCTCAAGCCGACCGCGACGGCCGGCCGGCGTCCGGCTCGAAGGTCTCGGCGACGGACTCGAAGACGTCGCAGTAGTCCTCGTAGTCGTCGGCGGCGACGGTGCCGAGCAGCAGGTGGGCGACGCCGTCGACCACCCACAGCCACTCGTCGGACAGGACGGCGACGCCGGCGACGGTGTGGCCGAAGCGGCGGTAGACGGTCTCGTGGCCGGCGACCTCGAAGCAGTCGTCGTCCTCGAGGTCGTAGTCGGGACGGGGGGCGTCGGCGTCGGCCACCCGCAGGCGCCAGTCGTCGAGGGAACCGGTGAAGGGCTCCGACCGGTGCTCGAGGCGCGGGGCGAGGCCGGAGCCGTGCACACCGGGGGCGGAGTAGCCGCGACGCACGCGCACCCACCGCGGCGGCATCGTCACCGGCGTACGGCCGCGGCTCATCGGACGCCTCCGTCGAAGGGTTGGCCGAGGGGCAGGACGAGGGTTGGTGGCTCGCCGTCGTCGATCGACGACGCCGCGGTTGACGACGCACAGCCACTCCTGGGAGGTCTGCTCCTCCAGCTGGCGCGCGGCACGCCAGTAGGCGACGGCCTCGTGCCAGGCCGACCAGGCCCGGGCCAGCACGGCGTCGTCGGGCCTGTCCGGCTCGGCGGGGCTGAAGATCCGGCCGCCGCCGACCAGGAGGTGAGGCGACGCGACGGCCACCGCGTCGTCCATGAGGCGTTGCACCTCGGTCATCCCGGCCGCGTAGGCGCTCAGGCCCTCGGACAGCCGGCGGCTCCGGCCGCCGATCCGGTGGGCCGCCTGGCCAAGCAGCGTCGTGGAGTGGCGGTAGACGATCCCCGACATCCCGCCGAACTCCCCCTCGCCCGTCTGCGCGTTCCGGCCGAGCATCTCCTCGGCCTGCGCGCACGCGTCGGCGAGCGCGGCGAGCTGGCTGACGGTGGCGGAGCAGGAGGCTGGGTCGGGATGCACCATGACGTCGATGCTCTTTCCGGCGGCGATCACAGGGCCAGCACCCGCGAGGTCAGCAGGTCGAGACCGATGCCGACCTCGCCGTCGGCAGCGTGGGCAACGCTCACCCAGCGGTCGGTGGCGTCGGCCAGCTCGCGCAGGTGCTCGGCGAGGCGGCGGGCCCGGCCCTCGAGGCGCGCCAGCGTGTCGGCCGTCGTGCTGGTCAGCGCACCCAGGTCGGGTGGGTCCAGGCAGGCTCGCCGCTCGATCTCGTCGGCGTCGGCCAGCAGGCCGAGCCGGTGCTGCCGGAGCAGGTCCACGTCCACCGCGATCGTCATGCCCAGAGTCATGACGGGAGAGTGCACCGTGACCCGCCCCGGCGGCACCCACCTTGCGCGGGCCTGTGGACGGCCGCCTGGATCACCTGCGATTTCGGGTGCTGGGGTGCCTCGGCAACAATGGGCAGAGGAATTCAGCAGGACCCGTCGACCTCGGAAGGACTCCTCAGCACCGTGCCTGAGCCCGAGCGCAGACAGCACCCGGTCATCGCCGGTCTGATCGCCCTGGTCGGCGTCGGACTGGCGATCGGCCTCCTCGCCGGCGGCGGGACCCTCGTCGCGACCCGCGTGCTGGGCCTCGGCGCCGACGCCACGGCGGTCGACTCCACGGCCCGCCAGAGCATGTACCTGCCCAAGCCGGAGAAGACCACACCGACCGATGGGCCCAGCTCGGCTGCCACGCTCACGGCCGCGCCCGAGCCCACCGGCCCGGTCCTCACCACCAAGACCCCGGAGAGCGGCATCAACCTCCAGGCCGGGGCGACGCAGGTCGGGCCGATGGGCCGCATCGACCTGACCGGCACCTACCCGGCCGGCGAGGGCGCCGTGCTGCAGGTGCAGCGCGCGACCGGCCCCGGCGACTCCTGGGTCGACTTCCCCGTGACCGTGACCGTCAGCGGCGGCACGTTCTCGACGTACGTCCAGACCGGGCGCTCCGGCCCCAACCGCTTCCGTGTCATCGACACCGACACCGACCAGGCGTCCAACGAGGTGACCATCACCATCGGGTGACGCCGCCTCGCCGCTCGACGTCAGCTGCTGGGGATCCAGTCCATCGTCTTGGGGTCGCCGCCCTGCCGGCCGTCGTCGCCGCGGCCGAGCGCGGTGATGGCCGCCATGTCGTCGCCGGTGAGCTCGAAGTCGAAGAGCGCGAAGTTCTCGCGAATCCGGTCGGGGTTGACCGACTTGGGGAAGACGATGTCGCCGCGCTGCACGTGCCAGCGCAGCGTTACCTGAGCCGGCGTCCGGTCGAGGCGCTTGGCGATCTCGCCGATCGTCGGGTCGTCGAGCACCGCGCCCTGGGCGATGGGCGACCAGGCCTCGATGGCGATGTCGTACGACGCCGCCGCAGCGCGCACGGCCTCGTTGCCGAAGTAGGGGTGCACCTCGACCTGGTTGACCGCGGGTACGTGGCCGCTGTCGTCGATGATCCGCTTCAGGTGGTCGGGCTCGAAGTTCGAGACGCCGACCGACGTGGCGCGGCCGTCGCCCCACTGCGCCGAGAACTCTCCGAGCGTGCGCCAGGTCGACTCGAAGTCGCCGTCGTACCTGGTCGGCAGCGGCCAGTGGATCAGGAACAGGTCGACGCGGTCGAGGCCGAGCTTGGCCAGCGAGGCGTCGAAGGCCCGCCGGGCGTCGTCGGGCAGGTGGTAGCCGTTGTTGAGCTTGGTGGTGACGTACAGCTCGTCGCGCGGGATGCCGGAGGCGGCGATGGCGTGGCCGACGCCCTCCTCGTTGCGGTACATCTGCGCGGTGTCGATGTGGCGGTAGCCCACCTCGAGGGCCTGCTCCACGACCCGCTGCGTCTGGTCGGGATCGACCTGGAAGACGCCGAAGCCGAGCTGGGGGATCGTGGTGCCGTCGTTGAGCTTGATGTCGGGAACGGTCATGAGGGGCATGACAACGGCGGTACGACGGGTATTCCGCCGGCATCTCAGATGCCGAACGGTGTCGTCAGGCCCCAGTGGTGCGCGCGACGGCCTCGTTGACGAGCGCCGTCGCCGCGCGGAGTGCGCGCGTACGGTCCTCGTCGGTGACGAATCCCGTGCCGTAGTGGGCGAGTGGCTTGAGACGCACCAAGGTTCCCAGCTGTCTTCCGGCGGACCTGTCGACCCTGCCGAGGAACCGCGCGGCCTCACCGTGGTCCTGATCGGCGTAGCGCTCTCCCGCGGCGGTCAGGCAGATCGCGTCGGCCGCGGCGATCCCCGCCAACACGCAGATGCCCACGACGACGTTGTTCGCCGCCGGGCCCTCTTCGACGGCGGCGAGCTCGCCGACCTCGAGGTACTTCTGCGCGATCAGACGGCGGTTGCGCGCGTCGCCGACGTCGCCGCGTCGGGTGCGAACGGGAGTCATGAGGCCCGTGTCACGTGGACGAGATCCCCGAGGCGACGACCCGTGAGGTGGATGGCATCGCGTCGCAGGGACTCGAGAAGAGGCTCGCGCTCGGAGTCGGCGCTGGCCAGAACCTTCCTCGGTGGTCTCGAACCAGGCGAGTGAGTTGCCTGTCCACGCCTCGACCAGCCGCTCGAGCGTGGCGAGCTGGTCGACCCAGGCCGGTTCGTCAGGGTCGACCCCGGCCGGTCGTACGACGACGACGTCGATGTCGGAGCGGGGCCCGGCATCGCCACGAGCGGTGGAACCGAACAAGGAGGTGTGCGCGGCAGGGACGTGCCAACCCTCGATGTGCTCCCGAAGACGGCTCAACAGCCGGTCTCGTGCGGTGACCGCGAGGATGACCGGCTCGGCGAGCAGATGTTCTCGGTTGAGCGTGAAGAGCGTTGACGGGCCCGCCGGCTGGGCGTGAACGACACCGTGATCGACGAGCCGATCCAAGATCGTCTGGACCCCCGGGCGACTGCCGCGGCGAGCCAGGGCTGCGACTCGGCGACCGGTCAGCGGCGCCTCCGTCCGCGCGAGGACGGTGAGCACGTCCCCATCGAGCGAGGGCACGAGCGTGCTGAGGGGCTGGGCAACATCCACCGGATCCATGGTGCAAGCAAAACTGTCGAATGGCAAGTATTTCTGCCATCCGGCAATTATTTCCTTCACTCGAGTCTCAGCCGCCGACCTCGTTCGGGTCGCGCCACTGCCGCTCGAAGGGCAGCCGCCAGGCGAACGGCGCCACCAGCTGGTGGATCTGGTTCGGACCCCACGAGCCCGCGTTGATAGGGCCGGACGACGGGCGGGTTCTCCAGCAGGGGCTGGGAGATCTCCCAGAGGCGCTCGATGCCCTCGGCGGTGGTGAACAGCGTGCGGTCGCCGCGCGCGGCGTCGTAGATGAGCCGCTCGTAGGCCTCGAGCACCGCGCCGGCCCAGGTGGTGTCGCGCATCGCGAACTGCATCGACAGCTTCTGCAGCTGCATGCCGGGGCCGGGCTTCTTGCCGTAGAACGACAGCGACATCTTGGCCTGGTCGGCCAGGTCGAAGGTGAGGTGGTCGGGACCGTGGTCGCCGACGCCGGAGTGGGGCGGGAACATCGACCGTGGCGGCTCGCGGAAGGCGATCGAGATGATCCGGGCGCCCTCGGCCATCCGCTTGCCGGTGCGGAGGTAGAACGGCACGCCCGCCCAGCGCCAGTTGTCGACGTAGCACTTCAGCGCGACGAAGGTCTCGGTCTCGGACTCCGGCTGGACGCCGTCGATGTCGCGGTAGCCGACGTACTGGCCGCGCACGACGTCGTGCGGCTCGATCGGCAGCATCGAGCGGAAGACCTTGTTCTTCTCCTCCGAGATCGCGAACGGCTCCAGAGCCGTCGGCGGCTCCATCGCGGTGAACGCGAGCACCTGGAACAGGTGGGTGACCACCATGTCGCGGTAGGCGCCGGTCGCCTCGTAGAACGAGGCGCGCTGCTCCAGGCCGAGCGACTCGGGCACGTCGATCTGGATGTGGTCGATGTGGTTGCGGTGCCAGATCGGCTCGAACAAGCCGTTGGCGAACCGGAACGCCAAGATGTTCTGCGCCGCCTCCTTGCCGAGGAAGTGGTCGATCCGGAAGATCTGGTCCTCCTTGAAGACCTTGTGCAGCTGCTTGTTGAGCTCCTTGGACGACGCGAGGTCCATGCCGAACGGCTTCTCCATGATGATCCGGCTGCGGGAGACCAGATCGGCCTCCTTGAGGATCTGCACCACGTCGAGCGCGGCCTTCGGCGGCACGCTCAGGTAGTGCAGCCGGTCGCGCGGCTTGTCGCTGCCGGCCGCCGCGTCCGCCTCGTCGACGACGGCCTTGAGCCCGTCGGGCCCCAGCTCCCAGGGCGACCACCACAGCCGCTTCTCGAACTCCTTCCAGTCCTCCTCCTTGACCTCGAACGACGCGAACTCGTCGATCGCCGCGCGCGCGAACTCCAGGAACGAGTCGCGGTCGTGGTGGTCGAGGGAGGTGCCGACGACCTGGAGGTCGCGCAGCAGCCCGGTCTGGAACAGGTGCAGCAGGCCCGGCAACAGCTTGCGCTTGGACAGGTCGCCCGTGGCCCCGATGAGGACGACCGTGATCGGAGGCGTCGGCATGCTCCCCAGCGTCGCACCTCCGCGATCGTCGGTCGAGGTGCGAGGAGCGCCAGCGACGAGCCTCGAGACCCGGTGACCTGATAGACCTCGTCTGGTGCGTATCGCCGTCCTCTCCGACGTCCACGGCAACCTCGTCGCTCTCGACGCCGCGCTGGCCGACGCCGGCGGTGTCGATGCCCACTGGGTCCTCGGCGACCTGGTGGCGCACGGGCCGCGGCCGGTGGAGTGCGTACGTCGGGTGCGCGAGCTCCCCGGCTTGGTCGCCGTCCGCGGCAACACCGACCGCTACACGCTGACCCAGCCGCCGTCGGCGGAGGCGGTGCCGTCGTTCGACTGGACCCGCTCCGCCCTGTCCCCGGACGACCTGGCCTGGCTGGGTTCGCTCCCGGTCGAGGCGCGGCCGCGGGACGGCGTACTGCTGGTGCACGCGTCTCCCGGCCGCGACGACGGCCCCGGCCTCGACCCGCACGACGGCGACGACGCCTCGATCGCTCGCGGCTTCACCGCCGATGCGGCGGACCTGATCCTGGTCGGCCACACGCACCATCCCGAGGAGCGTCGCCTCGCCGGCGCCCAGGTCGTCAACCCCGGCTCGGTCAGCCTCCCGCGGACGTCCGACGCGCGTGACCCGCTACGCGGTCCTCACGTCCCACCGACGACGCGCTGGTCGGTCGAGCACCGGGCGGTGCCGTACGACCGCGACACCGTGCTCGCCGACCTCCACGACGTGGGACCATCCCGCCGCCGACTGGCTGATCGGAAAGCTGACGACCCCCTGGGGCTGAGGCCCCTCGTGGTCGAGTGCGAGCGCCAGCGACGGTGTCGAGAGGTGGTTTCGAGGCTCGGCCGTGGACGGCCTCGCACCTCAACCACCGATGTGGAAGCGGAGGGTGACGATCTGGAAGGGGCGCAGGTCCAGCGTGCCGCCGTCCCACGAGCCGGTGTCCTTCGGTCGCTCGAGGAGGTCCACCTCGGTCACGGACGCGTGCTCGAACGACGCGCTCACCCGCACCGACGTACGCGCGCCGAGCGGCTCGTACAGCCGCACGACGACGTCGCCCGAACCGTCCTCGGCGAGCTTGACCGCCTCGACGTACGCCGTCCCCTCGACGCTGACGAGCGGCTCGACGGCCGATCCACGACGGCGGCGGAGGGGGAGGTTCAGCGCGTACCCCGCCTCGGCGGCCTCCGCGATCCCGGCGCCGGGGACCAGCGCGTACCGCAGCACGTGCCGGCCCTGGTCGGTCTCCGGGTCGGGGAACAGCGGCGCGCGCAGCAGGCTGAGCCGGACCCGCGAGAACGTGCCGCCGCCCTCACGCGGATGGCGGGTGACGTCGTGGCCGTAGGTCGCGTCGTTGGCCAGCCCGACGCCGTACCCGCCGTCGCCCACGTGCACCCACCGGTGCGCGCACACCTCGAACCGCGCCGCGTCCCAGGTGGTGTTCTCGTGGGTCGGCCGGACGACGTGCCCGAACTGGGTCTCGTACGCCGCGTGGTCGGTGTGCACGTCGACGTCGAAGGCCGCCTTGAGCACCTTCTCGCGTTCGTGCCAGTCGACCTCGGTCTCGACCTCCAGACGGTCGCCGACGAGCCGGATCCGTTGCCTGGCTGAGGATTCGCCGAACGAGTGGGTCACCACGACGGTGTCGCCGTCGACCGTCACGTCGCCGTTCGCGAGGTCGGTGACCTTCGCGCGGTAGGAGCGGTCGAGGTCCCAGGCGTCCCACTTCACCGGGTGGTCGGGGTGCAGCTGGAGCAGGTTCGCCGCCCCGCCGGGCGGCAGCACCTCGCGCCCGTGCGTCTTGTCGAGCACCGCCGGATCACGCCGCCCTCGTCGAGCTCGACGCGGAGGTGCTCGTTCTCGAAGAGCGCGGTGGTTTCGAGGCTCGTCGCTGGCGCTCCTCGCACCTCAACCACCGAAGCGGTCGGTGGTTGAGGTGCGAGCTTGCGAGCCTCGAAACCACCACCCATGGCCAGCACCCCCTCGCGCGCCACCGGCCCCGCGTTGAAGACCACGTCGTCGGACCCGTCGCCGGCCAGCGCGTCGAGCGCGGTCTCGATGAGCGCTTCCAACCGCGCCGCCACGTCGGCGTACGTCGCCCGCGCCTCGCGGTGCACCCACGCGATCGACGAGCCGGGCAGGATGTCGTGGAACTGGTGCAGCAGCACGATCCGCCACAGCTCCTCGAGCTCGTCGGTCGGGTAGGACAGCAGTCCGCGCACCGCCGCCGTCGCCGACCACAGCTCGGCCTCGCGGAGCAGGTGCTCGGAGCGCCGGTTGCCCTGCTTCATCGCGGCCTGCGAGGTGTAGGTGCCGCGGTGGATCTCCAGGTAGAGCTCGCCCGCCCACACCGGCGCCCCGGACGATGACCCGCCGTACTCCTCCTCGGCCGCCTCGAAGAACGCGGCCGGCGTCTCGATCGCGACCGTCGGAGATCCGGCGAGCGATGCGGTGCGCGAGGCGCGCGCGAGCATCTCGCGAGTGGGGCCGCCGCCGCCGTCGCCGTGCCCGAACGGGACGAGCGAGCGAGTGGCGGCGCCCTTGTCGCGGAAGTTGCGCGCCGCGTGCGCGAGCTCGCGGCCGGTCAGCTCGGCGTTGTAGGTGTCGACCGGAGGGAAGTGGGTGAAGACGCGGGTGCCGTCGATGCCCTCCCACCAGAACGTGTGGTGGGGGAAGACGTTGGTGGTGTTCCACGAGATCTTCTGGGTCAGGAACCAGCGGCAGCCGGCCTGCCTCACGATCTGGGGCAGTGCGGCGGTGTAGCCGAAGGAGTCCGGCAGCCACACCTCGTCGCACGTGACGCCGAGGTGCTCCTCGAACCACCGCTGCCCGACCAGGAACTGCCGGGCCATCGCCTCGCCGCCGACCATGTTGGTGTCGGACTCCACCCACATCCCGCCGACGGGGACGAACCGGCCGGCCGCGACGTGTTCCTTCACCCGTTCGAACAGCGCCGGGTGGTGCTCGCGCACCCACTCCCACTGCTGCGCCGAGCTCATCGCGTAGACGAGGTCGCCCTGCCCGTTGCCAGCGTGGTCGAGCAGGTTCACCACGTTGGCGACGGTGCGCGTCACCTTGCGCACGGTCTCGCGGACCGGCCACAGCCAGGCCGAGTCGATGTGCGCGTGCCCGACCGCGGAGACGCGATGGGCGCCGTCGTACGCCGGCCGCGCGAGCGCCGCGGCCAGCGCACCGCGCGCGTCGGCGCGCGGTGGCCGGGCACGTCGGCCAGGTCGAGCGCGTCGAGGGCTGCCTCCAGCGCCAGCAGGATCTCGACCTGCCGGGCGTCGTCGTCCGCCAGCTCGGCGGCGAGCTGGTCGAGCACCTCGACGTCGGTGAGCAGCGCGCGCACCTCGGGGGCGACCTCGGTGACCGCTGCGGTGACGAGCCGGTAGACCGGGTCGGGAGCCGAGGTGGTCTTGTCACCGAGGAGCGTGGGGTGCCACGACGTGTGGATCTGCGGGTTGGCGGCCGCCTCGACGTACAGCTCGATCCGCTCGCCCGGACTCGCGGGAACCCAGTCGTTGAGCGGGTTCAGCGCCTTCACGTGGGTGCCGTCGGGCCGGTGGACGAGTCCCTCGGCCTGGAATCCGGCACTCGTGCCCGCGAACCCGAGGTCGACGACCAGCTCGGGGTGCGCCAGGTCGTCCGGCACCGAACCGGTGAGCCGGAACCACGTCGTCGCCCACGCCGGTCCCCACGGGTCGCCGATCGCGAAGGCGCCGTACGCCTGGGCCTTCGCCGTCGCGAAGGGCACCGGCTCCCCGACCGTCCCGTCGGCTGCGGGAGGTACGTGCCAGGCCTCGACCGTCAGGTCCGCCACGTGCCGCCGCTCCGCCGGGCGGACGTGCTGGTCGACCAGCCGGCGCAGCCGGCCCCGGATCTCGGCGCGTCGGTCGTGCATGCGGCCACGCTATCCGGTGGTTGAGGAAGGACGAAGTCCTGTCACGAAACCCCGAGCGCCTCAGGCAGGCCGCGGAACGCCGGTGACCCCGGTCGCACCGAAGCGAGACCGGGGCCACCGGGTTGCGTGGCTGCGCTCGGCTACACCGCACCGCTGCCGCCCGCGACGTCCCAGACGACGTGCGCGTGAGCCAGCAGGTTGGCTGACACCTCGGCGGCGATGCTGCTGGCCGGCAGGGATCGCACCGGGGCGGCGAACTCGCGCAGTCCCGCCAGTGCGCCGTACTGGTAGTCGGCGACGACGTCCCGCTCGGTCGGGAACCACACGTCCGCGAGCATCCCGCCGCCCGACTCGTCGAGTTGGCCGGCGTTCACGGCGTCCGAGAGGAGGCGGCCCATCGTCGAGTAGGAGGCCGTCACGTTCGCGTTGTCGAGGACCTGGCCGCTGAAGGGGGCCGCCGTGGTGATGAAGACGCGCCCACGGTTGTCGATGACCGTTCCCTCGAACTGGTAGCTGTGCGTGGCCCCGAACGGGACCTCGACGGCGGTGCGGGGCAGCGCGACGGACTCACCGTCGACGGTGGCCTGCGCGGCCAGTCCGGTCGGCAGACCGGTGGCCTGCAGCGTCATCACGGGGTTGATCCAGAGCACATTGGTGCGATAGGCGAAGGCGTACCCGGCCGGAGCCTCCCCACCGGCGCACGAGATGGCATCGTGGTAGACGCCTGGCTTGGTGGTCGCTGACACCGGGGCGCCGCCGACGGCAGCACGGCAGGTGGGCTTGGACCTCAGGTCGGCGTCAGTGTCGTCGTAGACCCAGCCGGTCAAGGTCGGCGAGAGGTCGCCCAGGGAGGCGCCTGAGGCGATCCTCCGGAAGGGGGGCGTCACGGTGAGCTGGGCGGGGGTAGTGGTCAGCGTCCCGGCCCGGATCTCGACCCTCAGGTTGGGGTCGTCCTCCCGCTCGAAGTGGATGGTCCGCGTCCCGACCCCGAGGTCGCGGGGCATCGTCTCGAAGCTGGTCGGCAGGGTCACCCCAGCGGGCATCCCGGTGACGGTGGCCGTGAAGGTCGGGTTGGGGCTGCCGTAGACGCGGGTCTTGTTGTCGACGGTGACAGTCACCGGCCGAGGGTCCACCCGCATGCCGCTGGTCCCATAGTGGGTCTCGTAGTTGGGGCTGGTCCCACCCGACAGCGTCAGCTGGTAGGTGCCTACGTCGGGCCGCATGCGAATCGGCCCCATCGCCGTGATCGGGGTGAGGTCGCGCGTCGTGTCGCCGTTGACCAGACCACGGACCTCTGTGTGGTACCGCGGCAAGGGGTCGCCCCAGGTCATGGTGACGGGATCGACCGTGACGCTCAGCGGGGCCTTGGCGACCGTCCACTTGCCGGCCACGGGGTGGATCTCGTAGTTGCGGTCGAAGACGTCGGGGTAGACGTCGTAGCTCCCTGCGTCGGTGGAAGCGGTGGGCGTGACCTGGTCGCCGTACAGAGGCCCCCCGTCCGTGACGACTCGGAGAGCGCGCACGGTGGCCGGAGCGGTGTCGCCGTTCCTGAGGCCGTAGTACCGCACCTGGAACGACGGCGCGTAGCTCCCGTAGCGGGTTTTCAGGTCGTCCACCCGGACCTGGAGCGGGACCGGGTCTATCGTGTGCGAGCCGTTGACGTACTGCACGGTGTAACCGGCTGGGACGGTCGCGCCATACGGCTGGATGGGGTACTCGCCGACGTCGGCAGCGGGGTTGGGTCCGGAGATGCGGAGTCCTTGGGTCACCGATGCGGCGGTGTCGGTTCCCTTCAGCCCGTCGACCTTGACCGTGTAGGACTCCGGGTAGTCGCCGTAGAACGACCGCACATCGTCCACCTTGATCGTGAGCACACTCGTGCTGGCCTCGGCGGTGCCCGCGGTCGTGCGGGTGTCACCGGCGACCGCGTCGAAGACGGTGTAGACCTTGTTCGACAGGCCACTGGACGCGGTGGCGGTTGCGACCTCACCGGTCGAGGTGCGTGCCCGGCGGGTCGCTGGAGGACGCCTGGGCGGCCAAGGGCAGGAGCAGCAGCGCGGCCAGCGCGGGGCTGAGGATCCGGAGGCTTCGTCGCGCCCGCAGGATGCGCCGCTCGTGGTCGGCGGCGGCAGGTGCGGTGAAGGGATTGCGGGAGATGGGCTTGTCGTTCATGGTCGTTCCTCTCGATGTGTGTTCCCCTGTCTGGGCCTCACATCGTGAGGTCGCCGACCCACCGCCGACCGTGGCCGCACCTGACGTTGGACACAGGCCGTGGAGAAGGTGACGCGGACGCAAAACGGGTCGCGACGGCTGCGTCGTCACGCATCAGGATGGCCGCGGTGCCGGGACTGCCGACGGGTTCGCCTACGACGTGCGCCGCGACGGCGAGGTCGTCATCACCCACCACGGCAAGCGGGCGACCGTGCTGCGCGGATCGAGGGCGAGCGAGTTCGTCGCCGAGGTCGAGGGCGGGGATGACGCAGCAGGTGATGGCCCGCTGGACCGGAAACTACAAGCGCGGCAACGAGCGCACGGCCCGCCAGCACCCGCGCAACCGCGGCCGATGAGCCTCAATCCGCAGGCGCAGGCCGCGCTGGACGAGGTGCTCGCGCGCGACGACCCGGCCATCCTCGGGCTCGTGCTGTCCGGCAGCGCAGCCCGCGGGATGGCCACCGACACCTCCGACGTCGACGTCTTCGTGGTGCTCACCGACGAGGAGGAGGCGCGTCGAGAGTCGATCAAGACCGCGGCGATCGACGAGATCCCCAAGAACATGGCCGACCTCGAGGACGTGCCGATGTGGGGGAGCGGGTACTACGGCTATCGCTGGGGGTTCGCCTACGCCCAGGTGCTCCGCGACAACACCGGCGGCCGGATCACCGCGGCCGTACGGCGCCAGGCGACGCACACGGTCGACGAGGCCCGGCGGATGCTGCTCGATGGCGACCAGCTCGACGGCTACATCAACATGGCCTACCGCGCGCTCAAGTCCGACCGCGACGGTCGCGCCCTCGAACGCCGCCTCGATGCGGCCGAGTCGGTGCACTGGTGGCTCGACGTGGTGTTCACGCTCGAGGGCCGGGTCCGTCCCTACAACAAGTACCTCGCCTGGGAGCTGCGCGAGCACCCGCTCAGCGTCCCGGAGTGGTCGGCCGAACGCTTGCTGCCGCAGGTCGAGGCGGTGCTGGACGGCGACGCGTACGCCGTGCGGGCGGCGTACGCCGTCATCGAGCGCGAGTGCCTCGCGTGGGACGAGCGGCACGGCGGGCACGGGCTCCGCGAGCTCATCGAGAGCTGGGGGACGAGCTGGCACTGCTGCGCGGGCGGCGTGGATGAGTACCCGGATATCAGGCTCTTCGGTCACTTGTCAGGGGTTGCAACCCCTGACAAGTGCTGGAACACCCGGATATCCGGGTACTCATCCACGGACTTGGCGCGGCCGGTACTTCTCCGGCAGATGCCCGGCCTCGACCGCCCAGGCGATCTCGTCGCGGATGGACTGCTCGAACGGGATCGGGGTGATGCCGAGGTCGCGGCGGGCGGGGGTGTCGTCGAGGCGGGTGTCGCGCACGGCCATCTCGGCGCCCTCGAGGTCGGCGGGGTAGTGGAACCGCTCCGGCAGCCGCGTCTGCACGGCCTCGACCACCTTGGCGGTCAGCACCCCGAGCCGGGCCGGCAGATCGACATGCGGTCGACGCCGCCCGATGGCCTTGGCGATCGCGGAGTACAGGTCCGCGGCCGTCATGTGGATGCCGGGGACGACGTAGCGGCGGGGGCCCTTGCCGGGCTCCATCACCGCCGCCACCACGGCGGCGCTGTCGCGGACGTCGCTGGCCAGGACGCCGCCCTTGGACCACACCGGGAACCTGCCGCGCACCACCCAGAGGAAGCGCTCGGTCTGCGAGCCGACGTAGGGGTCGTGCGGCCCGAAGATCGCACCGGGGTAGACCGTGACGACGGGCCGACCGTCGTCCTGGAGCTTGCGGGCCTCGACCTCAGAGAGGACCTTCGACTTGCTGTAGGCGTTGTCGATGTCGCCGAGAGGCAGGTCGGGGCCGCTGCCGCCGTGCCGCATCAGCGCGACCGAGCTGGAGATGTGCACGGCCGGGTCGCAGCCATGTTCGAGCGCGGCCGTCAGCACGACGCGCGTCGCCTGCGCGTTGGTGTCGAGCATGGCCTGGGCCTTGCGCGGGTCGAGGCTGAAGATGGCGGCGGCGTGCACGACCGCGTCGCAACCCTCGAGCGCGCGCCTCACCGAGTCGGCGTCGAGCACGTCGCCCGTCACCACGTCGTCGGCGGTGAAGGTCACGCCGTGCGGGTCGAACGTCTCGGCCACCTGCTCCGGACGCCTGACGAGCAGCCGTACGTCGTGCCCGTCGCGCAGCAGGGCCAGCGCCATGTGCGATCCGACGTACCCGGTTCCACCCGTGACGAGAACGCGCATGCGCCCATCTTCGACCATTCGGCCGCGCCGACGCGACGAGCGACCTAGCCTCGTCGCCATGACCTCGACGTCGGTGCGCGCCTGGGCGGCGCTGCTTGCCGCTGTCGCGCTCGTGGCGCCCACTGCCGTCTGGGCGTCCAAGAGCCACGCGCAGGAGCTGCCCGCGATGCGGCTGGCGAAGGTGCAGTTCGACCCGTCCGGCGACGACGACCTCACGAACGCCTCGCTCAACCGCGAGTGGGTGCAGATCCGCAACTTCGGCGCGAAGCCGTGGACGCTGACCGGCTGGTCCATCCGCGACGTGACGGGTTTCAAGTTCAAGTTTCCCGAGGGCTTCACCGTCCAGCCCGGCGCCACCGTGACGATCCACACCGGCAGCGGGGCCAACCGCGCGCTCCACCTCTACTGGGGCCAGGGCAGCTACATCTGGAACAACACCGGCGACAAGGCCACCTTCAAGAACGCCTCGGGCAAGGTCGTCGACACCTGCGCGTACGACGGCGACGGCGCCTCCGTCATCTGCTGATCGTCGTTGCTGGGCGTCATCTGCCGAGACGCGCGCGGGCGGCCACGGCCTCTGCCGGCCGGTTCGTCGTCACCATCCACACGCGCGGGTCGCGCAGCGCCGCGCGGACGATCCGCGGGTGGTCGACGGTCCACACCAGCACGCGGACCTCGCGCCGGCGTGCCCAGCGCAGCAGCCGGACCCTGGCCAGCACGTGGTGCGCGACCAGCACTCCCGCACCGCTCGCTCGCCACCTGCGGCTGGGGTAGAGCTCGCCGATCCGCGCTCGCACGGCGGCCGGGAGGCGCAGGTGTGCCGTGCTCTGGCCGACGGTCAGGCCCACGAGCGGTGGCGCGTCGTGGGCCTCGGCCCAGCGCGCGAGCGAGGCGGCGGCCTGTGCGCTACCCGTCGTGAAGACCACGCGGTCGAGGTCGAGCGCGGCCGCGCACTGCTCGGCCAGCTCCTCGGCCCACTCGCCCGCGTCGGGGCCTTTCAGGTCGACGTGTGCGCCCAGGCCGCTCTCGGTGACCGCGGAGAGTACGTCGCGGAGTACCGGCCTCCCCGCCGCGTCGGGCACGGGGTCGTGGCTGCAGACCAGCGTGCCGTCACCCGCGCGTCGTACGTCGAACTCGGCGTAGTCGGCCCCCACCCGCGCCGCCTCCCGCACCGCCTCCGGTGTGTTGCACCGGTGCGCCGAGATCAACACCCGGTGTCCCACGCGGGCCACTCTAGGGACCGGATCGCCGGGTAGTCCGGGATTCCGGGTCGGACCCCGAACGCACGGGACTACCCCGCCGCGCGACCAGACCACCCGCTGGGAGAAGGCCGGAAATTCCTCGGCGAGGTCGGAACAAGGGCCACCATGGGTGCGTTGGAGCCCATGAATAGACTTGAGCCGGACCGACTCAAGAATTTTGGCTCATCGCGACGATCAGTCGCCAGGATGGCCAGACACATCGATCGACACACCCCACAGCACCGCACCCACGGAGGTAACCCAACATGGCTCGTGCCGTCGGCATCGACCTCGGTACGACGAACAGCGTCGTCGCCGTCCTCGAAGGTGGAGAGCCCACCGTCATCGCCAACGCGGAAGGCGCCCGCACGACACCGTCGGTCGTGGCCTTCGCCAAGTCCGGCGAGGTTCTCGTCGGCGAGGTCGCCAAGCGCCAGGCCGTCACCAACGTCGAGCGCACCATCCGGTCGGTCAAGCGCCACATGGGCAGCGACTGGAACGTCAAGATCGACGACAAGACCTTGACCCCCCAGCAGATCAGCGCGTTCGTGCTGCAGAAGCTCAAGCGCGACGCCGAGGCCTACCTCGGCGAGCCGATCACCGACGCGGTGATCACCGTGCCGGCGTACTTCTCCGACGCCCAGCGCCAGGCGACCAAGGAGGCCGGCGAGATCGCGGGCCTCAACGTCAGCCGCATCGTCAACGAGCCCACGGCGGCCGCGCTGGCCTACGGCCTCGACAAGGGCGACGACCAGACGATCCTGGTCTTCGACCTCGGCGGCGGCACCTTCGACGTGTCCCTGCTCGAGATCGGCGAGGGCGTGGTCGAGGTCAAGGCGACCTCCGGCGACAACCACCTCGGTGGCGACGACTGGGACTCCCGCGTCGTCGACTGGATGGTCACCAAGTTCAAGAACGCCCACGGCGTCGACCTGGCCGCAGACAAGATCGCCAAGCAGCGCCTCCAGGAGGCCGCCGAGAAGGCGAAGATCGAGCTGTCGAGCTCCAGCGAGACGACCGTCCACCTGCCCTACATCACCCACGGCGAGTCCGGCCCGCTCCACTTCGAGGAGAAGCTGACCCGCGCGGAGTTCCAGAAGATGACCTCCGACCTGCTCGACCGCACCAAGGCGCCGTTCAAGTCGGTGCTCAAGGACGGCGGCGTCGCCGTCGACAACATCGACCACGTGGTCCTGGTCGGCGGCTCGACCCGGATGCCCGCGGTGACCGAGCTGGTCAAGGAGCTGCTCGGCGGCAAGGAGCCCAACAAGGGCGTCAACCCCGACGAGGTCGTCGCGGTCGGCGCCGCCCTGCAGGCCGGCGTTCTCAAGGGCGAGGTCAAGGACGTGCTGCTGCTCGACGTCACCCCGCTCTCGCTCGGCATCGAGACCAAGGGCGGCGTGATGACCACGCTGATCGATCGCAACACCACGATCCCGACCAAGCGGTCCGAGATCTTCACCACCGCCGACGACAACCAGCCGTCGGTCGAGATCAAGGTCGCCCAGGGAGAGCGCCAGATGTGGGCGCAGAACCAGCCGCTCGGCAACTTCGAGCTGACCGGACTGCCCCCGGCCCCGCGCGGCATCCCGAAGATCGAGGTCACCTTCGACATCGACGCCAACGGCATCGTGCAGGTCTCCGCCAAGGACCAGGCCTCCGGCCGCGAGCAGTCCATGCGGATCACCGGCGGGTCGGCGCTGTCGAAGGACGAGATCGACCGCATGGTGCGCGAGGCGGAGCAGTACGCCGCCGAGGACGCCAAGCGCCGCGAGCAGGTCGAGACCCGCAACCAGGCCGACTCGCTGGTCTACCAGACCGAGAAGTTCCTCGAGGACAACGGCGACAAGATCCCCGACGACGTCAAGAACGACGTCCAGGGCGACCTCGACGCGCTCAAGAAGGTCATCGACAACGAGGACTCCTCCGCCGACGAGATCCAGGCCGCGGTCACCAAGCTCGGCGAGACGAGCCAGAAGATGGGTGCCGCCATGTACGCCGCCGCCGAGGCCGACCAGTCGGCTGCGGGTGGCAGCGACGGCAGCACCGGCGAGTCCGACGACGACGTGGTCGACGCCGAGATCATCGACGAGGACGCCCCCACGGCAGCGACAGCACCGACGGGTCCGACGGGCACGCCGGGACCGAGGGCGAGGCCCGGTGACCGATCATCCGCCCGGCCCCCGGTCGGAGCAGCTGGACGGCTCGGTCGAGGTCGAGGAGACCTCGGCCGGGCCGGCCGGTGCGCCCGATGAGGACGCCCGTCACCGAGCCGACTCGTTCGGCGACGCGGCGGCCGAGATGGCCAACGAGACCGAGGTGGAGGGCGCGGAGAGCGACGTCGTTGCCGAGGAGGCTGGTCCGTCGGTCGAGCAGCAGCTCGCCGAGCGCACGACCGACCTCCAGCGGCTCCAGGCCGAGTACCTCAACTACAAGCGCCGGGTCGAGCGCGACCGCGAGCTGGTGCGCGACAACGCGACGTACCAGGCGTTGGCGCCCATCATCGAGGTGCTCGACAACATCGACCGCGCTCGCGAGCACGGCCCGCTCGACGAGGGCTTCCGGGGCGTCGCCGAGCAGCTCGAGCGCGTGGTCGCGGCCCAGGGCCTGACCCGCTTCGGCGCGCCCGGTGACGCGTTCGACCCGACGATCCACGAGGCGCTGTCCCACATCGGCACCGACCCCGACGTCGAGGTGACCACCTGCAAGGTGATCGCCAAGGCGGGCTACCGCATGCGCGACCGGGTCGTCCGTGCGGCCCAGGTACTCGTGGTCGACCCCGGCGAGCGTGACGAGGCGCCGGCGAACCAGATGTGACGATCAGCAGGATCGTCACCAGAAGATCAGCAGGGACCAGACCCCGGAGGAGGTGAGGGTGAGTGGCCGAGATCCGTGCCGACTGGGCGACCAAGGACTTCTACCAGGTCCTCGGCGTCGGCAAGAACGCCAGCACGGCCGACATCAAGAAGGCCTACCGCAGGCTCGCGCGGGCGAACCACCCCGACTCCAACCCGGGCGACGAGAAGAAGCACGACACCTTCAAGTCCGTCGCCGAGGCCTACGACGTCCTCGGTGACTCCGACAAGCGCAAGGCCTACGACGACTACCGCTCGCAGGTCTCCAGCGGGCCGTTCGCGGGCGGTTTCAGCGGCGGGTTCCGCCCGCCGGGCGGCTTCGACATCTCCGACGTGATCCGCGGTCACGCGGGCGGCTTCGGCGACGTCTTCGGCGACTTCCTCGGCGAGGCGGAGGCGGCGCCCAGCGCCAGTCGCAGAGCAGCAGGGCCCGGCCGGTGCGCGGCTCGGACGTCGAGTCGTCGGCCACGATCGGTTTCACCGACTCCGTCGAGGGCGTGACCATCAGCCTGCGGCTGACGTCCGACGCACCCTGCTCGACCTGCAAGGGCACCGGCGGCAAGCCCGGCACCAAGCCCCACATCTGCACCACCTGCGAAGGTGCGGGCTTCATCGTGTCCGGGGTCGGTGGTGCGTTCTCCCTCAACGAGACCTGCCCTGCCTGCCGGGGCCGCCAGCTGGTCTACGACGAGGCGTGCCCGACCTGCCACGGCAGCGGCCGCGGCTCCTCGGCCCGCACCATCCAGGCGCGCATCCCCGCGGGGGTCAAGGACGGCCAGCGGATCCGGCTGCGCGGCAAGGGCGGCCAGGGCGAGAACGGCGGCCCGGCCGGTGACCTCTTCGTCACGGTCAAGGTCACGCCCCACCGGCTGTTCGGCCGCAAGGACGACAACCTCACCCTCGACGTCCCCGTCTCCTTCGACGAGGCGGCCCTCGGTGCCGACGTGAAGATCCCGACGCTCGGCGGCGCGCCCGTCACGCTCAAGATCCCCGGCGGCACACCCAACGGCCGCACCTTCCGCGTGCGCGGCCGGGGCGCCAAGAAGAAGGACGGCACCAACGGCGACCTCCTCGCCACCGTCCAGGTCCAGGTGCCGGCCACGCTCAACGAGGGCGCCCGCAAGGCCGTCGAGGACTACCGCACCGCCACCGAGGGCAGCACCCTGCGCTCCGGCCTCTTCGAGGCGGCCCAGTCGTGACCTCACCCCACGACGTTCTCCGCCGCCCCCGCTCCGCTCGTCGGTCGAACAACGCCGCGGGGACCCCGACATGAACCCGGCCCGCCCGCCCGAGCCGGACAAGGCGGTCTACGTCATCAGCGTGGCGGCCGAGCTGACCGGCCTGCACCCGCAGACCCTTCGCGCCTACGAGCGGATGGGCCTGATCGCCCCGAGCCGCACCGGCGGTGGCGGCCGCCGCTACTCCTCCCGCGACGTCGACCTGCTGCGCACCATCGCCGAGCTGACCGCTTCGGGCGCCGGCATCGAGGGCGTACGCCGCATCCTCGAGCTCGAGCACCAGGTCGACGCCCTCCGCGCCCGCAACGACGAGCTCGCCGCCGAGCTCGAGGCGACCCGCGAAGCCCTGCGCGACGCGGTCCGCACGCGTCGCGCGGACGCCCCTCCGAGCAGGCTGCCGGTCCTGCGCCAGCCCGATCCGTCGGGCCAGGTCGTCGTGTGGCGCCGCGGACGGTGACCCGTCCGGGCGGCTCGCGGCCCGGTCAGTAGAGTGGCCGCACCCTGAGATCCGCCGCCGCGAAGAAAGCCCTGATCCGCACCGTGACTTCCAAGGACAAGCTGGTCTCGCGTGCCCGCGCGGCCGTCGTACGCCGCCTCGATCCGGTCGCCGCCAAACGGGCCGCGACGCTGGCCGAGCGCCGTACCAACGGCATCGAGGCCTCGGCCGAGGTCTCGGCCGCGCTCGACGCCGCCGCCGCGCTGGCGGTGCGCGACCTGGCCCAGCGGATCCGGAACGACGAGGCCGACGTCCACGACCAGGCCGCGCTGGCGCAGCTGGTCGAGGCGTACCTGACCCACCATCCGGCCGAGTCGCTGCCCCACGGCGTGGCCCAGGCGGTGGCGAAGAGCTTCGAGGGGCTGTGGCAGCCGGTGGGCGAGCCGGTCAACGAGCCGGCGCCGTACATCCGCGACGTGATCCGCGACCAGTTCCACCGCCTCTACTACCACGTGTCCAAGCGCACCTGGAAGGACACCTGGTACCGCGGGGTGCGCACCTACAAGTGCCCCACCGACATGTGGATCTACATGGAGCTCATCGACGAGCTCGCCCCCGGGCTGGTCATCGAGACCGGCACCTATCGCGGCGGCAGCGCCCTCTACATCGCCGACCGGCTGGAGACGATCGGGGCCGGCAACGTGGTCACCGTCGACGTCAACGAGCCGCCCAACCCGCCGCAGCACCCGCGGCTGACCTACTTCACCGGGTCGTCGACCGACCCGGCCATCGTGGAGAAGATCGCCGGGATGATCCCCGAGGGCTCGCCGGTGCTGGTGATCCTCGACTCCGACCACTCCCGCGACCACGTCGCGGCCGAGCTCGAGGCCTACGCGCCACTCGTGCCGGTCGGCTCCTACCTGATCGTCGAGGACACCAACGTCAACGGCCACCCCGCCGCGCCCGACTTCGGCCCGGGGCCGATGGAGGCCGTGTGGGACTTCATGGCAGGCGACCCGGGCTTCGAGATCGACGCCCGGTGCGAGCGGTACTTCCTGACCCAGAACCCGTCGGGGTACCTCAAGCGCGTGCGCTGAACCGAACCGCGAGTCGGCGCAAATCGCCCTGACCAGGTGGGCGATCTGCGCCGACTCGACGACGTCCCGAGGGCGATTTGCGCCGACTCGCGGATCAGCGGGCGGTCTTCTTCAGCGTCGCGGTCCTGCCCAGCGGGGCGGCGTAGACGAACGAGCCGTCGGTGCGCAGCAGGTTGACCGTCACCGGCTGGTACTGCGTCGTGGACCACTGCTGGTTGTTGCGCGACATCGTGCAGTCGAGGGCGAGCGAGTCACCGTCGACGAGGATGACCGGGCTGGTGCCGTTCAGCGCCGGCGGCGTGGCGACCGAGGTCACCTGCGTCTCGGCGAGGATCCCCTTCTGGAAGGTGACCGTGCCGGACACGCCGTTCTGGATGATCCGGCAGTTGATCACGTTGGGGTTGGCCGGGTCGCCTGCGGCGCCGTTCATCTGCACGTTGAAGGTGACCAGGTAGCTGCCCGCCGCCTGGGCCGGGATGGCCTGGGTGAAGCCGCCCGTGTGCGCCGCGACGGTCCACTGGTAGATCGTGTTGCGGTTGGTCTTGTAGTCCTCGCCCGTGAGCCCGTCGAGCTTGTCGGCGTTGAGCTTCTTGATGCGGTTGCTGTTGCCGACCGCGAGGGTGGGGCCGTCGGCGCGCAGGTCGAGCGCCGGGCCGTTCCCGGTGTTCTTGATGGTCGTGGTCTGGCCCGCCTCGTTCCACTTGCCCAGGACCAAGGACTTGCCGGTCGCTGCGGCCGCGGCCCAGTCGAGCGCCGCGAGCAGCACGATGCCCACGGCGAGGGCGGTGAGGCCGGACTTGAGCTTCTGCATGGGATACACCTCTCTGGCGGCACACTGGGCGCAGGGCCTTGACCAACTGGTGCTCATGCCACCGCATGCAGCCCCCGTGGACCCGCACGACGCGCCGTACCGAAATTTCGGTGAAGTTGAGTGGAACAGACTCAACTTCACCACCGTTGTGTCAGTGGGTCGCCCCGCGCGGCCCGGCCTGCCCCCAGGAGAGCCCCCCAGACCAGACCGCACGAGACGAGGAACCAACAACCGGTATGAGTCAGTTCGCTGCCGAAAAGTTCACCACCCGGAGCCGGGAGGCGATCGACGTCGCCCAGGTCGCCGCGACCACGGCCGGGCACAGCGCCACCGAGCCGGTCCACCTGCTGGTCGCGCTTGCTGCGCCAGGAGGACGGTACGACGCGCAGCCTGGTCACCAAGGCCGGCGTCGACGTCGCGACCCTCGCGGCCGCCGCCGAGACGGCTGTCCGCGCGCTCCCGAGCGCCACCGGGGCGACCGTCCAGAGGCCGGCAGCCTCGGCCGCGCTGACCCGCGTGCTCGCCACCGCGATGGACCTCGCGACCGGGATGAAGGACGACTTCGTCGCCACCGACCACCTGCTCATCGCGCTGGCCACCGTGGAGTCGAGCGCCAAGAAGGTCCTCGACGACGCCGGCCTGACCGCCGACGGTCTGCGCGAGGGCGTGTCCGCCGTGCGCGGCAGCCGTCGGGTGACGAGCGCCGGCGCGGAGTCGACGTACGAGTCGCTGGAGAAGTTCTCCGTCGACCTCACCCAGGCCGCCGAGGACGGCCGGCTCGACCCCGTCATCGGCCGCGACGCCGAGATCCGCCGGGTGATCCAGGTGCTCAGCCGACGCACCAAGAACAACCCCGTCCTCATCGGCGACCCGGGCGTCGGCAAGACCGCCGTCGTCGAGGGGCTGGCCCAGCGCATCGTCGAGGGCGACGTGCCCGACTCGCTCAAGGGCCGCCGGCTGCTCTCGCTCGACCTGGCGGCGATGGTGGCCGGGGCGAAGTACCGCGGCGAGTTCGAGGAGCGGCTCAAGGCGGTGCTCGAGGAGATCAAGGACGCCGGCGGCCAGATCATCACCTTCATCGACGAGCTGCACACGGTCGTCGGCGCGGGCGCGGGCGGCGACTCCGCGATGGACGCCGGCAACATGCTCAAGCCGATGCTGGCCCGCGGCGAGCTGCACATGATCGGGGCGACCACGCTCGACGAGTACCGCGAGCGGATCGAGAAGGACCCCGCGCTGGAGCGCCGGTTCCAGCAGGTCTTCATCGGCGAGCCCTCGGTCGAGGACACCATCCAGATCCTGCGCGGCATCCAGGAGAAGTACCAGGCCCACCACGGCGTCCGCATCACCGACGCCGCGCTCGTCGCGGCCGCCACGCTCTCCGACCGCTACATCACCGGCCGCCAGCTGCCCGACAAGGCGATCGACCTCGTCGACGAGGCGGCATCCCGACTGCGGATGGAGATCGAGTCCTCGCCCGAGGAGATCGACCAGCTTCGGCGCCAGGTCGAGCGGCTGAAGATGGAGGAGTTCGCGCTGGCCAACGAGACCGACCCCGCGTCGGTCGACCGGCTGCAGAAGCTGCGTGCCGACCTCGCGGACCGCGAGGAGGAGCTGCGCGCGCTGGAGGCCCGCTGGGAGCGGGAGAAGGCCACCTTGGAGGGCGAGGGCGAGCTGCGCCGGGCCCTCGACCAGCTGCGCAGCGAGGCCGACAAGCTGCTCCGCGAGGGCAACCTCGAGGGCGCGAGCAAGATCCGATACGAGTCCATCCCCGAGCTGGAGAAGAAGATCGCCGAGGTCGAGGCGTCGGAGAAGTCCGGCACCGAGGGGGTAGAGCCCCTCGTCGGCGAAGAGGTCGGCGCCCAGCAGATCGCCGATGTCGTGGAGGCCTGGACCGGCATCCCCACCGGCAAGATGCTCCAGGGCGAGACCGCCAAGCTGCTGGAGATGGAGCAGGTGATCGGCCGTCGGCTGATCGGCCAGGAGGAGGCCGTCCGCGCGGTGAGCGACGCCGTACGCCGCTCGCGTGCGGGCATCTCCGACCCCAACCGGCCGACGGGCTCGTTCCTGTTCCTGGGCCCGACCGGAACGGGCAAGACCGAGCTCGCCAAGTCGCTGGCCGACTTCCTCTTCGACGACGAGCGGGCGATCGTGCGCATCGACATGAGCGAGTACGCCGAGAAGCACTCCGTGGCCCGGCTGGTCGGCGCACCTCCTGGTTACATCGGCTACGAGGAGGGCGGCCAGCTCACCGAGGCCGTCCGACGCCGGCCCTACTCGGTCGTGCTGCTCGACGAGGTCGAGAAGGCTCACCCCGAGGTCTTCGACATCCTGCTCCAGGTGCTCGACGACGGCCGGCTCACCGACGGACAGGGCCGCACGGTCGACTTCCGCAACACACTGCTGATCCTGACCAGCAACCTGGGATCGGTCTTCCTGGTCGACCCGACGCTGGAGGACGACCAGAAGCGTGAGTCGGTGCTGGCCAGCGTGCGCGCGTCGTTCAAGCCGGAGTTCCTCAACCGGCTGGACGAGATCGTCATCTTCGAAGCACTCTCGAAGGACGACCTGGCCCACATCGTCGACCTCCAGCTCGGCCTGCTCGAGAAGCGGCTCGCCGCCCGGCGGATCGACATCGAGGTCACCGACGCGGCCCGCGAGTGGCTCGCCGACACCGGCTACGACCCGGCGTACGGCGCCCGGCCGCTGCGCCGCCTGATCCAGACGGCGATCGGCGACCCGCTGGCCCGCCTCCTGCTCAGCGGCGGGGTCGTCGACGGCAGCACCGTCCGCGTCGACCGGGGAGACGATCTGCACGAGGGCCTGACCCTCACCTGAGCGGTCGCCCAAACATCGAACTGGAACACTGGAGGTCATGAGTCCCACAACCGAGCAGGCGCCGCGCCCGCGCCAGGTGACCCTCGCGGGTTCGCTGGTGATGGCGGCGTCGGTGATGCTCGTGCTGTCGGTCTTCGAACGCCTCGGTGACCTCCGCTCGCTGGAGAGCCGCACCGCCATCGAGCGGTTCCTGAGCGAGCCGCCGGGCAGCGACCTGGGCCTCGGGCTGGAGTCGGCTCTGGCGATCACGCGCTCGATCTCGATGGTCACGGCCGGTCTGGCGACTGCTGCGGCGATCCTGGGCTGGCACGTGCTCAAGCGCAACCGCGCTGCCCGGGTGTGGTTGAGCATCCTCGCCCTGCCGCTTTTCCTCTGCGGGCTGGTCACCGGTGGCTTCCTGGCCAGCGTGGTCGCGGCAAGTGTGGCGATGCTGTGGCTCGCGCCCGCGCGTCACTGGTTCGACGGCACCACCCCCATGGCGACCCTGAAAACCGATTCCAAGTCGGACTCCAGCTGGAGCGACGCCTCGACTTACGTGCCGCCGGAGCAGTCCCCGCCGTCGGCCGGACCGCGCGACGTCCCGCCGCTGCCTCCGCCGGGCCCGACCGCGTCCCAGCAGCCGCCGCCCTGGACGCCGTACGCCGGTCCGTCACCGTGGACGGTTCCCCAGCCCGGTGCGGCCACTGCCGCTCGGCCGCCGCGGCCAGGTGTGGTCGTGGCCGCTTGCGTGATCACCTGGGTGTGTTGCGCGTTCACCGCCCTGCTCTCGATCCTGCTCGTCGCCGTCCTCGCGGTCGACGCCGATGGCCTGTTCGCCGAGATGCAGCGTCAGAACCCGGACCTGTCCGACCAGAGCGTCTCCGACGCGACGCTCCGGTCGGCCACGTGGACGACCGCGATCGTCTGCCTGGTGTGGGCCCTCGTCTCCGGGGTGCTTGCGGTGCTGGCCTTCCAGCGGATGCGCTGGGCCGCCGTCGCCCTGGTGGTCTCGGCCGGCGTCGTGGCGCTGGTCTGTCTCGCGGGCTCGCTGCTCTCGCCGCCGCTCGTGGTCCCGGGCGTCCTGGCGGCGGTCACGGCCGGCCTCCTCCTGCAGCCGTCGGCGCAGCGCTGGCTGGCCCGTCGTGAGGCGCAGCGGCCCACGAGCATGATGTGATTGAGGCGTGAGCGACAGCAGCCAGGGCGGTACCACCCCGCCCCAGGACCCTGACGGCGGCCAGACTCCCGAGGGACCGGCCCACGGCCAGAGCCCTGACGGCCAGCCGCCGGCCGACAACCCCTACGGCCAGCCGCCGGCCGGCAACCCCTACGGCCAGCCGCCGGCCGGCAACCCCTACGGCCAGGCGCCGTACCCGCAGCAGCCCCAACCCCAACCCCAGGCCTACGGACAACCCCAGCAGTACGCCTCGCCGTACGCCCAGGCGCCCCAGGGCGGCCCGCTCGGTGACGGCCTGGACATGTACGGCCGGCCGCTCGCCCAGGAGGCGCGCCCCGGCACCGTGACGGCCGCCGGATGGACGACCCTGGTTCTCTCGGGGCTCACCGCGCTGCTCTTCGGGTTCTTCACCGTGGCCATGATCGTGGCCAAGGACGACGTCCTCGAGGAGATCGACCGCGCCCTTGCCGAGCAGGGTGCGACCGGAGACTTCAACGCCGAGGACGCCTTCGGCCTCGTCCTGGGCGTCTTGGGGGTGCTCACCCTCTGGTGCGTGATCGCCTGCGTGCTCGCGGTCTTCGCCATGCGCCGCTCCAACGTCTCGCGCATCCTCCTCGTCATCTCCGCCAGCGTGGCCGGCGTGATCAGCCTGCTCGCCATCGGTTCGGTGGTCAGCGCGGTCTGGCTGCTCGCCTGCATCGCGGTGGTGGTCTTGCTGTTCACCGGTGGTGCGGGCGACTGGTACGCCCGCCGGCGCCGCTACTGACGCCCGCCCCCCGATTCGTCTGCGGTTTGCTGCGGGTTTTCGTCGCTCAGCCGACGCAGACGAATCGGTGTTCAGCGGCTCAGGTCGGCGCCCGCCAGCCGGCTGAGCGCCTCCTCGATGACCGAGCGCTCCTTGCAGAACGCCCAGCGGACGAGCTGGCGGCCGGCGTCCGGGTCGTCGTAGAACGGCTGGGTGGGGATGGCCACGACGCCGGCCCGGTCGGGCAGGGCCAGGCAGAACGTCATCGCGTCGGGCCAGCCGAGGTGGCTGATGTCGGAGGTGGCGAAGTAGGTGCCCGAGGGCGGCCGCCCGGGCAGCCCGACCTTCTCCAGCCCGGCGCAGAGCAGGTCGCGCTTCTCCTCCAGCTCGGCGGCGAGGGTGGCCGGGAAGTCCGGGTAGTCGTCCAGCGCGGTCGCCACGGCGGGCTGCAGCGGCGCGCCGGAGGTGAAGGTCAGCCACTGCTTGGCCGCCAGCAGCGCAGCGACCAGGTCGGCCGGGCCGGTCGCCCAGCCCACCTTCCAGCCGGTGAACGAGTAGCTCTTGCCGGCGCTCGACAACGTCAGCGTGCGCTCGGCCATCCCGGGGAGCGTCGCGATCGGCACGTGGTCGTGTCCGGTGAAGGTCAGGTGCTCGTAGACCTCGTCGGTGATGACCACGAGGTCGTGCTCGATCGCAACCTCGGCGACGCCGGCCAGCTCGTCACGGGTGAGCACGGTGCCGGTCGGGTTGTGGGGGCTGTTCAGCAGCACGAACCGGGTGCGAGGCGTCACCGCCGCACGCAGCTCGTCGACGTCGAGCCGGAAGTCCGGGGCGCGCAGGGTGACCGGACGGCGTACGCCGCCGGCCATCTGGATCACCGCGACGTAGGAGTCGTAGTAGGGCTCGAGCACCACCACCTCGTCGCCCGGGTCGACGAGGCCGAGTACGGCGGCGGCGATCGCCTCGGTGCACCCGGTGGTGACGACGACCTGGGTGTCGGGGTCGATCTCGAGGCCGTAGTGGCGCTGCTGATGTCGCGCGATGGCCTGGCGCAGCGCGGGCACGCCGATGCCGGGGGCGTACTGGTTGGCACCGGACTCCAGTGCCCGCACGGCGGCGGCGACGACCTCAGGGGGCCCGTCGACGTCGGGGAACCCCTGGCCGAGGTTCACCGATCCGGTGCGCATGGCGAGCGCCGACATGGTGGAGAAGATGGTCGGAGGGATGCCGGCGAGGCGGGCGGCGGTACGGCGGTCGGGCACGGTCCGAGGGTAACGAGCGGTGGTTTCGAGGCTCGTCGCTGGCGCTCCTCGCACCTCAACCACCGACGTTCGGTGGTTGAGGTGCGAGCTTGCGAGCCTCGAAACCACCCGTAGGGTTCCCGCATGCCAGCCGATCCCGACCTCGCCCGCGACGTCGACGCCCGCTGCCGCCTGACCGGCGAGTTCACGCTGCGGTCGGGCCAGGTGTCCCACGAGTACTTCGACAAGTACCTCTTCGAGACCGACCCGGCACTCCTGGCCAGGGTCGCGGCGCAGATGGAGGAGCTGCTGCCAGACGACGTCGACCTGCTGGGCGGCCTGGAGATGGGCGGCATCCCGATCGTGACGGCGCTCAGCGCGCGCACCGGCCTGCCCGCGCTGTTCGTCCGCAAGAAGGCCAAGGACTACGGCACCTGCAAGCTCGCCGAGGGCCCCGAGGTCGCCGGCCGGCGGGTGACGCTGGTCGAGGACGTGATCACGACCGGTGGGGCCGTGCGCGACGCGACCCGGGCGCTGCGTGAGGCCGGCGCGGAGGTCACGCTCGTGGTGTGCGCCATCGACCGGTCACCTGCGGGGGAGAACCCGCTGGCCGACGTCGGGCTCGAGGTGCGGGCGGTGCTGACCAAGGCCGACCTGGACGCCGTACGCAGCCAGGGCGGTTAGGCGGAGGCCTTGGCGCTCTTCTTGCTGGACTTGTCGTCGTCGTCGCCGTGGTGCCGCCACCACTCGTAGAAGAGGGGGATCACGGAGAGGGCGAGCAGGCCGAGGATGGCGTAGTCGATGTTCTCGGCCAGCCACGGCACGTTCGCGCCGACGAAGTAGCCGATCGACACGATGCTGACCACCCACAAGATCGCGCCGACCAGGCTCCAGATCACGAACTTCCCGCGGTCCATGCGCGTGGCGCCCGCGACGACGGTGATGTAGGTCCGCACGAAGGGCACGAAGCGGCCGATGATCAGCGCCTTGCGGCCGTGCTTCTCGAAGAAGGCCTCGGTCTTGGTGAAGTACTCGCGCTTGAGGATCCGGCCGTCGTGCTGGTAGAGCGGTGGCCCGATCTTGCGGCCTATCTCGTAGCCCACGACGTTGCCCGCGAAGGCCGCCGCGGTCAGCGTGACCAGGGCGAAGGCCAGGTTGACCAGTGGCCCGCCGGGCACGATCTCGATCTTCTCGCCGGCGATGAACAGACCCATCGCCACCAGCAGGGTGTCGCCCGGCAGGAACGGGAAGAACAACCCGCACTCGACGAAGATGATCGCGAGGCTGACCCAGAAGAACGCGGTGCCGAACTGGTCGAGCAGCCAGTTGGGGTCCATCCACTGGATGCCGAACAGCAGTGGCACCAGGAGCGAGGTCGGACTCACCGGGCGAGCGTACCTAACGCGCCCCAAGGTTTTGGTCTCAACGAGCACTACTGTCGCGGCCGTGGACGACCCGCGCGCTCCGTACGACCCGATGCCCCACGGGCCACCCGAGGTCGGGGTCGGTCCGTGGGCGGGCCCGTGGCCCGAGGGCGACCAGTACGACGCCCGGCTGCTGGCCGAGGGCGACCGGCGCAACGTCGTCGACCGCTACCGCTACTGGACGATGGAGGCGATCGTCGCCGACCTCGACCAGCGCCGCCACGGCTTCCACGTCGCCATCGAGAACTGGCAGCACGACTTCAACATCGGCACCATCGTCCGCTCGGCCAACGCGTTCCTGGCCGCGGAGGTCCACATCGTCGGCAACCGCCGGTGGAACCGTCGCGGCGCCATGGTCACCGACCGCTACCAGCACCTGCGCCACCACCAGACCGTCCCCGACCTCGCGGCGTACCTGCACGAGCGCGACGTGACCCTGCTCGGCATCGACAACCTGCCCGGCTCCGCGCACCTGGAGACGATGGAGCTGCCGCGGTCCGTGTGCTTCCTGTTCGGGCAGGAGGGGCCGGGGTTGTCGGATCCTGCCCGGGAGGTGTGCGACGCGACGTTCTCGATCGCGCAGTTCGGCTCGACACGCTCGATCAACGCGTCCGCTGCCGCCGCGATCGCCATGCACGCCTGGATCCGCACGTACGCCGACCTGTCGCCCGAGGGCGACGCCTGGCGCGGCTGAGCGCTCCACCGGCCCCTCGTTCGGTGGTTGAGGTGCGAAGGCCGCCAGGCCTGAGCCTCGAAACCACCCGTCCAGGAGTTGGTTTCGAGGCTCGTCGCTGGCGCTCCTCGCACCTCAACCAACGAGCTCGGCGGCGTGCGGATCGTGGTGCCCGTGGACGTCGTCGTACGCAACGCCCGGCTGGTCGACGGCCGCGTGGTGAACCTCGGCGTCGCCGACGGGCGGTACGTCGCGGTGAGCGAGGACCCGGTCGACGCCGAGCCACAACTCACGATCGACGCCGAGGGGCGACTGGTCACGCCGAGCTTCGTCAACGCCCACATGCACCTCGACAAGGTCTACACGCTGCCGCTGGCCGGCGACGCCGCGCTGGCGTCGTACACCTCGGACTCGATGGGCGAGGCGATGCGCTCGATCGTCCGCGACGCATCGGCGGTCAAGCAGCACTACGACCGCTCGTGGATCGTGCCGAACGTACGGCGTGCGCTCGACGAGGCGGTCCTGAACGGAGTGCTTCACGTGCAGGCGTTCGTCGACGTCGACACCACCGCCGGCCTGGAGGGGATGGCGTCGGTGCTGGCGGCGCGGGAGGAGTACCGCGACCTCGTCGACCTGCAGGTGGTGGCCTTCCCGCAGGACGGCCTGCTGCGCGACCCCGGAGCGGCCGAGCTGTGCGAGGAGGCACTGCGGCTCGGCGCCGACGTCGTCGGCGGCATCCCCTGGATCGAGCACACCGACCGCGACGCGGCCGAGCACGTCGCCTGGGCCTGCCGACTCGCAGCCGCGAACGGCGCCCGGGTCGCGATGCTCACCGACGACGCCGGTGACCCGGCGCTGCGCACCACCGCGATGCTGGCCGAGGCGATGATCGAGCACGGGCTTCAGGGGCGCGGCGTCGCGTGCCACGCGCGTGCGCTGGCGACGTACCCGACCCCGTCGGTCGTCCGCCTCGCCGACCTGGCGCGCGCCGCCGGGCTGGGCTTCGTCTCCGACCCGCACACCGGTCCGCTCCACCTGCCGGTGCGTGAGTTCCTCGCCGACGACCTGCCGGTCGCGCTGGGCCAGGACGACATCGAGGACGCCTACTACCCCTTCGGCCGGCACAACATGCTCGAGGTCGCCTTCCTGGCCGCGCACGTGCTGGGCTTCCTGTCCGGGCCCGACCAGCTGCGGCTGCTCGACCTGGTCACCGAGCGCGCGGCGCGCGTGCTCGGCATCCGCGGCCACGCGATCGCGGTCGGCAACCAGGCCGACCTCTGCGTCCACCACCACGAGCGGGTCGTGGACGTGCTGCGCGAGCACGCGCGGCCGCGGTGGGTGCTGCGCGGCGGCCGCGTCGTCGCCGAGTCGGAAGAGCGCTCGCAGATCCACCGCTAGACGGCTACGGTGCCCAGGACGTCATCCGTTCTGGTCGCCCTGGCGACCACTTCGTATGACGTCAGCCGGGTTCACCAGGGAGGGTCGACCAGAGTGCTGTCGGACATCGAGATCGCCAACGCCGCGACGCTGCGCCCGATCAGGGAGGTGGCCGCCGAGACCCTCGGGATCGACGAGCAGCACCTGGTCCCCTACGGCCACTACAAGGCCAAGGTGGACATCACCTACCTCGCGTCCCTGGCCGACCGGCCGCTCGGACGCCTGATCCTGATGACCGCGCTGTCGCCGACGCCGCCGGGGGAGGGCAAGACCACGACCACGGTCGGCCTCACCGACGCGCTGCACGGTCTGGGTCACCGTGCGATGGCCTGCCTGCGCGAGCCGTCGATGGGACCGGTGTTCGGCATGAAGGGCGGCGCGGCCGGCGGCGGCTACAGCCAGGTCGTGCCGATGACCGACATCAACCTGCACTTCACGGGCGACTTCGCGGCGATCGCCGCGGCCAACAACCTGCTGGCGGCGCTCATCGACAACCACGTGCACCACGGCAACGAGCTCGACATCGACGTCCGCAGCGTCACCTGGAAGCGCGTGCTCGACATGAACGACCGGGCCCTGCGCGAGGTCACCGTCGCGCTCGGCGGCCACGCCAACGGCTTCCCCCGCGAGGAGGGCTTCGACATCGTCGTCGCCTCGGAGCTGATGGCGATCTTCTGCCTCACCGAGTCATGGGCCGACCTGAAGAAGCGCATCGGCGACATCGTCATCGGCTACACCCGGGCGATGGCGCCGGTCACCGCCCGCGAGCTGGGAGCCGACGGCGCGATGGCGGCGCTCCTGCGCGACGCGCTGGCCCCCAACCTGGTCCAGACCATCGAGGGCGCGCCTGCCTTCGTGCACGGAGGCCCGTTCGCCAACATCGCCCACGGGTGCAGCTCGGTGATGGCCACCCGGGCGGGTCTGCGGCTGGCGGACTTCGTGGTCACCGAGGCGGGCTTCGGCGCCGACCTGGGCGCCGAGAAGTTCGTCGACATCAAGTGCCGCAAGTCCGGTCTGCGTCCCGACGCCGCGGTGGTGGTGGCGACCGTGCGGGCGCTGAAGTACCACGGCGGCGTCGCCCTGGCCGACCTCGGCCAGGAGGACCTGGCGCGCCGTCGAGGCCGGCATGGCCAACCTGCGCCGGCACCTCGACAACATCCGCGAGGTGTACGGCATCCCGTGCGTCGTCGCGGTCAACCAGTTCCCGACCGACACCGAGGCCGAGATCGCGAAGGTCGTCGAGCTGGTCGCCGCGGAGGGCGTGCAGGCCTATCCCGCCACCCACTTCGCCGACGGCGGTGTCGGCGCGCACGACCTGGCCAAGGGTGTGCTGCAGGCGCTCGACGAGCCGTCGCCGTACTCGTTCTCCTTCACCTACGACGACGAGCTCTCACTCACCGAGAAGGTCGAGACGATCGCGACCCGGCTGTACGGCGCGTCGCTGGTGACCTGGGACGCCAAGGCCCGCCGCCGGCTGATGCGCGTCGAGCGCGACGGCTTCGGCTCGCTGCCGGTGTGCGTGGCCAAGACGCAGTACTCGTTCTCGACCGACCCGGGCCTGCGCGGAGCCCCGAGCGGCCACGAGCTGCACGTGCGCGAGGTCCGGTTGTCGGCAGGCGCCGGCTTCGTCGTCGTGGTCTGCGGCGACATGATGACGATGCCCGGCCTGCCGCGCGATCCGTCGGCCGGGCGCATCGACCTCGCCGACGACGGGACGATCCTGGGCCTGTCCTGAGGCGCCCACTCGGTGGTTGAGGTGCGAAGGCCGTCAAGGCCTGAGCCTCGAAACCTCCGATCGCGACCAGGTGGTTTCGAGGCTCGTCGCTGGCGCTCCTCGCACCTCAACCACCGATGGGCGTCAGAGCCCGTCGAGGTACGCCGTGAGCCTCTCGGCGGGCCACTGAGCCTCCAGGTCGGCGACGACCCGGTCGCAGACCTCGGGACCGCTGCCCTCCGACGGCGTCCAGTCGCTGCGGGTCCATCCCTCGAGGTAGGCGTCGCTGTCGGTCTCTCCCAGCCGCATCGCGGCCTCGTCGATGGCCTCCTGGAACCGCGGCGCCAACAGGCCCTTGGTCACGGACTCGCCCTCGCGCGCGACGACCAGCGAGGGCAGCTCGCGCCAGTACGTCACCTGGTACTCGGTCACGCCGAGAGGCTAGCCGTCGGCGAGCAGCATGGCCTGCTCGAGGGCGGCCAGCCCGCGGGACGTGTGGCTCTTGACGGTGCCCTCCCCGATGCCGAGCTCGTCGGCGGTCTGGGCGACCGAGAGGTCGAGCATGTGCCGGAGCACGACGACCTTGCGCTGCATGAGCGGCAGCTGCTGGAGGGCGTCCACCAGGGCGCTGTGTTCCTCGTACGACGGCCCGGCCTCGGCCGCGCCCCGTCGTGCCCGTCGAGGCTGGTGCGCTCGCGTCGCCAGGGTCGCCGTGACTCGTCGACGTTGGCGCGCACCAGGATCCGGCGGGCGTAGGCCTCGGCCGCGGCCGGTTCACGAAGCCGCGGCCACGCGACGTACAGCTTGACGAACGCCGTCTGCAGCAGGTCGTCGGCGCGGTGCCAGTCGCCGCAGATCGCGTAGGCGACGCGGCGCAGGTGGGTCTGCCTCGCCGTCACGAAGTCGGCGAAGGCGGCATCGCGGTCCGTGGTCAGCGCAGGCCCTCCCCACTGGCGTACTTCTCGCGTGCGTAGTCGAGGAAGGCGTCGAGGTCGGGCCCTCCGGTCCGGAAGGGGGTGGCGATCACGTCGAGACCACCGCTGTCGCGCACCACGACGTACCACTTCTTGCCGTCCGGCCCCTGGAGGAGGGCGGCCGCGCTCGGCTCGCCGGCGAGGACGAAGTCCTTCAGCTGCAGCGGGTGCCGCTGGTCGAGGATCTCCACGCCGTGGCTCGCCACGAGTGAGCCGTCGTCGGCGAACTCGACGTAACCCGCGGAGTTGTCGTCGTTGGCGGCGACGTTCTGGGCCACCCAGTCCTGGAAGTCACCCCCCTGGGGAGCTGCTCCGGCGCCGCTCGACGAGCTGCTCGCCCCGTCCGGGTCGGTGTCCCATTCCATGATCAGCCAGCTCTGCGCCCCTTGGAACTCCAGCGCCAGGGCGACCGAGTGGTGGTAGTCGGTCGCGTCGCCGTACGGCTCGTCGACGCGGTCGAGCACGGTGACGCCGGGTCGGACCACGAGGTCGCCCTCGTTGTCGTAGCGGGCGAGCTCGCCCTCGCCCCACTCGGCGCCCGGGTCGGTGGTCGGGCTCGGCAGTCGGCTCGGTCGTCGGGTCGGTGGTCGGGTCCGTCGCCACCTGGGAGCCCGCGTCGCCGTCGCCACCGAGGACGGCGACCGAGCCGATGCCGACGATCGACGCCAGGGCGACGGTGACGGCCGCGCCGGCGATGCGGCGACGCCGTACCGCTCGGTGGCCGGCCTCCACCCGGTCGGAGACGGGGCGGTGTGCGGGCTCGGGTCCGAATCCCTGGGTGAGCGCTTCGCGGAGTTCGACGTCCATGACACCAAGACGGAACCACGGGCCCCATCGGTTGTCACTGTCGGTTGTCACCGCATGCGGACGACTTCGATCGATCCAGCGGCAGCGACTAGGGTCTCGCACAACGGCTCACCCCACGCCCGCCAGGAGTTCCCATGCCCATCGCCACTCCCGAGAAGTACGCCGAGATGCTGGACGCCGCGAAGTCGCAGGGCTTCGCGTTCCCGGCCATCAACGTCTCGTCATCGCAGACCCTCAACGCCGCGCTCCAGGGCTTCGCCGACGCCGGCTCCGACGGCATCGTCCAGGTCTCGACCGGCGGCGCCGAGTACCTCTCCGGCCCCAACGTCAAGAACATGGTCACCGGCTCGGTCGCCTTCGCGGCGTACGCCGCCGAGGTCGCCAAGTCCTACCCCGTCAACATCGCGCTGCACACCGACCACTGCCCCAAGGACAAGCTCGACGGCTTCGTCCGGCCGCTGCTCGACATCTCGGCCGAGCGGGTGGCGCGGGGTGAGGCGCCGCTGTTCCAGTCGCACATGTGGGACGGGTCCGCCGTACCCCTCGACGAGAACCTCCAGATCGCCGAGGAGCTGCTGGCCAAGTGCGCCGCGGCCCACATCATCCTCGAGATCGAGGTCGGCGTGGTCGGCGGCGAGGAGGACGGCGTCGTCGGCGCGATGGACGACAAGCTCTACTCGACCCCCGAGGACGCCATCGCCACCGTGCGCGCGCTCGGTACGGGCGAGAACGGGCGCTACCTGACCGCGCTCACCTTCGGCAACGTGCACGGCGTCTACAAGCCCGGCAACGTCAAGCTCCGCCCGGAGGTCCTCAAGACCGCGCAGGAGGCAGCCGTCAAGGAGCTCGGACTCTCCGACGGCGACCGGCCCTTCGACCTGGTCTTCCACGGCGGCTCCGGCTCGACCGCCGACGAGATCAGCGCTGCCGTCGACTTCGGCGTGGTGAAGATGAACGTCGACACCGACACCCAGTACGCCTTCACCCGCCCCGTGGTCGGCCACATGTTCGGCAACTACGACGGCGTGCTCAAGGTCGACGGCGAGGTCGGCAACAAGAAGGCCTACGACCCGCGCGCCTGGGGCAAGGCCGCCGAGGCCGGCATGGCCGCGCGCGTCCTCGAGGCCTGCGAGAACCTCCGCTCCACGGGCCACTCCGTCGGCTGAGCTCTCCGCCCCGGAGGGCGGTGAGTGACGGTCGGTTCACTTGCCGGCCGGTGGGTGAGTGTTGGTTCCGGAATGACGAACCAACACTGAGGCACCGCTCCCGCGGGAACCACCGCCACCTGGCCGAGCGGCATGACCGACCTGCTGGCCGGACCGCCGCCCACCCACCTGCCCGACGACCCCGCCGCCGCCGAGCTGGCCGCGGGCGCGGACGCCGGAGACGTCGTACGCCGCCACCCGGCGTCGCCGGCCGCCTGGGCCGCGCTGGCCCAGCAGGCGCGGGACGCCGACGCCGACGACCTCACCGTCTACGCCTACGCCCGGGTCGGCTACCACCGCAGCCTCGACCTGCTGCGCCGCAACGGCTGGAAGGGCCACGGCCCGGTGCCGTGGGAGCACGAGCCCAACCGCGGGTTCCTGCGCTGCCTGGCCCTGCTCGCCCTGTCGGCGCGGGCGATCGGCGAGACCGAGGAGTGGGAGCGCTGCTCGACGTTCCTGCGCGACTCCAGCCCGACGGCGGCCGACGAGCTGCTCTAGCACGGCGGTGAGCGCGAGCGCTCAGACCGGCTGGCCCGAGCGTCACCGACCGTGACGGGCGTCAGCCCTCCTCGACCAGCGACCGGTCAGCCGCCGAGCAGCGGCGCACCCGGTCGGGCCCAGCGCCATACCAGGGTCGGCAGGCGTGGGCCGCGCTCGGCGTCGACGAGCAGCCGGTAGAGCAGCCCGAAGAACTCCTTCTGGTCGGCCTTGACCTCGTCGGTCGGCTTGTCGTCGAGGTGCATGCCGCGCGCGAGCTTGGGCACGCCGTAGACCAGGGCCGTCACCGTGGTCGAGGTCGAGCGGGTCGGGCAGTCCGTCGAGCAGCAGCCGCAGCCACTCGCGCTGCTGCGTCGGAGAGCGAGGCCAGCGTCGCCTCGTCGGGCGTCGCGCGCACGTTGGTGCGGTCGGCCGGGTCGACGTACTCGCTGGTCCACGCCATCGCCTTGTCAGCCGCGGCTGGAGGTCGTCGACCTCGTGACCGACGATGCGGCTGATCTGCTCGGCCGAGCCCGCGGTGACGTCGGCGACCGAGGACAGCAGCCGGAAGGGTACGACGACCCGCGGCGCCGGCAGCGGGCCCGAGGCCGTCGCGGAGGCCCGTTCCCAGGCGAGCACCTGGGCGTCGCGCTTGTCGGGGTCGGCGGCCTTGCGGGTCAGGGAGTCCCACTCGTCGTAGAGCCGCACGACCTCGGGCCCGAAGTCGATGTCGAAGGTCTGCTTGGGGTTGCGGCGCACGTAGAGCCAGCGCACGATCGGCGCCTCCAGCACCCGCAACGCGTCCTCGGCGGTGGGTGCGCCACCCGCGGACGACGACATCTTCTGCACTCCCGCGAAGCCGACGAAGCCGTAGCCGAACCACGCCGGCCGCGGCATCCCGAAGACCTTCTCGACCAGCTCGTGGCCGACGCGTGAACGACGACCCGGGCGTCGCGTGGTCCATGCCGGCCGGCTCGAAGTCGACGTGCTCGAAGGCCCAGCGCATCGGCCAGTCGACCTTCCAGACCAGCTTGCCCTCGTCCTGCGTGGCCAGGTTGGTGGTGTGGGTGTGGCCGCGGTCGCAGGAGTAGGTGAGGTCGGTCGTGGCGTCGTCGTACGCCGTGACCGTGGTCGTGTCGCGTTGGCAGGTGCGGCAGTAGGGCTTGTACGGGAACCGCTCCAGCTCGGTGGCGCCTTCGGGGTCCTCGTCGTCGGCGACGCTGTCGGCCAACGCGTCGGCCTCCTGGTCGGAGACGGGCTCGGCGCATGTCTTCTTGGTGCGGTAGCGGGCCAGCACCGCCTCGATGTCGTGACGGTGCCGGACGGCCAGCAGCACCTGCTCGCGGTAGAGCCCGGAGGTGTAGCGCTCGGTCTGCGAGACCTCCTCCATCTCGATGCCCATGGCGTGGAGCGCGTCGACGAGCGGCTCCTTGAAGTGCTCGGCCCACGACGGATGGCAGTCCCACGGGTCGGGGACGGCGCTCAGCGGGCGGCCGATGTGGTCGGCGTACGACGGGTCGACTCCCGCGGGCACCTTGCGGAACCGGTCGTAGTCGTCCCACACGTGGAGGTGCCGCACGGGCACCCCGCGGCGGCGCAGCTCGTCGGCGACGAAGTGCACGGTGAGGAACTCGCGCATGTTGCCGAGGTGGACCGGCCCCGACGGCGAGACGCCTGAGGAGACGGTCACCTGCTTGCCCGATAGCCCGCGCCGGCGTGCCTGATGGCGTCGTCGGCGGCGCGGGTGACCCAGTCGGTCGGCGGGACCGCTGCGGAGGCGGCCATGCGGCGCGAGACGCTACCGGAGCGCCCTGCGTCGCGGGATCGGCGCGGGCCACGCGACATGCGAGCGCCGAGCGACGGCCAAAAGGCGCGACGGAGCGCCGGAGCTAGTCCCCTGAGTCCACTCCGGCGCTCGTCGACGTCGCCGACCCAACCCCCGCAATGAGTCGGGCAGCGGTGCCGAACCCCCGAGAGGGTCCAGCCCGTGACGTCTGTCGCCATCGTCGCACTGTCCGCTCCGTGCCACCTGGCTAAGGCATGCCCGTGGCACTAACATGCCAACGGTGTCCAGAAGCACGCGTCGCAGCGTCAACTCGGTCTTGACGGCTCTCGGGTTCGGCGACCCGCCGAAGAGCGCATCTACCAGCAGCTCGCCCCGCTCTCGGGCGGTCCGCTGGCCGACGTCGCGAACGTGCTCGGCACGACCCAGGCAGCTCCCCGACCGGCTCGCAGGCCTGGTCGAGGGCGGCATGGTCGACTGTCCGGCGGCAAGGTCGACCGTGCTGCCACTCCCGCGCTCGTCACGCGTCTGATCGACGAAGAGTGCACAGGCGGCCGATCGGTCGCGCGAACACCTGCGCGAGCTGGCCCAGGCGATCCCCTTCCTGGTCGCGTCGGCGGCCCGGCCCGGTCCGGGGCAGATGGAGGAGCTGGGCGGCCTCGACGGTGAGCTCAGCGCCGGCGGCAACGCTCTGCAGCTGCTGACCGACCTCATCGAGACGAGCAAGGGCGACCTGCTGTGGTGGCGGCCCGACGCCTGGCTGCTGCCGCGGGAGTCCGCGATCTCGGTCGTCGTCGGCGCGCGCGGTCGCATCGGGTCGGCGTTCGCGGGCGATCTACCCGCTGCGCGCGCTGCACGAGGCTCCCGAGGTGCTCCAGGCGCGGGCCCGCCAGGGCGAGCAGGTGCGCGTCATCGACGAGATGCCGACCCGGATGCTGGTCATCAGCGGCACCCACGCGATCCTGCCCGAGCCGCTCGGCTTCGCCGACGAGCCGCGGATCCTGGTGCGCCAGCCGGCGATCGTCGGGGCGCTGACCCTGCTCTTCGAGCGCTACTGGGAGCAGGCCACGCCCTGCCCGACCTCGACACCCGCCGGCCGCGGGTCGACGTCCGCGGCAGCCTGCTGCGCCAGCTCGCCGCCGGGGCCAAGGACGAGCACATCGCCCGGACCCTCGGGCTCAGCCTGCGCACCGTACGCCGGCGGGTGGCCGACCTGATGATCGAGCTGGGCGCGGACACGAGGTTCCAGGCGGGGGTGGAGGCGGCTCGCCGGGGCTGGCTGTGACACGCGCCGAAGCTTGCGGAGGCGAAGTGTCACGCAGGACGAACGGTACGCCGCGGGCTGGACGTGCCAGGAACGTTGCCGCTCCGGCCCGTAGATCTCGCCGTCGGCCGAGCAGTAGAACGACTCGCCGGACACCGACACCGTCTGTCCGCGGTGGTAGTCGACGTCGGGGTGCTCGAGGTGCGAGCCCTCGCGGGCCATCTTCATCGTGTACGAGAGCTTCGCGAGCGGGGAGACGGCGCGCGAGATCATCACGTCGACCGAGCCGCTCTCGGGGTCGGCGTGCGGGGTGACCTCGGTGCCACCGCCGATGTTGGCGCCGTTGCCGATCGCGACCATCAGGACGGGCCGGTCGAGGTCGTTGACGACCTTGCCGTCGATCTCGACCCGCAGGTGCAGCTCGGCGTGGCTGAAGGCCGACTGGAGCAGCCCCGATCGGGTAGCCCAGCTTGCCCAGGTTCAGCTTGCCGATGCCGATCGAGCCCAGCCGGGTCTTCCAGCGTGCTGCCCTTGCGGCTGGCCTCCGCGCCGGCGCCGACGTGGACGTTGTTGACCACGATCTCGCCGACCTCGTCGACGATCAGGTCGGTCTCGCGCACCTCGCCGTCGACGACCAGCCGGGCCGCCTCCTCGATGTCGAGGGGGATGCCGACGCCGCGGGCGAAGTCGTTGCCCGTGCCGAGCGGAAGCAGGGCCACGACCGCGCTGCCGAGCTGGTTGCGGCGGTGCAGCACGGACATCACGGCGTGCAGGCTGCCGTCGCCGCCCGCCACCACGATCCGTCGCGAACCGGCGCGCTGCAGGACCCCGTCGAGCTCGCCAGGGTCGGAGGTAGCCGCGACCTCGACCGACGTACGGGCCCGCAGGATCTCCAGGGCGACCTCGAGGGTCTCCTGGTCGGCGGTGCCGGCGTCCTTGTTGGTGATCACGAGCAGTGGGTCCATTGCCGCGGACACTAGCCCCTGCCCCTCGGGCCGGTTGCAGTAGCCTCGGGGCGCCTTTCGAGGCTCGCAAGCTCGCAGCTCAGGAACCACCTCGAACCGCGACACAGCAGGAGACGACATGCCGGCGATCGTGGTCCTCGGCGCCCAGTGGGGCGACGAGGGCAAGGGCAAGGCCACCGACCTGCTCGCGACCAACGAGACCATCGACTTCGTGGTCCGCACGAGCGGCGGGCACAACGCCGGCCACACGATCGTGGTCGACGGCGAGAAGTTCGCGACCCACCTGCTGCCCAGCGGCATCCTCACCCCGGGCGCGACCTGCGTGATCGCCAACGGCGTCGTGGTGTCGCCGGAGGCGCTGTTCCGCGAGCTCGACGCACTCATCGCCCGCGGTGTCGACCTGGCGCCGCTGGTCGTGAGCGCCAACGCGCACGTGCTCGCGTCGTACCACGCCACGATCGACAAGGTCACCGAGCGCTTCCTCGGCAACGCCAAGCTCGGCACGACCGGGCGCGGCATCGGGCCGACGTACGCCGACAAGATCAACCGCATCGGGATCCGCGTCGCCGACCTCTTCGACGAGGAGCTCTCGCGACAGAAGGTCGAGGCGTCGCTGGAGGTCAAGAACCAGCTGCTCGCCAAGGTCTACAACCGCCGGGCGCTGTCGATCGACGCGGTGGTCGAGGAGCTCTTGTCGTACGTCGAGCGGCTGCGGCCGATGGTCGCCGACACCTCGCTGCTGCTCAACCGGGCGCTCGACGACGGCAAGACCGTGCTGTTCGAGGGCGCGCAGGCGACGATGCTCGACGTCGACCACGGCACCTACCCCTTCGTCACGTCGTCCAACCCGATCGCCGGCGGCGTGTGCACCGGCGCCGGCGTCGGCCCGACCCGCATCGACCGGGTCATCGGCGTGATCAAGGCCTACACGACGCGGGTCGGCTCGGGCCCGTTCCCGACCGAGCTGTTCGACGCCGACGGCGAGAAGCTCTGGAAGGTCGGCGGCGAGGTCGGCGTCTCGACCGGCCGCAACCGGCGCTGCGGCTGGTACGACGCGGTCGTCGCCCGCTACTCCTCCCGGGTCAACGGGCTCACCGACCTGTTCCTGACCAAGCTCGACGTGCTGTCGTCGTGGGAGCGGGTGCCGGTCTGCGTGGCCTACGACGTCGACGGCGTCCGGCACGACGAGATGCCGATGACGCAGTCGCGAGTTCGCACGCGCCAAGCCGATCTACGAGACCCTGCCTGGGTGGTGGGAGGACATCTCCGGCTGCCGCGAGTTCGCCGACCTGCCCGCCAACGCCCAGGCCTACGTGCGGTCCTTGGAGGAGATGTCCGGCACCCGCATCTGGGGCGTCGGCGTCGGCCCCGGCCGCGAGCAGACCCTCGTCGTACCGGCGTGAGCCAGCGACTTCCAAGGCAATCGCTCCGCTTCTCGGCCGAAATACTGCCTTGGAAGCGAAGCGATCCCCGGTGAGCCGGAATCGCTCACGATGCCGCAACCAGATCAACCACCCGTTCACCGGAGGCTGGTTCGATGAGCGGGTGAGCACACAGCCGGAGCTCGCGCGGCGCCTCGGGCTCGGCGACGCCGTCGTGATCGGGCTGGGTTCGATGATCGGGGCGGGCGTGTTCGCGGCGTTCGGTCCGGCAGCGGGCGCGGCGGGGAACTGGCTGCTGGCCGGCCTCGCGATCGCCGCGGTGGTCGCCTACTGCAACGCGACCGCGTCGGCCCAGCTCGCCGCGGCGTACCCACGGGCCGGCGGTACCTACCTCTACGGCCGCGAGGTGCTCGGTGACTGGTGGGGCTTCCTGGCGGGCTGGGGGTTCGTGGTCGGCAAGACGGCCAGCTGTGCGGCGATGGCCATGACGTTCGCGGCGTACGCCGCCCCCGACGGCTGGAGCGCTTGGTCGCGGCCGCGGTGGTCGTCGTACTCGCCCTGGTGAACTGCGCCGGCATCACGCGGACCGCCGGTCTGACCCGGGTCGTCGTCGTGCTCGTCCTGGTGGCGCTGGTCGTCGCGGTCGCGGCCGCCCTCGGCGGTGGGGGCGCCGGGGCGTTCGGGGAGTGGGACTCACCGCACGGCGCCTACGGCGTGCTCCAGTCGGCGGGTCTGCTGTTCTTCGCCTTCGCCGGGTACGCGCGCATCGCCACGCTCGGCGAAGAGGTGCGTGACCCTGCTCGCGTCATCCCGCGAGCGATCGTGGTCGCCCTGCTGGGGGCGGTCGTCGTGTACGCCGTCGTCGGGCTCACCGTCCTGTACGCCCTCGGGCCCGAGGCCACGGCCGCCTCGACCCAGCCCCTCGCCGACGCGGCCGCCGCGGGCGGTCGGGACTGGGCGCTGCCCGTCGTCCGAGTCGGCGCGGCCCTGGCCTCCGCCGGTGCGCTGCTGGCACTCGTGGCCGGTCTGGGGCGCACGTCGCTGGCGATGGCTCGCGAAGGCGACCTGCCGCGGTGGCTGGACGCCGTACACCCACGGTTCCGGGTGCCGCACCGCGCCGAGCTCACCGTCGCGGCCGTCGTGGTGGTGCTGGTGCTGCTCGTGGACCTGCGCGGGGTGATCGGCTTCTCGTCGTTCGGCGTGCTGCTCTACTACTTCGTCGCCAACGCCGCGGCTCGCGCCCAGCCCGACGAGCAGCGACGTTTTCCGAGGTGGCTGCAGCTCGTCGGGTGCGCGGGTTGCCTGGTCCTGGTGGTGACGCTGCCGTGGGAGTCGGTGGTCGCGGGGGTGCTGGTGTTCGTGGTCGGCGTGATCGGCCGCTGGTTGAGGAGGGCCGTCAGGCCCGTCACGGAACCCGGTGACGGCTGAGTTGGCTTGCCACTCACCGGGTTTCGGGACAGGCGCTAACGCGCCTTCCTCAACCAGCGGGTTCTAGCCGAAGGTACCTACCCGCGACAGGCGCGAGAGTCCTACCGTCGGAGGCATGCTCCCCCCCGAAGAGGCGGTCGACCGCCTCGCCGCTGTGATGAAGGCACCGCCTGGTCACCGCACCCTGCACGCGAAGGGCCAGTTCTACTCCGGCACCTTCAACGCCAGCCCCGAAGCCACAGCCATCTGCCGGGCCCGGCACCTGCAAGGCGGCACCATCCCGGTCCTCGTCCGCTGGTCGCACGGGAGCGGCCGCCCGGACTCGAACGACGAGGCGCCGTACGTGCGCGGCATGGCGGTCTCCTTCGTGCTGCCTGACGGCCAGTCCACGGACCTGCTGGGTCAGACGGTCCCACGGTTCCCGGTCCGGTCGCCTGAGGACTTCGTCCGCCTCGCCGAGGTCGCCCGCGACCGGCGCGCGTTGGCGAAGTTCCTGGCGACCAGGCCCCGGACGGCGCTCGCCCTGGCCGCCAACGCCCGGGCGCGTGCCCTGGCACCACCGAAGAGCTACGCCGAGGCCACGTACTTCCCCATCCACGCCTACCAGTGGCTCACCATGGCGGGCGGCGGCACGTGGGTGCGCTACCGGTTGGTGCCCAAGGCGACGCCGCGCGATCGCCCGGAGGGACGGTTCAAGGGCCGCGACCGGTTGCGCGAGGAGATGCGGGCCCGGCTCGAGCAGGGCCCGGTGAACTTCGACCTGGTCGTCACCGTCGCCGGGTCGAGGGACAAGCCGCACGACCCGATGTCGGTGTGGAAGGGCAGCCGCGAGTTCGTGGCCGGCTGGTTCGAGATCACCACGCCTGAGGACGACCACGAGGCGCAAGGCGACATCGTCGTCTTCGACCCGACCCGGGTGGTCGACGGCATCGCGCTGAGCGACGACCCGATCCTGCGCTACCGGCCGTCTGCGTACAGCGTCTCGATCGAGCGGCGGTCACAGCCCCACCGCCTAGACCCCCCAGCGGAAGGTACCTGCGCTCACTAGAGTCCTGCCACGTGAAGGCCCTTGTCATCGGTACCGGAGGGCGCGAGCACGCCCTCGCCCTCGCCCTCTCCCGCGACCCAGCCGTCGACGAGGTGCACGTCGCCCCGGGTAACCCGGGGATCGCCGCCGTCGCTACGCTGCACGACGTCGACCCGATGTCCGGCGAGGCGGTGGCCGCACTCGCGCGCGACCTCGGGGCCGACCTCGTGGTCGTCGGGCCCGAGGCTCCCCTGGTCGCCGGCGTCGCCGACGCCGTCACGGCTGCCGGGATCGCCTGCTTCGGGCCGACCAGGAGGCCGCCCAGCTCGAGGGTTCGAAGGCCTTCGCCAAGGACGTGATGCAGGCCGCCGGCGTACCGACCGCCGCAGCCCGGCTCTGCACGACACCGACCAGGTCGCCGCGGCGCTCGACGAGCTCGGGTCGCCGTACGTGGTCAAGGACGACGGCCTGGCCGCCGGCAAGGGCGTCATCGTGACCACCGACCGCGCCGCCGCCGTCGCGCACGCGGCGAGCTGCGGGCGGGTCGTCGTGGAGGAGTACCTCGACGGGCCCGAGGTCTCGCTGTTCGGCATCTGCGACGGCGCCACCGTCGTCCCGATGCAGCCGGCCCAGGACTTCAAGCGGATCTTCGACGGCGACCAAGGCCCCAACACCGGCGGCATGGGCGCCTACACCCCGCTGCCCTGGGCGCCGGCCGACCTGGTCGCGGAGGTGCAGCGCGACGTGCTCCAGCCGACCGTCGACGAGATGGCGCGGCGCGGCACGCCGTTCCGAGGGCTCCTGTACGCCGGCCTCGCGCTGACGTCGCGGGGGCTGCGGGTCGTGGAGTTCAACGCCCGCTTCGGCGACCCGGAGACCCAGCCGCTGCTGGCCCTGCTCGACTCGCCCCTCTCACCGCTCCTCGTCGCCGCCGCCACGGGTGACCTGGCCTCCGTGCCCCCGCTCGTCTGGAAGCCCGGAGCCGCCGTGGCCGTGGTGATGGCCTCCCGCGGCTATCCGGAGTCGTCGTCGAAGGGGGACGTCATCGTCGGCACCGAGACCCTCGACAAGGAGCCGGACGTCGACGTCCTCCACGCCGGCACGTCGCGTGACGACTCCGGCCGCTTGGTCACCGCCGGTGGCCGGGTGCTGGCCGTCACGGCGGTCGGCGAGCGACGTCGCCGATGCCCGGGCCAAGGCCTACGAAGGCGTCTCCACCATCTCCTTCCCCGGCGCCCAGTGGCGCCACGACATCGCGGCACGCCGGTGATTGAGGTGCGAGGAGCGCTGGTCCTGAGGTGCGAGGCGCGCTCGAAGCGACGAGCCTCGAAACCGCGCAGGCGATCGAGGTTTCGGGGCTCGGGCCTGGCGGCCCTCACACCTCAACCACCGATGGGGGCGTGGGAGACTTCAGCCGTGACGGTCCCCAACGTCCTCGCGACCCGGTACGCCGGTGACGACCTCGCCGCGATCTGGTCGCCGGAGCACAAGATCGTCCTCGAACGCCGCCTCTGGATCGCCGTCCTCGAGGCCCAGCGCGACCTCGGGGTCGACGTACCTGACGGGGTCGTGGAGGCCTATCGCGACGTGGTCGACAAGGTCGACCTCGACTCGATCGCCGCGCGCGAGCGGGTGACCCGCCACGACGTGAAGGCGCGGATCGAGGAGTTCGCGGCGCTGGCCGGGCACGAGCACATCCACAAGGGCATGACCAGCCGCGACCTGACCGAGAACGTCGAGCAGCTGCAGGTTCGCCAGTCGCTCGACCTGCTCCGCAAGCGTGCCGTGGCCACCTTGGCCAGGCTGGCGCGGCTGGCCGCCGAGCACGAGACCACCGTGATGGCCGGGCGCTCGCACAACGTGGCGGCCCAGGCGACCACGCTGGGCAAGCGGTTCGCGACCATCGCCGACGAGATGCTGGTGGCCCTCGACCGGCTCGACGACCTGCTCGCCCGCTATCCGCTGCGTGGCATCAAGGGCCCGATGGGTACCTCCCAGGACATGCTCGACCTGCTCGGAGGCGACGCCGACAAGCTGGCCGACCTCGAGCAGCGCGTCGCCCGCCACCTCGGGTTCGAGCGGGTCCTGACGAGCGTCGGCCAGGTCTACCCGCGTTCGCTCGACTTCGACGTCGTCTCAGCCCTGGTGCAGCTCGTTGCCGGGCCGTCCAACCTGGCGACCACGATCCGCCTGATGGCCGGCCACGAGCTGGTCACCGAAGGGTTCGCCGAGGGGCAGGTCGGCTCCAGCGCGATGCCGCACAAGATGAACACCCGCTCGTGCGAGCGGGTCAACGGCCTGGCCGTGGTGCTCCGCGGCTACCTCTCCATGGTCGGCGAGCTGGCCGGCGACCAGTGGAACGAGGGCGACGTCTCGTGTTCCGTCGTACGACGGGTGGCGCTGCCCGACGCGTTCTTCGCCGCCGACGGGCTGTTCCGCACGTTCCTCACGGTGCTCGACGAGTTCGGCGCGTTCCCTGCGGTGATCCAGCGCGAGCTCGACCGCTACCTGCCGTTCCTGGCCACCACGAAGGTGCTGATGGCGGCCGTACGCCGCGGGGTCGGCCGCGAGGCCGCTCACGAGGCCATCAAGCAGGCGGCAGTCGGTGCCGCCCTCGACCTGCGCGCCGGTGCGACCGAGAACGACGTGGCCGACCGCCTCGCGGCCGACCCCCGCCTCGGCCTCTCCCGCGACCAGATCGCGGGTCTGATGGCCAAGCCGTTGTCCTTCACCGGCGCCGCCGTCGCCCAGACCCAGGCGGTCGTCCGCCGCGTCGAGCAGGTCGTCGCCGCCGACCCCGACGCCGCGGCGTACTCACCGGGCGCCATCCTCTGAGGCGATTCGTTGATTGGCCAAGTCGATCGGTTGAGGAAGGTTGGCGCGCCGGGCATCGGGCCATGACTGTCACGGGCGATTCAGACAGGCGGGAGGCGCCTCCTCATCCAGCGGGGGCGGGTGGCGGGGGCAGGTGTCGCGCCCAACTGCTGCACCAGCCCGAACAGGTCGTTGACCGACCAGACGTCGCAGATCCGTCCCTTCGCGTCGAACTTCGTAAACGTCGCACCGGTCCAGGTGGCGGCCCGCCCGGTCGGCGGCACCGGACCGTAGGTACCTTCCTGCGATCCGGACGCCGTCCACCGGAAGGCGGCGTGACCCGACCCCGCCACGACGTCGTCGACCTCGTAGCGCAGGTCGGGGAAGGCCGTGCGCCGGTCGTCGTGCCAGTCGAGCACGGCTTCGGGGCCGGTGCCGTCGAGTCCGGGACACTCCGGCGCGATCAGCTCGTGGGCCGCGGCGGCGTCGAGGTCGTTCCAGACCCGGTCGACCAGACGGCGTACGGCGTGCTCCTCGGGACGCGTGGCGTGGGCCATGGGCCATCATGGACCGGTGGCGAGCACTGCCGTCCAGGTCAAGGTCACCGGTCGCGTGCAGGGTGTGGCGTTCCGGTGGGAGGCACAGCACCAGGCCGAGAAGCTCGGCGTCACCGGCTGGGTGCGCAACGAGCCCGACGGGAGTGTCGCCGCGCACATCGAGGGCGAGCCCGACGCGGTCAACGACATGGTCGTGTGGCTGCGCCAGGGGCCTCCGGCGGCACGCGTGCGCGACGTCGCGGTGATGCCCGTGACGGCCACCGGCGCGCGCTCCTTCGAGATCACCGCATGACCCGCGGAACCCTGGCTAGGCTCGGGCCGTGGGAGAGACGAGTGGCCTGAACATCCCGGACGCGCCGGAGATCGACGGCGCCCGCCACCTCCACAGCGGCAAGGTCCGCGACCTCTACGAGCTGCCCGACGGCAACCTGCTCATGGTCGCCAGCGATCGCATCTCGGCGTTCGACTTCGTGCTCGACACACCCATCCCCGACAAGGGCGAGATCCTGACCCGGATGTCGCTGTGGTGGTTCGCCCAGCTCGAGGGGCTGGTCCACAACCATCTCGTCTCCGCGGACGTGCCCGCGCCGGTCCGCGGCCGCGCCGTGGTCTGCGAGCCGCTCGAGATGTATCCCGTCGAGTGCGTGGCGCGCGGCTACATCACAGGCTCGGCGCTGGTCGACTACCGCACGTACGGCGAGGTGTGCGGCATCGCGCTCCCCGCCGGGCTGCAGGACGGCAGCCGCCTGCCCGAGCCGATCTTCACGCCCGCGACCAAGGCCGCGGTCGGCGAGCACGACGAGAACGTCGACTACGAGGCGGTCGCCGAGCAGGTCGGCGACGACGCCGCGGCCGAGCTGCGGATGCTCACCCTCGCCGTCTACCAGAAGGCCGAGACGATCGCCCGCGAGCGCGGGATCATCCTGGCGGACACCAAGTTCGAGTTCGGTCGCCGCTCCGACTGGACGACGGTGCTCGCCGACGAGGTGCTGACGCCCGACTCCTCGCGCTTCTGGCCCGCTCGTGAGTGGCAGCCGGGCCGCGCGCAACCGTCGTACGACAAGCAGGTCGTGCGCAACTGGTTGCTCTCGCCCGAGTCGGGCTGGGACCGGGCGTCCGGCGAGCCGCCGCCGCCGCTGCCTCCGGAGGTCGTGGACCACACGCGCACCCGCTACCTGGAGGCCTACGAGCTGCTCACCGGCGAGCAGTGGTGACCGGATCACCGTGCGCAAGACATCGGGAGGGGGTGGCTACGACGTGAGCAGCTTCACCCTCACCCTCGACCTGCCGCATCCGCCTTCGGCGCTCTTCCGCTACCTCGCCGAACCGCGCAACCGGCCCGAGTGGCAGTCCAGCCTCAGAGCCGTGGACGACATCGACCCCGGCGAGCCGCACGAGGGCATGCACTGGCGCGACATCACCAAGGTCGGCATCAAGCCGCACCTGCAGCTGACCGAGGTGATCCCCTTCCGCACCCTGTCCGAGATCGGCACCTGGCACGGCGTCGACGGGCTGCTGACCTTGAGGTTCGTCAAGGTCGGCGACGGCACCCGGCTCACCGCCGAGGGGCGGGTGATCGGCCGCGGCCCCTTCGCGGTCGCCGCCGCCGTGGCCGGCAGGTGGGCGCCGGCGACGATCAAGGCCGACCTCGAACGAGCCGGCGCGCGGCTGGCTGAGGAGTCGCGATGAAACGGTGGTCCCTGGTCCTGCTGGCCCTGGGCATGGTGGTCGTCGGCCTCGTCTGGACCTTCCAGGGCCTCGGCTACCTGGAGGGCAGCGCCATGAGCGGCCAGGACGTCTGGGCGGTCATCGGCCCGGCGGTCGCCGGGCTCGGCATCGCCCTGCTGATCGTGGTGATGCGCCCGCGGAAGTGAGTCCCTCTGGGTGGTTTCGAGGCTCGGGCCTGGCGGCCCTCACACCTCAACCACCGAACTCCGCTCGGTGGTTGAGGTGCGAGGAGCGCCAGCGACGAGCCTCGAAACCACCATCCATGTGCGCCCCCTAGACTCCTGCCCGTGGCCCGGTATGTCGTCGACGTGATGCCCAAGCGCGAGATCCTCGACCCGCAGGGCAAGGCGGTCCTCGGGGCACTGCCCCGCCTCGGCTTCGACGGCGTCGTCGACGTCCGCCAGGGCAAGCGCTTCGAGCTCGAGGTGTCCGGCGAACCCAACGACGAGACGCTCGCCGAGGTCCGCAAGATGGCCGAGACGCTGCTGTCCAACCCGGTGATCGAGGACTACGAGGTGCACAGCCAAGCGAGTGACCAGTGAGGATCGGGGTCGTCACCTTCCCGGGCTCCCTCGACGACGAGGACGCGCGCCGCGCTGTCCGCATCGGTGGCCACGAGGCTGTCGCGCTGTGGCACGGCGACCACGACCTCCAGGGCGTCGACGCGGTGATCCTGCCGGGCGGCTTCTCCTACGGCGACTACCTGCGCTGCGGGGCCATCTCCCGCTTCGCGCCGGTGATGACCGAGGTGGTCGCGGCGGCCGGGAACGGCTTGCCCGTGCTCGGCATCTGCAACGGCTTCCAGATCCTGTGCGAGTCCCATCTGTTGCCGGGTGCGCTGATCCGCAACGACCACCGCAAGTTCGTCTGCCGTGACCAGCGGCTGCGCATCGAGAACAACCGCACGCCGTGGACGTCGTCGTACGACGAAGGTGCCGAGGTGACCATCGTGCTCAAGAACGGCGAGGGCGGCTTCGTCGCCGACGCCGACACCCTCCAACGGCTGGAAGGTGAGGGCCGGGTCGTCGCCCGCTACCTCGACGACAACCCCAACGGCTCACTGCACGACATCGCCGGCATCACCAACGAGCGCGGCAACGTGGTCGGCCTGATGCCCCACCCCGAGCACGCCGTCGAGGCGCTGACCGGGGCCGGTACCGACGGGCTGGGCTTCTTCACGGGCCTGGTCGCTGCTGCGGTCTGAGCCAGACGCCGGACGGCTGTCGAGACAGGATCCGCAAGGTCGATCAACCTGCACCCGGTGGCGTTCGAGAGGATGGCCATCATGGACGACTGCTGGTTCTGCGACGACAACCGCGGTGGCGACACGCCCCCGGGTGGCTGGCTGACGACGTACGGCGGGTGGCGGGCCGGACACGTGCCGTCCGGATGGGGCCCGGCCGGCACCGTGGTGATCGAGACCGTCGACCACCACGAGTCGCTGGAGAACCTCGACGACGAAACGGCGCTGGCGTTCAGCAGGCTGCTCGGGCGAACCCAGAGGGCGGTTTGTGAGGTGACCGGCGCTGCGCGTGCCTACGTGTGGGCGACCATGGACCGTCACCCCCACCTGCACTTCTGGGTGGTGCCGTGGCCGGCCGACGCAGACCTGCGCGGGCCGCGCTTCCTCGCCGACGTGCTGACCTTCGATGGGGGTGAGCCGGACGTGGCCGAGGCGAAGACGACCGCCGACCGGTTGCGCGAGGTTCTCAGCGGCTGAAGGTCAGCGGGTGCCCTGCCAGAGCTTCTTCCAGGTGCTCGGTGCGGCGACGCCGGTGGCCTCCAGGTCGTTCCTCTCCTGCCAGTCCCGCAGGGCGTCGTCGGTCTTCACGTCGAAGACGCCCGTGGCGGTGACGCGCGCGGTCGGGTCGGCGGCGGAGAGGGCGCGCTGGAGGCGGCGTACGTCGGGTCCGGCCGAGCCGATCTTGAGCACCGGCTTGCCGCCCTCGCTCAGCAGCGCCACCCAGTGGCGTGGCGCGAACCGTTGCTGGGCGGCGAAGCCGTGTGCCGTCATCCAGGCGGTGGCCGCGGCCGCGGTCGGCTCGTCGTACACGCCGGTGACCTGGCCGGCGTAGAGGTTCTTCTCCTTGAGCAGGCACTGCAGGGCGCTGACGGGCTTGGCCGTCGAGCCGGGGTCGAGGGCGCGGTAGCGCCAGTAGCTGATGCGGGTCCCGCCGCAGTGGGTCTCCCGCGCGGCGACCGAGCCCAGACCGAGGTCGAGGTAGTTGCGGTCGATGTTGATCCGGACGCCGCCCCACGTCTCGTCGTGCCCGCCCTGGTACTGCTTCATCCGACCGCCGGGCAGCCAGCCGTCCTCGCGGATGTAGGAGGTCGAGGTGTTGGCCTGGAGGTCCCAGCGGGCGATCCAGATCGCGTCAGGTAGGGAGAACTGGCCGGGCCGCTCGACCCGGGCGTCGTCGAGCATCTCGATGCCGGAGCCGGCGCTGGAGTAGACGCCGGACTTGTAGCCCAGCGCGTGCAGCTGGTCGGTCCAGGTCGACAGGAAGGCGAGCGCGGACTCGCGGCAGTCGCCGAGGTTGTCGTTGAAGCCCTCGAGGTCGTACCAGAGCGTGCTGCCGGCCACGATGCCCAGCGCCTGCGCATCGGCGACCGACTTGGTCGCCTCGGCCGTGCCCTGCTCGCGCGCCCATCGGTACAGGCCGTCGTTGCCGCGCTTGGGGTTGATCTTGGGGTCGTCGTCGTAGCGCGGGAAGCGCGGCTGGCAGCTCGCCTGCGGGCCCAGTGTGATCGGCAGCAGCCGCCAGCCCTTGGCCAGCTGGGTGCTGATCCACTGCGGGGTCAGGTTCGGCTGGTCGCGGCAGGCGCGGGAGTTGCCGGAGATGTAGATGCCGACCGCCAGGAACGGCGAGTGGGTGAGCCAGCGGTTCATCGAGCGCTGGTCGGGGGCGTGGCACTGGTCGAAGCCGTAGCCGGTGAAGTTGCCCGGGGTGACCACATTCCCTGCGGCAAGCCGCGCTGCCGGCGCCGCGTCGGCTGCAGAGGCCGACGCGGCGCCCAGCGACATCCCGGCCGCCAGTCCGGGGAGCAGCATCAGCAGGACCGTCGCGAGGGCCGCGGCCGGGGGGCGGCGACGGCGTTCGCGGAACGAGCCTTTGGGTGCGCTGAGCATTGCTGAACTCCCGGGGGAAGGCGGGCGGGCCGAGTCACCATAACCTCACAAGTCACACCAGTCCCAGCAGTTCTGTATAAGTACAACTCTGTAATTCGCCGAGCCATCGGTGGTTGAGGTGTGAGGAGCGCCAGCGACGAGCCTCGAAACCACCACAGGTCGCAGACGGTTCGAGGTGCGACTGTTCGAGGCTCGGCCGTGGACGGCCTCACACCTCAACCACCGATGCCAGGCCGATAGCCTGAACCCCGTGCTGGACACCGTCGGCCTCGCCGAGAAGGACCCCGATCGCGAGCAGCCGTGGTCCGACCTCGGTCTCGAGGCCGACGAGTACGCGCGGATCAAGGAGATCCTCGGCCGCCGGCCGACCAGCAGCGAGCTGGCGATGTACTCGGTGATGTGGAGCGAGCACTGCTCCTACAAGTCGTCGAAGGTGCACCTCAGGCAGTTCTCGGAGATCCCGCAGGAGACCCCGCTCGGGGACGGTGTCGGCAAGATGCTGGCCGGCATCGGCGAGAACGCCGGCGTGGTCGACATCGGCCAGGGGTACGCCGTCACGTTCAAGATCGAGTCGCACAACCACCCGTCGTACGTCGAGCCCTACCAGGGCGCCGCGACCGGCGTGGGCGGCATCGTCCGCGACATCCTGGCCATGGGCGCGCGACCCGTCGCGGTGATGGACCCGCTCCGCTTCGGCCCGCTGTCAGAGCCGGACACCCACCGCGTGCTGCCGGGGATCGTGGCCGGCGTGGGCGGCTACGGCAACTGCCTCGGCCTCCCCAACATCGGCGGCGAGGCGGTCTTCGACGCTTCCTACCTCGGCAACCCGCTGGTCAACGCGCTCTGCGTCGGCGTGCTCCGCCACGAGGACCTCCATCTCGCCAAGGCGACCGGCGTCGGCAACCAGGTCGTCCTGTACGGCGCCCGCACCGGCGGCGACGGCATCGGCGGCGTCAGCGTGCTGGCGTCGGAGACCTTCGCGGCCGACGGCCCGGCCAAGCGGCCCAGCGTCCAGGTCGGCGACCCGTTCATGGAGAAGCTCCTCATCGAGTGCACGCTCGAGCTGTTCGCCGCGGGTGTCGTGACCGGCATCCAGGACCTCGGCGGCGCCGGGCTGTCGTGCGCGACGTCCGAGCTGGCCAGCGCGGGCGACGGCGGCATGCACGTCGACCTCGACCGCGTGCCGCTGCGCGACTCCTCGCTGGCGCCCGAGGAGATCTTGATGAGCGAGTCGCAGGAACGCATGATGGCCGTCGTCGAGCCCGAGGACGTCGAGCGGCTGTTGGCGATCTGCGCGAAGTGGGACGTCGAGGCGGTGGTGATCGGTGAGGTCACCGACACCGGCCGGCTTCGCATCGACTGGCACGGGGAGCAGGTCGTCGACGTACCTCCCCGCTCCGTCGCGCACGACGGCCCGACGTACCACCGGCCGTTCGAGCGCCCGGACTGGCAGGACGCCCTCCAGGCCGACGGCGCCGAGTCGCTGCAGCGCCCCACGAACGGCGACGAGCTGCGCGAGACCCTGCTCCGACTCGTCGCCAGCGAGAACCTCTGCGACAAGTCGTGGATCACCGACCAGTACGACCGCTACGTCCGCGGCGACACCGTGCTCGCCCAGCCCAGCGACAGCGGGATGATCCGCGTCGACGAGGAGACCGGGCTCGGGGTCTCCGTCGCGACCGACTGCAACGGCCGGTTCGCCAAGCTCGACCCGTACGCCGGTGCGCAGCTGGCGCTCGCCGAGGCCTACCGCAACGTGGCGACCGGCGGCGCCTCGCCGCTCGCGGTCTCCGACTGCCTGAACTTCGGCTCGCCCGAGGACCCGGACGTGATGTGGCAGTTCGCCGAGGCCTGCCGCGGGCTCAAGGACGGCTGCATCGAGCTCGGCATCCCGGTCACCGGCGGCAACGTGTCGCTGTACAACCAGACCGGCGAGACCGCGATCCTGCCGACGCCCGTGGTCGCCGTGCTCGGGGTGATGGAAGACGTGCGGCGCCGTACTCCGTCAGCGTTCGGCGCCGAGGGCGAGGCCGTCTACCTGCTTGGCGAGACCCGGGCCGAGCTGTCGGGCTCGGAGTGGGCCCACGTCGTGCACGGTCACCTCGGTGGCCTCCCGCCCGCCGTCGACCTCCAGGCCGAGCGCGCACTCGCGTCGCTGCTGCACGACGGGGTCGGCCTGCTGACCTCTGCTCACGACCTCTCGGAGGGCGGGCTGGCGCAGGCGTTGGCCGAGGCCGCGCTGCGCAACGGCATAGGTGTGACGGTCGGTCCTTCCGAGGACTCCTTCGTCCAGCTGTTCTCCGAGTCCGCGGCGCGCTGCCTGGTGACGGTCCGCCCCGACGACACCGGCGCCCTCGAGGCGATGGCCGGCGCCCTCGGCGTACCCATCCAGCGCGTCGGCACCACCGGCGGCGACACCCTCACCGTCGAGGGCGCGTTCTCCATACCCCTCGACGAGCTCCGCCACGCCTGGACCAGCGACGCTCCCTCCGCGTGGGATAGTCCGGTTTCGGTGGTTGAGGGCTGCGAGCACGCGAACGCACGGACTACCCCGGCGCCGTCCACAATGAGCGTGGACGACCTGGTCATCTCCCGCTCGCTGACCGTCAAGGACAGCGAGCTGAGGGAACGGTTCTCGCGGTCGAGCGGGCCGGGTGGGCAGGGCGTGAACACCGCGGACAGCCGGGTGGAGCTGTCGTACGACGTGGCGAACGCCGCCGGGCTCGGCCCGACGATCCGCGCCCGGCTCCTCGACCGGCTGGCGACGAGGCTGGTCGACGGCGTGCTCACGATCGCGGCGTCCGAGCACCGCACCCAGCTCGCCAACCGCAAGCGCCGCGCGGGAGCGGCTGGTCGAGGTGCTGCGACGAGGCGGCCGCGCCGCCGCCGCGGAAGCGCCGGCCCACCAAGCCGACCAGGGGCAGCAAGGAGCGCCGGCTGGCTGAGAAGAAGCGGCGCGGCGCGACGAAGCAGGGGCGTCAGGGCCGCTGGGACTGAGGGACGCAATCGGCTGGTCGAGGTGCGAGGATGCGCTGAGCGAGAGTCTCGACGAGCCGACCTTCGGCGGTGGTGTCGCGAGCTCGGCGTGGCCGGCCTCGCACCTCACCGCCGAGCAGGCGGGGGAGAACCTGGGTGACGCGGGCGCGGAGTTCGGCGGACGCGGACTCGTCGCCAGTGAGGTGGGCCAGCAGTGCCTTCTCGAAGACGCCGTCGAGCAGGGCGTACGTCGTGGCGACGTCGACGGCGAGAGGCCGGCCGGCCAGCTCGGCGTACTTGGCCACGACCCGGCCGATCATCTCCTGCAGGGTCGCGTCGATCATCAGCACGTCGGGGCGGAACTGTTCCTCGAACATCGCCTGGGTGCGCAGGTCGTACCAGAGGCGGTGCATGGGCGCCTCCGTCGTCATGCGTCTCGACCAGCTTGTCGGCGAAGCGGGTGAGCAGCTCGGCGTCGGTCGTCGACTCGGCGACCAGCCCGTCGTAGCGCGTCACGCACTGCGCCTTGTAGTAGCGCACGCAGTGGGTGATCAGCTCGAACTTGTCGGCGAAGTAGTAGTGCACGACCCCGTGGCTGAACTCGGAGTTCTGGGCGATCTCGCGCAGCGAGGTGCGGGCGTAGCCGAGCTCGCCGAGGGTGGCGAGGGCGGACATCGCCAGCTGGGTGCGGCGCTCGTCGTACTTGTCCGCGGGAGTACGCGCGGGGGCCCCGGCCGTGGACTCGACGGCAGGGAGCGCTGGTCACGCGGCACATGGTAGCGGCGAATCGAGCGTTGCTTGACGAATGTCAAGATTTTTCTTGACAACCGTCAAGCAGCAGGACGAAGGTGAGACCGCCGTCACAGGCCCCACCCCGAGGAGTCGCAGATGAGCGTGTTCGAGCTGTCCGGCCGCAAGGCACTGGTCACCGGAGGAGCCCAGGGGCTCGGGGAGGGAATGGCCAAGGCACTTGCCGAGGCAGGGGCGACGGTCGTCATCGCCGACCTCCAGGAGGAGGCGGGCAAGGCGGTGGCGAAGGGGCTCGGCGAGGAGCACGGCTTCGTCGCCCTCGACGTGACGAGCGACGACAACTGGGAGACCGCGGTCGCCGAGGCGGTCGAGCACCTCGGCGGCCTCGACATCCTGGTCAACAACGCCGGCATCGAGATCACCAGCCTGTTCACCGAGATCCAGGCCGAGCAGGTCCGCAAGATGCTCGACGTCAACTTCCTCGGCACTGCGCTCGGCATCAAGCACGGCCTGCGCGCGATGCGGCCTGGCGGTTCGGCCGGCAACGGCGGCAGCATCATCAACGTCGCCTCTGTTGCGGCCACCATCGCGTTCCCGGGCATCGGGATCTACTCCGGCACCAAGTCGGCGGTCCACCGGATGACCAAGGTTGCAGCGATGGAAGCCGGCAAGCTCGGCTACGGCGTACGCGTCAACTGCATCTTCCCCGGGCTGGTGCCCACGGCGATGGGCGCGGGCCTCGCCAACGACGTCGCCGAGCTCGGCCTGTTCCCCTCGGCGGAGGCCGCTGTCGGCGCCGTCGTGGAGCTGACCCCCGCAGGCCGGCTCGGCGCCGTCGACGACATGGCCGACGCCGTGGTCTTCCTGGCGTCCGACGCCTCGCGCTTCATCACCGGCGCCGGGTCTGCCGGTCGACGGCGGAATGGGGATGTGACCATGACCGAGAAGCCCGTCGTCGTCTACGGCGCCTCCGGCTACACCGGCCGGCTCATCTGCGAGTACCTCCGCGAGTACAACCTGCCGTTCGTGGCCGCTGGCCGCAGCGAGGAGAAGCTCACCGCCTCGATGACCACCAACGTCGCCGGCATCGAGACCGCCGACTACGAGGTCGTCGCCGTCGAGCACGACGTCGCCACGCTCACCGACCTCTTCAAGGGTGCGTCGGTGGTCCTCAACACCGTCGGCCCGTTCGCGACCCACGGTCCCGAGGTCGTCGAGGCCTGCCTGGCGGCCGGCGCGCACTACCTCGACACGACCGGCGAGCAGGACTGGCTGATCACGTGCGACGAGAAGTACGGCGCCGACTTCGAGTCCGCGGGCCTGTTGCTGGCCCCCGGAGTCGCCCAGATGTACACGACCGGTGAGATCGCCGCGCAGCTCTGCCTGGAGAAGCCCGGCCTCGACACCCTCGACATCGCAGTGTTCTGGGGCGGCAGCCCGACTATCGCCTCGACGCTGACGATCCTGGTCAACGCGGCGCTGTCGAAGGCCTACTACCTCGAGCAGAACGCGTACCAGGAGTGGGACCCCGAGGCTGGGCTCTACCAGCTCGCGATCCCCGGCCAGCACGAGCTCGCGCTGGCCCTGCCGTGGGGCGGTACCTCGCACCCGGTGTGGTTCAAACGCGACCCGCGCGTGGCCACCTGCAAGGTGCTAGGCGGTGTCTTCAACAAGCCGCTGATGCTGGGCGTCCCGCAGATCGTGGCCGCCGCCATCGAGGCGACCAAGGACATGGATCCCGACGACCGCTACGCCGCTCTGACCGCGACCGCGGCGCAGGTGATGAACCAGATGCCGCCGCGCGAGAACCCGCGCATCAACAAGTCGCTCGACTCCGTGCACGCCTCCGGGCCCGCTCGGCCGCGCGCACTGCGTCATCCACGGCAACAGCAACTACAAGCAGACCGGGCTGCTCCAGGCGTACGCCGCGTACTCGCTGCTCCAGCAGAAGCCGCGGCGGGCTGGCTTCGCCAGCGGGTGCCAGGCGTTCGGGCACCGCGAGCTGCTCGGGGCGCTGCGCAGCTTCGGGTTGGTCATGGAGCCGGTGCTCACGGTCGAGCGCTGATCGATGCGGTTGGTCGACTACCTCGACAAGGGGGCCTCGCTCGGGCCCGAGGCCCCGTGCCTGACCACGGACGGGCACACCCTGACCTACGCGCAGGTGCGGGACACCTCGCGGAGGGTCGCCGACGCCCTGGCGCGATGCGGAGTCGCCCCAGGGCAGTCGGTGGCGATCCTGTCGGCGAACGACCCGACCTCGTTCACATGCGTGTTCGGGATCTCGCGAGCCGGCGCGGTCTGGTGTCCGATCAACCCGCGCAACGAGGCCGCCGAGAACCGCGAGCTGCTCGACCTCTTCGACTGCACCGCCCTGCTGTTCCAGGAGTCGTTCGCGCCGCTCGTCGCGGCGATCGCGCCGGACCTGCCCAAGGTCGCGATCCTGGTCTGCCTCGACGGCGAGGTCGAGGGCGCGCTCACGTGGGAGCAGTTCCTCGACGAGCACGCCACGGTCGACCGGGTCGCCGCCGGACGCGCCCAACCCGGTGGCCGAGAGCGGGGTCGCCGACCTCGCGATGATCGTCGGCACCGGCGGCACCACCGGTCGCCCCAAGGGCGTGATGCTCACCAACGCCAACCTCGAGACGATGACGGCGCTGACGCTGATGGGGTACCCGTTCCGCGGCCGGCCGACGTACCTCGCCCTCGCGCCCCTCACCCACGCCGCCGGCGTGCTGTGCTTCCCCGTCCTGGCGCTGGGCGGGGAGATCGTGATCATGCGCAGCGCCCGACGTCGGCGGCTTCCTCGGGCCTCGTCGAGCGGCACGGGGTGACCCACACGTTCCTGCCGCCGACGCTGATCTACATGGTGCTCGGGCACGAAGCCCTGGCGACCACGGACCTGAGCTCGCTGCAGTGCTTCTGGTACGGCGCCGCCCCGATGTCGGCGGCCCGGCTCGAGGAGGCGATCACCCGGATCGGGCCGGTGATGGCGCAGCTGTTCGGGCAGACCGAGGCGCCGATGATGATCTCGATGATGCCGCCGGCCGACCACGTCGACGCCGACGGCTCACCGATCCGCGAACGGCTGTCCTCGGCCGGCCGGCCGGCCCCGCTGGTGCAGGTGGCCGTCCTCGACGAGGACGGTCGCGAGGTCCCCGGCGGCGAGCGCGGCGAGATCTGCGTGCGCGGGTCGCTGGTCATGGCGGGCTACTACAAGAACCCCGAGGCCACGGCGGAGGCCGGGCGTCACGGCTGGCACCACACCGGCGACATCGGCTTCCTCGACGCCGAAGGCTTCCTGCACATCGTCGACCGCGCCAAGGACATGATCATCAGCGGCGGCTTCAACGTGTACTCGACCGAGGTCGAGCAGGCCCTGCTCGCCCACCCCGACGTCCAGGACTGCGCCGTCATCGGCGTCCCCGACGAGAAGTGGGGCGAGCGGGTGGTCGCCGTCGTGCAGCCGTACGCCGGCCGGTCGGCCGAGCCGGACGACGTACGGGCTTTCGTGCGGGAGCGGATCGGCGGGGTGAAGGCCCCCAAGGAGGTGCTGGTCTGGGGCGACCTGCCCCGGTCGAAGGTCGGCAAGGTGCTCAAGACCGACATCCGTACCAGCGTGCTGGCCTCACACACCGACGAGTGACTTGTCGGCCTCGGCTGCGGCGAGCTCGGCCTGCCACACGGCCGGGCGGGGCACCGACCGGACGCTGCGGGTCAGCGTCGGGATCAGCGCGCTGAGTGCGACCAGGCCGCCGATGATGGCGATGGCGGCCGAGCCTCCGAGCGAGGCGAGCAGGGCGCCGCCGAGCAGCGGGGCCACCCAGATCACCGACATCGACAGGAACTGCTGGGCGGACTGTGCCCGGCCCTGCAGGTGAGCGGGCGTGTGCGCGATCCGGTAGGTGCCGCTGGCCGCGTTGCCGGCGGGGTTGAGGAGGAGCCCGGTGAAGAGCGCCGCGCCGACCACGGCCGGCTGGTTCCACAGCATCATCGGCACGGCCAGAGGGACGAAGATCCACGCGGCAGTGACCACGAGCATCCCGGTCGGCATCCGCTCGATGATCCAGGGCGCGGCCATCGCGCCGAGGATGCCGCCGACGCCCGCGGCCGTCGACACCAGGCCGATGACCGCCGGGGAGACTCCGTCTTGCACCATCCGCAGGATCGCCACGAAGAACATCGCGTTCACCAGCAGGTTCGCCAGCGCTCCGTACGCCGCGGTCGCGCGGAAGTAGGGCCAGCGCAGGATGAACCGGATGCCCTCGGCCACATCGTGATGAGGCTTGCGAGGCGGACCCGAGCGCGTGGGCGCTGACAGGTCGGTGCGCAGCCGGCCGAGCACCAGCCAGTAGACGGCGAAGGAGACGGCGTCGAAGGCGAAGGGCAGCCAGCGCGTGACGGCGTACAGGACGCCGCCGAGGGGGCCGCCGACCAGCGTCGCGATGTGCTGTCGGGCCTGGCTCTGGCTGAGCGCCGTCGACAGCTCGTCCGGCCGCACCACCGAGCGGATCGCAGAGATCTCGGCCGGTGCGGCGATGCCGCCGGCGACGCCGGTCAGCAGTGCCACCACCGCGAGGTGGGGGACCGTCAGTACGCCGAGCGCGCCGGCGACGGCAAGCGAGGTGTACAGGACGACGCCCGCGCCGCTCGCCGTCCGCATCAGCAGCCGCCGATCGATGCGGTCGGCCAGCACGCCGGCCGGGAGCAACGCGCCGCACATCCCGAGCAGGAACGCCGCCTCGACGACGGCCGCCCACAGCGCCGAGCCGCTGAGGGCATAGGCGACGAGCGGGAAGACGAACATGCTCACGTTGCTGCCCAGGTCACTGATGGTCTGGCCTGCCCACAAGACGGTGAAGTCACGGTTGCGGGCGAGCTCGCGGTAGCCGGTCATATCCGCACCATATATTGCGCAACTACACGTGCGCAATAGTGCGTGCGGAATTCCGGTACGCTCGGTCCGTGCCTCCATCGTCCCGCGAGCTGCCGAGCCTCTCCGACCCGCGGATGCTGCGCGGGATCGCCCACCCGATGCGTAACCGCATCCTCGAGGAGATGAGCGCGGGCGGCCCGATGCGCGCGGCCGACGTGGCTGAGCGGCTGGGCATCCCGGCCAACCAGGCGAGCTTCCACCTGCGCCAGCTGGCGAAGTACGGGCTGGTCGAGCCAGCTCCCGAGCTGGCCCGCGACGGCCGCGACCGCGTCTGGCGGGCGGCGCACGAGAGCGGGCTGAGCGTCAACCTCGAGGAGCTCGCGAAGGAGGCGGGGGGCAAGGCGGCCATCACCGTGTTCCGCAGGCAGTGGACGGCCGACGCCCACGCGGCCATCGACCGCGCCGACCGCCCCGAGCGGCAGAAGGACGCCATGGTGGCCGTCAGCACCCACGCACTCCGGCTCACCAAGGACGAAGCCAAGACGCTCGCTGCCGAGATCAACGACCTCGTCGACGGGTGGCGGGAGAAGGGCCAGAAGTCCAAGTCGGGGCGGACGTACGAGGTGCTCTGGGTGCTCCAGCCCGCGCCCGAGGTGTCGCAGTAGGAGAGTCATAGGCTGACCAGGTGCCCGCCCGACTTCGCCCCGCCGACCCGGCGGCCGTCGAGCAGGCGCTCGCCGCCGACCCGCGCAGCGACGACCAGACGCGGCTGCTGGTCAAGCACTTCATGGCGTTGCTGAGCGCGCGGGCCCCGGGCCGGTCGGTCGAGGTGCGGGTGCCGCCGTACGCCGCGGTGCAGGCCGTCGAAGGGGTCCGGCACACCCGGGGTACGCCGCCCGCCGTCGTCGAGACCGACGCCGACACCTGGCTGGCCCTGGCGACCGGTTCGCTCACGTGGTCCGAGGCGGAGCAGGCGGGGCGGCTGCGCGCGAGCGGAGAGCGGGCCGACCTGACGCCGTACCTCCCGCTGGTCGGAGTCGCCCGGTGATCGCCAGCGTGCCGTTCGCCGCCCTGGCCGAGGAGGCCGGACCCGTCGCGGGTGTCGAGTACGTCGTGTGGGACGGCGCCGAACGGCCTCCGCGCGACGACATCGAGCTCGTGGTGCTCGACTACCGCAACGCGCGGATGACCCTCGAGCGGCTCGATGATCTGCCCGCCCTGGCCGTGGTTCAGACCCAGACCGCTGGTGTCGACGGGGTCGCCGAGCTGATGCCCGACGGGGTGCTGCTGGCCAACGCCCGTGGCGTCCACGACGACGCCACCGCCGAGCTGGCGCTGGGCCTGACCCTCGCGTCGCTGCGCGGCATCGACGAGGCGGTCCGGTCGCACGGGCACTGGGCCCGCGGTCGTCAGTACCGCAGCCTCGCGGACAGCAACGTCGCCGTGCTGGGGTACGGGTCGATCGGCCGCGCCCTGGCCTCGCGTCTGCTCGCCTGCCGAGCCGTGGTGACCGCAGTGGCATCCGCACCGCGAGACGACGACCTCGTCGGAAGCGTGGTGACCTCCGTCGACGTCGACTGGGCCGCCCAGCACGTCGTGGTCGTCGTCCTGCCGCTGACCGAGGCGACCCGCCACGTCGTCGACGCGGCGTTCCTGGCTCGGCTCTCCGACGGCGCGCTGGTGGTGAACGTCGGCCGCGGTCCTTTGCTGGACACCTCGGCCGTGATCGCCGAGGCCGGCCGGCTGCGGTTCGCCCTCGACGTCACCGACCCCGAGCCGTTGCCCGACGGCCACCCGCTCTGGTCGGCGCCCGGCGTACTCATCACCCCGCACGTCGCCGGTGGTACCACCGCCATGCTCCCCCGGATGGCCGCCCTGCTCCGCGACCAGCTCACCCGCTACGTCGCCGGCCAACCCCTGCGCAACCTGGTCTGAAGTCTGGTCGGTGGTTTCGAGGCTCGGCCGTGGCCGGCCTCGCCTCGAACCACCGAGAGAGTTCGGTGGTTGAGGTGTGAGGAGCGCCAGCGACGAGCCTCGAAACCACTCGTCAGCTGCTGAACGACTCCATCACGGCCTTGAAGGCCGCGACGAGGAGGTCGATGTCGTCCTCGGAGGCGACGAGGGGCGGGGCGAGGCGGACGGTCTGGCCGTGGGCCTCCTTGGCGAGGACGCCGTGGGCCAGGAGGGCCTCGGTGACCTCGCGGCCGGTGGCCACGCCGTCGGTGACGTCGATGCCGCACCACAGGCCGCGGATGCGGACGGCGTCGAAGCCGTTGCCGACCAGCGGGGCGAGGCCGGCGTCGAGCCGGGCGCCGAGGCGAACCGCGGCCTCCTGGAACTCGCCGGTCTGCAGCATCGCCACGACCTCCCGGCCGATGGCCGCGGCGAGCGGGTTGCCGCCGAAGGTCGAGCCGTGGCTGCCGGGGGTGATCACGTCGAGGACCGCGTGGTCCGCGGCGATCGCGGAGACGGGGTAGAGCCCGCCGCCGAGTGCCTTGCCCAGCACGTAGATGTCGGGGACGACACCCTCGTGGTCGCACGCGAACGTGGTGCCGGAGCGGCCGAGACCCGACTGGATCTCGTCGGCGACCATCAGCACGTTGGTCTCGTCGCACAGCGCACGCACCTCGCGCAGGAAGCCCTCCGGCGGGATGATCACGCCGCCCTCGCCCTGGATCGGCTCGAGCAGGACCGCGACCGTCGTCTCGTCGATCGCGGCGCGCACGGCGGCGATGTCGCCGTAGGGGACCATCCGGAAGCCGGGCGTGTACGGCGCGTAGCCGGCGGTCGCGTCGGAGTCGTTGCTGAAGCTGACGATCGTGGTGGTGCGGCCGTGGAAGTTGCCCTCCATCACGACGATCGAGGCCTGCGCCTCGGCCACGCCCTTGACCTGGTAGCCCCAGCGGCGGCTGACCTTGATCGAGGTCTCGACGGCCTCGGCGCCGGAGTTCATCGGCAGGATCAGGTCCTTGCCGGTCAGCGCCGCGAGGTCGCGGGCGAACGGGCCGAGCTGGTCGTTGAAGAACGCGCGGCTGGTCAGGGTCAGCTTGTCGAGCTGCTCGTGAGCCCGGGCCAGCAGGCGGGGATGGCCGTGCCCGAAGTTGAGCGCGGAGTAGCCGGCGAGGCAGTCGAGGTAGCGCTTGCCGTCGACGTCGGTCACCCAGGCACCCTCACCAGAGGCGAGCACCACCGGCAGCGGGTGGTAGTTGTGCGCGGCGTACGCCTCGGTGAGGGCGATGTGGGCGGCGGAGTTGTCAGCGGAGCTCGTGGGCTCGACGCTCTCGTTCACGACGGTGCTGGTCATGGCTCATCTTCACCCACGGAGGGGTCGGATTCCAAAACATTGTCAGACAAAATTTGGTGTCGCTAGGGTCGGCCCATGGCCACGACTCCGACGACCGACGACCTCCGCAAGCGGGTAGCCGAGGTGCTGCCCGGCGTACGCCGTGACCTCGAGGACCTCGTGCGCATCGAGTCGGTGAGTGCGGATCCCGAGCGGGCATCGGAGGTACGCCGCAGCGCCGAGGCCGTCACCCGGCTGCTGGAGGCCGAGGGGTGCACCGCGCGGATCACCAGCACCGATGGCGGCGCGCCTGCGGTCATCGCCCACAAGCGGGGGCCGGACGGGGCGCCGACGGTGCTGCTCTACGCCCACCACGACGTCCAGCCCGAGAACGACCACGCCGACTGGGACTCTCCGCCCTTCGAGCCGACCGAGCGCGGCGACCGCCTCTACGGCCGCGGCGCCGCCGACGACAAGGCCGGGATCGTCACCCATCTGGCCGCGCTGCGGATCTTCGGCGACGACCTGCCGGTCAACGTCGTCTTCTTCTTCGAGGGCGAGGAGGAGGTCGGCTCCGAGACGCTGCCCGCACTCCTGGAGCAGAACCTCGACGACCTGCGCGCCGACGTCATCGTGATCGCCGACTCCGGCAACTGGGACATCGGCGTCCCGGCCCTGACGACCAGCCTGCGCGGGCTGGTGCGGATGGATGTCGAGGTCCGCACGCTGACCCACGCCGTGCACTCCGGCATGTGGGGCGGGCTGGTCCCCGACTCACTGATGACGCTCGCCCGGCTGATCGCCTCCCTGCACGACGACCGCGGCAATGTCGTGGTGCAGGGCCTCCACGCCGGGCCCGCCGCCGACGTCGACTATCCCGAGGAGCGCCTGCGTGCCGAGTCCGGTGCGGTCGCCGGCATCGGCTGGATCGGCGAGGGATCGACCGTCGAGCGGCTGTGGACCAAGCCCGCACTCTCGATCACCGGCCTCGACGCGCCCAAGGTCGCCGGGGCCAGCAACACCCTCGTGCCCGCAGCCCGCTGCCGGATCTCCATGCGCATCGCCCCCGGCGACACCACCGCCAACGCCGTCGAGCGGCTGACCGAGCACCTCGAGAAGAACATCGCCTGGGGCGCCGAGCTCACCATGACCGTCGTCGACACCGGCGAGGCGACCCAGATCGACGCGACCGGGCCGGCGTACGACGCCGCCCGCTCCGCCTTCGCCGACGCCTGGGACGGCACCGCCCCGGTCGACATGGGCGTCGGCGGCTCGATCCCGTTCATCGCCGAGTTCCTCGAGGCCTTCCCCGAGGCGTCCGTGCTGGTCACCGGGGTCGAGGACCCCGACACCCGCGCCCACGGCGCCAACGAGGGCCTGCACCTCGCGGAGTTCGAGAAGGTGCTGCTCGCCGAGGCGCTGCTGCTGCGCAACCTCGGCTAGCCCCACCGCTGGTCGAGGAGGTCTCGACACGCCGCTCGTCCCTCGCGGCGGCTCGACCACCGAGAGCCGTCACGAGACCCGGCGAGAGGTCAGCGGTCCGGTTGCGGGGTCTCGTGACGGGCGTGACCGCC